>NZ_JACIBG010000004.1:0-573046 GCF_014195185.1 Variovorax atrisoli | reverse complement strand
ACGAACAGGCGCATCACCGGTTGCGCACAACCTCCGCCTCCACTTCGGCACCTCCCGCAGATACCAACTCCTCCAACATATCTCGGGCTAGCTGAGAGGCTAAATCCATCGGTGCCGAGTGCTAGCAATTGCGAAGAATCGAACCCTTTATCTGGCTGCACCTACGGCAATCAGCTCTCAAAGACACCATCCGCCAAGCAATCCAGTTCAATGTTGCCTTGATCGGATCGTCTCGAGACAGGCTGTCTGGCGCATCCAGGTATCCAGTCCGGCGTCTTTGAGGACAATAGATTGGCTGAATCGAGTTACTCCACTGAAAGCCCGCGGAAAATAAAAAAAAAGCCCGATGGACTCTCCATCGGGCTTTTTTGTTTTGAAGCAGGTGGTTATCAAGCAGCCAGGCGTTGCTCGATAGCCGCCTTCGTCTCCGGCAGCTCCTTCGGCAGATGGTGCTCCAGCTGCTTGAACAGCTCCGCATGCAGCTTCAGCTCAGCCCGCCAAGCCGCCTTGTCGATGCTGGTCACTGTGGCGAATTGCTCGGCGCTGAAGTTCAAACCAGTCCAGTTGAGGTCTTCGTAGCGCGGGCTGATGCCGGTGATGTGCTCCACGCCCTCGGTCTTGTTGCCTTCGACGCGATCGATCATCCACTTAAGAACGCGCATGTTCTCGCCATAGCCGGGCCAGACGAACTTGCCGTCGGCGCCCTTGCGGAACCAGTTGGTCGTGTAGATTTTCGGGAGCTTGGCGCCTGACGCCTCGAGCTTCATCCCCAGGTCGAGCCAGTGCTGGAAATAGTCGCTCATGTTGTAGCCCATGAAGGGCAGCATCGCGAAGGGATCGCGGCGCACGACGCCTTGCTGGCCAGCTGCGGCAGCAGTCGTCTCGGAGCCCATGGTCGCCGCCATGTAGACGCCCTCGACCCAGTTGCGGGCCTCGGTCACGAGCGGCACGGTGTTCGAGCGGCGTCCGCCGAAGATGAAAGCGTCGATGGTCACGCCCTTCGGGTCATCCCATGCCTCGTCGAGCGCGGGGTTGTTGGTCGCGGCGACCGTGAAGCGGGCATTCGGATGGGCCGCCTTCGCGCCGGTTTCCTTGGCGATCTGCGGCGTCCAGTCCTTGCCTTGCCAATCGATCAGGTGAGCCGGCAGTGCCTTGCCAGGCGCGTCCTGCTCCATGCCTTCCCACCAGACGTCGCCATCGTCCGTCAGTGCGACGTTCGTGAAGATCACACCCTGGTCCAGGCTGCGCATGCAGTTGGGGTTCGTCAGCATGTTGGTGCCCGGCGCAACGCCGAAGTAGCCGGCCTCCGGGTTGATCGCGCGCAGGGTGCCGTCGGCCTGCGGCTTGATCCAGGCGATGTCGTCGCCGATCGTCGTGACCTTCCAGCCTTCGAAGCCCGCCGGCGGAACCAGCATCGAGAAGTTGGTCTTGCCGCAGGCGCTGGGGAACGCTGCCGCCACGTGGTACTTCTTGCCTTCGGGATTCGTCACGCCCAGGATGAGCATGTGCTCGGCCAGCCAGCCTTCGTCGCGGCCCATGTTGGAGGCGATGCGCAGCGCGAAGCACTTCTTGCCCAGCAGCGCGTTGCCGCCGTAGCCGGAGCCATAGCTCCAGATCTCGCGCGTCTCGGGATAGTGGACGATGTACTTGGTCTTGTTGCAAGGCCAGGCCACGTCCTTCTGGCCAGCCTCGAGCGGGGCGCCCACGGTGTGCACGCAGGGCACGAATTCGCCGTCGGCGCCCAGCACGTCGTAAACGGCCTTGCCCATGCGGGTCATGATGCGCATGTTGACCGCGACGTAGGGCGAGTCGGAAAGCTCGATGCCGATGTGGGCGATCGGCGAGCCCAGCGGTCCCATGCTGAAGGGCACGACGTACATCGTGCGGCCCTTCATGCAGCCGTCGAACAGCGGCTGCAGGGTCGCGCGCATCTCGGCCGGGGCCATCCAGTTGTTGGTGGGGCCGGCGTTTTCCTTCTGCTCGGAGCAGATGTAGGTGCGGTCTTCCACGCGCGCCACGTCGCTCGGGTCAGACAGCGCGAGGAACGAGTTGGGCCGCTTGGCGGGGTTGAGCTTCTTGAAGGTACCTGCGTCGACCAGCTGCTGGCAGAGGCGGTCGTACTCTTCCTTGCTTCCGTCGCACCAGTGGATGGCTTCGGGTTTGCACAGCGCGGCCATGTCGGCCACCCAGGCGATCAGCTTTGCGTTCTTGACGTATGAGGGCGCCTGAATGGTGAGGCCCTTCATCGTGGGTGCGTTCATCGGAAAATCTCCTAAGTTGAAAAATCGTCTTTCCGAACGGGACGCCGTGCCGGCTCAGGCACGGAGGTCCGTTTGAGAAAACGTTTCGCTTCGGGAGATTGCGTCGGCGCGGGCCGCACCGCCCGCGGACAAAGGCGCTAACGCACGTCAGCTTCAGGCCATGTAGACGGCGATGGATGCCAGCAGCAGCATCAGCACGCCGCCGGCCAGCGGAAGCACCAGCGGCATCAGGTGAACGACCGACTCGACAGCGTCTTGTTCGACGGCCGCGCCATGGCTCGGCTCGACGGGAGTGGGATTGGACATCGGGAAATTCCTCGAATACGCAATTGACAAACTGATGGCATTTTACCGGCGGGCCGCCGGCAGCCGGTCTAGGGGGATGCGAGCCCCCGAATGGGGCATTCCGGGCTTGATCTTGCAGCTCAATGCTGCTCTTCGGCCTCGAACCCGGCGTCCTTCAGCGCGGCCAGCACGCTGGCCAGATGGGCGCGTCCACGGGTCTGCAGCACCAGCTCGACATCGACGTTCTGCGCCGCCAGCATGGTGAAGGCGCGCTGATGGTGAACCTCGTCGACGTTAGCGCCCGCTTCGGCCACAGTGGCCGTGATGTGGGCCAGCGAGCCCGGCACGTCGCGTGCGCTCACGCGGATGCGCGCCAGCCGCCCGGCCCGCACCATGCCTCGCTCGATGATGGCCGCCAAGAGCAGCGGATCGATGTTGCCCCCCGACAGCACCAGCCCCACCCGCTTGCCGCGGAAGCGCTCCGGGTGCCGGATCAGCGCGGCGAGCCCGGCGGCGCCCGCACCTTCGACCAGGGTCTTCTCGATCTCTAGCAGCATCAGCACGCCCTGCTCGATGTCGCCTTCGTCCACCAGCAGCAGGTCGTCGACCTTGCTCGCGATGATTTGCTGCGTCAGCACGCCGGGCGTACCGACCGCGATGCCTTCGGCGATGGTGCTCGAGCCCTGCGCGTGATGTGTACCCTTGACTGCGTTGACCATCGCCGGAAAGCGCGTGGTCTGCACGCCGACGATCTCGATGTCCGGCTTGCGTTCGCGCGCGGCCACCGCCATGCCAGCGATCAGCCCGCCGCCGCCGACCGACACCACCAGTGCGTCGAGATCGGGCACGGCATCGAGCATCTCCAGCGCCACGGTGCCCTGGCCGGCGATGATCGCTTCGTCGTCGTAGGGGTGCACGAAAGTCAGTCCCTCGCGCTGCGCATGCTCGAATGCATGGGTGCGGGCGGCTTCCAGCGTGTCGCCGTGCAGCACCACCTCTGCGCCGAAGCCGCGCGTGCGTTCGATCTTCACGCCTGGCGTGAACCGCGGCATCACGATCAGCGCCCGCAGCCCGAGGCGTTGCGCGTGATAGGCCACACCCTGCGCATGGTTGCCCGCAGACATGGCGATCACTCCGCGTGTACCGTTCTCGGAAAGATCGACCAGCTTGTTGCACGCCCCCCGCTCCTTGAACGAGGATGTGAACTGCAGGTTCTCGAATTTCAGGAACACCTGGGCGCCGACGATTTCCGAAAGGGTGCGTGATTCCACGCACGGCGTGTTGAGCACCTGCCCCTGGAGGCGCGCCGCGGCGCGTTCGATTTCCTGGATTCCGACCATGGCGCGCATTGTGGCTGGAATCGCAACCATCAGGGTTTTTCCCGTTTCACGGTCTTCCCGAAGCCAAAAGTCTGCGTTATGGTCTGTCCGAAATTGTCCTCGTTGGAGGTTGCCTGATGGCCAAGCGTGCGGGTGTCGATGTGGTGGCTGCTGCGGTACGCGGGCAGGCATTGCCGTCGCCCGGACTCAAGGAAGCCCCGGTGCTCGAGCTCATGTGCTCGCACTTCGTGCTCACGCTCGCTGCCAAGCAGGGCCCGCGCTTCAACGTGCGGCGCGACATCAACGGCCTGCTCTCGCTCACCGGGCGGCATCTCGTATGGCCCGCTGCCGTGCTCCAGCGGCTTCGCGAGTTCCTCGGACGGCGCTGCGCGGGCAATGAAGCCTGGAAGGGCGTCGAAGACCTCGACGGCCGCACGCTGCTGGAGCGCCACGGCGTGTGGCGCGGCCCATACGAGGAAGGCACGCTCTTCTTCTATCTCGACGAATACGCGAAAGACCAGCCGAAGGACCTGCTCTCGGTGCTGGCCGTCACGCGCGACTGGCTCACGCACGCGCTTCGCAAGCAGTCGACGCTGGTCGAGAAGAACATCGACGCGCTCGCGGGCCTGCTTCAGCTCAACAAGGCCGAGCGTGCGCTGCTGCTGTACGGCACGCTCGCCCGCTACCAGCGGGACCTGCGCTCGCTGCTGGTCGAATTCAAGGTCAACAACGCGCCCGAAGCCTACGCCGCCATCGCCGACATCGCCGGCGTGAGTGCGAGCGACGTGGGCGAGGCGCTGCGCGCGGGCTCCAGGCTCGAGCGCATCGGGCTGGTCGAGAACCTCATCTCCGAGCACAACATCACCGACCTCGCCGATCTCATGAAGGTCAGCGAGAAGCTCCCGCCGGTGCTCATGCGCGAGTACCGCGACCACAACGAGCTGATGGCCGTGTTCACGCGCCCCTCCGCCAAGAGCGCGCTCGCGCCGCAGGACTTCTCCTTCGTGCAGGAAGACGTGCAGATGCTCGTCACACTGCTGCGCGCGGCGGTCGCTCGCAAGGAGCCGGGCGTCAACGTGCTGCTCTACGGCCCGCCCGGCACCGGCAAGACCGAGCTCGCGAAGGTCGTGGCGCAGGCCGCAGGGCTCGAGCTCTTCGAGGTCGAGTACGCCGACCGCGACGGCAATTCGCTGAGCGGCCGCGACCGCTACCGCTCGCTGCAGATCGCGCAGGTGTTCCTCAAGGGCAGCGCGCAGGCCGCACTGCTGTTCGACGAGGTCGAGGACGTGTTCCCGCCCATCAGCACCGAGGCCGCGCAGTTCATGGCGCGCGCAGAGCAGATCCCCGCGCCCACCAGCGGCAGCGTGAGCGGCAAGGCCTGGGTCAACCAGATTCTCGAGGCCAATCCGGTGCCCACGCTGTGGGTCACCAACCGCATCGAGCAGATCGACCCGGCCTTCCGCCGCCGCTTCGCGTATCACCTCGAGCTCAAGTCGCCGCCGCCCGGCGCGCGCGAGCAGCTCGTGAAGAAGACGCTCGAAGGCGTCGTCGTGTCCGAGGCCTTCACCGCCAAGCTCGCGGAGCGCAAGGGGCTCACGCCCGCGCAGATCCGCACCGCTGTGCGCTTCGCCGGACTGGCCGGTGCCGAAGGCGCCTCGACGGAAGCGCTCATCGAGCGCCAGCTGCGCAATGCCGATCTGGCGCTCGGCACCGCCGACTCCGGCCGCGGCGAGCGCCGCAGCGTCACCACCTACGACCTCGACATGCTCAACGTCGAGACCCGCTTCGAGATCCCGCGGATCGTCAAGGCCTTGAAGGCGCGCGGCCACGGCTCGCTGTGCTTCTACGGCGCGCCCGGCACGGGCAAGACGGCGCTGGCGGAGCACATCGCCAAGGCGGTGGGCCGTCCGCTCATCGTGAAGCAGGCCAGCGACCTGATGAGCAAATACGTCGGCGAGACCGAGCAGAACATGGCCGCCATGTTCCGCGAGGCCGAGGCCGAGAAAGCCGTGCTGCTGCTCGACGAGGCCGACAGCTTCCTGCAGGACCGCCGCGGCGCGCAGCGCACCTACGAGGTCACCGAGGTCAACGAGATGCTGCAGGGCATGGAGCGCTTCAACGGCATCTTCGTCTGCACCACCAACCTGCTCGACCGGCTCGACCAGGCGGCGCTGAGGCGCTTCACCTTCAAGATCAAGTTCATGCCGCTCACGGCCGCGCAGCGCGAGCGCATGTTCGTCACCGAGGCGCTCGCCGGCGATGCCGCGCTCATGACGGCATCGATGCGCTCGCGGCTTGCGGCGCTGGGGCAGCTGTGCCCCGGCGATTTCGCGGCGGTGAAACGGCAGACCGATATCCTCGCGGTGGAGTTCTCCGCGAGCGAGTTCCTGGACCAGCTCGAAGCCGAGCATCGCATCAAGCCCGAAGTGCGCGAGTCGCGCGGCATGGGCTTCGTGCAGTAGCGGCACCTGTGGCGGCGTGCGCCGCCGCCGCGCAGAACGAGAACATCCGTCCGCCGGTGCGGACACGGACACGAGGAGGAGAACGCATGCTGGAGTCTCGCAAGATCGACGACGCGCGGCGGTTGCCGCGTCCTGGCGCATGGACCGCCGCCGGCGCCGTGCTCGCGGCGGCAGCCCTGCTGTCGGCCTGTGGGGGCGGCGGAGGAGGCGGGGGCGGCGGCGGCCTGCCGATCGGCCTGATCCCCGGCGCCACCACGACGCCCCCGCCTGCGAGCGGAGACGGCGGCAATGGCAGCGGTTCCGGCAGCGGCATCGTCGCCTCGGCCACGGTGGCCGGCCTGTGCGCATCGCCGCGCACCGGCATCAACCCCGAGACCGGCGGCGCGTACCCCGACCGCAGCGGCACGCTCGACAACGAGAAGAGCTGGGTGCGCGGCTGGATCGACGAAACCTACCTCTGGTACGGCGAAGTGCCCACCACCCTCAAGGCCGCCGACTACGCCACGCCCATCACCTGGTTCAACGTGCTCAAGACGACGGCCACCACGCCCTCGGGCCGCGCCAAGGACCGCTTCCACTTCACCTACGACACCGAGGCCTACCGCCAGCTCACGCAGGGCGGCGTCTCCGCCGGCTACGGCATGGAGACGGCCGCGATCCGCAGCTCGCCGCCGCGCGACATCCGCATCGCCCTCGTCGAGCCGGGCTCGCCGGCCGCCGGCAAGAACCTGGCACGCGGCGCGAAGATCCTTAACATCGACGGTGTCGACGTCGTCAACAGCACCGGCACGGCCAACGTCAACGCGATCAATGGGGCGCTGTCGCCCAAGGCCGTCGGCGAATCGCACACCTTCACCTTCGAGGTGAACGGCGTCGCGCAATCGCCGGTGCAGTTGACGGCCGCCAATGTCACCAGCGTGCCGGTGCAGAACGTGCAGGTCATCGACACCGGCAGCGGCCGTGTGGGCTACCTGCTGTTCAACGACCACATCACCACGTCGGAGTCGAAGCTGATCGATGCCGTCAACAGCTTCAAGCAGGGCGCCGGCATCCAGGACCTGGTGCTCGACATGCGCTACAACGGCGGCGGGCAGCTGCTCATCGCGAGCCGGCTGGCCTACATGATCGCCTCGCCGTCCGTGACCGCGGGCAAGACCTTCGAGCAGCTGGTGTTCAACGACAAGAACCCGTTCCGGCTCTCCGTCGCGCAGACCCTGACGCCCTTCGTCAGCACCAGCCGCAGCGGGCAGCCGCTGCCCACGCTGGGCCTGTCGCGCGTGACTGTGCTCACCGGCCCCGACACCTGCTCGGCGAGCGAGTCCGTCGTCAACAGCCTGCGCGGCGTGGGCGTCACCGTCAACCTCGTCGGCGGCACCACCTGCGGCAAGCCCTACGGCTTCTATCCGCAGGACAACTGCGGCACCACCTACTTCGCGATCCAGTTCAAGGGCGTGAACCAGCAGGGTTACGGTGACTACGGCGACGGCATGGCACCGAATGCCGGCTGCGTCGTGGCCGACGACTTCAACCACCAGCTCGGCGACAAGGCCGAGGCGCGCCTCGCTGCGGCGCTCGCGTTGCGCAGCTCGGGCTCATGCTCCGTCTCCGCCAAGACGACCGTCCAGGGCCTGGAGAAGGCGGCCGAGCCCGAAGCGGAGCAGCCCTATCTGCCGGGGCGCTCGCCGCTGCGCGAGAACAGGCTGATCGGCCTGCCCGATCCGGCCTGAGCCGCTCCCGAGCTGCCCGCCCACGAGCTGCTCTGCGCAGCCCCGAGCCGCTCTTGTTCTGAAAGGCGGCCCGGGCTCTCCTTCGGGCTCGCGGAAAACCCCTAGCGCCGGTGCTTGCCACCCCTGTCGCTCGCGCCGTAGAGTGGGTGAAACGTTTGCGCAAAGCTTTGCGCAAACGTTTGTATCTCGGAGCGGCAGGACTTGCCCCACCTGAGAACCAACTTCCTAGTACCAGGAGAGAGACGATGCGCAAATGGATCGGGGCGATGTTGATCGCCGTCATCACGACGTTGGCGGGCTGCGGAGGCGGCGGGAACGGAGGCTCGGGCATCGGCCTCGGCCCGGGCTGGGGCGGCGGCGGCGGGGGCGGAGGATCGGGAGGCGGCGGCGCCGGCCCGCAGAAGATCATCATCGACAGCGACTACAACACCATGAGCGACGACGGCCAGCTCGGCGTGATGGCCGCGCAGCTGCAGGCCGAGGGCAAGGTGCGCGTGATGGGCATCAGCGTGGTCTCGGGCAACCAGTGGCTGAAGCAGGGCGTGGCCGACGCGCTGATGTCGGTGGAGCGCCTGGGCGTGGGCGACCGCATCGGCATCTACTCGGGCGCGAACTACGCGCTGAACCACACCTATGCCGACGTCCAGGCCGAGATGGCCGCCGGTGCCGGCGGCGACGGCTACCTCGGCGCCTGGGGCGGCCCCGAGCCCAAGACCGACGCCGACCTCAAGCCCTCGCCGGACGGCTTCGCGAAGCACACGGTCGTGCAGCGCAAGACGGCGGTCGACTTCATCGTCGACACCGTGAAGGCCAACCCCGGCGAGATCACCATCCTGGCCATCGGCCCGCTCACCAACATCGCGCTCGCGGTGAAGCAGAACCCCGAGATCGTGCCGCTCATCAAGAAGATCATCTACATGGGCGGCGCCATCGACGTGCCCGGCAACACCACCAAGGCCGCCGAGTTCAACTGGTGGTTCGACCCCGATGCCGCGCAGTTCGTGGTGCGGCTGCCGATCCCGCAGGTGGTGGTGCCGCTGGACGTGACCGACACCGTGTTCCTCACCAAGCCCATCTACGACCGCATCGCCCACCCGGCCAAGCCCACGGCCGTGACCGACGTGTTCCAGAAGCTCAACGGCTACGGCTTCGACGGCAAGAACGGCTTCGAGACCAATCCGAACTACACGCAGAACATCTGGGACACGCTCACCCTGGCCTACCTGATCGATTCGAGCTATGCCACGCAGACGGTGGACCGCTACGTCGACGTGATCGCCAAGCCGGGCGCCGCCGACAACGGCCGCTCCATCGGCTATTCGTCGCAGCCGCCCGGCCCGACGCTGCAGAAGATGACCGTGGTGAAGAAGTTCGACAACGCGCGCTTCTTCGAGCTGTACGTCGACCTGCTGACGCGGCCGGTGCCCATCACGCTTCCCGTCACGGCGAACTGAACGGCGTCATAAGCCGCGCTTATCCAAACACAACCGGGAGACAGGTTCCCGGAAGGCGCCGTGCTCCGGATACTCGCCCACGTCCGCTTTGCGGCGGACGCACGAAGAATCCGACAGAGACAACGACGCAGTGCCTTCCGCTCCCATCACCGCCATCGACGGCCACGCCCACGTGTTCGTGCGCGGCCTGCCGCTTGCCGCGGCGCGGCGGCATGCACCCGACTACGACGCGACGCTGGCCGAATACCTCGCGCTGCTCGGCGCGCACGGCGTCTCGCACGGCGTGCTGGTGCAGCCCAGCTTCCTGGGCACCGACAACGGCTTCCTGATCGACGCGCTGCGCGCTGCCCCGGAGCGCCTGCGCGGCGTCGCGGTGGTCGATCCGTTCGTGGACGACGCCACGCTGCAGGCGATGGCCGAAGCCGGCGTCGTCGGCGTCCGCCTCAACATCGTGGGCATGCCGCTGCCCGATCTCGCCCGGCCCGACTGGCAACGGCTCTTCGCCCGCGTGAATGCGCTGGGCTGGCATGTGGAGCTGCATCGCGAATCGCGCGATCTCGCGCTGGCCGCGCAACCGGTGCTCGATGCCGGGTGCGCGCTGGTGGTCGACCATTTCGGCCGTCCCGCATCGGCACCCGCCGACGACGAAGGCTTCGCCTGGCTTCTGCGCGCCGCGGACTGCGGGCGCATCTGGGTCAAGCTCTCAGCCGCCTACCGCAACTGGCCCACGGCCACCGAAGCCCACGCGCGTGATGCCGCGCAGGCGCTGCTGAAGGCCTTCGGCGCCGGGCGCCTCGTGTGGGGCAGCGACTGGCCGCATACCCAGCACCGCGAGATCGCCGACTACACCGCCGCCCATGCAGCGCTGGCCGACTGGGTGCCCGACGCCGCCGAGCGCCGCCGCATCCTGGTCGACACGCCGGCGCGGCTTTTCAAGTTCAAGACAGGAGACATCACCGATGACCAATGAAATCACCCGCGAAATCACTCGAGCGAGGCTGCTGCGCGCCGTTCCGCTCGCACTCGCCGGTGCGGCCCTGCTGCTGGGCAGCCTGGGCGCGCACGCCCAGGCGTGGCCGTCCAAGCCCGTGCGGCTGGTCGTGAGCTATCCGCCCGGCGGCACCGTCGACGCGGTGGCGCGCATCATCGCGCCCAAGCTCTCGGCGAAGCTGGGCCAGCCGGTGGTGATCGACAACCGCGGCGGCGCGGGCGGCGCCATCGGCGGCGACCTCGTCGCCAAGAGCCCGGCCGACGGCTACACCGTGCTGCTCGACGCGTCCAACCACGCGCAGAACCCGGCGCTGCGCAAGATGCCCTTCGACACGCTGCGCGAGCTCGCGCCGGTGTCGCTGCTGGTGAGGGTGCCCAACGTGCTGGTGGTGAACCCGTCGGCGCCGTTCAAGAACGTCGCGGACCTGATCGCGCAGGCCAAGGCGAAGCCGGGCGCCATCAACTACGCCTCGTCGGGCAACGGCTCGGCGCAGCACCTGGCGGGCGAGCTGTTCGCATCGATGGCGGGCGTGCAGATGACGCACGTGGCCTACAAGGGCGGCGGTCCCGCGCTCACCGACGTGATGTCGGGGCATGTGCCGGTGTTCTTCGCGAGCCTGGCCTCCAGCATGCCCTTCATCAAGGACGGCAAGCTGCGCGCGCTCGCGGTCACCGGCAAGGCGCCTTCGCCCGCCTTGCCGCAGCTGCCCACGGTGGCCGAGGCCGGCCTGCCCGGCTACGAGGTCTACGAGTGGAACGCGGTGTTCGTGCCGGCCGGCACGCCCGCGCCGGTGGCGCAGCGCCTGTCGAAGGAGTTCGCCGCCGCGCTCAAGGACCCGGAAGTGCGCGGCCGGCTCGAAGCCCTGGGAGCGGAGGTGATCGGCTCGACGCCGGCCGAGCTCGACAGCTTCCGCCGTGCCGAGATCGCCAAGTGGACCAAGCTCGCCAAGGACAACAGGATCCAGCTGGACTGAGTGGGCTGAGGCCGCCGCCTCAGCCGCGCAGCATGGCGGCGAACGCGTCGGCGAAGGTGGGCCGCGAGCGCGCCAGCCACAGCGCCGAAAGCTCGAAGGCCGGGAGCCCCGCGCCGTCGCGCACTTCGGCATAGCGCACGCCCTCGTGCTGCAGCGCGCGCACCGAGCGCGGCAGCAGCGACCAGCCCAGCCCCGCGGCCACGCAGGAGAGCACGGTCAGCGTGCGGTTGGCGTCCTGCACCACGCGCGTCTCGTGGCCGGCGCGCCGCATCGCGCCCAGCAGCTGCGCGCGCAGTGCGGGGATCTGCTGCTCAGGGAACCAGACCATGCCGTGCCGCGCGACGTCGGCGAGCGACACGCAGCCGTCGTCATCCAGCGCCCAGGCGGCGGGCAGCGCGGCGATCAGCGGCTCCTCGCCCAGCCGCAGCTCGTGCACCCGGGCCGTGACCGACACCGGCGGATGCAGCAGCGCGATGTCGATGCGTCCGCCTTCGAGCGCCGCCACCTGCTCGGCATTGCTCATCTCGCGCAGCACCACGTCGAGCTGCGGATGTTCGGCGCGCAGCCGGCGCAGCGCGTTCGGCAGCACCTCGTAGACCGCATGCGTGACGAAGCCTATCGTGAGCCGTCCCGCGCGGCCCGCGCCCATCGCGCGTGCACGCTCGGTGGCCGCATCGCCGTAGGCCAGGCTGGCGCGCAGGTCGTCGATGACGGCCTGCCCCGCATCGGTGAGCGCGGCGCCGCGGCGCGTGCGCGTGAAGAGGAGCGTGCCGAGCTCCTTCTCGAGCCGGTTCAGCGTCTGCGTAAGCGCCGGCTGTGCCAGTCCCAGCCGCTCGGCCGCCTTCGTGAGGCTGCCCGCCTCGGCTATCGTGATCACGCAGCGCATCTGGCGGGTGTCCATCGCGGCGCCCCTTTTTCTGTTCTTCGGGCCGTCAGAAGTTCTCGCAGACGCGCAGCACCTCGCTGCCGTAGGCTTCGAGCTTCTTGGTGCCGATGCCGCTGATGCCCTGCAGGTCTTCGAGCGAGGCGGGCGCGCGCTCGGCGATGGCGGCCAGCGTGGCGTCGTGGAAGATCACGTAGGCCGGCAGGTTGTGTTCCTTCGCCACTTCGGCGCGCCATGCCTTGAGCGCGTCGAAGCGCTTGCGGCCCGCCTCGTCGAGCTTGGCCGCGGCCGGCGGCGGCGCGCCCTTGGCGGCCTTCTCGCGCCGGGGCTTGCGCTCCGCGGGCGACGACACCGATTCGCGCAGCGTCACCGGCGTCTCGCCCCTGAGCACGGCGCGCGAGCCCTCGGTGAGCTTCAGCGTGTTGAAGGCCTCGGCGTCCACCGCCAGCGCACCGGTGGCGATCAGCTGGCGCAGCACGCCGCGCAGCGCCACCTCGCTGAACTCGGCGCCGATGCCGAAGGTGCTGATGCGCTCGTGGCCGAACTGCTTGACCTTCTCGGTGCTCTTGCCGCGCAGGATGTCCATGATGTGCCCGGCGCCGAAGCTGATGCCGCTCAACTGCTGCACGCGGTAGATGGTGCTCAGCAGCTTGCGCGCGGCATCGGTGCCGTCCCACACCTGCGGCGGGTTCAGACAGTTGTCGCAGTTGCCGCAGGGCGTGCTCTTCTCGCCGAAGTAGCCCAGGAGGCGCACGCGCCGGCAGTCGCTGGCCTCGGCCAGCGAGAGCAGCGCGTCGAGCTTGCCGCGCATCACCTGCTTGAACTCCTCGCCGGCGGGGCTCTCGTCGATCATGCGGCGCTGGTTGACGACGTCCTGCAGGCCGTAGGCCATCCAGGCATCGGCGGGGCCGCCGTCGCGGCCGGCGCGGCCGGTCTCCTGGTAGTAGCCCTCGATGTTCTTGGGCATGTCGAGGTGGCCGACGAAGCGCACGTCGGGCTTGTCGATGCCCATGCCGAAGGCGATGGTCGCGACCATCACGATGCCTTCCTCGCGCAGGAAGCGGTCCTGGTGCTGCTGGCGCACCGCGGCGTCCAGGCCCGCGTGGTAGGGCAGGGCGTTGATGCCCGCGTCGCGCAATTGCACCGCCACGTCCTCCACCCGCTTGCGCGACTGGCAATAGACCACGCCCGCGTCGCCCTCGTGCTCGCGCTCGATGAAGCGCAGCAGCTGCGTGGTGGCGTCCTTCTTCTCGACGATGGTGTAGCGGATGTTCGGCCGGTCGAAGCTGGAGACGAACTGGCGCGCGTCCTCCAGCTGCAGCCGCTCGACGATGTCGGCCCGGGTGAGCGCGTCGGCCGTGGCGGTGAGCGCGATGCGCGGCACGCCCGCATAGCGCTCGTGCAGCACGGTGAGCGCGCGGTACTCGGGTCGGAAGTCGTGGCCCCACTGGCTCACGCAGTGCGCCTCGTCGATGGCGAAGAGCGAGAGCTTGCCGCGTTCCTTCAGCGAATCGAGCTGCGACAGGAAGCGCGGCGTGTTCACCCGCTCGGGCGCCGCGTACAGCAGCGTGATCTCGCCGCGCAGCATGCGGCGCTCGACGTCCTGCGTCTCTTCCCAGTCGAGCGTGGAGTTGAGGAAGGCCGCGCTCACGCCGGCCTCGTGCAGCGCACCCACCTGGTCGTGCATCAGCGCGATGAGCGGCGACACCACGATCGCCACGCCCTTGCCCGCGCGCTGCCGGGCGATGGCCGGGATCTGGTAGCACAGCGACTTGCCGCCGCCCGTGGGCATCAGCACCAGCGCATCGCCGCCGCCCACCACGTGGTCGACGATGTCCTGCTGGGCCCCCCGGAACTGCGCGTAGCCGAAGACCTCGTGGAGGATGTCGGAGGGGGCGCTGCTGCCGGAGATGTCGATGGGGCGGGGGGCGAGGGAAGACACAGGCGGCGGGCGGGGGAGGTCGGAAAAGAAGAGGGAGGAGGGCGGCCGTCGATTGTCCCCCAGTGCCGCCGATATGACTGTGGCACGAGCTTTGCAATGGTTGCCGCCGTCCTGCGCCCTTCTTGTCTAGACAGCAAAAAGGTGCATTTCCCAAGCAAATGCACCAGAAACGAGCTTTCGGGTTATCCTGTATATACAAGTTGGGGCGCCTGGCAACAATGCGAGGCGTGCGTGACCCGGCCATCGGGCGGCACCGCCGAGCCTTTCCCCCAAGAACAGACCCCAGGAGTACCCATGGTCAAGACGGTAGTTGTGAAGTTCGCCTCGCTGGTTGCAGCGGGCGCATGTGCGGCGGGCATGGCCGGAACGGCCGCCGCCCAGGATCTGACGAAGATCTCGCTCGGCATGTCCGGCTGGACCGGCTTCGCGCCGCTTTCGCTGGCGGACAAGGCCGGCATCTTCAAGAAGAACGGGCTCGACGTCGAACTCAAGATGATCCCGCAGAAGGACCGCCACCTCGCGCTGGCCTCCGGCGCCATCCAGTGCGCGGCCACCACCGTCGAGACGCACGTGGCCTGGAACGCCAACGGCGTGCCGATCGTGCAGATCTTCCAGATGGACAAGTCCTACGGCGCCGACGGCCTCGCGGTGCGCGGCGACATCGCCAAGTTCTCCGACCTCAAGGGCAAGACCATCGGCGTCGACGCGCCCGGCACCGCGCCCTACTTCGGCCTGGCCTGGATGCTCAGCAAGAACGGCATGTCGCTGAAGGACGTGAAGACCACCACGCTGTCGCCGCAGGCCTCGGCCCAGGCCTTCGTGGCCGGCCAGAACGACGCCGCCATGACCTACGAGCCCTACCTCTCGACGGTGCGCGCCAATCCCGCCGCCGGCAAGATCCTGGCCACCACGCTCGACTACCCGATGGTGATGGACACCGTCGGCTGTGCGCCCACCTGGCTCAAGGCCAATGCCAAGGCCGCCGCCGCGCTCACCAAGTCGTACTTCGACGCGCTGGACATGATCAAGGCCGAGCCCGAGAAGTCCAACGAACTCATGGGCTCCGCCGTGAAGCAGAGCGGCGAGCAGTTCGCCAAGTCGGCGGCCTTCCTGCGCTGGCAGGACAAGGCGGCCAACCAGAAGTTCTTCGCGGGCGAGCTCACCAGCTTCATGAAGGAGGCCACGCCCATCCTTCTGGAAGCCGGCGTGATCCGCAAGGCGCCGGAAGATTTCTCGGCCACCTTCGATGCAAGCTTCGTCAAGTAAGAACGTGGCCCAGATGCAGCAGATGCCTTCCGCCGCAGCGGTCGCGGCGCCTGCGCCGCAGCAGGCCGCCAAGGCCGCGGCGCCCGTCGCCGCGCCGGCCCGCCGCCGCGCGCTCGCGCCGCTGGAGCCCATCGGCACGCGAGCGCGCGTGCTGCTGGGGCTCGCGTTCTTCGTCGTCTTCGTGCTCGTGTGGGCCATCGCCACGCTCGGCGGCTTCGTGCCGCCGACCTTCCTCGCGAGCCCGCCGACCATGGTCAAGGAAGGCTGGCTGCTCTTCACCGAGTACGGCTTCATCGGCGACATCGGCATGACCGTGTGGCGCGTGTTCGGCGGCTTCCTGCTGGCGGCCGTGTTCGCGGTGCCGCTGGGCATCGCCATGGGCACCTGGAAGGCCGTGGAGGCCTTCTTCGAGCCCTTCGTCTCCTTCTGCCGCTACCTGCCGGCCTCGGCCTTCATCCCGCTTCTCATCCTGTGGGCGGGCCTGGGCGAGATGCAGAAGCTGCTGGTGATCTTCATCGGCTCCTTCTTCCAGATCGTGCTGATGGTGGCCGTCACCGTGGGCGGCGCGCGGCGCGACCTCGTGGAGGCCGCCTACACGCTGGGCGCCAGCAGCCGCGGCATCGTGGCGCGCGTGCTCATCCCGGGCGCCGCGCCAGGCATCGCCGAGACGCTGCGCCTCGTGCTCGGCTGGGCATGGACCTACGTGATCGTGGCGGAGCTGATCGGCTCCTCCTCGGGCATCGGCCACATGATCACCGACAGCCAGGCGCTGCTGAACACCGGCCAGATCATCTTCGGGATCATCGTGATCGGCGTCATCGGCCTGCTTTCGGACTTCGCCTTCAAGGCAATCAACCGCCGCTTGTTTGCATGGGCGTCACTATGAACAACCCCCAGTCTTCGCGCACTTCGTGTCGCTTCGCCAACCCCCTTGCAGGGGGCAGCGCCTGCGGCCCGGCAAAGCCGGTTCCGCGGCACTCCCCGAATGAATCGCAGACGAAGGACGCGCTGTGAGCAATCAGCTTTCCATCCAGGGCGTCTCGCGCGTCTTCACGGGCACCAAGGGCCAGCGCACGCAGGCGCTGCAGCCGATCGACTTCGAGGTGAAGGAGAACGACTTCGTCACCATCCTCGGCCCCTCGGGCTGCGGCAAGTCGACGCTGCTGCGCATCGTGGCGGGGCTCGACTTCCCGACCAGCGGCCAGGTGCTGCTCGACGGCCAGCGCATCGAGGGCCCCGGCGCCGACCGCGGCGTGGTGTTCCAGAGCTACACGCTCTTCCCGTGGCTCACCGTGGCGCAGAACATCCGCTTCGGCCTGCGCGAGCGCGGCATGAGCGAGGCCGACCAGAAGGAGCGCAGCGAGTTCTTCATCGCCAAGGTGGGCCTGCGCGGCTTCGAGAACCACTTCCCGAAGCAGCTCTCCGGCGGCATGCAGCAGCGCACCGCCATCGCGCGCGCGCTGGCCAACGACCCCAAGATGCTGCTGCTCGACGAGCCCTTCGGCGCGCTCGACAACCAGACCCGCGTGCTCATGCAGGAGCTGCTCTTGGGCATCTGGGAGTCGGCGCAGAAGACGGTGCTGTTCGTCACGCACGACATCGACGAGGCGATCTTCATGGCCAACCGCGTGGCGGTGTTCAGCGCGCGGCCCGGGCGCATCAAGACCGAGATCGCGGTCGACTTCCCGCACCCGCGCAGCTACACCATCAAGACCTCGCCGGAGTTCATGGAGATCAAGGCACGCCTGACCGAAGAGATCCGCGCCGAATCGATGGCCGCGGCGGAGCACTGACGAAGACACGATGAAACGCGACCTGCCGACCCTCGCGCTCTACGCGCAAGTCATGGATCACATCTCCCGCAAGATCCAGGACGGGACGTGGCCGCCCGGCCACCGCCTGCCGTCGGAGCACGAGCTGGTCGCGCAGTTCGGCATGGCGCGCATGACGGTGAACCGCGCGCTGCGCGAGCTGGTGGAGCAGGGTCGCATCGTGCGCGTGGCCGGCGTCGGCAGCTTCGTGGCGGAGAACAAGCCGCAGTCCACGCTGCTGCAGATCGCCAACATCGCCAGCGAGATCCGCCAGCGCGGGCACGACTACCGCTGCGAGATGATCGCGGTCGAGCGCCTCGCCGCCTCGACCGACGTGGCCGCGTGGCTCGACAAGCGCGCCGGCGACTCGGTGTTCCATAGCGTGTGCCTGCACCTGGAGAACGGCACGCCGGTGCAGCTGGAGGAGCGCTACGTCAACCCGCAGGTGGTGCCCGACTACCTCGAGCAGGATTTCACCGCGATGCCGCCCAGCGAGTACCTGGTGCGCAACGTGCCCTTCGACCAGATCGAGCACGTGGTCGACGCCGTGCTGCCCAACGCCGAGCAGGCCGAGCGCCTCGCGATGACGCCCACCGACCCCTGCCTGCTGCTGACGCGCCGCACCTGGTCGCGCAACGTTCCCGTGACGTGGGTGCGCTGCCTGCACCCCGGTTCGCGCTACAGCCTGGGCAGCCGTTTCAAGGCCGACGGCAACCCCAGCTTCGGCTGAAGCAATGAACTCTCTCCCAGTCTTCGCGCACTTCGCGTCGCTTTGCCGACCCCCTCGCCGGGGGGAACACGTGCGGCCCGGCAAAGCCGGTTCCGCGGTGTTCCGCGAAGGGCCGTAGGTCTTTTTTTGTCGTCGCCATCGACTCAGCTTTCACTCGCAACTACTTGTATAGACAGGTTTACATGCCAAGCAAACACACCGCCCATCCAGACGCCACCCTGACCCTCGTGCCCGGCCAGGTCGACCTCGCGACGCTGCGCCGCATCCAGGCCGGCGGCGTGAAGCTCGCGCTCGACGCATCGGTGCGCGAAGGCATGCAGCGCGCCGAGGCCGCCGTGCGCCACATCGTCGAGAACGACCAGGTCGTCTACGGCATCAACACCGGCTTCGGCAAGCTCGCGAGCACGCGCATCGGCAACGACCACCTCGCCGAGCTGCAGCGCAACCTGGTGCTCTCCCACAGCGTGGGCACGGGCGAGCCGCTGGCCGCGCCGGTGGTGCGCATGGTCCTCGCGACCAAGGCCGTGAGCCTGGCGCGCGGCCACTCCGGCGTGCGGCCGGCACTGGCCGATGCGCTGCTGGCACTGTTCAACGCGGGCGTGATGCCGCGCATCCCCGCCAAGGGATCGGTCGGCGCCTCGGGCGACCTCGCGCCATTGGCTCACCTCGCCTGCGTGCTCATCGGCGAAGGCGAGGCGACGCTGCCCGACGGCCGCGTGGTCAGCGGCGCCGAGGCGATGAAGCACATCGGCCTCGAGCCCTTCGTGCTCGGCCCCAAGGAAGGCCTTGCGCTGCTCAACGGCACGCAGGTGTCGACCGCGCTCGCACTGGCGGGCCTCTTCGGTGCGGAAGACGTGTTCGCCTCGGCGCTGATGTCGGGGGCGCTGTCGCTCGAAGCCATCCAGGGCTCCATCAAGCCCTTCGACGCGCGCATCCACGCCGCGCGCGGCCAGCCGGGCCAGATCGCGGTGGCGGGCGCGGTGCGCACGCTGCTCGAAGGCAGCGAGATCGTTCCCTCGCACGCCGACTGCGGCCGCGTGCAGGACCCGTATTCCGTGCGCTGCATCCCGCAGGTGATGGGCGCCTGCCTCGACAACCTCGCGCACGCCGCGCGCGTGCTGGTCATCGAGGCCAATGCCGCATCCGACAACCCGCTGGTCTTCACCGACACCGGCGAGGTCATCTCGGGCGGCAATTTCCACGCCGAGCCCGTCGCCTTCGCGGCCGACATCGTGGCGCTGGCCGTGAGCGAAGTCGGCGCGATCTCCGAGCGCCGCCTCGCGCTGCTGCTCGACAGCGGCCTGTCGGGCCTGCCGCCCTTCCTCGTGCGCGACGGCGGCCTCAACTCGGGCTTCATGATCGCGCAGGTCACGGCCGCGGCGCTCGCCTCGGAGAACAAGTCGCTCGCGCACCCCGCCAGCGTCGACAGCCTGCCGACCTCGGCCAACCAGGAAGACCATGTGTCGATGGCCACCTTCGCAGGTCGCCGCCTGGCCGACATGGTCAACAACACGGCCGTGGTGGTGGGCATCGAAGCGATGGCCGCCGCTCAGGGCATCGAACTCAAACGCAAGCTCAGGAGCTCGCCGCTGGTCGAAGCCGAATTCGCCGCCATCCGCCAGCAGGTCGCCTTCCTCGAAACCGACCGCTACCTCGCCCCCGACATCGAAGCCATGCGCCAGTGGGCGCTGAAGGCCGATCTGCCGGCCGCGCTGCTCGACATCCTGCCCAGCCACTCGTAAAACACACCCCGATTAGGAGAACCCCCCATGAACGCTCCCGACAAATTCGCCCTGAACACCGCCACCGACCCGCGCCACGATCCCACGCGCGTGATCCGCGCCCCGCGCGGCAGCGAGCTCAACTGCAAGAGCTGGCTCACCGAGGCCCCCTTCCGCATGCTGCAGAACAACCTCGACGCCGAGGTGGCCGAGCGCCCGCAGGACCTGGTGGTGTACGGCGGCATCGGCCGCGCCGCGCGCGACTGGGCCTGCTTCGACCAGATCCTCGCTTCGCTGAAGGAACTGAACGACGACGAGACGCTGCTGATTCAATCGGGCAAACCGGTGGGCGTCTTCAAGACGCACGAGAACGCGCCGCGCGTGCTGCTGGCCAACTCGAACCTCGTGCCGAAGTGGGCCAACTGGGAGCACTTCAACGAGCTCGACCGCAAGGGCCTCTTCATGTACGGCCAGATGACGGCCGGCAGCTGGATCTACATCGGCAGCCAGGGCATCGTGCAAGGCACCTTCGAGACCTTCGTCGAGGCCGGCCGCCAGCACTACAACAACAGCCTCGCGGGCAAGTGGATCCTCACGGCCGGCCTGGGCGGCATGGGCGGCGCGCAGCCGCTGGCCGCCACGCTGGCCGGCGCCGTGTCACTGAACATCGAGTGCCAGCAGTCGAGCATCGACTTCCGCCTGCGCACCCGCTACGTCGACAAGCAGGCACGCGACATCGACCACGCCTTCGAGCTCATCAAGCAGCACTGCGACGCGAAGGAAGCCGTGTCGATCGCGCTGCTGGGCAACGCGGCCGAGGTCCTTCCCGAGCTGGTGAAGCGCGTGAAATCAGGACAGGCCGGCGGCCTGAAGCCCGACCTCGTGACCGACCAGACCTCCGCGCACGACCTCATCAACGGCTACCTGCCTGCCGGCTGGAGCGTGCCGCAATGGCAGGCAGCCATGAAGGACGCCTCGCAGCACGATGCGCTGAAGAAGGCCGCCGCGAAGTCGTGCGCCGTGCACGTGCAGGCCATGCTCGACTTCCAGGCCATGGGCATCCCCACGGTCGACTACGGCAACAACATTCGCCAGGTGGCCTTCGACGAGGGCGTGAAGAACGCCTTCGACTTCCCCGGCTTCGTGCCGGCCTACATCCGTCCGCTCTTCTGCGAGGGCAAGGGCCCGTTCCGCTGGGTGGCGCTGTCGGGCGACCCGGAGGACATCTACAAGACCGACGCCAAGATCAAGGAGCTGTTCCCCGAGAACAAGCACACGCACCGCTGGCTGGACATGGCGCGCGAACGCATCGCCTTCCAGGGCCTGCCGGCGCGCATCTGCTGGCTGGGCCTGGGCGAGCGCCACATCGCGGGCCTGGCCTTCAACGAGATGGTGCGCAAGGGCGAGCTGAAGGCGCCCATCGTCATCGGCCGCGACCACCTCGACACCGGCTCGGTCGCCAGCCCCAACCGCGAGACCGAGGCGATGAAGGACGGCACCGACGCGGTGAGCGACTGGCCGCTGCTCAACGCGCTGCTCAACACGGCAGGCGGCGCCACCTGGGTCAGCCTGCACCACGGCGGCGGCGTGGGCATGGGCTACTCGCAGCACTCGGGCGTGGTGATCGTGTGCGACGGCACCGATGCCGCTGCAAAACGCATCGAGCGCGTGCTCTTCAACGACCCCGCCACCGGCGTGATGCGCCATGCCGACGCGGGCTACGACATCGCCGTGGCCACCGCGAAGAAGCAGGGCCTGAAGCTGCCGATGGTGAAGTGAGGGCAGGCGCCGCCATGAAGAAGGGCGCGACCTTAAGCCGAAGGTAGAAAGAAAAAGCAGGCCCATTCCCACTCCCTGGGAATATGGGCTTGGAAGTGGGAACGGCGGGCAAGATACTGCACGCCGGTTCCATTCCTCCGACCGATCGCATGACGCCCCCGACCGACGCCCCCGCCAACGACCGCGCGCTCTTCGTGCTGTCGGTGCTGGCGCAGAGCAAGGCGGCGATGACGGCGGCCGAGCTGGTGCGGGCCACCGGCCTGTCGCAGAGCACGCTGTACCGGCAGATCGCCACGCTGCGCCGCTGGGGCTTCGTGATGGAGTCCGACGGCCGCTACTCGCCAGGCCCGGTCAGCGTGCAGCTGGCCACCGGCTTCGACGGCAACTCCGACCTCGTGATCGCCGCGCGCGCCGACATGCGCCTGCTGGCGCAGCAAAGCCACGAGAGCGTGGCGCTGGTCACGGCGGTGAACGACCGCGTCGTGTGCCTGGAGATGATCGACAGCGAACAGTCGCTGCGCTGCTCCTTCGACCGCGGCCGCAGCGTGCCTGCCCGCGATGGCGCCAGCGCCAAGTGCCTGCTGGCCCACATGCCGGTCGACCAGCGCGACGCCCTGCTCGACGGCCTCGGCGAAAGCGCCGAGCGCCGCGCCGAGCGCGCCGCCGAACTCGACGCCATCCGCGAGGCCGGCCATGCCGTGACCCACGGCGAGGTCGACGCCGGCGTGTGGGGTGCGAGCGCGCCGGTGCTCTCTTCGGGCCGGCGCCTGCGCGGCGCGATCACGCTGATGGCGCCGCTCACGCGCGTCGAGGGCATGGAAGCTGCATTGCTGCACATGACCGTCGTCACGGCGGCGCGCATCTCGCGGGCGCTGCAGTAGCCGCGCTGCCTTTTTCTTTCTTCTTCCTTCATTCCCACCACGAAAGTCCCCTGCCATGAACACCCGCCGCACCATCGTCGCCGCCGCTCTTTCCGGCCTTGCCATCCTCGGTTTCGCGGGCGCCGCGCACGCACAGGGCGAGCCTCTGCGCGTGGCGACCGACGCCACCTTCCCGCCCATGGAGTTCGTGGAGAACGGCAAGCGCACCGGCTTCGACGTGGAGCTGGTCGAGGCCATCGGCAAGACGCTGGGCCGCAAGGTCGAGTGGATCGACATCGACTTCAAGGGCCTGGTGCCGGGGCTCATCTCGAAGCGCTTCGACATGGCCGTCTCGGCCATCTACATCACCGACGAGCGCAGGAAGGTCGTCGACTTCACCGTGCCCTACTACGCGGGCGGCCTCGTCGTGATGGTGAAGGACGGCAACACGGCGATCAAGACGCCGGCCGACATCAACGGCAAGAAGGTCAGCGTGCAGGTGGGCACCAAGTCGGTGAGCTACACCAAGGAGAAATTCCCGCAGGTGCAGCTGATGGAAGTCGAGAAGAACCAGGAGATGTTCAACCTCGTCGACATCGGCCGCGCCGACGCCGCCGTGACCGGCAAGCCCGCCGCCTACCAGTACGTGCGCACGCGCGGCGGCCTGAAGGTGCTGCCCGAGCAGATCACCACCGAGGAATACGGCATGGCCATCCGCAAGGACACGCCCGAGCTGACCAAGGCGGTGAACGGCGCGATCGAGAAGCTGAAGGCCGACGGCACCTACGACCAGATCGTGAAGAAGTGGTTCAGCACGAAGTAATGACAGCCCCCCGGCTTTTCACGCGCTGCGCGCGTGTAACTCCACCCCCCGGGGGGAGGCGCGGCCGGCTTGGGGCGGCCCGGCGCCCGGCCGCAGGAAGGATTGATGATGGATCTCGATTTCTCGCCAGTCTGGCAGGGCTGGCCCGACCTGCTGCGCGGCGCATTGGTCACGGTGGAGATCACCGCCTGCGCGCTCGCACTGGGCTGCGTGCTCGGCCTGCTGGTCGGCATCGGCCGGCTGAACCCGAAGAGGCGCTGGCTCTACGGCGCATGCACGGCCTATGTGGCGGCCATCCGTGGCACGCCGCTGCTGGTGCAGCTGTTCATCCTGTTCTTCGGCCTGCCGCACTTCGGCATCCTGCTGCCGGCCTTCGTGTGCGGTGTGCTGGGGCTCGGCGTGTATTCGGGCGCCTACGTGTCGGAGATCGTGCGCGGCGCGATCCAGTCGATCGACAAAGGCCAGACCATGGCTGCTCAATCGCTGGGCATGACGCCCGGCCTCGCGATGCGCCACATCGTGCTGCCGCAGGCGGTGGTGCGCATGATCCCGCCGCTGGGCAACGAGTTCATCGCGTTGATCAAGAACTCGGCGCTGGTGTCGCTGCTGACGATTCACGACGTGATGCACGAGGGGCAGAAGATCATCAGCGTGTCGTATCGCTCGCTGGAGGTGTATCTCGCCATCGCGGTCGTGTACTTCGTGCTCACCGGCACGATGACGCTGGTGCTGAGGCACTTCGAGCAGCGCCTGCGCCAGGGCGGGATGGTGCGATGAGCGGCGCGATGGAATTTGTCTTCCTCCCTCCCCCGCTGGGGGAGGGCAGGGGTGGGGGCACGACGGCCTCTAACCAATCACAGCGCTCGTTGGGCACTGCCCCCATCCCAACCTTCCCCCAGAGGGGGAAGGAGCAAGAGGGGCGCTCATGAGCAGCGTGTTCCGGTTCTCGCGCGCCTCGCTGCCCGCCACGCCATGGAAGAACGGCGGTGGCACCACGCGGGAAGTCGCCAGCTGGCCGCAGGGCGCAGGGCTCGACAGCTTCGGCTGGCGCGTGAGCATCGCCACCATCGCGGCGGCGGGGCCGTTTTCGGTGTTCGCGGGCGTGGACCGCAGCATCACGCTGCTCGAAGGCGACGGCGTTCGGCTCTTCACGCACGACGGGCGCATCGAGCACCGGCTCGACGTTCCGTTGCAGCCCTTCGCCTTCAGCGGCGACGAGCCGATCGACTGCACGCTGCTCGGCGGCGCCTCCAACGACTTCAACGTGATGACGCGGCGCGGCCAGTGGCGCGCCGACGTGCGCGTGCTGGACCGCGCCGCGGCCATCGAGGCCGCACCGCACGGCGTGCTGCTGGCGCTGCGCGGCGCATGGCGGCTCGACGATGAAGCCTGCAGCGAAGGCGAGGGCCTGCAGTGGTCCGATGCGACACGGGCCTGGCATGCGACGCCCGAAGGCGCCGACGCGCGGCTGCTCGCGGTGCGCATCCTGCCGGCGTAACCTGCAGGCGCAACAACAGGAACGACGATGAAACCCGTCATCAACGAATTTCCCTCCGCCGACGGCCTCTGGAGCGGCATCCGCCTCGCCACCGATGCGAACGTGGAAGGCGCCATCGTGGTGGCGCAGGGCGCGATCCGCTGGGTCGGCGCCCGAAGCGCGCTGCCGGCTGAATTCGCCGGACTGAAGCCGCACGACGGCGGCGGCGCACTCGTCACTCCGGGGCTGGTCGACTGTCACACGCACCTGGTCTATGGGGGCCAGCGCGCCAACGAGTTCGCGATGCGCCTGGCAGGCGCCACGTACGAGGAAGTGGCGAAGGCCGGCGGCGGCATCGTCTCGTCGGTGCGCGCCACGCGCGAGGCCGATGAAGACACGCTCTTCGCACAGGCCGCACCGCGGCTCGAGCAGCTGCTGGCCGACGGCGTATGCGCCATCGAGATCAAGTCGGGCTACGGCCTCTCGCTGGAGCACGAGCGCAAGCAGCTGCGCGTGGCGCGGCGCCTGGGCGAGGCCTATGGCGTGACGGTGCGCACCACCTTCCTCGGCGCGCATGCGCTGCCGCCGGAGTACGCGGGTCGAGCCAATGGAAGTGGCGACTACATCGACCTCGTCTGCAATGAGATGCTGCCCGCGCTCGCGGCCGAAGGGCTGGTCGACGCGGTGGACGTGTTCTGCGAACGCATCGCCTTCTCGCTCGCCGAGACCGAGCAGGTCTTCAAGGTCGCGAAGGCGCTGGGCCTGCCGGTGAAGCTGCATGCCGAGCAGCTCTCGGACATGGGCGGCGCCGCTCTGGCCGCGCGCTACGGCGCGCTGTCGTGCGACCACATCGAGCACCTGTCGGCCGAGGGCATCGAGGCGATGCGCCGCTCGGGCACCGTGGCCGTGCTGCTGCCGGGCGCCTACTACACGCTGCGCGACACCCACCTGCCGCCCATCGCCGCTCTGCGCGCCGCGGGCGTGCCGATGGCGGTGTCCACCGACCACAACCCCGGCACCTCGCCCGCGCTGAGCCTGCTGCTGATGGTGAACATGGCCTGCACGCTGTTCCGCCTCACGGTGCCCGAGGCGCTCGACGGCGTCACCGTGCACGCCGCGCGCGCGCTGGGCCTGCAGGACACGCACGGCGCCATCGCCCCCGGCATGCCCGCCAACTTCGTGCTGTGGAACGTGCGCGAAGCGGCCGAGCTCGCCTACTGGTTCGGACAGCAGCCCGTGCGCGCCGTGGTGCGGCAGGGGCGCATCGCCATTGGAGGCAACGCATGACACAAACTCTTTTCGCGGCCGATGCGCTGCTGCCCGAGGGCTGGGCCAAAGACGTCCTGCTGGCGTGGGACGACGCGGGCCGGCTCACGCAGGTGCAGCCCGGCGCGCAGCGCCCCGTCGACACGCAGGCCGCCACCGGCCCCGTGATCCCCGGCATGCCCAACCTGCATTCGCACGCCTTCCAGCGCGCCTTCGCGGGCCTCACCGAACACCGCGCCGAGCAGCACGACAGCTTCTGGAGCTGGCGCACGCTGATGTACCGCTTCGCCGCGCGCCTGGGCCCGCAGCACATGGAAGCCATCGCGACCTGGCTCTATGCCGAGATGCTCGAAGCCGGCTACACCGGCGTGTGCGAGTTCCAGTACGTGCACCACGACGTGGACGGCCGCCCGTACGCCGACGACGCCACGCTGAGCCTGGCGCTGCTGCGCGCGGCGAAGAAGGCGGGCATCGGCTTCACGCTGCTGCCGGTGCTCTACCAGACCGGCGGCTTCGGCGAGCAGCCGCCCACCGAGGGGCAGCGCCGTTTCGTGCGCTCCACCGAATCGATGCTGCGCCTGCTCGACGCGCTCAAGCCGCAGTGTGACGCGCAGGGCGCGCGACTGGGCCTCGCGCCGCACTCGCTGCGCGCCGTTCCGCCGGAAGGTTTGCGCGAGGCCGTCGCGGGGCTCGAGGCCATCGACCGCACCGCGCCCATCCACATCCACATCGCCGAGCAGACCAAGGAAGTGGACGACTGCGTGGCCTGGAGCGGCCTGCGCCCCGTTGAATGGCTGCTCGACCACGCGCCGGTGGACGAGCGCTGGTGCCTCGTGCATGCCACGCACATGAACGACGCCGAGTACGAATACGCGGCCCGCAGCGGCGCGGTCGCGGGCCTGTGCCCGACCACCGAGGCGAACCTGGGCGACGGCATCTTCGACTTCGCCAAGTGGCGCAGCCACGGCGGCGCCTGGGGCGTGGGCTCCGACAGCCACGCCAGCGTCAACGCGGCAGAGGAACTGCTGATGCTCGAATACAGCCAGCGCCTGGCCAGGCGCCAGCGCAACGTCGGCGCCAGCGCGGCGCAGCCGCATGTGGCCACCGCGCTCACGCTGGAGGCGGTGCAGGGCGGGGCGAGGGCCTCGGGCCGCGCCACGGGCGGGCTTGCGGCAGGGCTGCAGGCCGACTTCGCGGTGCTCGATGCCTCGCACATCGCGCTGCAGGGACTGTCCGCGCCCGATATGCTTTCCGCCCACGTCTTCGCGAGCCACCGCACCTCGGCCATCGACAGCGTCTGGGTGGCAGGCCGCCCGCGCGTCTCGGCCGGACGCCACGCGCTGCACGACGAAGCCGCCGCCGCCTTCGTGGCCGCGCGCACCCAGCTACTCCAGGATTGATCGACCCCACCATGGCCTTCACCACCGCCGAACCGCCTTTCCGCTTCCGCCAGGGCACCCGCCCGCTGCTGATCTCGATGCCGCACGTCGGCACGCACGTGCCGCCCGCGCTGGCCGCGCGCCTGACCGACGAGGCGCGCCAGGTGCCCGACACCGACTGGCACCTCGAGCGCCTCTACGACTTCGCCGACGAGCTGGGCGCCTCGGTGCTGGTGGCGACGCACTCGCGCTACGTGATCGACCTGAACCGTCCGCCGGACGGCGCGAGCCTCTACCCCGGCCAGAGCGTGACGGGCCTGTGCCCGGTCGACACCTTCGACGACACGCCGCTGTACGCGAACCCTGCCGACGTGCCGGGCGAGGCCGAGATCGCCGAGCGCCGCGACGCCATCTGGCAGCCCTACCACGCCAGGCTGGCCGAGGAACTCGCCCGCATCCGTGCGCAGCACGGCGTGGCCGCGCTGTGGGACGCGCACTCGATCCGCTCGGTGCTGCCGCGCTTCTTCGACGGCAAGCTGCCCGACCTGAACCTGGGCACCGGCAAGGGCATCAGCTGCGACCCGGCGCTGGCGCAGACGCTGCTGGGCATCGCCGAGAGCGCCACCGGCTACACGGGCGTGCTCAACGGCCGCTTCACCGGCGGCTACATCACGCGCAACTACGGCAACCCCGCGCAGAACGTGCACGCGGTGCAGCTGGAGATGACGCAGTCGAGCTACATGCAGGAGAAGCTGCCCTTCGACTACCTGCCCGAGGTGGCGGCGGGCGTGCAGCCGCACGTGCGGCGGATGATCGAGGCGGTGCTGGACTTCGTCGAAGGCCGTTGACGTCAACGGCCTTGGGTGTTCAGGTGGAACGCCGTCGAACCGGCTTTGCCGGGCGACTGGCGTTGCCCCCGGTAGGGGGGAGGAGAAGCGACACGAAGTGCGCGTAGCCTGGGGGCGAGCGAGAATATGAGGTTATGAAGCCCCTCGTCTACACCCGCGGCCAGGCCCTGCCCGGCATCCTCGCCAAGCGCATCGCCATCCTCGATGGCGCCATGGGCACGATGATCCAGCGCTTCAAGCTCACCGAGGAGCAGTACCGGGGCGAGCGCTTCAAGGACTTCGAGCGCGACGTGAAGGGCAACAACGAACTGCTGTCGCTCACGCGGCCCGACGTGATCCGCGACATCCACGAGGGCTACCTCGCGGCCGGCGCCGACCTCATCGAGACCAACACCTTCGGCGCGACCACCATCGCGCAGGAGGACTACAAGATGGCGCATCTCGCGCGCGAGATGAACCTCGAATCCGCCAGGCTCGCGCGCGCGGCCTGCGACAAGTTCAGCACGCCCGACAAGCCGCGCTTCGTGGCCGGCGCCCTCGGCCCGACGCCTAAGACGGCGAGCATCAGCCCCGACGTGAACGACCCGGGCGCACGCAACGTCAACTTCGAGGAGCTGCGCGCGGCCTACTACGAGCAGACCGCGGCGCTGGTCGAAGGCGGTGCCGACGTGATCCTGGTCGAGACCATCTTCGATACGCTCAATGCCAAGGCCGCGCTGTTCGCGGTCGACGAGTACTTCCACGACAGCGGCCAGCGCCTGCCACTCATCATCAGCGGCACGGTGACCGACGCGTCGGGGCGCATCCTCAGCGGCCAGACCGTCACCGCCTTCTGGCACAGCGTACGCCACGCGCAGCCGCTGGCCATCGGCCTGAACTGCGCACTGGGCGCGGCGCTGATGCGCCCCTACATCCAGGAACTGGCGCGCGTGGCCGGCGACACCTTCATCAGTTGCTACCCGAACGCCGGCCTGCCCAACCCGATGAGCGACACCGGCTTCGACGAGACGCCCGAGGTCACCTCGCGCCTGCTGCACGAGTTCGCATCGGAAGGGCTGGTGAACATCGTGGGCGGCTGCTGCGGCACCACGCCCGACCACATCGCGGCGATCGGCAAGGCGGTCGAGCCGATGGCCGGGCGGGTGCTGGGCAGCAACGCGGCTGGTTTCTACAAGGAAGCGGCGTAGCTGGTTCTCCCCCAGGCTTCGCGCACTTCGTGTCGCTGCGCCAACCCCCTTCCGGGGGCAACACCTGCGGCCCGGCGAAGCCGGTTCCGCGGTGTTTCTGGCTCTCCTGCGGGCTTCGCGCATTTCGTGGCGCTGCGCGGCCTTCTTCCGGGGGTGACGTCTGCGGGCCGGCGGAGCCGGTTCTGTGGTGTTTCTGGAATCAGGTGTGCGCTGATTGACGGGCTGGAGCCCCCGGCCTAGGCTGGGGCGATGAACTCACTCGCACATCGCTGGGCTGCCGTGGGCGCGCTGGCCCTGGCGCTTCCGCTCGCGGCGCAGGCGCAGCAGGCTTTCACGCGCGGCGGGGTCAACCTGCGTGCGGGTCCGTCGGGCGACTATCCGCTGGTGGCGCGGCTCGGGCCGGGGCAGCCGCTCGAGGTGGTCGGCTGCACGAGCGGCTACGGCTGGTGCGACGTGGTGCTGCCCGACGGCGGGCGCGGCTGGGTCTGGGCGCGCAGCATCGACTACGCCTACCAGGAGCAGCGCGTGCCGCTGGCCACGTACGGCGCGCTGATCGGCGTGCCGATCATCGGCTTCGCGATCGGCAGCTACTGGGCCGACTACTACCGCGACCGGCCCTGGTACGGCGACCGGCGCTGGTGGGGCAACCGGCCGCCCCCGCCGCCCGTGGCGGGCTGGCGTCCGCCGCCGCCGGTGCGTCCGGGATGGCAGCCGCATCCGTGGCAGCCGGGGCCCGGTTTCCGCCCTCCCGGTCCGGGGTTCCGCCCGCCGCCCGGTCCCGGGTTCCGGCCGCCGCATCCGCCCGGCGTTCGTCCGCCGATCGATCCCGGCGTCAGGCCGCCGCGCCCGCAGCCGGGGTTCCGCCCGGGGCCGCCGCCGGGCATGCCGCATCCGCATCCTGGCGGGGGAGGGCATCGCGGGGGCGGCCATGGTGGACATGGAGAAGGCCGCGGCGGCGGCCACGGCGGCGGGCACCGGCACTGACGGCACTGACGGCACCGCCCGTCCGTCTCAATCCCCGGCGACGCGCACCACGCGCTTGCCGACGTTGCGGCCCTGGAGCAGGCCGATGAATGCGGCCGGCGCGTTCTCCAGGTCGTCGATGCGGTCCTCGCGCAGCGTGATCTTCCCGGCCTCCACCCATCCGTCCATCTCGCGCCGGAACGCATCGAAGCGCTCGCCGTAGTGGTCGAGGATGACGAAGCCCTGCATGCGGATGCGCTTCTGCAGCAGCGCCGCCGTCAGCAGCGGCAGCCGGTTGGGCCCCGGGGGCAGAGCCTCGCTGTTGTAGTCGGCGATGTGCCCGCACACCGGCACGCGCGCGCCGATGTTGAGCAGCGGCAGCACCGCGTCGAACACCGCGCCGCCGACGTTCTCGAAGTACACGTCGATGCCCTGGGGGCAGGCGGCCGCGAGGCGCGCTGCGAACTCCGGATCGTGGCGGTCGATGCAGGCGTCGAAGCCCAGCACCTCGACCGCGTGGCGGCATTTCTGAGCACCGCCGGCGATGCCGACCACGCGCGCGCCCTTCAGCCTGGCGATCTGCCCGACCACCGAGCCGACCGCGCCGGTCGCGGCGGCCACCACCACCGTCTCGCCGGCCTTGGGCTGGCCGATGTCGAGCAGGCCGACGTGGGCGGTGAAGGCCGGCATGCCGAGCCCGCCCAGCGCGAGCGAGGGCTGGGCCATGTCGCCGAGCGGCATCAGGTCCTGGCCGTCGGACAGCGCGTAGTCCTGCCAGCCGGCGTTGCCGAGCACGAGATCCCCGGGCCGCAGGCGCGGATTCCGGGACTCGACGACGCGGTTGACCGTGCCGCCCGGCATCGGCTCGCCCACCTGCACCGAGGCGGGCGCGTAGAGCGGCGGCACCTCGTCCATCAGCTGGCGCATGTAGGGATCGAGCGACAGGTGCAGCGTGCGCAGCAGCACCTGGCCCTCGCCGGGCGCGGGAACGGCGGCTTCCTCGAGGCGGAAGTTCTCCGGCGTGGGAAGGCCGCGCGGCCGGGCGGCGAGGACGATGCGGCGGTTGACGGTGTCGACGGTGTTGCGCTGGGACATGTAGCGTGGCTCCTTGGTTAATAGACCAGTCGTCTAGTAGATGGCCGAAAAAAAGCGGGAGCGCGTTCGCCTCCCGCCTGGTGATTTCCTTCAGTGGTCCGAAGACAGGCCCAGCTGCTGCCGGGTGTCGCGCATCGCCGCGTCCAGGGACGAGCGGTCGCGCGTGATCTTGGCCAGCAGGCTGGCGCCGAGCCAGCGCTGGTAGAGCGCGACGGCGACCCCTTGGGCGTCCTGTCCCTGTGGCATCGCCTTGATCGAGCCGTCGGCGTGGCCGGCCTCGATGCAGCCGGCGAGCCGGTCGGTGATGCCGCGGGTGCCGCGCGCTAGCGCCGCGCGCATGCTCTCGGACAGGTCGCAGACCTCGGCGCCGAGCTTCACGACGAGGCAGCGGCTCTGCGCTTCCTCGCCGGTCTGGGAGTCGAGCCAGTCGTCGAAGTAGGCGATCAGGCGCCGGGCGGCGGTGCCGGAACCCTCGGTCAGCAGGGCGTCGGTGCGCCCGAGGTACTCGCCGAAGTAGGCCTCCAGCACCGCCTCGCCGAACACTTCCTTGGAGCCGAAGTAGTGATAGAACGAGCCCTTCGGCACCTTCGCCGCGGCCAGCACTTCGGCCAGCCCGACGCCGGTGAAGCCCTTTCGCAGCAGCAGCGGATGGGCCACGTCGAGGATGTGCTGGCGGACGTCGGTGGTGGGAGCGGCGGCGTTCATGGGCCGCACTCTAGCGTCTATTAGACCAGTCGTCTAGTTCGTCGGGCCGGCAGTTTCGCCGCTGACCTTGGGGCTGCACTCGCCCGCCGCGGCCCGTCCCTTGGCGATCAGATTCACGAAATGCTGGGCTCCCAGGCCGAGTGGGCGCTCACGTGACCACACCACGTCCACCCACAGGTCGAGTCCATTGCTGAGGTTCTCGAAGGGAATCTCGACCAGCGCACCCGCCGCCACGTGCGGCCGCGCGAAGTTGCGCGGCAGCCAGCCCCAGCCCAGTCCGGCGGTGATCAGGCTCAGCGCGGCCAACGCGTTGTCTGAGCGCCAGACGTGGCGCGCGAAGACGAATCGCGGGTCGCTGGTGGCGAGGTCTCGCCCGGCCACCACGATCTGGCGGGTGTTGGTCAGGTGGTCCTCGCGCAGCCGGCCGCCGTTGGCTGCGAGCACCGGGTGGTCGGGCGCCATCACCGCCACCATGAGTTCGCTGCCCACTTCCTGGAAGCCCTCGCGCCCGTCGAGGCTGGGCCGTTCGAACACCAGCGCGAGCTGCGCGCGGCCGCTGTGCAGCAGCGCCAGCGCGTCGGCCTGCGGCGCGGCAAGCACCTCGACCTGCAGCAGCGGATGCTCCCGCGCCAGCTCCGACAGCGGGCCCGTCCACGGCGCGGCCAGCAGCTCGGGCGCGATGGCCAGGGTGAGTCGGTCTTCCAGCCCCTGGGTGAGGGCGAGTGCCTGCACCTGCAGCTGCTTGAGCTGCGACGCCAGCAGCCGCGCCTGCGGCTCCAGCGATCGTGCGGCGGCCGTGGGCTGGGGCTCGCGGCCGCTGCGGTCGAAGAGCTGCAGGTCGAGCTCGGCCTCGAGGTTGGCGATGGCCATGCTCACCGCCGACGGCACCCGGCGCAGCGCCCGCGCGGCGGCCGAGAAGGAGCCGTGGTCGATCACGGCCAGGAAGACTTCGACGTTGTCGCTGGAGAAAGCCATGGCGCCCGATCTATCAGTCAAACTGAAACAAGTTAACTTTTTATATCAGCAGATGACAAATAAAGTCCAGTCATCGCATCAACGAACACAGAGAGAAAGTCATGCAAGGGATTCAGCGCCGCATCGTCTATATCACCCTCTATGAAGGGATCGCTATCGTGGCCGCCAGTGCCGGGCTGGCCCTGATGACGGACGCCGGCCTGGGCCATTCGGGCGTCCTGGCGGTGGCAGCGTCGGTCATCGCGGTGATCTGGAACCTGGTCTTCAACTCGCTCTTCGAGCGCTGGGAGTCGCGCCAGGCCGTGCGCGGACGCAGCCTGCGCCGCCGGATCGCGCACGCCATCGGCTTCGAGGGCGGCCTGATCGCCTTCCTGGTGCCGATGTTCGCCTGGGGCCTGGGCGTGTCGCTCTGGCAGGCGCTGGTGATGGACCTGGGGCTGGTGGTGTTCTTCCTGGTCTACACCTTCGTCTTCAACTGGGCCTTCGACCGCGTGTTCGGCCTGCCGGCTTCGGCCGCGGCGAAGGTGCCGTTGGCGGCCTGATCGCCGCACAGGCAAAGGGCAGAAATCAAGGCGGCGCGGCCGCCTTTTTCCTTGCGTCGGCCGCGCGCATCTCCAGCGCGGCCTGCAGACGCAGCGCCTCCTGCGGCGTGAAGAGCTCGGCCTGCAGTTGCGCCCGTGTGGCCTCGTCGGCGGCCGCGTAGCGCGAGAGGCGGCTCTGCCAGTCCTGCTCCTGCTGGTCGAGCGCGGCGAGCCGCTGTGCCGCCTCGTGGCCGTACTGCTTCGAGCGTTCCTCGAAGCGCTCCTGCGGGCTGGCGCCGCGTGCTTCCAGCGCGGCGGTCTGCTCGCCCACGGCCAGCTGCGCGACGGAGGCCGTGCGGTCGGCGCGCTGCTCGGGCGTGAGCCAGGTTTCCTCGGTCTTGGCCAGCGCCTGGCGTTTCTGCTCGGGCGTGAGGTTCGCGTTGCGCTCGATCTCCAGCTTCTCGACGCTGAAGCGGTCGAATTTCTCCTCGGCGCCGAACAGGCCCTCCACCTCCTCGGGTGCGAAGTAGCGCGAGCGGATGCCGGCGCGCGCATCGAGAATCCGGCGCAGCCCGGCAGGGTCGCCGATGCTGGCCGCGGGCAGCGCCTCGAGCGCGGTGCGGTAGTCGATGTAGCGCTCCAGCAGGCCCAGTGCGCGCACCCGCCATTCGGGCGGCAGGTACCTGTCGATCTTCGCGCGCATCTCGGCCATCAGGCCTTCCCGGTCGCGGGCCTGGCTGCCGTCGAGCATCTGCTCGAAGGTGCGCAGCAGGGCGGGCGTCAGCAGCGGATCGGGGGCGTGGGGGCTCGTGCCGGACGCGGCGGTGGAAACGGCCGGCTGGGCGGACGATGCGGCCGGCAGGGCCGCGGATGCGACCGCGGGAGCCGGTGCCTCCTCGCCCCCGGCCAGCCACCACGCCGCGCCCGCAGCCACCACCAACGCCGTCGCGAGCGGCCACAGGAGCTTGCGGGGCATCGTCTCCTCAGAGGCCGAGCTGCTTCAGCTTCGCCGCCTGGTTCACGTACAGCGTCACCGGGCTCACCGAGAACAGGTCGCGCAGCCCGAGCATCTGGTTGACCTCGTCCAGGTGGTTCTGCCTGTAGCTGCCGAGGTAGGTGCCCAGGTGCGAGCTGCAGGCCGAGGCGAGACCGTCGTTGGCCTCGCCGTGCACCACGCTCAGCAGCGACAGCGGGTAGTCGGAGGCGTCGAACACGTTGGTCAGCGGCTGCGTGCCCGACCAGGAGAAGTAGCGCACGCCGTTGACCAGCTCGGCCCCGTTGCCGCAGGCGGTGGTGGGCACGCCGTCGGGGAACTTGGCGTTGAACTTCGCGGAGCCGGCGGTGTTGAGCGACTCGAGGGCGCCCAGGCCGCTCTGCGGCGTGTTGTTGCCGGAAAGGATGCCGATGAGGCTGGAGAAGGCGTTCACCGCGCTCACCACCACCGCCCGGCTCAGGCTGCCTTCGGGCAGCGTGTTGCCCAGCAGGTCGGCCACCTTGCTGCCCTTGTGCGGGCTGCCCACCGTGGTGACGGAGGCCACCAGCTGCGGCGCCACGCCCGAGACGTAGCGCGCCGTGGGGCCGCCGTGCGAATGGCCGATCAGGTTGACCTTGCTCGCGCCGGTCAGCGCCAGCACGTCCTTGACCTGCTTGAGCAGCTGCTCGCCGCGCACCTCGCTGCTGTTGGTGGCCGCCACCTCGGCCACGAAGACCTTCGCGCCCTGCGCGCGCAGCTCGCCCGGAATGCCGTACCAGTAGTCGATGCCGGCGATGGTGTCGAAGCCCAGCATGCCGTGCACCAGCACGATCGGATAGGCCGACTGCGCGCTGGTGCCGGCCGCCTGCGCCGTCTGCGCCAGGGGCGCGAGCGCGAGCATGCCGCCCACGAGCAGCGCGCCGGCCATCCGCCGGACCGTGCCGTCCTTGCTGCGTGTCGTTTTCGTGCTCGTCCTTGTCCTCGAAGCCGCAATCCTCTTCGCCAGTCGAATCATCGGAGCTCCCTAGTGGGTTGATCGGTTTGGGGGCACGCAAAAAACGAACGAACGTGCACTTTTCATTCTGCGAAACCGACCGGGCCGGATCGATCCGGACTTTCCCTTTCATGAATCGGACTTACTCCTGCAGCACCTGCGGCGCAGGCGAGGGCGATAGACTCCCCCAACCCGCGCACGAATAACCGCTTTTGCCTCCGAGTCCAACCATGTCTTCCCCAATGCCGCCTCCCATGAAGCTCTCAGGCCTGGAGCCGGTCTCCATCGGCGAAGGCACGCTGTTCGTCAACATCGGCGAGCGCACCAACGTCACGGGCTCCAAGGCCTTCGCGCGCATGATCCTCAACGGCCAGTTCGAAGAAGCGCTGGCCGTGGCGCGCCAGCAGGTCGAGAACGGCGCGCAGGTGATCGACGTGAACATGGACGAGGCCATGCTCGACAGCAAGGCCGCGATGGTGCGCTTCCTCAACCTCATCGCCAGCGAGCCCGACATCGCACGCGTGCCGGTGATGGTCGACAGCTCGAAGTGGGAGGTCATCGAGGCGGGCCTGCGCTGCATCCAGGGCAAGGGCATCGTCAACTCCATCTCCATGAAGGAGGGCGTCGACAAGTTCAAGCACGAAGCCATGCTGGTGAAGCGCTACGGCGCCGCCGCCGTGGTGATGGCCTTCGACGAGAAGGGCCAGGCCGACACCTACGCGCGCAAGATCGAGATCTGCGAGCGCGCCTACCGCATCCTGGTGGACGAGGTGGGCTTCCCGCCCGAGGACATCATCTTCGACCCGAACATCTTCGCCATCGCCACCGGCATCGAGGAGCACGACAACTACGCGGTCGACTTCATCGAGGCCACGCGCTGGATCAAGCAGAACCTGCCGGGCGCCAAGGTGTCGGGCGGCGTCTCGAACGTGAGCTTCAGCTTCCGCGGCAACGACCCGGTACGCGAGGCGATCCACACCGTGTTCCTGTACCACGCGATCAAGGCGGGCATGGACATGGGCATCGTCAACGCCGGCATGGTGGGCGTGTACGACGAGGTCGAGCCCACGCTGCGCGAGCGCGTGGAAGACGTGGTGCTCAACCGGCGCCCCGACGCCGGCGAGCGCCTGGTCGAGATCGCCGAGAGCGCCAAGGGCGCGGCCAAGGACGACAGCAAGAAGCTCGAATGGCGCGGCACGCCCGAGCAGCCCGTGCCGGTGGCGCAGCGCCTGTCGCACGCGCTGGTGCACGGCATCACCGAGTTCATCACGCAGGACACCGAAGAGGCCTACCGCGAGATCCTCGCCAAGGGCGGCCGCCCGCTGCACGTGATCGAAGGCCCGCTGATGGACGGCATGAACGTCGTGGGCGACCTGTTCGGCCAGGGCAAGATGTTCCTTCCGCAGGTGGTGAAGTCGGCGCGCGTGATGAAGCAGGCCGTGGCGCACCTCATTCCCTACATCGAGGAGGAGAAGCGCCAGGACGAGGCGGCAGGGCGCGACGTGCGCTCCAAGGGCAAGATCATCATCGCCACCGTGAAGGGCGACGTGCACGACATCGGCAAGAACATCGTCACCGTCGTGCTCCAGTGCAACAACTTCGAGGTGGTGAACATGGGCGTGATGGTCCCGTGCCACGAGATCCTCGCGAAGGCGAAGGTCGAGGGCGCGGACATCGTGGGCCTGTCGGGCCTCATCACGCCGAGCCTCGAGGAGATGCAGTATGTGGCCGGCGAGATGCAGAAGGACGACCACTTCCGCATCCGCAAGATCCCGCTGCTGATCGGCGGCGCCACCACCAGCCGCGTGCACACGGCCGTGAAGATCGCGCCCCACTACGAGGGCCCCGTGGTCTACGTGCCCGACGCCTCGCGCAGCGTGAGCGTGGCGCAGTCGCTGCTGTCGGACCAGGCGGCCGCCTACATCGAGGAGATCAACGCCGACTACGTCAAGGTGCGCGAGCAGCACGCCAACAAGAAGCAGGTGCCGCTGTGGCCGCTCGCGAAGGCGCGCGCCAACAAGACGCCCATCGACTTCGCGAACTACCTGCCCCCTTGCCCCAAGTTCATCGGCCGGCGCGTGTTCAGGAATTTCGACCTGACCGAGCTCGCGAAGTACATCGACTGGGGCCCGTTCTTCCAGACCTGGGACCTGGCCGGCCCCTTCCCGGCCATCTTGAAGGACGAGATCGTCGGCACCGAGGCCGTGCGCGTGTATGCCGACGGCCAGCGCATGCTCAAGCGGCTCATCGAGGGCCGCTGGCTCAGCGCGAGCGGCGTGGTGGGCTTCTGGCCCGCCAACACGGTGAACGACGACGACATCGAGCTCTACACCGACGAGTCGCGCAGCGAGGTAGCGCTCACCTGGTACGGCATGCGCCAGCAGACCGAGAAGCACGAGATCGACGGCGTGATGCGCCCGAGCCGCTGCCTGGCCGACTTCGTCGCACCGAAGGGCAGCGGCGTGAAGGACTACGTCGGCATGTTCGCCGTCACCGCCGGCCTGGGCGTGGAGAAGAAGGAGAAGTACTTCGTCGACGACCTCGACGACTACTCCGCCATCATGCTCAAGGCCCTGGCCGACCGGCTGGCCGAGGCCTTCGCCGAGGCGCTGCACCACCGCGTGCGCACCGACCTGTGGGGCTACGCGAGCGACGAGGGCCTGAGCAACGACGACATGATCGCGGAGAAGTACCGCGGCATCCGCCCCGCGCCCGGCTACCCGGCCTGCCCCGACCACAGTGTGAAGAAGCCCATGTTCGACCTTCTGAACTGCGCGGACATTGGCATGAGCCTGACGGAAAGCCTCGCTATGATGCCCGCCGCCAGCGTGAGCGGGTTCTACCTGAGCCACCCCGATTCGACGTACTTCAACGTCGGCAAGATCGGATACGACCAGTTGCAGGACCAGGCTGCGCGGCGCAAGGAAAGCGAAGCCGACCTCGAGCGCCTGCTCGCGCCCAACCTTTGAACCTGCCGGCCGGCGCGGCCGTCCGGCACCGGGAGTCGTTATTCAGAAGCTGATGTTTGCAGCCGCGCACTACGCGGCCCTGGCGGTTTTCGTGACGGGCTGCTGGGGCTATGGACGTGCGCTGCTGGGCCGCCTCGCGCCGCCCCCGCGCCGCGACGCGGGGCTCGAAGCCGCCATGGCCGTGGCCTTGGGCGTGGGAATCTTCATCTGCGCCTTCCAGGCGCTGGCCATCTTCGGCGCCTTCAGGACGGGCGCGACCGCGGCGGTCGTCGCCGTGGGCGTGGTGGCCGCGGCGCTCCAGCTGCCTTCATGGTTGCGCGAGCGGCGCGCGCTGCTGCTTGCGAACCCGCCGGCGGCGCCCTGGAGCTACGTCGAGCGCGTCGCGGCGATCGCGCTGGCGCTGGTCGTGCTGCCCGCGCTGGCCGCACCGCTCGCGCCGCCCATCGCCTTCGACGAGCTGATGTACCACCTGCCCTATGCGCGGCAGGTCGCGGAGCAGGGCTCGCTGGGTATCCACGACTGGCTGCGCTACCCCTGGTTCCCGTACAACTACAACCTGCTGTACGCCGGCGCGCTGCAGCTGGGCGACGACGTGCTGCCGCACTTCCTCAACGGGCTGGCCGGCGCGCTGTCGGTGGTGATGATCTACCGCCTCGGCATGCTGCACGCCAACCGGCTCACCGCATGCATCGGCGCGGCCATCTGGCTGGGGCTCGGTGACTATTCCAACGCGCTCATCGACATGGGCGTGGCGCTCTTCGTGCTGTCGGCCTGCGTGGCGCTGTGGTGGTGGCGCGAATCCGAGGTCGGCAAGCCGGCGCACGGCGGCATCCGCTGGCTCGGTGTCGCGGCCTTCTGCCTGGGCTTGGCGGCCGGCTCGAAGTACCAGGCGCTGATCTTCCTGCCGCTGGTGGCGCCCTTCGTCTTCCGCCACGAGCGCAGCCTCAAGGCCTGGGCGCTGGTGTTCGCCTGCTTCCTGCTGCCCTGCGTGTACTGGTACGCGCGCAACGCCATCATGACGGGCGACCCCTTCAACCCCATCGGCGCGCGCGTGTTCGGCTTCACCGAATGGACGCCGGCCGACTATGTGCAGCAGGTGGCCGACGTGCGCGTGCATGCCGAGCTGCCCAACGCGCTGCTGTGGTCGGTGTTCTTCGCGCCGTTCAGCCCGCTGTGGAAGCGCTCCGCCGCCGTGCGCGCGGCCGGCTGGTTCTGCCTGTACTCGGTGATCGTCTGGGTCGTGACCTCGCGCTATCCGCGCTACCTGACGGCCTCGTTCCCGCTGCTGGCGGCCATCGCGGCCGTCGGCTGGCAGGTGGTGTTCGGCTGGATCGTCGCGGGCTTTCGCCGCCTGGCCGGGGCCAGGGCTTCGGCGGCCGACGTGCCTCCCGCAGCCGTCACTGCGCGCACCCCGGCCCGCGTGGGCGATTGGGCGATCGTGCTGCTGCTGGCGGTGCTGGCCGCGGTTTCCGTGCGCCAGACGGCCACCAAGGTCGCGCTGATCGCGACCACCCCCGAGGCCCGCGAAGCCGTGCTGCGCAAGCACGTGCCGGGCTATGCGGTCATGGACTACCTGCGGCGTACCGCCAAGGGCCGCGTCTACCAGATCGCGCTGAACGAGGCGATCTACTACGGCCCCAACCCCATCTGGGGCGACACGCTCGGGCCCTGGCGCTATACCGACTTCGGCAAGCTGTCGGGCGGCGACCTCGCGCGCAAGCTCTCGGGCATGGGCTTCGTCGCGGTGGTGCTGCCCGATACGGTGGTGCCGGTGTTCACCGCGCGCGTCGATTTCGACAAGTACTTCGCCGTGCAATACCAGCAGGACGGCAGCCGGGTCTACCGTATCCTTCCCGCCGCACCATGAACGACGCCGCAGACATCTCCAACAGCATCCGGCAAGGCCCCGGCGGCAATGTCGGCAGCGGCCTGCGCGTCGCCGTGGTGATCCCCTGCTACAACGAGGCGCTGGCCATCGAGCAGGTGGTGCAGGGCTTTCACGCCGCGCTGCCCGAAGCCGACATCCACGTCTTCGACAACAACTCCAGCGACGACACGGCAGGCGTGGCGCGCGCGGCCGGCGCCACGGTCACCCACGTTGCCCTGCGCGGCAAGGGCAACGTGGTGCGGCGCATGTTCGCCGACGTCGATGCCGACGTTTACGTGATGGCCGACGGCGACGCCACCTACGACGCGGGCGCCGCGCCGCGCCTCATCGAGCGCCTGGTGCGCGACAACCTCGACATGGTGGTCGGCAGCCGCGTGGACGACGGCCAGGACGCACACACCTACCGCGCCGGCCACCGCTTCGGCAACCGCATGCTCACGGGCGCGGTGGCGCAGCTCTTCGGCGGCGGGCTCACCGACATGCTCTCGGGCTACCGAGTGTTCTCGCGGCGCTATGCCAAGTCGTTCCCGGCGCTGTCGCGGGGCTTCGAGACGGAGACCGAGCTCACCGTGCACGCGCTCGAGCTGCGCATGCCCTATGCGGAGGAAGCCACGGCCTACAGCACGCGGCCCGAAGGCTCGGTGAGCAAGCTCTCGACCTACCGCGACGGCTGGCGCATCCTCAAGACCATCTGCAAGCTGTTCGTGAGCGAACGGCCGCTGCAGTTCTTCTCGATCATCGGCGCGCTGCTGGCGCTGATGTCGATCGTGCTGATCGTGCCGGTCGTCATGACCTACGTGCACACCGGCCTGGTGCCCCGGCTCCCCACCGCGGTGCTGGCCACCGGCGCAATGCTGGCGGCGATGCTGTCCTTCGTGTGCGGCGTCATCATGCAGGCCATCACCCTGGGGCGGCGAGAGGCCAAGCGGCTGAGCTATCTCGCGATTCCCAGCGTGCGCGAACGTGCGGCCCGCGCGGCGGGCGGTCCGCGATGAAGATCGGCCGCGAGTTCCTCGCCTTCGCGGTGGTCGGAGTGATCGGGCTCGTGGTCGACGTGGTGGTGCTCTACCTGCTGGCGCCGCTGCTGGGCTGGTACGCGGCGCGCGTGGTGTCCTTCCTCTCGGCGGCGACGACCACCTGGGCCTTCAACCGCCGCTACACCTTCGCTGCGAGCGCGGCCAGCGCCGCATCCGGCCGTTCCGTCTGGCGCGAATACCTGGGCTACCTCGCGACCATGACCGCGGGCGCAGTGCTCAACTACGGCGCCTACGTGCTCACGCTGCACTGGGTGGAAGGCCGATGGGCTGCGGCGCTCGGCGTGGCGATCGGCAGCGTTGCGGGCATGGGCGCCAACTTCCTGTCGGCGCGCTATCTCGTCTTCCGCTCGCACCGCGGCGGCTGAAGCCAGCCGGCGGCGGCGAGGGGCGTTCGCTCAGTGCGCGCCCGAGACGACCACCGGGATCTCGGTCGCAGGCGGCGTGTTGCGGCTGCGGCCGCAGCGCACGATGCCGTCGATCATCACCATGCCCACTCCCGGGATGTCGCCGAGCTGCACGCTCTCGAGCAGCCCCGGCGCCGGCGAATGCTGCGCGCGGTCCATGAAGACGAAGTCGGCGGCACGGCCCACCTCGACGAGCCCGCAGTTGAGCTTGCGGATCTTCGCGGTGTTGCCCGTCGCGAAGCAGAACACCAGCTCGGCCGGGATGTTCGCGATGGACGACAGCATCGCCACCATGCGCAGGATGCCCAGCGGCTGCACGCCCGAGCCCGCGGGGCCGTCGGTGCCGAGGATCACGCGGTGCGGGCACTTGAGCTCCAGCGCCGCCTTCGCGGCGGCAATGGCGACCTTCTCGTTGCCGTTGTGCACGATCTCGATCGCGCGCGAACTCTTTTCGCACAGCTCGCACACGTGCGCCTCGGGCAGCGAGGTGTGGCCGCCGTTGATGTGGCCGATGACGTCGGCGTCGGCCTCGAGCACCACGTCCTTGTCGATCAGGCCCGAGCCCGGGATCGAGGGGCCGCCCGTGTGGATAGTGCTCTGGATGCCGTACTTGCGCGCCCAGGCCACCATCTCCTTGGCCTCGTAGCCGGCCTTGACCGAGCCCAGGCCCACTTCGCCGAGCAGGCCCACGCCGGCCTCGGCGAGTTCCTTGAAGTCGCTCTCGACCATGCCCTTCTCGATGACGGGCGCGCCCGCCAGCACCTTCACGCCGCCGGGGCGGAAGTTGTCGAAGGCGCGCTGCGCGGTGATGGCCAGCGCCTTCAGGCCCACGATGTCCTTGGGGCGGCCGGGCAGGTGCACCTCGCCGGCGGAAATCATCGTCGTCACGCCGCCGTGCATGGTGGAGTCGATCCAGCCGAGCTGGCCCTGGCGCGGCGTCCAGTCGCCGAACACCGGGTGCACGTGGCTGTCGATCAGGCCGGGGGCGACGCAGGTCTTCTTCGCGTCGATGACGGTGACGGCGCCTTCGAGGTCGCAGTCCTTTTCCTTGCCGACCGCGACGATCAGGCCGTCGTTCACGACGATGGTGTCGGCATCGAGGATGGGCTTGTCGATGTCGCCCGAGAGCAGCAGCCCGATGTTCCTTATGACGACCTTGCCCGACTTGCCGCCGGTTGCGATTTCTGCCATTTCGATGTGTCCTCGTGGGATGGGGTGGAGTTGTTCTCTTCGTCCTGCGGCTCGTCGGCGTCGGCGCGCACGGTGCGCAGCAGCGTCTCGATCACGAAGTCTTCCCAGTGCGCGATGGCGTCGGGCGACTCCAGCGGCTCGCCGAGGAAGGCGGTGAGCGTGTGCCGGTTGGATGTGTAGAAGTAGCCCGTGGACGCGATCAGCAGGTAGATGTCGCGCGCCACCAGGTCCTTGCGGAACAGGCCCTGCGAGGCGCCGCTCGCCAGGATCTCCGCGATGATCGCCACCGCGCGCGACGAGTACTCGCGCGCGCGCAGCGACTTCGAAATGTGCCGGCCCTTGTGCAGGTTCTCGGTGTTCAGCAGCGTGACGAACTCGGGGTTCTTGCGGTAGTAGCCCAGCACGAAGCGGATGACCTCGGTGAGCGCGTCCACCGGCCGCGAGGTGTCGAGCGCGATGGCGGCCTCGGCATCGTCCATGCGCTGGTAGATGCCTTCGAGCACCGCGATGAAGAGGCCTTCCTTGCTGCCGAAGTAGTAGTAGATCATCCGGTCGTACGACTTCGCGGCCTTGGAGATCTTCTCCACGCTGCCGCCGTCGTAGCCGTACTTGGCGAAGACCTTGGTCGCGGCCTTCAGGATGCTGTCGCGCGTGGCCTGGGCGGCCGCCTCGCGCACACCCGTGCGGCGCTGCGGCTTGGTGACGGCAGCCTTGCGTTCCATTACAGGCGGTCGCCGCCGGGCCGCCCCAAGGCGGACGGCGCCTCCCCCTCGGGGGGTGGAGTTACACGCGCGAAGCGCGTGAAAAGCCGGGGGGCCGACATTGACATTACTTTTCGGCGAAGGCGCGCTCGACCACGTAGTCGCCGGGCGTGGAAGTGTTGCCTTCCTTGAAGCCGCGCTTTTCCAGGATGTGCTTCAGGTCCACCAGCAGGCCGGGGCTGCCGCACAGCATGACGCGGTCTTCCTCGACGTTCAGCGGCGGCAGGCCCAGGTCGTCGGTGAGCTTGTTGCTCTCGATCAGGTCGGTGATGCGGCCCTGGTTGCGGAACTCCTCGCGGGTGACCGTGGGGTAGTACAGCAGCTGCTTCTCGATCATCTCGCCCAGGAACTCGTGCTTGGGCAGGTGGTCGGTCACGAGGTCGTGGTAGGCCAGCTCGTCGACCTGTCGCACGCCGTGCACCAGGATGACCTGCTCGAACTTCTCGTAGGTGTCCGGGTCGCGGATGATGCTCATGAACGGTGCGAGGCCGGTGCCGGTGCCGAACAGGTACAGGCGCTTGGCCGGCAGCGTGTAGTCGATCAGCAGCGTGCCGGTGGGCTTGCGGCCCACGATGATGGTGTCGCCCACCTGGATGTGCTGCAGCCTCGAGGTCAGCGGGCCGTCTTCCACCTTGATGCTCAGGAACTCGAGGTGCTCCTCGTAGTTCGGGCTCACGATGCTGTAGGCGCGCAGCAGGGGCTTGTTGTTGACCTTCAGGCCGATCATCGTGAAATGACCGTTCGAGAAGCGCAGGGCCGGGTCGCGCGTGGTGGTGAAGGTGAACAGGCGATCGGTCCAGTGGTGGACGCTCAGGACGCGTTCTTCGCTGAATGCACTCATACGGAACTCAAGAGTTGGTTGGTAACAGGGGAGGTTGGCTGAGCCTGCGCGCACGCCTTTGGGGCGAAAGCCGCCGGCCGGCTCCGAACCCTCCATTGTCGTTGGTCGGAGAAACCCCGATGAACGCCGCTAGAAAACACCATTGCAAGCATCGGGCCCGTTTGCTACATTGACCTTTGATGTAGTGAATGCAACATGAAAGTGTAGGGAATGCTACACAAACGGAAGTCGATGCACAAGCGGGCGGACGGCACGTTTGTTGCAAACCCCGACAGCCCGGATTCGCACTTCGCCCAACACCGAACGCCCACGAGATCGCCCCGATGACAGAACACACCAAGACAGACGGCCTCCCCGGCATGGACATGCCCGTGGTGGCCGAAGCCGGCAGCAGCGCCTTCGGCAAGGCACCGCTGCGCAACGAGCGCATGAGCTCCGCCAAGGTCGAGTGCAACGCCTGCCCGGTGCTGTGCCAGATCTCCGAGGGCCGCAGCGGCGCCTGCGACCGCTACGCCAACAAGGAGGGCGTGCTGGTGCGCGTCGATCCCGTCGTGCTGCTGCGCCGCACGATCGAGAGCGAGGCGCCTGCGCTGGTGCCCTTCGACCGCCCCGGCGCCGAGGCCGGCGATGCCGCCCCCGACTGGAACGGCGACCTGCTGCACGCCGACGAAGTCTTCGTCACCGGCGTGGGCTCCTCCACCACCTACCCCGACTACAAGCCCGCGCCCTTCATCGTGGCCTCCAAGGCCCAGGGCGTGGACATGGTCACCGTCGTCACCGAAGGCATCTTCAGCTACTGCAGCTTCAAGGTGAAGATCGACACCGACCGCTTCCTCGGCCCCGAGCAGGCCAACGTGCGCTACCGCGGCGAGGTCGTGGGCCACGTGACCACGGCCGAATACGGCTCGCAGATGCTCTCGCTGGGCGGCGTGCACCACCTCACCGGCGGCAGCAAGAAGGAAGGCCGCATGACGGCCGAGCTGATGCAGCTGCTGGGCAACAAGAAGGCGGTGGAGTGCACCATCGACGGCGGCTCCACCCTCGTCATCCAGGCCGGCAAGGCGCCCATCGTCAACGGCGTGGAAGAGCAGCGCATGCGCGTGGGCTGCGGCTCGGCCGCGGTCGGCATCTTTGCGCGGCAGTTCGCCGGTGTGGCCGACGAGGTGGTGGTGGTCGACGACCACATCACCGGCGTGCTCACCGAGCACCAGGCCGGCCGCTGCCTCGACATGGCGCCCTCGGGCATCCAGATGCTGGGGCGCAAGTCCACGCCGGGGCGCTACTTCCAGGTGGCGAACCCGGGCAACGGCTGGGGCGGCACCGACATCGCCGATCCGCTCGCGATCATCGAAGGCTGGGAAGAGGGCGTCGCGCGCCCGGGCCTGCGCCTGCTCATGACGTCGACCACCGGCGAGCATGCGCAGTGGTACGTGCTCGACGACGCGCTCAAGCCCGTCGAGCAGCCGATGCCGCCCGAGGTGAAGCGCATCGTCGATCGAATCGGCGAGAACTGCGAACCGTCGCTGTGCACGGTGCTGTTCCTCGGTGGTGCGGGCGGCAGCCTGCGCGCGGGCGTCACTGAGAACCCGGTGCTGCTCACGCGCGCCATCAAGCGCGCGCTGGTCAACGTCACCTGCGGCGGCGCGCCGGCCTATGTGTGGCCAGGCGGCGGCATCACCGTGATGGCCGACGTCATGCGCATGCCCGACAACAGCTTCGGCACCGTGCCCACGCCTGCCATCGTCGCACCCATCGAGTTCAGCATGCGGCGCGACGACTACGAGGCGCTCGGCGGCCACGTCGAACACATCTTCCCGCTCGAACAGGCGCTCGCGCGCGGTGCATGGCAGGAAGACGGCGCACCGCTTGCGCGCCAATGGCTCGCGGTGGACGACGCCAACCCGTGGCCCCTGGGCCACGCCCCGATGCTGGGCTGATCATGTCCGCCCAACGCAGTGCGCTCGACAAGAGCCGCTGGCACTTCAACCACGGCCCGATCGACATCGTGGCCGAGGCGCACGGCGACCCGTATGCCGTGGCCGCTGCGCACGATGCGGCATGGGCGCGCTTCGTCCACGTGCTCGACGAGCTGGTGCGCGAGCTGCCGCTGCTGCGCCTGCCCGTCACCGACAGGATGCGCCCGCGCAACGTGGTGGCGCGCCGCATGTGGGACGCCTGCGCCGCGTTCTCGCCGATGTTCATCACGCCGATGGCGGCAGTGGCCGGCTCGGTGGCGCAGGAGCTCATCGCCTTCTACGAACGCCCCGGCATCGAACGCGCGTGGATCAACAACGGCGGCGACATCGCGCTGCACCTCGCGCCGGGGCAGTCCGCGCGCGTGGGCGTGTTCGCCGACATCGCGCGCTTCGACCTGCGCAGCCATCTTGCCGGCGAAGGCGGCATCCTCACCACCGACGGCCAGTTCGAGCTGCGCGCCGACCAGCCCGTGCGCGGCGTCGCCACCAGCGGCTGGCGCGGGCGCAGCTTCTCGCTGGGCATTGCCGACAGCGTGACGGTGCTGGCCGCCACCGCAGCGCAGGCCGATGCCGCCGCGACAGTGATCGCCAACGCCGTCGACGTGGACGACGAGGCCATCGCGCGCCGCCCCGCGAACGAGTGCAAGGACGACAGCGACCTGGGCGACACGCTCGTCACCGTCGACGTGCCCGAGCTGGCCCCCGCGCAGGTGCGCAGCGCACTCGATACGGGCGTGGTTTGCGCCAAGGTCCTGCAAAAAGGAGGGCTCGTCTGGGCTGCTCTACTCGTTTGCCAGGGGCAGTGGAAACTCGTCGAGCCCTTATGCTCGAAGGCGCTCGACACAGAGCTGCCGAAATCAGTTGGTTCAGTATTTGCTTAACGAAAAGCAAGGTTCTTTTTCATGATCGAAATACGCCGCGTCTTCACCCAGGTCGAGCACATTCACCACGAGTTCGGACCGCGTGCCGACACCCCGCTGGTGCGTGGTGCCATCGGCGCGGTGCTGACCAATCCGTTCGCCGGCCGCTACGAGCCCGACATCCTGCCGATGATGGCGCTGCTCGACCCGGTGGGCGTCGACATGGCGCACCGGCTGCATGCCGCCATGGACGTGCCGCTGGAGCAGATCGCCACCTACGGCAAGGGCGCCATCGTCGGCGCCGACGGCGAACTGGAGCACGGCGCGCTGTGGCACGTGCCCGGCGGCTACGCGATGCGCGAACTGCTCGGCTGGAAGGGCAGCCGCGCCGCCTACACCGCGGGCAAGGCCGAGGAGAAGACCGGCCAGCCCGGCAATGCGCTCTCGATCGTGCCCTCGACCAAGAAGGTCGGCCCGCCCGGCGCCGCGCTCGACGTGCCGCTGACCAACATCAACGCCAGCTACGTGCGCGGCCAGTTCGACGCCATCGAAGTGCGCGTGCCCGGCGCGCCGGCGGCCGACGAGATCGTCTTCATCCTCGCGATGAGCACCGGGTATCGCGTCCACGCACGCGTCGGTGGCCTGCTCGCCAAAGACATCAGCAAATGGGACGGCCTGCGCTGAGCCGCAGCATCCATACAGAGACAAGGAACACAGAACATGACCGCCAACATCCGCAAGCTCGTAGTACAGGTCGATGAAACCCGCCGCGAAATGGGCAAGGACATCACGCCGCCCACGCGCCGCGCCATCGCCATCGCCGTGATCGAGAACCCTTACGCCGGCCGCTACAGCGAGAACCTCGACGACCTGATCGCCATCGGCGAGGAACTCGGTGCGCTGCTGGGCCAGAAGGCCGTGAAGGCGCTGGGCATCGAGCCCGGCCAGGCGCAGAGCTACGGCAAGGCCGCCATCGTGGGCGAGCGCGGCGAGCTCGAACATGCCGCCGCCATTCTGCATCCCAAGCTGGGCGCGCCGCTGCGCGTGGCGGTGGAGAAGGGCGCGGCGCTCGTGCCCTCGGCCAAGAAGCAGGGCACGCTGGGCACCGCGATCGACGTGCCGCTGGGCCACAAGGACGCCGCCTTCGTGCGCAGCCATTTCGACGCGGTGGAAGCCCGCGTGAGCGACGCGCCGCGCGCCAACGAGATCGTGGTGGCGGTGGCCGTCACCGACAGCGGCCGTCCGCTGCCGCGCATCGGCGGCCTGCAGGTCTCCGAGATCAAGGGCGAAGACGGCCTGCGCTGAGACGCGCCGCATCGTCCATCCAAAGCCCCGCGCCCGTACAACTCGAATTCTTTCTGCCTTAACCCCTAGGAGCTTCTCGATGAATCCATTGCGCCATGTTTTCTGCGCCGCGTCCGTCGTCACGCTGGCCACGGCCCTCGTTCCCGCGCACGCGCAGGGCGTGATCAAGATCGGCGAAATCAACAGCTACAAGGCGCAGCCCGCCTTCCTCGAGCCCTACAAGAAGGGCATGGAGCTCGCGGTCGACGAGATCAACGCCAAGGGCGGCATCAACGGCAAGAAGATCGAGCTCATCAGCCGCGACGACAACGCCAACCCCGGCGACGCCGTGCGCGTGGCCGAGGAGCTCATCTCGCGCGAGAAGATCGACGTGCTGGCCGGCGCCTTCCTGTCGAACACCGGCCTGGCGCTGACCGACTTCGCCAAGCAGAAGAAGTTCTTCTATCTCGCCGCCGAACCGCTCACCGACAAGATCGTCTGGAGCAACGGCAACAAGTACACCTACCGCCTGCGCCCCTCGACCTACATGCAGGTCGCGATGCTGGTGCCCGAGGCCGCCAAGCTCAAGAAGAAGCGCTGGGCGCTCGTGTACCCCAACTACGAATACGGCCAGTCTTCGGTCGCCACCTTCAAGACGCTGCTGAAGGCTGCGCAGCCCGACGTCGAGTTCGTCGCCGAGCAGGCGCCGCCGCTGGGCAAGGTCGATTCGGGCAGCGTGGTGCAGGCCCTGGCCGATGCCAAGCCCGACGCCATCTTCAACGTGCTCTTCGGCGCCGACCTCTCCAAGTTCGTGCGCGAAGGCAACACGCGCGGCCTCTTCAAGGACCGCGAGGTGGTGAGCGTGCTGACCGGCGAGCCCGAGTACCTCGACCCGCTGAAGGACGAGGCGCCCAACGGCTGGATCGTCACCGGCTATCCCTGGAACGGCGTGAAGACGCCCGAGCACAAGGCCTTCCTCGATGCCTACCAGGCCAAGTTCAAGGACTATCCGCGCCTGGGCTCGGTGGTCGGCTACAGCGCCATCCACTCGATCGCGGCCGGCATCAAGAAGGCCGGTGGCACCGACACCGAGAAGCTCGTGGCCGCCTTCAAGGGCCTGCAGGTCGACACGCCCTTCGGCAAGATCAGCTACCGCGCGCAGGACAACCAGTCCACCATGGGCGCCTATGTCGGCAAGACCAAGAACGACGGCGGCAAGGGCGTGATGGTCGACTATGTCTACCTCGACGGCGCCAAGTTCCAGCCGAGCGACGACGAAGTGAAAAAGATGCGCCCTGCGGACTGATCGCGCAACAGACCAACATCTTCACTGAAAGCGGACCATTCCAGGAATACCGCGGAACCGGCTCTGCCGGGCCGCTGGTATAGCCCCCGGTAGGGGGGTGGCGGCCACACGAAGTGGGCAAGCCTGGGGGCGAGCAAAGGATCCTTGATGAGTTTTTCAGGTTTTGTTGTTCAGTTGCTCAACGGGTTGGCCGGCGCGTCCTCGCTCTTCTTCGTGGCGGCCGGTCTCTCGTTGATCTTCGGCGTGACGCGCATCGTCAACTTCGCCCATGGTTCGTTCTTCATGGTGGGCATCTATCTCGCGTACACGCTCGTCGACAAGCTGGGCTCGAGCCTGGGCTTCTGGCCCGCGCTGCTGATCGCCGCGCTGGCGGTGGGTGTGCTCGGCGCCATCATCGAGGTGGTGCTGCTGCGCCGCATCTACAAGGCGCCAGAGCTGTTCCAGCTGCTGGCCACCTTCGCGCTGGTCCTCGTCATCAAGGACGCGGTGCTCTGGCTGTGGGGGCCCGACGAACTGCTCGGCCCCCGCGCGCCCGGCCTCAGGGGCTCGGTCGAGATCCTCGGGCGTCAGTTTCCTTCCTATGACCTGTTCCTGATCGTCGTCGGCCCGGTGGTGCTGGGCCTCGTGTGGCTGCTGCTCACCCGCACGCGCTTCGGCACGCTGGTGCGCGCCGCAACTCAAGACCGCGAGATGGTCAGCGCACTCGGCGTCAACCAGGCCTGGCTCTTCACGGCGGTGTTCGCGCTCGGCGCGCTGCTCGCGGGCCTCGGCGGCGCGCTGCAGCTGCCGCGCGAGCCCGCCACGCTGGAGATGGACCTGAACACCATCGGCGCCGCCTTCGTGGTGGTGGTGGTGGGCGGCATGGGCTCGCTGCCCGGCGCCTACATGGCCGCGCTGCTCATCGCCGAGATCAAGGCCGTGTGCATCTGGCTCGGCGTGGTGCAGATCTTCGGCATCGACGTCTCGTTCTCCAAGCTCACGCTGATGGTCGACTTCCTCGTGATGGCCATCGTGCTGGTGTGGCGCCCCTGGGGCCTGTTCGGCCGTCCGCAGGCGCCGAGCCGCTACGTGGGCATGCAGGAAGAACCGCTGCGCCGCCCGGGCAACGCCTACATGGTGGTGGCCGCCGCGTTCGCGCTGCTGCTGGCCGTGGTGCCTTTCCTCACGGTGAACTCGCCCTACACCACGGTGCTGATGATCGACCTGATGATCGCGGCCCTGTTCGCCACCAGCCTGCACTTCATCATGGGGCCGGCCGGCATGCATTCCTTCGGCCACGCCGCGTACTTCGGCCTCGGCGCGTACGGCGCGGCGCTGCTGGTGCGTGCGCTGCACCTGCCCATGGAACTGGCGCTGATCGTCGCGCCGCTGGTGGCCGCGCTCGGCGCCTTCGTCTACGGCTGGTTCGCGGTGCGGCTGTCGGGCGTGTACCTGGCCATGCTCACGCTGGCCTTCGCGCAGATCACATGGGCCATCACCTACCAGTGGGACAGCTTCACCGGCGGCAGCAATGGCCTGACCGGCGTGTGGCCCTCCGAGTGGCTTTCCGACAAGCGGGCCTACTACTGGCTCACGCTGGTGCTCGTGGGTGCGGGCGTGTGGTGGCTGCGGCGCGTGCTGTTCTCGCCCTTCGGCTACGCGATGCGCGCGGGCCGCGACTCGGTGCTGCGCGCCGACGCCATCGGCATCGACGTCAAGCGCATGCAGTGGGTGGCGTTCATCATCGCGGGCACCGTGGCGGGCCTGGCGGGTGCGCTCTTTGCGTTCTCGAAAGGCAGCATCTCGCCCGAGACGCTGTCGGTCGGCAAGTCGGTCGACGGCCTCGTGATGGTGCTGCTCGGCGGCATTCAGACGCTCGCGGGGCCGGTGGTCGGTGCCGTCACCTTCACCTGGCTGCACGACACCGTGGCGCGCAACACCGACTACTGGCGCGCGATGCTGGGCGCCATCATCCTGATCCTGGTGCTGCTGTTCCCGCAGGGCATCGCGGGCTCCATCAAGCAGCTTGCAGACCGCTGGCGCGCGCCGAAGGAAGATGAAGCTGCAAGGACCGAAGCCAAGGCCAAGCTCGAGGAGGTGAAGGCATGACCGGAACGCTCCTCAAGGTAGAGAACCTCGGCAAGTCCTTCGGTGGCGTGAAGGCGGTGGACGGCATCAGCTTCGAGCTGCCGCCCGGCGAACTGCTCGCGCTGATCGGGCCCAACGGCGCCGGCAAGTCGACAACCTTCAACATGGTCAACGGCCAGCTCAAGGCCGACCAGGGCTCCATCACGCTGGACGGCCACGAACTCGTGGGCCGCAAGCCGCGCGAGATCTGGCGCATGGGCGTGGGCCGCACCTTCCAGATCGCCGAGACCTTCGCCTCGCTCACCGTGGTCGAGAACGTGCAGATGGCGCTGCTGTCGCATGACCGCAAGCTCTTCTCCACGTGGCGCCGCGCCGCCGACCACAAGCGCGAGGAAGCGCTGGCGCTGCTCGACCAGGTCGGCATGAAGTCGCAGGCCGACCGGCCCTGCAGCGTGCTCGCATACGGCGACGTGAAACGCGTCGAGCTCGCCATCGCGATGGCCAACTCGCCCAAGCTGCTGCTGATGGACGAGCCCACCGCCGGCATGGCGCCCAAGGAGCGCAACTCGCTCATGGCGCTGACCAAGGAACTCGTCATCCAGCGCGGCATGGCCGTGCTCTTCACCGAGCACAGCATGGACGTGGTGTTCGCGTACGCCGACCGCATGATCGTGCTCGCGCGCGGACGCCTCATCGCGCAGGGCAAGCCGCTGGAGATCCGCGACCATCCCAAGGTGCAGGAGGTGTACTTCGGCACCGGCAAGACATTCGAGAAGAAGGCCGCAGCCGTTGGAGAAGCCGCATGAGCGAAGCGCCGGGCCGCCCCAAGCAAGCCAGCACCGCAGTGCGAAGCACGGAGGCAATTTGATGAGCACACATGAACCCCTCCTGCAGGCCAAGGCCCTGTGCGCCTGGTACGGCGCCGCGCAGATCCTCTACGACGTCGATCTCGAAGTGCGCCGCGGCGAAGTGGTCGCGCTCATGGGCCGCAACGGCGCGGGCAAGTCGACCACGCTGAAGGCGCTGATCGGCATGCTCACCAAGCGCCGCGGCGCCGTTCGCTTCCTGGGTCACGACATCTCGAAGAGCGAGCCGCACCACGCGGCGCGCCTGGGCCTGGGCTTCGTGCCCGAGGACCGCCGCGTGTTCACCGACCTCACGGTGATGGAGAACCTCGAGGTCGGCAAGCAGGCCGCGCGCCGCTGGGCCGACGGCAGCGACGCGCCGCTGTGGACGCCCGAGCGGCTGTTCAAGCTCTTCCCCAACCTCGGCGAGATGCCTAACCGCCCGGGCGGGCGCATGAGCGGCGGCGAGCAGCAGATGCTCACGGTCGCGCGCACGCTCATGGGCAACCCCTACCTCGTGCTGCTCGACGAACCTTCCGAAGGCGTGGCGCCGGTGATCGTCGAGCAGATGGCGAACATGATCCTGGAGCTCAAGGCGCAGGGCGTCAGCATCCTGCTGTCGGAGCAGAACATGCACTTCGCCGAACTGGTGTCCGACCGTGCCTATGTGCTCGAGAAGGGGCAGATCCGCTATCACGCCACGATGGCCGAGCTGGCGGCGAACGACGAAGTCCGCCGTGCCTACCTGAGCGTCTAGCATGAAGCACACCCCCAGTCTTCGCGCACTTCGTGTCGCTTCGCCAACCCCCTTGCAGGGGGCAACACCGACGGCCCGGCAAAGCCGGTTCCGTGGTGTTCCTGGAAAGTTTCTCTTGTCCTGATTCAAGTTCCCCTTCCAGTCCTACCAGGAGTCCACGCCATGCATCGCAGAACCCTCGTGAAATCCGCCGCCGCCCTCGGGCTGGCCGGTGGCCTCGGCAGTGTCGCCTTCAACGCCTTCGCGGCCGGCAAGATCAAGCCCGGCGCCAAGGCGGCGCTGATCGTGGTCGACGTGCAGAACTGTTTTCTCGACGGCGGCACGCTCGCGGTGAAGGGCGGCAACGAAGTCATCCCGGTGATCAACGCGCTCGCGCCGGCCTTCGAGAACATCGTGGTCACGCAGGACTGGCACACGGCGGGCCATGCATCTTTCGCCAGCACCTACAGCGGCAAGAAGCCCTTCGAGACCACCAAGCTCAGCTACGGCACGCAGGTGCTGTGGCCCGACCATTGCGTGCAGGGCACCGACGACGCGGCGCTCGGCAAGGACCTGAAGGTGCCCACCGCGCAGCTCGTCATCCGCAAGGGCTTCCACAAGGACATGGACAGCTACTCGGCCTTCGAGGAAGCCGACCACAAGACGGCCACGGGCCTGGCCGGCTACCTGAAGGCGCGCGGCATCAAGACCGTGTTCGTCACCGGCCTGGCCACCGACTTCTGCGTGGCCTGGACCGCGATGGATGCGCGCAAGGCCGGCTTCGAGGCCTACGTGATCGAGGACGCCACGCGCGGCATCGACCTCAACGGCTCGCTGGCCGCGGCCTGGAAGCAGATGACGGCCAAGGGCGTCAAGCGCATCCAGTCGGCAGACATCCAGACCGCCTGAGCGCGCATCGCCGCAAGACTCTGAAAGAGCAACAGGAACACGGGACCCACGACGCATGAAGCCCTCGATCTCAAGGCGTGCCATGGTGGCGAGCGCCGCCGCCCTGGCGCTCGGCCCCGGCCTGCTGCGGCCGGCACGCGCGGACAACGGCACGACCGGCGTGACCGACACCACCATCCGCATCGGCCAGTCGGCCGTTTTCAGCGGACCGGCCAAGGACTTCGGCATCGATTACCGCGCGGGCATCAAGCTCTACTTCGACCGGGTCAACAAATCGGGCGGCGTGAACGGCCGCAAGATCGAGCTGGTGACCTACGACGACGCGTACGACCCCGCGAAGACGGCCGTGAACACCGCGAAGCTGATCGACGAGGACAAGGTCTTCGCGCTCACCGGCTACGTGGCAACCGGCAATCTCACGGCGGCGATGCCGCTCGCGGAGAAGGCCGGCGTGCCGATGTTCGCGCCGCTGGTGGGCACCACGTCGTTCCGCACCAAGGTCAACCGCTACCTGTTCCACGTGCGCGCGGGCTACGACCTGGAGCTGCGCAAGATCATCAGCCACCTCTCGACCATCGGCATCCAGTCGATCGCGGTGGTCTACCAGGACAGCGCCTTCGGCAAGTCGAACCTCGCCACCTGCGAGGAGCTCGCGGCCGACTACAAGGTGAAGGTGCTCAAGACCTTCCCGCTGGCCATCGCGGCCGAGGACGCGAAGCAGGTCGTCGCCGGCCTCGCGGAGACGAAGCCGGGCGCGGTCGTGATGATCATGGCTGGGCGCATGGTGGAAGTGTTCATGCGCGACTACCGCGCCAGCGCCGTGGGCTCGCCGCTGTACACGCTGTCGGTCGGCATCACCGATGCGGCCGGTTCGGCCAAGCGGCTCGACGGCAAGCTCGCGGGCCTGGTCACGGCCAGCATCGTGCCGCCGCCGCAGGCGCAGCGCGTGCCCATCGTGGCCGACTACCAGCGCGACCGCGCCGAGTTCGGCGAGAAGATCGACAGCTACACCGCGCTGGAGGGCTACATCGTCGCGCGCGTGATGGTCGAGGGCCTGCGCCGCGCGGGCAAGGCGCTCACGCGCGACAACTTCATCGCGGGCCTGGAGAGCATCGGCAGCACGCGCTTCGGCGACTTCCCCGTCGAGTACAGCGCTAAGAACCACAACGGCTCGACCTTCGTCGATCTGGAGATGTACACCCGTGACGGCCAGTTGCGGCGCTGAGCCGCTGCGCCTGCTGGTCAACGGCCGGGCGCAATCGATCGAAGGCGTGCCGCGCGAGGCGACGCTGCTGCACCTGCTGCGCAATGACCTGGGGCTGAACGGCCCCAAGTACGGCTGCGGGCTGGGACAGTGCGGTGCATGCACCGTGCACGTCGACGGCGTGGCCGCGCGCTCCTGCGTGATCCCGGCGCACGGCGTGGCGGGACGCGCCATCACCACGCTCGAAGGCCTGGGCTCGCGCGGCAGCTGGCACCCGGTGCAGGCCGCCTTCGAAGAGGCGCAGGCCGCGCAGTGCGGCTACTGCCTCAACGGCATGGTGATGCAGGCCGCCGCGCTGCTCGCACGCGATCCGCAGGCGAGCGAGCAGCGCATACGCGCCGAACTGTCGGGCAACCTGTGCCGCTGCGGCACGCACATCGAGATCCTCGGCGCGGTGCAGCGCGCGGCAGTGCGCATGCGCGAGGAGCTCAACCCATGAGCCGCTGGTCTTGTCTCCTCTCCCGCGAGCGGGAGAGGGAGCAAATGCCATGATGCGCCGCGCAGACCTGCCGCGCACGCGCGCCGAGTTCCTTGCCGCCTCCGGCGTGCTGCTGGTGCTGCGCGAGACCCCGCCGCCGCCGCCCCCGGCCAAGGGCCAGCCTGCCTTCATCGCCAGCAACCCCGCCGAGGGCGACGAGGTGCTGCTCGCCGTGTGGGACGACGGCAGCGCCTCCGCGCTCAACGGACACGTCGACCTGGGCACCGGCATCCAGACGGCGCTCGGCCAGATCGTGGCCGAGGAGCTCGATCTCGGCATGCCCTGCGTGCGCGTGATGCTCGGCGACACCGCGCGCGCGCCCAACCAGGGCGCGACCATCGCCAGCGCGTCGATCCAGATCCATGCGCAGCCGCTGCGGCTCGCGGCGGCGCAGGCGCGCGCATGGCTGCTGGCGCGTGCGGCCGAACGCCTGGGCGTGACCGAGGACGCGCTGCAGGTGCGCAACGGCGTGGTGCGCGTTGCGGAGGCGCCTGACCGGCATGTCAGCTACGCCGACCTCGTCGCGGGCCAGCGCACCGTGCTCAAGCTCGATCCGCAGGCCAGGCCCAAGGACCCGGCCGACTATCGCGTGGTCGGCACGCGCCAGGCGCGCGTCGACATCCCGGCCAAGCTCGCGGGCGAACTCGTCTTCGTGCACGACATGCGCGTGCCCGGCATGCTGCACGGCCGCGTGGTGCGCCCGCCGTACGCGGGTGCGGACCATGGCGACTTCATCGGCAACACGCTGGAATCGGTCGACGAGTCGTCGATCGCACACATCCCCGGCATCCGCGCGGTGGTGGTCATCCGCGACTTCGTCGGCATCGTGGCCGAGCGCGAGGAGCACGCCGAGCAGGCGTTGCGCGAGCTGCGCGTGAAGTGGAAGCCATGGCCCGGCATGCCCGACCTCGGCGATCTCGCGCAGGCCCTGCGCGACAACCCCTCGACACAGCGGCTGCTGGTCGATGAAGGCGACGTCGACGGCGCCATCGAAGCGGCCGCGCAGCCCATGCACCGCACCTACGTGTGGCCCTACCAGATGCATGCGTCCATCGGCCCGTCGTGCGCGCTGGCCGAATGGCAGCCCGCCGACGGCAGCGGCATGCAACTGCGATGCTGGGCCGGCTCGCAGAACCCGCACGTGCTGCGCGCCGATCTCGCCAGGCTCATGGGCGTGGAGGACGTGCAGGTCGACGTGGTCCGCATGGAGGCTGCCGGCTGCTACGGCCGCAACGGCGCCGACGACGTGGCCGCCGACGCGGCGCTGCTCGCGCGCGCAGCGGGCGCACCGGTGCGCGCGCAGCTCACGCGCGAGCAGGAGCATGCGTGGGAGCCCAAGGGCGCCGCGCAGCTCATGGAGATCGACGGCGGGCTCATGGCCGACGGCAGCGTCGCAGCCTACGACTTCGAGACCTCCTACCCGTCGAATGGCGCGCCAACGCTCGCGCTGCTGCTCACGCGCACCATCGAGCCGGTCGCGCAGGCCTTCGAGATGGGCGACCGCACCGCGCGTCCGCCCTACAGCTACGACAACCTGCGCGTGAAGGTCAACGACATGGCGCCGATCGTGCGCGCGTCATGGCTGCGCGGCGTGTCGGCGCTGCCGAGTTCGTTCGCGCACGAGTCGTACATCGACGAGCTGGCGACGGCTGCGGGTGTCGATCCGGTGCAGTTCAGGCTTCGGCACCTGCAGGACCCGCGCGCCGTCGAGCTCGTTCAGGCCACCGCGCAGAAGGCCGGCTGGCGCATGCGCACCGGGCCGCAGGAGAACGCCGATGGCGGACTGGGCGAGGGCGGCGACATCCTCTTCGGCCAGGGCTTCGCCTATGCGAGATACATCCACAGCAAGTGGCCTGGTTTCGGCGCGGCGTGGGCCGCGTGGGTGGCCGACGTGGAGGTCAACCGCAAGACCGGCGAGGTGCATGTGCGCCGCGTGGTGGTGGGGCATGACGCCGGCCTGATGATCAACCCGGCGGGGGTCGAGCACCAGGTGCACGGCAACGTGATCCAGACGACGAGCCGGGCGCTCAAGGAGCAGGTGCAGTTCGCACCGCAACAGCAGCAACAGCAAGGCACGGCGGCGGACGCGCAGCTGCCGGGCGTGCTGCCTTCCGGCGTGGTCGCGAGCCGCGAGTGGGGCAGCTACCCGATCATCAACTTCCGCGAAGTGCCGGTGATCGAGGTGATGCACATGCCGCGGCCCGGCGAGCCGTCGCTGGGTGCCGGAGAGTCTTCTTCGGTGCCGGGCACGGCTGCGATCGCGAACGCGATCTTCGATGCGACCGGCGTGCGCTTCAGGGCACCGCCGTTCACGCCGGAGACGGTGCTCGCGGAGTTGAACCGGGGTCTGCTCCCTCCCCCTCTGGGGGAGGGCGGGGGTGGGGGCATGCGGCGCCCGGATGGCGACGCTGCCGTGCCCCCATCCCGATCTTCCCCCAAAGGGGGAAGGAGCGATGCGCCATGGCCTCGGCGCAAGGGCGTGTGGGCGACGGGCGCGGCGCTGGTCGTAGGCGGCATCGGCGTCATCGCTGGACTGCTCGGCTGGCGCTCGGCCATCGCGCCGGTGTCGCTCACCGCGCCGGTCTACAGCCAGGCCACCATCGAACGCGGCCGTGTGCTCGCCGCGGTGGGCGACTGTGCCGTGTGCCACACCGCGCCCGGCGGCACGGCCAACGCGGGCGGACGCGCCATGGAAACGCCCTTCGGCACGCTCTACACCACCAACCTCACGCCGGACGCGGAGACGGGCCTCGGGCGCTGGTCGTTCAGCGCCTTCCAGCGCGCGATGCGCGAGGGCATTTCGCGCGACGGCCATCACCTGTATCCCGCGTTCCCCTACACCGCCTTCGCCAAGACCAGCGACGACGACCTGCAGGCGCTGTATGCGTACTTCATGTCGCTGCCCGCGGTGCGCGCGGAAACGCCGAAGTCGGAGCTCAAGTTCCCGTTCAGCATCCGGCCGCTGATGGCCGGCTGGAACGCGCTCTTCCACGATCCGTCGCCGATGCAGCCCGTGGCCGCGCAGAGCGCGGAGTGGAACCGCGGCGCATACCTCGTCAACGGCCTGGGGCATTGCGGCGCCTGCCACACGCCACGCAACGCGCTGGGCGCGGAGCAGGGTGGCAGCGCCTTCCTTTCGGGCGCGATGGTCGATGGATGGGAGGCGCCGGCGCTCACGCAGCTGGCGTCGAAGTCGGCGGTGCCGTGGGATGCCGACGAGCTCTATCGCTACCTGCGCCACGGCCATACGCAGCGCCACGGCATCGCGGGCGGGCCGATGGCCGAGGTCGTGCGCGAGCTCGCGCAGGTGCCCGACGAGGACATCCGTGCGATGGCCGCCTATCTCGGCTCGTTCAATCCGAAACCGGCCGCCGATCCCGGCTTGGCGGCGCAGCAGGTCGTGAACGCCGCGGCGCGTACCCAAGGGCAGCTGCTGGGCCCCGCACAGCGCATGTTCGACAGCGCCTGCGCCTCCTGCCACCACGACGGCAACGGCCCCACGCTGCTGGGCGTCAACACGCCGCTCGCGCTCAACAGCAACCTCACCAGCGCGCGGCCCGACAACCTGCTGCGCACCATCCTCGACGGCGTGCGCGAACCCGCGAGCCGCGACATCGGCTTCATGCCCGGCTTCCGCGAGGTGCTCGACGACCGGCAGATCGCCGAACTCGCAGGCTACATGCGCGCTCGCTTCGCGCCGCAGGAGCCGGCGTGGACCGACCTGCCTGCCGAGGTGGCGCGCGTGCGCGCATCGAAGCATTGAGGCCGTAAACCAGGAGGACCGGGCGGCCGCGCAGGCTGTTTTCGTCGGGCGCCGCTACGATTCGACGTAGCAGCCACATTCACCACGGAGACAACCCGCCATGCCGCTCGATCTTTCCACCACTTCCAGCCTGCCCCGCGACGCCGAACGCGCCACTCTTGTCGGGCGCCTCTGGCAGCCCGGTGTCGGCCCCGTGCTGGTGGCCGTTCACGAAGGTGGCCTGCACGACCTGTCGGAGCTCGCGCCCACCATGAGCGATCTGCTCGAAGGCAAGGAGGCGCCCGCACAGGCCGTCCGCCGTGCATTGCAAGCCGCACCCCGCATCGCATCGCTCGAAGAAGCCCTTGCCAACAGCGACGAGACTGCGCGCGATGCGAGCAGGCCTTGGCTTCTCGCGCCCTGCGACCTGCAGGCCATCAAGGCCAGCGGGGTCACATTCGTTGCAAGCCTGCTCGAGCGCGTGATCGAGGAACAGGCGCGAGGCGATGCGTCGAAGGCGGAAGCCACGCGCGCGGCCATCGGCAGCGTGCTCGGCGAAAACCTCGCGGACATCGTGCCCGGCTCGCCCGAGGCCATGAAGGTCAAGGAAGTGCTGATCGCGCAGGGCGCGTGGTCGCAGTACCTCGAGGTCGGCATCGGACCGGACGCGGAGATCTTCACCAAGGCACCGGTGCTGTCGGCCGTCGGCACCGGCGCGGATATCGGCATTCATCCGGGCTCGGTGTGGAACAACCCCGAGCCGGAGGTGGTGCTCGCCGTCAACAGCCGCGGCGAAACCTGGGGCGCGGCGCTGGGCAACGATGTCAACCTTCGTGACTTCGAAGGCCGCAGCGCGCTGCTGCTCGGCAAGGCGAAGGACAACAACGCATCCTGCGCGATCGGTCCGTTCATCCGCCTCTTCGACGAGCACTTCGGCATCGCCGACGTGCGGCGCATCACCGTCGAACTGGAAGTGACGGGGCCGGAGGGCTTCACGCTCGAGGGATCGAGTTCGCTGTCGAAGATCAGCCGCGATCCGCTCGACCTCGTGGCCCAAACAGTAGGAAAAAATCACGGTTACCCCGACGGATTCATGTTGTTTCTCGGAACGATGTTCGCGCCGACACAAGATCGTCATGGGCCGGGACAAGGATTCACCCATGTCGTGGGAGACCGCGTGCGCATTGCCGCACCGGAACTCGGTGCGCTGGTGAATCGCGTGGTACACGCGGACAAGGCGCCGATGTGGACTTTTGGTATCAGTGCGTTGATGCGCAATTTGGCCGCTCGCGATTTGCTTTGAACGACGTGTAGTCGTTCTGTTTGAATTTCAAAAGAGGTTGTACTTCTTAGTAATTCATACGCGTCGTGTTGCAATCTGTTGCTGTTGACCGCATCACTTGTTCCCCTCAAGATTGCTGTTGTTAGGAAACGTTTGAACAAGGGGAGCAGAGGTTGGCGCAGACCGAGATCGATCTATTGCAGGAGCCTGTAGAAGGCCCGCTACCTTGCGGTGAAGACCTGGAGTACGACCCCGATTTCATGGCGTTGCACCAGGCGACAGCGGGCAAGCGCGAGCAGCAGTTCGGCTCGACGATCATTCCCGCCGAACCTCCCGACTGGGCCCGCGTGGAGCGTATCGCGAAGCAGCTTTGCACGCGGACGCGCGACCTGCGCGTGCTGGTGCCTCTCACGCTGGCCTGGACCGAGAACCGCGGCCTGCCCGGTTATGTGGAAGGCCTGCAGCTCGTCGACGTTGTGCTTCAGAAATTCTGGGACGACGTGCATCCGCGCGTTGTCGACGACGGCTTCGAGGATCCTCTGCCACGCATGAATGCGCTGGCCGCACTGGCCGAAGCCGAGGGACTCGGACGCAGCGTGCGCGACGCGCGCCTGCTCGATGAAAGCGGCGCATCGATGACCCTGCGCCAGGTCGAGGCCCTGCTCGATTCGAGCAAGACCGACCATCAGATCGACTACCCGGGCGGTATCGGCCGGCTGAAGGATGCAGTGCGGCGCGCGCAGGAAAAGGCGGCACCGCCGGTGGTGGCGTTGCGCGCGGCACTGGAGCTGCTGCAGCGCATCCGTGAGACCTGCGAGCGCGCGCTCGGCCAGAGCTGGGCGCCCGACTTCTCGCGTCTCGAGCGTTCGCTGCGCACCGTGGCGCAGCTGCTGCCGGAGCAGCCGCAGACACCGACGGCGGCAGCCGGCGAAGCTCCTGTGGCCGCCGATGTGCAGCACGGGGGAGTGAGCGCGGCAGTGGCGAACGGCGCTGTGGGCGGTACTGCAGCAAATAGCGGTACCGGCCTACGTCAAGTACTTATTAAGGATATTGAAATATCGAGCCGTGAAGATGTGCAGGTATTGCTCGAGAAGGCTTGCCAGTTCATGGAGCGCACGGAGCCCAGCCATCCGGCGCCCATGCTCATACGCAGAGCGCAGCGGCTGATGGAGCTCAACTTCTTCCAGATCATCGAAGAACTCGTGCCAGAGGGATTGCAAAAGATAGAAAGCCTTGCAGGACGTCCGTTGAACGGGAGCAGCGCGGAGTAACGAGGCGAAGGCCGTTGCGGGCCTCGCGAGCCGGCCGGCCCGGGTCGCGCCCACACGCATTACAGATTCAAGAGGAAGCTTATGGCAGACAACCGTGTCAGAAACAGTGGTCAGAAGTTCATTGCGCGCAATCGCGCACCGCGTGTGCAGATCGAGTACGACGTCGAGATCTACGGCAGCGAGCGCAAGATCCAGCTGCCCTTCGTGATGGGCGTCATCGCCGATCTCGCGGGCAAGCAGGTCGACCCCATGCCCGATCTCGCCGAGCGCGAGTTCATGCCCGTGGACATCGACAACTTCGACGACCGCATGAAGGCCATCAAGCCGCGCGTCGCCTTCCAGGTGCCCAACACGCTCACCGGCGACGGGCAGATGAACGTGGACATCACGTTCGAGAGCATGGACGACTTCTCGCCCGCGCGCATCGCTCGTCAGGTCGGTGCGCTGCAGCAGCTGCTCGAGGCGCGCACCGAGCTGTCGAACCTGCTTTCGTACATGGACGGCAAGAACGGTGCCGAACAGCTGATCGCGCAGGCACTGCAGAACCCCGCACTCCTGAAGTCGCTGGCTTCGGCGCCCAACCCGGCCGTTGCCAAGGCGGTGGAAGCCGCGAATGAAAAGGCCGGCAATCCCGGTACGTCTTCCGAGTAAGCGCGAGCAGCAGCAAGGACCGCCATCATCATGAGCACCGCACCGAAACAGACCACCGCGCGCGCACCGGCCTCCGTCGAGACGCTGGAGCCGAACGAGTTCTCGAACCTGCTGCAGCGCGAGTTCAAGCCCAAGACCGACCAGGCCCGAGAGGCGGTGGAGAACGCCGTCAAGACGCTGGCCGTGCAGGCGCTGGAGAGCACCGTCACCGTCTCCAACGATGCCTATCGCACCGTTCAGGCCATCATCACCGAGATCGACCGCAAGCTCTCCGAGCAGATCAACCAGATCCTGCATCACGAGGAGTTCCAGCAGCTCGAAGGCGCATGGCGCGGGCTGCACTATCTGGTCAACAACACCGAGACCGACGAACAGCTCAAGATCCGCGTGATGTGCGCATCGAAGCGCGAGGTCGCGCGCTCGCTCAAGCGCCACAAGGGCATCGGCTGGGACCAGAGCCCGCTGTTCAAGAAGATCTACGAAGCCGAGTACGGCCAGTTCGGTGGCGAGCCCTTCGGCGCGCTGATCGGCGACTTCCACTTCGACCACAGCCCGCCCGACGTCGAGATGCTGGGCGAGATGGCCAAGATCGCCGCGGCGGCGCACTGCCCGTTCATCGCGGGCGCATCGCCCACGGTGATGCAGATGGACTCGTGGCAGGAACTGTCGAATCCGCGCGACCTGACCAAGATCTTCCAGAACACCGAGCACACCGCGTGGCGTTCGCTGCGTGATTCGGAAGACGCGCGCTACATCGGCCTGGCCATGCCGCGTTTCCTCGCGCGTCTGCCCTACGGCGCGCGCACCAACCCGGTCGACGAGTTCGAGTTCGAGGAGGAGACCGATTCGGCGGCGCACAACCGCTACACCTGGGCCAACTCGGCCTACGCGATGGGCGTGAACATCAACCGCTCGTTCAAGCAGTACGGCTGGTGCACCTCGATCCGCGGCGTCGAATCGGGCGGCGCGGTCGAGAACCTGCCCACGCACACCTTCCCGACCGACGACGGCGGCGTGGACATGAAGTGCCCGACCGAGATCGCGATCAGCGACCGCCGCGAGGCCGAGCTCGCCAAGAACGGCTTCATGCCGCTGGTGCACCGCAAGAACTCCGACTTCGCGGCCTTCATCGGCGCGCAGTCGCTCCAGTTGCCGGCCGAGTACTACGACGCCGACGCCACGGCCAACGCGAACTTGGCGGCACGCCTGCCGTACCTGTTCGCATGCTGCCGCTTTGCGCACTACCTGAAGTGCATCGTGCGGGACAAGATCGGTTCGTTCCGCGAGCGCGAGGACATGGAGCGCTGGCTCAACGACTGGATCATGAACTACGTCGACGGCAGCCCTGGCACCTCTTCGCAGGACACCAAGGCGATGAAGCCGCTGGCGGCGGCGGAAGTCCAGGTGGAAGCCATCGAGGACAACCCCGGCTACTACGCCGCCAAGTTTTTTCTCCGGCCGCACTATCAGCTCGAAGGGCTGACGGTGTCGTTGCGGCTGGTTTCGAAGCTGCCATCCAACAAGAAGGACAGCAGCTAATTCAACGGCGTTCCGGAATCGGGCGCAAATAACTCTGGGGGTTTAAATCATGGCAGTAGACATGTTCATGCGCGTTGAAGGCGCGAACGGCGAATCGAAGGACTCGAACCACAAGGAGTGGACGGACATCAAGTCGTTTGCGTGGGGTGCAACGCAGCCTGGAAACATGGTCAGCGGTGGCGGCGGCGGCGTCGGCAAGGCCAGCTTCAACGACCTGCAGGTGCTGGCGCGCATCGACAAGGCGGCACCGTCGGTGCTGAAGAACTGCGCGAGCGGCAAGCACCTGAGCAAGGTGGAAGTGTCGGTGTGCAAGGCCGGCGGCTCGCAGATCGAATACACCCGCGTCACGCTCGAGGAAGTGCTGGTCACCTCGGTGCAGTACACGGCCGAGCAGGGCTCGGACGCCGTGTTCGTGCAATACGCCTTCCAGGCCGCCAAGGTGAAGCAGCAGTACTGGGAACAGACCGACAAGGGCGGCAAGGGCGCCGAGACGGTTCTGGCCTGGAATATCAAGGAAAACAAGGAAGCCTGATTTCCTTTTCCCGATGCGCGGCCGGCCTCTCGGGCCGGCCGCGACGTTTTTCCCGACGGCCGCCACGGCCGTCCTTCGCACAGCGGCCTTCTCGACGATCGCGCCGCGTGCCAGCCAGTCAGCGAGGAAGCTTCATGGGTGATGGGTTTGCAGTACTGGGCGATCGCTCAGTGGCCGAGCACACCGAATGGGTACAGCGGCAGATCCGCTCCAATCCCCAGAACGCAGGCCTGCGCCTGGCCTTGTGCCACTTCCTGGCATTGCGTGGAGAGTGGCAGCGGGCCGAAGACCAGCTCAAGCTCGCCACCAAGCTCGATCCCACCTTCACGCCCGCCAGCGTCACGTGCTCGATGGCGCTTTCGGGCGAACGCCATCGCAGCGACTTCTGGTCGGGCGGACGTGCGCCGGCCATCGTCGGCGGCAACGCCGAATGGGTCGAGCAGCTGATTGCAGCGGCCACGCTGCCGGCCGATCGCGCCGAAGAGGCTGCGGCACTGCGCGAGAGCGCGCGGCAGGCCGCACCCGCGCTGCACGGCAAGATCATCAGCGTGGACCGCACCGATTCCCGCGCCGTGCAGGCGCTCGATGGCGAGCCGGTGCAGAACAGCGAGTTCGACTGGCTCTGCGACGGCGACGTACGCATCGGCCCCGTGTTCGAACTGCTCACGCCTTCCGGCTATGCCTGGCTGCCGCTGACGCAGGTGCGCCGCGCCAAGTTCTCGCGGCCGCAGCATCTGGTCGACCTGCTATGGGCTCCCACCGAATTCGAGCTGCATGACGGTCGCGCGCTCAATGGCCTGGTGCCCGTGCGCTACCCGGGCCGGCTGGAAGGCCTCGACGACGAGGCCGCACTGGGCCGCCGCACCGACTGGCTGCCCCTGGCCGGCGAAGAACAGTACGCGGGCCTGGGCCAGCGCACCCTGATCAGCGAGGCAGGCGACCATTCGCTGCTCGACCTGCGGCTGATCGAGTTCTCGCGAGAGGGCGCCGCCTGATGAGTGCAATGATGGACGCCGACGGCGACCAGCAGGAAAGCGTCGCACGCGACCGCCTGCAGCCGGTGCTGCTGGACCGCCTCACCGACAAGGCGCCGCAGGTCCGTCAGGAGCGCGCGGGTTCCTTCCTCATGAGCGGCAGGCTGCTGCGCGACTCGGTGCTGCGCGACCTGCAGTGGCTGCTCAACACCACCAACTTCGGCGCGGACCACGACATCAACACCATGCCCCGCGCGCGTCGCTCGGTCGTGAACTTCGGCGTTCGCGGCTGGGCCGGCGGGCGCATGTCGGAGGTCGACTTCGCGGACGTCGAAGCGGCCATCCGCGCAGCCATCATCGACTTCGAGCCGCGCATCATGAAGGACAGCATCGACGTCCGCTGCGTGACCGACGCCACCGAGCTCGAACACCACAACCTGCTCGCGCTGGAGATCCGCGGCACGCTGTGGTCGGTGCCGTACCCCATCGAATTCATCCTGCGTTCCGAGCTCGACCTGGAAAGCGGGCACATGGTGCTGCGGCCGACGGGAGGACTCTGATGACGGAATTCTCTTGCCGTGGAACACCGCGGAACCGGCTTTGCCGGGCCGCGGGTGTTGCCCCCTGCAAGGGGGTTGGCGAAGCGACACGAAGTGCGCGAAGCCTGGGGGTTAGCCTCTGATGGATGCCCGGCTTCTCGACTACTACAACCGCGAGCTCACCTACATGCACGAGCTCGGGGCCGAGTTCGCGCAGCGCTATCCGAAGATCGCGGGGCGCCTGGGCATGCGCGGCATCGAGGTCAGCGACCCCTACGTGGAGCGGCTGCTCGAAGGCTTCAGCTTTCTCACCGCGCGCATCCAGCTCAAGATGGATGCCGAGTTCCCGCGCTTCTCGCAGCGCCTGCTCGAAGTGGTGTACCCCAACTTCCTCGCGCCGCTGCCCGCCATGGCCGTGGTTCAGATCGACGGCAACCTCAACGAAGGGTCGCTGAAGGCAGGCTACGAGCTGCCGCGTCACACCATCCTGCGCGGGCGCATGATCAAGGGCGAACAGACGGCCTGCGAATTCCGCACCGGCCATGCCGTCACGCTGTGGCCGATCCGCATCGCCGAAGCCGGCATCGGCCCGGTGCCTGCCGAGATCGCGCATGCGATGCCCGCGGTGGCGCGGCAGGCGAAGAGCGCCGTCACCATCAAGCTGGAAGCGGTGGGCGGCGCGCGCTTCGCCGACATGCCGCTGGACCGGCTCGAATTCTTCCTTTCCGGCGCCGAGCTGCATGCCCTGCGCGTGCTCGAACTCGCGGTGCACCACAGCGTCGGCGTGGTGTGCCGAAGCGGTCCTGGCACGGCGGCGCGGATCGTGCCGCTGGGCGACGAAGCCATCAGGCACGAGGGCTTCGAGCCCGACCAGTCGCTGCTGCCCTACGACGCGCGCTCGTTCCAGGGCTACCGCCTGCTGCACGAGTACTTCGCCTTCCCCGACCGCTACCTGTTCTTCAGCATCAACAAGATGCGCGCGGCGGCAGCGGCGATGAGCGGCACCACGATGGAGATCGTGATCCTGCTCGACCGTGCCGATGCCGACCTCGAGCGGCTGGTGGACGCCAAGCACTTCTCGCTGTTCTGCACGCCCATCATCAACCTCGTGCCGCGCCGCAGCGACCGCATTCCGGTGGGACCGGGCCAGCACGAGCACCATGCGGTGATCGACCGCACGCGGCCGCGCGACTTCGAGATCTTCACCGTCGAGCGCGTCACCGGCCACATGGCCAACGGCTCCGAGGAGCGCGAGTTCAGGCCCTTCCTCGGCTCCTTCGCGGCCGACGACGGCGACTTCGGCGCTTACTTCTCGCTGCGCCGCGAGCCGCGCCTCGTGTCCGACCGGGCGCGCGCCCAGGGCACGCGCACCAGCTACACCGGCAGCGAGATCTACGTGTCGCTCGTCGACCAGCACGACGCGCCGTTCCCGCACAGCCTGCGCCACATCACGCTCGACGCGCTGTGCACCAACCGCGACCTGCCGCTGCTGCTGCCGACGGGGCTCGAATCGGACTTCACGCTGCGCGTGTCCGCGCCCGTGCGCTCCATCCGCATCCTGCGCGGGCCTTCGCGGCCGTACCCCGCGCTGGCCGAAGGCGCGCTCACGTGGCGCCTCATCAGCCATCTCGGCCTCAACTACCTGAGCCTCACCGACGTCGATCCCGCACAGGGCGCGGCAGCGCTGCGCGAGATGCTCGACCTGTACGGCAACCTCGCCGATCCCGCGGTGCGACGCCAGATACAGGGCGTGCGCTCGATGGCGCTGGCGCCGGTGTTCCGTCGCCTGCCCGAGCCCGGGCCGATCGTGTTCGGGCGCGGCGTGGAGATCGCGCTCAAGATCGACGAGGTCGCATTCTCGGGCGCGAGCCCGTATCTCTTCGGCGCGGTGCTCGAGCAGTTCTTCAGCCGCCATGTGTCGCTCAATGCGTTCACCGAATTCGCGTTGACCAGCCTTCAGCGCGGCGAGATCGCGCGCTGGACTCCGCGCGTGGGACGCCGCCCCGCCGTATGAGCGACATCGGCATCACCGACGCGGTGCAGCAGCACCAGGAGCCGCAGGAGGCCGTGCCGGCCGAGCTTGCGCAGGGCGAGGTGATGCACACGGTGGAGGCCGCCGACCGTGAAGAAGCCGTGCCGCCTGCTGCGCGCGTCGGCTCGGCGCCTGCCCGCGGCATCGAACAGGCCGATCCGGTGCTCTGGGCCAGGCTGCTCGAGCAACCCTTCGAGCACGACCTCTTCATGCTGCTGCGCCGCCTCGACGCGCAGGACGACCACCCGCTGCTGGGCCGCGCGCCGCGCCCGACCGACGAGCCGCTGCGCCTCGGACAGGAACCCTCGATGGCCTTCGCGCCCTCGAACGTGTCGGGCGTCGAGGCCGCCGGCGACGGGCCGCCGCGCATCTCGATCTACGGCTTCGGCCTGTTCGGCCCCAACGGCCCGCTGCCGCTGCACCTGACGGAGTACGCGCGCGAGCGCAAGCGGCACCACGCCGACAACACCATCAGCGCGTTCGCCGACCTGTTCCATCATCGGCTCATCCTGCTGTTCTACCGGGCCTGGGCCGACGCGCAGTCGGTCAACAGCCTCGACCGCACCGACGGCCATCGCTTCGTGGACTACGTCGCCAGCCTCATGAACATGGGGCAGCCCGGCCTCAAGGGGCGTGACCGCATCGCCGACCATGCGCGCACCTTCATGGCGGGCCACCTCGTGCGCCAGACGCGCAACCCCGAGGGGCTGATCCAGATCCTGCGGCTGTACTTCGACGTGCCAGTGCGCGTCGACGAGTTCGTGAGCGACTGGGTGATGATCGACGAGCGCCAGGTCAGCCGCATCGGCCAGCTCGGGCGCAACCACAGGCTCGGCGGCGGCGCCACCATCGGCCTGGCGGTGCGCGACGCTCAAAGCAAGTTCCGCCTCGAGCTCGGGCCGCTCTCGCAGGAGCAGTACCGCGAGTTCCTTCCTGGCAGCAAGCGGCTGCAGCAGGTGGTCGACTGGGTGCGGCAGTACGTCGGCATCGAGTTCGCCTGGGAGCTGCGGCTGGTGCTCAGGAAAGAGGATGCGCACGGCATGCGGCTCAACAGCAACCAGCGACTGGGCTGGGGCAGCTGGCTGGGCACGCGCATGTCCGACACCGACGCCGGCGACATGCTGTTCCAGCCCGAGGCACTGTTTTCCCGTTCCGCATCGGCGGCTTCTTCCGATGCATCCCTTACCCGGTCTTCCGCGACCTCGCGCGAGACGCCCACGACATGACCACCTCACGGTCTTTTCGGGAAGCACCGTGGAGCCGGCTCTGCCGGGCCACCGGTGTTGCCCCCCGCAAGGGGGGCGGCGTAGCGACACGAAGTGCGCGAAGACTGGGGGTTAGCTTAGTTCCATGACCGACATCCGCCGCGTCTCTCTGTTCTCCAAGTTGAATCCGATGCTCTACAAGGCATTGGAGACCGCCACCGCCTTCGCCAAGCTGCGCGGCAATGCCTACGTCGAGCTGGTGCACTGGCTCCATCAGATCCTGCAGCAGCAGGACAGCGACTTGCTGCGCATCATCAAGCGCGCGGGGCTGAACCTCGATGCCGTCGAGCAGGACCTCGTGCGCGCCCTCGACAGGCTGCCGCACGGCGCCACCTCGATCAGCGACATCTCGGAGCACGTCGACAACGCCGTCGAGCGCGCATGGGTCTATGCGAGCCTGCGCTTCGAGGCCACCTCGATCCGCGGCGCCTATTTGCTGGCGGGCATCATCAAGACGCCGGGGCTGCGGCAGGTGCTCTCTGGCATCTCGCGGGAGTTCGACAAGATCGTGCCCGACGTGCTGGTGGCGCAGCTGGCCCCGTGGACCGAGGGATCGCCCGAGGACGACTTCGACGCCGCCGAGGCCAGCACAGCAGGCGGCGCACCGGCCGTGGCGCATCACCAGGGCGACGGCCCCGCGGCCGGCGGCTCGGCGCTCGCCAAGTACGCGAGCGACCTCACCGCCAAGGCGCGCGCGGGCGAGCTCGATCCGGTCTACGGCCGCGACGACGAGATCCGCCAGATCATCGACATCCTCATGCGCCGCCGCCAGAACAACCCGCTGCTGACCGGCGAGGCCGGCGTCGGCAAGACGGCGGTGGTCGAAGGCCTGGCTTCGCGCCTCGCCGCGGGCGATGTGCCGCCTTCGCTGAAGGACGTGTCGCTGTGGGTGCTCGACCCCACGCTGCTGCAGGCCGGCGCGGGCGTGAAGGGCGAGTTCGAACAGCGGCTGCGGCAGGTGATCGACGAAGTCGAGAAGAGTCCGAAGCCGATCGTGCTCTTCGTCGACGAGGTGCACACGCTGGTCGGTGCGGGCGGCCAGGCCGGCACCGGCGACGCGGCCAACCTGCTCAAGCCTGCGCTTGCACGCGGTCGGCTGCGCACCATCGGCGCGACCACCTGGTCGGAGTACAAGAAGTACATCGAGAAGGACCCGGCGCTCACGCGGCGCTTCCAGACCATCCAGGTGCACGAGCCCACCGAGCCCAAGGCGGTGCTGATGCTGCGCGGCATCTCGGCCGAGCTCGAGAAGCACCACGGCGTGCTCATCCTCGACGCCGCGCTCGAGGCGGCCGTCAGCCTGTCGCACCGCTACATCCCCGCGCGCCAGCTGCCCGACAAGGCCGTGAGCCTGCTCGACACCGCATGCGCGCGCGTCGCGCTGAGCCAGCATGCACTGCCGGCTGCCATCGAAGATCTCCAGCGCCGCATCGAGGTGCTCGGTATCGAATCGGGCATCGCGGAGCGCGAGGCTGCGATCGGCGTGGGCGAGCCGCAGCGCGTCGAAGACATCGCGGCGCAGGTCGCGCAGGCGAAGGCAGAGCTCGAGGTGCTCGAGAAGCGGCGCGTGGAAGAAAGCGCGCTGGTCGAGCGCATCGTCGCGCTGCGCAAGCAGCTTTCGCCGGCAGCGGTGCCCCAGGCGCAGACGCAGGCCGGGGCATCGGAAGCCGAGGACGCTGACGCAACGGCGAACGTCGAAGTCGACGTCGACGTCGATCCCGACGCACCTTCCGCCGAACCCCAGCGCACGCCCGACGAGATCCGCGCCGAACTCAACGAGGCACAGGACAAGCTCTCGCAGCTGCAGGGCGAATCGCCGCTCATCCTCGCGGCCGTCGACGCACAGGCCGTCGCCACTGTGGTGGCCGACTGGACCGGCATTCCCATCGGCCGGATGGTTCGCGACGACGCGCAGTCGGTGCTCAGGCTCGGCGAGATCCTCTCGGCGCGCGTGGTCGCGCAGCCCGATGCGCTGGAGACCATCTCGCGCCGCATCCGCACCGCGCGCGCGCGGCTGGACAACCCCAACAAGCCCGTCGGCGTGTTCCTGCTCTGCGGTCCTTCGGGCGTGGGCAAGACCGAGACGGCGCTGGCGCTGTCCGAGGCGCTGTACGGCGGCGAGCAGAACCTCGTCACCATCAACATGAGCGAGTTCCAGGAGTCGCACACCGTCTCGACGCTCAAGGGCGCTCCGCCCGGCTACGTGGGCTACGGCGAAGGCGGCGTGCTGACCGAGGCCGTGCGCCGCCGGCCCTACAGCGTGGTGCTGCTCGACGAGATCGAGAAGGCGCACACCGACGTGCACGAGATCTTCTTCCAGGTCTTCGACAAGGGCTGGATGGAAGACGGCGAAGGCCGCCACATCGACTTCCGCAACACCGTGATCATCATGACCTCCAACGTCGGCACCGACCTGGTCATGCAGCTGTGCGAAGACCCGACCCTGCGCCCCGACCCCGAACCGCTGGCCGCCGCGTTGCGCGAACCGCTGCTGAAGGTGTTCGCGCCCGCGCTGCTGGGCCGGCTGGTTGTAGTGCCTTATTACCCGTTGCACGCGGAGGCGTTGCACCGCATCATCCGACTGCAGCTCGATCGCATCGCGACGCGCCTGCAGGCGAACCACGGCATCGCGCTGGCCTACGACGACAGCGCCGTCGAACTCGTCGCACGCCGCTGCACCGCCATCGAATCGGGCGGCCGGATGATCGACGCGATCCTCACGCACACGATCCTTCCGAGGCTGAGCGAGGAAGTCATCGGGGCCACGGTCAGTGCGCGCAAGCTTGCGGGCGTGCAGCTCAGCGCCGCGGACGACGACTTCCGCTACGAGTTTTCCGAAGCGTAAAAAAATAGAAGGAGACAACCCCCATGGTCAGAGTCGTTCGAGCCCACACGCCGCTGGGCGAGAGCCAGCTGGTGTTCCGCTCGATGCGGGGCACGGAGGGTTTGTCGCAGCTGTTCGAATTCGAGGTGGACCTGCTGAGTCCGAGCGCGTCGCTGGATCTGAAGTCGATGCTGGGCAAGCCGCTGACGCTGGAGATCCAGACGGCGGGCAGCGGGCCGAGGTACCTCAATGGGCAGGTGATCCGCTTCTCGATGATCGGGCGGGAGGGCGATACGGAACGCCACACGGTGTACCGGGCCAGCGTGCGGCCGTGGCTGTGGTACCTCACGCGCTCGAACGACAACAAGATCTTCCAGGACAAGAGCGTGGTGGAGATCCTGGAGGAGGTGTTCGGCGACTACGGCTTCGCGTTCGAGAAGCAGCTCTCTGGCAGCTACCGCAGCTGGGAATACTGCGTGCAGTACAACGAGAGTGACTACGCCTTCGTGAGCCGGCTGATGGAGCTGGAGGGCATCTACTACTGGTTCAGGCACGAGAAGGACCAGCACACGCTGGTGCTGTCCGACGACATCGGTGCGCACGAGGCGACGCCCGGGTACGAGACCATCGACTACTTCGCGTCCGACCGTGACATTACCGAGGACATGGAAGTCATCCGGGAGTGGCAGCCCAGCGAGGAAGTGCGCTCGGGCAGCTACACGGTGGACGACTTCAACTTCACCACGCCCAAGGGCGACCTGATCAACGTGCGCAGCCAGCCCCGGGGGCACGACAACGCCGACTACGAGGTGTACGAGTGGCTGGGCGACTACCCGGCCGCGGGAGACGGCGAGCACTACGCGAAGGTGAGGCTGGAGGAGGCGCAGTCGCTGGCGCAGCGCAGCAGCGGGCACTCGACCGTGCGGGGCATGGCGCCGGGCTACAAGTTCACGATGCGCAACTCGCCGAGGTCGGACGACAACCAGGAGTACCTGGCGGTGTCGGTGTCGTACGCGCTGCGCGAGGGGGGGTATGCCACGGGCTCGGAGCGCGGCACCTACGACTTCGACTTCGTGGTGCAGCCCACGGCGCTGGCGTTCAGGGCGCCCAGGCAGACGCCGGTGCCGCGCACCAGCGGTCCGCAGACGGCGACGGTCGTCGGTCCGCAGGGCGAGGAGATCTGGACCGACCAGTACGGGCGGGTGAAGGTGCAGTTCCACTGGGACCGGTATGGGCAGCGCAACGAGAACAGCTCGCGCTTCGTGCGGGTGTCGCACATCTGGGCGGGGGAGAGGTTCGGGGGCGTGTTCACGCCGCGCATCGGTCAGGAGGTGATCGTCGACTTCATCGGCGGGCGGCCGGACCGGCCGGTGATCGTTGGGCGTGTGTACAACGCGGACCAGATGCCGCCGTTCGCGCTGCCCGGGGAGGCGACCAAGAGCGGGATCGTCACGCGGTCGTCGAAGGGTGGCTCGGAGGCGACAGCCAATGCCTTGGTGTTCGAGGACAAGATGGGCGCGGAGCAGATCCTGGTGCACGCGCAGCGCAACCTGGACGTGGAGGTGGAGGGCGACGAGACGCACACGACCGAGAAGACGCGCACGACGCTGATCAAGGGTCACGAGTCGGCGACGTACGAGTCTGGCGAGGAGCGGCACATCACGCAGGGTGCGGTGGAGACGATCGACGGGGGCGAGGAGCGCACGGTGACGGGCGGTGCGACGGAGACGGTGACCGACGGGGAGACGCGCACGATCACGGGCGGGGCGACGGAGACGATCAGCGGGGGGGAGACGCGGGTGGTCAATGGCGGCATCGATGAAACCGTCAACGGCAGCGTCTCGTTGACCGTGAACGGAACCGTCGTGCGCCTGGTGAGCGGAGCCGACATCCGCATCGTCGGCGGTGGGCGCATCGAGATCGTCAATGCCGTCGACACCAAGCTGGTGATCGGTCCCGATACCACGGTGGTCACCGGCCCGAAGACGGTAGGCGCGCCGACCATCGTGCACAACGCCACCAACTACACGCTCAACAACACGCACTACACGCTCAATGCGAACGTGATCGTCTACAACACGCCGCGCCAGACGGTGACCACGGACGATCACGGTCACTGGCGCTGGACCAATTTCGCAGCGACATGGGGCAAGGCGAACCTCTGGACGCCCCTCGCCTTCGATTTCTATGCCGCGAAGGTGATGGTGACCGCATCGACCTTCACGTCGATCAACGGCATCTTCATCAACCTCGCGCTGCTGAACGACAACGAAAACCGGATCAAGAAGAACGTGGCGATAGGTGATCTTGGCTTCGTGGTCTCGAAGCTCGTGAAGTTCAAGTTCAAGGAGGTGAGGGGCGCATTCTTCCTCCGGGCTCCCTGAGCCTGCAAAAAAACCAACAGGAGACTTGCTTCATGCAGAGGGTCGTAAAAGCCCACACGCCGCTGGGCGAGAGCCAGCTGGTGTTCCGCTCGATGCGGGGCACGGAGGGTTTGTCGCAGCTGTTCGAATTCGAGGTGGACCTGCTGAGTCCGAGCGCGTCGCTGGATCTGAAGTCGATGCTGGGCAAGCCGCTGACGCTGGAGATCCAGACGGCGGGCAGCGGGCCGAGGTACCTCAATGGGCAGGTGATCCGCTTCTCGATGATCGGGCGGGAGGGCGATACGGAACGCCACACGGTGTACCGGGCCAGCGTGCGGCCGTGGCTGTGGTACCTCACGCGCTCGAACGACAACAAGATCTTCCAGGACAAGAGCGTGGTGGAGATCCTGGAGGAGGTGTTCGGCGACTACGGCTTCGCGTTCGAGAAGCAGCTCTCTGGCAGCTACCGCAGCTGGGAATACTGCGTGCAGTACAACGAGAGTGACTACGCCTTCGTGAGCCGGCTGATGGAGCTGGAGGGCATCTACTACTGGTTCAGGCACGAGAAGGACCAGCACACGCTGGTGCTGTCCGACGACATCGGTGCGCACGAGGCGACGCCCGGGTACGAGACCATCGACTACTTCGCGTCCGACCGTGACATTACCGAGGACATGGAAGTCATCCGGGAGTGGCAGCCCAGCGAGGAAGTGCGCTCGGGCAGCTACACGGTGGACGACTTCAACTTCACCACGCCCAAGGGCGACCTGATCAACGTGCGCAGCCAGCCCCGGGGGCACGACAACGCCGACTACGAGGTGTACGAGTGGCTGGGCGACTACCCGGCCGCGGGAGACGGCGAGCACTACGCGAAGGTGAGGCTGGAGGAGGCGCAGTCGCTGGCGCAGCGCAGCAGCGGGCACTCGACCGTGCGGGGCATGGCGCCGGGCTACAAGTTCACGATGCGCAACTCGCCGAGGTCGGACGACAACCAGGAGTACCTGGCGGTGTCGGTGTCGTACGCGCTGCGCGAGGGGGGGTATGCCACGGGCTCGGAGCGCGGCACCTACGACTTCGACTTCGTGGTGCAGCCCACGGCGCTGGCGTTCAGGGCGCCCAGGCAGACGCCGGTGCCGCGCACCAGCGGTCCGCAGACGGCGACGGTCGTCGGTCCGCAGGGCGAGGAGATCTGGACCGACCAGTACGGGCGGGTGAAGGTGCAGTTCCACTGGGACCGGTATGGGCAGCGCAACGAGAACAGCTCGCGCTTCGTGCGGGTGTCGCACATCTGGGCGGGGGAGAGGTTCGGGGGCGTGTTCACGCCGCGCATCGGTCAGGAGGTGATCGTCGACTTCATCGGCGGGCGGCCGGACCGGCCGGTGATCGTTGGGCGTGTGTACAACGCGGACCAGATGCCGCCGTTCGCGCTGCCCGGGGAGGCGACCAAGAGCGGGATCGTCACGCGGTCGTCGAAGGGTGGCTCGGAGGCGACAGCCAATGCCTTGGTGTTCGAGGACAAGATGGGCGCGGAGCAGATCCTGGTGCACGCGCAGCGCAACCTGGACGTGGAGGTGGAGGGCGACGAGACGCACACGACCGAGAAGACGCGCACGACGCTGATCAAGGGTCACGAGTCGGCGACGTACGAGTCTGGCGAGGAGCGGCACATCACGCAGGGTGCGGTGGAGACGATCGACGGGGGCGAGGAGCGCACGGTGACGGGCGGTGCGACGGAGACGGTGACCGACGGGGAGACGCGCACGATCACGGGCGGGGCGACGGAGACGATCAGCGGGGGGGAGACGCGGGTGGTCAATGGCGGCATCGTCGAGACCGACAACGGAGACGTGCTGCTGGTGGTCAACGGAAGCACGATGCGTCTCGTGACGGGGGCGGACGTCCGCATCACGGCGGCGGGCCGGCTGGAGATCATCAACGCCCTCGACGGCAAGCTCGTGCTCGGCCCGCATGCGACCGCGGTGACCGGAACGAAGACGGTCTCGGCGCCGACCATGGTCTACAACAGCACCAACTACACGGTCAACACCACCAACTACACGCTCAACGCAGACGTCGCCGTCCTCAACACGCCGGGCTATACCGGCAATGCTGCCGACCAGGGATGGATCGACCAGCAGAAGGACATCGTGTCGAACCGGCACGTCAAGCTGTTCATCGGTTCCGCGGACTTTTTCGGGGCCAAGCTGCAGGTCGCGGGAGTGAACACCATGCTCAGCGGCGTCTTTGCAAACTGGTCGTACCTCTTTTGGCTCGACGCGCTCATCAACATCAAGGTCAATGTGAAGAGTCGCTTTGCCACGAGCACCGTTCAGAAAAGAGGGCCGTTCGTGGTCACCGTCAATCTGAAGCGCAACAAGAAATGAGCGCTGCCGGAACAGAAAGGAAAGGCGCGTCATGGAAAGAGTAGTCCGTGCCCACACGCCGCTCGCCGAAGACCAGCTGTTGTTTCGCGCGATGCACGGCAGCGAAACGCTGTCGGAACTGTTCGAGTTCGAGGTCGAGATGCTCAGCCCCGATCCTTCCATCGATGCAAGGGCTCTGCTGGGCAAGTCGATGGCGCTGGAAATGAAGACTGCGGCCGATGCGCGCTTCCTTCATGGCGAGGTCACGCGCTTTGCACGGACGGGCCGCGAAGGCGGCACGGTGCGCCACACGGTCTACAGGGCCACCGTGCGGCCGTGGCTGTGGTACCTCACGCGCTCGAGCCACAGCCGTACCTTCCAGGGCTGCACCGCGGTCGAGATGATCGAGGAAGTGCTCGGCGCCTACGGCTATGCCTACGAGAAAAAGCTCAGCGGCAGCTACAGGGCCTGGGACTTCTGCGCCCAGTACGAGGAATCGGACTTCGCTTTCGTGAGCCGGCTGATGGAGCTCGAAGGCATCTACTACTGGTTCAGGCACGACAGGAACCAGCACACGCTGGTGCTCGCAGACGATGCCTCGGCCCATGATGAACTTCCCGGCTACGCGTGCATCGACTATTTCGCCAGCGATCGCGCCATCACGGACGACATCGAGGTGATCGACGACTGGCAGGTGACGGCAGAGGTGCGTTCGGGCAGCTATACGGTCGACGACTTCAACTTCACCACGCCCAAGGCCGATCTTTCGGGCACGCGGGTGCAGCCTTTGGCCACCGACAACGCCGACTACGACATGTACGAATGGATCGGCGACTACGGTGCAGCCGGAGACGGCGAGCACTATGCGCGCGTGCGGCTCGAGGAGGCACAGTCGCTCGCCGATCGCAGCGCCGGCCATGCCACCGTGCGGGGCCTGGCGCCGGGATATCGCTTCAACATGCGCGGCTCCCCGCGCGACGACGACAACCGGGACTACCTCCTGGTGTCGGTGAGCTACGACTGGCGCGAAGGTGGCTACGCAACCACGGCAGATGCGCCGGGCGGCTCATCCTTCGGCCACGGGTTCGTCGTGCAACCTGCCGACAGGCCGTTTCGCGCACCGCGGCGTACGCCGATGCCGCGCACCAGCGGTCCGCAGACGGCCACGGTCGTCGGCCCCGAGGGCGAGGAGATCTGGACCGACGAGTATGGCCGCGTGAAGGTGCAGTTCCACTGGGATCGCGTCGGACAGAACAATCAGGACAGTTCGTTCTGGGTGCGTGTCTCGCAGGCATGGGCGGGAGACTCCTTCGGCACGGTGCACGTGCCGCGCATCGGCCAGGAGGTGATCGTCGACTTCATCTCCGGGCGCATCGACCGTCCGATCGTGATCGGTCGCGTCTACAACGCCGACCAGATGCCGCCATTCGATCTGCCAGCGGAAGATGCCAGGAGCGGTATCGTGTCGCGCTCGACGAAGGGTGGCTCCGTGGCGAACGCCAACGCGATCGTGTTCGAGGATCGCATGGGGGCCGAGCAGATGCTGCTGCATGCCGAGCGCAATCTCGACACCGAAGTGGAAGGCGACGAAACGCACACCACCGAGAAGACGCGTACCACGCTCATCAAGGGCCATGAGTCGTCCACCTTCGAGTCGGGCGAGGAGCGCCACATCACCGCCGGCGCGGTCGAGACCATCGATGGCGGCGAGACGCGCACCGTGCACGACGGAGCGATCGAAACGGTGTCGGGTGGAGAGATCCGAACCATCACCGGCGGAGCGACAGAGATCATCAGCGGCGGCGAGAAACGCGTGGTCAACGATGGCATCTTCGAGACCGTGAACGGGGACGTGGTCGTCACGGTCAACGGCTCGGTGCTGCGGCTCGTGGCGGGATCGGACATCCGCATCACCTGCAGCGGGCGGGTCGAGATCATCAATGCCTTCGACGGCAAGCTGGTGCTCGGCCCCGACAACACCGTGGTCACGGGCACCAAGACAGTCACTGCGCCCGACATCACTTACACGAGCACCGATCACAAGGTCAACACCACCAATTTCACGATCAACACGAAAGTGACGACCTACAACACGCCCAGGCAGGAGGTGAATGCCGACAACCAGACCTGGTATCAGCGCAACGTGAAGGAAGGGACCGGGTTTCAGGTCACGGCGACGCTGGGGTCCTACGACCTGTACGGTTTCAAGGTCCTGACCTGCGGTCTCAACTCGATCAATTCAGGTGTTTTCGTGAACCTGTCGCTTGTCAACTTCATCGACTGGGTCTGGCGCAAGGAGAACATCGTCATCAAGCTGAAGAAGACCAAGGCGGTGGAGGTCGACGTGGCCTTGCAGGAAACACAGACCGGCGACCTGAATGTCACGGAATGACGCGGGCACCTCGCGAAGGAAGAACATCGAATGTCGTGGTCTGACATAGTACTGGGATCGGTGGGTGCGATCGCGATCGCCGCGACGGTGGTCCTGTCCGTCTTCCTGGTGTGGAGCACCGTGACCACCAACTCCGAATACAAGCAGGAGGAGCGGCACTGGCTGCAGCTGCGGGGTCATGCGCGGCATGCCGAGGCCGAGGTGCTCGGACTCGCCCGTCCGCCGGGCCAACTCACCAAGCGCAGCCGGCATGGCGCCGGCATGACGGCGACGGAGCTGCGTCTGGCCTGGCGCGATGAGCGGGGCGAACTGCGCCAGGCCACCGTGAGGACCTTCATCGACGAAGACCTGCTATCGACTTTCGTCAGGGGTAGCAAGGTGCATGTGCTGTATTCCGACGCCGAGCCTCCGATGGTGGCGATCGATCGCGATCGCACACAGGTTGAAATCCCGAGCACGACCGCCGCATGAAGATCGTCAAGCCGCTGCGCATGAGCATGCTCACCCGCTCTTTCATCAAGGATCGACGCCACTGGCTGGGGATGACGGCGATCGTCATGACCGACGGCTTCGGCCTCGATGCGAAGCTGGTGCCCGAGCCTGATTGCTGGAAGACCTTCGCCACCGAACTCGGCGAGGAGTTTTCCATCGATCTCGGCATGCCCAAGGCGAATCCCGAGTTCCTGGTGACGGGCAACGCCTACACGTGCCATCACGCCGATCGCACGCAGAGTGCGGTAGCGGTGCGGGTCGGCCGGCGCACCAAGGCGCTGCATGTGTTCGGCGATCGCTTCTGGGTCGACGGCCGTTCCAGCGCGCCGCAACCGTTCGACATGATGCGGCTCGACTGGCAGCACGCGTTCGGCGGCCCCGGATTCGCCGAGAACCCGGTCGGCATCGGCCGTTCCGACGAAATCGTCAACGGCCTGCAAACGCGACGGCTGCCCAACATCGAACTGCCGCATGCGATGCTGCGCCGTCGAGACCAGCAGGTAGAGCCTGCTGGATTCGGCATGGTCGGTATCGAGCGGCCCTCGCGCGCACAGCGACTCGGAAAGCAATACGACGAGCACTGGAAGCAGAACATCTTTCCGGGCTATGCGCTGGACATGGAGTGGAGCTACTTCAACGCCGCGCCGCCCGACCAGTGGCTCGCGCCCGGCGACGGCGAACTGGCTGGCGCCGAGTTCGAGATCACGAACATGCATCCCGACCATCGGGTGCAGCGCGGTCGCATCCCCGGCTGGCGGGCCCGCGGCTTCGTGGTTCGTGGCAAGCATCACCTGCACAGCCTCGACGGTGCGGTGCTCGAAGACCTGCCGCTGCATCTGAGCACTGCATGGTTCTTCCCGCACCTTGAGCGCCTGGGGCTGATCTATCACGGGGCGACCGAGATCACGGAGGACGACGCGGACGACATCAGCCACGCCATGATGGCGATGGAGGAGGGCAGTGCGCCGCCGCTGCCGGTTTCGGACTACCGCGAGGTGCTGGTGATCCGCTGCGAGGCGGAAGATCGTGCGCTCTATCTCCTGCATGACGAGCAGCTGATGCCCGAGCACATCCTGGCCCCTTGGCCCGACCTGGACATGTCCGCTCTGCCGCCGTCGCCCATGCGCCGCAACATGGAGGTGCGCGCCGAACGCATGCGTTCGGAAGTGCGCGAGAAAGCCAGGGCGGACGGCGTCGACATGAGCCGCTTCGAAGCAGAGGAAGGCGAGATCCCGCCGCACAAGCCGCCCACGTCGATGCGCGAGTTGCCTGAGTACATCGCGAAGACGCGGGCGATGGTCGAAGAACAGCGCACGAAGATCGAGCAGGTGCGCGCCGAGATGGCGGCCGCAGCCGAAGCCAATGCGGTCGAGTCGCGCAAGGCTGGCTTCGACACCTCCAGGCTCATGGAGCAGAGCACGTCGACGAAACAGAAAGGCCCGCCGAAGGTCGACGCCTGGGCGCGCATCGAGAGGCAGCGGCAATCTTCCGCTGCGGCAGGGGCGACGCCCATGCCGCAGCAGGCGGCTGACGAATTGAGGCGGCTGTCGCACATGGCCGGCGATCAGCTCATCGCCAACTACCGGCGCACCGCGCAGCATCAGGATGCAGCCGATCCGATGACGCCGGAGGCTGCAGCGCAGGCGCGTGCGCAGGCCGAGCGCATCCTGGCCGATCGGCGCGATTTCTCCGACCTGGATCTCACGGGTGCCGATTTTTCGGGCATGGATCTGCGCGGCACGCGATGGCGGCGTACCTTGCTGGAGAGCGCCGATTTCAGCGGTTGCAGGCTCGACGACGCGGACTTCGGCGAGGCGTTGCTCGTGCGCGCCCATTTCTCGCACACCTCGCTGCGAGGTGCCGATCTGGCCAAGGCCAACATGGTGCTCGCCGTGTGCGAAAACACCGATTTCTCCGGGGCACGGTTCGATCAGACCCAGCTCGACGAGCTTCGGGCGCAGGGCTGTGATTTCTCGGACGCGAAGCTGGTCGACCTGACCCTCGACAAGGCCCGCCTGAGCGACTGCAGGTTCGACCGGGCGCACCTTTCCTCGGTGGATTTCCTGGACGAGAGCGAACTGCACCGTGTCCGCTTCGATCATGCGCGCCTGCGAAAAGTCTCCTGGTACAACTGCGCCGTCTCGGAAATGATTTTTGCAGGCGCCGCACTCGACACCTGCGACTGGACCGACAGCGAATGCCACGGCGGCATCGACTTCTCCGACGCGCGCGTAGAGAGCACTTGCTTTGTCGGCAGCAGCAAGCTCGGGGGAGCCAACTTCCAGCGCGCCGTGCTGATCGACTGCAACCTGCGCGACGCGGTGCTCGATGCCGCCGACTTCACCGATGCCCGGATGGACGGCACCGATTTCTCGAACGCCTCGATGCGCAAGGCCGCGCTGGTGGGCGCCGATGCGCGGGACTCGAGCTTCGTGCGCACCGACCTCACGGGCGCAACGCTCGTCCGTGCAAACCTGATCGGCGCGAACCTGCAGAAGGCCTTGCTGGGTTCGGCGAATCTCCATCGCGCGAACCTGTTCCAAGCCGACCTGGGCCAGTGCCTGATCGACAGGTTCACCCGGTTCGACGAGGCCTATACCGAGCAGGTCAAGACCGTGCCCAAGCGCGCACCCGAGCAGGACACGCCATGACGCCCACACGCATTCGATCCATGGTCCAGCGGGGCGACGAAATTCGCGAGAAGAACCTGAAGGGCCTGAACTTCCGCGGCTTCGACCTGTCGGGCGGCGTCTTTCTGTCGTGCGATTTCACCGGTGCCGATCTGTCGGGTGCGAAGCTCGAAGGCAGCATGTTCAACCAGTGCCGCTTCGCCGACGCGAACCTGGCCTCGGCCTCGCTCGTCGAATGCGTCTTCAGCCGGTGCGAGTTGCCTGGCGCGCGCATGCCCGGCGCGTCGCTCGACGGCGTCATGTTCGAGAGCTGCAACATGGCCGGCGTGGACTTCTCCGGCGCCGACCTGGGCCATGCCTCGTTCGCCGACGATATCCTGGACGACGCCTCGTTCGCCGACGTTCGCCTGGAGAAGCTCAGCGTACACGGCGGCTCGCTCCTGCGTGTCGACTTCTCGCGCGTGCGGGTGCAGGCCACCTTCTATCGGACCGATCTGCGCTCGGCGGTGTTCGCCGGCTGCAGCTACGACAAGACCATCTTTATCGAATCGAAGCTCACCGGGCAGGCATTTCGCGGCCAGTCTTTCGAGAACTGCCAGTTCACGGACGCCGACCTGCGCGATTGCGACTTCGAAGGTGCCACGCTCCTGCGCTGCAACTTCAAGGGCGCACAGCTGGAAGGCGGCAGCATGCGGCGCGTGCACGCACCGCAAAGCCTGTTCCCGCAGGTGCACATGAAGGGCGTGGCGTGCACGGGCGGCGTATTCACCCAGAGCATCTGGATCGACGCGGAGCTGGAGGGCGCCGATTTCGCGGGTGCCGATCTCGAGCAGTGCGTCTTCCATCGTGCGCGCTGCAGCAAGGCCAGGTTCAGCGAATCGGTGCTGACCTATGCTGATTTCTCGTACGCCGACCTGCACGACGCCGATTTCGGTGGCGCCACGTTCATGCGCACGAAGATGCACCGCGCGCTGACCGAAGGCACGCGTTTCTCTGATAAAGGCGGCCTGCTGCCGAACGATCCCGATCTTTTCGCGGCCGAGGAGTTCTCGGCGCGCGGAGCCAGACCCTGACGAGTACATCGAGGTTGCCCATGAACGTTGCTTCCCTGCGATCCCCCTTGTCCCAGCCAACCCCGGCGGAACACCGTACGGGCCCGGAAAGCGGCGCAGTCAATGCGCTCGGCACCGTCGTCTCGGCGCTGCCCGGCGGTCTCTACAGCGTCGAGAGCGACGGGCGCGTGCTGCATTGCCAGCGCGCTGCCAGCTGCCTGCTGCGGCCGGAGATCGGTGATCTGGTGCTCGTGAGCGGGCCCGATTCGAGCCGTCTCTATCTCACGGCCGTTGCCGAACAGGCTGACGCACGGACATCGCGCCTGGACGTGAGCGGCGACATGACCCTGGCCTCCGAGCGCGGCGCGGTCAGCATCGAAAGCGCGACGCAGCTTTCGCTGCGAGGTCGCGAGGGCGTGCGCATGGATGCGCCGCAACTGGAGATCGACGCCAATACGGCCGATTGCCGCGTGGGTCGGCTGGCATACAGCGGCGAAGAAGCCGAGGTCAGGGTGCTCGGCATTCGCGTGATCGGCCGCGTCTACGAGGCGATCGTCGAGCGGCTTGTGCATCTGAGCAAGACGGCATTCCGCATGACCGAGGGCATTGATCAGGTGCGCGCCTCCCACATCGACTACCAGGCTACCGAGATGGCCAGGCTGCACGGCAAGAACACCGTGGTCACGGCACAGGACCTGATCAAGGCGGACGCCAGCCAGATCCACATGGGCTGAACGAGCCGCACATTCCCGAAAACCATCAAAGGAGACACCGCATGTTCGCCAACTGCCAATTGATGGGAATCGACCTGGCATTCCCCGACGTCTGCAAGTCGCCGGCCATACCGATCCCGTACCCCAACTTCGCACTGGGCCCCACCGCGATCCCGAAGGCCTGGAACATCCTCTACCTGTGCACCCCCGCACACAACCTGGCCACGCGCACGCCGCTCACCTTCGGCGACAACGCGGGCATCGGCCTGGGTGTGGCGGTGCAGAGCGTGATGGGGGAGTCACGGCACACGCTGGGCGCTTTCACCATGCTGATCAAAGGCTCCGCGCAGACGCGCCTGACGAGCATGACGCGCCAGAACCGTGGCAATGCGATGGGCATGCGGATCGTGCCGAGCCAGCCCAAGATCCTGGTGCTGATGGCCTGAAAGCGATCCGAAGATCGGAGGCTTCAGTCGGCCCTGGCGACTGCCGCCGTCCCCGCCAGCGTCACCTGCTGCGGAAACCCCACCCACACCGCCAGCGCCGAATAGTTGTCCTGCGAATCATCGGCCTTGGCTTCCGCTGCGCGGCGGATCAGCGCCAGCCATTCCTCCGCGCTGTCGGCCAGTTGCAGTGACCGTTCCATCACCTGCTGCGAAATCAGCTGCCAGAGCCCGTCGGTGCAAAGCAGGAACGCATCGCCATCGGCCAGCCGCTGCGGCGCGGTGATCGTCGCCTCGGCCGTCGCGCGCGCACCGAGCGCGCGGTACAGCAGGTTGGTCTTCACCAGGCGCTCGCCGCCGTGGTGCTGGCTCGCGGCGGCATCGCCCGAGCGCTCCGAGAGGCTGTGGTCCTCGGTGCGCTGCATCAGGGCGCCGCGGCGGAACCAGTAGAGGCGGCTGTCGCCCACGTGGGCCCAGCAGGCCTGGTTAGTGATGCGGTCGACGAAAAGCGACACGAAGGTCGCGCTCATGCGGCTCTGCTCGGTGAGCTCGCGCTGCTTGGCGAGGATGGCGTCGTTCGCCGCCTTCACGCAGCGCTGGATGTTGTCTGCGGCCAGCGAAGGCCCGGCAACAAAGGTGTTGAGGGCCGTGTCGACAGCGATGCGCGAGGCGAGTTCGCCGCCTGCGTTGCCGCCGACGCCGTCGCTCACCACGAAGCAGCCGTTGCGTTCGTCGAGGTGGTAGCCGATGGCGTCCTGGTTGCCGCTGCGTTCGCCCACGCAGGAGAACTGCGATGTCGAGATCGGCACGGCGAAGGAAGCGGAGGACGAGGAGCGTGTGGCTTCAAGCACGGCGCATCTCCTTCAGCCTTTCCATTTCCTTGTCGTAGGCCTGCTGGAAGGCGCGGCCGAACACGGCCTGGAAGTCGTCCTCGACGGCCGCCGTGGTCTCGGTGTGCAGCTGCTGAAGCTGGCGCCACAGGCGGGCCTCGCGCCCGCCGGGCAGCAGCTTCTCGCCGAGGCCGCCGTCGTGCGGGGTCTCGCGGCTGAGGGCGGCGGGGTCGAAGCGCTTCAGCAGCGTGAGCAGCGCGGCGCGCATGCCCGCGACCATGCCGAGCTGGTGCGACTGCAGGTCGCCGAGCGCGTCGTGCACTGCAGCCTCGGGCGGCAGGAAGCCGGGCATGCGCGCGCCGAACATCTGCATCAGCACGGCGCGGCCGTTCGGCAGGATCTTGAACGGGTTGTTCTCCTCGTCCACGATCATCGTGATTTCGGCGCGCACCTCGCGCTTGAGCATGGCGCGCGAGGACAGCAGCTCGATCGTGCCGTCGGTGAAGGCACGCATGATGCGGCCCAGCCGCTGCATGGCCTCGATGTCCATCGGCTGCTGGCCGGCGACTTCGGGCACGCCGGCGCCTTCGAGGAAGGCCTTGAAGAGGGCTTCCGCCGATGACGATGAGACCGCTGCGGTCTCTGTCGGTGCGGGCGATGGTGTCTGTGCAGCGGCTTGCGTCGGTGCCGCCGTGGCCGCGACGGGCGCTGCGACAGGCAATGCGACCGCAGGCTGTTCCACGACGGGAGATGGCTCGGGCCTGATCTCCTGCACGGCTGGCGGAGGCGGCGGTGCGGGAGGAGGTGGAGCAGGCGGCGGGGGAGGCGGTGGTGGAACCGGTGCGGGCGGCGGTGCCTCCGCCCTCGGCGGTTCGACGACGGGTGCTGGTGCCGGCACCGGTGCAGGCATCGCCACCGGATTCGGCGGACGGAATTGCGCCGCCACTTCGCGCGTGTGGTTCGAGTGGCTGTAGCCCTGCACCGCCGGCCGGTTGTTCTGCAGCAGGTCGACCGCCGGGTGCGTGTCGCCCGGCAGCAGCGGATCGGTGTGAGGCAGCGCGGTGGGACGGGGGTCGGAGAGCGGCGAGTGCGCGCTCTCGTCGGAGGCGAAGAAGGACAGCGGATCGACGCCGCGCTTGAGCGCCACGTCCGACATGTCCCTGGCCGAATCGGGATTCAGCTCTGCGAGCGGATCGACGGGATTGCGGCGTGCCTGCGACGGCAGCTCGAAGGGCTCGTGCGCCATCGGGTCGGGCATGGGCGCGGGCGTGCTGTCGACGCGGCGCGGCGCATTGGCGAGGATGGCGTCCCAGTCCGCTGCGGAAGGCATCTGCGACGAACCTGTGCTCGTGGCCGGTGCCGGACTGGGGCCCTGCTTCGGCGGTGCCGATGGCGCGAGCGCCGCCCAGGGGTCGAGCTGCGGCGCCGGTGCAGGCGGCTGCTGGTAGGGCTGCTGCAAGGGCGCAACGAAGGCGGTGTCGGGCGATGGCGGTGCGAAAGCAGCTGGTGGCGGCGGCACCGGCACTGGCGCCGCCTGGCGCGGGGGCGGTGGCATGGCCACCGTGGGCTGCATGTCGCCGATGGGCAGGGCGCCTTCGCCGAACAGGTCGGAGAAGACATCGGAGGCGCCGGAAGAAGGCAGCAGCGCGTCGACGGGGCCTGCCGCTGCCTGCAGCGGCGGCGCGGCCATCGTCGGCGGCGGCATGTAGGGCGCCGGCGCGGGCTGTGCGGAATAAGGCTGCACCGGGGACGCAGGCGGCGGCACCGGAGAAATCGGGCGCGCGGCATGTTGCGCGCTCGATGCCTCCAGCACGTAGCTGCCGATCGTCACCCTGTCGCCGTCCGCCACGCGCGATTCCTGGTCATGCGCGAGCGCGCGTCCGTTCACGCTGATGGGCAGCACCGCGCTCATGTTGCGCAGCACGGCGACGCCGTCGTCGTCGTAGCGCACGGTCGCCTGCAGGCGGGAGATCTGCCGCTGCTCGTCGGGCAGCACGAGGTTGTTGTCGGGGCTGCGTCCGATCGTTCCTCCGGGCGCGGCGAGCAATGCCGAGGGGCCCGTGGCCACCGGCCTGCCTGCGTGTTCGATCACTGTCCAACGCATGGCTTCTCCGTGTTGGTCTTCTCGCGCCGCTGTGCCTGCGCGGCCGCGATGTTCTTCATCAACGCTTCATTCGCTTGGCGGCCTCGAAGGCGGGGCCCCACACCGGGTGCTTGCGCTCCGCCACGTTGAGCTCGAAGGTCGGGAACGCATCGAGGATCTTGCGGAACTGCAGCCGGCACTCGGGGATCTGGTTGGCCACGCAGTAGCTGAATGCCTCGAGCTTCATCGCATCGAGGCGCGTGGCCGGTTCCGCGCCTTCGAACACCGACACGCCGCCGCTCTTGAGCGTGCTGAGCGCCTTGGCATAGTCGCCTTCGTCATAGGCCTGCTGCGCCTTCTCGAGCGTGGTGCGGGCCACTTGCTGGCTCAGGCGTTCGGGTTGGGGCGCGGGCTCGGGCGGCGGCGTGGTCGTGCAGCCGGCGACCGCAAGAAGAGCTAACGCCAGAGCAGGCAGACATGACTTCAATCTTCTCTCCTACTTTGCAGAAGGCAATGAACAGGCAATGCTTGGAAGGTGTGCCGCTTGATTGCGGCATGCACGCGATGCGCCATCGTAAGGGCGTATGACTTCGATAATATAAGCCGCGAACCCCTGGGAGATTTCAATGCATCGAAGAAGCTTGCTACAAGGCGCACTTGCAACCACACCGTTGTGGGCGGGCCTCATCAGCGGATGCGCATCGACGGCCAAGTCCATGCCCACGCCCTACGCGGTCACGATCAGGATCGACGAAGGCGTCAATCCCGACGGTCGGGGGCAGGCCGCTCCGATCCTCGTCAAGGTCTTCGAGCTGAAATCCTCCGGCAACTTCGAGACGGCAGACTACTTTGCATTACAGGACCGTGACAGAGAGACGCTGAGCACCGAACTCGTCAATGCGGACCAGGCCATCATGCGCAGCGGCGAAGAGCGCGTGTTCAAGCGCGAGGCTGGTCTCGACTCGCGCGCCATCGGCATCATCGCGGGCTATCGCAAGCTCGAAGCCGCTCGCTGGCGCATCGTGCTGCCGCTGAAGGAACCGAAGCAGACGAACCTGTACAAGGTGTGGCAGTTCTCGCCGAGCGAACAGGCCGTGCAGGTCGCCGTGCGCAAGACGGGCATCGAGCTGCTACCAAGTCGTTAACTTTGCACTGAAGGTACTCAATGACTAGTACCAAAGTGCGAAGAATTCATAAGATAAATGCGGTGCAAAACGTAAGAAGCGACGTGTAGCATCGAGATCAAAACAAGTGGACCGGGAGGCCGCTCTCCCGCGCATCTCCCGCTCCGGCGTGAGCACTCCCCAGGAGGTCTTTTTGGTGACAGTTCGCAATCCGGGCGCTGCAAGAAATGGCGCCCATCCGCAGGCATTGGCGAATCGCGTTGTGTGGTCCGAGGGCATGTACCTGCGCCCCCAGCACTTCCAGCAACTGGAACGCTATGTCGAGCAGTACGTGACGCGGCGCACCGCTGGCCTGCAAGGCGCTTACTGGGGTTGGCTGCACCTGGACATCGACCGCGACGCCTTCGCGCTGGGCCGCGTATCGCTGCTCGGCGGCGCGGGCGTGATGCCCGACGGCACGCCGTTCTCGTTCGGCGCCGAAGACGCGCCGCCTCCGTACGAAGTGCCCAGCGAACTCACCGACGAACTCATCGTTCTCGCGCTGCCCCTGCGCAGGCCGGGCAGCGAGGAGGTCATCTTCTCGGAAGACGAGGGCTCGGCCGCGCGCTTCGGCGTGATCGAGCGCGAGGTCAACGACGGCAATGCCGTCGCGCTGGGTCCGGCGGTGCTGCAGCTCGCCGCGCCTCGCCTGCGCCTCGCGCGCGCTTCCTCGCTGACCGCCGAGTGGCAATCCATCGGCGCCGTGCGCGTGATCGAGCGGCGCACCGACCACAAGCTGGTGGTCGACGCCAACTACATACCGCCGGTGCTCGACGCCTCCGCGCACCCCATGCTGCGCAGCATGATCGCGGAGCTGCACGGCCTGCTCACGCAGCGCTCCGAGGCTCTGGCCTCGCGCCTCTCGCAGCCGGGCCGCGGCGGCGTGAGCGAGGTCTCCGACTTCCTGCTGCTCGAACTGGTCAACCGCTATCTCGCGCTCACCTGGCATGCGCAGCAGGCCGTTCAGGTGCACCCCGAGGAGCTCTTCGTCGACTGGCTCAAGCTGGCCTGCCACCTGGCCACGCACACCTCGCCCACGCGCCGTCCGGTGCTGTGGCCGATCTACGACCACGACAACCTCAACGAGTGCATCCGACCGCTGCTCGAAGAGCTCCGGCGTTCGCTGTCGGCCGTGCTCGAGCAGAGCGCCATCGCCATCGAACTCGAAGAGCGCAGCCACGGCGTGCGCGTGGGCCGCATGCCCGACCCGGTGTTGGTGCGCAACGCCGGCTTCGTGCTCGCGGTGCATGCCGACCTTCCGGCCGATGCGATCCAGCAGCGCTTCCCGACGCAGGTGAAGATCGGCTCCGTCGAGCGCATCCGCGACCTCGTGCAGCTGCAGCTGCCGGGCGTGGTGGTGCGTCCGCTGCCGGTTGCGCCGCGGCAGATTCCGTACAACGCGGGCTACCACTATTTCGAACTCGACAAGAGCGGCGACATGTGGCGCCAGCTCGAGAAATCGGGCGGCGTGGCAATGCACCTGGCCGGTGACTTTCCCGGGTTGGCCATGGAGTTCTGGGCCATCCGTCCGTGAGGGACTCTATGAACGGTGTCAACGACATGGCCGTCGGTCCGGGAGGCTTCGTGCCGCCGAATCCCGGCGGCGGCAACGCCAATGGCGACATGGGCGGCATGCCGCCCGCCTCGCGCGGTGCCGGCATGGGCGGCCTGGGCGCGCAGCCCGATTCCTTCACCGCCTGGCATGACGCGCGGCGCCCGCATGCGGGCGACACGGCGCTCGCGGGCAACAACCCGCTCGTGGCCGCGGCCAACCCGCTGCTCGACCTGATCCCGCAGATCCGCGCCACCGGCCACCATCCCGCGCCCTCGCAGCTGCGCGAGCATCTCGTCGACGAGGTCCGCCGCTTCGAGACGCGCGCACAGCAGGCGGGCATCGCGCCTGAAGTCATCATCGGCGCGCGCTACTGCCTGTGCACCGCGGTCGACGAGGCCGCCGCGCTCACGCCATGGGGCGGCAGCATCTGGTCGTCGCAGAGCCTGCTGGTGATGTTCCACAACGAGACCTGGGGCGGCGAGAAGTTCTTCCAGCTCCTGTCGCGCCTGGTGCAGAACCCGCAGCAGCACCTGCACCTGATCGAGCTCATCTATTTCTGCCTGGCGATGGGTTTCGAGGGGCGCTTCCGCGTCATCGACAACGGCCGATCGCAGCTGGAGACGCTCAAGCAGCGCCTGCTGCAGATCATCCGGCAGACGCGCGGCGAGATCCCGGTTCCGCTGTCGCCGCACTGGCAGGACGGCAGCGCCCCCGTGCGCCGTTCGCGCAACTGGCTGCCCGTGTGGGCGGTGGGTGCGGTAGCGGCGGTGCTGCTGATGGGCGTGTTCGCGTTCCTCACCTTCAACCTCGCGGGCCACTCCGACGGCGCCTTCGCGGCCGTCAACGCGGTACGCCTGCCGCAGGCCGAGCGCGCGGTCGTCATGCCGGCGCCGGTGCCGCGCCTGCAGCGCTTCCTCGAACCCGAGATCCGCGAAGGCCTGCTGACCGTGCGCGACGAGGCGGATCGCAGTGTCGTGGTGCTGCGCGGCGACGGCCTCTTCGCCTCGGGCTCCGACCGCGTGCTCGACCGCTATGCGCCCGTGCTCGTGCGCGTGGCCGATGCGCTCAATTCCGTGGAAGGCAACGTGCTGGTCAGCGGCTTCAGCGACGACCAGCCGATCCGCAGCGTGCGCTTCCCCTCCAACTGGCAACTTTCCCAGGCCCGCGCCGACGCGGTGAAGAAGATGATCGCAGCGCGACTTGCGCGGCCCGAACGCCTGCGCGCCGAAGGCCGCGGCGATGCAGACCCGATCGTGCCCAACGATTCCCCCGCCAACCGCGCGCGCAACCGCCGCGTCGAGGTGACGCTGCTGGTGGCGCCGGTGGCTCCCGCGCCTCTCGTTGCGCCCGCACCCGCACCCGTGCCCGCACCGCGCTCCGGAGGCAACCGCTGATGCTGCGCGCCGTCTTCCGTTTTCTCATCAGCCGCGACCTGTGGGTCTTCCTGGGCCTGGTCGCGCTCGCCTTCCTGATCTGGGTCATCGGCCCGGCCATCGCGGTGGGCCGCTACCGTCCGCTCGAGGACGAGATCGTGCGCATCGTGGTCATCGTGCTGATGTTCACGATCTGGATCGTGCGCGTCATCTACCGGAAATGGCGCGAGCGCCGGCTCAACGCGCAGCTGCTCAACCAGCTGCGCACGCCCTCCAAGAGCGAGAAGGAAGCCAAGCCCGAGGACGCGCCCGAGATCAAGGAGCTGCAGAGCGGCTTCACCGACGCCACGAACATCCTGAAGAACATGCGCTTCGGCGCGGATGCCGACGGCAAGCCCGCCAGCCGCTTCTCGCTGTTCGACCGGCAGTATCTCTACCAGCTGCCCTGGTACATCTTCATCGGCGCGCCGGGCTCGGGCAAGACCACCGCGCTGGTCAACTCCGACCTCGACTTCCCGCTGGCCGACCAGCTCGGCAAGGCCGCGGTGCGCGGCATCGGCGGCACGCGCAACTGCGACTGGTGGTTCACCAACGAGGCGGTGCTGATCGACACCGCCGGGCGCTACACCACGCACGAAAGCAACCGCGAGACCGACGAGAGCGAGTGGAAGGGCTTCATCGAACTCCTGAAGAAGTTCCGCCCGCGCCAGCCGATCAACGGCGCGATCCTCACCATCAGCATCGCCGACCTGCCGCTGGCCGACGACGCCCAGCGCGCGCGCCACGCGATGGCGCTGCGCAAGCGGCTGCTGGAGCTGCGCAACGACCTGGGCATCGACTTCCCGGTGTACGTGCTGGTCACCAAGACCGACCTGCTGGCCGGCTTCAACGAATACTTCGGCTCGCTGGGCCGCACCGAGCGGCAGCAGGTGTGGGGCTTCACCTTCCCGATCCAGGGCAACCCGGCGAAGGCCGGTAAGGGCAACAAGGGCGCGGCGCCCGTGGGTGCCGACCTGCGCGAGCGCTTCCACCAGGAATACAAGCTGCTGCACCAGCGCCTGGACGAGCGCCTGCCCGAGCTGCTGGCGGCCGAGTCCGACCCGATGCGCCGCGCTCAGGCCTACCTGCTGCCGCAGCAGTTCGCGAGCTTCGAGGACATCCTCGGCACCTTCCTGGCCGACGTGTTCAATCCGTCGAAGTTCGAGGCCGCGTCGATGCTGCGCGGCGTGTACTTCACCAGCGGCACTCAAGAGGGTACGGCCTTCGACCGCGTGATGGGCGCCATCAAGCGCTACCTGCAGGTCAATGCACCGCCGGCACCGCCGCCGGGCCCGGGCAAGAGCTATTTCCTGAAGGACCTGCTGCAGCAGGTGATCTTCCGAGACGCGGGCGTGGCCGGCACCAACCTGCGCTGGTACCGGCGCAAGCGGGCCATCGACATCGCCGGCTACAGCGTGATCGGTGTGCTGCTGGTGCTGCTGCTGGGCGCCTGCGTGAACAGCTGGCGCAACAACAAGGACTACGTGGCCGAGGTAGACACCAACGCCAAGGCCTTCAACAAGGCCGCAGCGCGCGGCGAGCTGCCCACGGTGGTCGACACCAGCGGCGACATCGCGAGCTCGCTGCTCATCCTCGACAGGCTGCGCGATCTGCCGAAGTCCAGCCACTTCGACATCGGCGATCCGCCCACCTCCTACCGCTTCGGCCTCTACCAGGGCGAGAAGCTGCAGGCCGCGACCGACGGCGTCTACCAGCGCGCCCTCGAGACCGTGCTGCTGCCGCAGGCCGCGCAGCGCGTGGAGCAGTCGCTGCGCGAAGCCGCGAAGAACGACGCCGAATACAGCTACGAGGCGCTCAAGGCCTACCTCATGCTGTACGACGCCGAGCGCTACGACGCCGACTTCCTGCAGGCCTGGCTGCTCACCGACGTCGACCGCAAGATCGGCGCATCGCTCACGCGCGAGCAGCGCGCCAACCTCGAGTCGCACCTGAAGGCGCTGTTCTCGGGCCGCGTGGTGACCTCGCCCTTCGCCAAGGACGACAGGCTCATCACGCAGACGCGCGAGCGCCTGGCCGGCGTGCCGCTGGCGCAGCGCTCGTACGCGCGGCTGCGCCGCATCCTGCTGCAGACCAGTCCGCCCAATGCGTTCAGCATCGCCGAGGCGGGCGGCGCCGAGTCGGCGCTGGTCATCAGGCGCGCGAGCGGCAAGCCGCTGACCGACGGCATTCCCACGCTCTTCACCTACCGCGGCTACTGGGACATCTTCGACAAGCGCATGGCCGAGACCACGCTGTCGCTCGAGCAGGAAGACCGCTGGGTGCTGCAGATCCGCGCGCCCGGCATCGCCGACATCACCTCGCGCGAGCTGCTGCTGCGCGAGGTGCGCCGGCTCTACCTCACCGACTACATCAAGGTGTGGGACGACTACCTGGTCGACATCCGCCTGGCCGACAGCCGCTCGCTGCTGCAGAGCATCCAGATGACGCGCGTGCTGTCGACCGCCGAGTCGCCGATGTCGCGCATCATCCGCGGCGCCGCGCGCGAGACCGACCTGCTGCGCAATCATGACGAGGCCGCGCGCAGCCTGCTCGACCAGGCGCAGAACCGCGTGCAGAGCACGCGCGAGCGCATCGAGCAGCTCATCGGCCAGCCCGACGGCAGCCAGCGCCGCAACACGCGCGTGGACCGTCCCGAGTCGCTGGTGGACAACCACTTCGAGCCGCTGCGACGCATGGTCACCGCGCCCAAGCAGGGCGGACAGGCGCCGATCGACGCGACGGCCGCGCTCATCAACGAGCTCTACAACTTCCTCACCGCCACCGACACAGCGCTGCGCAGCGGCAACATCCCGCCGACCAGCGACGCCGTCACCAAGGTGCAGGCCGAAGCGGGGCGCCTGCCGGTGCCCTTCCAGGGCATGCTGAACGACCTTTCCGCCACCGCCTCGTCGAAGGCTGCGGCGGTGACGCGGCAGAACATCGGGCAGAGCGCGGCGGCCAGCATCGGCACCTTCTGCAACCAGGCGATCGCGGGGCGCTACCCGTTCACGCGCGGATCGAACCGCGACGTGGCCTCGGGCGACTTCGCGCAGCTGTTCGCGCCGGGCGGGATGATGGACGACTTCTTCCAGAAGAACCTCATCACGCAGGTCGACACCTCGGTCAACCCCTGGGCCTTCAAGCGCGGCGTGGACGGCAGCGCCACCGGGCGCTCGGCGTACCTCGATTCGTTCCAGAAGGCGCAGGCCATCCGCGACGTGTTCTTCTCGGGCATGGCGGGCGGGCGCACGCCCTCGTTCACCATCGACATCCGGCCCGAGGACATGGACGCGGCGCTCACGCAGTTCACGCTCGACGTCGACGGCCAGACGGTGCGCTACGCACACGGCCCGCAGGCGCCCAGCACCATCAAGTGGCCTGGCCCGCGCAACAGCAACCAGGTGCGCCTGCAGGTGACCACCGCCAACGGCACGCCGGCAGGCGGCATCGTGACCGAAGGCCCCTGGGCGCTGCACCGGCTCTTCGACAAGGCCTCGATCTCCGCAGGCAGCTCGCCCGAGTCCTTCAATGCCAGCTTCGACCTGCAGGGCAAGAAGGTGGTGCTCGCGGTCACGGCCAACAGCGTCTACAACCCGCTGCGCCTGCCGCAGATGAACAGCTTCTCGTGCCCGGGGAAGTCCTGAGATGAACAGCAGCATTCCTCCGCAGGCCTGGGTGCCCGTCGACGAGCAGATCGGCTGGTACGGCAAGCTGCCCGCCGCCGGCGACTTCCTCTATCGCCGCATGCCGCGCGAACTCCAGGCCTGGTGGGACCGCTGGATGCAGAACGGCCTGGGCAGCTTCAAGCGCTGGCCCGACGCCATGACGCGCCACTACGCGGTGGCACCGGTGTGGAATTTCGCGATCCCCGCCACGCAGGGCGTCGACGCGGTCCAGTTCGGCTGCATCGCGCCGAGCTGCGACCGGGTGGGCCGCTACTACCCCGTATGCATCACCCTGCAGGTGGCCGCGCGCAGCTACCGCCCCTCGGTGCTCGAAGGCTCGGCCGAGTGGTACTGGCAGTGCGGCACCGCGATGCTGCAGGCCATCCGCCACGGCGTGGCGCCCGACCAGTTCGACAGCCAGGTACTGGCGGCCGGCCGTGCGGGCTTCCAGACTGCCAGCGGCGGCTCGGACGACATCCTTTCGATCCTCGGACCTACGGCCGGTGGCGCCAGCGCCCAGCAGCGCCTGGGCTGGCCGGAGCTTCCACTGTGTTTCGACCCGTTCGGCAGCACCAGCTACTGGTGGACCAACCAGGCCGACGGGTCGCCGTTGCGCACAGCCGCCCATGGCGGAGGGCTCAACACGCCGCTGTTTTCCAAGTTGTTTTCGCAGGGACATGTGCCATGGGCATGAACAAGAAGAGCCAGGTCGGCCGATCGATCCAGGGGGGCCATGAGGGTCATGGGGTGGGTCGTCCCGCAGGAGGAACGCAAGCATGACGACCACGCACGGCATCGGAAGCCCGGCGGCCGACGCGCAGGACGAGCGCCCGCATCCGCTGGGCGTGAACCATCGCCTCGACGAGTTCGAACTGCTCGAGGTGATCGGCGAGGGCGGCTTCGGCATCGTCTACCGCGCCTACGACCACTCGCTGCAGCGCGAGGTCGCGATCAAGGAATACATGCCCGCCATGCTCGCGCGCCGCGTGGGCGACAACAGCGTGCACGTGCGCTCGGAGCGCCTCACCGCCACCTTCCAGGCGGGCCTGCGCAGCTTCATCAACGAGGCCCGCACCCTCGCGCAGTTCAGCCACCCGGCGCTGGTGCGCGTGCATCGCTTCTGGGAGGCGAATTCCACCGCCTACATGGCGATCCAGCTCTACAAGGGCCGCACGCTGCGCCGTCTGGCCGAGGAGGAGCCCGGCAGGATCACCGAGCCCTGGCTGCTGGGCATGCTGGGACCGCTGCTGGGCGCGCTGGAGACGCTGCACCGCAGCCAGTGCTTCCATCGCGACATCGCTCCCGACAACATCTTCATCCAGCAGGACGACATGCCGGTGCTGCTCGACTTCGGCGCGGCGCGCAAGTCGATCGCCGACCTCGTCGACGAGGTGGCGGTGATGGTCAAGTCGGGCTACTCGCCCATTGAGCAGTACGCCGACGACAACACGCTGCTGCAGGGCGCCTGGACCGACCTCTACGCGCTGGGCGCGGTGCTGTACCGCGCGGTCACCGGGCACCCGCCGCCCTCGGCCGTGGTGCGCAGCGTGCAGGACGCCTACGTGCCGCTGTCGTCCATGGGCCGCGACGACCTTAGCCCGGCCTTCTGCGCCGCCATCGACCACACGCTGGCCGTTCACAGCAAGGACCGCACGCAGACCGTGGCCGCCTTCGCCGCCGAGCTCGGGCTGGTGAAGCTGGGCGACATCTACGTGAGCGGCATGGGCGTGCCGGCGGTGATCATTCCCGCCGCGCCCGTATCGGCCACGCCGCCGCCTCCGCAACTGACGCCACAGCAGTTCTCTCCGGTGTCGGCGCCCGCGCCGCTGGAGCCGATCGCGACGCCGGTGCCGGTGGCCGTCCCTGAACCGGTGCGCGCTCCTGCGCCAGCGCCGGCACCGCGCGCGGCGCAGGAGGATCGCGGCGCCCGCGCCAAGACCCAGGCCGCGCAGAAGGGCGCGGCTGCCGCGCCAGCACCGAAGCAGAAGCTCAAGCGCCCGCCATGGGGGATGGTCGGCATGCTGCTGATAGCCCTGGTCGCCGTGGGCGCCTGGATCGGCCTGCGCCTCACCTCGGGCATGCAGCCGCAGGAGCAGAAGACCGCGATGGTGCCGGTGCCGCCGCCGAGCGAGCCGATGTCGAGCAACACCGCGCCGCCGGCCGCGATGCCGCCCGCGGCCAACACCGGCACCACGCCTTCCACCGCCGACGGCGTGCCGCCGGCCGTGGCCGGCGGCGCTGCCGCCCAGGCTCCAGCTGCGGCGGCCAGCGCGCCCGTCGCAGGCGCCGCGCCGCTGACGCCGCTCGAAAACGTGCCGGCCTCCACGTCCGGGGCGACGCCGACGACGCCCGCAACGCCCGCCACGCCGGTCACCCCGCCCGAATCCGCGCTCGCCACCGCCGAGGCCGAGGACTGGAACCTCGCGCAGAGCGAGAACACGCGCGAAGGCTACGAGGCCTACCTGCGCCGCTACCGCCGCGGCCTGCACGCCCGCGAGGCGCGCAACGCCATCGCCGAGATCAACCGCGTCTCCCCGCCCTCGGTGCCCGTCGCTCCTGGCACGCAGCCGCCCGGAACCGCCGTCGCAGGTGCCGCTCCCGGCACCCCGGGCGCCACGACCACCGCGCCGGCGGCAGCGCCCGGCATGGGCCGCGTGCTGTTCAACGTCCGGCCCTGGGGCCAGGTGTTCGTCGACGGCGCGGACCGCGGCGTGAGCCCGCCGCTGAAGTCGCTGTCGCTGCGACCGGGCATCTACAACATCGAGGTGCGCAACGGCGATCTCGAGGTGTACCGGCAGCGCGTGACGGTGCAGGACAGCAAGTCGGCGCCCGTGGTGAGCCACGAGTTCAAGTAGCCGGATCCGGCGGCCCGACAGGGCTTTGGCCATAGTCCGCATCCTGCTTTTGCGGGATGGCGCTGCGCGTGGCCGCGCGGGAAGAATGCGTCGCTCCCGCGCGAAGCCGGCTTGATCTCTTCTTTCTTTCTCTCTCGGCCAGTCCGCCTTCCCGTGGGTGTCACCGCAGCCGGCCATCGGCGAGCAGGAGGACGACCATGAGCGCTACGACAAGCAGCGAAGAGGAAGAGCGGCCCGGGACTGCCGCCGCGCGCCGTTCGGAGCGCGTGGCCGTTGTCGCCATCCATGGCGTCGCCGACCAGAAATCCGGCGACACTGCGCGCGCCATCGCCTCGCTGATGGTGAATGCCGGCACGCCGTCGGCTCGCTACAGCCATGGCGACTGCGACAGCTTCATCGTGGCGGTGCCGCCGCTGAAGGCGATGGCCGGCAACCGCTCGTCGAAGCCGCTGCCTCCGGGCTCGACGCGGCGCGTCCAGCCATCGATGCAGGCGCCCGACTCGATGGGAAAGGCCTTCGAGCAATCGCTGCGCTCGGACTTCGTGCGCGATGAGTGGATCGTCGGCAAGGGCAGGCTGGATGCTTCCGCTGGCGCCAGGAACCGCGGTCCCACGCCGAGAGCCATGGTCTCGGCCGACGCGGGCATCGCCTTCAGCGACTACCTGCTCTCCAAGTGGAAGGGCGCCGACAACGAGGCCTACGAAGCCGCTCGCATCCGCATGACCCGCACCGCATCCGCTGCGGGCGCATCGCCGCAGCAGGTGGACGTGCACGAGATGTACTGGGCCGACCTGTCGCGGCTGTCGGGTGTGCTGCCGCGCATCGTCACCGAACTCTTCACCGTCGTGTTCCGCCTCTCGCTGCTGGGGCGCGATGCAGTGGATCGCGCGAGTGCCGAGGCCGGGCTGCGGCAGCCGGACGGCAAGCCACCGCGCCGCTGGCAATGGCTGGCGAACCTGCAGCGAGGGCTGGACTGGGCCTTTTCCAACCTGCTGGCCAACCTGTTCTCGCAGCTGCTGCTCATCGGGCTGCTGATCGTCGCCTGGGGCGTAGCGCAGCCGCACACCGCCGTGCTGCGCACGGTGCTGGCCGTGGCAGCGCCGGCGCTCGCGCTGTGGTGGTACTGCTACCGGTATGGTGCGCGGCCTGCGAACCGCTTCGCTGCGGCAGCCTGCGCGATAGCCGCCACGGCGCTGCTGCACTGGGTGCCGGCGCACTGGGTGGTGGGCGTGGGCTGCCTGGCGCTGCTCGGACTGCTGTTCGACTACGTCCTGCGGGTGGCGGCCGCGCGCTTCCCGGCGATGCGCGCGGTGGGGCTCGCCTTCCTCGCGGCCACGACGCTGCTGTTGCTGGGGCACCTGGTGTCGGCCACGTTCGCGTCCAGGGCGCAAGCGGTCGACCTGCACGACTGGGTGCGCGCCGGCATGCGCGCATTCGAGTTCATGCTGCTGGGCATCGTGATCTGGTGGGCCGCGGCGGTCGTGCCCTTCCTGCTGTGGTTCGTCCTTGGACAGATCGCGGCTCGTGACGGCGATGCCGCGCGCGGCAGCGTGGCGACCGGGCGGTTGGGGCTGATGGTGTCCATGGCTTCCTTCGTCGCTCTCTCGATGGCGATCTGGGCGTTGCTCACCACGCTGGTGGAATTCGGCGCAGAGGGAACTTCGTATTGCCCGCTGATCTTCGACGTGGCCTCGGGCTGTTTCGACAAGGGCTCCAACTTCCTGCACCAGCGCTATCTCCGCAGCACCGAGACCTTCGTGCTCGCGGCAGGCCTTACGCTGGCGCTGCTGCTCTACATGATCGTGGTGCTCGTGCCCAGCGTGCTCGCCGAAATCAGGAACGGCGTAGGCACGGCGCAGGATCTGGGGCGTTGGCTCAGCGGCGGCTACCGCCGGCTCGAAGCCGTCGTCACCGGGCTTGCGGCAACCAGCGTGGTGGTGGCTGCCGTCGTCGGCGTCGTGCTGCTGCTGGCGCGCTGCGGCATCTTGCCGAAGGACCTGATAGGCGGCGCGTACATCGAATGGTTCGGGCCTCTGTCGGAGAGCGTGCTCAAGCCCCTGGTACTCAGTGCCGCCACCGCGGCCGCGGCGCTCTCGGCCTTCGGCGGGGTGCTGTCCCGCTACGTGCCCTGGCTGCGGCTGCCGCTCGACGTGGCACTGGACGTGGACAACCATTTCCGCGAGTTCCCGCGCCACGCCATCCCGCGCGCCCGGATCTTCTCGCGCTACGTGGCGCTGCTCGAACACCTCGTGGCGCAACAGTACGACCGTATCGTGATCGTGGCGCACAGCCAGGGCACGGTGATCTCCACCGAACTCCTGCGCTACCTGCAGCACCGCGCGCAATGGCAGGCCGATGCCGGCATCGAGGACCGCGTCACGCGGCTGTGGCCGCAGCTGCAGGGCAAGCTTCACCTGCTGACCGCGGGTTGCCCGCTGCGGCAGCTGTACGCGGCGCGCTTTCCGCTTCTCTACGAATGGGTGGGCCGGGCCAGGACGCCGGGCAACAGCGGCCCGCTCGCCCGCGACGTCGGCGCCAACCGGTGGGTCAACCTGTACACCACCGGCGACTACGTCGGCCGCTGGCTATGGTGCGACCCGCCTCCTGCGATCGACACCGTGGGCGGCCATGCGACGCTCTGGAACCCGGCGCCGGCCTTCGCGCCGGGGCCCTACGGATCGGAGCATGACGTGTGCATGGGCATCGGCGCGCACACCCACTACTTCGAGCAGGGCGGGACTCATGCAGCGCAGTGGATCGATTCGCTGGTGAGCTGAGGGTCGCGTCGAGAAGCTCTTCTTCTTTTTCTTCTTCTACTTCTAGGCAGCCCCGCGCAGCGCCCTTCGGTACTGCACCGCCTCCGCCAGGTGCCCGACCTGCACCGCCTCCGACCCTGCCAGATCCGCAATCGTGCGCGCCACCTTCAGCGCCCGGTGCGTGCTGCGCGCGGACCATCCGAGCTTGGCGGCGGCGTTGAACATGAATGCGCGGGCCGTGTCGTCGAGGGCCGCGTGGCGGTCGATGGCCGCGCCGTGCAGTGACTGGTTGGCATGGCCCTGGCGCTGCATCGCGCGCTCGCGTGCGGCGACGACGCGTTCGCGGATGCTGTCGGTCGATTCGCCCGCAGGCGCTTCGAGCAGCAGCTGGGCCGAGACCGGCGGCACTTCGATGTGCAGGTCGATGCGGTCGAGCAGCGGGCCGCTGAGCTTTCCCTGGTAGCGCGAGACCTGTTCCGGCGTGCAGCGGCAGGGCCGCGCCGAGGAGCCGAGATAGCCGCAGGGGCAGGGGTTCATCGCGGCGACGAGCTGGAAGCGCGCGAGGAACTCGGCGCGCTGCGCGGCGCGCGCGATGGTGATCGTGCCGGTCTCCAGCGGCTCGCGCAGCGCTTCGAGGGCGGATCGGGCGAACTCGGGGAATTCGTCGAGGAAGAGGACGCCATGGTGCGCGCGCGAGATTTCCCCGGGGCGCGGCGGCGAGCCTCCGCCGACCAGCGCCACGGCGCTCGCAGTGTGGTGCGGAGCACAGGTAGGCCTCACGCGCCAGCGCTGCGTCGCGAAGCGCCCGCCCAGGCTGGCCACTGCGGCGCTCTCCAGTGCCTCGTCGATGTGCATCGCGGGCAGCAGGCCGGCGAAGCGCTGGGCCAGCATCGACTTGCCCGAGCCGGGCTCGCCCACCATCAGCAGGCTGTGGCCGCCCGCCGCGGCGATCTCGAGCACGCGCTTGACGCCGGTATGGCCCTTGACTTCGGCCAGGTCGGCGTAGCGGGGTGGCGCCACGTCGGGCGCGGCGTGGATGCGGGCCCAGCCGTCGTCCGCGGTGTCGGGCAGCTGGGAGGCTTCCTCGTCGGTCGCCACGAACTGGCGCACCACGTCCAGCAGGTGCTTCGCGCCGTAGACCTCGCCGCCCGGCACCAGGGCCGCCTCCAGCGCACTCTCCAGGGGCAGCACCAGCCGGGTCGCGACGCCGCGCGTGTGCAGGGCGAGCGCCATGGCCAGGGCGCCGCGGACGGGCCGCAGCTCACCCGACAGCGAGAGCTCGCCGGCGAACTCGTGGCCGGCGAGCTTCGCGTCGTCGATCTGGCCGCTGGCGGCGAGGATGCCCAGCGCGATGGGCAGGTCGAAGCGCCCGGAGTCCTTCGGCAGGTCGGCCGGCGCGAGGTTGACCGTGATGCGTTTGTTATTGGGAAATTCCAGCCCCGCGTTCTGGAGCGCCGAGCGCACGCGCTCGCGCGCCTCCTTGACCTCCGTTTCGACCAGTCCGACCAGCGTGAAGCTGGGCAAACCGTTCGCCAGATGCACCTCTACCGTGACACTGGCCGCTTCAAGACCCAGCAAGGCGCGGCTTTGCACCAAAGACAGTCCCATTCCTCTCCCTCTCCCCAAGATGGTGCGCACTTTTTGGGCGTTCCCGCGGTGGTGCGGCGCACCGTGCATCTGCAACCACTCGCAACAGGTGTTGTAACGATTTGGCTCTCAACCACGACGTGGGGGCGGTTGCGAGAGGAGGCATTCGTGCACTTTGGCACGCTCCCTGCTTTGAACCCCTCGGTCCCACAACACACCTTCGAGGAGTTCCCTGATGACGCACCGTACCGCCGCCCAGGCGCTGATCGTTCTGGCCACCGCATTGACCGCGTCCGGCGCGGCCCTGGCGCAGACTGCAACGACCGACGCCGCAGCAGCACCGGCTGCGGCACCCGCACCGAACCTCACGGGCAACGTGTCGATCACCACGAACTACAAGTTCCGTGGCCAGGACCAGGACATGATCGGCAAGAACGACTACGCCAAGACCAAGGGCTTCAAGCCCGCCATCCAGGGCGGCCTGGACTACGCCTTCGGCGACAGCGGCTTCTACGTCGGCAACTGGAACTCCAGCGTCAACTGGCTCAAGGGCAACAGCATCGAGATGGACGTCTACGGCGGCTACAAGTTCAAGGCCGGCCCGCTGGACATGGACGTCGGTGCGCTCACCTACATCTACCCGGGCAACTCCTCGGGCAACACCACCGAGCTGTACGTCGGCGCCACCTACGCGAACGACAGCTTCGGCTCCTTCACCGCCAAGTACTCGCACACCGTGTCGAAGGACTACTTCGGCTACGCAGGCAACAAGGCCGGCTCGGGCCTGAAGGGCACGAACACGGGCTACCTGAACCTGTCGTACAGCAAGGAGATCGTGCCCAAGGTCACGCTGAAGGCCGCCGTGGGCTTCACCAACATGTCCAGCGACATCCGCAGCCTGGGCTACAAGAGCTACGTCGACTACAACATCGGCGCGAGCTACGACTTCGGCAACGGCCTGTCGCTGACCGGCTCGGTCCAGGGCGCCAACAAGAAGAACTCGTACCTCGCGGTGAGCAACCCGGGCGTCGACTTCGGCTTCGGCACCTTCGGCACGACCTACTACTCGCCGAACAAGGCCCGCTTCATCGTCACGCTGACGAAGACGCTGTAAGCCATACAACAACGAGGCGTGGCCCAAGCTGCCGCGCCACTTCATTTCCATCCGAAGGAGAAAACTCATGAAGCTGGTCACAGCCATCATCAAACCGTTCAAGCTCGACGAAGTGCGCGAAGCGCTGTCGGCCATCGGCGTGCAGGGGATCACCGTCACCGAGGTGAAGGGTTTCGGCCGCCAGAAGGGCCACACGGAGCTCTACCGCGGCGCTGAATACGTGGTCGACTTCCTGCCCAAGGTCAAGATCGAAGCGGCCGTCTCCGACGACCTCGTCGATCGCGTGATCGAGGCGGTGGAAGGCGCTGCGCGCACCGGCAAGATCGGCGACGGCAAGATCTTCGTCTACAACCTCGAACAGGTCGTTCGCATCCGCACCGGCGAAACGGGCCGCGAAGCCCTCTGATCGAGTCCTGGCCCGAAAGAACAACGACTATGAAAAAACTGCTTGTCTCTCTTGCGCTCGGCTTGAGCGTGTTGGCTGCCGGTACCACCGGCTTCGCGCAGACTCCCGCCGCGGCAACCGCCGAGGCTCCGGCCGCGTCGGCACCCGCTGCCGCCGCGCCCGCCCCGGCTGCTGCTCCCGCAGCGGCAGCCCCGGCCGCCGCCGATGCAGCTCCTGCTGCGCCCGCCGCGGCCCCCGCTCCGAAGATCGACTCCGGCGACACCGCCTGGATGCTGACTTCGACCCTTCTCGTGATCCTGATGACCATCCCCGGCCTCGCGCTGTTCTATGGCGGCCTGGGCCGCTCGAAGAACATGCTGTCGGTGCTGATGCAGGTCTTCGTGATCTTCTCGCTGATCAGCATCCTGTGGGCCGTCTACGGCTACAGCCTGGCCTTCTCGGGTGACGGCAACTTCTTCGGAGGATTCGACAAGATCTTCATGAAGGGCATCACGCAGGAGACCTTCGGCGCGCTGACCACGATTCCCGAATACGTGTTCGTCGCCTTCCAGGGCACCTTCGCGGCCATCACCGTGGCGCTGATCGTCGGCGCCTTCGCGGAGCGCGCCAAGTTCTCGGCCGTGTTGCTGTTCTCGGTGCTGTGGTTCACCTTCAGCTACGTGCCGATCGCCCACATCGTGTGGGGCGGCGGCCTGCTGGGCAAGGACGGCGCTCTGGACTTCGCCGGCGGCACCGTGGTGCACATCAACGCCGGTGTGGCCGGCCTGGTCGGCGCCTACATGGTCGGCAAGCGCGTCGGCTACGGCAAGGAAGCCTTCACGCCTCACTCGCTCACGCTCACCATGGTCGGCGCTTCGCTGCTGTGGGTCGGCTGGTTCGGCTTCAACGCCGGCTCGGCCGGTGCTGCCAACGCCGTCGCCGGCCTGGCCTTCGTGAACACGGTGCTCGCCACCGCCGCCGCGGCCCTGTCGTGGATCCTGGGCGAGAGCCTGCACAAGGGCAAGGCCTCGATGCTGGGTGCAGCATCCGGTGCCGTCGCCGGCCTGGTGGCCGTCACGCCCGCCGCCGGCTTCGTCGGTCCGATGGGTTCGATCGTGCTGGGCCTGCTGGCCGGCCTGGTCTGCCTGTGGGGCGTGGGCGGCCTGAAGCGTATGCTCGGTGCCGACGACGCGTTCGACGTGTTCGGCGTCCACGGCGTGGGCGGTATCCTGGGTGCCATCCTGACCGGCGTGTTCGCGGCCAAGGGCCTGGGCGGCACCGGCGGCGCGACCCCCGACACCTTCGCGATGGGCGCACAGGTCTGGATCCAGATCAAGAGCGTGCTGCTCACGATCGTGTGGTCTGGCGTCGTGGCCTTCATCGCCTACAAGATCGCCGACCTGACCCTCGGCCTGCGTGTGTCGGAAGAAGAAGAGCGCGAAGGCCTCGACATCTCCTCGCACGGCGAGACCGCATACAACAGGTAAACCCCCAGGCTTCGCGCACTTCGTGTCGCGCGCGCCTTCCCCCTTGCAGGGGGCAACACCAGCGGCCCGGCAAAGCCGGTTCCGCGGTGTTCCCCGACTGAAGAAAAAGTTTCAAGCGAGGTCTCCTTTGGATGTTCAGCCCGCGAGCGCTTCGGCGCCAGCGGGCTTTTTTTTGTCCGGGGCCCCGGCGGGCGGGAGCAAAATCTCGCCACCATGTGGACCTCCATCGAAGACAGCCTCTGCGAGCTCGGCGAATCGCCGTTCTGGCATCCCGAAGAACGATCGCTCTACTGGCTCGACATTCCCGGCCGTGCAGTGCTGCGCACGCGCGGTGAGATCGGGTCGCCGGGCGCGAAGGTCGAGCGCTGGCCCCTGCCCACCGAACCCGGCTGCATGGCGCCCGCGCGCAGCGGCGGCCTGGTGATCGCACTGCGCGACGGCATCTACCGTGCGCGCGAATGGGGTGGCGAGCTGGCCGTGATGGCGCGCGTCGAGCACGACGTGCGCACCATGCGCTTCAACGACGGCAAGTGCGACCCGCTGGGCCGCTTCTGGGGTGGGTCGCTCAACGAGGCGAAGGACCGCGCCAACGCCGCGCTCTATTGCTTCGACGCGCGCCCCGGCACAGGCGTCTCGCCCACGCTCACGCAGATGGCCAACGAGTCCACCACCGCCAACGGCCTGGCCTTCTCGCCCGATGCGCGCACCCTCTACTGGGCCGACACCGCCGCGCACGTGGTCTGCGCATGGGACTGGGATGCCGAGGCCAACTCGCTCTCGCACGCCCGCGTGTTCCACCAGTTCGACGCCAAGCGCGAGGGCTGGACCGTCGATGCGCCGCTGGGCTACCAGGGCCGCCCCGACGGCGCCACCGTCGACGCGCAGGGCAACTACTGGGTCGCCATGTTCGAAGGCGCGCAGCTGCTGCGCTTCGCGCCCACGGGCGAGATCGTCGCCGCGGTGCCCGTGCCCGTGCAGTGCCCGACCATGCCCTGCTTCGGCGGCGACGACCTGAAGACGCTGTTCGTCACCAGCGGCCGCAAGGGCAGGCCCGCCGCCGAGATCGCGCAGCGGCCCGCCTCGGGCACGGTGATCTCGATGCGCGTCGACACGCCCGGCCTGCCGGTCAGCTTCTTCGAAGACTGAGCCGAGCCGAACCGAGAACGCAGCACCGGGCGCCACGCATGGCCCTGCAGCACATCCCGCCGATCCAGTGCCTGCTGACCTTCGAGGCCGTGGCGCGCCTGCGCCATGCGGGCCGCGCGGCCGACGAGCTGTGCGTCACGCCCAGCGCTGTGAGCCACCGCATCCGGCAGCTCGAATCGCATGTCGGCTTCAAGCTCTTCGGCCGCGGCGACTTCAGCCTCACGGCCGATGGTGCCGCCTATCTCGCGAACGTGCGAACGGGGCTCGCGGCGCTGCAGGCCACGCCTCTGGGCGGCAGTGCCGCGCAGCGCGCCACGCGGCTGCGCATCGCGGTCACCCCCACCTTCAGCCGGCAGTTCCTCATGCCGAGGCTGGAGCTGTTCCGCAACATCTATCCCGACATCGAGCTGGTGCTGCAGGTGTCGATCCCGCTGCTCGACGTGACGGCCGAGCAGGCCGACCTCGAGGTGCGCTACGGCCCCGGCGGCTATGCCGACTGCGAGCACCGGCTGCTGATCGAAGAGCAGGTGGTGCCTGCCTGCAGCCCGAGCTACCTCAACGAGTTCGGCCCCTTCACGGGCTTTCGCAGCGCGGCCGAGATCGCCGCCGCGCGCCTGATCCGCAGCCCGCTCGAACCCTGGGGCACCTGGTTCGCCAGTTGCGGCATCGACCAGCCCGAGCCCGCCATCGGCTCGCAGTTCAACGACCTGGGGCTGATGTACGACGCGGCCGCGAGCGGCTTCGGCGTGGCGCTTGTGCGGCAGAAGCTGGGTGCGGAGTGGTTCGAGTCGGGGCGGCTGGTGGCGCTGTCCGACCAGGCGGTGGTCTCGCCGCACCGGCACTACATCTGCTGGCAGCCGGGCACGCTGGAGCGCTGGGAGTGCGCGGCTTTCGCCGACTGGCTGGGGCAGAGCCTGCGCTGAACCGGACGGCCGGGCGCGAAGTTCTTTCAAGCTGCCGGCGAAAAACCATCAACCCGGCTCGGCCGGAATGTCCGTAGAGTGCGGTAAACACGAGACATCCCGCGAGCAAGAAATAAAGAAAGAGGCCGCCGCATGAACGCGCCGCTGACCCCCACGCAACACGATTCGCTACAGAAAACGGAGCGCCAGTCGCAGATCGTGCGAGCGCTGCAGCCTCACCTGCCGGCCCACGCGCTGATCTGGCACGACGAGGACACCACCCCCTACGAGTGCGACGGCCTCACCGCCTACCGCGCCCGCCCGCTGGTGGTGGCCCTGCCCGAGACCGAGGCGCAGGTGGCTGCCGTGCTCAAGACCTGCCACCAGCTCGGCGTGCCGGTGGTCGCGCGCGGCGCGGGCACCGGACTCTCGGGCGGCGCCATGCCGCACACCATGGGCGTGACGCTGTCGCTCGCCAGGTTCAACCGCATCCTGAAGATCGATCCGGTGAGCCGCACGGCCGTGGTCCAGTGCGGGGTGCGCAACCTCGCCATCAGCGAGGCGGCCGCGCCCTTCAACCTCTACTACGCGCCCGATCCGTCGAGCCAGATCGCCTGCACCATCGGCGGCAACGTGGCCGAGAACTCGGGCGGCGTGCACTGCCTCAAGTACGGGCTCACGCTGCACAACGTGATGCGGGTGCGCGGCTTCACCGCCGAGGGCGAGGCGATCGAGTTCGGCGGCGAGGCGCTCGACGCGCCGGGCCTAGACCTGCTCGCGCTGGTCATCGGCAGCGAAGGCATGCTGGCCGTGACCACCGAGGTCACCGTCAAGCTGGTGCCCAAGCCGCAGCTCGCGCGCTGCATCATGGCCAGCTTCGACGACGTGCGGAAGGCCGGTGACGCGGTGGCCGCGGTGATCGCGGCCGGCATCATCCCCGCCGGCCTGGAGATGATGGACAAGCCCATGACCGCTGCGGTCGAAGATTTCGTGCGCGCCGGCTACGACCTCGACGCCGCCGCCATCCTGCTGTGCGAATCCGACGGCACGCCCGAGGAGGTGGAGGAAGAGATTGGTCGCATGACCGCCGTGCTGCGCGCCTCGGGCGCCACCGCCATCGCCTGCAGCAGCAGCGAGGAAGAGCGCATGAGGTTCTGGAGCGGACGCAAGAACGCGTTCCCCGCCTCGGGCCGCATCAGCCCCGACTACATGTGCCTGGACTCCACCATCCCGCGCAAGCGCCTGGCCGACATCCTGCTGGCCATCCAGGAGATGGAAAAGAAGTACGACCTGCGCTGCTGCAACGTCTTCCACGCGGGCGACGGCAACCTGCATCCGCTGGTGCTGTTCGACGCCAACGACCCCGACGAGCTGCACCGCTGCGAGCTCTTCGGCGCGGACATCCTGGAGACCAGTGTCGCGATGGGCGGCACCGTCTCGGGCGAGCATGGCGTGGGCGTGGAAAAGCTCAACAGCATGTGCGTGCAGTTCACCGCCGCAGAGAACGAGCAGATGTTCGGCGTGAAGCGCGCCTTCGACCCCGAGGGCATGCTCAACCCAGGCAAGGTGATTCCCACGCTGCAGCGCTGCGCCGAGTACGGCAAGCAGGTGGTGCGTGGGGGCAGGCTGCCGCATCCCGATCTGCCGAGGTTCTGATGAAGGCCGGCTTTTCTCTTTCGCAGCGCGATCACGTCGACGGGGGACATTCGCTGAGGGGAGCACCCGGCGGCCTGTGCACGCACCCCGAACAACGACATCAAATACAGAGCCCACGATGAGCATCGACACTGCACTGAACCACATGGTCGAGCGAATTCGTGCCGCGGCTGCAGAAGCCGAGCCGCTGTGCATTCGCGGCGGCGGCACGAAGGACTTCTATGGCGAGATACCGCAAGGCGAAGTGCTGAGCACCGCGGACCTCGCCGGCATCACGAGCTACGAACCGAGCGAGCTGGTCGTCACCGTTCGCGCGGGCACCCCCCTGGCCGAACTCGAAGCCGCACTCGCCGAGAAGGGTCAGTGCCTGCCCTTCGAGCCGCCGTGCTTCGGCGGCGGCGGCACGGTGGGCGGCATGGTCGCTGCCGGACTCAGCGGCCCGGCGCGCGCCAGCGTCGGTTCGGTGCGCGACTACGTGCTCGGCGCCACGCTGGTCAACGGCCGCGGCGAGGTGCTGAGCTTCGGCGGCCAGGTGATGAAGAACGTCGCGGGCTATGACGTCTCGCGCGTGCTCGCCGGTTCGCTCGGCACGCTGGGCGTGATCGCCGAGGTCAGTCTCAAGGTGCTTCCCGTACCGCCCGCCGAGGCCACGCTGGAGTTCGCCTGCACCCAGGCCGATGCGCTGCGGCTGCTCAACGAATGGGGCGGCCGGCCGCTGCCGCTGAACGCGAGCTGCTGGTTCGAATACGCCGGGGCGGGCGCGCTCTACCTGCGGCTGCGCGGTGCGGTCGCCGCCGTGGAAGCCGCGTGCGAACACCTGGGCGGCGAGCGCAAGGACAACGCGCGCGCCGCCGCCGACTGGCAATCGCTGCGCGACCAGCAGCTGCCGTGGTTCGCCACCGGCGAGGGGCCCGATGCGCTCTGGCGCGTGTCGGTGCCGCAGACCGCGCCGGTGCTGTCGATCGACGGTGCCGCGCCGCTGATCGAATGGCACGGCGGCCAGCGCTGGTACAAGGCGCCGCCCTCGCAGGCCGCGCGCATCCGCGAGATCGCGCGCGCGGCGGGCGGCCATGCCACGCTGTTCCGCATGCCGGGCTCGGGCGCGCAGGGGGCCGTCGCGCCGCGCTTCGACGCGCTGAGCGCACCCGTCGAGCGCATCCAGCGCGCGCTGATGCGCGAGTTCGATCCGCACGGCATCTTCAACCGCGGCCGCCTGCTGCCCGCCCACTGAGAACAAGAACAGAAGACATGCAAACCGAGCTCGCCCCCGAATTCAAAGGCACCGACGAAGGCCGCGAGGCCGAGGCCATCCTGCGCAAGTGCGTGCACTGCGGCTTCTGCACCGCCACCTGCCCGACCTACCAGCTGCTCGGCGACGAGCTCGATGGTCCGCGCGGGCGCATCTATCTCATCAAGCAGGTGCTCGAGGGCAAGGAGCCGACGCGCAGCACGCAGCTGCACCTCGACCGCTGCCTCACCTGCCGCAATTGCGAGAGCACCTGCCCGAGCGGCGTGCAGTACGGCCACCTGGTCGATATCGGCCGCAGGATCGTCGACGAGAAGGTGCCGCGGCCCGCAATGGAGTCCGCACAGCGCTGGGTGCTCAAGGAAGGCCTGCCGTCGCCGCTCTTCGGCCCCGCGATGAAGCTGGGCCAGTCGGTGCGCGGGCTGCTGCCCGAGGCGCTGAAGGCCAAGGTGCCGGCGAAGCAGGAGGCCGGCGCATGGCCCACGGCCACGCATGCGCGCAAGGTGCTGATGCTCGCGGGCTGCGTGCAGCCGTCGATGATGCCCAACATCAACGCCGCCACCGCGCGCGTGCTCGACGCGGCCGGCATCCAGGCGGTGATCGCGCCCGAGGCCGGCTGCTGCGGCGCGGTGAAGTTCCACCTGAACGACCAGGAGGGCGGCAAGGCCCAGATGCGCGCCAACATCGACGCGTGGTGGCCGCTCGTGGAGCGCAACGAGGTCGAGGCCATCGTCATGAACGCCTCGGGCTGCGGCGTCACCGTGCGCGAGTACGGCCACATGCTGCAGCACGACGCGGCCTATGCGCTGAAGGCCGCGCGCATCAGCGAACTCACGCGCGACCTGGGCGAGCTGCTGCCCGACATCGTGCCCGCGCTGAAGTCGCGCGTGAAGGCGCCCGAGGGCGTGGTGGCCTACCACCCGCCGTGCACGCTGCAGCACGGCCAGAAGCTGCGCGGCGGCGTCGAGACGCACCTGCGCGCGCTGGGCTTCGACATGCGCGTGGCGATGAACGAATCGCACCTGTGCTGCGGCTCGGCCGGCACCTACTCGGTGCTGCAGCCCGAGCTGGCCTACCCGCTGCGCGACCGCAAGCTGGGGCACCTGAAGCAGCTTCGTCCGTCGGTGATCGCCTCGGCCAACATCGGCTGCATCACCCATCTGCAAAGCGGCAGCGAGGACACGCCCGTGCGGCACTGGGTCGAGCTGCTGGACGCGGCGCTGGCGCCCGGCAAGGGCTGATCGCAGGCGCCGTCGGACAAGCGTGAGGGGGCTGGTCCGACTCGCGCGGCGCCGGTCCGCGGCGCATCATGGCCGCACCGAATCTGCAAGGAGAAAGCGCCATGTTCCACCTTCTGCCCGCATCCACTACCTCCGCCACGCTGCGTCGCGTCCTGCTGGCCTGCCTCTGCGCGGGCGGCGCGATGGCCGCGCAGGCCCAGGGCGCCATGCCCCAGTGGCAGGGCGCAGGGTCGGCGCGCTACGTTTGCGGCGGCATCGGCTCCGACGAATCGACGGCGATGCGCGCGGCCATGAAGGAGCATCCGCTCGCGCTGCTGTTCGCCCGCGCCGACGGCGCCTACATGGCGAACGTGGACGTGACCATCAAGGGCGGCGACGCCGGCAGCGCCGCCGCGCTGGCGTTCCGCGCGAGCGGCCCGGTCTGCCTGGTCGACGTGCCCAACGGGCGCTACGTGATCGACGTCGCGGCGCCCGGCGGCGCGGTGAAGAGCCAGACCGTGACGGTGGGCGGCGGGCCGAAGACGGCCGACTTCAGGTTCTGACGCGGCAGCGGATGGCCGCTCAGGCCGCGGCCAGCGCGGCCTCGACGTCGCGCTCCAGCGAAGCCGGCGTGTCCAGCGGCGCGTAGCGCTTGATCACGGTGCCGTCGCGGCCGATGAGGAACTTCGTGAAGTTCCACTTGATGGCCGTGCTGCCCAGAAGGCCCGGCTTCTCTTTCGTGAGCCACTTGTAGAGCGGAGCGGCGTTCGCGCCGTTCACGTCGATCTTCTCCATCATCGGGAAGCTCACGCCGTAGTTCTTCATGCAGAAGGCGCCGATCTCCTCGTTGGTGCCCGGGTCCTGGCCGCCGAACTGGTTGGAGGGGAAGCCCAGCACCGCGAGGCCCTTGTCGGCGTACTTCTCGTGCAGTGCCTCCAGTCCCGCGAACTGCGGCGTGAAGCCGCACTTGCTGGCGGTGTTGACGATCAGCAGCACCTTGCCCTTGAAGGCGGAGAGCTTCACCGGCTTGCCGTCGATCAGGTTGGCTTCGAAATCGTAGACGCTGGCCATGCTGTTTTTCCTCAGGTGGGAGACGAAGTGGCGCGATCATCGCGCCGCACGGGCGTTCGCGCAAACGCCGCCCAGACCGCGCCGAGCACGATCAGCGAGCCACCCACGAGGATGCGCGAGTCCATCGCGGCCGCGCCCAGTGCCACGGAGGAGACGCTTGCGAACAGCACCTCCGACAGCATGATCACCGAGGTCGCCGAGGCCGTGAGCCGCGCCGCACCGTACTGCAGGCACACGTTGGCGAGGACGAAGGCCGTGCCCAGCAGTGCGGCCCAGCCCAGCCAGCCCGGCGCGGCGCGCAGCGGCGAATCGAACGCGCCGAGCGCAGTGCCGCTCATCGCCGCTACGCCGGCCACGAAGGCGCAGCCGCAGAACATCGCCAGCGCGCGCGACTCGCCGGGCGCCTGCCGCAGATGGCGCAGCGCGATGTTGGTGACGGCGAAGCCGAAGCCCGCCGCCACGCCCAGCCAGTCGGGCAGACTCGACGGCACCGGCCAGTCGGCGCCGGGTGCCTTCAGCACCACCGCCACGCCCGTGAGCGCAAGCGCCACCCGCGCCAGCGCGCCGCCGGTGGGCCGCTCGCCGAGCAGCAGCCAGGCCAGCAGCACGCTCCACAGCGGCATCAGGTAGAAGAGGAGCACCACGCGCACCACGTCGCCCTGCGTCACGGCCCAGTTGAAGCCCACGTTGGTGAAGCCTGCCGCCAGGCCCAGCACCGCCAGCATCGGGAAGGCCGCGAAGCCTTTCCAGGCATGCCAGCGCAGCACGCCCATCAGCACGGCGATGGCCGTGTAGATCAGGCAGGTGGTCCACAGCGGATGCAGGCCGTGGCCCGCGATCTGTCGGAAGGGGAACCAGGAGACGCCCCAGACGAAGGCGTTCAGTAGCAGGGCAAGTGCAGGCATTGGGGCGCGAGTTGTTCAAGGGACGCCGAGGAACCGGCTTCGCCGGGCCTCCGGTGCCGCCCCCGGCGAGGGGGTTGGCGCAGCGACACGAAGTGCGCGCAGCCTGGGGGAGTCAGTGGTGCTTGTCGCTGCGGGCGATGGCGAGCAGGTGCTCCACTTCCTCGGGATACTTCTTGAGGTTGTTCTCGTGCCAGCGCTTGATGATCCACATGCAGCCCGCCACCACGAGGCCGAAGGCGCTGATGGCGCCGTAGGCCGAGAGTCCGAGGCCCGTGCACACGCTGTAGAAGCCGCCCAGCAGGAGGATGCAGGCCTGCTCGTTGAAGTTCTGCACCGCGATGGAACGGCCCGCGCCCATCAGGTTGTGGCCGCGGTGCTGCAGCAGCGCGTTCATCGGCACCACCAGGAAGCCGCCCAGGCCGCCCAGCAGGATGAGGAAGGGCACCGCCAGCCACACGTTGCCGATGAAGTTCATGCAGATCACCATCAGGCCCATCGCGATGCCCATGGGGATCACGCGCGTGGCCATGTCCAGCCGCATGCGCATCGAGGCGACGATCGCGCCCACGGCGGTGCCGATGGTCACCACGCCCGTCAGCGCCGAGGCCTGCGTGGTGTTGTAGCCCAGCGCCAGCGAGGCCCAGGCCAGCACGATGTACTTGAGGTTGCCGCCCGCGCCCCAGAAGAGCGTGGTGGTGGCCAGCGAGATCTGGCCCAGGCGGTCGCGCCACAGGCGGGCGTTGCAGTGCCAGAAGTCGGGCAGCAGGGCGGCGACGTTGCGCATCAGGCCGTGCTCGGGATTGGAGCGCAGCGGACGCATCTCGACGCCGGTGTGCGGGATGCGCGTGTTGAACCAGGCCGCCAGCATGTAGACGAAGATCAGCACCGTGAGCGCCGCCTCGGCCGGCGTGTCGATGCCGGTGTCGATGAGGGGCAGGTCGAAGGCCAGCAGCTTGCTGGAGACCGCATGCCCCACCAGCGTGCCGCCCAGCACGATGCCCAGCAGGATCGACGCGATGGTCAGGCCCTCGATCCAGCCATTGGCCTTGACCAGCTGCGATGCCGGCAGCAGCTCGGTGAGGATGCCGTACTTGGCCGGCGAGTACGCCGCGGCGCCGAGCCCCACGATCGAATACGACAGCAGCGGGTGCGAGCCGAAGAGCATCATCAGGCAGCCCAGCACCTTGATGGCGTTGCTGATGAACATCACCTTGCCCTTGGGCAGGGCGTCGGCGAAGGCGCCCACCAGCGGGGCCAGCACCACATAGAAGACAGCGAAGATGGGCACCAGCGCCGCGCGCTGCCATTCGGGCGCGCCCGAACTCCGCATGAGATCGACCGCAACAACGAAAAGCGCTTGGTCGGCCAGCGACGAAAAGAACTGGGCCGACATGATCGTGTAGAAACCGCGCTTCATCGATGGGCTGGCTGGCCAGAGACGTGCATCAGGTCTGCTGGCGGTAGTGAAAAAGTGTCGCGTAGAGGGCGAATGGGCGGTTATAGCACGGGGGTGCGACGCGCAATCCTGCATCCCCACCGTGTTCGACCCCATTCCCGAAGATGCTAAAACGTGGTCTGCATTGTCCCGGCCTCCTGCCGAGCCCTCTCCGGAAACCCTTCATGCCGCGCCCGATCCTCGCCACCGTCCATACCGAAGCCCTGCGCCACAACCTCGAGCGGGCGCGCCGCTCGGCCCTCGAATCCCGCGTCTGGGCCGTCGTCAAGGCCAACGCCTATGGCCACGGCATCGAGCGGGTCTATGAGGGTTTGCGAGGCGCCGACGGCTTCGCGATGCTCGACCTGGCCGAGGCCGAGCGCGTGCGCGCCCTCGGCTGGCGCGGCCCGGTGCTGCTGCTGGAGGGCGTGTTCGAGGCCCGCGACCTGGAGCTGTGCTCGCGCCTGGACCTCTGGCACACCGTGCACTGCGACGAGCAGATCGACATGCTCGCCGCACACAAGACCCTCAAGCCGCAGCGCGTGTTCCTCAAGATGAACTCTGGCATGAACCGCCTGGGCTTCACGCCCGAGCGCTTCGGCGCCGCCTGGACCCGCCTCAACGCGCTCACCCAGGTCGACGAGATCTCCCTCATGACCCACTTCAGCGATGCCGACGGCAAGCGCGGCATCGACCACCAGCTGGAAGCCTTCGAGCGCGCCACCCGCGACCTGCCGGGCGAGCGCTCCATCGCCAACAGCGCCGCCACGCTGCGCCACCCCGACCGCACGCGCGGCGACTGGGTGCGCCCCGGCGTCATGCTCTATGGCGTCGCGCCCGACTACCCCGAGCATGACGCGGCCCACTGGCAGCTGCAGCCCACCATGACGCTGTCGACCAGGCTGCTGTCGGTGCAGACCCTGAAGGCCGGCGACACCGTCGGCTACGGCTCCAACTTCACGGCCGAAGGGCCGCTCACCATCGGCGTGGCGGCGGTCGGCTATGCCGACGGCTATCCGCGCCACTGCGGCACCGGCACGCCGGTGCTGGTCAACGGCGTGCGCACCCGCATGGTCGGGCGCGTGAGCATGGACATGATCACCGTCGACCTCACGGGCGTGCCCGACGCGCAGTTCGGCAGCGAGGTCACGCTGTGGGGCAAGTCGGCCAGGACGGGCGCCGTGCTGCCCATCGACGAGGTCGCGAAGGCCGGCGGCACCATCGGCTACGAACTCATGTGCGCGGTGGCGCCGCGCGTGCCCTTCGCCGAGCCGGAACCCGCCTGAGGCCGTGAAGATCCTTTCCAACTGGCGCTCCGTGCGCCTGTGGGAAACGCAGCTCGAGCGCGAGTTGCACCGCAAGTACAGCCTGCGCACGCACGGCATCCTCATCGGCAGCTTCACGCTGCTGCTCATGTGGGGCGTCTCTGCGCTGCAGATGCACCTGCTGCACGTCGATTCGCTCGCGGTGCGCTATTTCCTCACGCTGGGCGTGGGGTACCTGGGCTATCTCCTGGTGCTGCGCTGGTGGGCGAAGCGCCTCGTCGAGGAGCGAGGGCTCGACTTCGACGTCGACGCGCCCGACTTCGAGTTCGGCGGAGGACGCGGCGGCAGTTCGCACAGCCACACGGGCATCGGCAAGGCCCCGGGCGATGGCGGGGGTGGCGGTGGCGGCAGCGGCCTCTCCGACGTCGCCAGCGGCGCGCTCGACGTGGCCGGCGGTGCGGACGAGGGCGCGGTGGTCGTCATCCCGGTGATCGCCGTCTTCCTGATCTGCGCGGCCATCCTGTTCGGCGCGGGCTCGCTGGTGCTGCTGTACTTCAGCTGGGACGCGCTGCTGGCCGTGGCCATCGAGATCGCGTTCTCCTACGTGTCGGCGCGCGCGGCGGTGCGCGTGGCGCGCGAGGGCTGGCTCATGGCCGCCGTGCGGCTCACCTGGAAGCCGCTGCTGGGCGCGGTGATCTGCGCGGTGGCGCTGGGCGCGCTGCTCGACCACTTCATGCCGCAGGTCAACTCCCTGCCGGAGGCTGTGCGCGTCCTGCTGAAGAAGCACTGAGCGCGCTCACCAGGTGATCGACCAGCGCCCTGCACTTGGGCGCCACGAAGCGGTTGGGCGGGTACAGGATGTACGCGTGCCCGCGGTAGTTGCCGCGGTACTCCCAGCCGGGCAGCACGCGCACGAGGCTGCCCGCATCCAGCGCCTGCTGCGCGACGAAGGCCGGCACCACGGCCACGCCCAGGTCCGCCAGCGCGCCTTCGAGCCGCACTTCGCTGTGGTTCGAGACATAGCGGCCGCGCACGATGACTTCCGCTTCCTCGTCCTCCTCCTTGTTCTTGTCTCCTTCTTCCCTGCCGAACCGCCAGTGGTTGTCGCGCTCGTGCTCGCCCAGCGAAAGGCAGCTGTGGGCCGCGAGGTCGCGCGGATGCTCGATGGGGCCATGCGCCGCCAGGTAGCGCGGCGAGGCGCAGAGGATGTGCGCCACCGGCATCAGCCGGCGCGCCACCAGCCCCTCGGGCGGCTTCGTCGTCAGCCGGACCACCAGGTCGACGCCTTCGCGGATCGGATCGACGTCGCGGTCGGCCACGATGAGCTGCACGTCCACGTCGGGGTAGCGCCGCAGGAACTCGAGGACGTGCGCATGCAGCACGCGCCGCGCGAAGGCCTTGGGCGCGCTGATGCGCACCAGCCCGCTCGGGCCTGCGGCGAACTGCTGTCCGATCTCCATCGCACCCTGCGCCGCCAGCACCAGTTCGCGGCAGCGCGCGAAGGCCTCGCCGCCCGGCTCGGTCAGCCGCAGCTGGCGCGTGGTGCGCTGCAGCAGCTGGACGCCGATCTCCTTCTCGAGCCGCTTCACTTGCCGGCTCGCTGCCGAAGGCGTCATGCCCAGCAGGTCGGCCGCGGCCGAGAAGCTGCCGAGCTCGGCGACCCGCACGAAGGTCACCATCTCCGGCAGCACCTTGAGAAATGAATTCGTTCCCACGACGCAATAGTCCTGTTCCGGCCGACGCCTGTGCGGCCCGGGTGATGCCCGGAACAATTCCATGCCCGACGGATGCGTGGGGCTCTCGGAAACGTTCACGGACGGCGCAAGCGAAGTATGGATTCAAAGACGAAGAGGCCGGCGGGCATCGGCCTCGCCGAAGTCATGCTGCTGCTGGTGGCGGCGGTGTGGGGCGGCAGCTACGCAGTGGCCAAGCAGGCGACGCAGCAGCTGCCGGTGCTGGAGTTCATCGCGCTGCGCTTCGGGCTGACCTTCCTCGTGCTGCTGCCCGCGCTGAAGCCGCTGTTCGGCGTCGGGTGGCAGCGGGGCCTCGCCGTCGGCGGCCTGCTCGGTGCGAACCTGCTGGCGATCTTCGTCTGCGAGACCTTCGGCGTGTCGCTCACCACGGCCAGCAATGCCGCCTTCCTCATCAGCCTGTGCGTCGCGCTCACGCCCTTCGTCGAATGGTGGCTGCTGGGGCAGCGCCCGGCGCGGCGCATGTTCCGGGCTGCCGGCCTGTCGGCGCTGGGCGCGGCGATGCTCTCGGCCACCTCGCCCGCGGAACTCTCGGTGGGCTGGGGCGATGGCCTGATGGTGATCGCGGCCTTCCTGCGCGCCGTGATGGTCTGCATGACGCGACGGCTCGCCGGGCACCATGCGATGCCGGCGCTGACGCTGACGGCGGTGCAGTCGGGCGTGATGGCCCTCGGCGCGGCGGCGCTCGCGCTCGTCGCCGCGCCGGCCGGCGGCGCATGGCACGTTCCGCCTGCCACGGCCTCCTTCTGGTGGGGCATGGCCTACCTCGTGCTGCTGTGCACTGTCTTCGCCTTCTTCGCGCAGAACCATGCGGCCTCGCGTTCGAGCCCGAGCCGCGTGTCGTTGCTGATGGGCAGCGAGCCGGTGTTCGGCGCGTTGATCGCGGCCTACGGCTTCGGCGAGCGCATCGGGCCGTGGGGCTGGGCAGGGGGCTTGCTGATCGTCTGCGCGGCGTGGTGGGTGACGATGCCGGCGAGGGAGACTCCGGGCCGCGTTGTCGCCGGCGATGCCGCCTGAAAGGGCGGGCGGGCCGTGTCATGCTCGCGCGATGAACGACGACTTCTCCGTTGATGCGGCCGATCAAACGCTGCGCGGCACGGTCACCGGCAACGCCGCTGGCGACGCGCCGAGCGTGCTGGCTCTGCACGGCGGCGGCCAGTCCTCGCGGCGCGGCATCCAGTACCTTCTCTCGGCTCTGGCGCGCGATGGCGTCGCGAGCGCCTCCTTCGACTTCTCCGGTCACGGAGACAGCACCGGCCAGGTCGAAGGCTCCAGCCTGAACGAACGCATGTCGCAGGCGCTGGCCGTGGCCGGCCACGTGGCGCCGGGGCGGCCGCTCTCGCTGATCGGCACGAGCATGGGCGGCCACGTCGCGTGCTCCCTGATCGAGCGGCTGCAGCCGCCCGCGCTGGTGCTCTTCTGCCCGGCAGCCTATGTGGCCCCGGCCCAGGACGCGCCCTTCGGCCCGAGCTTCCAGCAGATCCTGCGCTCGACCGTGGACTACGCGAACTCGCCGGCCTTCACGGCGCTCGAAGGCTTCGAAGGCCGCCTGCTGCTGGTCCACGGAACGCAGGACGCCGTGATTCCCGCGCAGGTCCTCGACCAGTACGAGCGCAGGGCCCGCAGGGCCGAGTCCGTCGAGGTCGTACGGCTCGAAGGCGCGGGGCACAAGCTGCACGACTGGCTCCAGTCCCGTCCACGGGACCACGGGCTTGTGCTCGATGCCGTGCTGCGGACGCTGGCCCCCGGGGCTCGGAGACAATCCGCGCCGGGAGGAATTTCGTTCACATGATTTCGAAGAAACAGGGAGCGCGCGCCGCTTGGCGCGCATGCGGCATCGCGCTGGCGGTCGCCGCCGTCTCGGCGCACGCCGAAACCGACGCGGCGGCACCCGCGGACCCGCAGCGATCGAAAGCCACGGAGGCCGTCGCAGGCGCGCCGGCCGTGCCTGTCGCACCCATATCGCCCGCCGCACCTGTCGAAGCGGTCGCACCTGCCGCGCCAGCGGCACCTCAGACCCGCGTGCGCTTCAGCCGGGGCATGTACAAGCCCGGGATCGAACAGCTTCGCGTGGTCCGCCGCGAGAACACGATGAACAACATCGCGGGGCAGGTCGCCCTGAACATCGCGCTGTCGGTCATCGCGGGCGGCGTGAGCGTCGGCGCGCAGGGCTTCTCGAAGGACGACCTCGGCGGCACCACGCTGGAGGCGCTCAAGGACGACCCGCTGGGCGTCAACCCCGCCATCAGCGAGCTGAACGATGCGCTCAGCAAGGTCGCCACCGACATCTACCGCAAGCGCGCCGAGGCGGCCTACGCCACGGCCCTGACCGACGGCTCCACGCCCGAGGAGATCGAGGAGGCGCGCAAGGTGCAGGCAGTGGCGGACACGCCGCTGCTTCCGGGCTCCTGGCACCTGGTCTACGAGAACCTGACCGGCTCGGACGAGCTGTATCGCCTGAAGTTCGGCGCCGAGCTCGGCCGCGCGGGCTTCATGCGTCCGCCGGCCGCGTGCTTCTATCAGTCGGAGCCGGTCGCATGGAACGAGTGGCAGGCCGACAACTGGCAGCGGCTGCGCGAGGAGCGCGCCAAGGCCGTGGCGCGCTGCACCGAGACGCTTTCGGCAACGCCCGAGAAGTTCTGGTGAAAGCGTCCTAGGCCGCGCGGAACGCCTGCATGGCCGCGGGCTGCCGGTTCAGCCCCAGCGCCAGAAGCTCGTCGTCGGCGCACAGGATCGCGAAGGCGCGGTGCTTCTCGCCGAAGCTCATGACCGGGCCCGAGTGGTGGAGCGAACGGTGGTTGAAAGCCACCACGTCGCCCGGGTCGACCTCGTAGCCCACGATGTCGAAGGCGCCGCGGTTGGATTCGATGTCGGGCAGATCGATGGCCGGCACTTCACCGGACTGGCCTGCGATCCGGTAGCCGGTCTTCCAGAGGTGGGAGCCGCGCACCACTTCCGGCGCGGTCTCGCGCGGCATGTGGTCCACCGGCATCCACAGGTGGACGATGCGGTGGCTGTCGGCCAGCCCGCAGGACACGTCCTGGTGCCAGTGCGCTGCGGTCGCGGCGCTCACGTCCTTGTCGAAGAGCAGTTCGTCGCAGGTCCAGCCCAGTCGGCGGTTCACCGTCAGCTGGCCGGCGATCTCGCTGGCGCCCGATTCGGACACCACGTGCTGCAGCAGCAGGCCGTCGCGCCGCTGTCGGAGGCCGGCGCGCGCCAGCTCTATCCATTCGGGCGAGACGATACCGCGCAGGCACACGACGCCATCCCGCAGGAAGCGGAGGCGCTCGTCGAAGCTCACGCCGCGAAGCAGTGGGTTGCTCATCAGGATCTCCTCGTCCGGCGCCGGCCCTTGGGGCTCAGGCGCATTGCTCCCCTTTGTTCCCGTCAGCCCCGCTCGCCCGCACCAGGAAGAACAGCCAGCCGACCATCAGCGCGGCCATGCAGGCGAAGCCCCACGTCATGGCGTGGATGGTCTGGATGTAGGAAACGGGCCGTCCGGCCGCGAGCATCGCGACCGCGAACACCACCGCGCCCACCACCGAGCACAGCAGCAGGGCACCTGGCCGCGACGCGGCCCTGAAGCCGGTGCGCAGGCACATGGTGAGCCCGAAGATCGCGGGCGCGTAGAAGAAGGGCGAGAAGTCCATGCCCCGGTAGTTCGCGCCGAAGGCCAGCACCACGAGGTGCGGCCCCAGCAGGCCAAGCGCCACGCCCACGGCCTCGGCGACCACGAAGCCGAGCAGCACGAAGCCGGTGAAGTCGCGCAGCGACTTCTTCCTCCTGGCGTCGTCCGCCGACTTCCAGTTGGCCGCCAGCTGCGGCAGCAGGTAGTAGCCCAGCGCCGACAGCACGTACTGCATCGGCAGCAGGAAGGTGATGTAGATCTTCAGCAGGCCGCCCTGCTCGGCATCGGCCGAGGAGCCCAGCAGCAGGATGGCGCCGCCGGTCATGATCCAGCTCATGAACTGCGAGAGGCTGGCCTTCCAGCCGTAGGCCATCGATTCGCGCGCCGTCAGGCCGTGGGCGTCCTTCGCGGCCGGCAGCGGAAGGACGGTGTGGCGCGTGTTCGCGAGCACCAGGAAGAGAAAGGGCAGCTGCAGCACCGAGACCAGCAGCAGCGCCTCCTTCCAGCCCGCGGGCCTGGCGGCATTCAGCACGACGACGTAGCCCGCCGAGATCAGCGCGCCCGAGACGCACAGCACGCCGTAGCGCCGCCCCGCGAGCAGCAGGCTGCGCGAGATCCAGAAGATCTCGTAGCCCACGATCAGCGCCACGCCCACCCAGTGCAGCTGCCCCGGGAACGCGGCGATCTGCCATGCCAGGAAGCCCAGCAGCGAGAACAGCACCACCAGCGCCCAGGTCCGCCAGGCGGAGGAGCGGTCGGCGTAATGGCGCCGGATCAGCAGGGGCTCGTGCACCATCGCCATGTGCAGGATGTACTGGAAGCTGATCACCGCGAGGAACGCGGAGGCCACGCCGAAGTCCGCGGGCGAAAGCACGCGGGCCAGCGCGAAGCTGAGCAGCAGCTGGCTCGCGCTGTAGATGCACTGGTCGGCGACGGCATAGATGGGACCGCCGAGGCGTTTGCCGAGTCCGGAGAGCCGTTGCTTCATCCACCTAGCCCGAGATGGAAAGCAGCACCGGGCTGGAGGTCGCCTTCACGCTGAAGCCCTCGCCCGAACGGCTGCCGCAGCTGCCTTCGCGCATCTGCGGGAAGAAGTCGACGCGCGTGCACTTCGCGCCCGCGGCCGCGGGCACCGACACGCTCTGCTCCGCGCCCTGCGTCCAGACCACGTGCAGCATCGACTCGCCGCGGCGCAGCACCAGCCGGCTCGCGCCGCGCGCGTCGTCGTAGGAGACCTTCTGCGAGTGCCGCGCGATCTTCAGGAACTCGGTCAGCGCCGAGTAGGCCTCCTTCTTCTCGCCGGACTTCGACATGAGCCCGAAGTTGTCTTCCTTGGAGAAGTACGACTGGCCGCGGTCGCGCCACGAGTACAGGTTCAGCAGCCGGATGCCGGCCGCGACGTTGATCAGGTACTCCCTGAAGATCAGCGAAGCCTGCGCGCCCTGGTTGCGCACCGGCATGTACGAGGCGTAGCCCCATTCGGAGGCGACGATGCCGGTCTTGTTCAGCTGGCGCCTGTCGAGCTGCGCGCGCAGCCTCTGGTAGTCGGCCAGCGCGGTCTCGGGCACCGAACGGTAGGGGTGGATGGAGATGTCCGTCAGGCAGTCGCTGCGCGCGGCGGAGACGAAGGCGTCTTCCAGCTCCGAGGGCACCTTCCCCCCACCGCCGCCTCCCCCGCCGCCGACGAAGGGCAGCTTCGCGAAGCCGAAGCCGACGATGATGTCCGGGCGGATCTGCCGCTGCGCGAGCCGCTCGCACAGCGCCGAGGTGGCCGCGCCGAAGTCGCGCACCAGAGCGGGCTGCAGGAAGGTCTTGTTGTCGGGCTCGTTCCACACTTCCCAGATGGCGACGTCGGCCGAGTGCGCCTTGATGAAGTCGGCCGCGAAGTCGGCGAAGCGGTCTTCCTTGCTGCCGCTGCCGCTGCCGCTGCCGCTGCCGCTGCCGCTGCCGCCACCGCCGCCGCGCATGTCGCCGGGCTCGTGGCCCCAGATCTCCTTGCCGCCGAACAGCGTGACCATGGCATCGAGCCTGGCCTTGCGCACGCGCTGGATCAGCTTCGAATAGTCGGTGAGCCCCGGATTCACGCTCCTGATCGGCGGACGCACGCCGAAGCGCACGAACTCGAAGCCGGCCGCACGGATCTCGCGCAGGTCGTCGTCGGTGATGGTCGCGGGATCGATCTGCACGCTCAGGGAGACCGGGTACTCCGAACTCAGCGTGCCGATGCCCCTGGCATGCGCCGAAGCGGCCGGCACGACCGAGGCGGCCGCGAAGAGCAGGGCGCCCAGCAGGCTGGCGAGGGTCTTCTTCTTCATGGCAGTACCGACTCCTTGTACAGGTCGACGATGGCGGCGTTCATGCGCTGCGAGGTGAACTTCTCCTCGAAGATCCGCCGGCCGGTCCGGCCCATCTCGCGCAGGGTCTCGATGGGCATGCGGTCGATCTCGCGCAGCATCTGGTCGATGTGCTCCAGCTCGAAGAGCCGGCCGCTGCGGCCGTTCTCGACGATGTCGACCAGGCCGCCGACGGCCGATGCGAACACCGCCTTGCTCCTGGCCATCGCCTCGACCGCGACCAGCCCGAAGCCTTCCCAGCGCGAGGGCACGACGATGGCGTCGCACGACTGGTAGACCGCGTCGAGCGAGTCCTTCTCTAGCCAGCCCTTGAACTCGACGCGCTCGGGCTGGGCGAGCTGCAGGTCCTTGCGCACCGCGTCGCCGACCACGATCAGCCTGAAGTCGGGCCGCACGCGGGCGTAGGCGTCCAGCAGCAGGTCGATGCCCTTCTGCCGGTCGAGCCGGCCGACGAACAGGATGGTGCGCGGCGCAGGCCTGCCTGCGCCCTCGGGCGGCTGCGGCTCGGGCGCGGGGGCCGCGTCGGTGCTCACGGCATCGATGCCGTTGGGAATGCAGGTGCAGCGCCGAATGCCCGATTCGGCCGCGATCCGCACCTCGTGGCGGCTGATGCAGATGATGGCGTCGCTGCGCGAGGACAGCAGCCGCTCGATCCAGCGGTAGGCCGACTTCTTGTAACGCGACGCTGCCTGGTCGAAGGCCCAGCCGTGCGAGCAGTAGACGATCTTCACCTCGCGCGGGATCTGGCCCAGCAGCGCCATCGAGCGCACGATGCCGCCGGCGATCGAGCTGTGCAGGTGCAGCACCGAGGGCCGCTCCGACTCGATGATCTTCTTCACCCGTTTGGCGTAGCCCACCAGCGACAGCGGGCTGCGCGCGGTGGGCACCACGTGCGCGCTCTCGGGGCTCAGCCAGTCGACCTGCCCGGGCAGGATGAACTTCACTTGGCTGATCTCCGGCGAGTTGCGCTGGAAGTTCGAGACGATCCGGAGATAGGTCTCCAGCCCGCCCTTGAGCGTTTCCGCGACGTGCAGGACTTTCATGGCTTTCTCGCTCCTCGCTGCTCAGATCAGTGCGTGGGTGCCGGCGATGACTTCGGACTGGAGTTCGCCCAGCCGGTGCGGGTCGTTGCGCTGCCGAAGCAGGTTCAGCACGCTGGCCTTCAGCTCGTCATGGCGCGGCGAGAGGCCGAACAGGAACTCGGTGCGGTTCGTGAGCCGGAAGAAGGACTCGACCTTCTTGTCCCAGTTCATGCCGATGGACGGGATGCTCAGGCTGTAGGCGACGATGTTCGCGTGCAGCCGGTGCGCCGCGATGCAGGAGCAGGCGCTGATCAGCGCGACCAGGTCGTCGGGGCGCTTCGGCACGGCGAAGGAGAAATCGTCCGCCGCCGCGGTGCGCTCGGAGATCTCGGCGAGCACGCGGTTGTCCTCCGCCGCGCCGTTGGTGAAGTACAGCACCCGCGCGCCCTCGGCCCGCAAGGCCTGCGCGAGGCCCGAGAAGAACTCGGCCGAGCCGCCGGCGCGCTTGCTGCCGTATTCGGAGTTCATCACCAGCGCGTCGAGGCTGCTGACGCAGATGCCCACGTCCCACTTCTTCTCGGGCGACAGTTCCTCGGAGAAGGCGCTCGCGCAGACCAGTGCCGGATCGGGCACCACGCTGATGCGGCTGCGCGGGATGCGGAAGAACGCGTGCAGGTTGTTGGCCGAGTCCACGTCGCGCGTGGCGTAGTAGACCGGCGCGGCGTTCTGGAAGAACTTGCCCACGAGCAGCCTTCCCCAGAACGACCACCTGCCCGTGACGCCGACCGACACCACCGCCACCCGCTTTCCGCGCAGCAGCCTGCCTAGGAAGAAGAGCTTCGACGGGAAGTTCAGCGCCACGTCGCAGAAGAGCTGGCCGCCGCCGATCAGCACCAGGTCGGCATCGGCCACCGCCGCCTGCCATTGCCGGCGCCAGCTCAGCAGGTAGTTCTTCAGGCAGTAGGCGAAGACGATGGCGGAGCGCAGCAGCGAGGGCAGCTTCTGGAAGATGCCGAAGGCGCCGCCGCCGCGCAGGTTGGATTCGTCGAAGCCCACGCGCCCGGCGATGTCGAGGAACTCGACCTTCGCCTCCGGGTACTTCATGGCCGCGATGTGGGCCAGCGACGCCGCGATGACGCCGTCGCCCAGGTTGTCGCTGAAGGGCACAGCGCAGATCAGGATCTTTTTCATCTTGGAATACCTGCAACGGGTCTCTGATTTCCGGAAACCTTGATGGCGATCAGATAAAGCATCACCGAGGTCAGGTGCCGGGTGAAACTGCCGAGGTCCGGTTCGAATATCAATTGGACGAGGATGTGGGCGACGAAAAGGCTGCCGAAGAAACGGGGCTCGAATTCCCCTGGATTCCGCCTCGACCTTCGCCGCGCCTTGTAGAGGATGAGCAGCATCGCCACGATCATCATCTGCATGAACGCATCGCTCGGAGTGTGGAAATAGATGACGGGTGTGATCAGCACCGTCGCCGCATAGACGTAATTCACCAGGAATCCGGGACCGGTGGCGGGCGAGGCGATATTGGTGAATGCAGTGCGGTTGTCGCTGCCGATCTGCTCCGCGTACGCATTGGAGGTGTCGCGCGGCGATTGCAGCGTCTGCAGGAGATTGGAAGGCGCCGCCATGATGGCGCCGGCGGCCAGGATCGCGGCCAGTAAATGGTATTTGAGCGGCCGCCGCCAGAGCCAGTGCACGGCAAAGAACGCGCCGACGATCAGGAGATAGTAATTCCGGACGAAAACGCCGTAGATCGCATAAAGGCCCAGGAATGCGCCGATGGTGAGAAATTTCGATGTCCGGAAATAGATCGTCGTCACCGTGATGCACATGGTCATGATGAGCACCACCGTCTCCTTCGACGGCGCAAACATGTTCAGCATGATGCAGGGCGCGATCAGCAGCAGCCTGGAAAAGAAATCACCGGCCCGGCGGATATTGCGCGTCGCGAAGAAAAGAAATACCGCGCTGCTGGCGCAGGTGAATACGTCGAGATTGTTCGATCCGATGATGCTGAAAAGCGCAGCCGTCACGGCGAACGAATTGTCCATTTCGTCCGTGCCGCCGTAATTCAGGATCTCGAGGATCTTGGCCGAGTCGACGCTCCATTTCTCGGGAAGCATCTCCCTGAAGAACGCGTAGATGACCACGTACACGAGCACGATCAGCACTCCCGCCACGGAATACGGGTTGAAGCGGCGCGAGCCCCTTCTTCCCGCGGCCATCGGGGGGCGTGCTTGCGCGGCCGGCGCTGCAATGGCGTGGCTCATCGGCATGTGGATTCCGATCCGATCGATTCCAAAGCGAAGGAAGGTCTGTCCGGCCTTGCGGCGTGGACTGCGTGAAAGACTTGCTCCCGGGCGGCGGGGCCGGAGCCGGGGCAGCCGGTCAGCAGGGGATGGCGGAACTCACCGCGACCCGTGACCGGCAGCGACCACCCAGATGGTCCTGAAGAAGATGTCGAGGTCCTTCCCGACGGAAAGGGTTTCGACATACCTCACGTCGAGCGCGACGCGCGCGTTGTAGGTCAGCTGGTTGCGCCCGCTGACCTGCCAGAGGCCGGTGATGCCGGGCCGCACCGCGCAGTAGTGCGACCAGCTCTGGCCGTAGAGCTCCTTCTGCTCCAGCATGCAGGGACGCGGGCCGATCAGGCTCATGTCGCCCACCAGCACGTTCCAGAATTGCGGCAATTCGTCCAGGCTGGTCTTGCGGATGAATTTGCCAAAACGAGTGATGCGCGGATCGTGGTCGAGCTTCTGGTATTCGTCCCACTGGCGCCGCGCCTCGGGGTCGTTCTTCAGGTGTTCCTCCAGCACCTGCGCCGAATTGGCGATCATCGAGCGGAATTTGTAGAAGCGGAATACGCGCCCGTTCTTGCCGTACCTCGGCTGGTAATAGAGCACCGGCGCACCCGAGCTCGCGAAGACGCAAAGCCCCAGCAGCACGAAAAGCCAGCCGAAGGCGATGAAGAAGAAAAGGGCGGCGCTGATGTCCACCGATCTTTTCGCGACTTTCAGCAATGGCGAATGGTTGATTCCGGAGTGGGACCCTGATCGAGATGGACCGCGCGACATGCCGGCGCCTGCGTCGATGTCCCAGCCCTGCGGTACGAGCGACTCCTCCGAATGGAGGTTTCCCACGGGGTCTTTCCATCCGGATTTGAAGCGCGACAATATTTCCCGTCGAAATGCTTTCATTTTTTGACGCACCTTTCCTCATGCGGGCAATTGCCCGCAGATCCTCGGTTATGGCCCTGTTTTTTTGGCCGACACTATCCGCACAAATGCCTCTTGGTGCCTGCGTATGCACGCACTATTGCGCGGCCAAATGACTCGATGAAGGCAATACGAATGAATTAACGATCATTTGTAATGCCTTTTGATGCCGAATACTATTTGAGTATTCAATCAATGTGAGAGACCGAAATCCGTCGCATGATTTTGAATTTAACTCCAATTCAGACGGTCTAAGTGGAATCCCTGTTGGTATTGTATGTGTATTGCAACTGTTTGTAAGCGCCATATTTGTAGCCGCCGCTTCCGGCATGCCTGCGGCTTAAATCAATAGCATTCAGAATTACGCCATTTACGCTCCTGCCTGCATGGGCGAGCCTTCTGACGGTCTCGTTCAATTCGCCGAGCTGGGTTTTCTCGGCACGCGCCACCAGCAGCAGGGTGCTGGCCAGCGGCGCCACCGAGGCGGTGTCGGCGGCCACCAGCACCGGGGCCGTGTCGATCACGACCAGGTCGTACAGCGGCGACAGCTTCTCCAGCACCTCCACGAACGACTCGCTGGTGAGCAGCTCCGCCGGGTTGGGCGGCAGCACTCCGGTGGTGATGACGTCCAGGTTGGGCAGCACGGCAGGGCGGATGGCCTGCTCGAGGCTCAGCGTGCCGGCGATCAGCTCCGACAGCCCCGCGGAGCGCGGGATCGAGAAGAACTGGCTGACCCGGCCCTTGCGCAGGTCGGCGTCGACCAGCAGCACCCGCTTGCCCGTGGCCGCGCTGATCGCCGCGAAGTTCACCGAGACGAAGGTCTTGCCCACGCCCGGCGTCGCGCCCGAGATCAGCAGGCGGTTGTTGGTCGCCTCCAGCATCGCGAACTGCAGCGCGGTGCGCAGGCTGCGCAGGCTCTCCACCGCCGGGTCTTCCGGCTGCAGGTGCGCGAGCACGTGCTTGCCGGCCACCTTGTTCTCGATGTTCCTGTCGATGGTGCGCTGCGCAGTGCTCAGCGGGACGCTGCTGTAGACGTTGAGGCCGGTGTGGCTCTCGATCTCCGCCGGGTTGCGGATGCCGCCGAAGAACGAGCTGCGCGCGATCGCCGCGCCCAGGCCCGCCGCCAGCCCGAGGATCGCCGCCAGCGCGATGACCAGCGGCCGTTTCGGCCACACCGGCTCTTCGGGAACGATGGCCTCGTCGAGCAGGCGCACGTTGCCGACCTTGCCTTCCTTCGCCAGCCGCATCTGCAGCGAGCTGTTGAGGAGCGACACGTAGAGGTCCGTGTTGACCTTGATGTCGCGCTGCATGCGCACCGTGTTCTGCTGCAGCTCGGGCATCTTGCGGATGCGTGCGTCGACGGCGGCCAGCGCGCTCTTCCATGCGGCGACCTGCGCGTCGAGCGTCTGCACGCTCGGGTGCTCGTTCGTGAAGCGCGAGGTGAGCTCGCGCCGCTTCTGCTCGGCCTCCAGCAGCTTGGACTGCAGGTCCACCGTCTGGGCCAGCGCGTTCCTCGCCTCGTCGTCGAGGCTCACGGTGCCGTTCTGGTTGCGGTAGCGGTTGTAGATGTCTTCGGACTGCTCGAGCTGCTTCTTGAACTGGGGCAGCGCACCATCGAGGAAGCCCAGCGTCTTCTCGGCCTCGGCCGCCTTGCGCTCCATGTTCTGCCGCACGTAGAGCCGGCCGATCTCGTTGAGCAGCTGCGTCAGCTTCTCGGGGTCGGGGTTCTTCCAGCTCACGTCGAGCACGCCCGACTGCTTGCCCTTCTCGACCACCTTGAGCGCGTCCTGCAGCGCCAGCAGGGTGAGCTGCGCGGAAGAGCGCACCAGCACGAACTGCGCGCGGGGCCTGGCTTCGATGCTGCTCACCATCAGGCTCAGGTTGCCGTTGGCGACGCCGGGCAGCTTCGCCTCCAGCAGCGTGCCGACGGTGCCCTTCAAAGGCGCTTCGATGTCGGCGCTGCTCAGTTCGTAGCTGCCGTCGGTGCCCAGGGTCAGCGTGAACGGCTTGTCCTCGAAGTCGGCGGGCACGTCGAAGCGGGGCACGAGGATCTTCTCGGTGCCCGTCACGTAGCCCGACAGCCCCATGAAGCCGGGCTCCGAAAGCCCGGTGGCGCGGCGCGCGAGCCAGCTGCCCACGAAGGGCGCATAGCGCGGCCGTGCGCTGATGTAGAGCTTGGTGTTCTCCACCGCCTTGCCGAGGATGGCGCGCGATCGCAGGATCTCGATCTCGCCCGCGGCCGGCGTCTTCACGCTCAGCAGCGAGGAGGCCGCATCGCCGAGGAAGCTGCCCGCGGAGTTGCCACTGTCCTCCACCTGCACCGCGAGATTGGCCTCGTAGACCGGCTTGCCGAGGAAGGCGTAGGCCGTGCCCAGCAGCACCGCCACGAGGGCGATGGCCGCGACGAGCCAGCGGTTGTCGATCAGGATGTCGAGGTACTCGGCCAGGTTGATGCCATCACCATCCTCTTCCATGGCTTGCAGCGGCAGCGCGGCTTGCTGGGTTGCGTTCATGTCGGTTGCTGCTCGGGTTTCGTGATTTTCAGAATGCGGTCGATCCACGCGCGCGCGCCGGCATCGATCAGCGCCAGGGCATGCTCGAACGCAGCCTCGTCCTTGCCGTAGGGGTCGGGCACGTCGTGGCCCTCGAACTCGGCGATGCGGAACACCTTGCCCCGCACGAAGGGGTAGGCCGTCTCCAGATGGCGGCGCTGGTCGCGGTCCATCACCAGGATCAGGTCGGCCTGCCGGCACAGCAGCTGGCTCACCTGCTGCGCGACGTGGCCCGAGATGTCGATGCCGCGCAGCTGCATGAGCCTGCGCGCGGTGGCGTCCGCCGGCCGGCCGACGAGCGCGCCCGTGCCGGCCGAGAACACTCGCAGCTGCGGCAGGCCTGCGGCGAGCAGGCCTTCCGCCATCGGGCTTCGGCAGATGTTGCCGATGCAGACTGTCAGCACGGATCTCATCGGTGGTTCATGTAGACGCGGTCGCCGATGTCGAGCACCTGCGCTGCGGGAAGGATCAGGCTGGCCACGCGGTTCCAGCTGGCCAGCGGCACGGAGTCGATGTAGACCACGTCGCGCGGCTGCAGCGGAAAGCGGTCGGCCAGTGCGAGCGCGGCCGGGTTCTTCGCGTTCAGGTGGAAGACCGAGGGCGTGCTCGTCGCATCGGTGCCCTCGCCGTTGCGGTTGTTCCGCACGACGTAGATCTGCCCCGTGTTCGCCGTGCCCAGGTTCGCGCTGCCGGCCTCGCCCAGCGCCTCGTTGAGGCTGAGCCGGCCGTTGTGCATGTTCAGCGCCGAGGGCTTGAGCACCTCGCCCATCACGAACACCTTGCTCTCGTCGCGGTTGCGCACCTGCACCACGTCGCCGTTGTGCAGCGGGATGCGGCTCGCGCCGATGCCGATGTCCTGCAGCCTCGGCAGGTCGATCAGCGTGGTCCTGTCGCCGCGCGTGAGCGTGATGAACGAGCGGTCGCCCGCGGCGGTGATGCCCCCCGCGCGGTTGAGCGCCTCGGCCAGCGTCATCGGCACGTCGGTGAAGATCTGCAGGCCCGGCGAGTTCACCTCGCCCTCGACGAAGGCGCGGCGGCTGCGGAAGGACTGGATGCGCACCGTCACCTGCGGGTCCTTGATGTACCTGGCGATCTGCCTGGCGATCAGGTCGGAGGCCTCGATCTCGGTGAGGCCCTGCATCTTCACGCGTCCGATGTAGGGAAAGCTGATCTGCCCCGAGGCGTCGACGATGAAGCCGGGCGCCACGCTGATGCCGGTGGGGTCCACCTGCTGGGAGATCACGGCGCCGGCATGCGGCAGCAGCTCGGGATGGTCGTAGACGATGACGCCCACCACGTCGCCCGGCCCGATCGTGTAGGGCGGCGCTTCGCCGAACAGCGCCTTCACGTCCGGCGGCACCGCCGTGGGCCGTGCGTCGGACATGGCCCTGATGAGGCTGGGCGAGATCGGCACCAGCCCGCCCTCGGCCGGCATGCCGTCGGCCGCCAGTGCCGGCGCCGGACTCCGGTCGGGCTCGTAGGCCGCCACCGAGCCGAAGCCCGGCGCGCAGCCCTGAAGCGCCAACGCCCCAACCAGGGCGGCACTCCAACCCGTCAGGTACAGGTAGCGTGACAAATGGAACTCCATTGCGAACTTGGGTTATTTCAAAAACTGCGATTCCACATGCAAAGCCCGAGCCTGAAATTGCTCGATTGCACCGGTTAATTCTTTTTGATGAATTCGAATTGACCGGGGCCCCGTCGATTTATCGGCAGGCCTGCAGGAGCGCGAATTCTCGCTGCCTTCGCGAGGCGACTTTTTGGTGGAGTAGACGCAAATGACGTGTCTATTCGTGCGTCGACCACGCCGCCCAGAGGGTCATGCCGGAACATGGCCTGCGGAGTGCGTTTTTCACTCGGAAAAGGGGGTGTGCACTGCCCGTTTTGCAGGCACTTCCGAAGCCGCTGAATTGCGACCTATTTATTACCCCGCACCGTCGGGAGATTGTGGTTTTCGTTCCACAAAGTCAGGTCCCATAGGGTTTTTGATATTGCGTTCGATTTTGTAATGAGATGTATCGAAGTAGGAATCGACCGACAAGGCGTGGGCCGGGAGCATCAACTTGCCTGCTGGAGGCGACAGTGCATCGTGGGGTGGTGTTGTCGGCGTTCCATCCCCCTGCGCCGCTCTGGAATTACGGTTTTCTGATTAATCCCGAAGCGGGGACGCCCCGTGTCGGGGCTGAAATCACCAAGTGCGTGCAATGACGTTCCATTCGGCTGAATAGTGATTTCAGCCTAATTGGAAGGCTATTCGTGCAGGTTCGGAATTTCTTCGATGCGGACAAAACTTTCGTATTGCCTTTTGAGCTTGGCGCTTTTGGGCGCCAGGATGTGTTTCATATTTCGATCATTGAAACGTGCGTAATGGCCGTCGCGATCGAAATAAATCAGAAAAAAGAGTTCATCCGTGCCCCATGAGATGGCGCAGGGTGTACGAATCGAAGAGAAATCCGGTGCCGATCGCCGGCGAATTGAATGCGAATGTTTCTGCGCCACGGCCGTGGCGTCCAGGCCCGTTGCAGGCCCGGCTTTGTCTAATCTTCGCGATCGTCGCCCGGGTGGCCGAGCTGCTTCTTGGCGGAGCGAACGCCCCGCACCACCAGATAGAGGGCACCGCCGGCCACCACCACGAAGCCGGCCACCGCGAGGCCGCCCATGCCGAAGGCCCACCACCAGAACAGGCCGCTGATGGGCAGCAGCACCAGCGCCACCAGCAGCTCGATGAAGATCAAACGCATCCGTCTCCCCTTGTGCTCGGACATGCATGCAGCCTTGGTGGTGTGTAATAAATCGCTACGTGCATTTTTGAGTGGCGAGAGGATAGCCCAAGAAGAAAGGCGCAGGTACAGGGTTTGCGGCCCCCGCAATCCCCGCCCCCGTCTCTTTTCAGTCTGCGGGCCGAACCTGTGCGCGGCCTGACTCTGGCCGGTGGCCCGGTGCTCAGTAGAGCCCGAGCTGCCGCGTGCGCAGCCGCGCCAGTCCCAGCAGCGCGTCGGTGAACGGCGTGGCCACGGCGGTCAGCTCGCCCAGTTCGCGCACCACCGTCACCAGCGCGTCGAGCTCCACCGAGCGCCCGGCCTCCACGTCCTGCAGCATGGAAGTCTTGAAGGCGCCCAGCTTTTTGGTGATCTCGTGCCGGTCTTCCGGGCTCTGGGTGATCTCGATGCCGATGCGCCGGCCGATCTCCTTGGCCTCCAGCATCACCGCCGAGATGAAGCCGCGCACGTAGTCGTCGCCCATGATCAGGTCGGTGGTGCAGCCGGTGAGGGCGCTGATCGGGTTCACCGTCATGTTGCCCCAGAGCTTGAACCACACGTCCTTCTGGATCTGCGGCGACAGCGTGGTGTCGACGCCGGCCCTGTTGAGCAGCGCCAGCAGCTTCTGCACGCGCGGCGTGGCCTCGCCCGAGGGCTCGCCGATGATCAGCCCGTTGCCGAAGTGGTGCCGCACCACGCCCGGCGCGTCGAGCGAGCAGCTCGCGTGTACCACGCAGCCGACCACGTTGCGCGAGGGAATGGCGCGCGCGATGGCGCCTTCGGGGTCCACCGCCGCGAGCCGGTGGCCGCTGATCGGGCCGCCGAAGCCGCCTTCCAGGAACCACCACGGCACGCCGTTCATCGCCACCAGCACGATGGTGTCGGCGCCGATCAGCGGCCCGATGCGCTCGGCGACACCGGCCAGCGCCGGTGCCTTCACCGCGATGACCACCAGGTCCTGCACGCCGAGCGACTCCGGGTCGGCCACCGCGTTGACCGGCACGCGCGTGCGCACCTCTCCGCCCGCGCTGCCGCGCATCAGCGACAGGCCGTCGCGTTGCAGGGCCTCGAGCGTGGCGCCGCGTGCCACCACGTTCAGCCGTTCGCCCGCCTGGGCGAGGCCGACGCCGATCCATCCGCCGATCGCGCCGGCGCCGTAAATGCAGATCTTCATGAGCTCGGTCGCTTCGGTTCAGTTGCGGTACGAGGCGTCGATGCGGTCCACCTGCCGCACCAGCGCGTTGAAAACGTCCTGGCCCGCGCCGTGCTCGGGGCTGAACTGCAGCGCGTCGCGCGTGCAGCGCCGCGCGATCTCCTCGCTCACCGGGATGGCCTGGCCCATGGAGAAGGTCGCCATCTGGATCTCGCAGGCGCGCTGCAGCGTCCACAGGATCGCGAAGGTCTGCGGCAGCGTCTGCCCCCAGGCCAGCAGGCCATGGTTGCGAAGGATCACCGCGTTGCGGTCGCCGATGCTCTTCAGGAGGCGCGGGCCTTCGTCGGCATGGATCGTGATGCCCTCGAAGTCGTGGTACGCCACCATGTCGTGCAGCTGCGCCGTATAGAAATTGGTCTGCTGCAGGCCGCCCTGCAGGCAGGCCACGGCCACGCCGGCCGTGGTGTGCGTGTGCATCACGCAGTGCGCGCCCTCCAGCCCGTCGTGGATGGCCGCATGCACCGTGAAGCCGGCCGGGTTCACCGGGTACGACGAACCGTCGAGCACATTGCCCTGCAGGTCGATCTTCACCAGGTTGCTGGCCGTGACCTCGCTGTAGTGCAGGCCGAAGGGGTTGATGAGGAACTGCTTCTCGCCGCCGGTCACGCTGTCGGGCAGCCGCACCGTGATGTGGTTGTAGATCATCTCGGTCCAGCCCAGCATCGCGAACACGCGATAGCAGGCCGCGAGCTGCTCGCGCGCGGCGCGCTCGTCCGGATGGATCGAGGGATGGACAAGCGCAGACGTGGAAGACGGCGCGGCGGTGGCGATTGCGTTCATGGCAGTTCCTTCTATCTGGATGGCTCGCCCACCGCGTCCGCCTCTGCCCTTAAGAAGGAACACCGCGGAGCCGGCTTTGCCGGGCCGCCGGGTGTTGCCCTTCGAGGGGGATTCGGCTACACGAAGTGAACGAGAAACGGGGGTGGTCTATCCCTCCGCGGTGAAGCCGACCTCTTTCACGATCGGCCCCCACTTGGCGGTGTCCTTCTTCAGCAGTTCCGTCAGCTCGGCCGGGGTGGAGGACATCGCCTCCAGCCCGAAGGTGCCGAGACCGTCGATCACGTCCTTCTGCACGAGCGCGTTCTTCATCGCCGCGTTCAGCTTCGCCACCAGTTCGGGCGAGGCCTTGGCCGGCAGGAAGAAGGCGAACCATTCGCTGTGCGCCATGTCCTTCAGGCCCTGTTCGCCGAAGGTGGGCACCTCGGGAGCGAAGCGGCTGCGCTTGGCGCCGGACACGCCCAGGATGCGCACCTTGCCCGTGGGCAGGTGCTGCGTGATGTCGCCGATGGGGCCCGAGACCGCCGAGATGTTGCCGCCCAGCAGGTCGAGCATGGCCGGCTGCGTGCCGCGGTAGGCCGCGTGCTTGAGCTCCACGCCGCCCTTCTTGCCCAGCAGCGCACCGATGAAGTGCGGCGTGGAGCCCGCGGCCGGCGAGCCGTAGTTGGCGCCGGCCGGGTTCGCCTTGGCCCAGGCCAGGAACTCGGGCACGGTCTTCACGCTGGCCGGTACCGCCGGGCCCACCGCGAAGCCGAAGTCGAAGATGCACGCCAGGCTCACCGGCGTGATGTCGACCATCGGGTCGTACGGCAGCTTCTTGTAGATGTGCGGGTAGATCGTGAGGATCGAGGTCGGCGTCTGCAGGATGGTGCTGCCGTCGGCCGGGCGGCCCTTGACGTAGCCCACGGCGATCTGCCCGCCTGCGCCGGTGCGGTTGTCGACGACCACGGTCTTCGCGTAGTCGCCGCCGAGCTTGGTCGCCAGGCGGCGGCAGGTGGTGTCGGAGGTGCCGCCGGCCGCGAAGCCGGTGACGATGGTGGCGGTCTCGAGGTTGGTCGTCGCCTGCGCGAAGACGTTCTGGCCGAGGCTGGCGATCAGGGCGGATGCGCTGGTGGTCTGCAGGATCTGGCGGCGCGTGAAGCTCATGGTGTCTCTCTCCGGACGGTGGTTGTGGAGGGGTCGATCAAGACTCGTCGCGCAGCCAGGTGACCGCGCCCGAGTGGGTCACGGCGCCCTGGTGGGCAGGGCGCACGGTGAGCGCGTATTTTTCCAGCAGGCCGCCTCGCGCGACCCCCGCGTTTACCTCACGTCCGGCAAGCCGCGACGCGATTTCCTCGGCCGTCAGGTCGACCGTGATCGAGCGCGCCTGCGCGCGCGCGTCGATGGACACCATGTCGCCGTCGCGCAGCGCCGCGATAGGGCCGCCGTCCGCCGCCTCGGGCCCGGCGTAGCCGATGCACAGGCCGCGCGTCGCGCCGGAGAAGCGCCCGTCGGTCAGCAGCGCCACCTTGTCGCCCATGCCCTGGCCATAGAGCAGGGCGGTGATGCCCAGCATCTCGCGCATGCCCGGGCTGCCCTTGGGCCCTTCGTTGCGGATCACGATCACGTCGCCCGCCTCGTAGCGGCGGTTCTGCACGGCGGCCTGCGCCTCTTCCTCGGAATTGAAGACCCGCGCCGGGCCGCGGTGCACCAGCGTCTTCAGCCCGGCCGTCTTCAGCAGCGCGCCGTCGGGGCACAGGTTGCCCTTGAGCACCGCCAGCCCGCCGTCGCGCGTGATCGGGTTGCCCGCCTCGCGCACCACGCGGCCGTCCGGAGCCAGCGCGCCGGCCAGTTCCTCGGCCATCGTGCGGCCGGTGAAGGTGAGCGCGTCGCCGTGCAGGAAGCCCTGCTCCAGCAGCGTGCGCAGGATCACGCCCGCGCCGCCGATGTAGAACACGTCGCGCGCCAGGTACTTGCCGCCCGGGCGCAGGTCGGCGACGAGCGGGGTGCGGGCAAAGATCTCGGCCACGTCGTCGAGGTGGAACCTGATGCCCGCCTCGTGCGCGATGGCCGGCAGGTGCAGCGCCGCGTTGGTCGAGCCGCCCGTGGCCGACACGATGGCGCAGGCGTTCTCCAGCGCCTTGCGCGTGACGATGTCGCGCGGCAGTGGGCCGTCGCCCATGACCGCCTTCATGAGCTGCTTCGCAGCGCGGCGCATCAGCGGCGCGCGTTCGCTGAACACGGCGGGCACCATGCTGGAGCCGATCGGCGCCAGGCCCAGCGCCTCCGACACCATGCCCATGGTGTTGGCCGTGAACTGCCCCGCGCAGGCGCCGGCCGTGGGCAGGCAGGCGCGGCTCATGGCGTCGAGTTCGTCGTGCGTCGCGGTGCCTGCCAGCACCTTGCCGATGGTCTCGTAGGTGTCGACCACGTTGAGGTCCTGCCCGTCGGGGCCCGGCATCTGGCCCGGCAGCGCCGAGCCGCCGTGCACGAACACGCTGGGCACGTTGCAGCGGACCATGCCCATCATCAGCCCCGGCAGGTTCTTGTCGCAGGCGCCGATGGCGAAGATGCCGTCCCACTGGTGGCCCCGCGTGGAGGCTTCCACGCTGTCGGCGATGAGCTCGCGCGAGATCAGCGAGAAGCGCATGCCCGAGTGCGCCATCGTCAACCCGTCGCTGATCGACACCACCGGGCACTCGTGGGGCGTGCCGCCGCCGGCGTAGATGCCGGTCTTGGCGTGCTGCGCCTGCTCGCGCAGGTTGAGGTTGCACGGGCTCATCTCGCCGCCGGTGTGGAACACGCCGACGTGCGGGCGCGCGATGTCCTCGTCGTCCTGGCCCAGCGCGTGCAGGAAGCTGCGCGTGGTCGCGCGGATCGTGCCCTCGCGGATGGTGGCGGAGCGGAAGCGCCTGCTGCTGTCGTTGCTGCGGCTGTCGTTCGTGTCGTCGGGCTTGGTCATCGGGCTGGCGTCGGCTGGCGGGTTGTATTGCGCAAGGAGGGCGGTCAGAACATGCCGTTCCTGTTGGCGGCGGTCTCGGGCACGGGCTGCACCACGTCCCAGTGTTCGACGATCTTCCCGTTCTCGAGCTTGAAGATGTCGACGATGGCGCTGCCGCGCGTGCCCGGCTCGCGGATCGCGTTGACGTGCAGGATCACGTAGTCGCCGTCGACGAAGCTGCGCTTGATCTCGCTCCTGGAGTTCGGGAACTTCTCGCGCAGGAAGGCGATGAACTTGCGGAAGCCCTCGGGGCCGTCGGCCGCCGTGGGGTTGTGCTGCACGTAGCGGTTGCCCACGTACTTCAGGGCCGCGTCGGCGTCCTTCTGGTTCAGGCCCTTCTCATAGAAGGCGAGCACCGCCTGGCGGTTCGCCTCCTGCTGGGCGGTGGTTCCGGGCTTGCCGCCGCCCATGGGCGCGCAGGCGGCGAGGAACAGGGTGGCGGCCGCGGCCATCGCGGCGAGGGTGGTGCGTTGCATTGCAGGTGCTCCCATGTGAAGAGGATCGGTGGCCGTTGTCAGTAACCGTTGGGTGAGGCCGCGCCGGGCGCCGCCTTGTACCTGGCCAGCAGCTGCTTCGCCGCCGCCGCCAGCACGATGGTGTCCACGCCGACCGCCACGAACAGCGCGCCGGCCGCGAGCCACTTGCGCGCCTGCTCCTCGGTGGTCGAGAGGATGCCCGGCGCCTTGCCCGCCTTGAGGATGCGCGCGATCGCATCGGCGATCACCGCCTGCACCTCCGGGTGGTTGGGCTGGCCCACGAAGCCCATCGAGGCCGACAGGTCGGCCGGGCCGATGAAGACGCCGTCCACGCCCGGCGTGGCCGCGATGGCGTCGAGGTTCTTCATCGCCTCCACCGTCTCGGCCTGCACCAGCAGGCAGGTCTGCGCATTGGCCTCGTGCAGGTAGTTGGGGTAGGCCTGCCAGCGCGAGGCGCGGGCGAGCGCGCTGCCCATGCCGCGGATGCCCTCGGGCGGGTAGCGCATGCCCTGCACCAGGCGCGCGGCCTGCTCCGCGGTGTCGACCATCGGCACCAGCAGCGTCTGCGCGCCGATGTCGAGGTACTGCTTGATCAGCGTGGTGTCGCCCACCGGGATGCGCACGATGGGATGCGAGCGGTCGGCCTCGGCCTGCGCCGACCACGCGCTGGAAATGCCCTGCAGCTGCGCGAGCACCGAGCGCACGTCGTTGGGCGCGTGCTCGCCGTCGACCAGCAGCCAGTCGTAGCCGGTGCCGGCCAGGATCTCGGCCGCGTAGCCGTCGGCCAGCCCGACCCACAGGCCGATCTGGGGCTTGCCGGCCGCGAGGGCCTGCTTGAAGGTGTTGATGGGTGTGTGCATGTTCAGTCCTGGGAGGGAAAGGGGGTGTCTCTATTCGTGGAACACCGCGGAACCGGCTTTGCCGGGCCGCAGGTGTTGCCCCCGGTAGGGGGGTGGCGAAGCGACACGAAGTGCGCGAAGCCTGGGGGCGAGCTTCATACAAGGCGGAATGAGATAGAGCCGAGCGGGCCGTAGTCGGCGTGGAAAGTGTCGCCGGGCACGGCCGTCGTGGGCCGCGTGAACGAGCCGCCCAGCACCACTTCGCCGGCTTCCAGGCACTCGTCCCACGGTGCGAGCTTGTTCGCGAGCCAGGCCACGCCGTTGGCCGGGTGGTTGAGCACGGCGGCGGCCACGCCCGATTCCTCGATCACGCCGTTCTTGAACAGCAGCGCGCTCACCCAGCGCAGGTCCACCGCGTCGGGCTTCACCGGCCGCCCGCCCATCACGATGCCGGCGTTGGCCGCGTTGTCGGAGATGGTGTCGAACACCTTGCGCGGCGCCTTGGTGTGGCGGTCGAACTGCTCGATGCGCGCGTCGATGATCTCGATGGCGGGCACCACGTAGTCCGTGGCGGCCAGCACGTCGAACATCGTCACGTTCGGGCCCTGCAGCTTCCTGCCCAGAACGAACGCCAGCTCCACCTCGATGCGCGGCGCGATGAAGCGGTTGAACGGGATGTCGCCGCCCTGCTCGAAGAACATGTCGTCCAGCAGCGTGCCGTAGTCGGGCTCGTCGATCTGGCTGGACTGCTGCATCGCGCGCGAGGTCAGGCCGATCTTGTGGCCCTTGACGGTGCGGCCCTCGGCGATCTTGGCCTTCACCCATTCGCGCGAGATGGCGTAGCCGTCCTCGATGGTCATCTCGGGAAAGCGCTTGGAGAAGTGCTCGACCTGCACGCGCGACTTCTCGCTTTCGTGCAGCTCGGCGGCCAGTTGGGCGATGGTGGCTTGGGAGAGCATGTGGGTCCGTTCTTTTCCTGTCGTTCAGCTCTTGTTGAACAGCGGATGCAGGTTGCTGTGCTTGCCGTCGTACACCTGTCCGGGGCTTTCGTCGATCTGCAGCGTGATGCCGATGTGGCGCTTTTCGAAGATCGGCGCGAAGTGCGCGCGCACGGCCGCCAGCAGGTCGTCGCCGGCCTTCTTCTTCACCGCCTCGGAGCGACCCGCGGCCATGCGCAGGTTGAGGTAGACGAAGGCGTAGTCCGCCTTGCCGTCGGCCACTGCAAAGTGCGCTGCCGGGTAGGCCAGCACGCGCGTGCCGCCGGTGGGGTACACCGCCTTGCCGGTTTCGTCGCGCTGCGCGAGCATGGTGTCGGCCAGCGTGCGGCACAGGGCCGACATGTCGGTCTCGGCCTCGATGTTCGGCGTGTAGAGGATCACCAGGTGGGGCATCGTCGCTTCCTCCGGTTCATTCGACCGACATCGTCGCGGCCGTGCAGGTCACCGCGAAGATCGGGATCGCCTTCATGTGGAAGATCTCGCCCTTGCCGCGCGCGGCGGCCGCCACGCTGATGAAGGTGCGGATCTCGAAGCCGCCCTGGCCCGCTTCGCGGTAGGTGGCCTCGTCGCCGTAGTCGTCCTGCGAGAGCAGCGCCTCGCGGTCGTTGGCGCACCAGCGGCGCATGAATTCGGCGTCCCATTCGGCGTTGACCTTGCCCGAGTCGGGCGTGGCCGGCCAGTGCGAGATGCCGCCCGTGCCCACCAGCGCGATGCGCTCGGGCAGCTTGTCGCAGGCGCGGCGCAGCGCCTCGCCGAAGGCCCACGCGCGGTGCAGCGGCGTGAGCGGCGGGCCCTGGCAGTTGATGTTCACGGGAATGACCTTGGTGTCGAACGCAGGCGTGAGGAAATTCAGCGGCACCATGATGCCGTGGTCGAACTTCCACTCCTCCGCGTAGGCCACGTCCACCGTCTGCATCACCTCGCGGATCAGCCGCTGAGACAGCGCGGCGTCCCCGGGGATGCGGTGCTTCTCGATGCCCAGCCACTTCGGGTCTTCGATCGGGCCTTCGTAGCTGTCGGCCATGCCGATCGCGTAGGCCGGCATGTTGTTCATGAAGAAGTTCGCGAAGTGCTCGGCGGCGATCACGATCACCGCGTCGGGCCTGGTCGCGCGCATCGCCTCGCCGAAGCGATGGAACTGCGCGTGGAACTCGTCCTTCACGGCAGGGTCGGCCAGGTGCGCGCGGCCGGTGATGCCGGGGGCGTGGCTGCACACGCCTGCGAATACGAGGCTCATATCGATGCCCGCCCGGCCGCCCGAAGGGCATCGAGCGCCCCCTCGGGGGGCAGCAAACCACACGAAGTGGGGAGCGTGGGGGTCTTCATATTCCTGCCACCTTTTCGTCCGTGCCCGTTGTCATTGCGTAGATGCCCGCGCGCACCGGGCCGTACTTGCGCACGCCCTCGCGCATGGCCTCGAGGTAGTCGGCCCACGGAATGCCCAGCAGCGGCGCGAAGTGCATCAGCAGCTGGCCGTTGCAGCCGAGCACGTAGAGCTTGCCGATGTCGCCGGTGTCGATGGCCTCGCGTTCCTCCTCGGTGAAGTCATAGGCGCCCAGCAGCGCCGCGCGCGTCTCGCCGCCCTCGGCATAGCGGCGCTGCACCTCGGGCTCGCGGTTGAGCGCGAAGAGGAATTTCTGCATCGCATAGAGGCTCATGGTTCAGCCTTCGATCTGGATGTTGGCCTTGCGGATCACCTCGGCGTACTTCGCGATCTCGCTCTGGATGAAGGCCGCGAAGCGCTCCGGCGTGCCCGACAGCGACGCGATGCCGCCCTTCTGGAAGGCATCGGCCACGGCGGGGCCCGCGAGCGCGCGGTTCACCTCGGCGTTCATGCGCTGCACGACGGCATCGGGCGTGCCGGCGGGCGCCAGCAGTCCGTTCCACGAATTGGACTCGATGGCCACGCCCTGTTCGGCCAGTGTGGGTATGGATGGCGCGTACTGCGAGCGCTGCGCGGTCGCCATGCCCAGCGCCACCAGCTTGCCGCTCTGGATGTGGCCGCGGAACTCGGGCCAGTTGCCGAACATCATCGTCACCTGCCCGCCGAGCAGGTCGGTGAGCGCGGGGCCCTGGCCCTTGTAGGGCACGTGCACGATGTCCAGCCCCATCTGCAGCCTGAGCATCTCGCCCGAGAGATGGGCCGAGGTGCCGTTGCCGAAGGAAGCGAAGCTCAGCGTGCCGGGCTTCGCCTTGGCGGCGTTGCGCAGGTCGGCCAGCGTCTTCAGGCCGCTGCCCGGATGCGTGGCCAGCACGTGCTCCGACATGCCCATGAGCGCGACCGGGCGCAGGTCCTTCTGCGTGTCGTAGGGCAGTTTGCGGATCAGCGTCTGGTTGGCCGTGAAGCTGTTGGCCACGCAGACGAATGTGTAGCCGTCGGGCGCAGCCTTGGCCGCGGCGTCGACGCCGATCACCGTGCCCGCGCCGGGCTTGTTGTCAACGATCACCGGCTGGCCCAGCGTCTTCGACAGCTCCGTGCCGACGAGGCGTGCGACGAAGTCGGTGGTGCCGCCGGGTGTGAAGGGCACGATCACGCGGATCGGCTTGGCGGGCCATGTGCCCTGCGCGCGTGCGAGCGAGGGCAGGGCCGCGAGGGCGGCCGCGCCTTGCAGCAGCGTGCGGCGTTGCATGCTCACGCCACGCCCTTGCACGACTGTCGGATCGTGACTCACGCCACGCCTCTGCACGGCTGTTGGATCGTGGCTCACGCCACGCCCCAGTGCGGAATGTGATGCGAGCCCAGCGACACCGCCACGTTCTTCGGCTCGCAGAACACTTCGTAGCTCCAGGTGCCGCCTTCGCGGCCGGTGCCCGAGGCCTTGGTGCCGCCGAAGGGCTGGCGCAGGTCGCGTACGTTCTGGCTGTTGACGAAGCACATGCCGGCTTCCACGGCGGCGGCCACGCGGTGCGCCTTGCCGATGTTCTCGGTCCACACGTAGCTGGAGAGGCCGTACTGGATGTCGTTGGCCAGCTCGATGGCGTGCGCCTCGTCCTTGAACGGAATGAGGCAGGCGACGGGTCCGAAGATCTCGTCCTGTGCGATCTTCATGCGGTTGTCGACGTCGGCGAAGACGGTGGGCACCACGTAGTTGCCCTTCTTCACCCGCTCGGGCAGGTTCGACGGGGCTTCCAGCCCGCCGCACAGCAGCGTCGCGCCTTCCTTCGGGCCCAGCTCGATGTAGCTGCGCACCTTGGCCAGGTGGGCCTGCGAGATCATCGGGCCGACGATGGTCTTCTCGTCCAGGGGGTCGCCCACCGTGATGCGCTTCGCGCGCTCGGCGAACTTCGCGGCGAAGTCGGCGTAGATCGACTGCTGCACCAGGATGCGCGAGCCGGCCGTGCAGCGCTCGCCGTTGTTGCTGAAGATCATGAACACGGCCGCATCGAGCGCGCGGTCGAGGTCGGCGTCCTCGAAGATCACGAAGGGGCTCTTGCCGCCGAGCTCCATGCTGAATTTCTTCAGGCCCGCGCTCTTCACGATGCGGTTGCCGGTGGCCGTGGAGCCGGTGAACGAGATGGCGCGCACGTCGGGGTGGCTCACCAGCGGCTCTCCGGCTTCCTTGCCGTAGCCGTGCACCAGGTTCAGCACGCCGGGCGGAATGCCGGCCTCCAGCGCCAGTTCACCCAGGCGCGCGGCCGTCAGCGGCGAGAGCTCGCTCATCTTCAGCACGGCGGTGTTGCCGAAGGCCAGGCAGGGCGCGACCTTCCAGGTGGCCGTCATGAAGGGCACGTTCCACGGGCTGATGAGCGCGCACACGCCCACTGGATGGAACAGCGTGTAGTTCAGGTGCGTGGGCGTGGGGTAGGTGTGGCCGTCCACGCGCGTGCACATCTCGGCGAAGTAGTAGAAGTTGTCGGCCGCGCGCGGCACCAGCTGCTTGCCGGTCTGCGCGATGACCTGGCCGCAGTCGTTGGTCTCGGTCTGCGCGATCTCGGGCACGTTCTTCGCAATGAGGTCGCCGAGCTTGCGGATGAGCTTCGCGCGCTCGGGCGCGGGCATGCCGGCCCACTTGGGAAAGGCTTCCTTCGCGGCGGCCACCGCGGCGTTGACCTCGGCTTCGCCGCCCGAGGCGACTTCGGCCAGCACTTCCTGCGTGGCGGGATTGACGGTCTCGAAGTAGTCCGAGCCCTTGACGGACTTGCCGCCGATGAGATGGTCGATCTGTTGCATGGAAAAGGTCCAAAAAGGGTCCGGATCTGTCAGTCCAGTTTGATGTCGCGCGCCTTGATGAGGGCGTGCCACTTCTTGCGCTCCGAATCGGCGTAGCGCGCCATTTCGGCGGCTTCGGCGGGGCGTGCCTCCCAGCCGGCGTCGTAGAGCTTCTGCTTCACGCCGGCGTCGGCCATGGCCTTCTGCAGCTCGCTGCCCAGCTTCGCCTGCACTTCCTTGGGCGTGGCCGCGGGCGTCACGAGGCCCTGCCATGTGTAGGCCTCGACGTTGGCGAAGCCGAGCTCCTTGGCCGTGGGAACGTTGGGCAGCTGCGGCACGCGCTCGCCCGACATGGCCAGCAGCGGGATCACCTTGCCGGCCTTGATCGCGCTCACGCCGCTGGGCAGGTCGAGCATCATGAGCGCGACCTGGCCGCCCATCAGGTCCTGCAGGGCGGGGGCGCCGCCCTTGTAGGGCACGTGCAGCATCGACACGCCGGCCTCGCGCTGGAACAGTTCGTAGGCGAGGTGGTGCGGGCTGCCGGTGCCCGGCGTCGCGATGCTGTACTTGCCGGGCGAGGCCTTGAGCGCGGCCAGCAGCGCCTTCGCATCGGCGATGCCCGCGTTGGGCGCGGCGGTGATGATGAGCGGCGAGCGGCCCATCATGCCGACGAGCGCGAAGTCTTTCTCCGCGTCGTAGGGCAGCTTCTTGTAGAGCGCGGGGTTGTAGACCAGCACGCCGTTGTCGGCGGAGAACACGGTGTAGCCGTCGCCCGGCGAGCGCGCCACGTTCTCCGACGCGATGATCGCGCCCGCGCCGGGGCGGTTGTCCACCAGCACCGGCTGGCCCAGCTGCTGCGAGACCTGCGCGCCCACGGTGCGCGCGAGGAAGTCGGTGCCGCCGCCGGCCGGGTAGCCGACCACCCAGCGCACGGGCTTGGCGGGGTAGGCGGTCTGCGCGAGGGCCACGGCCGAGACGGCCAGGGCCAGCGCGGCCGCGGTGGACTGGAGGAGCTTTCTGCCGGTGATCATGTCGTGTTGTCTCCGCTGATCTGGTTGTGGATGTGGCAATGAAAGGAAGGTGCGTCGCGGTGCGTGCCGAAGCGGCGGGCAGGTGACGCGCAAGCTCAGGCGGCCGCGATGGTGTTGACCAGTGCGCCCACGCCCTCGATCTCGGTGACGACCACGTCGCCCGGCCTGCAGTCGACCACGCCGTCGGGCGTGCCGGTGAGGATCAGGTCACCCGGCGAGAGCGTCATGAAGCGGCTGAAGTACTCGATGAGGAAGGGCGCGTCGAAGATCATGTCGCGCGTGTTGCCTTGCTGCGTGACCGTGCCGTTCACGGTGGTGCGCAGCGCGAGCGACATCGGGTCGGCGATGTCGGCCGCGTCCACGAACCATGGCCCCAGCGGCGTGCAGGTGTCGCGGTTCTTCACGCGCAGGTTGGGGCGGTACCAGTTCTCCAGGTAGTCGCGGATGGCGTAGTCGTTGGCCACCGTGTAGCCGCCGATGAAGTCGTAGGCGTCCTCGCGCTTCACGTTCCTCGCGGTCCTGCCGACCACGATGGCGAGCTCGCATTCATAGTGCATGAACTGCACGCCGGCAGGGCGGTGCGTTTGCTGGCGATGGCCGATGAGCGTGCTCTGGCCCTTGACGAACACCAGCGGCTCCTCGGGCGCCTTGAACTCCAGTTCCTTGGCGTGGTCGGCGTAGTTGAGGCCCAGCGCGAGGATGGTGCGCGGACGTGCGGTGGGCGCGAGCGGCGGCAGCCACACCAGCTCCTCCTGCGGCACGACGCGGCCGTCGTCCAGCCGCACCGCGGCGTCGGGACGGCCGTCGAACTCGTGGCTGGTGCCGGTGTGCTCGCGGCCTTCGAAGATGACGCGTGCGTGCTTCATGCCGTGGCTTCCTTCACCAGCGTGTTGCTCAGGGTCTCGAACCCCGGCGCGGAGATGTCGATGCGGTCGCCCGCACGTGCCAGCGGGCGGTCGGGGCCGCAGCCGAGCATCAGCACGTCGCCGTGCGCGAGCGTCATGAATTCGCCGACGTCGGCGAGCAGCTGCTGCGCCGGTCGCACGAGCTGCGAGAAGTCGAGCGACTGCTTCAGCTCGCCGTTGATGCGAACCTCGACGCGAAAGCCCGCGGGATCGGCCACTTCCTGCGCGTCGCGCAGCACGGGGCCGACGCCGAGGAAGCCGTCGACGCACTTGAACTTGACCGGCGGGCGGAAGAAGCTCGCGTGCGGGATCGACAGGTCGTTCATCAGCACGAAGCCTTCGACGTCGCCCTCTGCGCCAATCACCATGCCGATGCTCGCGCCGACTTCGACTTCAGGTACGCCGGCCGGCACCATGATGGCGCTGCCGTGCGGGCTCCAGGTGTTGGCCGTCTTCACGTAGAGCACCGGCGCCTTCGGCGGAGCCTTGTAGGGCGGCTGCGTCATCTGCGGCGCGAGCGCCTCCACCTCCGCGCGGAAGTTGAGCAGGGTGCCGTACACCGTGCCCGTGGGCAGGAAATGGGGAGTGCTGCTCATGGCGAGGGTTGCTCCAGTGCGATGAGTTCGTCGAGCAGCCCGTAGAGCTGCGCGAGCTTGGCCTTGCCGAGGGACTTCTCCATCCAGTCGTAGTGCGCCTCGATGCTGGTTCCGAGCCGCTTCACCAGCTTCATGCCGTGCGGCGTGGCCTCGACCACGGTGCGGCGCTGGTCGGCCGGATCGCGCGAACGGGTGATGAGGTTGTCGCGCTCCATGCGCGCGAGCACGCCGGTGAGGCTGGGCCCGAGGATGAAGGCCTCGCGCGCCACGCGGCCGGTGTCGACCGCGCCGTGCTCGCCCAGCACGCGCAGCACGCGCCACTGCTGGTCGGACAGCGCGTGCTCGCGCAGGCTGGGCCGCGTGTGGGCCATCACGGCCTCGCGCGCCTGCAGCAGCAGCCGCGGCAGGTTGCGATGAGTGAATGTGGTGCTCAAGGCTTGTCTCTTCCGAAATTACTTAACATGTTAAATGAATCGTCGCGGCTTTCCTAGCCGATTGCGCGATCGATTCGCAAACCTAGGGTATGCACGGATGAGCCGTGCGGCGGGCTTCAGCGCGCGGCGGATGTCTCGCGGCGCCGCCGGTCGGCCTTGGGGAGGTCGGCCGCGGCAGCCACCATCGCCTCTCCGCGCGCGTGCAGGCGCTGCAGCATGTCGTCGAGCAGCGCCACTTCGTCGGTCCTCAGCGCGCCGAGCAGTTCGGTGTTGATCGCGCAGACCAGCGGATAGAGCTCCGCATGGAGCTTCGTGCCTCGCGCGGTGAGCCGCAGGCGCACGTGGCGGCGGTCGCCCGCGGGCTGCTCGCGCGAGACCAGGCCCTTGTCGACCAGCGAGCTCACCGCGCGCGAGGTGCGTGCCCGGTCGAGCTGCGCATGCTCGGCCAGCTGCGACGAGCCCAGCGCACCGTGCCCCGCGAGCGTGGCGATGAGGCGCCATTCGCGCCGCGTGATGCCGAAGCGGCCCTCGCACAGCCGGATCACCATGCTGCCCGCCACCGACAGGAGCCGGCTGGTGCGGTAGAGCAGCATGTCGTCGAGCGTGTGGGGCTGCGCGTGCATCGGCATAGGGGTTTGCCCGGGCAATGATTGATTAGATGAACCAATTGTCGGCGCTCTACAGTGGCCGCGACCCATGGCGCTGCGCAGACAGCAAGCAACGGAGACAAGACAGATGACGACAGACCCGCACTCCCTGCATCTTCCAGGGCGCCGCCGCATGCTGGCCGCGCTCGGCGGCATGGCCCTCGCGCCGATGTCCGTGGCGGCGCAGGCCCAGCAGCAGACCATCCCGCGCGGCACGCCGGTGCGCGTGCTGATCGGCGTGCCCGCCGGCGGCACGCAGGACGTGCTCACGCGCGCCATCGCGCAGGAAGTGCGCGAGTCGCTCGGCCCGCTCATCGTCGACAACCGCTCGGGCGCCGCAGGGCGCATCGCGGTCGAGGCGGTGAAGACCGCCGCGCCCGACGGCCGCACGCTGCTGCTGGGTGCCGCGAGCATGATGACCATGTTCCCGAGCGCGTACAAGAACCTGAGCTACGACCCGATCAGGGACTTCCAGCCGATCATCAACGCGGCCCGCTTCGAGCTCGCGCTGGTGGTGCACAAGGACGTGCCGGCCAACACGGTGGCCGAATTCATCGCCTGGGCCAGGAAGCAGCCGGGCGGGGTGAGCTTCGCGTCGTACGGCGCAGGCACGCCTTCGCATTTCCTCGGCGAGATGCTCAACCGCGCGGCGGGGCTGTCGATGGTGCACGTGCCCTATCGCGGCTCCACGCCGGCGCGCCAGGACGTGATGGGCGGCACCGTGCCCGCCTACTTCGACACCGTGGGCGGCGCGCTGCAGATGGTGCCCGGCGGCCGCGTGAAGGTGCTCGCCACCAGCGGCGAGAAGCGCTCGCCGTTGATGCCGAACCTGCCCACCTTCGTCGAGAGCGGGTTCAAGGACGTGGTGGCGACTGCCTGGTTCGCCTATTACGCGCCGCAGAAGACGCCGAAGCCGGTGCTCGACCAGCTGCGCGACGAGTTCACGCGCGCGGTGAACTCGCGCGAGGTGCGCCAGCAGCTGCTGCAGAACGGCATGTACCCGGTCGGCGACGGCCCCGAGGCGCTGCTGAAGACCATGCGCGAGGACACCGCGCGATGGGCGGCCATCATGAAGGCGGTGAACTTCCAGGCCAACGACTGACGATGCGCCGCGCACGGCCACCTACACTCGAAGGATGGCCAAGGACAAATCACTTTTCGTCTGCAGCGAATGCGGCGGCACCAGCCCGAAGTGGCTGGGCAAATGCCCCAGCTGCGGCGCATGGAACACGCTCGTCGAGCAGGTCGCGGGCGCGGGCAGCGGGCCCGCCAACAACCGCTTCGGCACCCAGTTCGCATCGCTCGCGGGCGCATCGGAGCTCGCGACCCTTTCGGAGATCGAGGCGACCGACGTCGCGCGCACGCCCACCGGCATCGACGAGCTCGACCGCGTGCTGGGCGGCGGCATCGTCTCGGGCGGCGTCACGCTGATCGGCGGCGACCCCGGCATCGGCAAGTCGACGCTGCTGCTGCAGGCGGTCGATGCGCTGCAGCACGCAGGGCAGAACGCGCTCTATGTCACTGGCGAGGAGAGCGGCTCGCAGGTTGCGCTGCGCTCCAGGCGGCTAGGCCTCGACCACTCGCAGGTGCAGGTGCTGGCCGAGATCCAGCTCGAGAAGATCATCGCCACGCTCGACGCCACGCGCCCGGCCATCGCGGTGATCGACTCGATCCAGACCGTGTATTCCGACCAGCTGACCTCGGCGCCCGGTTCCGTCGCGCAGGTGCGCGAATGCGCCGCGCACCTCACGCGCTTCGCCAAGACCAGCGGCACGGCCGTGGTGCTGGTGGGCCACGTCACGAAGGAGGGCGCGCTCGCCGGCCCGCGCGTGCTCGAGCACATGGTCGACACGGTGCTGTACTTCGAGGGCGACACGCATTCGAGCTTCCGCCTCGTGCGCGCCATCAAGAACCGCTTCGGCGCGGTCAACGAGATCGGCGTGTTCGCCATGACCGAGCGCGGCCTGAAGGGCGTGACCAACCCGAGCGCGATCTTCCTGAGCCAGCATGCCGAGCCGGTGCCGGGCAGCGTGGTGCTCGTCACGCTGGAAGGCACGCGCCCGATGCTGGTGGAGATCCAGGCGCTGGTCGACAACGGCGGGCCCAGCCCGCGCCGCCTCTCGGTGGGCCTGGACCGCGACCGCCTCGCGATGCTGCTGGCGGTGCTGCACCGCCACGCGGGCGTGGCGTGCATGGACCAGGACGTGTTCGTGAACGCGGTGGGCGGCGTGCGCATCAGCGAGCCCGCGGCCGATTTGGCCGTGATGCTGGCCATCACCTCGAGCCTGCGCGGCAAGCCCATGCCCAAGGGCTTCATCGCATTCGGCGAAGTGGGCCTGGCCGGCGAGGTGCGCCCCGCGCCGCGCGGGCAGGAGCGCCTGCGCGAGGCCGCCAAGCTGGGCTTCAGCGTGGCGGTGGTGCCGAAGGCGAACGCGCCCAAAAAGGGCGCGAAGGAAATCGAAGGGCTGACGATCCACGCCGTGGACCGCATCGAGGAGGCGATGGACGTCGTCCGCCGCCTCGACTGAAACCGGGAAAAAATGACCCGGCGCGCGCGATGGCGCGCCGGGCCTACCCTCCCTATCCCCCGATGTGCATCGTGAACGCCGGCCCGCTGTTGAGCACGCACTGGCCGCTGCCCAGCGTGGCCGAATTCATCGAATACTGGCAACTCAGGTTGCCGCCGCGGCTTCCGGTAGCGTTCGCCACACCGTTGACCCGCGAGCCGGCGACCCGGGTTGCCTCTCCCTGAAACTGTTCTCCACCGATCTGCGCGTTGAAGTGGCCGCGGCCGTTCATGTCGTTGGTCACGGTGCCGGCGACGACGCCGTAGCGCGAGGCTTCGGCATTCGACGGATACAGCCGCGCGGCGAATGTCTGTGCGACCGGGCCCGGTGCGACCGCGTAGGCCTGCCAAGGCGGCGCTGCCGGAGCGGGTTGCCCGAGCGGCACGACGTAGCAGCCGCTGAGCGCGGCGGCCGTGAGCGTGGCGGCGAGGGTGAGACGAACGAATGTGACGGAGCGCGGAATGGTCATACGCTTTTCGGTGGCCCGGGCAGATGCCCGTGCGGCGAAATGTGCCTGCCGATGCGCCGGTGCGGATCGCTTTTGAAGCCGAGTACCGTTTTTCGCCCCTTGCGGTAGTCGGGGTGGCTACTTCGAAGGGGCACTCGAGGGGCGGCGACAATGCGCGCCATGAATTTCAAGAACTTTCTATTGCCTCTGGGCGCCATCGTCGTCATGGCGCTGGCCTGGCGCGCGGGTGGATGGGGCGGTGTCGCCCTGGCCGGCGGCGCGATCGTGATGTTCCTGCTGCTCCATTTCAACCGCGCCATGCAGGTGCTCAAGCGCGCGGCCGAGCGGCCCGTGGGCTACGTGGCCAGCGCCGTGATGCTCAACGCCAAGCTCAAGCCGGGCGTGACGCTGATGCACGTGATCGCGATGACGCGCGCCCTCGGCGAACTGCGCTCGCCCAAGGACGAACAGCCCGAGCACTACCGCTGGACCGACGGCGGCGGCTCGTATGTCGACACCGTGTTCAACGGCGGCAAGCTGCAGAGCTGGACCCTCACCCGCCCCGAAACGCCGGCCGACGACGAGGGCAACAACACCGCGGCCTAGGCTGCGCTCCCCTTGCGCCCGGGCTGCCGCCAGGGCGGATTGGCCTTCGCCTGGTGCCGCGCCTCCTTCGCGAACTCGGCGCATGCGTGCGTCATCAGGTCGGCCGAGCGGTAGACCAGGAACACGTCGAAGTCCGGCAGCTCGTCGGTGATCGGCAGCTTCTCCAGCAGGTGCGGCTGCAGCCGCAGCGGCCCCGCCCCGTGGAACACGAAGTCCGACCACATGCTGATCAGGTCGGTCTGCGTGGCCAGCTGCAGGCCCAGCAGGTTCGAGGCGCTGTGCACCATGCGCCTGGGCATCTCCAGCCCGTGCATGTTCATCATGCTCACCAGCGGGCTGCCCGCATCGTCGATGGGGTCGAGCACCAGCCAGTCGGCGTCCACCAGCGGCTGAAGCCTGCGCACGCGCCGCAGCGGATGGCCGATGCGCACCGACAGGTGCATGGCCACCGAGAACAGCGGCTCCCACTGGAACGCGTTGGTGCCCGGACCGTTGCAGGTGGAGACCAGCCCCAGGTCGAGCCGGCCTTCGCGCAGGCCCTCGAAGATCTGCTGCGGCCGCAGCTCGAAGCCGCGCAGCGCCACGTTCGGAAAGCGCCTGCGGAACGAGGCCATCGCATCGGGCAGCGGGCCGCTGGAGGCCACGGCGGTGAAGCCGATGTTGAGCTGCGCCTCGTCGTGTCCGCGGATCGCCTCGATGTCTTCCAGCGCATGCCGCAGCTCCTGCTCGACCACGCTCGCGCGCTTGACCAGCGCCGCGCCGTAGGCCGTGAGGCTCACGCCGCGCGTGGAGCGCGACATCAGCGTGACGCCGAGCTCGCGCTCCAGCTCCGAGATGGTCTTCGACAGCGCAGGCTGGGTGGTGTGCAGGCTGCGGGAGGCCTCGTGGATGCTGCCGTGCTGCGCCACGGCCAGCAGTACGCGCAACTGTTGCAGCTTCATCGTGGTGCGGCGCTTTCGAAAAGTGGCTTCCTGGGGCTTGTCCCGATGGCTTCGGGCGCCTGTTTATGACGGGGATGCCGTTTGGTTATCAGCATGAAAATTTGTGATTCTTCGCCGCAGCGCTTTGCCTGAATACTCCGCCGCGAACGGGCCGACGGTCGATGCGGAGGCCCACCGCAACCTGTACGTTGGAGTGACATTAGATGAGCGAAGCCGCATTGCCCGCAAGCCCGATCCTGGGCTCTTCTTCAACTGGCGCCGCGGCGCACGGCAAGGCAAAGCAGAGCCAGTTCCGCCTGATCGCCGCCTGCTCGCTGGGCAACGCGCTGGAGATGTACGACTTCACCGTCTACAGCTTCTTCTCGCTGCTGATCGGCAAGCTGTTCTTCCCCTCCGACAGCCCCTACGGTTCGCTGCTGCTGGCCGTCGCCACCTTCGGCATCGGCTTCGTGATGCGGCCGCTGGGCGGCGTGATCATCGGCAACTACGCCGACCGCAAGGGCCGCAAGGCCGCGATGACGCTGACCATCGGCCTGATGGTGCTCGGCACGCTGTGCATCGCGTTCGCGCCGCCGTATGCATCGGCCGGCGTGTTCGGCTCGCTGATGATCCTCGCGGGCCGGCTGCTGCAGGGCTTCTCGCTCGGCGGCGAGGTGGGCGCTGCCACGTCGATGCTGATGGAGGCGGGCGGCGTGAAGGGCCGCGGCTTCCGCGTGAGCTGGCAGCTCGCGAGCCAGGGCGTGTCGGCGCTGCTGGGCGCACTCACCGGCGCCGCGCTGTATGCCGCGCTGCCGCAGGCCTCGCTGGAGAGCTGGGGCTGGCGGCTGCCATTCCTGCTGGGGCTGCTGATCGCGCCGGTGGGTCTCTACATCCGCGCACACCTCGAAGAGACGCACGTTGCCGAGAGCCACGAGGCCAGCCCCATCGGCCGGCTGCTGCGCAACCACGGCGGACTGGTGCTCAAGGGCATCCTGGCGACCACGGCCGGCACGGCCACGATGTACCTCGTGGTGTTCTTCATGCCCACCTACATGATCCGCGTGCTGCACATGCCGCCGTCGCTCTCGCTGCTGTCGGGCTGCGTCACGGGCATCACACTGTTCGCGGTGTCGCTGGTGGCGGGCCGGCTGGCCGACCGGCTGCCGAACCGCAAGCCGCTGGTGGTCGGCTCGCTGCTCTTCAGCGTGATCGCGGTGTACCCGGTGTTCTGGCTCATCGGGCAGTACCCGAGCGTGCCGCTGGTGCTGGCACTCTCTGCGCTGCTCACCGCGAGCGTGAACATCGGCACCACGCCCATGTTCCTGATGCTGCTGGAGATGCTGCCGGCCGGCGTGCGCGCCAGCGGCATCTCGGTGATCTACAGCGTGGGCGTGACGGTGTTCGGCGGCTCCTCGCAGTTCATCGTGACCTGGCTGCTCGCCAAGACCGGCAACCCCCTCTCGCCGGCCTTCTACATGATGGCCTGCGGGGTGATCAGCCTCTGCGCGCTGCTGAGCCTGCGCGAACGCAAGGCGGCATGAACCTCACGACGATCACAAGCAGGAAGCTCCACGAATGACCCGCCAACTCAGCCCCCAGACCCACAAGCTCCTGTCGCGCCTGCTGCCGCAGGCCGACGTCGACACGCAGGCCTTCGTCGACATCCGCAGGCAGATCCACGCCAACCCCGAGCTCGGCTTCGAGGTGAACGCCACCAGCGAGCTGGTCGCGAACCTGCTGCGCAGCTGGGGCTACGAGGTGCACACCGGCATCGGCCGCACCGGCATCGTGGCGCAGCTCAGGCTCGGCAGCGGCACGCGCCGCCTGGGCATCCGCGCCGACATGGACGCGCTTCCCATCACCGAGGCCACCGGCCTGCCGTACGCCAGCCGCAACGCCGGGCGCATGCACGCCTGCGGGCACGACGGCCACACGGCCATCCTGCTGGCAGCGGCCAGGGCGCTGGCGAAGGCGCGCAACTTCGACGGCACGCTGAACCTGATCTTCCAGCCCGATGAAGAAAACCTCTGCGGCGCGCGCACCATGATCGAGGACGGCCTGTTCGAGCGCTTCCCCTGCGACGCGGTCTACGCGCTGCACAACGCGCCCGGCGTGCCGGTGGGCACGATGATGGCGATCGAAGGCCCGGTCACGCTGTCGTCCGACGTGGCCGACGTGACCATCAAGGGCGTGGGCGGGCATGGCGCCATGCCGCACCGCGCGCGCGACCCGGTCGCGGCCGCCGCGGCGGTGGTGACGGCCCTGCAGACGGTGGTGGCGCGCAACGTGGCGCCCGACGACACGGCGGTGGTGTCGGTCGGCTTCATCCGCGGCGGTGCCACGCACAACGTGATCCCTCAGTCGGTGTCGCTGGGCCTGAACGTGCGCGCGGCGCGGCCCGAGACGCGCGCGCTGGTCGAGCAGCGCATCCGCGAGATCGTGAGCCTCACCGCGCAGGCGCACGGCGTGGAAGCCGACATCGACTACCGCCAGCTCGTGCCGCCGGTGGTCAACACCGCCGCCGAGACCGAGCTTGCGGCGCAGGTGTGCGCCGAGCTGGTGGGCGAGGAGAATGTCGTCAGGCAGGCGCCCAAGGGTTTCTCGGGCAGCGAGGACTTCGCCTGGATGCTCTCCGAACTGCCGGGCTGCTACCTGCTGCTGGGCAACGGCGAGGGCGAATTCGGCGGCTGCATGGTCCACAACCCCGGCTACGACTTCAACGACGAAGTGCTGCCGCTGGGTGCCGCCTGTTGGGTGCGCCTGGCGCAGACCTACCTGGCGAAGACGTGAACAAACCTGCTGCGCAACCCGGTCTCGCATCTGCGGTCCTCGCCGCACGCAAGTACGGTTCCGGTCCTCGATGCAAGCTGGGGCTGCTCGCTACGGCTTCCTCACGCCTTCGGTGCGCCTTGATCTAAGACCTAGAACGGCGCGTCTTCCTCCTCGGGCGCATCGGCCGGCACGGTCGTCGTGGGCGCGGCTGCAGCAGCGGGCTTGGGTGTTTCGTCCGGCGCTGCTGCAGAGAAAGCCGCCTCGCCGCCCAGCGCATCGAGCAGCGCGGGCACCAGCTGGCCCAGCTCGCCCGTGGCGATGGCCACGTCGGCGTCGAAGTTGTCTTCCTTCTTGCCGCCGGCCGCGCCGTCGCCCGTGCCTTCGAGGAAGGCGATCTTGCGGATCAGCAGGCCGTGCGTGAGCTCGAAGGACACGCGGTCGTCCCAGGTCAGCGCGAGGCGGGTGGGGCGCTTGCCGTCGGTGATGTGCTGCTTCACCTCGTCGATGTCCAGCGGGTGCTTGGCGTAGCGCACCACGGCCTTGGAGTCGTCGCTGGCCTTGAGCTCGCACTCGCGGTCGATGGTGAAGCCGGCCGGCGGCTCCTGCGTGAGCAGCCAGTTGGCCATGGCGGCGGCAGGCTCGACCTGGGTGTTGATGAGTGCCACCGCGAAGCCGTCGAGCGACTTCACGAGGCTGGTGACCACTTCGTCGGCGCGCGAGGCGTTGCCGGTGTTGATCACCAGGCGGTTCTCGGCCTTGTCGATCCACACGGTCACGCGGGCGGTGCGCGTGAAGGCCATGGGCAGCAGCTCCAGGGTGATGTCTTCCTTGAGCTCCTTCTTTTCCTTCTTGCCGGGCTTGCGGCCGGTGGTGGCCTCGATGTGGGCGCAGCGCTCGTCGACCTTGCGGCGCACGACCGAGCCGGGCACCTGCTTGCTCTCGATCATGTATTCGACCAGCCACTGGCCGTCGATGGATTCGATCAACGGGCCGTTGGCTTCGCCGCGCGGCTCGATCCAGCCGGCGGACTTCTCCTGCGAGGGGCCGCAGGGCTCGAAGCGCTGCCTGCCCAGGCCTTCCTCCGCCTCGGCCAGTGTCTGGGACCAGGCGGGTTCGATGCGATAGACGATGACGTTCTTGAATACGGACACGGAAACCCTTTTTCCAACGGTTTGGACAGCCGGCCATTGTCGGGCAGCCTGTTCGGCCCGGCGCCGTAAAATCGCAAGCTTTTGCGACTTCCCTTCCTGTCGCACCCCCACACCGATCCCAAAGGAATCAGGAAATGAGCTCGATCCCCCCCTCGCTGGACGACCGTGACGGCAAGATCTGGATGGACGGCGAACTCGTGGACTGGCGCGACGCCAAGATCCACGTGCTGAGCCACACGCTGCACTACGGCTGCGGCGCCTTCGAGGGCGTGCGCGCCTACAAGACGGCCGACGGCAGCACCGCGATCTTCCGCCTGGCCGAGCACACCGAGCGCCTGTTCAACAGCGCCAAGATCCTGCGCATGAAGATTCCCTTCACGCAGGAGCAGCTCAACGAGGCCCAGAAGCAGGTGGTGCGCGAGAACAAGCTCGAGAGCTGCTACCTGCGCCCGCTGATCTGGATCGGCTCCGAGAAGCTGGGCGTGAGCCCCAAGGGCAACAAGGTGCACGCCATGGTCGCGGCCTGGTCCTGGGGCGCCTACCTGGGCGAAGAGGGCATGAAGCGCGGCATCCGCGTGAAGACCTCGAGCTACACCCGCCACCACGTCAACATCACGATGACGCAGGCCAAGACGGTGAGCAACTACACCAACTCGATCCTGGCCAACATGGAAGCGCTGGACGACGGCTACGACGAGGCGCTGCTGCTCGACGCGAGCGGCTTCGTGTCGGAAGGCGCGGGCGAGAACATCTTCGTGGTCAAGGGCGGCGTGGTCTACACGCCCGACCTGTCGGCCGGCGCGCTCAACGGCATCACCCGCAACACCATCCTGCACGTGTGCAAGGACCTGGGCCTGGAACTGGTGCAGAAGCGCATCACGCGCGACGAGGTCTACGTCGCCGACGAAGCCTTCTTCACCGGCACGGCCGCAGAAGTCACGCCGATCCGCGAGCTCGACCGCATCGAGATCGGCAACCGCGGCGACGGCGGCGCGCGCGGCCCGATCACCGAGAAGATCCAGGCGGCCTTCTTCGACATCGTGAACGGCAAGAATCCCAAGTACGCACACTGGCTCACCAAAGTCTGAGCAGAAGAGAACGATCCCATGTCCACCAATGCAGTAGTCGAACTCCTGGCCAAGGAGCTCAATCATCAGGGCGGCGTTTTCTGCCCCAGTCCCAAGGCCGACATGAAGCTCTGGAACAGCCACCCGAAGGTCTACCTCGACGTGGCGCGCACCGGCGAGGCCAAGTGCCCGTATTGCGGCACGGTGTACCGGCTGAAGGCCGGCGAGGCGGTGTCGGCGCGGCACTGAGCCCGGCGAGCCCCAGCGCCGCTGAACCGAACGGCCCCGGCCGTCCGATGCCTCTTCAGGCAACCGGGCGGGCGGGGTCTTTTTCCAGGCGCTCCAGGTTTTTGAGGCGCGAGGGCCACAGCCCGCGCCAAGGGGCCGGATCGTTCTTCTCCTGCGCGAGCCGCAGGTAGACCATCGCAATGAACAGGAGCGCCAGGCCGATCTGCGCATCGCGCATGGCCGAGTTCACGCTCGAGGCGATCAGCGCGATCAGCGTCGCAGCCAGCGCGTAGCGGCCGGCGATGTCGGGCCGCTTCCATGCCTGCCAGACGGCGGCGACCATGATGAAGAGCAGGCTCAGCAGCGCGGGCAGGCCGCCTTGCGCGCCGACCCACAGGAAGTCGTTGTGCGGCATGTTCGAGTCGGCCAGCAGGGCGGGGCCGCGCTTGTGCCACTGGTCGGTCCAGCCGCCGATGCCCCAGCCGGTGAGCGGTCGGTCGGCGATCATGAGGCCGGTGTCGCGGTACATGTAGTAGCGGATGGCCCAGCTGCCCTTGAAGACCGCGCCGGCCTGCGCCTCCTCGAGTTCCTGCACACCCACTTCGACCTTGTGCTGCAGCTGCGGCAGCTGGTAGAGCCCGGCGCCCATCACCACGGCACCCAGCACCAGCGCGCCCACCAGCATCTTCAGGTGGTTGCGCCACTGGTGGACGCAGACCACCGGGATCACCAGCAGCAGCGCCAGCACCGAGGTGCGCGAGGTCAGCGGCAGCGCCACCACCAGGCCCAGGCCGAGCATCAGCACGAAGGCCGGAATGGCGCGCAGCGGCCTGTGGGCGGCGATCTGCGCGATACCCCATACGGCGGCGGTGGAGGCCACCACGCTGAACAGCAGCGCATTGCTGATCGACTTGTTGCCCACCTCCATCACCACCGCGCGCAGCGGCGACCAGATGTTGAAGCCGCCGACCGCGTAGAAGACGATGACCAGCACGATGTTCAGCGCCGCGACCAGCAGGAAGCCGCGCAGCGCCCAGACGGCCTCCTCGCGCGTGAGCGCCATCGCCATCAGCATCGTGAGGCCGATGCGTATGCCGTGGAACAGGTTGGAGCCGGTCTCGGGATAGTGCTGCCCGATGGCCAGCACGATGAAGGTCCACGCGAAGTAGGCCATCACCGGCCACCACAGCGGGTTGGCGCGCAGCCGCGCATAGCGCTCGCCGAGGCCGCCTGCCACCAGCATGGTGAGCAGCAGCACGATGGCTGAAAGATAGGTGACGCCGACCGGCATGAACACCACCAGCCCCCAGAACATGGCCGCGGGCCGAACGATGTGCGATCTCTGCATAGGGGCGGGATTTTAGGTTGGCGCCCCCGCAGCCAACCTGACCTGGCTCTTCCCCAGGGCTTCGCGCACTTCGTGTCGCTGCGCCAACCCCCTCACCGGGAGCGACGCCTGCGGCCCGCCGAAGCAGGGTCCGCAGCGTCCCCGAATGGAGCAGGGACGATCGGCGAACGGGTTGTCAGTGGCTGCGTGCGGCCGCCGGCAGGCGGATCACGAAGCTGGCGCCGCCGCCGGGGCGGTCCTCGCAGCGCACGGTGCCGCCGTGCCGCTCGGCGATCGACTTCACCAGCGCCAGACCCAGGCCCACGCCGCCGTTGCGCTCGCTGGCGCCGGGCAGGCGGTAGAAGGGCTCGAAGATGCGTTCGCGCAGGGCGGGCGGGACGCCCGGGCCGCGGTCGTTCACGCGCACGGTGGCATAGCCGTTGGCGCTGCCGAGCTCCACCGCGATCTCGCCGGCGCCGTAGCGGCGCGCGTTCTCCAGCAGGTTGCGGATGGCGCGGCGCAGCAGGCGCGACACGCCCGGCACCGTGAGGCTGGCGTTGTCGGTGCCCTCGGCCAGGTCGAGTTCGGCGTTGACCTGCGAGCATTCCTCGGCCGCAAGGCCGGTCAGGTCGACCGGCTCGATGGTGCCCATGTCGGCCTCCCTGGCGTCGAGCCGGCTGGCCAGCAGGATCTCGTCGATGAGCTGGTCGAGCTCGCCGATGTTGCGCGATATCTCCTCGCGCGCCGACTGGCTCGGATGCTCGCCCATCAGCTCCAGCCCCATGCGGATGCGGGTGAGCGGCGAGCGCAGCTCGTGCGATGCGTTGGCCAGCAGCGACTTGTGCGAACGCACCAGCTGCTCGATGCGTTCGGCCGACGCGTTGAATCGTTTGGATAGATCAGCCACTTCGTCCTGCCCTTCTTCTGTCACGCGCACCGAGAGGTCGCCCTCGCCCCAGCGCTGCACGCCGCGCTGCAGCGACTCCAGCCGCTGCGTGATGCGCCGCACGATCGGGTACACGCCCAGCGCCACCGCCACGCCCACCAGCGCGATCATCCAGCCCAGCCCGAAGGGCGTGCGCCACGGTGCGAAGCCGCCGGTGCCGGTGGGCCGCTCGCGCGGCGCCACGCGCAGCGTGATGGCCTTGCCGTCGCTGAGCGTCACGTCGAACTCCAGGCCCTGGCCCGGCACGCGCAGCGCGGTGCCCGCGCCGATGGGCTTGTCCTGGGCGTCCAGCACCACCACGTTGCGCGGCACCGGTGCGAGCCGCTCGCGCTCGGCCTCGGCGGCCTCGCGCACGATCCAGTTGGCCATCAGCGTGAGGATGACCACGCCGCCCACCACCGCGAGCCAGATGCGCACGTAGAGGTGGCGCGAATAGAGGTTGCGCAGCATCTGCCGGAACCCTTCCTGCGTTCCCGCTTCAGTCCTGCTGCTTGGCGAAGACGTAGCCCACGCCGCGCACGGTCAGGATGCGCTTGGGGTTCTTCGCATCGACCTCGATGGCGGCGCGGATGCGGCCCATGTGCACGTCGATGGAGCGGTCGAAGGCTTCGAGTTCGCGCCCGCGCACGGCTTCCATGATCTGGTCGCGCGTGAGCACGCGGCCTGCGCGCTCGGCCATCGCGGTCAGCAGGTCGAACTGGTAGGAGGTGAGGTCGGCCAGCGCGCCGCCCACCGACACGGTGCGCGCGTTGCGGTCGATCTCCAGCGTGCCGAAGCGCATCACCGACGAGGCCTCGGCCTCGGTGGCGCTCTCGGAGCGGCGGCGCAGCACGGCGCGGATGCGCGCGAGCAGCTCGCGCGGCTCGAAGGGCTTGGGCAGGTAGTCGTCGGCACCGATCTCCAGGCCGATGATGCGGTCCATCGGGTCGCCCTTGGCCGTGAGCATCAGCACCGACACCTTCGACAGCGGACCGGGCAGCGCGCGGATGCGGCGGCAGACCTCGAGGCCGTCCGTGTCCGGCAGCATCAGGTCGAGGATCACCAGGTCGGGCGCGTGCTGCTGCAGCTGCTCGAGCCCGGTGGCGCCGTCGCCGGCATGGTTGAAAGCGAAGCCCGACTGCGTCAGGTACTCGCCCACCATCTGCGCCAGGCGGGCGTCGTCTTCGATCATCAGGAGTTGGGGGGTGCTCATGCGCTTCATGGTCGTCCACCGGGAGCAAGCGGGCTTGAACGCTCCGTAAAGTTGGGTAAACCTCGGCAACCCCTGTCAACCGGCCGTGCTGCAAAAAGCATAGCGCCGGTTGCAGCGGCCGTGGGCTCAGCCCCGCGCAAACGGCCGCAACTGCAGCCGCAGCGACAGGGACGCGGAAACCGGCAGGTCGACCGGCGTGCCCGCGCCGTCGCCGCTGCCGTCATCGAGATGGGCCAGCGATTCGAAGAGGCCCAGCGACAGGGCCATGGGATTGATCTCGGCCAGCGACTTCGCCGCTTCCGAGCGCGGCGGCGTGGCCGCCGGCGCCTTGCCGTCCTCGCTGGCGAGCGACCAGTCGAGCACCGCCACGGTGCGCTCGCTGGGCTCGCTGGCGATGACCAGCGCCACCGCGAGCAGGCCTCGGCTGTCGGTGACCGAGGTCACGGCGCCCACCGACGGCGCGTCGTAGCCCACCAGCAGCACCGGTTCCTGGTCGCAGGCGGACTGCACCGCCGCCTCCAGCAGGCCGGAGGCGAAGCTGTGCTCGAAGGCCGAGACCGCGTTGCTCGCCGCCGTGCAGCCGGTGCCGATGGTCCAGTAGCCGACGGCCGCGTTGTGCACCGAGTTGTGGAACTTGGTGGGCGACAGCATCTTCGGGTCGTTCGCGAGCGTGCTGCACATGTAGTCGTTGATCGCCAGGTCGCCATGCGCCGAGGTGAACACGCAGGGCACGTCCGCCGCGTTGCGGCCCGAGGCGGCGAGGGACGCCGCGGCCACCTCGAGCGCCAGCGCCACCGTGTCGGGCGCGCGGCGGCGCTCGGCCGGGGCCAGCACCTGCGGCGAGGGCCGCTTCACGGGCGGATCGGCCAGCGCGCCTTCGCCGCGGAAGGCCGCACGCGCGGCGTCCCAGCCGGGCAGCGTGGGAGTCCAGAAGGCGGGGCCTTCGATGTAGAGGGTGGGGCGGGTGGGCGCGCTTGTCGTGGTTGTCATTGGATTGCCTTCTCGCGGAACACCGGGGAACCGGCTTTGCCGGGCCACTGGTGTTGCCCCCGGAAGGGGGGTGGAGGAGCGACACGGAGTGCGCGGAGCCTGGGGGCGAGCTTCATGCTTGCGCCTTGCCGAAAACCAGCGAGCAGTTGTTGCCGCCGAAGCCGAAGGAATTGCTCAGGGCGTAGCGCACCTCGCCGCGCGCCGGCTCCAGCCGGATCTGCGGGCCGAAGCCCTCGTCCAGAGTCTTCGTGTTGACGGTGCCGGGCATCAGGCCGCGCTCGATGGCCAGCAGGCTGATGACGGCCTCGACGATGCCCGCGGCGCCCAGCGTGTGGCCCATGAAGCCCTTGGTCGAGCTGGCGTGCGTGCGCGCCGGGAAGCGGCGCGCCACCAGCGCGCCCTCGACCTCGTCGTTCTTCTGGCTCGCGGTGCCGTGCATGTTGATGTAGTCGATCGCCTCGGGCGCGAGGCCGGCGCGCGCCAGCGCATCGTCGAGCGCACGCTCGGCGCCCAGTCCCTCGGGGTGCGGCGTCGACATGTGGTGCGCGTCGCTCGCCTCGCCGTAGCCCAGCAGGAGCAGCGGCGACGCGTCGGCGCCGGCCTGCACGCGCTCCACCAGCGCGAAGCCCGCGGCCTCGCCCAGGCTGATGCCCTTGCGGTCGGCATCGAAGGGGCGGCACGGCTCGGCGGACACGAGCTCGAGCGAGTTGAAGCCGAACAGCACGCTGCCGCACAGCGTGTCGGCCCCGCCGACCACGGCTGCGTCGGCCAGGCCCAGGCGGATCAGCCGCTCGGCCGATGCGAACACCTTGGCGCTGGAGGAGCAGGCGGTGGAGATCGTCTCGCTGGGCCCGCTGATGCCCAGCAGCTGCTGCGTGAACATGGCCAGCGAGTGCGGCGTGTGCACTGCCGCGCGGCGCTGGTAGGGCGGGAACATGCCCTGCTCGTCGAGCTGGGTGTAGGCCAGTTCGGTCTCGCCGATGCTGGCGGTGGAGGTGCCCAGCACGAGCGCGATGCGCGAGGCGCCGTACTTCTCGCGCGCCGCGGCCACGGCCTCGATGAAGCCGTCGGCCTGCAGGCCCACCCAGGCCAGCCGGTTGTTGCGGCAGTCCCATTGCGCGAGCGGCTCGGGCAGCCGGGCCTCCTCGAGCCCGTCGACGCGGCCGATCCAGGTGGGCAGCGGCGCGTCGCCGAAGTCGTTGGCGCGCAGCCCGCTGCGCGACTGCGCGAGCGCGTCGGCCAGCGCTTCCTTGCCGACACCGACGGCGCTGGTGGCCGTGTAGGCGCTTATCTGAAGAGGAGAGATTCTGGACGGCACGATCTTGTAGGGGTGTTGGGCTGTCGGTCGGCGCGCGGCGTACGGCAGGGGCGCGACGGGAAGGAAAGGATATTGAAAGAAACGAATGTATACCGGTACAGCCTAACAGCAGCGCGGCCGGCGCGGCGTCGGCCGTTTCCTATACGGCCGGGCGCTATCGGCGCTCCTGGGGGCTTGCCGTCGCCGTCAGCCGCGAGGCCAGCGCCACCAGAACCAGCACCGGCGCGCCCAGCAGGGCGGTGCCGACGAAGAAGCTGCTGTAGCCGTAGGCGTCCACGAAGGCGCCCGAGTAGCCGGCCAGGAACTTCGGCAGCAGCAGCATCAGCGAGCTGAACAGGGCGTACTGCGTGGCGGAGTAGCTGATGTTGGTGAGGCTCGACAGGTAGGCGATGAAGGCCGCCGAGGCGATGCCGCCGGCCAGGTTGTCGGCCGAGACCACCGCGATCAGCGCCGTCAGGTCGTGCCCGCGCGTGGCCAGCCAGGCGAAGAGCAGGTTGCTGGCCGCGCTGAGCACGGCGCCCATCATCAGCACGCGCATCACGCCCAGGCGCATCGACAGCACGCCGCCGACGAAGGCGCCCACCAGCGTCATGATCACGCCGTAGATCTTGCTGACGGAGGCCACCTCGTCCTTGGTGAAGCCCATGTCCACGTAGAACGGGTTGGCCATGATGCCCATCACCACGTCGCTGATGCGGTAGATGGCGATCAGCGAGAGGATCAGCACGGCCTGCCACTTGTAGCGGCGGATGAAATCGGCAAAGGGCTCGACCAGCACGTTGCGCAGCCACTCGGCGGCGCTGCGGGCCTTGGGCGGCGCGCCGGGCACCGGCTCGGGCGACAGCAGTACCGTGACCACGCCGACGGCCATCGAGGCGGCCATGACCAGGTAGGCCGTCTTCCAGGCGCCGTTCTGGTAGGCCGCGGCACCCGTGGCTGCCGCCGCTGCTGCAGCGGGCGCCACCTCGGCCCAGGCCGCGACCCACAGCACGCCGGCGCCGGCCCAGATCATCGCGAGCCGGTAGCCCGTCTGGTAGGCGGCGGCCAGCGCGGCCTGCTTGCGCGGCTCGGCCGATTCGATGCGGAAGGCGTCGAGCGCGATGTCCTGCGTGGCAGAGCCGAAGGCCACCAGCAGCGCGCACCAGACCAGCGGCGTGAGCCCGTGGCGCGGGTCGTTGACCGCCATGCCCGCCAGTCCCGCGACGACCATGCACTGCGCCAGCAGCAGCCAGCCGCGGCGGCGCCCCAGCAAGGTGGTCAGCGGCGGCAGCGGCATCCGGTCGACCAGCGGCGCCCAGACCCACTTGAAGCCGTAGGCCAGCCCGACCCAGCTCAGGTAGCCGATGGTGGTTCGGTCGATGCCCGCCTCGCGCAGGCGGAAGCTCAGCGTGCCCAGCACCAGCAGCAGCGGCAGCCCGGCCGAGAAGCCCAGCGCCAGCATGCGCAGGGTGGCGGGTTCCAGGTAGACCTTCAGCGCGTCGCGCCAGGGCGGTGAGGGGGGCGTGGGGGTTTCTGCGGGCGAGGCGGACATGTGCCCCGGATTGTCCATGAGCGACGGCCCGGGTTCCCGGGCTTCTTGTCTTCATTTGTTCCTATCATCCCGCTCCTATGTGCACACGATGCGATCGCCCCTTTTCCGCCGTTCCCGTTCCTTCCGTGGCTTCCGCGTGGAATCCGCGGCGCGCCTTCCTGCTGGCGGCGGCCGGAGCGGTGCTCGCGAAGCCCGCCCTCGCGCAGGTCGACGTGGGCAAGGCCTCGGTGGCGCGCAACATCGTGCCGGTCGAGCAGGTCGAGACGGCCGGCGTGCAGCAGTACGGCCAGCTGCTCGCGCAGGCCCGCGCCAAGGGGGCGCTCGCGGGCGACGGCAATCCGCAGCTGCAGCGCCTGCGGGCCATCGCCGCGCGGCTCATCCCGTTCGCCACGCCGTGGAACGCACGCGCGCGCGACTGGAAGTGGGAGGTCAACCTGATCGGCAGCAAGCAGATCAACGCCTTCTGCATGCCCGGCGGCAAGATCGCCTTCTTCACCGGCATCCTCGATCAGCTCAAGCTCACCGACGACGAGGTCGCGATGGTGATGGGCCACGAGATGGCCCACGCCCTGCGCGAGCACGCACGCGCCCGCCTGGCCAAGAGCGCGGGCACGGGCGCCGCGCTCTCGATCGGTGCGCAGCTGCTCGGATGGGGGCAGGTGGGCGACCTGGCAGCGCGCGCCGGCACGCAGCTGCTCACGCTCAAGTTCAGCCGCAGCGACGAGACCGAGGCCGACCTCGTGGGACTCGAACTCGCGGCGCGCGCGGGCTACGATCCGAAGGCGTCGGTGTCGCTGTGGCAGAAGATGGCCACGGCGTCGAAGAACCAGGGCGGCCTGAGCTTCCTGTCGACGCACCCCAGCGGGCCGGATCGCATCGCGAAGCTCGAGGCGAACCTGCCCAAGGTCGAGAAGCTCTACCGCGACGCTAGGAAGAGCTGAGCTTCCTGCTCTCTCTCCCCTGGGGGGAGGGCCGGGGTGAGGGTGACGGCCTCCAGATAGAAGCCGCGCTTCGTTCTGCGCACCTGCCCTCGCCCCAACCCTCTCCCCACGGGAGAGGGAGCCAATCCGAACACGTTCCCCATCCGCGCCCTCCCGGCTTTTTGCGCTGGCATGCCGCTTGCATCTCAACTTGTACACATGTTTGGATGCCTGAAGATGGTGCACGAAGAAAACCCGAAAAGCGGAACGCCAGACGCCGCCTGGATCGCCAGGTTCGCCTCGCCCCTGGCGCACACGCACGCCGCGGTGGCGCTGGATTTCGCCCTGCCGCTCGCGGGGCTGTGCTTCGCGGTCAAGGACAACATCGACGTGGCCGGCGTGCCCACCACCGCCGCCTGCCCGGCCTTCGAGCGCCTGCCCGAAGTGCATGCGGGCGCGGTGCAGCGCCTGCTCGAAGCCGGTGCATCGCTGGCCGGCAAGACCAATCTCGACCAGTTCGCCTGCGGACTTAACGGCACGCGCTCTCCCTATGGCGAGGTGCCCAACGCCTTCGACGCGCGCTACGTGTCGGGCGGCTCCAGTTCGGGATCGGCCTACGTCGTGGCCACGGGCGAGGTCGACTTCGCCCTGGGCACCGACACCGCCGGCTCCGGCCGCGTGCCGGCCGGGCTCAACAACATCGTCGGCCTCAAGCCCTCGCGCGGGCTGCTGAGCGCCTTCGGCGTCGTGCCCGCCGCACAGAGCGCCGACTGCGTCTCCATCTTCGCGCGCACCGTCGCCACCGCGGTCGACGTGCTGCTCGCAGCCGCGGGCCACGACGCGCGCGATCCATATTCGAGAGACATCGACCTGCGCCGCGAGCCGCTGCCCGCGCGCTTCCGCTTCGGCGTGCCCGACCGGCTGAGCTTCTTCGGCGACGCCGCCGCCGAGCAGGCCTTCGGCGATGCGGTCGCGCGGCTGCTCGCGATGGGCGGCACGCCCGTCACCATCGCCTATGCGCCGCTCGCGGAAGCCGCCGGGATGCTCTACGAGAGCGCCCTGGTCGCCGAGCGCTACGCCGCGGTGCGCGAGTTCTTCGACGCGCACGCCGACGACGTCGTCGAGCCCGTGCGCGGCATCCTCGCGAGCGGCCGCCAGTACGACGCCGCCGACGTGTTCGAGGCCCAGGCGCGGCTGCGCGCCATCGCGCAGAAGGTCGAGCCGATGTGGCGCGACATCGACCTGCTGCTCGTGCCCACCGCGCCCACGCACTACACGCGCGAGCAGATGCGCGCCGATCCGGTCGCGCTCAACCGCAACCTCGGCGCCTACACAAACTTCGTCAACCTGCTCGACTACGCCGCGCTCTCGGTGCCCAGCAGCCTGCGCGCGGACGGCCTGCCCTTCGGCATCACGCTGATCGGCCCCTGCGGCAGCGACCTCGCGCTGGCCGAGCTGGGCCAGCGCTTTCACCATGCCACCGGCCTCGCGCAAGGCGCGACAGGCCAGCCTCTGCCGCCACCGCGCGCCATTCCGGGGCTCGCGGCGCCGGACGCCGGCACCCTGCCGATCGCCGTCGTCGGCGCGCATCTCTCGGGCATGCCGCTCAACAGCCAGCTGACCGAGCGCGGCGCCACGTTGATGCGCGCCACCACCACCACGCCGGCCTACAGGCTCCACGCGCTGCCGGGCACCGTGCCGCCCAAGCCCGGACTGCGGCGCGTGGCCGAAGGCGATGAAGGCGCCGCCATCGCGCTGGAGGTGTGGGCCGTGCCGCTCGCGCAGGTCGGCAGCTTCCTCGCGCTCATCCCGCCACCGCTGGGCCTCGGCAGCGTCGAGCTGGCCGACGGCAGCTGGGTGAAGGGATTCATCTGCGAAGGCCATGCGCTGGCCGGCGCGCAGGACGTGACCCATCACGGCGGCTGGCGCGCCTACGTCGCGAGCCGCGCCAACCCGAGTTCCAACTGATCAGAGGAGTTCCGATGAGCATCCAACAAAACTCTCCCGCCGCACGCCAGCGACGCCAGCTGCTGCAGGCCGGCGCCGCGGGCCTGGCCGTGCTGGCGGCACCCGCCATCGTGCGCGCGCAGGGCGCGGCTGCGAAGCTGCGCATCGGCTTCTGGCCCGTGGCCGCGGGCCTGCCGTTCTTCGCGGCGGTCGACAAGGGCTACTTCAAGGAAGCAGGCCTCGACGTGGAGCCGCTGAAGTTCGCCGGTGCGCAGCAGGTGATGGAAGGCATGCTCGCCGGCCGCTGCGACGGCAGCGCCAACGGCACCGGCTCGGCCAACCTCGCCATCGGCGAGATCGCACAGCCCGGCCTGTTCAAGATCTTCTGCACCAATCCGAGCAACGCGAAGTACGTGCTCGACGAATTCATCGTCGCCAAGGACAGCCCCGTCAAGAGCGTGGCCGAGCTGGCCGGCAAGAAGGTCGCGTCGGGCCCCGGCATCCAGAACGTCACCCTGTGCAAGACCATGTTGGAGCGCGCGGGCGCCAAGGGCGCGACCGTGAGCGAGCTGCCCATCGGCCAGCACGTGGCCGCGCTGGTCGCGGGCCAGGTCGACGCCTGCTACACGCTGGAGCCCACCGGCACCGTGGGCCGCATGAACGGCACCACGCGTGTCGTCGAGGCCGGCGTGGTCGCCAAATACATCCTCGGCGACCCGATGGCCCCGTGGCATGGCGGCGCGGCCAGCCTCACCAGCGATTTCATCAAGAAGAACCCCGAGGTCGCGAAGAAGTACATCGCCGCCTATGCACGCGGCGTGGAGCTGGTGCGCAGCAAGCCCGACGAGGCGCGCCAGTTCATGAAGGGCTACACCGCCATCGAGGGCAAGCTCACCGCCGAGGTGCCGCTCGCGTCGTACATGCTCTACAACGAGTTCAAGCCGAGCGACGTCGCGTACTTCCAGAAGTTCTACGACCTGTTCACCGAGAAAGGCATCTTCGAGAAGAAGGTGGCGGTGGACGGCCTGCTCTACAAAGCCTGACGACCATGGCCGACGCAAGCTCGACCACGGCCGTGCCGTGGACCCCGCCGGCCGGCACGGCCACCGCTGCGCCGAAGCCGCCGCTGCGCGACCGCATGCTGCCCTTCATCGGTCCGGTGGTGCTGTTCATCGTGTGGGACCTGGTGGTGCGGCTCGGCTTCATCAAGCCGATCCTGCTGCCCACGCCCGCCGACACCGTCTCCGCGCTCGTCACCGGCCTGGCCGGCGGACCGCTGCTCACCGACTTCGCCATGACCGTGTGGCGCACCGTGCAGGCCTTCGTCATCGCGGCGGTCGTCGGCGTGCCGCTGGGCGTGCTGCTGGGCAGCAACGAGAAGGCCTACCGCAGCGTGGAGTTCCTGATCGACTTCTTCCGCTCCACGCCGTCGTCGGCGCTCATTCCGCTGTTCCTGCTGATCTTCGGCGTGAGCGACGTCAACAAGGTGGCCATCGCGGCCTTCGGCGCGCTGCTCATCGTGGTGTTCAACAGTGCCTACGGCGTCATCAACGCACGCAAGCAGCGGGTGATGGCGGCGCGCGTCATGGGCGCCTCGCGCTGGCAGATCTTCAAGGACGTGCTGGTGTGGGAAAGCCTGCAGCCCAGCTTCGTGGGCCTGCGCTCTGCGGTGTCGATGGCGCTGGTGATCGTCATCGTGGCCGAGATGTTCATCGGCTCCGACACCGGGCTGGGCCACCGGATCATCGACGCGCAGCAGGTGCTCAACGTGAAGAGCATGTACGCGGCGATCCTTTCGGCGGGTGCGCTGGGCTACGCGCTCAACATCCTCTTCCTGGTCGCAGAACGCCGCATCGTGCACTGGAGCGGAAGGTAATGGACCACCCCCAGGCCTGCTCGCTTCGCGTAGCCGCCAACCCCGTGCAAGGGGGCGCCGCCTGCGGCCCGGCAAAGCCGCTTCCGCGTCGGCCCATGTACTGATCAGCACAGGAGCGTATCCATGCGAGCTTCATCCGAAATCGTTCTCAACGGCCCGGTGTACGCCGACGTGCCGAAGCCGGCCTTCAAACCCGGCCCCGCAGGCACGCACATCACAATCCGCGGGCTCACCAAGTACTTCGCGGGCTGGCCGCTGTACGAGAACTTCGACCTCGACATCCCCAAGCACGCGATCGTCTCGGTGTTCGGCCCCAACGGCTGCGGCAAGTCCACGCTCATCAACATGATCGCGGGGCTCATTCCCATCGACTCGGGGGAGATCCTGTTCGACGGCAAGCAGCGCAAGGACACCAAGATCGGCTACGTGTTCCAGAACTACCGCGAGGCGATGTTCCCGTGGATGCGCACCATCGACAACATCGCCTATCCGCTGAAGCTCGAAGGGCGCAGCAAGGCCGAGGTCGACCGGCGCATGGAGGAACTGGTGGCTTCCTTCGACGTGAAGTTCGACCTCGCGCGCTACCCGTACGAACTCTCGGGCGGCCAGCAGCAGACCGCGTCGATCATGCGTGCGCTCGCGCCCAACCCCGAAGTGCTGTTTCTCGACGAGCCCTTCTCGGCGCTCGACTTCGAGATGACGCTCTTCATCCGCGAGAAGCTCCAGGAGGTCTTCATGCAGACCGGCACCACGATGCTGCTGGTGTCGCACGATCTCGAGGAGGCGGTGTACCTCGCCGACGAGGTGCTGCTGCTGACCAAGCGGCCCACGAGAGTGGCCGAGATCCTGCGCTACGGCGACGCGCGCCCGCGCACCGTCGACACGCTCAGCACCGAGAGCTTCGTCGCGATGAAGAAGCTCAGCCTCGACATCTTCCAGCGCGAGGTCCGCAGGTAGCATGAAACCCACCTCCAGTCTTCGTGCACTTCGTGTCGCTCACGCCTTCCCCCTTGCAGGGGCAGTACCCGCGGCCCGGCAAAGCCGGTTCCGCGGTATTTCTGGAAAGGATGGGTCATGACGCCCCAAATCAACATTCCCGAGGTGCTCGCCGAAGTGCAGGCCGTGTTCGCGCGCTACGAGGCGGCGCTCATCGGCAACGACCGCGCGACGCTCGACGAGCTGTTCTGGGACAGCCCGCACACCCTGCGCTACGGCTTCTCTGAGAACCACTACGGCCACGCCGACATCGCGGCCTTCCGCGCCTCGCTGCCCGTGCAGAGCCCGCCGCGCGAGCTGCTGAGCACCGTCATCACCACCTACGGCCGCGACTTCGCGACCGCGAACGTCGAATTCCGCCGCGAGGGCAGCTTCCAGACCGGCCGCCAGAGCCAGACCTGGATGCGCACGCACGAAGGCTGGCGCGTGGTCGCCGCCCACGTGAGTCTGCTCGGCTGAGCCCTCGCAAGGGCACGTTTTTTGCACCCCAACCTGTAACGGAGAACGCCATGACCCGCCATCTCAATCGCCGCGATTCGCTCAAGACACTTGCCGCGCTGGGCACCGCCGGCAGCCTCGGAAGCTGGAGTGCGCTCGCCGCCGCCCAGGCCAAGCCCAAGCCGCTCACCGTCGGCGTGATCTACGTCGGCGCCCGCGACGACTACGGCTACAACCAGGCGCACGCCATGGCCGCCGCCGAGATCAAGAAGCTGCCCGGTGTGAAGGTAGTCGAGGAAGAGAACGTGCCCGAGACCGCCGCGGTGCAGAAGACCATGACCGGCATGATCTCGCAGGACGGCGCGGGCCTGCTCTTTCCCACCTCGTTCGGCTACTTCGATCCGCACATCCTCGCGGTGGCGCCCAAGAACCCCGACGTGCGCTTCTCGCACTGCGGCGGCCTCTGGACCGAAGGCAAGCATCCGAAGAACGTCGGCAGCTTCTTCGGCTACATCGACGAGTGCCAGTTCCTCAACGGCGTGATCGCCGCGCACATGACGAAGAGCAACAAGATCGCCTTCGTCGCCGCCAAGCCCATTCCGCAGGTGCTGCGCAACATCAACGCCTTCACGCTCGGCGCGCGCTCGGTCAAGCCGAACATCACCTGCAGCGTGATCTTCACGGGCGACTGGTCGATGGCGGTGAAGGAGGCCGAGGCCACCAACAGCCTGGCCGACCAGGGCTGCGACGTGTTCACCATGCACGTGGACGGCCCCAAGGTGGTGGTCGAGACGGCCGCAAAGCGCGGCAAGATGGTCTGCGGCTATCACGCGAGTCAGGCCAAGCTGGCGCCCAATGCGTACCTCACGGGCGCCGAGTGGAACTGGCTCACTGCCTACAAGACCGTCATCGAGGCCGCACAGACCGGCAAGCCGCACCCCAACTTCCTGCGCGGAGGCCTGAAGGAGGGCTACGTGAAGATGTCGGCCTACGGCCCCATGGTGCCCGACGCCGCGAAGAAGCAGGCCGACGAGATCAAGGCGAAGATGATCGCCGGCAGCTTCGACATCTTCAAGGACGGCATCAAGGACAACAAGGGCGCGGTCGTCGTGCCCGCGGGCAAGGTCCTGAAGCAGACCGACCTGGAACTCGAGAAGATGAACTACCTGGTCGAAGGCGTCCTGGGAAGCATCGGATGACATCGCCCCGGCTTCGCGCACTGCGCGGCGCTTCGCCCACCCCCGTTGCAAGAGGGCGCTGTCAGCGGCCCGGCGAAGCCGGTTCCGCGACGGCCCTGGCCTGAAAGCAAACCTCATCATGCGCAGTGTCCTCAAGGAGTTCTCCCTGCCGGTGTTCGCCATCGCTGCGGCGCTGCTGCTGTTCGGGCTGGTGGTGGCCTTCGCCGGCATCGACGCGGCGGAGGTGTGGGCCACGCTGTTCAAGGGCGCGTTCGGCGACTGGTTCTCGTGGCAGAACACGCTGCAGCGCGCGGCACCGCTGATGCTGACCGCGCTGTGCGTGGCGCTGCCTGCGCGCGCGGGCCTCATCGTGATCGGCGGCGAGGGCGCGCTGGTGCTGGGCGGGCTGGCCTGCGCGGCGCTGGCGCATGCGGTGCCGCTGCCCGGCAACGCCGTCGGCACGGCGATCGTCTGCATCGCGGGCGCCGTCATCGGCGCGCTGTGGATCGTGCTCGCGGGCTGGCTGCGCCAGTACCGCGGCATCAACGAGACCATCAGCAGCCTGCTCTTGGCCTACATCGCCATCGGCGTCTTCAAGCACCTGGTCGAAGGGCCGCTGCGCGATCCGGCCAGCCTCAACAAGCCATCGACCTACGCGCTGAACGACGGGCTGCTGATCGGCGGCATCGGCGGCTCCGACGTGCATTGGGGCCTGGTGGTCGGCGTGGTGGCCTGCCTGGGCCTCGGCTGGTGGCTGCGCGCCACGGCCTCGGGCTTCTCGGTGCGGGTGGTGGGCGGCAATCCGCGCACCGCGCAGCTCGTGGGACTGCCGGCCACGCGGCTGATTCTTTCGGCCTGCGGGCTCGGCGGCGCATGCGCGGGGCTCGCGGGCGCCATCGAGGTGGCGGCAGTGCACACCAATGCGAACGCCTCGTTGATCGCGGGCTATGGCTACGCGGGCATCCTCGTCTCTTTCATCGCGCGGCACAACCCGGTGGCCATCGTGCCGGTGGCCATCCTGTTCGGCGGCTTCGGCGCGGCGGGCAGCCTGCTGCAGCGGCGGCTCGGCCTGCCCGATGCGTCGGTGCTGGTGCTGCAGGGCATCGCCTTCGTGCTGATCCTCGCGAGCGAGGGCCTGCGCACGGTCAACTGGAAGAAGTTCGGCGACCGCATGCTGCCCGAGGCAAGGAGCTACACATGACCGCCGACCAGTGGATCGCGCTGATCGCAGGCATCGTCGGCGGTGCGCTGCGCGTGGGCGCGCCCTTCCTCTTCGTGAGCCTGGGCGAGTGCCTGACCGAGAAGTCGGGCCGCATCAACCTCGGCCTCGAAGGCGTGCTGGTGCTGTCGGCCATGGCGGCCTTCGGCGGCGCGTACCTCACCGACTCCGCGTGGCTCGGCGTGCTGATCGGCGCGGTGGCCGGCGCCGCGCTCGCGCTGCTGCACGGGCTGCTGTGCTCGCTCGACCGTGTGAACGACGTGGCGACCGGCATCGCGCTGATGCTGCTCGGCACGGGGCTCGCGTTCTATCTCGGCAAGCCGCTGATCCAGCCGCAGGCGCCGCAGATCCCGGCAATCCCGCTGGGCTTCTGGAGCGACAACCCCGTCGTGCGTTCGGCCCTGCAGCTCAATGCGCTGGTGCCGGTGGGCGTGGCGCTCGCGGTGCTGCTGTGGTGGGGCTTCGCCCGAACGCGCGCCGGTCTGCTGGTGCGCATGGCGGGCGACTCGGCGCAGGCGACTCGTGCGCTCGGCTACTCGGTCTCGGGCCTGCGCATCGCGGCCACCACGGCGGGCGGCTTCATCGCGGGGCTGGGCGGTGCATCGCTCACGCTCTTCTATCCGGGCAGCTGGAACGAAGGCATTTCCAGCGGCCAGGGTTTGATCGCGGTGGCGCTGGTGATCTTCGCGCGCTGGAGCCCGCTGCGCTGCGTGGGCGCCGCGCTGCTCTTCGGCGGGGCCGGAGCCATCGGGCCGGCGCTGCAGTCCATCGGCATCGGCTGGGGCTACCACCTCTTCAACACCGTGCCCTATGTGCTCACGCTGGTGATCCTCGTGCTCACCTGCAGGCCGGGCAGCGCCGCCGCCGGCAGCCCCGGCGAACTTTCATCGACAAGGAGCTGAACCTCATGAGCGGTCTCGGAGGCCTCAACAAATCGCCGCACGGCGTCGTCGTCGGGCTCGTGCAGCTGCAATTGCCGAACGTGAAGACACCGGCCGATCTCCGCGCACAAGCGCAGCGCATCTGCGAGATGGTGGGCAAGGCGCGCCGCAACCAGTCGACCATGGACCTGGTGGTGTTCCCGGAGTACGCGCTGCACGGGCTCTCGATGGACACCAACCCGGAGATCATGTGCACGCTCGACGGCCCGGAAGTGTCGGCCTTCAGGAGTGCCTGCATCGAACACCGCATCTGGGGCTGCTTCTCCATCATGGAGGCCAACCCCGGCGGCAACCCGTACAACAGCGGCCTGATCATCGACGACCATGGCGAGATCAGGCTCTACTACCGCAAGCTGCACCCCTGGGTGCCGGTCGAGCCATGGGAGCCCGGAAACCTCGGCATTCCGGTATGCGATGGACCCAACGGCAGCAAGCTCTCGCTCATCATCTGCCATGACGGCATGTTCCCCGAGATGGCGCGCGAGGCCGCGTACAAGGGTGCGGACATCATCCTGCGCACCGCCGGCTACACCGCGCCCATCCGCCACGCCTGGAAGATCACCAACCAGGCCAACGCCTTCTGCAATCTCGCCTACACCGCGAGCGTGTGCCTGTGCGGCAGCGACGGCAGCTTCGACTCGATGGGCGAGGGCATGTTCTGCAACTTCGACGGCACGGTGCTGGTCGAGGGCGGCGGCCGCGTCGACGAGATCATCACCGCCGAACTGCGCCCCGACCTCGTGCGCGAGGCCCGCACGGGCTGGGGTGTGGAGAACAACATCTACCAGCTCTACCACCGCGGATACGTCGCGGTGAAGGGCGGCGCGCAGGATTGCCCCTACACCTACATGCACGACATGGCCGCCGGCACCTACAGGCTGCGGTGGAGCGCCGAGGTGAAGGTGACCGACGGTACGAGTTGCGGCTTCGCGCCGCCGCAGCGCAACTACGCAGGATGAACCCATGACCACCTCCATCGCCAATACCACCGAACGCCACGTCGCCGCCGAGCCCTACGCCTGGCCCTACAACGGCGCGCTGCGCCCCGACAACACCGCGCTCGTCGTCATCGACATGCAGACCGACTTCTGCGGCAAGGGCGGGTATGTCGACGTGATGGGCTACGACCTGTCGCTGGTGCAGGCGCCGATCCAGCCGATCGCGCGCACGCTGGCGGCGTTGCGGCCGCTGGGCTATCACATCATCCATACGCGCGAGGGCCACCGGCCCGACCTCGGCGACCTGCCGGCCAACAAGCGATGGCGCTCGCGGCAGATCGGCGCGAACGGCGTCGGCATCGGCGACGACGGGCCCTGCGGGCGCATCCTGGTGCGCGGCGAGCCGGGCTGGGAGATCATTCCGGAGCTGGCACCTCTGCCGGGCGAGGTGATCATCGACAAGCCCGGCAAGGGCTCGTTCTACGCGACCCACCTCGAGCTGATCCTGCGCACGCGCGGCATCGAGAACATCATCCTCGCGGGCATCACCACCGACGTGTGCGTGCACACCACCATGCGCGATGCCAACGACCGCGGCTTCGAGTGCCTGCTGCTGTCCGACTGCACGGCCGCCACGGACTACGGCAACCACCTCGCCGCGCTGAAGATGATCACGATGCAGGGCGGCGTGTTCGGCGCGCACGCCACATCGCAGGCGCTGCTGGCCGCGCTCGGCTGACCGCGATGGGCGCCGCGTCTTCCTCCCCCCGCGCCATCGGCGGCCTGCCGGCGGGCAGCGGTGCGCTCGCGCTCGACACCTACGAGCTCACCAAGCGCTTCGGCGACTTCACGGCGATGGACCGCGTGACGATGCACGTCGAGCCCGGCACGGTGCACGCGCTGCTCGGCGAGAACGGCGCGGGCAAGAGCACGCTGGTGAAGTGCGTGGCCGGCTTCCAGCGCGCGGAGGAGGGCAGCATCCTGATCGACGGGCGCGAACAGGACATCGCCAACCCGATCGTGGCGCGCGCGCTGGGCATCGGCATGGTCTACCAGCACTTCACGCTGGCACCTGGGATGACGGTGGCCGAGAACCTGCTGCTTGCCGGCGGCAAGACGCCCGCGGTCATCGACTGGAAGAGCAAGCGCGCGGAGCTGGAGGCCTTCCTGGCGACCACGCCGTTCAGCCTCGATCTCGACGTGCGGCCTTCGGAGCTCGCGGCCGGCGAGAAGCAGAAGCTGGAGCTGCTCAAGCAGCTGTACCTGAAGCCGCGCCTCCTGATCCTCGACGAGCCGACCTCGGTGCTCACGCCGCAGGAGGCCGACGAGGTGCTCGGCCACGTGCGCGAGTTCGCGCGCAGCGGGCTGTGCACGGTGCTGATCATCACGCACAAGTTCCGCGAGGTGATGTCGTATGCCGACAGCGTGACGGTGCTCAGGCGCGGCAGGGCGGTGCACCATTGCCGCGTGGCCGACACCAGTCCGGCGCAGCTGGCGCAGGCCATGATGGGCGGCGAGCAGGCTGCAGCTTCGCCGGCGCAGGCTGCGGTCGCGAGAAGGGCCGTGTCGACGGGTGCGCCGGTGGCTCTGCAGGTCGAAGGACTGCAGGCGCAGGGCGATCGCGGAACGCTGGCGCTGCACGGGCTGAGCCTGTCGGTCCGTGCCGGGGAGATCCTCGGCGTGGCGGGCGTCTCCGGCAACGGGCAGCGCGAGCTGGTCGAAGCGCTCGTCGGGCAGCGCCCTCGCCTGGCCGGCAAGGTCAGCGTGATGGGGCAGCCCTACGCCGCGCGCCGCGCCGAGAACCGGGAACTCAAGGTGCGCAGCCTGCCGGAGGAGCCACTGCGCAATGCCTGCGTCGGCGATCTGAGCGTCGCGGAGAACATGGCGCTGCGCGACTTCGACCGGCCGCCGCTGTCGCGCGCGGGCGTGCTGAACTTTCCCTACTGGCGCAGCAGGGCGCGCGAGTGGATCGCCGAGTACGGCGTGAAGACGCGGGGCGAGGGCGCGCCGATCCGCAGCCTTTCTGGCGGCAACGTGCAGCGCGCGGTGCTGGCGCGCGAGCTGGCGGGCGACATCAATGTGCTGATCGCGGCGAACCCGGTGTTCGGGCTGGACTTCGCGGCGGTCGCGGAGATCCATTCGCGCATCGTGCAGGTGCGGGAGAAGGGCGGAGCTGTCCTTCTCATCAGCGAGGACCTCGACGAGCTGCTCGAACTGGCGGATCGCATCGTCGTGATGAGCGAGGGGCGGATCGTGTTCGAGACATCGGCTGCTGGCGCCGAGCGTCATGTGATCGGGGCGCACATGGGCGGTGGGCATCACTAGGTGGCTGCATGAATGCTCTTCCTGCTTCTTCGGCTCCGCCCGGCGAGCGGCACGGCCCGGCCGCCCCCACGATGCCGGCCGCTTCGCGGCTGCCCTGCGGTGCTCGTGTTTCGCGGGGTCTCGCAGAACTCGCTTCGCTCAAACAGCCGCGAGCCCTTGTCCGCGAAACGCTGCGCTCCTCGGCGGCACAGAGGGGGCGACCGCGCCGCACCGCCCGCCGGGCTCTGTCTTTGGGCGAGGGCCGTCGTTGGCCGGCACATTCTTGAGAACCAGCATGCGCATAGAACAAGCCAACCCATTCCCCTACGAATTCGACATCTCGCACACTGCGCTCGTGCTGATCGACATGCAGCGCGACTTCATCGAGCCCGGCGGCTTCGGCGAGACGCTGGGCAACGACGTGTCGCTGCTCGAAGCCATCGTGCCTGCGACCAGGACCGTGCTGGAGGCATGGCGGGAGGCGGGCGGCCTCGTGGTGCACACGCGCGAGGCGCACAAGGCCGATCTTTCCGATTGCCCGCCCGCCAAGCGCAACCGCGGCAACCCCACGCTGCGCATCGGCGACGATGGGCCGATGGGCCGCATCCTCGTGGCGGGCGAGCCGGGCAACCAGATCATCGAGGCGCTCGCGCCCGTGGAGGGCGAGATCGTGATCGACAAGCCTGGCAAGGGCGCGTTCTACGCCACCGGCCTGCACGAGCTGCTGCAGGCGCGCGGCATCACGCATCTGTTATTCGGCGGCGTCACGACCGAGGTCTGCGTGCAGACCAGCATGCGCGAAGCCAACGACCGCGGCTACGACTGCCTGCTGCTCGAGGACTGCACCGAGAGCTACTTTCCCGCCTTCAAGGCGGCGACGCTGGACATGGTGCGCGCGCAGGGCGCCATCGTCGGCTGGACGGCGCCGGGCCCCGCGCTCGTCGCGGCGCTGAAGAACAGGCAGCAGCAATGACCATGACCATGGCCGAACGCGCCAGCGACTAACATCCAATCCGTGTCCACCGTTCGCCCCCGCCCAGAAGCCTCCGCTCCAGCCGCCACCGACGCGTCCGCCTTCCGCACGCGTGCCGACGAGGTCTACGCGCAGCTCAAGCGCGACGTGGCCGACTTCATCCTCGTGCCCGGCGACCGCTTCACCGAAGGCGAGATCAGCGACCGGCTCGGCGTGTCGCGCACGCCGGTGCGGCAGGCGCTCTTCAGGCTGCAGCAGGAGGGCTTCGTCGAGGTGCTCTTCCGCAGCGGCTGGCGCGTGCTGCCCTTCGACTTCGACCAGTTCGAGCAGCTCTACGACCTGCGCATGGTGCTGGAGACCACCGCGGTGCACCGCCTGTGCGAGACCGACCGCCACATCGACCGCGGCATGCTCGACACGCTGGCCGACATCTGGCTCGTGCCCGCGGCGCAGCGCAGCACCGACATGGCCCAGGTGGCGCAGTGGGACGAGGCCTTCCACTGCTCGCTGGTGGCGGCCGCCGGCAATGCCGAGATGGCGCGCGTGCACGGCGACGTGACCGACCGCATCCGCATCATCCGCCGGCTCGACTTCACCAAGCAGCCGCGCATCGACGCCACCTACGACGAGCACGCGAAGATATTGAAGGCCGTGCGCGCGAACCGCGGCGACCAGGCCGCCATGCTGCTGCGCGCCCACATCGAGACCAGCCAGGCCGAGGTGCGCAAGATCACGCTGCACCAGGTGCATCTGGCGCGGCACGCGGGGAAGGCCTCGTCAACGCGCTGATGCCGACAGGCTCCGCGGCGGGTCAGTCCGTGCGGGTCTGGGCGAGCCGCTTGCGCAGGAACTCCGCGAACGCGTACGCGATGACCGGCAGCTGACGTCCGCGCAAACTGGCAAGCACCAGTTCGCCGCGCGGGAAGCCCCGGTCTTCGATCTCGCGTGCGACGAAGTCCCTGTCGTCCGTCGGCGCACCGATCGCCATCTGGAACGAGATCGACTGCCGGTCGAGCAGGCAGCCGCGCAGGAACTCGAAGCTGTTGCTCTCGACCATGGCCGGCATGCGGATCGAGCTGCGCGCAAGAAAGCGCTCCAGCAGCTGCCGCCCGCCCGTGTCGCGGTTCGGCAGCACCACCGGATAGTCGGCGCAGTCGCGCAGCCGCAGGCCGGGCGCCTGCGCAAGCGGGTGCCGCGCATGCATGATGGCCATCAGCCGCTGTTCCAGTGCGGCGGCACGCTCGATGTCGGCCTCCGGTGCGAGGTTGAATACCAGCGCCAGATCGGTCTCGAAGCTGCGCAGCGCATCGGCGGCCTGGACGTGGTCCCCGATGCGGGCTTCGAAGGCCACCAGCGGATGGCTCTCGCGAAAGGCCTGGATGGCCGACGGCAGGAAGCGCGGGGCCAGCGCCTGGCTGGCCACCAGCCGCACCGTGCCGCGCCGCAGGCCCTTGAGTTCCTCGATTTCCGAGCGCACGCGATCGAGTTCGGCCGATCGGCCGCGCACATAGCGGATGAACAGCTCGCCCGCCGTGGTGAGCCGCATGCCGCGCGGCAGCCGCTCGAAGATGGGCGTGCCGAGTTCCTCCTCGATGTCCTGGATGCGGCGATTCACCGCCGAGGGCGCGACGTGCAGGCGTTCGGCCGCCTGCCGGATCGAGCCGGCACGGGCAACCTCGTCGGCGTAGCGGAGGAATCGCAGATGGTTCATGGCGAGGCGAGGCGAGGCGAGGACGGCCGGGTCGGATTCGGCCCGGAAGTGAACGGATCGCCGCACCGGGTTGCATGAATCGCGCCAATCAACTGTTGCCGTTGCGGCAACGCATAGTCCGCGAAAAGGTACGGATACGACGCACCTTTTGGCATGTTGGCTGCGTGCCTCGCAGGCATGAACCGCAACCCCCGCATCCGGCGCACCAAAGACGAACAGGCCGCACGATTCGGCCCCACGCCGCACAACGCATGGACGCTCGACGCCGAGGGCGTGAGCCTGGTGCGCACGGTGCCGAGGCCCAGGCCGATGCGCATCGCGGCCGAGCCGCAGCCGGTGACCTTCGACCTTGCGCGCAGCGCGCTGGTGGTGGTCGACATGCAGAACGACTTCTGCCACCCCGAGGGCTGGTTCGCGCAGAAGGGCCTCGGCGTGAAGGCCGCGCGCAAGCCGATTCCCGTGATCGCCGGGCTCCTGCCCGCGTGGCGTGCGGCCGGCGGCGCGGTGGTGTGGCTCAACTGGGGCATCCGCGCCGATGCGCGCAACCTGAGCCCGACCATCCACTTCAAGGGCAAGCGCACGGCACGCGGCGTGGGCTATGCGGAGCGCTCGCCCATCGACCACGGCCCTTCGCTGGTGCGCGGCGAATGGGGCGCGCAGGTGATCGACGAGCTCGAGGTCGATCCGGCCGACTTCATCGTCCACAAGCACCGCCTGAGCGGCTTCTGGGACAACGAGCTCGACAGCCTGCTGCGCCAGCAGGGCCTGGGCACGCTGTTCTTCGCCGGCATCAACACCGACCGCTGCGTGTTCTCCACGCTGCAGGACGCGGCCTTCCTCGGCTACGACTGCGTGCTGCTGGAGGACGCCTGCGGCACGCCTTCGCCGTCGTATGTCGTGCGCGGCATCCACTTCATCGTGCAGCAGCTCCACGGCTTCGTGGCCACGGCCGAGGCGCTGCGCACGTCGCTTTCCCAACGCAAGAACCTTCGCTAGGAGTTACCGACATGCCCGCATTCCAGCTCTCTTCCACTCCCTTCGCTTCCAGGCCCGGCCGTCTGCCGCGCCTGCTGGCCGCAGCATTGCTCGCCGCCGGTGGGTTCGCCGCTTCGGCATTGCCCGCGGCAGCGCAGACCCCGGTCAAGCTCGTGCTCAACTGGAAGTACGAAGGGCCGCAGGCCTGGTTCTTCCTGGCGCAGGACAGGGGCTACTTCAAGGCCGAAGGCCTCGATGTCGAGATCGACCAGGGCGAAGGCTCGGCCGCCTCCATTCCCAAGGTGGCCGCTGGCGCATACCAGGCCGGCTTCGGCGACGTCAACGCGCTGATCGACCTTTCGGCCAGGCGCCCGGCCGACGCGCCGGTGGCGGTCTACATGCTCTACAACACGCCGCCCTTCACGCTCGTGGTGAAGAAGGACAGCCCGATCCGCACCCCCGCTGACCTGGAAGGCAAGACCATCGGCGGCCCGGCGAACGACGGGGCGCTGAAGCTGTTCCCGGCCTTCGCCAGGATCGCAAAGGTCGATGCCGCCAAGGTGAACATCACCAACATGGCGCCCAACCTGCGCGAACAGATGCTCTCGCGCGGACAGATCGACGCTGCCTTCGGCTACGTCACCACCGTGAGCTTCAGCGCCAAGGCGATGGGCCTCGATCCGGCGAAGGACCTGCGCTTCATCCGCTACGGCGACCACGGCATGGATCTGTATTCGAACACCGTGTTCTTCTCGCGCAGCTTCGCGAAGGAGAACCCGAAGGCGGTGCAGGGCTTCGTGAAGGCGCTGAACCGCGCAGTGAAGGACGTGATCGCCGATCCCGATGCAGGCGTGGCCGCCGTCATGAAGCGAGAGCCGCTGCTCAAGCGCGATGTCGAAAAGGAGAAGCTGCTCGCCACGCTGCGCAACGACATGAGCCACCCCGAGGTGGCGCGCATCGGCCTGGGCGACATCGACCTCGAGCGCATGAAGCGCGCGATCGCCATCGTGGCCGAAGCCAACCAGTTGCCGCGCTTGCCGGCGCCCGAGGAGGTCTTCGACCGCGGCTTCCTGCCCGCGCGCGCCGAGCGGCCCTCGGGCACGCAGGCGGGGCAGCCCTGAGCGCGGGCCCGGGCCGGCTCGACCGATAGCCAGGAACGACCGAACAACGACCGAACAACGACAGACGACGAAAAGGAATCACATGGACCTGCAACTCGAAGACAAGGTGGTGCTCATCACCGGCCCCGCCAAGGGGATGGGACGCGCGGTGACGCTGGCCTTCGCCCGCGAAGGTGCGAAGCTGGTGCTCGCGGGGCGCGACACGGCAGCGATCGAACCGGTGGCCGCGGAGGCGCGCGCACTCGGTGTCGCGGCCGTCGTGGTGCCCTGCGACCTCACGAAGGGCGAACAGACGCAGGCCCTGGCCGCGCACGCGCTGGAGGCCTTCGGGCGCATCGACGTGCTGGTCAACGTGGCCGGCGGCTCGGGCCCGATAGGCAAGACCGGCTGGGAGACCAGCTCCGAAGAGTTCGACGAGATCGTGCAGCTCAACATGACGGGCTGCTTCAACACCATGCGCGCCGTGCTGCCCTCGATGATCGAGCGCAGGAGCGGCAAGGTGGTGAACGTCGGGGGCACGTTCGGCATGCGCGGGCGGGCCGGCCGCATGGCCTACTCCGCATCCAAGTGGGGCCTGCGCGGCATCACCAAGAGCTTCGCGCTGGAGGCCGGGCCCTACGGCATCAACGTGAACTGCGTGGCGCCCGGCATGGTCGACGGCCCGCGCTTCCGCGAGAAGGTCTGTGCCGACATGGCCCGCAAGCTCGGCATCACGCTGGAAGAGGCGATGACGCGCCATGCCGCCGACTACGCCCTGCGCCGCGTGTCGAGCGACACCGACGTGGCCAACGCATGCCTCTTCATGGCCAGCGAGGTGTCGCGCCAGATCACCGGTGTCGACCTGCCCGTCGACGGCGGCTGGGCGATGCTCTGAGGAGGGCGACGACATGACGAAGGAAGTCGACCTCGTGATCCGCGGCGCCAGCGTGGTGTCGCCGGAACGCATCTGCCAGGCCGCGGTGGCCGTGGCCGGCGAGCACATCGTGGCCGTGGGTCATGACGACACCATGCCGCCGGCGCGGCAGGAAATGCGCGCGGACGGGTTGTACCTGCTGCCGGGGGCCATCGACAGCCACGTGCACTTCCGCGATCCGGGCTACCCGCACAAGGAAACCTGGAAGAGCGGCTCGGCCGCCGCGGCGATGGGCGGCGTGACCACGGTGTTCGAGATGCCCAACACCAATCCGCCCACCGGCACCGTGGAGGCGCTGCGCCTGAAGCAGAAGGCGGCGGAGTCTTCCTACGTGGACTTCGGCATCCACGGGCTGCTGGGCGACGACACCGTCGAGCGGCTCGAGGAACTGCTCGACGCGGGCGTGACCAGCTTCAAGGCCTTCGTGGGCAACACCTTCGGCAACCTGCCCGCGCCCACCGACGGCGCGCTGCTCGAGGGTTTCGAGAAGCTCGCTCCGCTGGGAATCCGCACGGTGGTGCACGCGGAGAACTCGTCGATCCTCTTTCGCCGCCAGAAGAAGATGCAGGCCGCCGGCCGCATCGACGCGATGGCGCATCTGGCGGCGCGACCGGCGGTCGCCGAGATCGAGGCCATGGGCCGCGTGCTGGCGCTGGCCGAATGGACCGGCGCGCGGGTGCACATCGCCCACCACAGCGCGGCCGATTCGCTCTTCCTGCTTCGCCAGGCGCGCGAGCGCGGCGTCGACGTGACCGCGGAGACCTGTCCGCAGTACCTGCTGCTGAACACCGACCACATGCGCACGCTGGGCGGCGTGATGCGGCTGAACCCTCCGATCCGCGAGCCGCGCCACAACCAGCCGCTGTGGGACGCGCTCATGGACGGCACGCTCGACATGATCGCCACCGACCACGCACCGCATGCGCCGGAAGAGAAGACGCGCGAGAGCATCTGGGAATGCGACTGCGGCTTTCCCGGCGTCGAGACGCAGATGCCGCTGATGCTCACCGAAGTCAACCGGGGCCGTGCCACGCTGATGGACTACGTGCGCTGGAGCGCCGTGAACCCGGCCAAGGCCTGGGGCCTGTACGGCACCAAGGGCGTGATCGCGCCGGGTGCGCATGCCGACATCGCCTTCGTCGACATGGGCCGCACCGGCGTGCTGTCGCAGAACAGGCTGCAGAGCATCAGCAAGATCTCGCCCTGGAATGGCCGCACGGTGCAGGGCTATCCGCTCCATACGCTGCTGCGCGGCCGCTTCGTGATGCGCGACGGCCGCCTGGTGGACGGTGCCGCGGGCTGGGGCCGTTCGGTGAAGGCGGTGCAGCGCATGCCGGCGTCGAAGCCGCGCAACACCGAGCACTACAGCAGCGCGATCCTGCAGACGCCGCCGGGCGTGCCAGCCAATGCAGTGCCCACCGGCGAACTCGACTGGAATGCGGCATGAATAGCCGGGCTGATTCCGCCGCCGCAGGCGCAGGCGGCCCGTCGAGCACCGTGCCGCGCATCCAGAAGGTCAGCGCCTGGCGCATTCCGTGCCGCGGGCCCGGTGACCTGGAGGGCGTGCGGGCGCTGATCGAGACGGGCGAGCTCGTGCCGTCGGAGATCGTCGCCGTGATGGGCAAGACGGAGGGCAACGGCTGCGTCAACGACTTCACGCGCGAGTACGCATCGGCCGCGTGGTGCCAGCTGCTCGCGCCCGAGCTGGGCTGCACGCCCGACGAGGTGCACCGCCGGGTGGCGCTGGTGATGTCGGGCGGCACCGAGGGCGTGCTGTCGCCGCACTTCACCGTCTTCGCGCGGCGCTGGGAGCCAGAGGCGGCATGGCCGCCGGCGCATGCCGGCAAGCGGCTGGCTGTGGGCGTCGCGCACACGCGCGACTTCCTGCCCGAGGAGATCGGCCGTGCCGCGCAGATCGACGCCACCGCGCAGGCGGTGGCGGAGGCGATGCGCGATGCGGGGATCGACAGCGCCGATGACGTGCACTTCGTGCAGGTCAAGTGTCCCCTGCTGACATCGGCCAAGGTGGCGGATGCGCTGTCGCGCGGGGTGCCTCCGGCCACGCACGACAGCTACGAGTCGATGGGCTACTCGCGCGGCGCCTCGGCGCTGGGCGTGGCGGTCGCGCTCGGCGAGGCGGCGCGCGAGGCGATCGCCGACGCGAGCGTGTTGGCCGACTGGCGCCTCTTCTCCGCGCGCGCCTCTGCATCGGCCGGCATCGAGCTGGAGGGCAACGTGATCATCGTGCTGGGCGAAGCGCGCGCGAGCGTCTCCGCGCTGCGCATAGCCCATGGCGTGATGCGCGATGCGATCGACGGCCACAGCGTGCGTGCCCTGCTGCGGGATGCCTTCGGCCTCGATGCCGAGCGCGATGCGCAGGCCGTCTCGCGGCGGCTGGTCAACCTGCTTGCGAAGGCCGAGGCGAGCCCCGACGGGCGCGTGCGCGGCGAGCGCCACACCATGCTCAACGACTCGGACATCCACGCCACGCGCCATGCGCGGGCGGTGGTCGGCGGCGTGCTGGCTTCGCTAGCCGGCCACACCGCGCTGTATGTCTCCGGCGGCGCCGAGCACCAGGGGCCGGCGGGAGGCGGGCCGGTGGCCGCGATCGTCCGCGTCGAGGAGCCGGCCGGAGCGGCGCGGGCCGAATCCGATCCAACACTGTGAAGGCAACCATGGCACAGGCATTCATCCAACTCTCCGACGTGATGCTGCGCTACGGCGGCGGCACCATCGCGCTGGACCACACCACGCTCGACATCGAGAAGGGCGACTTCGTGGCGCTCGTGGGCCCCAGCGGCTGCGGCAAGTCGACCATCCTCAAGCTGGTGGCCGGCCTGCTTCGGCCGAGTGCCGGCGCCGTGATCGCCGGCGGGCGCGAGGTGGGCGCCACCGGCGTGCAGCCGCCGGCGGGCAACCACGCATCTGCCGCACCGCGGCTGCGCATCGGCCTTGCGTTCCAGAACCCGACGATGCTGCCCTGGCTCACCGTGCGCGAGAACGTGATGATCCCGCTGAAGATCGTCGATCCCTTCCGCCAGGACTACCGGCGAAAGAAGAAAGGCGAATACGCCGAGCGCGCCGATGCGCTGCTGGCGCAGGTCGGCCTCAGGGGCTTCGGGGACAGGCGGCCCTGGCAACTGTCGGGCGGGATGCTGCAGCGTGCCTCGCTGTGCCGCGCGCTGGTGCACGAACCCGAGCTGCTGCTGCTGGACGAGCCTTTCGGCGCGCTCGACCAGTTCACCCGAGAGGAACTGTGGGACATCATGCAGAAGCTCTGGATCGAGCGTCGGCCCACGGTGCTGCTGGTGACGCACGACCTGCGCGAGTCGGCCTACCTGGCCAACCGCATCTGCGTGATGAGTGCGCGGCCGGGGCGGATCCTTGAGACGCGCGAGGTCGGCTTCGCCCGCCCGCGGACACTGGAGAGCAGCTATGCGCCCGAGTTCGCCGCGCTGGTGCAGCAGCTTCGCATGCGCATCGCCCAGGCACGCGGTGGCGATGAAGGCGTGGATGGCGCGGCGATGAACGAGACCTTGGCGCGTGCGTCGCTTCCCGTCGCGGAGGTGGCCGCATGAAGACGATCTCTCCCGTGCTGCGCCAGCGCCTGCTTTCCGCCGGTGCGCTCGTCGGCTTCTTCGTGCTGTGGGAAGTGCTGTGCCTGGCCAGCGGCATCTCGGACCTGGTGCTGCCGCGGCCGAGCCAGGTCGCGCAGGTGCTGTTCGAGAAGATGCCTCTGCTGTGGCCGCACACCGCGCAGACGCTCTACACGACGCTTGCGGGCTTCGTGCTCGGCGTGGCGGCCGGCGTGGTCATCGGCGTGGCGATCGGCTCCTCGAAGCTCGCCTACGACGTGACCTACCCGCTGCTGGTGGGCTTCTCCAGCATCCCGAAGGTGGCGGTGGTGCCCTTGTTCGTGGTGTGGTTCGGCGCGGGTACCGTGCCGGCCGTGCTGACGTCGATGGTCATCAGCATCTTCCCGGTGGTGGTCAACGTGGCCACCGGCCTCGCGAGCACCGAGCCTGAACTCGAGGACGTGCTGCGCGTGCTGGGTGCGCGCAGGCGGGACATCCTGTGGAACGTGGGACTGCCGCGCACGCTGCCCTACCTGTTCGCGTCGCTGAAGATCGCGATCACGCTGGCCTTCGTCGGCACGGTGCTCAGCGAGACGGTGGCGGCCAACAAGGGCATCGGCACGGTGATGATGATCGCCAGCGGCAACTTCGACGTGCCGATGGTGTTCGCCGGGCTCTTCCTGCTCGCGGCGATGGGCGTGGCGCTGTATGCCGTGTCGTCGCTGGTCGAGCGCCGCATGACCGGCTGGGCGCAGCGCAAGAACGAGATGGTGATGGCATGAGCGAAAGACACATCCGCATCGTCGCGGGCGGGTTCGACTTCGTCGCCCGGACCCATCCCGACGCGCCGCTCACCGTGGCGGCCTTCGAGAAGCTGCTGCCCTACCGGCAGAAGCTCATCCACGTGCGATGGAGCGGCGAGGGATGCTGGGTGCCGCTGGGCGACTTCCAGCTCGGCGTGGGCTTCGAGAACCACACCAGCCACCCGTCGGCGGGGGACATCCTGTTCTATCCCGGCGGCTACAGTGAGACCGAGATCATCCTGGCGTACGGCGCATGCAGCTTCGCCAGCAAGATGGGCACGCTCGCGGGCAACCACTTCCTCACCATCGTCCAGGGGCGCGAGAAGCTGCGCGCGCTGGGGACGAAGGTGCTGTGGGAGGGCGCCCAGGACGTGCTGTTCGAGGCGATGTAGGCCGGCCCGTGCGCCGATCAGTCGGCAGTGATGTTCCCGCGCTTCACCACGCCGGCCCAGCGGTCCGCATCCTTCTTCACCAACGCGCCGAACTCCGCCGGCGTCGAACTCGCCGGCACCATGCCCTGCGACTCGAAGGACTTCGCCACCTCGGGCTGCTTCAGCACCGCCGCGATCTCCTTGTTGAGCCGCGCCACCACGTCCGGCGGCGTGCCCTTGGGGGCGAGCACGCCGTACCACATGTCGACGTTGTCGGCGGTCACGCCGGCCTCGGCGAGCGTGGGCACGTCGGGCAGCTGCGGCAGGCGCTTGCCGCTGCCGGTTGCGATGGCCTTGAGCTTGCCGGCCTGGATGTGCTGCAGCGCCACGTGCACCGGCAGGAACATGTAGTCGATGCGTCCGCCGAGCAGGTCGGTCACCGCGCCGGCCGTGCCCTTGTAGGGCACGTGCAGCAGCTCGGTGCCCGTGCCCTGCATGAGCAGCGCCATCGACAGGTGGTGCGGCGTGCCCACGCCGGGCGTGGCGTAGGTCAGCTTGCCGGGCTCGGCCTTGGCCGCGCTCACCATCTGCTGCACCGACGAGGCCTTCTGCACGTTCGGGTTGGTCACCAGCAGCAGCGTGCCCCACGAGGTGAGGGACACCGGCGCGAAGTCGGCCACCGGGTCGTAGCTCAGCGAGCGGTAGAGGCTGCGGTTCATCACCAGCGTGTTGACCTGGACCAGCAGCGTGTAGCCGTCGGGCTTGGCGCGCGCCACGCGCTCGCTGCCGATGTTGCCGCTGGCGCCGGCCACGTTCTCCACGATCACCGGCTGGCCCAGCCTGGCGGGCAGCCTCGCCGAGAGCTGGCGGGCGATCAGGTCGATGCCGGTGCCGGGGGTGTAGGGCACGACCAGCGTGACGGCCTGGTCGGGCCAGGCGAAGGCGCTGGTGGCGACAGTCGCGGTACTGGCCGCGACGAGCAGGGTGGCGAGGGTCTTCTTGATCAGCGATCGCATGGTCTCTTGTCTCCGTGTTCTTCTTGGGGTGGGCTGTTCAAAGGTAGGAAGCGCGCGCCTTCAGGGCCGCCGGGTCGTAGCCGGCCACGCGCTTGTAGTTGTCCGAGATGGCCTGCAGCTCGGCGACGGGCACGACCTCCTCGATGCTGTCGAAGCGCTTGCCGCCCGATCGCTCGAACACTTCGCGCAGGATGGTGTCGGGCGGATTGCTGCGGTTGGTCAGCACCACGTCGGTGGTGGCCTTGACGCGCACGCGGTCGTAGTCATCGAGCGCGGCCGTGCCGACGCCCATCTTCTTCAGCGCACCCGCGAGGTAGCGCGCGTCGATGATGGCCTGCCCCGCGCCGTTGGAGCCGCGCGGCACCATCGGGTGCGCGGCGTCGCCCAGCAGCGTGAGGCGGCCGTGCGTCCAGCGTGGCAGGGGGTCCTGGTCGACCATCGGATATTCGAGGATGGTGTCGGAGGCGAGGATCAGCGCCGGCACGTCGAGCCAGTCGAAATGCCAGTCGGCGAAGGCCGGCAGGAAGTCTTCGACGCGGCCCGTTCGGCTCCAGTCGCGCATCGCGGGCTGCGGTGCATGGATCTCGGCCACCCAGTTCACGAGCTGGTTGCCCTCGGCGTCGATGTTGTTGCGGATCGGGTAGATCACCATCTTGCCGACCGAGAGCCAGCCCGCGCGCACCATGCTGCCGCCGGACAGAAAAGGCTTCCGGCGCGCGGTGCCGCGCCACATGTTGATGCCCGAGTAGCGCGGCGCACCCTCGTCCGGATAGAGCTGCTTGCGCAGCGCGGAGTGGATGCCGTCGCAGCCCACGGCAACGGCGCCGCGCACCGGTGGCGCATCGGCGAAATGGACGGTGACGCCGTCCGCATCCTGCTCCACGTGCGTGCAGCGGCGGCCGCACACCACGCTGTCGGGGCCGAGGCGCTTCAGCGTCTCTTCGTACAGCACCGTCTGCAGGTCGCCGCGGTGGATGGAGAACTGCGGCCAGTCGTAGCCCGCATGCTGGCCCGCGGCCTCGCGGAAGACCAGCTGTCCGTGCTCGGTGAAGAACACCGCTTCCTTCGTGCGCACGCCCACCTTGTCGAGGGCCTCCAGCAGCCCGAGTTCGGTGAGCTCGCGCACCGCATGCGGCAGCAGGTTGATGCCCACGCCCAGCGGCCTGAGCTCGGGAACGGCTTCGTACACGCGGCAGGGAATGCCGGCCTGGTGCAGGCTCAGCGCGAGGGTGAGGCCGCCGATGCCGGCGCCCAGGATGATGACTTCGTTGCTCATGATGATCGGTCTTTGCGATGCGTTGCTTGCTTTGTCTCGGCCCGCATTAGGAACGCAGAAAGATCATTTGGGAAATTTAGATGTGATATGGATTTATCATCAATCCATATGAATCTGTCGATCCGCCAGCTGCGCGCCTTCCTGCAGGTGGCACGCGTGGGCAACTTCACGCGCGCGGCCGAGCAGGCGCACATCACGCAGGCCGGGCTCAGCATCCTGATCCGCGAGATGGAAAGGCAGCTGGGCTGCCGCCTCTTCGACCGCACCACGCGCGTGGTGAGCCTCACGCCCGCGGGCCGGCGCCTGCTGCCGGTGGTCGAGCGCATGGTGACCGACCTCGACGACGTGGCCGCCGAGCTGGGCGCCGAGGGCGACGCCGCGCGCCAGACGCTGCGCATCGCGGCCACACCGCTGGTGTCGTCGAACCTGCTGCCGCAGGTGTTCGCCAGCTTCCGCGAAGCGCATCCGCAGGTGAGCCTGCGTCTGTTCGACGCCGACCTGCGCGACGTGGAGGCGATGGTGGCGGCTGGCGAGGCCGACGTGGGGCTGGGCTTCTTCTTCAAGGCGGCGCCGGGACTGGCGCGCGAGCCGGTGGGGCGCTTTCACCTGATGCGGGTGGCGCCGATGGACGAGGCCGGGAACGGGGAGCCGGGGGGCGTGGGCTCTGCGCCTTGGTCGGCGTTGCGCGGCGCCGAGCTCGTCGGGCTGCCGCCGGGCAATCCGATCCAGAAGGTGATCGACCAGCATCTCGCCGCCATCGGCCGCGCCGACGCGCAGCGCACCGCCTTCAACTTCTTCGGCACGCTGATCGCGATGGTGGAGGCCGGCTTCGGCACCGCCGTGATGCCGACCTTCGCGCTCGCCGCCTGCCGCCGCCATCGCGTGCGCACCGACGTTCTGACCAAGCCGAAGGTCGGGCTCGACTTCTACCGCATCACCAAGCGCGGGGCGTACGAGACGGAGGCGATGCAGGCCTTCGTGACTACGCTGGAGAAGGCGCTGCCGGAGCTGTCGCGCTGAGCGGCGCGCGCATGCCCTACAGCTCGAAGTCGTAGTCCACCGTGATCGGCGCGTGGTCGCTGAACTTCACGGTCTTGTAGATCTGCTCGGTGCGCGCCAGCGCCGCGATCTTCGGCGTGGCCAGGTGGTAGTCCAGCCGCCACCCCACGTTGTTCGCATAGGCCTGCCCGCGGTTGCTCCACCAGGTGTAGGCCTCGCCCGTGGTGTCGGGCTTGAGCATGCGGTAGACGTCCACCAGGCCCGCGCCGTCGGCGCCGGCGTCGAGCAGCTTCGTCATCCAGGCGCGCTCCTCGGGGAGGAAGCCGCTGTTCTTCTGGTTGCCGCGCCAGTTCTTCAGGTCGATCTCCTTGTGGGCGATGTTGATGTCGCCGCACAGCACGAACTCGCGCTCCTTCTTGAGCGCCACGAGGTGCGGGAAGAAGCCCTTGAGGAAGCGGAACTTGGCTTCCTGCCGCTCCTCGCCCGAACTGCCACTGGGGAAGTAGCAGCTGATGACGGAGAACTTGCGCTTGGGAGTGTCGAAGCGCAGTTCGAGGTACCGGCCCTCGGCGTCGAACTCGGCGTCGCCCCAGCCCACCACCACCTGGCTCGGAGCGTGCTTGGTGTAGATGGCGGTGCCGGCGTAGCCCTTCTTCTCGGCGAAGTGGAAATGGCCCTTGAGGCCGGCCATTTCCTCGAACCGGCCCTCGATGTCGCTGGCCTGGACGCGGATCTCCTGCATGCAAATACAATCCGGCGCAAGTTCGGCCACCCAGTCGGCCACGCCTTTGGTTGCGGCCGAACGCAGGCCATTGAGATTGAGACTGGTCAGTTTGAACACAAGGAATTTCCGATGGCTGTAGATGGTGAGAAAAGCAAAAGCAGCGCGATCGCCCAGGATTTCGTCCAGTTCGCCCTGGATGCCGGCGTACTGCGTTTCGGGGAGTTCAAGACCAAGGCCGGTCGGATGAGTCCCTACTTCTTCAATTCGGGCCTCTTCGACGACGGCGCCAAGATCGCCCGGCTCGCGGGATTCTATGCAGACCGCCTGATCGAGAGCGGCCTCGAATTCGACATGATCTTCGGCCCTGCCTACAAGGGCATCCCGCTGGGCGCCACGGTGGCCGCCGAGCTGGCCCGCCGGGGCCGCAACTACCCCTTCGCCTACAACCGCAAGGAAGCCAAGGCGCACGGCGAGGGCGGCAACCTGGTCGGTGCGCCGCTCAAGGGCCGCGTGCTGATCGTCGACGACGTGATGTCCGCCGGCACTGCGGTGCGCGAGTCGATCGCCGCCATCGAGGCCGCAGGCGCCACGCCGCATGCCGTGGCCATCGCGCTCGACCGGCAGGAGAAGGCCACCGAGAACGGCGTCGACGTGGACCACAGCGCCGTGCAGTACGTGCGCAACCAGCTCGGCCTGTCGGTGATCGCCATCGCCACGCTCGACGACCTGCTGAGCTACCTCTCGGGCGATGCCGCGGCCGACCTCGGCGCGCACCGCGAACGCGTGCTGGCCTACCGCGCGCGCTACGGCGCCAGCTGAACCGGGGCCGCCGAATGCACCGCGCACGCGACGATCACGACCGAACGTTCCGCCTGCTGGCGGCGGCATCCCTTTTCATCACGGCTTCCTCTTTCTGCGGCGCTCTGCAAGCGCAACCGCAGAAAGTGGAAGGCGCCTCCGCCGGCATCTACACCTGCGTCGACGCCCGCGGCCGCACGCTGACGGCCGACCGCCCGATCGCAGAGTGCAACGACCGCGAGCAGCGCGAGCTGAACCCGAGCGGCTCGACCCGCCGCAAGCTGGAGCCGACCTACACCGCGCGCGAACTCCAGGAGCGCGAGGACCGTGCCCGCGAAGCCGCGATCGTGGCCGCCCGGCAGACCGACGAGCGGCGCCGCGAGCGTGCCCTGCTGGTGCGCTACCCCAACAGCGCCACGCACGATCGCGAACGCGCCGAGGCACTCGCGCAGATCGATGCGGTGTCGGAAGCGGCGAGGAAACGCATCTCCGAGCTGGGCGAAGACCGCAAGAAGATCGACGAGGAGATGGAGTTCTACAAGCAGGACCCCACCAAGGCGCCGGCCGCGCTGCGCCGCAGGATCGACGACAACGCGAAGAGCGTGGCGGTGCAGAACCGCTTCATCGCGGAGCAGGAAGACGAGAAGAAGCGGGTGAATGCGCGCTTCGACGAGGAGCGCATTCGCTTGAAGGCGCTCTGGACCCCGCAGAACGGCGGGAACCCGAAGTAACCCTCCAGGCTGCGCGCACTTCGTGTCGCTTCGCCAACCCCCCTGCGGGGGCAACACCTGCGGCCCGGCAAAGCCGGTTCCGCGGTGTTTCCCGAAAAGACTTAGCTGAGCTTGGCCTTCAGCAACTCGGTGACTTGCGCCGGGTTCGCCTTGCCGCCGCTGGCCTTCATGACCTGGCCGACGAGGGCGTTGAGTGCCTTCTCCTTGCCGCCGCGGTATTCCTCGACGTTCTTCGCGTTCTTCGCGATCACCTCGTCGAGGATCTTGTCGAGCGCGCCGGCGTCGTTCATCGGCTTCAGGTCCTTGGCCTCGATGATCGCGTCGACGTCGCTGCCTTCGCCGGTCCAGAGGGCCTCGAACACCTGGCGGGCGGCGTTGTTGGGCAGGGTGCCGTCGGCGATGCGCTTCACCAGCTGAGCCAGCTGCTGCGCCTTCACGGGAGCGGCCTCGATGCCGATCTCGGCGGCGTTCAGGCGGCGCGCCATCTCGCCGGTGATCCAGTTGCTCGCGAGCTTGGGCGTGGCGCCTGCCTTCACGGCTTCGTCGAAGTAGCCGGCAAGCGCGGCGCTTTGCGTGAGCTGCGCGGCGTCGTATTCCGACAGCCCGTGGTCGCGCACATAGCGCTCGGCCATCGCGCGCGGCAGTTCGGGCATCTCGGCCTTCACGCGCTCGATCCAGTCGGCGGCGATCACCAGCGGCGGCAGGTCGGGGTCGGGGAAGTAGCGGTAGTCGGCCGAGTCTTCCTTGGCGCGCATGGCGCGCGTCTCGCCGGTGTCGGGGTCGAACAGCACCGTGGCCTGCTCGATCTTGTGGCCGTCCTCGATCTCGTCGATCTGCCAGCGGATCTCGTAGTCGATCGCCTGCTGCATGAACTTGAAGCTGTTCAGGTTCTTGATCTCACGGCGCGTGCCGAGCTTCTCGCCGGGGCGGCGCACCGACACGTTGGCGTCGCAGCGGAAGCTGCCTTCCTGCATGTTGCCGTCGCAGATGCCGATCCAGGTGACGATCTTGTGCAACTCCTTCGCATAGGCCACGGCCTCGGCGGTGGAGCGCATGTCGGGCTCGGTCACGATCTCCAGCAGCGGCGTGCCCGCGCGGTTCAGGTCGATGCCGCTCTGGCCGACGAAGTCCTCGTGCTCGTGCAGCGACTTGCCCGCATCCTCCTCGAGGTGGGCGCGCACCAGGCGCACCGTCTTCTGCTCCTCGCCCACGAAGAACGACACCGCGCCGCCCTGCACCACGGGGATCTCGAACTGGCTGATCTGGTAGCCCTTGGGCAGGTCGGGATAGAAGTAGTTCTTGCGTGCGAACACGCTGCGCGGCGCGATGTGCGAGCCCAGCGCCAGGCCGAGCTTGATGGCGCGTTCGACCGCGCCCTTGTTCATCACGGGCAGCGTGCCGGGCAGCGCCAGGTCGACCGCGCAGGCCTGCGTGTTGGGCTCGGCGCCGAAGGCGGTGGAGGCGCGGCTGAAGATCTTGCTCGCGGTGGAGAGCTGCGCGTGCGTCTCGAAGCCGATGATGACTTCATAGCCGCGCACCAGCGGGCCGGTCGGGCGGCCTTGTTGTTGTGCTTCGAATGTGTTCACGGTCTCGCTCATCTCAAAAGCCCTCCGGCGTGCGCGAATGCCAGTCGGTGGCTTGCTGGAAGCGGTGCGCCGCGTTCAGCAGCTTCGCTTCGCCGAAGTAGTTGCCGATCAGCTGCAGGCCCACGGGCATGCCGCCGTCGAAGCCCGCGGGCACGCTCATGCCGGGCAGGCCGGCCAGCGATGCCGGCAGCGTGAAGATGTCGGCAAGGTAGTCGGCCACCGGGTCGTCGCCGTGCTCGCCGATCTTCCAGGCGGTGGTCGGCGCCGCGGGGCCGGCGATCACGTCGCACTGCTTGAACGCCTGCTGGAAGTCGTCGGCGATCATGCGGCGCACCTTCTGCGCCTGCAGGTAGTAGGCGTCGTAGTAGCCGTGCGAGAGCACGTAGGTGCCGATCATGATGCGGCGCTTCACTTCGTCGCCGAAGCCTTCGGCGCGCGTACGCTCGTACATCTGCGTGAGCGCGCTCTTCTTGCTCGCGGGGTCGATGAAGTCCTTGGCGCGGTGGCCGAACTTCACGCCGTCGAAGCGGCTCAGGTTGCTCGAGGCCTCGGCCGCGGCAAGGATGTAGTAGACGGGAATCGACAGCTCGGTGCGCGGCAGCGTGACCTCGACGCGCTTCGCGCCGAGCTTCTCGTACTGCGCGAGCGCCGCGTCGATGGCCGCACGCACGCCGGGCGCCACGCCTTCGCCGAAGAACTCCTTCGGCACGCCGATGCGCAGGCCTTCGAGCGAGTCGTTCAGCGAGCGGCCGAAGTTCTCGGCCGGCTTGTCGAGCGAGGTGGAGTCGCGGTCGAGGTCGGGCCCGCAGAAGGCCGACAGCAGCAGCGCGCAGTCTTCGGCCGAGCGGGCCATCGGGCCGGCCTGGTCGAGGCTCGAGGCGAAGGCAACCATGCCGTAGCGCGAGGCGCGGCCGTAGGTGGGCTTGATGCCGGTGATGCCGCAGAACGATGCGGGCTGGCGGATCGAGCCGCCGGTGTCGGTGCCGGTGGCGGCGGGAGCCAGCCGTGCAGCGACCGCAGCCGCGCTGGCGCCGGAGGAGCCGCCCGGAATGCGTTCGAGGTTCCAGGGGTTGCGAACGGGAGCGGCCTTGTCGTGGCCCACGGCGGGCACCGCGACGTTCTCGTTGGCCGAGCCCATGGCGAACTCGTCGCAGCTCAGCTTGCCCAGCGTGACCGCGCCGGCATCGGCCAGGCGGCGCACCACGGTGGCGTCGAAGGGCGAGCGGTAGCCCGCGAGCATCTTGGAGCCGGCGGTGGTGGCGAAGTCGGTGGTGACGAAGATGTCCTTGTGCGCGATCGGCACGCCGGCCAGCGCCGGGGCGTCGCCCTTGGCGAGGAGGGCGTCGGCGGCGCGCGCCTGGGCCAGAGTGGCTTCCTCGTTCACGTCGAGGAAGGTGCCCAGCGCCTCGTGCGCCTTCATGCGGCCCAGGAAGGCCTGCGAGGCCTCGACGGCCGATACCTTGCGCTCGGCCAGCGCCTTCGCCAGCTCGACAACGCTCAATTGGTGCAATTCACCGCTGCTGCTCATCATTCGATTACCTTGGGCACGAGAAACAGGCCGGCTTCGACGGCCGGGGCGCTCTTCTGGTTGGCTTCGCGGTTGTTCGGTTCGCTCACCACGTCGTCGCGCAGGCGCAGCGTGACGTCTTCGATGGCGGCGACGGGGTGGGCCAGCGGCTCGACGCCGGTGGTGTCCACCGAACGCATGCGCTCGACGAGGTCGAAAAAGCCGTTGATCTGGCTGAGCATGCGCTCGCTTTCATCAGGAGCCAGCTGCAGCCTCGCCAGCGAGGCGATGCGCTCAATATCGGAAGCGGAGAGTGACATAGGTCGGAACGGCCCGGAAAAGCTTAGGTATTCGCACGCCGGAGCCGGTGCTAATACGGGAATCAGAGGGGATTCGGGTATTATCCCGCCTTTGCCGCAACCCCCGCGAACGCGCCGGCTTTTGCGCCAAAAACGATCAATTCACCCCATCAAACGACCCAAAAAATAGAGCGACGACCTGCCGACGCGCAGGCCGTGCTCAGAGGATTCCGCACATGTTTGGAGCTTTCCGTCGGTATTTCTCCACCGACCTTGCGATCGACCTCGGCACCGCCAACACCCTGATATTCGCCCGCAACAAGGGCATCGTGCTCGACGAGCCTTCGGTCGTCGCCATCCGCCACGAAGGCGGTCCGCATGGCAAGAAGGTGATCCAGGCCGTCGGCCGCGAGGCCAAGGCGATGCTGGGCAAGGTGCCCGGCAACATCGAGGCGATCCGCCCGATGAAGGACGGCGTGATCGCCGACTTCGTGATCACCGAGCAGATGATCAAGCAGTTCATCAAGATGGTGCACCCGCGCACGCTGCTCACGCCGAGCCCGCGCATCATCATCTGCGTGCCCTGCGGCTCCACCCAGGTCGAGCGTCGCGCCATCAAGGACGCGGCCGAGGCGGCAGGCGCCACCTCCGTCTACCTCATCGAGGAACCCATGGCCGCGGCCATCGGCGCCGGCCTTCCCGTCAGCGAGGCCTCGGGCTCGATGGTGGTGGACATCGGCGGCGGCACCACCGAGGTGGGCGTGATCTCGCTGGGCGGCATGGTCTACAAGGGCTCCGTGCGCGTGGGCGGCGACCGCTTCGACGAAGCCATCATCAACTACATCCGCCGCAACTACGGCATGCTGATCGGCGAGCCGACGGCCGAAGTCATCAAGAAGAACATCGGCTCGGCCTTCCCGGGCTCCGAAGTCAAGGAAATGGAAGTCAAGGGCCGCAACCTCTCCGAAGGCGTGCCGCGAAGCTTCACCATCAGCAGCAACGAAGTGCTGGAAGCCCTGACCGATCCGCTCAACAACATCGTCTCGGCCGTGAAGAACGCGCTGGAGCAGACGCCGCCCGAGTTGGGCGCCGACATCGCCGAGCGCGGCATGATGCTGACCGGCGGCGGCGCGCTGCTGCGCGACCTCGACCGCCTGCTGGCCGAGGAAACCGGCCTGCCGGTGCTGGTGGCCGAGGACCCGCTGACCTGCGTGGTGCGCGGCTGCGGCATCGCCCTGGAGCGCATGGACCGCCTGGGCAGCATCTTCACGAGCGAATAACCGAGGTACACCCCCAGGCTTCGCGCACTTCGTGTCGCTGCGCCAACCCCCTTGCAGGGGGCAATACCAGCGGCCCGGCGAAGCCGGTTCCGCGGTATTCCTGGCATCGTCATGTGTTAATTTCTTGTGCCGTAACTCGCGCAAGGCGCGGTGAAAACTAGGCCGAATTCATGCCCCTGGGCACGCTCGATCGCACAGCGCCACCCCTGTTCAACCAGGGCCAGTCGGCACTCAGCAAGCTGATCTTCTTCGGCGCGCTCTCCCTGTTCCTCATGGTGGCCGACGCGCGCTTCCACATCGTGCAGCCGATCCGCGCGGCCATCGGGGCCGTGCTCTATCCGGTGCAGTGGGTGGCGCTGAAGCCGGTGCAGGCGGTGCTCGGCGGCGGGCGCTACTTCGAGGACCTGCAGACTGCCCAGCGCAACGAGGACGACGCCCGCAAGGCGCTGATCGCGCAGGCGGAGCGCGCCGCGCAGGCCGACACCCTGGCGCAGGACAACGCGCGCCTGCGCGAGCTGCTCGAGCTGCGCCAGACCACCACCACGCCCGGGCGCGCGGCCGAGGTGCTCTACGACGCGGCCGACCCCTACACCCGCAAGATCGTCGTCGACCAGGGCATGGCCCAGGGCGTGCAGCCCGGTTCGCCGGTGATCGACGCGCGCGGCGTGCTCGGGCAGGTCACGCAGGTGCTGCCCTTCACGAGCGAGGTCACGCTGGTGATCGACCGCGACCTTTCCATTCCCGTGCAGAACACCCGCACCGGCGTGCGCAGCGTGGCCTTCGGCGACGCCTCGGCGCACGGCGGCGGGCTGGAGCTTCGCTTCATGGCCGCCAACGCCGACCTGCAGGAGGGCGACCTGCTCTCCACCAGCGGCGTCGACGGCATCTACCCCGCCGGCCTGCCGGTGGCGAAGATCGAGCGCATCGAGCGGCGCGCCGATTCCGCCTTCGCCCGCATCTACTGTGTGCCGCTGGCCCATGTGACGGCCGCGCGCTACGTGCTGGTGCTCGAACCCACGGGCACGCCTGCCGCGCCGCCGCCCGCGCAGTCCACCGTGACCCAGCGCAAGCGCCCCGAGGGCAAGCCGGGCGCGGGCAAGAACGAGAAGAAGCCGGGAGCACGCCCATGATCAAGCGTCCAGGCCAGCAGCAGCTGCTGCTGCCCGTCAGCCCCGTCTTCATGTGGAGCAGCCTCGTGGTGGCGCTGCTCATCAACATGATCCCGATCGGCCGCGCCGTCTGGATGCCCGACCTGCTGGCGCTGGTGATCGTGTTCTGGGGCGTGCACCAGCCCGCGCGCGTGGGCATCGGCGCGGCCTTCGTGTTCGGCCTGTGCATGGACGTGCACCAGTCGTCGATGCTGGGCCAGCATGCGCTGTCCTACACCACGCTGGGCTTCTTCGCGATCACCATCCACCGGCGGCTGCTGTGGTATCCGGTGGCCTCGCAGGCGCTGCAGGTGCTGCCGCTCTTCGCGCTCTCGCAGCTGATCGAAGTGGTCACGCGGATGATCGGCGGCGGCGTGTTCCCGGGCTGGACGGTGCTGGCATCGCCGGCCATCGAGGCGGCGCTGTGGCCCCTGGCGACCGCGCTGTTGCTGGCCCCTCAACGCCGCACCCCCGAACCGGACGAGAACCGTCCGCTATGAGTTCTCCCCCAGGCTCCGTGCACTTCGTGTCGCTTCGCCAACCCCTTCGCCGGGGGCAACACCGGCGGCCGGGCAAAGCCCGTTCCGCGGTGTCCCCCAGTCAATCCGTCCCGCTTTCGTGCGGCATTCGGCTCCCATTTGCCTTCGCACCTGCACGCGCCTAAGCTCCCATCGCCATGACCGAAATCCGCAACGTCGCCGCCGATCTCGCGCGCTTCAAGCGCCGCGTCATCGTCATCGGCCTGGCGGTGCTCTTCGCATTCGGGCTGCTGTGCGCGCGGCTGGTCTACCTGCAGGTCACGCGCCACGAGGACCTGGCCGAGCAGGCCGAGAGCAACCGCACGGCGGTGGTGCCGGTGGTGCCGAACCGGGGGCTCATCCTCGATCGCAACGGCATCGTGCTGGCCTCCAACTACTCGGCCTACACGCTGGAGATCACGCCCTCGAAGGTGGGCGATGTCGAGGAAACCATCGACAGCCTCACGCAGGTGCTGGAGATCTCGCCGCGCGACCGCCGCCGCTTCAAGCGCCTGCGCGAGGACTCGCGCAGCTTCGACTCCATCCCGATCCGCACCCGCCTGAGCGACGAGGAAGTCGCCCGCTTCGCTGCCCAGCGCTACCGCTTCCCGGGCGTGGAGATCAAGGCGCGCCTGTTCCGCAACTACCCGCAGGGCGAGCTCGCCTCGCACGTGCTGGGCTACATCGGCCGCATCAACCAGCGCGAGAAGACCGCGATGGAGGACTGGGACGAGGAGGACCAGGCCAACTACAAGGGCACTGACTACATCGGCAAGCTCGGCATCGAACAGAGCTACGAGAAGACGCTGCACGGCCAGACCGGCGTGGAGCAGATGGAGACTTCCGCCGGCGGCCGCGCCGTGCGCCGCCTCGCCAGCCATCCGGCCACGCCGGGCAACACGGTCATGCTGTCGCTCGACATCAAGCTGCAGAAGCTGGTGGAGGACATGTACGGAGACCGCCGCGGCGCGCTGGTGGCCATCGACCCCAAGACCGGCGAGATCCTCGCCTTCGTGAGCAAGCCCACCTTCGACCCGAACCTCTTCGTCGAAGGCATCGACAACGAGAGCTGGGCGGCGCTCACCGAGTCCATCGACAAGCCGCTGCTGAACCGCGCCCTGCGCGGCACCTACCCGCCGGGCTCCACCTACAAGCCCTTCATGGCGCTGGCGGCGCTGCAGACCGGCAAGCGCGGCCCCAGCGTGGTGGTGAACGACCCGGGCTACTTCAACTTCGGCGGCCACCGCTTCGGCAGTCCCGAAGGCAACCTGGGCGGCGTCGACATGCGCCGCTCGATCCAGCTGTCGAGCAACATCTACTACTACTCGCTGGCCAACGAGATGGGCGTGGACATGATCCACGACTTCATGAAGCCGCTGGGCTTCGGCCAGATCACTGGCATCGACCTCGGCGGCGAGGTGCGCGGCGTGCTGCCCAGCACCGAGTGGAAGCGCAACACCTACAAGCGCCCCGAGCAGAAGAAGTGGTACGCGGGCGAGACCATCTCGCTGGGCATCGGCCAGGGCTACAACAACTTCACCATGCTGCAGCTGGCGCAGGCCACCGCCACCATCGCCAATGGCGGCCTCAAGCACAAGCCCCACCTCGCGCTGGCCACGCGCGACACCGTCAGCGGCAGCGTGATGCCCCTGCCGCAGCCCGCCGCGGAGAACCTGGGCTTCACGGCCGCCAACATCGCGGTGATCCGCGAGGGCCTGACGAGCGTGGTCACCAGCGGCACTGCGCGCGGCGTGTTCGCAGGCGCGAGCTACCAGGCGGCCGGCAAGACGGGTACGGCGCAGGCCGTGTCGATGGGCCAGAACACCAAGTACAACGCGCGCGCGCTCGAGGAGCACCAGCGGGACCACGCCCTGTTCATGGCCTACGCGCCGGTGAACGACCCGAAGATCGCCCTGGCGGTGATCGTGGAGAACGCAGGCTGGGGCGCCGGCGCGGCCGCGCCCATCGCGCGCCGGGTGTTCGACTACTGGCTCGCCGACCAATACCCGAGCGAGGCCGACATGGCCGCCATCAAGATCGGCAAGGCGACCGCGCCGATCGGCAAGCCGCGCGTGGCGAGCGAGGTGGCCTGGCCGGCTGCGTCGACCACGCCCGCCACCGCGCCCTGATGTCTTGCTCCCTCTCCCCTTGGGGAGAGGAAAAAAAGCCCCTCAGACGACGGTGCCGGAAACCTCGCCCAGCCCGATCCGCACCGCGCCCAGGCGCTCGCAATACCCGCGGATCACCAGCGTGTCGCCGTCTTCCAGGAAGGTGCGCTTCTCGCCGTTCGGCAGCGTGATCGGCTGCTTGCCGCCCTGCGTCAGCTCGATCAGCGAGCCTGCCTCGTCGGGCTTCGGGCCCGAGAGCGTGCCCGAGCCCAGCATGTCGCCCGGCTGCAGGTTGCAGCCGTTCACCGTGTGGTGCGCGACGAGCTGCGCGGCGGTCCAGTAGGCGGCTTCGGCGACGCTGCCGCGCGTGAGGCGCACGGGCGCCACGCCCTCGGTGCGCATCTTCGCGGTCTGCAGCAGCACCTCGACCGTGATGTCGAGCGCGCCGCTCTCGCGGTTGGCGGCCGAGTCGAGATACGGCAGCGGCTGCGGGTCGCCCGCGGGGCGTTCGAACTTCGAGCGGAAGGGCGCCAGCGCCTCCATCGTCACGAGCCACGGCGACAGCGTGCTTGCGAAGTTCTTCGACAGGAAGGGGCCGAGCGGCTGGTATTCCCAGGCCTGCAGGTCGCGTGCCGACCAGTCGTTGAGCAGCGTCACGCCGAACAGGTGCTCCTCGGCGTCGGCGATGGCGATGGGTTCGCCCTGCGCGTTGCCGCGGCCGATGAAGAAGCCCAGCTCCAGCTCGTAGTCCAGCCGCTTCGACGGCCCGAATGTCGGCTCGGCCGCGTCGGGCGCCTTGGTCTGGCCGTTCGGGCGCTTGAAGACCTGGCCGCTCACGCCGATGGACGAGGCACGGCCGTGGTAGCCGATGGGCACCCACTTGTAGTTGGGCATCAGCGGCTGGTCGGGGCGGAACAGCTTGCCGATGGTGGTCGCGTGGTGGATGCCCGTGTAGAAGTCGGTGTAGTCGCCGATGCGGCAGGGCACGGTCATCTCGGCCTCGGCCTGCGGCAGCAGCGCCTTCGACCAGGCGGCCTGCCTGTCGCTGCCTTCGGCGAGGCCGGCGGAGATGGCGGCGCGCAGCGCCTGGCGTTCCTTCGTGCCGGCGTTCATCAGCACGTTCATGTCGTCGGTGTCGATCAGGCCCGTGGCGCGCAGGTCCAGCACCTGGTCGCCGATGGCGACGCCGATGCGGAAGTCTTCGCTGCTGCCGGCGGTGCGGAAGCGGCCGAAGGGCAGGTTCTGGATCGGGAAGTCGGTGCCGGCCTCGTTGGCCGATGCGACCCAGCTGCGCAGCTTCGGGTCATGGGTGGCGTTCAGTGCGGTCATGGGTGTCTTTCAAGTAGATGTTCAGAAGAGTCCGGACTTTTTCAGGGAACACCGCGGAACCGGCTTCGCCGCGCCGCAGGTGTCGCCCCCGGAAGGGGGTTGGCGGCCACACGAAGTGGGCGAGCCTGGGGGCGAGCTTCACTCCGCGGTCATGCCCGCTTTCTTGGCGACTTCGCCGAGGCGCTTGTATTCGGTCTCGGTCAGCGTCGCGAGCTCCTGCGCGGTCGAGCCGCGCGGGGAGAAGCCGGCCTGCGCCAGCTTGGCCTTCACGTCGGGAATCGCGAGCGCTTCCACGAAAGCCTCGTTCAGTGCCTTCACGACCGGCGCCGGCAGCTTCGCCGGCCCGTACACGCCGAACCACGGCTCCAGCGCGTAGCCCTTCAGGCCCGCCTCGGCCATGGTCGGCACGTCGGGCAGCGAGGGAGAGCGCGTCGGGCCCGCCACCGCCAGCGCGCGCAGCTTGCCGGCCTGGATGTGCGGCAGCGAGGCCGGCAGGTTGTCGAACATCACGCCGATGTTGTTGCCCAGCATGTCGGTGATGGCCGGGCCGCTGCCCTTGTAGGCGACGTGCACGAGCTCGGTGCCGGTCATCTGCGCGAACATCACGCCCGCCAGGTTCATCGAGGTGCCGGCGCCCGCGGTGGCGTAGGGCAGGCCTGGGTTCTTCTTCGCGGCGGCGATCAGGTCGGGCACCGACTTGATGGCCGAAGCCGCCGGCACCTCGAGCACGATGGTCGACGTGCCCAGCAGGCTGATGGCGGTGAAGTCCTTGCGCGGATCGAAGGCCATCGACTTGTAGATGTGCGGGTTCAGCGCATTGGTCGAGATCGCGCCGAAGCCGATGGTGTAGCCGTCGGGCGCGGCCTTGGCCACCGCATCCATGCCGATGTTGCCGCCCGCGCCGCCGCGGTTGTCGATCAGCACCGGCTGGCCCAGCTTCTCCGACACCTTCTGGCCCACGGTGCGCGCCACCAGGTCGGTGGTGCCGCCGGGGGTGTAGGGCACGATGAAGCGGATGGGCTTTGAGGGGAAGTCCGCAGCAAACGCTGTGACCGGCGAAACGAGCGTGACGCTCGCGGCAACGGCGAGCGAAGCGAAGACCATTCGGGAGACACCGCGGAACCGGCTTTGCCGGGCCGCTGGTGTCGCCCCCTCGAGGGGGGATTCGGCTACACGAAGTGAGCAAGAAACGGGGGTGGGCTTCATTTCTTGAATTGATCCTTGAGGCCGGCCCAGCAGTCGGCGTAGTCGGTGTCCAGCGCCGGGCTCTTCAGCGCGAAGTTCGTCGGGATGAAGCGGTAGCGGCTCTCGAACATGAAGGCCAGCGTGTTGTCCAGCTTGTGCGGCTTCAGGTCGGCGTGGGTGGCCTTGTCGAAGGCTTCCTCGTCGGGGCCGTGGGGCACCATGCAGTTGTGCAGGCTCGCGCCGCCGGGCTTGAAGCCGCCCGGCTTGGCGTCGTACTCGCCCAGCACCAGGCCCATGAACTCGCTCATGAGGTTGCGGTGGAACCACGGCGGACGGAAGGTGTTCTCCATCACCATCCAGCGCGGCGGGAAGATCACGAAGTCGCAGTTGGCCGTGCCGGGCGTGTCGCTGGGCGAGGTCAGCACGGTGAAGATCGACGGATCGGGATGGTCGAAGCTGATGGAGCCGATCACCATGAAGTGAGCCGTGTCGTACTTCACCGGCGAGAGGTTGCCGTGCCAGGCCACCACGTTGAAGGGCGACTGCTTCATCGGCGCCTGCCAGAAGCGGCCGCCGAACTTCTTGACGATCTCGTAGCCGCCTTCTTCCGTCTCGAAGGCCGCCACCGGCGCCTGGAAGTCGCGTGCATTGGCCAGGCCGTTCGAGCCGATGGGGCCCAGCTCCGGCAGGCGGAAGTGCGCGCCGTAGTTCTCGCAGACGTAGCCGCGCGAGAGGCCGTCGGGCAGCGCCACCTTGAAGGCCATGCCGCGGGGCAGCACGGCGATCTCGCCGGGCTTCACGTCGAGCACGCCCAGCTCGGTGGTGATGACGAGGCGGCCCTGCTGCGGCACCACCAGCATCTCGCCGTCGGCGTTGACGAAGGCGCGGCGCTCCATCGAGCGGCCCGCCAGGTACATCAGCGAGCCCACGCCCGTCTGCGCCTCGGCGTCGCCGTTGGCCGCGATGGTGCGCATGCCGTCGATGAAGTCGGCCTTGGCGGCCGCTTCGTCCAGCGGCTGCGGGTGCCAGCGCAGGGGCTCGGGCGGCAGCGCGATCTCGCGGTCGGCGCCGGTGGTCCACAGCGGCTGCGCATACGGCTGGTAGCGGCCCGAGACCACCGAGGGCTGGCGGCGATACAGCCATGTGCGGCGGTTCTCGTGGCGCGGCGCGGTGAAGGCGGTGCCGGAGATCAGCTCGGTGTACAGGTCGAAAGGCCCGCGCTGCGGGTTGTTGCGGCCCTGCGGCAGTGCGCCGGGCACGGCCTCGGAGGCGTATTCGTTGCCGAAGCCGCTCTGGTAGCGGCGCTCGGTGGAGGAGGTTGCGGCGGTCATTGGGTCCTCATGGATTGACTTGAATTGGGGAGGAAGGCGGGCTCGGGACGCAGAGGGCGCGAAGGTTTCGCAAAGGACGCAGAAGGAATTGCAAAGACTTCCTTTGCCTTTTCACGCTCCCGGCGTCTGGCTGTCCGCATTCGTCTGCCTACCTGGCAGCCGCGAGCGCTTCGCGCAGCACGGCCAGCGAGCCGATGTGGTTGGCCAGCACCAGCACGAGGCGCGCGTTGTAGGCGTTGCTCTCTTCCGTGCTCAGGCCCTGGTGCGCGTCGATCAGCGCCTCGTAGAAATCGTCGGGCGCCTCGAGGTGCGCTTCGGTGATCAGCTTGGGGTTGGATGCGGTCATGGGGTCGTTCCCATCAGTGTCAGTGTTTGCCGAGCGCGCGATCGACGGCGCTGCGCACCTGCGCCGCCGAAGGGGCGCGCCAGCGCGCGCACACGTGTTGGTCGGGACGCAGCAGGTACACGGTGCCGGGCCGGGCGTCGTAGCGCTGCGCGGCGAGCTCGCTGCCTCGGGCGCCGTCTTCCATGCGCACCACGTGCAGCGGCCGGTCGCTGGCGCTCAGCTCGGCCAGGCTGCGCTCTGCCGCCTCGCCCTGGCCGAACACCAGCGCGGTGAACTGCTCGACATGGCATTCGCGCAGCAGCCAGCCCGTACTGCCGTCCGCGTGCACCACGGGCGCGTCGGCCGCGGCTGCGCCGGGCACCATCGCGCCCGCGAAGGCGTCGGCGTCGGCGTCGGGCGTATTCAGCGGCGAGTCGCGCAGCACCGAGGGCACCGAGAGCCGGCCGCTGTTGACCAGCGTGCGTGCGAAGGCGTGGCGCTTCGTCAACTCGAGCACCGCGTCGCGGAAGAGGCGGCTCACCTCGCTCTTGGGCGTGATGAAGTCGGTGGCGCGGGTGGAGTTGCGGATGTTCTCGTCGGCGGCGTATTCGCGCTCGCTGGCGTAGCTGTCGAGCAGCGCATCGGGCGCCTGGCCCTGCACCACGGCGGCGAGCTTCCAGGCGAGGTTGTCGGCGTCCTGCACGCCCGAATTGGCGCCGCGCGCGCCGAAGGGCGACACGCCGTGGGCCGAGTCGCCCGCGAACAGCACGTGGCCATGGCGGAAGCGCTCCATGCGCTGGCAGGCGAAGGTGTAGACGCTGGCCCAGCCGATCCGGAACTGCACGCCTTCGAAGCCGATGCTGTCGAGCAGGGCGCGCACGCGCGGCGTGATGTTCTCGGGCTTGCGCTCCTCCACCGGGTCGGCGTCCCAGCCGAGCTGGAAGTCCACGCGCCACATGCCGTCGGCCTGCTTGTGCAGCAGCACGCTCTGGCCGGGGTGGAACGACGGGTCGAACCAGAAGCGCCGCTCGGTGGGCAGGTCGGCGTCCATCGTGATGTCGGCGATCAGGAAGCGGTCGCGGAACACGCGGCCCTTGGCCTCCAGGCCCAGCATCTGGCGCATGTTGGAGCGCGAGCCGTCGCAGGCGGCCACGTAGTCCGCCTGCAGCCTGTAGCTTCCCTCGGGCGTCTCCACCGTCAGCACTGCGCCGTCGTCGCCCTGCTCGATGCCGGTGACCTTGTTGTTCCAGCGCAGGTCGACCAGCGGCAGCGCCGCCGCGCGCTCGACGAGGTAGCCCTCGACGTAGTACTGCTGCAGGTTGATGAAGGCCGGGCGCTCGTGGCCGGGCTCGGGCAGCAGGTCGAAGCGGTAGACCTGCTCGTCGTGGAAGAACACCTTGCCCACGTTCCACGACACGCCCTTGTCGACCATGCGGTCGCCGCAGCCCAGGCGGTCGAACACCTCCAGCGTGCGCTTGGCGAAGCAGATCGCGCGCGAGCCGCTCGAGAGGGTGTTGTCGTTGTCCAGCAGCACCACGGGCACCTGCCGCAATGCAAGGTCGATGGCCAGCGTGAGGCCCACCGGGCCGGCGCCGACGATCACGACGGGGTGGTGCGCCGGTGCCGCCGCGTCCTGGTCGGCGTGGCGCCTGTAGTCGAAGCGCAGGCTCTGATAGTCGATCACGTACTTGTCTCCGTGTCTTGGGTCTTCGCTCCTTCCCTCGCTGGGGGAAGGCCGGGATGGGGGCAAGCTGCCGTCACTTCGGGCGCTCTGCCTGCCCCCACCCCAACCCTCCCCCAGAGGGGGAGGGCGCAGTTCGATCAGCCTTCGAGGGCCTTCCACATCTCGACGTCGCGCTCGGCCGTCCAGATGCGCGGGTCGGCGTGGCCCGAGGCCTCGTCGTAGGCGCGGCTCACGTCGAAGGGCATGCAGTGGTCGAAGATCACCCACTTGCTGTACTTGGGCTGCAGCTTCGCGTAGGTCTCCTTGTAGACCGCGTTCAGGTCGCGCCCGGCCTTCACGCCTTCCTGCACGCTGGCGTAGACGTCGGAGATGAAGTCGCGCGTGCCCGTCAGGCCCTCGGCCACTTCGGCCGGCGTGGTCAGCGCGGCGCCGCGGCCGGGCACCAGCGCCACGGGCTTGAGCGCGGCGATGTTGTCCAGCGTCTGCGGCCAGTCCTTGAAGTAGGCGTCGCCCGCGTACGGCGTGGCGCCGAACTCGACCAGGTCGCCCGACAGCAGCGTGCGTTCCTGCGGCAGCCAGACGACGGTGTCGCCCTTGGTGTGGCCGCGGCCGAGCTGGATCAGCTGCACTTCGAGCTTGCCCAGCCACAGGGTCATCTTGCCGGTGAAGGTCATGGTGGGCCAGGTCAGGCCCGGCGGCACGGTCTCGACGTTCTGGAACAGGCGCGGGAAGCGGCCGATCTCGCTGGCCTTGTCCTGCTCGCCCCGTTCGACGATCAGGTCGCGCGTGTCCTGGCTGGCCAGGATGTGCTCGGCCCCGTAGCCCGCCGCGCCCAGCACGCGCACCGCGTGGTAGTGGGTCAGCACCACGTACTTGATGGGCTTGTCGGTCACCTCGCGGATGCGGCGCACCACGTCGGCCGCCATGGCGGGGGTGGCCTGGGTGTCGGCCACCAGCACGCAGTCGTCGCCGATCACGATGCCGGTGTTGGGGTCGCCCTCGGCGGTGTAGGCCCAGGCATGTTCCGAGATCTGGCTGAAGGTGACCTTCTTCTCTTCCATGTCGGCCTGGCTGGCGAATTTCTTGGCTTGGCTCATCGGGTGTCTCCGTCGGTGGGTGGAATCTTGAAATTCGTCTAAGTCGAACGAATTCGCAGTTAACGAATGACCGCAGTGTAAGCCGCAGATCAGTTAATGTCTAATCCCTTCTTCATGAACGAACGACCAGAAGGCGAGGCCGGCCATGGCAGCCAGTGACAGCGACCGCGCCCAGCGCGGCATCCAGAGCATCGAAGTCGGCGGCCAGCTGCTGCGCGCACTGGTGCATCACGGCCGGCCCATGGCGCTGAAGGACCTGGCGCGCGAGGCCGACATGACGGCGGCCAAGGCGCATCCGTACATGGTCAGCTTCGGGCGTCTGGGCCTCATCGAGCAGGACCGCGCCAGCGGCCACTATCTGCTCGGCCCGCTCGCCTTGCAACTGGGCCTCATCAGCCTGCAGCAGGCCGACCCGGTGCACATCGCCACGCCGATGATCGGCCAGCTCGCGCAGCAGATCGGCCATACCGTGGCACTGGCCGTCTGGGGCGCGCGCGGCGCGACCATCGTGCGCACGGCCGAGTCGCCCTCGCCGGTGCACGTGAACATGCGGCACGGCACGGTGTTCTCGCTGACCAACACCGCCTCGGGCCGCGTCTTTGCCACCTACCTCGATGCCGATGTGGTGCGCAGCCTGCTCGAGGAAGAGCGCCAGCGCCAGAAGCAGCGCAAGGGCGGCGAGCCGCAGCCGCCCGCGGGCATGCCGCCGGTGCAGCCGCTGCCTTCATGGAGCGACTTCGAGCGCCAGCTGCAGGAAGTGCGCGACCACGGCATCAGCCGTTCCGACGGCGAGGTCATCGAGGGCGTCAGCGCCATGGCCGCGCCCGTCTTCGACCACACTGGCGCCATCGTGCTGGCCGTCACCGCCATCGGCCCGGCCGGCATCTTCGACACCGCGTGGGACGGCCAGATCGCCCGCGCGCTCAAGGCCTGCGCCGACACGGTGTCGCAGCGGCTCGGCGCCTCGCCGGTGCAGGCGGCCGCGGCCGGAGCCAGTTCCCCAAGACCAGAGCGATGATGCCAGTCACAACATATATCCCTTCTTCCGCTTCTCCCATCCACGCGGCCATCGAGCTGCTTTGCAATGCCCGGCGCATCGTCGTGTTCTCGGGCGCCGGCCTGTCGCGCGCCTCGGGCATTCCCACCTACCGCGATGCCGACGGACTGTGGAAGAGCCAGAACGCGCTGCAGTTCTCCCACGCCGAGGACCTGCAGCGCGACCCGTCGGGCTTCACGAAGTTCTGGGCGCAGCGCCTGTCGACGATCGAGTCGGCGCAGCCGAACCCGGGCCACGCCGCGCTCGCGCTGCTGCAGCGGCTGCGCCCTGCGACCCGGCTGGTCACGCAGAACGTCGACGGCCTGCTGACGCTGGCCGGCGGCCAGGACGTGCTGGAGTTGCACGGCTCGCTGCGCCGCTGGCGCTGCGACCGCTGCGGCAACCGAAGCGGCCCCTGGCCCTTCCACCGCTGCCTGCGCTGCGGCGCGCACGCGCGGCCCGACGTGGTGATGTTCGGCGAGATGCTGAATGCCGGCGTGCTGCTCGACGCGCAGGTGGCGGCGCAGGAGTGCGATCTGTTCATGGTGGTGGGCAGCACCACCATCGTCCACCCGGCGGCCGAACTGCCGCAGACCGCGCTCGCGCACGGCGCGCGCCTCATCACGCTGAACCTGGAGCCGCTGCCGCACCTGGACGACGCGGCGGCCGTGGTGCTGCGCGGTGCTTCCGAAGACCTGCTGCCGCAGTTGCTGGCCGGGCTGTCGGGCCAGCGGGCCTGAAGGGGGCTCAGCCCTTCCGGCCGCCCAGCAGCACCAGCGCCCCGCCCACCACGATCACCGCCACGCCGGCCCACACCGGCAGGTTGACCGTTTCCTTCTCCTTCACCGAGAACTCCAGCGGCCCCAGCTTGGCCTGGTGGGTTTCCTTGGTGAAGCTGAAGCTGCCCAGGGCCAATGCGGCGATGCCGGCCACGATCAGCAGGATGCCGACGATGCGGGTTGCGTTCATGGGACGATGCTCCTTCCTTCCGTGCGGTGCCGCAGGTTACTGCCGCGGCTGTTGCTGCTGCAACTGGTCGACCCACTGCACCACCTCGGCCACGGCCGCGTCGCTGGCGGAGATGAGCGCCTTCACGCCGCCGGGCGCGTCGGCGCTGGGCGCGGGGCGGCGCACGGTGAACAGGCGCTGGCCCAGCACGCGGTCGCCGGCGGCGGTGCTGCGCACGAGCGTGGCGCGCAGCCGCACCAGGCCCACGCTGGCGCTCGCGGATTCGAAGTAGTGGCTGAACTCGTCCAGCGAGATGCGCAGCGTGTCCGGCGCCTGGCCCCGGCCGCGCGAGATGGTGGCCGCCTCTTCGGGGCCGAGCACCATGCGGCGCTCCGAGAGCGTGTCGCGCAGCCGCTGGCGCAGCAGCTGCGAGGGCGGCAGGCTCCAGCGCGACTGGCCGTAGGGCCGCAGTTCGTTGGCGTCGGCATAGCCCAGGCGATAGAGGATCTGCGTGCCGTCGAGGCGGGAATTGCTCTCGAACTCGGCCAGCGACAGCGTCGGGAGCGTGGCCGCCGCGGGTGCCGCGGCAGGCATCGCCGGGCCGGGGCCGAAGTCGTAGAGCGTGGCGCGCGCGGGCTTGTCGGGCAGCGCGCCGCAGCCGGCGGCCAGCAGCAGGGCGCAGCCGAGCGCGAGGGCGGCAGGGGTCTTGCGAATGGCGTTCATGGTCGGTGATCCTCCCTTCGTCGGGAATCAGGGCCGCGTCGCGGCCGGCGCCTGGAAGCCCGGTTCGCCGGGGCCCGCAGCCGCGCCGCCGTTGCCGAACAGCAGCGATTGCGGGTTGTCGTTGATGCTGTCCGCCGCGCGGCCCAGCCGGCGCACCGCGTGCGAGGTGTCGTCGGCCACGCGGTTCACGCGCGGCAGCGTGGCGGCGTTGAACGAATCGACCGCCTGCGCCAGCGCCTTGGTGCCGTCGCTCAGCCGTTCGACCGGGCCATCGGGTGCGTTCAGGCGGCCCACGGTGGTGTTGAAGTTGTTGGCCACGCGCGAGACGTCGCCGGCGGCCTTCTTCACCGAGGCCAGTGCGTCTGGCATCTTCGAGAGCGCCGGGTTCAGGCCGGTCTTCACCGTGTTGTCGAGCGTCTGGAGCAGCGTGTTGGCGCTGGCCGAGGCGGCTGCGATGTTCTCCAGCGCATCGGCGGCGCGCTTCTGGTTGGGGTCGCTCAGCAGCTGGTTGGCGCGCTTGGTCACTTCCTCGACCTGGTTGATGATGGCCTCGCCGCGGTCCTGCAGCTGCGCCAGCATCGAGGGCTTGAGCGGGATGCGCGGCGGGTCGTCGTTGTTGGGCTTGAGCGAGACGGTCGATTCGCCCTTGTCGTCCAGCGCGATGAAGGCCAGGCCGGTCACGCCCTGGTAGCTCAGCGTGGCGAAGCTGGAGGTGGTGAGCGGCACGCGCTCGTCGACCGTGATGCGCACGCGCACGTTGCCCTTGACCTTCGGGTCGAAGTCGATCGACGCCACCTTGCCCACCGCGATGCCGCGGTAGCGCACCATGGCCTGCGGCTGCAGGCCGCTGACCGCGTCGCGGGTGGAGAGCTCGTAGATGTTGCGCACGGTGTTGTCGCGCGTGAACCAGACCACCAGCGCGACGAGCGCGGCGATCAGTCCGAGCACGAAGGCGCCGGCGGCGAGGGCGTGGGCCTTGTTTTCCATGGTGGCTACCTACCTTTCAGCGGCCCGCTCGGGGGCCGGCTTGTCATGCAGCGCTTCGAGGGCGCGCTGGCCGCGCCCGCCGAGAAAGTATTCGTGGATGAAGGGATGCGGATACGCGATGACCTCGCGCGCCGCGCCGGTGACGATCACCTTCTGGTCGGCCAGCACCGCGATGCGGGTGCTCAGGTCGAAGAGGGTGTCCAGGTCGTGCGTGACCATCACCACCGTGAGGCCCAGCTCGCGGTGCAGGCCGCGCAGCAGGTTGCAGAAGCTGTCGGAGGCCTCGGGGTCGAGGCCGGCCGTGGGTTCGTCCAGCAGCAGCAGCGGCGGGTCCATGATGAGCGCGCGTGCCAGCGCCACGCGCTTGATCATGCCGCCCGAAAGATCGGCCGGGCTCTTGTTGGCGTGCTGCGGGCCCAGGCCCACCATCTGCAGCTTCACCAGCGCCGCGTGGCGGATGAGCTCGTCGGGCAGGAGCTTCAGCTCGCGCAGCGGAAAGGCGATGTTCTCCAGCACGCTGAAGGCCGAGAACAGCGCCCCGTGCTGGAACAGCATGCCCACGTTGGCCGCGCCCGAGGCGCTGAGCTCGCCGGGCTCCTGGCCCAGCACCTCGACATGGCCGCGCGTGGGTTTCTCCAGTCCGAGGATCTGGCGCAGCAGCACCGTCTTGCCCGTGCCCGATCCGCCCACCAGCGAGAGCACCTCGCCGCGGTCGATGTGCAGTTGCAGGTCGCGGTGCACCACCTGCTCGCCGTCGGGACTCTCGAACACGGTCCAAAGGCCGCGGATGTCCACCACGGTGGGGTCGGTGTCGGGGCGCACGGGCATGCTCATGCGGCTGATCCATTTCGCCAGCGAGGTGCGCGATACGTGAACACCGCATGGCCGAGGCCAGGGACACCGCGGAACCGGCTTTGCCGGGCCGCGGGTGTCGCGCCCGGCGAGGGGGTTGGCGAAGCGACGCGAAGTGCGCGAAGACTGGGGGAGCAGGTCATGTTCATGCACGGAAGCCGATGCCCTTGAAGAGCACGGCGAACAATGCGTCGACCAGGATCACCGCGGTGATCGACGTGACGACCGACGAGGTCGTGCCGCGCCCGAGACTCTCGGTGTTCGGCTTCACCTTCATGCCGAAGTGGCAGCCGATCAGCGCGATCAGGATGCCGAACACCGCCGACTTGGCCATCGCCAGCCACAGGTTCGAGATCGGCACCGCGCGCGGCAGGGCCGAAAGGAAGTAGGCCGGCGAGATGTCGAGCGCCGCGTCGGCAGCGAGCATGCCGCCCGCGAGCGCGGCCATCGAGGTCCACAGGCTGATCAGCGGCATCGCGATGGCCAGCGCCAGCACGCGCGGCATCACCAGGCGAAAGCCGTGCGGGATGCCCATCACCCGCATCGCGTCGAGCTCCTCGGTCACGCGCATCACGCCGATCTGCGCCGTGATGGCCGAGCCCGACCTGCCGGCGATCAGCACGGCCGCCAGCACCGGCCCCAGCTCGCGGATCAGCGAGAGCCCGAGGATGTTCACCACGAAGGTCTCGGCGCCGTACTGGCGCAGCTGCTGCGAGATCAGGTAGGCCAGCACCACGCCGATCAGCAGGCCGACCAGCGCCGTGATGTGCAGCGCCGTGGCACCGAACTGGTAGAGGTGCCCGGAGAAATCGCGCCACGGCCCGCGGTGCGGCGCGCGCGCCAGCCGGCACAGGTCGAGCGCGAGCTGCCCGACCAGCGCGGTGAAGTCGCGCACCACGTACATGAGCCGCGGCCCGTTGTGCGAGAACGCGCGGATGCGGTCGCTCAGCGTGGGCGCGGGCTCGTCGGGCGTGGCGACGGTGTGCTGCGCCACGTGATCGAGCACGGCCTTGTGCTGCGGCGACAGCTCGATGGTCGCGGGCCACTCGTGGCGCCAGTGGTCCCACAGGAGCTGCGCGCCGATGTGGTCGAGCTGCTCGACGGGCCGGAGGTCCCAGGCGCGGTCGTCGGCGGGCGGGGCCGCCTTCAGGCTGTCGGCCAGCGCCTGCCACGCCGCCTTGGACGACATCGCCAGCGTGGTCCACCGGCCGCTGGCCACCGTCCATTGGCGGCCGTCCTGCTCGCGCTGCGCGACGCGGGGCCACGCGCTGTCGGCGGCGGAGGCGTCGGCAGGCGATGGGGCGGGAGACATGGCGGGATGAAGAATGAGGCGGGTGAGCGGAAAAGTTAACAAAACCCGGGCCGGGTGCGCGCATCGTAACCGCGTGCATCCGAGGTCAAGGTACGCCAGACCCTTCGTTCGCGTAGGGCACCACGCCGTTTCTTCATGTTTCCTTCAGGGTGCGAAGCCATTGGACAGGGCTTCGCGCAGCCAGGCCACGAAGGCCGTCACCGCCTGAGGCACGTGCGTGGCGTAGGGCCGTATGGCGTACAGGCGCTCGCCGAAGGCGCCCACCGAGCGCCACTGCGGCAGCACCTGCTGCAGCTTGCCCGACTGCAGCGCCGACTGCGCGCTGAAGTCGGGCACCAGTGCGATGCCCAGGCCGCTGAGCGCCGCGTCGCGCAGCGCCTCGCTGTTGTTGGCCACCAGCGGACCCGAGACCGGCACCGTGATGCGCGGCGCCGAAGACCTGGTCTCGAAGTGCCAGGTCGGCGTTTCCTGCGCGCGCGGGTAGTGCAGGCAGTCGTGGCCGGCCAGGGCCTGGGGCTCGCGCGGCGTGCCGCGGCGGCGCAGGTAGGCGCGGCTGGCCACCAGCATCGAGCGGGTCTCGCACAGCGTCCAGGCCACGTGCGTGTCGGGCGGGGCGGCGGTGTGGCGGATGGCGAGGTCGAAGCCCTCCATCGCGAGCGAGCTGAGCCGGTCGGACAGGTCGAGCTCGATGCGCACCTCGGGCTGCGCGCGCAGGAAATCGGCCAGCCTGGGCACCAGCTGCTGGCGCGCGAAGGCCACAGGCGCCGTCACCCGCACCAGCCCGCGCGGCACGCCCGCGAGGTCGCGCACGCCGGCGAAGCTGTGAGCGATCTGCTCGAAGGGGCCGCGCATGTCGTCCACCAGCCGCTGGCCGGCCTCGGTGAGCCGCACGCTGCGCGTGGTGCGCTGCACCAATGGCGCGCCGGCCGCGCGCTCGAGTTCGGCGATGCGCTGGCTCATGGCCGCCTTGCTCACGCCCAGGCGCAGCGCGGCGGCGGTGAAGCTGCCCTGCTGCGCCAGCACGGTGAGCCAGTGCAGGTGGGTCCAGAGCGACTCGATATTTTGGGGTTTCATGCCTGCATTGTTCGCCATTGCGAACAATAAGTTCAAGCATCGTGACTAGGCGAGGAACAACGCGCTGCCTAAACTGGCCGCATTCTTCCTCCGGACACAGCCTCCATCAGGGTTCTCCCCATGCCTACCTCCATCGACCACTTCATCGCCGGCAAGCTCGCCGCCAACACCTCCGGCCGCACGCAGGACGTGACCAACCCCGCCACCGGCGCCGTCACCGGCAAGGTCGGCCTGGCCAATGCAGACCAGGTCGGCGCCGCCGTCGCCGCCGCGCAGGCCGCCTTCCCGGCCTGGGCCGACACGCCGCCGATCCGCCGTGCGCGCGTGATGTTCAAGTTCCTGCAGCTGCTCAACGAGCACAAGGACGAACTCGCCCACATGATCACTGCCGAGCACGGCAAGGTCTTCACCGACGCGCAGGGCGAAGTCAGCCGCGGCATCGACATCGTCGAATTCGCCTGCGGCATTCCGCAGCTGCTCAAGGGCGACTACACCGACCAGGTCAGCACCGGCATCGACAACTGGACGCTGCGCCAGCCCCTGGGCGTGGTCGCCGGCATCACGCCCTTCAACTTCCCGGTGATGGTGCCGATGTGGATGTTCCCGGTGGCCATCGCCGCGGGCAACACCTTCGTGCTCAAGCCCAGCCCGACCGACCCGACGCCCTCGCTGCGCATCGCCGAGCTGCTGAAGGAAGCCGGCCTGCCCGACGGCGTGTTCAACGTGGTGCAGGGCGACAAGGCGGCGGTCGACGCACTGCTGGAGCACCCCGACGTCAAGGCCATCAGCTTCGTCGGCTCCACGCCCATCGCCAACTACATCTACGAGACCGGCGCCCGCCACGGCAAGCGCGTGCAGGCCCTGGGTGGCGCGAAGAACCACATGGTGGTGATGCCCGACGCCGACATCGACCAGACCGTGGATGCGCTGATCGGCTCGGGCTACGGCTCGGCCGGCGAGCGCTGCATGGCCATCAGCGTGGCGGTGCTGGTGGGCGACGTGGCCGACAAGATCATTCCCAAGCTCGTCGAGCGCACGAAGACGCTGAAGGTGCTCAACGGCGAGAACCTCGCGGCCGAGATGGGCCCGATCGTCACCCGCGCCGCGCACGAGCGCATCACCGGCTACATCGACCTGGGCGAGAAGGAAGGCGCGAAGCTCTTGGTCGATGGCCGCAAGTTCGACGGCAACACCGCCGGCGAAGGCTGCGGCGACGGCTTCTGGATGGGCGGCACGCTGTTCGACAACGTCACGCCCGAGATGCGCATCTACAAGGAAGAGATCTTCGGCCCGGTGCTGAGCTGCGTGCGCGTGGCCAACTTCAAGGACGCGATCGACCTCGTCAACGCGCACGAGTTCGGCAACGGCGTGAGCTGCTTCACCCGCGACGGCAACGTGGCGCGCGAGTTCAGCCGTCGCATCCAGGTGGGCATGGTCGGCATCAACGTGCCGATCCCGGTGCCCATGGCCTGGCACGGCTTCGGCGGCTGGAAGCGTTCGCTTTTCGGCGACATGCACGCCTACGGCGAAGAGGGCGTGCGCTTCTACACGAAGCAGAAGTCGGTGATGCAGCGCTGGCCCGAGAGCATCGGCAAGGGCGCCGAGTTCGTGATGCCCACGGCAAAATAAGTCCACCCCCGACTCTCGCGCACTTCGTGTCGCTCGCATCCCCCCTCGAGGGGGCGCTCCCTGCGGCCCGGCGGAGCCGGTTCCGCGGGAGCACTGGTACTGACGGATAAATGGCAACGGTGCACTGGGCGCCGTATGCAGACAAGAACGAGCAGAAGGAGACAACCACTTGAGCGAGACCACCTTCGACTATGTCGTCATCGGCGCCGGCACCGCCGGCTCGCTCATGGCGAACCGCCTGAGCGCCGACAAGAATCGGCGCGTGCTGCTCATCGAGGCGGGCCGCAAGGACGACTACCACTGGATCCACATCCCGGTCGGCTATCTCTACTGCATCGGCAACCCGCGCACCGACTGGCTCTACAGCACCGAGCCCGACGCGGGCCTCAACGGCCGGGTGCTGCGCTATCCGCGCGGCAAGACGCTGGGTGGCTGCTCCAGCATCAACGGCATGATCTACATGCGCGGCCAGTCGCGCGACTACGAGCACTGGGCCGACCTCACCGGCGACGACGGCTGGCGCTGGCAGAACGTGCTGCCGGCCTTCAAGAAGCACGAAGACCATTACCTGGGCGCCGACGAGATGCATGGCGCGGGCGGCGAGTGGCGCGTCGAGAAGCAGCGCCTGCGCTGGGACATCCTCGACGCTTTCGCCGCGGCCGCGGAGCAGGCCGGCGTGCCGCACTCCACCGACTTCAACCGCGGCAACAACGAGGGCGTGGGCTACTTCCAGGTCAACCAGAAGAACGGCTGGCGCTGGAACACCGCCAAGGCCTTCCTGCGCCCGACCTGCTACGGCAGGCCCAACTTCGAGCTCTGGACCGGCGCGCAGGTCTCGCGCCTGCTCTTCGAGACGCAGCCCGACGGCACGCGCCGGTGCACCGGCGCCGAGGTGTGGAACGGCAGCGAGAAGGTCACGGTGCGCGCCACGCGCGAGGTGGTGCTGAGCGCCGGCGCCATCGGCTCGCCGCAGATCCTACAGCTCTCGGGCGTGGGCCCTTCCGAGCTGCTGAGGCAGCACGGCATCGACGTGGTGCTCGACGCGCCCGGCGTGGGCGCCAACCTGCAGGACCATCTGCAGATCCGCGCCGTCTACAAGATCGCGGGCGCACCCACGCTCAACGTGATGGCCTCGTCGATGATCGGCAAGGCCAAGATCGGCCTCGAATACGTGCTCAAGCGCAGCGGCCCGATGAGCATGGCGCCGTCGCAGCTCGGCGCCTTCACGCGCAGCTCGCCCGATCGCGAATGGCCCAACCTGCAGTACCACGTGCAGCCGCTGTCGCTCGACGCCTTCGGCGATCCGCTGCACAGCTTTCCGGCCTTCACCGCGAGCGTGTGCAACCTCAACCCGACGAGCCGGGGCTCGGTGCGCATCCGCAGCAACCGCTTCGAGGACGCCCCGGCCATCGCGCCCAACTACCTGAGCACCGACGAAGACCGCAAGGTGGCGGCCGAGTCGCTGCGCGTCACGCGCCGCATCGCGCAGCAGCCCGCGCTCGCCAAGTACAAGCCCGAGGAATGGAAACCCGGCGTGCAGTACCAGACCGACGAGGACCTGGCGCGCCTGGCCGGCGACATCGCCACCACCATCTTCCATCCGGTGGGCACCACCAAGATGGGCGCCGACAACGACCCGGCGGCGGTGCTCGATTCGCGCCTGCGCGTGCGCGGCGTGCAGGGCCTGCGCGTGGTGGATGCGGGCGCGATGCCCACCATCACCAGCGGCAACACCAACAGCCCGACGCTCATGATGGCCGAGAAGGCCGCCGGCTGGATCGTCGAGGACAACCGCTGAGCGGCTTCAGCGACGCGGTGCTGCGGGCGGCTTGTCCGCCATCGCGCGGCGGCGCGCGGCCGGGGCATTGCCCGCCATGCGCGCCTTCGCGCCTTCCAGCATGAGGTCGACGCCGATCTCGAACAGCGCGTCGGGCCCCGCCTTGCGGTAGTTGGCGAAGGCCTCGGCCAGCAGCGGGCGCGAGGCCGCGGCGGCGTCGAGCGCCTGCTGCTGCTCGGCCGCGTCGGGCGGCGTCGCCTGCTGTTCCAGCACGCAGCCCACGGTGTAGCGGCCCAGGGCGATCAGCAGCGTCATCGCCTGCGGCGCGGGCAGGCCCAGGCGGACCACGGAGGCGAGCTGCGCCTCGACCATGTCGAGGTCGGCCGGATCGGGCTCCGAGCCCGCATGCAGCCGCGCGCCGTCGCGCCGCGCCAGCAGCGCACGGCGGAAGCTGCGCGCGTTCTCGCGCAGGAAGGCGTCCCAGGTCTCGCCGGGCTCCGGCAGCTTGCGTTCGTGGGTGCGGCGCAGGATCTCGCCGTTCATCGCATCGAGCAGCGCACGCTTGTTCTTGAAGTGCCAGTACAGCGCGGGCTGCTGCACGCCGAGCCGCTCGGCCAGGAGCCGCGTGCTGAGCTTGTCCATTCCCACCTCGTCGAGCAGCGTGAGGGCTGTCTCGAGGATCACTTCGCGGTCCAGTTTCATTCTTCCGATGTGCGCGCGTGCGTGCGTGTGTGTGCCGATGTCGATCGGGGAGGGTACTTCACGCCCCAGGAATTTATCGCTGATAATCCCTTATCGATGATAAATTCAGACGCATTTCCAAACCCCCTCGCGAGCGGTCGCCATGCGCAGGCCGTGATCCTCGCGATCGTCACGCTCGACGCGATCGGCATCAGCCTGGTCATGCCGATCGTGCCCAGCCTGCTGCGCGAAGTCGGCCACACGGGCGACCTCGGCTGGCGCTTCGGCGCATTCCTCTCGCTCTACGCGCTGATGCAGTTCCTCTGCGCGCCGGTGCTCGGTGCGCTCAGCGACCGCTTCGGCCGCCGTCCGGTGCTGCTGGTCTCGGTGGCGGGCGCGGCCGTCGACGCGCTCTTCATGGCCTTCGCGCCCTCGCTGTGGATGCTGTTCGTGGGCCGCGCGATCGCCGGCATGACGGGCGCGAACATGGCGGTGGCTTCCGCCGCCATCGCCGACCTCACGCCCGAGAACCAGCGCGCGCGCTGGTTCGGCCGCATGGGCGCGTGCTTCGGCATCGGCTTCATCGCAGGGCCGGCGCTCGGCGGCGTGCTCGGCGACCACGGCGTGCGGCTGCCGTTCATCGCCGCCGCCGTGCTCAACGGACTGACCTTCCTCGCGGCCCTGCTGCTGCTGCTGCGCGAGTCGCGCCCCGCGAAGCTCGCCACGCAGCCCTTCGACCGAGGCGTGCTGCATCCGCTCGCGCCGCTGCGCTGGGCGAAGAGCTTTCCCGCGTTGCTGCCCATCCTCGGCGTGTTCACGGTGCTGATGCTGGTGGGCGAGGTCGCCGGCACGACCTGGGTGCTCTACGGCGAAGACAAGTTCGCGTGGAACGGCACCATGGTCGGCGTCTCGCTCGCGGTCTTCGGCCTGATCCAGGCGCTGATGCAGGGCTTCGTGGCGGGGCCGCTGGTCGAGCGCTGGGGCGAGCGCGCGGCCATCGCCATCGGCACCGCGGCCGACTGCACCGCCTATGCGCTGCTGGCCTTCGCCACGCAGGGCTGGATGGCGCTCGCGCTGCTGCCGCTGCTTTGCATGGGCGGCATCGGCGCGCCCGCGCTGCAGTCGATGCTCTCGGCCCGCGTGGGCGAGGCCGAGCAGGGACGGCTGCAGGGCGTGCTCGCGAGCCTGTCGAGCCTGGCCTCGGTGTTCGGACCGCTACTCATCAGCCAGCTCTACTTCGCCTTCCGCCTGCGCTTTCCCGGCATCGCGTGGCTGGCGGGCGCGGTGGTCTACCTGCTGTGCATGCCGGTGCTGCTGCGCAAGGCTCCCAGGACCTAGCTTGGCTTTGACCTCGGTGATGCCGGAAACACCGAGGAACCGGCTTTGCCGGGCCTGCGATGTTGCCCCCGGAAGAGGGTTGGCGAAGCGACACGAAGTGCGCGCAGCCTGGGGGCGAGCCTTATTTCTCGATGGTCTTGTTCCAGCGCGCGTTCCACGCCGGGCGGTTCGCGTTGATGCTTTCCCAATCGATGGTCACCGCGGTCTTCATCCACTTGTTGATGTCGGCCACCTGCGCCACGCCGTCGCCCACCACCGGCGCCTTCGGGTTGGTCGGGATCTGCGCGCCGTACTGCAGCACGTTGGCCTGCGCCAGCGGGCTCAGCAGGAACTCGGCGAGCTTCTGCGAGAGCTCGGGCTCGGTGTTATTGGCGATCACGCACTGGCCGACCATGAGCACCACCGCGCCTTCCTTGGGCGGCGCGTACTCGACCGGGATGCCCTTGCTCTTCATCGCGGCCACGGCCGTGGGCGTGAGCGGGAAGATCGCCGCCTCGCCGGTCTGCACCATCTCAGAGAGCTTGGCCGAGCTCGGGATGTACTCCAGCACGTTCGGCCCGATGGTGGTGGGCCAGGCCTTGAAGCCGGGCTCCACGTTCTTGTCGTTGCCGCCCTGGATGCGGTTGAACATCAGGAAGCCGTGCAGCCCGAAGGAGGACGACGACACCGACTGGAACACCACCTTGCCCTTGTACTTCGGGTCGGCCAGGTCCATCCACGAGGTGGGCGGCGCCCAGCCCTTCTCCTTGAACATCTTCGCGTTGTAGGCCAGGCCCGTCATGCCCAGGCTCACGCCGCTGGCCATGTCGTCCTTGAAGCGCGCGGCCGGGTAGATCTCTCCGAGCGACTGGCTGGGCTTCTGCTTCTGGCACAGGCCCATGCCGATGGCGCGCACCATCACGCCGTCGTCGAGGAACATCACGTGCATCTGCGGCTTGTCCTTGTTGGCCTGCGCCTTGGCGAGGATGTCGGACGAGGTGCCCGGCACCACCACCACCTTCGCGCCGTAGGCCTTCTCGAAGGCCGGGAAGACGTACTGCGTGTACGCCTTCTCCATCGTGCCGCCGTTCATGCCGATGTAGAGGGTCTTGGTCTGCGCACCGGCGATGCCGGCGGCCGCGAGCAGCGCGGCCAGCAGCGGAAGGGTTCTGATCGAGGACTTCTGGGACATGGCGATGCTCTCCATTCAGGTTCAGGTGGGGGATGCGGTGAGTGATTCGTCGGCGCCGTCGAAGCGCTCGATGGCGAAGGCGTCGATGGGCGTGTCGGTGCGGCCGTCGCGTGCGAGTTCGGCCAGCACCTCGCCGGCGGCCGGGCCGATCTGGAAGCCCGCGCCCGCGAAGCCGAAGCCGTGGAAGAGGCCCGGCGTGGTGCGGCTCGGGCCCAGCACCGGTTCGCGGTCGGGCAGGTAGCCCTCGGTGCCTCCCCAGGTGCGGATGATGTGCGCGTGGCGCAGCGCGGGCAGCAGCTCGATGGCCTGCACCGCCAGCGCGGCGATGCCCTCGCGCTCGGCGCGGGAGCGTTCGGCGTCGAGCGTGATGCCCGTGCCGCCGCCCAGCACCACGTTGCCGCGCTCGACCTGCCGGCAGTAGATGCCGCCGCCTTCCACGCCCAGGCTCCATTTCATGAAATGCGGCACCGGCTCGGTCACCGCCATCAGCGGGCTGCGGGCATACATCGGCGGCGTCTCGCCGAACTGGCTGGCGATGGCGCCGGCCCACGCGCCCGCGCAGTTCAGCAGCACCGGCGCCTGCACCTCGAGCGCATTGCCGCTGCGCACCATGAACATCGCGCCGTCGTGCGCCACCTCGTCGACCTTGTGGCGCTCGAAGACCTGCGCTCCGGCACGCTGCGCCGCGAGCGCGAAGGCCGGCGACACCAGGCGCGGATTGGCCTGCCCGTCTTCCGCGCAGAGCGAGCCGCCCACCGCGCGCATGCCGAGCCAAGGGCATTGCTCGCGCAGGCGCGCGCCGGAGATCAGCTCCAGGCCCAGGTCGAAGTCGCTGCTCAGCGCGCGGTAGCGTTCGAGCGAGGCCATGTCCGATTCGCTGCGCGCGATCTTGAAGTGGCCCGAGCGGATGTATTCGCCGTCGGTGCCCAGCAGCCCGGCCAGGTTACCCCAGATGCGGTGCGCGCGCTGCGCCAGCGGCAGCTGGCTCACCGGCCGGCCCTGGCGGCGCACGCCGCCGTAGTTCACGCCGCTGGAACGCGAGCCGCAGAGATCGCGCTCCAGCAGCACCACGCCGACGCCCATGCGGCGCAGGGCCAGCGCGGCGGAAGAGCCGACGATGCCGCCGCCGACGATGGCGACGTCGGTGCGAAGCTTCCTGATCGAGCTCATGCGCCGCTCCCATCGGCCGGCACGAGCCGGATCGGGATCGGCTTGATCGGCGCCTGCCCGCGCAGCCGGCCTACCTGCTGCAACGGCTGCCGCGTCGCATGCGCGAGGATCTCGGCGGCCGCGGCGCCGCACATGCGCCCCTGGCAGCGGCCCATGCCGACGCGCGACAGGGCCTTCAGGCGGTTCATCTCGTCGGCGCCGGTGCTGGCGATGGTCTGGCGCAGCGTGCCGGCGGTGACGTTCTCGCAGCGGCAGATCACGAGGTCGTCGCTCGCGTTCCCGGCCCAGTCCTGCGGTACGGGAAAGGCGCGCTCGAGGCCGCGGCGGAAGCCGGCGAGCCTGTCGAGCCTGCGTTCGAGTTCCGATGCACGCGCGGTGTCGAATGCGATGCCCGCGTCCTGCAGCAGCGCCAGCGCCGCACGCTCGCCCGCCCATTCGGCCGCGTCCGCGCCCATGATGCCGGCGCCGTCGCCCGCGAGGTACACGCCCCGTACGCTGGAGCGTCCCGCCGCGTCGCGCACCGGCAGGTGCGCGCGGTGCAGCGGCGCGTAGTCGAAGCGGCAGCCGAGAAGGTCGGCGAGCTGCGTCTCGGAGCGCAGCGCGTAGCCGAAGCCCACCGCATCGCAGTCGATCGTGCGCTGGGTCTCGCCGTCGAGCCAGGCCACGCCGGTGACGCGCGCCTGAGCCTCGTCGCCGAGCACGCGCAGCGGACGCACGCCGCCATGCAGCGCAACGCCGTGCGCGCGCAGCCAGCCCACGTAGTACATGCCCTTGGCGAGCACGGCCGGCTGCGCCAGCATCGCGGGTGCGGCGGCGATCTGGTCGGCAAGGCGCGCGGTGTCGAGCACTGCGGCCACGTCCACGCCGGCCTTGGCATATTGATAAGCCACCAGGTAGAGCAGCGGCCCCGTGCCCATGAACACCACGCGGCGCCCGATGGCGCAACCCTGGTACTTGAGCGCGACCTGCGCGCCGCCCAGCGTGTAGACGCCGGGCAGCGTCCAGCCCGGCAGCGGCAGCACGCGGTCGGTGGCGCCGGTCGCGACGATCAGATGGCTGTAGGGCACGCGGCGGTTGCTGCGCGTGGGGTTGTGCATCACGTCGAGCACCTGGTCCTGCGCGTTCCACGCGAGGCTGTCGGCATGGTGTTCGATGCGGCCCTGCAGCGCGTCGAAGGCCGTGTGCACCGCGTCGGCGCGCTTCGACTCGAAGCCGTAGAGCGTCTGCTTGTCGCGCGCGGCCAGGCCGGGAGGAGGGCGGCGGTAGATCTGTCCGCCCGCGCGCGAGGCCTCGTCGATCACCGCCGGCTTCAGGCCATGCGCCACCAGCGTCTGCGCGGCGCGCACGCCGGCCGGGCCTGCGCCGACGATCACGGGGCGGACTTCGCCTGTCGGTGTCGACGTCGCTGTCGGTGTGGCGGTCATGCGCCGTCCCTTCCTGTGACCAGCGCCATGCCCGGAGCGATGAAGGTCGAGCAGGCGCGAAGACGCTCGCCTTCGTCGGTGGAGATCCAGCAGTCCTGGCAGGCGCCCATCATGCAGAAGCCCGCGCGCGGCAGGCCGCTGAACTCGTTGCGGCGCAGCTGGCCGCACTGCGTGAGCACGGCGGTCAGCACGGTGTCGCCGGCCAGCGCGCTAGCCGGCTGGCCATCGAGCGTGAAGGGCACCGTCGCGCGGCCGGTCTTCTCGGCCACGCGGTGGAGCAATGCGTGTGCGGTCATGGTCGTCTTCATCTATCTGCGCCCCACCAGCACGCGGTCGAGGCCGTACACGCGGTCGAGCAGCACCATCGCGAAGGCCGTCACCGCCACCATCAGCGCCGACACGGCGGCCATCAGCGGATCGATGGATTCGGTCGCGTACATGTACATGCGCACCGGCAGCGTGACCGTGCTCGGCGAGGTGACGAAGATCGACATCGTCACTTCGTCGAAGCTGTTGATGAACGACAGCATCCAGCCGCCCGTCACGCCCGGCAGGATCATCGGCAGCGTGATGCGGCGGAACACCGTGGCCTGGCTCGCGCCCAGCGAGAGCGCGGCCTGCTCGGCGCTGCGGTCGAAGCCCACCAGCGCCGCCACCACCAGCCGCAGCGTGTAGGGCGTGACGATGAGCGCGTGCGCCAGCACCAGCCAGCCGAAGCTGCCCGCGCCGCCCACCAGCGAGAACAGACGCAGCAGCGCCACGCCCAGCACCAGGTGCGGAACGATCAGCGGCGAGAGGAACAGGCCGTTGAGGAAGTCGCGCCCCGGAAACTCGTAGCGCGTGATCGCCATGCCGGCCGGCACCGCGAGCAGCGTCGCGATGGTGGCCGAGCTCAGCGCGAGCCACAGGCTGTTCCAGAACGACTGCATGAAGTCGGGGTGCGCGAACACCGCCTCGAACCAGCGCAGCGAGAAATGCGTGGTCGGGATGGTCAGCGTGTTCTCGGGCGTGAACGCCACCACGCACACCACCACCAGCGGTGCCAGCATGAAGACGATGACGAGCGCGTTGAACGCGAGGGCGATGGGACCGTTCCTGTTCATGGCGCCTCCCGCCGGGCCGTCACAAGGGAGGCACGCGCCCCCTCGGGAGGCAGCGAATACACGAAGTGATGGAGCGTGGGGGTCATGTTCATCCCAGCGCTTTCTTGTAGCGGCCTTCGACCAGCCGGTTGTAGCTGAGCATCACCGCAAGATTGGCGACTAGCAGCACCAGCGCCACCGCCGCCCCCAGCGGCCAGTTGAGCTCGCTGAGGTATTCGTCGTAGACGATGGTCGCGACCATCTTCAGCCGTCGTCCGCCCAGCAGCCCCGGAATGGCGAAGGAGCTCGCCGCCAGCCCGAAGACGATCAGGCTGCCCGAGAGAATGCCCGGCATCACCTGCGGCAGCACGATGCGCCGCAGCGTGGTGAAGGGCGTGGCGTTGAGCGAGAGGGCGGCGTTCTCCACGCCGGGGTCGAGCTTCTGCAGCGATGTCCACACCGGGATCACCATGAAGGGCAGCATCACGTGGACCAGCGCGATGACCACCGCCGCGTTGGTGTAAAGGATCTTCACCGGCCCGATGCCCACGAGCTGCAGCAGCGCGTTCACCGCGCCCTCGGGGCCCAGCAGCATGCTCCAGCCGAAGGCCCGCACCACCACCGACACCAGCAGCGGCGCGAGCACCACCAGCAGCAGCGCCGAGCGCCACGGGTTGCGCATGCGGCTGAGCACGTAGGCCTCGGGTGCGCCGATCAGCACGCAGATCAGCGTGACCAGCGCCGAGACCCAGAAGGTGCGCCAGAAGATGCCGAGGTAGTAGGAGTCGGAGAACACCAGCGCGTAGTGCGCAAGCGTGAACTCGCCCGTCTTCGGTCCGGTGGCCGGGTCGTAGGCGTTGAACGACAGCACCGCGGTGAGCCCCAGCGGCACCACCAGCAGCACCGTGAACAGCAGCAGCGCGGGGCCGGAGAGCCACCAGGGCGTGGCCTTGCTCTTCGAGGTGCTCATGCCGCGACAGCCTTCTCATCGGCCGGCAGCAGCCGCATGCAGTGCGCCGGCCAGTCGAGGCCGGTGCGGCTGCCTTCCGCGAGCGCCTCGCGTCCGTCGTTGGGGCTCAGCACGATGAGCTCGCCGACCGAAGTCGCCACGCGGTAGAGCCACTGGCTGCCGAGGAAGAAGCGCTCCAGCACCTCGCCGTCGATGCGGCCCCGGCCCGGGGCCACCAGCTGCAGCTTCTCGGGCCGCACGCTCAGCAGCGCGCCCGCGTTCACGTCGAAGCCGGTGTCGTCCACGTCGAGCGAGAGCGCGCCCACCTCCACGCAGGTGCGCCCGGGGCCGCTGCCGGACACGCGGCAGTCCAGCAGGTTGGCCTTGCCGACGAAGGTGGAGATGAAGCGCGTGCCCGGATGCTCGTACACGCGCTGCGGATGGTCGATCTGCGTGGCGCGGCCGCCTTCCATCACCACCACGCGGTCGCTGATCGACATGGCCTCGCTCTGGTCGTGCGTGACCATCACCGTGGTGGTGCCGACCTTGCGCTGGATCTGGCGCAGCTCGAACTGCATCTCCTCGCGCAGCTTGGCGTCGAGGTTGGACAGGGGCTCGTCCAGCAGCAGCACCGGCGGCTCGATCACCAGCGCGCGCGCCAGCGCCACCCGCTGCCGCTGGCCGCCCGAAAGCTCGCGCGGGTAGCGCGCGGCGTGCTGCTCGAGATGAACCAGCGCCAGCGCCTGCTTCACGCGCTCGGTGCGCTCGGCCTTCGGCATCTTGCGCATCTCGAGGCCGAAGCTCACGTTGTCGGCCACCGTCATGTGCGGGAAGAGGGCATAGGTCTGGAACACGATGCCCAGCCCGCGCGTGTTGGCCTTGGCGTGCGTGATGTCCTTGCCCGCGAGCTCGATGCGGCCGCCGCTCACCGCCTCGAAGCCCGCGATCATCTGGAGCGTGGTCGTCTTGCCGCAGCCCGAGGGCCCGAGCAGCGAGACGAACTCGCCCTTTTCCACCGAGAGATTCATGTCCGCCACCGCGCGGGTGGCGCCATAGAACTTGGTCACGTCGGTGAGCCGCAGGAATGACATGGAACGGGCCTTTCTTCGGGGGCGAAAAGATGGCTCCGGGCACCTTGCTTCGACTTGGTGCGGGCCATGGACAGCTTGCTGTCCTTAATTCACTCTATTGCAACGATTGCGCCAGATCGCCTCGGGTATTCCATTAATCAGAATTTTTCTTCAATTTATTCCGTTCAATGGAATATCATGGCTTCGATCGATGAATCGAATTCCGCAGGAGGAAGGTATGGAGAGCTCTTCGGCGAACACCCCGGCCGGTGCAGGGGCGGCAGCGGCGGCCAGCGGCGGCGTGCCGCGCGTCTTTTCGGTGATCCGCGCGCTCGGCGCGGTGCAGGCCGAGGGCGGCCGCGTGACCCAGATCGCGCGTTCCGTGGGCCTCACGCAGGCCACCACGCACCGGCTGCTGCAGTCGCTCATGGCCGAAGGCATGGTCGAGCAGGACGAGCGCAGCAAGCTCTACCGCCTGAGCATCGATTTCTTCGCGCTCGCCGCCAGCGCAGGCAATCCCGGCGACCTGCGCTCCATCTGCCGGCCCGTGCTGCTGCGCCTGTGCGCGAGCCTCGGTGACAGCATCTTCCTTCTGGCGCGCAGCGGCTTCGACGCCGTGTGCCTCGACAGGAGCGAAGGGCCCTTTCCCATCCGCTCCTTCACCGGCGATATCGGCGGGCGCATCGCGCTGGGCGTGGGGCAGGGCGCGCTGGCGATCCTGGCCTTCCTGCCCGAGGCCGAGCGCGAGGAGGTGATCCGCTTCAACCTTTCGCGGGTGCGCGAGTACGGCGTGTACGACGAGGTCTACCTGCGCACCGAGATCGAGCGCGTGCGCCAGGCGGGCTACGCAGGCCGCAACACCGGCCTGCTCGAAGGCATGGCCGGCGTGGCCGTGCCCATCCTCGACCGCGAAGGCCGCGCGGTGGCCGCGCTGAGCGTGGGCACCATCGCCGACCGGCTCAACGCCGACCGCATGCCGACCGTGGTCGAGCTGCTGAAACGCGAGGCGGCGGCGATCGGGCCGAGGATCAATCCCTTCGATGCGACCCTGAGGCGGCCGGCGCAGAGCCTGGCGAGCTCGCCGGCGGGGCAGAAGATTCCGCTGCCCGAGGCCTCGCGGCCGGACTGAGCAGGGAGGCGACCATGAACAACCCCTCGATCCTCTACCCCGTCTTCGCCCTCGCGGCCCTCACCGGCATGGTGCTGCTGCTGATCCCCTTCACGCGCGTGCGTGCCTTGCTGCGCCGCGAAGTCCGCACGGCCGACTTCAGGCTGGGCGAGTCGGCGGCGGTGCCGGACGCGGTGCGCATCCCCAACCGCAACTATATGAACCTGCTGGAGCTGCCGGTGCTGTTCTATGTGGTGTGCCTGCTCTTCTACGTGGCGGTGCAGCCGACGCCCGCGGCGGTGTGGCTGGCCTGGGCCTACGTGGGGCTGCGGGCGCTGCACACCGCGGTGCACCTGACCTACAACCACGTGCTGCACCGGCTGGGCGTGTTCGCGGCGAGCAACGTGGTGCTGGTGGCGCTGTGGGTCCTGGCGGCAGCCAGGTTGGTGCGCTAGACGCACGTCAAAAGGCTGAGGTCCTTCCTGAAACGCACCAGATCCTTCGATATTTTCATTTGGCGATCGGGTTCGATTCGCTGATATTGGGCGGATCAGGCCTCTCGCCGCCTTCCCGTCTTTCCCTTCATCTGTCCCCCGGAGCGCTCATGTCCGAAGCCCAAACCTCCCTTCCCGTCGCCACCGAAGTCGCGCAGCTGCTGCAGCGCCTGGGCGTGCCCCGCTCGGCCCACACCGGCGGCGAGCTGACGGTGCGTTCGCCCGTCAGCGGCGAGGTGGTGGCGCAGGTGCCGCAGACCTCGCCGGCCGAGGCCACGGCAGTCATCGGCCGCGCGCACGAGGCCTTCAAGGCCTGGCGCAACGTTCCGGCGCCGCGCCGCGGCGAGCTGGTGCGCCTGCTGGGCGAGGAACTGCGCGCCGCCAAGACCGACCTGGGCCGCCTCGTCACGCTGGAGGCCGGCAAGATTCCGTCCGAAGGCGCGGGCGAGGTGCAGGAGATGATCGACATCTGCGACTTCGCGGTCGGACTCTCGCGCCAGATCTACGGCCTCACGCTGGCCACCGAGCGTGCCGAGCACCGCATGATGGAAACCTGGCACCCGCTGGGCGTGTGCGGCGTGATCTCGGCCTTCAACTTCCCGGTGGCCGTGTGGTCGTGGAACGCGGCGCTGGCGCTGGTGTGCGGCGACCCGGTGGTGTGGAAGCCCTCCGAGAAGACGCCGCTGACCGCGCTGGCCGTGCATGCCATCGCGCAGCGCGCCCTCGAGCGTTTCGGCGACGCGCCCGAAGGCCTGCTGGGCCTGCTGCTGGGCCAGCGCGACATCGGCGAGGTGCTGGTGGACGACCACCGCGTGCCCGTTCTGTCGGCCACCGGCTCGACCGCCATGGGCCGCCAGGTGGGCCCGAAGCTGGCCGCGCGCTTCGCACGTGCCATCCTCGAACTCGGCGGCAACAACGCCGCCATCGTCACGCCCTCGGCCGACCTCGACCTCGCGCTGCGCGGCATCGCCTTCGCCGCGATGGGCACGGCCGGCCAGCGCTGCACCACGCTGCGCCGCCTGTTCGTGCACGAGAGCGTGTACGACCAGCTGGTGCCCAAGCTCGCCAAGGTCTACGGCAACGTGCAGGTGGGCGATCCGCGCGCGGCCGGCACGCTGGTCGGTCCGCTGATCGACCGCGCGGCCTTCGACGGCATGCAGAAGGCGCTCTCCGAAAGCCGCGAGATCGGCGCGAAGGTGCACGGCGGCCAGCGCGTGGAGGGCATCGGCACGAGCGACGCCTACTACGTGCGCCCCGCGCTGGTGGAGCTGAAGTCGCACCAGGGCCCGGTGCTGCGCGAGACCTTCGCGCCCATCCTCTACGTGGTGCGCTACAGCTCGCTCGACGAGGCCATCGAGCAGCACAACGCGGTGGGCGCGGGCCTGTCGTCGTCGATCTTCACGCTGAACATGCGCGAGGCCGAGCGCTTCATGTCGAGCTCGGGCTCCGACTGCGGCATCGCCAACGTCAACATCGGCCCGAGCGGCGCCGAGATCGGCGGTGCCTTCGGCGGCGAGAAGGAGACCGGCGGCGGCCGCGAGGCGGGCTCCGACAGCTGGAAGGCGTACATGCGCCGCGCCACCAACACCATCAACTACTCGACCGCGCTGCCGCTTGCGCAGGGCGTGACCTTCGACATCGGGGACTGAGTCTCTCCCCAGGCTTCGCGCACTTCGTGTCGCTACGCCAACCCCCTCACCGGGGGCGACATCGGCGGCCCGGCAAAGCCGGTTCCGCGATGTCCCGCGAAAGGGCCGTGCGAGGCCAGGACGGCCTTCGCCTCCCGTCAAAAACAACCATCAGGAGACAGAGCACATGAATATCCCCTTCAAGACCATTGCAGCAGTCGGCCTGCTCGCGCTTTCGTTCGGCGCCGCCGCGCAGACCGTGCAGACCGCGGCAGCCACCGGCGGCACGCTCGACAAGATCAAGTCCAGCGGCAAGGTGGTGCTCGGCGTGCGCGAGGCCTCGCCACCCATGGCCTACATGCTGGGCGCGGGCGAGAAGTATGTGGGCTACCACGTCGAGCTGTGCGAGCGCGTGCTGAAGGAGATCGCGCCGCAGGCGAAGCTGGAGTACATGGCCGTGACCGCGCAGAACACCATCCCGCTGGTGCAGAACGGCACGCTCGACATCGGCTGCGGCCCCACCACCAACAATACCGCGCGCCAGCAGCAGGTGGCCTTCGCGCTCACCACCTACGTGAGCGAGGTGCGCATGGCCACCAGGGTCGACTCGGGCATCGCCAACCTCGACCAGCTCGCGGGCCGCAACGTGTCGGCCTCCACCGGCACCACGGCGGTGCAGTTGCTGCGCAAGCGCGAGCGCACGCAGAACGTCTCGTACAACACCATGCTCGGCAAGGACCACCTCGAGAGCTTCCTCCTGATGGAGTCGGGCCGCACCGATGCCTTCGTGCTCGACGACAACCTGCTGGCCGGGATCATCGCGAACTCGAAGAACCCCTCGGCCTACCGCATCGTGGGCGAGCCGCTGGGCTCGGAGCCGATCGCACTGCTCTTCCGCAAGGACGACCCGGCCTTCAAGTCGGCGGTGGACGATTCGCTGCGCCGCATGATGAAGAGCGGCGAGCTCGAGAAGATCTACACCAAGTGGTTCGTGGCGGCCATCCCGCCGAAGAACACCAGCCTGAACCTGCCGATGAGCGCGACGCTGAAGCAGCTCATCGCCGAACCCAACGACAAGCCGCTGGAGGCCTACGCCAAGTGACCGCCGCTACCGCCACTTCCATCGTCTTCGAGCCCGCACGGCGCGTGCGCGCCATCGGCGTCTCGGAGATCCTGCGCATCACCGACCACGCCAACGCGCTCAAGCGCGCCGGCCGCCCGGTGATCGTGCTGGGCGCGGGAGAGCCCGACTTCGACACGCCGCAGAACGTGCGCGACGCTGCCGTGCAAGCCATCGGCAGAGGCGACACGCGCTACACCGTGCTCGACGGCAGCCCGGCGATGAAGGCGGCGGTGCAGCTCAAGTTCAGGCGCGACAACGCGCTGGACTTCGCGCTCGAAGAGATCAGCGTGAGCGCAGGCGCCAAGCAGGTGATCTTCAACGCGCTGATGGCCAGCCTGGACCCAGGCGACGAAGTCATCCTGCCCGCGCCGTACTGGACCTCGTACGCCGACATCGTGCAGATCTGCGGCGGCGTGCCGGTGCCCGTGGCCGGCACCGAGGCCAACGGCTTCCGGCTCGATGCCGCGCAGCTCGAAGCGGCCATCACGCCGCGCACGCGTTGGTTGTTCCTGAACTCGCCGTCGAACCCGAGCGGTGCCGCCTACAGCGCGGACCAGCTGAAACCGCTGTGCGAGGTGCTGCTGCGCCATCCGCAGGTCTGGGTGCTGGCGGACGACATCTACGAACACATCCTCTACGACGGACTGGCCTTCGCCACGCCGGCGGCGGTGGAGCCGCGCCTGCGCGAACGCACGCTGACGGTGAACGGCGTGTCCAAGGCCTATGCGATGACCGGCTGGCGCGTGGGCTACGGCGCCGGTCCGCGAGCGCTGATCGCGGCGATGGCCGTGGTGCAGAGCCAGACCACGTCATGCCCCTCGTCGGTCAGCCAGGCAGCCGCCATCGAGGCGCTGACCGGTCCGCAGGACATCGTGGCCGAGCGCTGCGCCGACTTCCAGGCGCGGCGCGACTTCGTGGTCGCCGCGCTGAATCGCGCGCCGGGCCTGCGCTGCCGCGTGCCCGAGGGCGCGTTCTACACATTCGCGAGCTGCGCCGGCGTGCTCGGCCGGCACACCCGCGGCGGCATGCTGCTGCGCAGCGACAGCGACTTCTGCCGCTACCTGCTGCAGGACTTCGAGGTCGCGGTGGTGCCGGGCAGCGTGTTCGGGCTGGCGCCGTATTTCCGCATCTCGTACGCGACCTCGATGGCGCAGCTGCGGGAGGCCTGCGAGCGCATCCAGGCTGCCTGCGAGGCGCTGGAATGACTCCGCTTTTCTCCCTCCCCTTCCGGGGGCGGGTTGGGGTGGGGGCAGGCGGCGCATCCGTTGCCGCCGGTCCGTCCGGCGCCGCTTGCCCCCATCCCCGCCTTCCCCCAGAGGAGGAAGGAGCAATACCGAACACCTTCAGACCATTGGATACAGCATGACTTCAACACCCCGCACCGGCGGCCAGATCCTGGTCGACCAGCTCGTCACCCACGGCGTCGAGCAGCTCTTCTGCGTGCCCGGCGAAAGCTTTCTCGCCGTGCTCGACGCGCTGCACGACGCGTCCATCGAAGTGACCGTGTGCCGCCAGGAAGGCGGCGCGACGATGATGGCCGAGGCGCAGGGCAAGCTCACCGGCAGGCCGGGCGTGTGCTTCGTCACGCGCGGGCCGGGCGCCACCAATGCGTCGGCCGGGGTGCACATCGCGCACCAGGATTCGACGCCGCTGCTGCTCTTCGTCGGCCAGGTCGCGCGCGACGCGCTGGGCCGCGAGGCCTTCCAGGAGCTGGACTACGGCGCGGTGTTCGGCACCATGGCCAAGTGGGTGGTGCAGATCGACGACCCTGCGCGCGTGCCCGAGCTGGTGTCGCGCGCCTTCCATGTCGCCACCTCGGGGCGGCCCGGCCCGGTGGTGATCGCGCTGCCGGAAGACATGCTGACCGAGGCCGCAACGGTGGCCAACGCGCAGCCGTACGCCGTCACCGAGACCCATCCCGGCGCGGCGCAGCTCGCCGAGCTGCAGCAGCGGCTGTCGCAGGCGCAGCGGCCGGTGGTCGTCCTGGGCGGCAGCCGCTGGTCGGAGAAGGCGTCGCGCCAGTTCGCGGATTTCGCGGCGGCGTTCTCGCTGCCCGTGTACTGCTCGTTCCGCCGGCAGATGCTGATGTCGGCCGATCACCCCTGCTATGCGGGCGACCTCGGCCTGGGCGTCAACCCCAGGATGCTGGAGCGCATCCGCAATGCCGACCTGATCCTGCTGGTCGGCGGGCGTCTGTCGGAAGTGCCCTCGCAGGGCTACGAGCTGCTGTCCATCCCGCAGCCGAAGCAGGCGCTGGTGCACGTGCATGCCGATGCCGACGAACTGGGCAGGCTGTATCGCCCGGCGCTGGGCATCCACGCCACGCCGCAGGCCTTCGCCGAGGCCGTTTCCACGCTGCGCCCCGCACAGGTGCCGGCCTGGCAGGCGGAGACGAAGGCCGCACGCGAAGACTTCCTGCGCTGGAGTGACCCGTCGCCGGTCCGCATTCCGGGCCCGCTGCAGATGGGCGAGGTCATGAAGCACCTGCGCGAGGTGCTTCCGGCCGACACCATCTTCTGCAACGGCGCGGGCAACTTCGCCACCTGGGTGCACCGCTTCTGGCCGTTCCGCGCGTATGCCAGCCAGCTCGCGCCTACCAGCGGCTCGATGGGCTACGGCCTGCCGGCCGGCGTCGGCGCCAAGCGGCTGTGGCCGCAGCGCGAGGTGGTGGTGTTCGCCGGCGACGGCGACTTCATGATGCACGGCCAGGAATTCGCGACCGCCGTGCAGTACGGCCTGCCGATCATCGTGGTGCTGCTGGACAACGGCATGTACGGCACCATCCGCATGCACCAGGAAAGGCACTACCCGGGCCGCATCAGTGCCACGCAGCTGAAGAACCCCGACTTCCGCGGCTACGCCGAGGTGTTCGGCGGCCACGGTGAGCATGTGGCCAGCACCGAAGAATTCGGCCCTGCGCTGGCCCGCGCACGTGCCAGCGGCAAGCCGTCGATCCTGCACTGCCTGCTGGACCCGGAGGCCATCACGCCGGGCAGCACGCTGCAGTCGATCCGCAAGGCCGCCCTGGAGAGCTGAGCACTCCTCCAGGCTCTGCGCACTTCGTGTCGTTTCGCCAACCCCCTCGCCGGGGGCGACACCTGCGGCCCGGCAAAGCCGGTTCCGCGGTGTCCCGCGAACTGGCTGCGTATCAGCGCAGGCCGCCGACGTACCGGGGTGGGGGTGTGGGCGGCTGGCCGTCGGGCTGGCGTGCCGCCAGGCGCGCGGCGCGCGCCAGCGGCTCCATCGCCTGCTCCAGCCGGGTGGCGAGCAGGTAGAGCTCCTCGTCCTTGGTGTCGGCCGCGTGCGCGCGGGTCATGCGCACGATCTCGGCGGCGTACTCGGCATTGGTCGCCATCCATTCGGTGTCGGTCACGCGGCCGTGCTTTCGCCGCAGCGCCACGTGAAGGCGGGCGGCGAGGGCGATGCGTTCGCTTTCGGACATGGATGGCGACATGGCTTGTTTCCTCCGTCGGTGGGTCAACTGCTCCCGAGATGTTCCCTGTGCTGTGCAAGATCGAGGCCCAGCAGCTCGCTGTCGGCATCGACGCGCAGGCCGACGATGACGTGCACCAGGAACAGCACCACGGCCGTGCCCGTCGCACTGAAGATGGCCACGCTGCCGACCGCGATCGCCTGCGTGAGCACGTCGCCGGTGGCGCCGGAGACGCGCGGGTCGGCGAACACGCCGGTCAGCAGCGCCCCCACGATACCGCCGATGCCGTGCACGCCGAACACGTCGAGCGAGTCGTCCGCCCCCAGCAGGTGCTTCAGGCCGGTGGCGCCCCAATAGCAGGCCAGCCCCGCAATGGCGCCGATGGCCAGCGCGGCCGGCGGCGTGACGAAGCCGGCCGCGGGCGTGATGGCCACCAGCCCGGCCACGAGGCCCGAGCACAGGCCCAGCAGCGAGGGGCTGCGCCGCACGATCCATTCGCCGAGCATCCAGCTCATGGCGCCGGCAGCCGCCGCGATGTGCGTGACCAGCATCGCCAGCCCCGCGCGCCCGTCGGCCGCCACCGCCGAGCCGGCATTGAAGCCGAACCAGCCCACCCACAGCAGGCCCGCGCCGGTCATGGTGAAGGCCAGGTTGTAGGGCTCGAAGGCCTCGCGGCCGTAGCCCTTGCGCGAGCCGAGGGCGTAGGCGCACACCAGCCCCGCGATGCCGGCGTTGACGTGCACCACCGAGCCGCCCGCGAAGTCGAGCGCGCCCATCTGCGCGAGCCAGCCGCCCGGCTCCCACACCCAGTGGGCGATGGGCGCATACACCAGCACGCTCCACAGCAGCGCGAACCACAGGATCGCCGAGAAGCGCATGCGCTCGACGAAGGCGCCGAGCACCAGGGCCGTGGTGATGATCGCGAAGGTCAGCTGGAACATCGCGTAGACCGACTCGGGCACGTTGGGCGCCACGTGACTCACAGCCAGCTGGCCGGCCTCCTTCAGGTAGTCGAAGCCCGAGAACCAGAGGCGGCCGGCGCCCCCGAGCCAGGGCCAGCCCTCGGTGAAGGCGAGCGAATAGCCCACCGCGAACCACGTCAGCGAGACGGCGGCGGCGATCGCCACCACCGCCGCCATGGTGGCCAGCACGTTCTTGCGGCGCACCATGCCGGCATAGAAGAGGGCGATGCCGGGCAGCGTCATCAGCAGCACCAGCGCGGTCGAGGTCATCATCCATGCGGTGTCTGCCGCGTTGATCGAGGCTTGTGGTGCCAGGGCCATGGTCGCTTTCTTCTTCAAGTGGTGGACTCAGGCGCCCCGTGCACAAGTCGTGCCACTTTGTTAACTATCAGAAACACTTTGGTTTGCAGATCGGGCTTTATTGGTAAGGCAAAGCGGGTAATTCCCTATGCACTGAGGCGGTGCGTGCCCCTAAAGTCTGCGCACTCGCGAACGGGCCCTGCTCGTGTGCCGAGGGTCCGAGGAGACAAACCCCCCAAGCAACAATAAAAATTCTTCAAAGGCTCCGTACGAGATGCCTGTCCAACCTTGAAGGCGCCGCTGGTCGGCGCCTTTTTTATTTGCGCGGAGGCTTGGGGCATCGGCCTTCGCAGCTACTTTTTCGATAGCACCGGAGTGAGACAATCCAGGCCCTATGGAAATGCTGGTGGTCACGGGCGCCTCTGCGCTCGCGGGTTTTGTCGATTCGATCGTGGGTGGAGGCGGCCTGATCCTGGTGCCTGCGCTGTTCGCCGTCTTCCCGGGTGCACCGCCGGCGACCCTTCTGGGCACCAACAAGAGTGCTTCCATCTGGGGCACGGCCGCCGCCGCGGCCCAGTTCAGCCAGCGGGTGCAGATGCGCTGGGGCGCGCTGTGGCCAGCCGCGCTGCTCGGTTTCACCGGCTCGATGCTGGGCGCCTGGGGCGTCACCATGTTCCCCGGAGACTTCCTGCGCAAGGCGCTGCCGCTCATCCTGCTGGGCGTGCTGCTCTACACGCTGGCGCGCAAGGACATGGGCCGCATGCACGCGCCACGCTTCACCGGCCGGGCCGAGACGCTGGCGGCCTGCACCATCGGGCTCACGATCGGGCTTTACGACGGCTTCTTCGGCCCGGGCGCGGGCAGCTTCCTGGTGTTCCTCTTCGTGCGCTGGATGGGCTACGACTTCCTCAACGCCTCGGCCTCGGCCAAGATCATCAACACCCTGACCAATGCCGCCGCGCTGATCCTGCTGGCGGCCAAGGGCCACGTCTGGTGGCACTACGGGCTGGTGATGGCGGTGGCCAACGTGGCCGGCAGCGTGCTGGGCACGCGCGTTGCGCTCCGGCATGGCGCTGGCTTCGTGCGGGTGGTGTTCATCGTCGTGGTGAGCGCGCTGATTCTGAAGACCGCCTACGACGTATTCCTGAAATAGCGCAACGAGAAAGTCGCCCGATGCCCTCTGCCCAAGATCCCGTCGAGCGGCCCGCTCCCGTCAGCTTCTGGCAGGCCTTCGCCTACTGGCTCAAGCTGGGCTTCATCAGCTTCGGCGGGCCGGCCGGGCAGATCGCGCTGATGCACCAGGAACTGGTGGAGCGCCGGCGCTGGATCTCGGAGAAGCGCTTTCTCCACGCCCTCAACTACTGCATGCTGCTGCCCGGCCCCGAGGCCCAGCAGCTGGCCACCTACATCGGCTGGCTCATGCACCGCACCTGGGGCGGCGTCGCGGCGGGGGTGCTGTTCGTGCTGCCCTCGCTCTTCATCCTGATCGCGCTCTCCTGGATCTACATGGCCTACGGGCAGGTGCCGGCGGTGGCGGGGCTGCTGTACGGCGTGAAGCCGGCGGTCACGGCCATCGTGCTGTTCGCGGCCTGGCGCATCGGCTCGCGGGTGCTGAAGAACGCCTGGCTCTGGGCGATCGCTGCGGCGGCGTTCGTGGCGATCTTCGCGCTGCAGCTGCCGTTTCCGCTGATCGTGCTTGCGGCGGCGGCCATCGGCTACTTCGGCAGCCGGGTGGCGCCGCAGCGCTTCGCGCCGGGCGGCGGCGGGCATGGTGCGGCAGGGGCGGCGGCCATCGGCCCGGCGCTCATCGACGACGACACGCCCACACCCGCGCACGCGCGCTTCGACTGGGGCCGCTTCTGGCGCGTGCTGGGCATGTTCCTCGTGCTGTGGCTGGGCGCCATGGGCGCGCTCGTCGCCCTGTACGGCTGGCAGGGCACGCTCACGCAGATGGGCTGGTTCTTCACCAAGGCAGCGCTCATGACCTTCGGCGGCGCCTACGCGGTGCTGCCCTACGTGTTCCAGGGCGCGGTCGACCACTACGGCTGGCTGGGCGCCACTCAGATGATCGACGGCCTCGCGCTCGGCGAGACCACGCCGGGGCCGCTGATCATGGTGGTGTCCTTCGTGGGCTTCGTCGGCGGCTGGAACCAGGCGCTCTCCGGCGGCGACCCGCTCTTCGCGGCAGGGTCCGTGGCGGCGACGGTGGTGTGCTTCTTCACCTTCCTGCCGTCGTTCCTCTTCATCCTGCTGGGCGGGCCCTTCATCGAGTCGACGCACGGCAACCTGAAGCTCACCGCGCCGCTCACGGCCATCACCGCAGCGGTGGTGGGCGTGATCGTCAACCTGGCGGTGTTCTTCGCCTGGCACGTGCTGTGGCCCAGGGGGGCCGGCGGGGGCTTCGACGCGGCATCGACGGCGATCGGGCTGATCGCCGCCGTGGCGCTGTTCCGCTTCAAGGCCGGTGTGATCCCGGTGGTGCTCGCCTCGGCCCTGCTGGGGCTGGCGTGGCAGCTGTTGCTGCTGCCTTTGCTGCCCCACTGACCTTTCGTGGAACACCGCGGAACCGGCTTTGCCGGGCCGCAGGTGTTGCCCCCGGAAGGGGGTTGGCGCAGCGACACGAAGTGTGCAAAGCCTGGGGGCGAATCTGGTCTCCGCGGAACCGGCTTTGCCGGGCCGCAGGTGTTGCCCCCGGAAGGGGGTTGGCGCAGCGACACGAAGTGCGCGAAGCCTGGGGGCGAACTCAATCTTCCACGAACGCTTCCTCGCGCTTGGCCTTGATCGCCGGCAGCAGCACGATGCCCAGCAGCAGCGCCGCGGCGATCAGGAGCCCCGCCGACAGCGGCCGCGTGACGAACACGCTCCACGCCCCGCGCGACAGCAAGAGCGCCCGGCGCAGGTTCTCTTCCATCATCGGCCCGAGGATGAAGCCCAGCAGCAGCGGTGCAGGCTCGGTGCGCAGCTTGATGAAGAGATAGCCGATGAAGCCGAAGGCCGCCACCATCCACACGTCGAAGGTGTTGTTGTTGGTCGAGTACACGCCGATCGCGCAGAACAGCACGATGGCCGGGAACAGGAACTTGTAGGGCACCGTCAGCAGCTTGATCCACATGCCGATCAGCGGCAGGTTCAGGATGATGAGCATCGCGTTGCCGATCCACATCGAGGCGATCAGGCCCCAGAAGAGCTCCGGGTTGCTGGTCATCACTTGCGGACCCGGCTGGATGTTGTGGATGGTCATCGCGCCCACCATCAGCGCCATCACCGCGTTGGGCGGGATGCCCAGCGTCAGCAGCGGGATGAAGGAGGTCTGCGCGCCCGCGTTGTTGGCCGATTCCGGCGACGCCACGCCGCGGATGTTGCCCTTGCCGAAGGGCACTTCGCCGGGGCGCATGCGGATCTTCTTCTCCAGCGCATACGAGGCGAACGAGGCCAGCAGCGCGCCGCCGCCCGGCAGGATGCCCAGCGCCGAGCCCAGCGCGGTGCCGCGCAGCACGGCGGGGAGCATGCGCTTGAAGTCGTCCTTGGTGGGCCACAGGCCCTTGACCTTGTGCGTGAACACCTCGCGCTCGTCGTCCGGCTGCGAGAGGTTGCCGATGATCTCGCCGTAGCCGAACACGCCCATCGCGATGACGACGAAGCCGATGCCGTCGGTAAGCTCCGGAATGTCGAAGCTGTAGCGCGCCACGCCCGAGTTGACGTCGGTGCCCACGATGCCCATCAGCAGGCCCAGCACGATCATCGCCACCGCCTTCAGCAGCGAACCCGAGGCCAGCACCACCGCGCCGATCAGGCCCAGCACCATCAGCGAGAAGTATTCGGCCGGGCCGAACTTGAAGGCCAGCTCGGTCAGCGGCGGCGCGAAGGCGGCCAGGATCAGCGTGCCCACGCAGCCCGCGAAGAACGATCCCAGGCCGGCGGCGGCAAGCGCCGGGCCCGCGCGGCCCTGCCGGGCCATCTGGTAGCCGTCGATGCAGGTGACCACCGAGGACGATTCGCCCGGCAGGTTCACCAGGATGGCCGTGGTGGAGCCGCCGTACTGGGCGCCGTAGTAGATGCCGGCCAGCATGATCAGCGCCGACACCGGCGGCAGCGCGTAGGTGGCCGGCAGCAGCATCGCGATGGTCGCGACGGGCCCGATGCCCGGCAGCACGCCGATCAGCGTGCCCAGGATGCAGCCGATCAGGCAGTACAGCAGGTTGGTGAAGGTGAACGCGACGCCGAAGCCGGTCGCGAGGTTGTTGAAGAGTTCCATGGCGGCGTGCTCCTCGTTCAACCGGCGATGAAGGTGGGCCACACCTGGATCTGCAGCTTGAGCGCCCAGATGAACGCCACGTAGCTGCCGGCCGCCAGGATGGTCGCGAGGATCAGCACGTCGCGCAGCTTGAAGTGCTCGCCCGCCATGCTCGAGATGATGGTGAGCGCGTAGATCGCGATGATCATGCCCATGGCCGGCAGCCCGATGCTGGGCAGCCCGCCCAGCAGCACGCCGAAGGCCAGGTTCGCGCCGAGCACGAAGGCCAGCGGCTTCCAGGCCCACTTGCCGATCGGGTCGCCGTCGGTGGTCTCGACCACCATCGCCTGGAACATGATGATCGCGCCCAGCACCGCCAGCAGGATTCCCAGCATGAGCGGGAAGTAGCCCGGTCCCATGCGCGCGCCGTCGCCGATGGTGTAGGTGGTGGCGCCGACGGCGAAGGCGCCGCCCACGGCCGTGAACATGACTCCTGAGAAGAAGTCGGCCTGACTCTTGATGCGCATGTCTCGCTCCTCTTTGTTGGGGGAAACGAGGGTCGGGCTGCGCGCCTGACGGTGGGCTGACCGGTGCGGTACGAACAAGTGCGTACCGCGGGGCAAGGGTTCTCCCAGGGGCCCGGCCTTCGGGCAGGCGCGCCCGGAAACGAAAAAAGCTCCCGAAGGAGCTTTTTGGTTCAGGGGCCCGAAGGCCCCGGAAGGGGGGAAGGGCTCAGTAGCCGCCGCGGCCGCCGCCGTAGCCGCCACCGCCGCTGCGGTCGCCGCCGCCGCCGTAGCCGCCGCGATCACCACGGTCGCCGCCGTAACCGCCGCCGCCGCTGCGGCCACCGCCGCCGTAGCCGCCGCCGCCACCACCGTAGCCGCCACCACCGCCACCGCCGCCGTAGCCGCCGGTGCGGGGAGGACGAGCTTCCATCGGACGGGCTTCGTTCACCGTCAGGGCGCGGCCCTGCAGGGGCTGGCCGTTCATGGCTTCGATGGCTGCCAGTGCTTCGGCATCCGTACCCATTTCGACGAAGCCGAAGCCCTTCGAACGGCCGGTGTCACGTTCCATCATGACCTTGGCGCTGACGATCGAGCCGAATTCGCCGAAGGCTTGCTCCAGATCGTTGTCGCGGATCGAGTAGGCGAGGTTGCCCACATAAAGTTTCTTGCCCATCAAGGGACTCCTGATTCAAACCAACAAAAAGACAAAAAGCGATGGAGTCCCAGAATCACAACAAACAAGAACTGCGCTGTGGCGCGAAACTGACCGATCACCGAATTACGTGCACGGGAGCCGCAAGGCCCGCTGACACGTAGCGAGCATTATCCGGCCCGAATTCGAAAAATATGTGGCGAAATTGCCCCTTATCGGGAAACTCCTCGTTCCGGCGGGCGGTTTCGCAACGGTTTCAGCAGTCCGGAAAGCCCGTTGTGGTCTATTTCATGCATCAGGGCGAGCAATCGGCCAATTTCGCCTGAGGGAAAACCCTCGCGTGCAAACCAGGTCAGGTAATTTCCGGGCAAATCGGCAATCAGCGTGCCCTTGTACTTGCCGAAGGGCATTTCGAGCGTCACCAGCCGCTGCAGGTCTTCGGGTTTCATGGGAGCCTCAGCCTCCGGCGCGCTTGACCGTGTGGCCCAGCTTCGCGAGCGCCGCGATCACGGTTTCGCGGTGGTCGCCCTGGATTTCGATCGTGCCGTCCTTCACCGTGCCGCCCGTACCGCAGGCGGTCTTGAGCTGCTTGCCCAGCGCCAGCAGCGCCGCCGCTTCGAGCGCCACGCCCTTGACGAGGGTCACGCCCTTGCCCTTTCGCCCCTTGGTCTCGTGCGACACGCGCACAATGCCGTCCGTGGCCGGCGCGCTGCGCGCCCTCTCGAGTTCCTTGCAGCGGCAACGGGCCACTGGCTCGCCGCAGCCGGGGCACATGCGTCCGCCGCCGTCGGTGGAATACACCAGGGTGCTGCCGCCGGACTGGCCGGCGCGCTGCTGTTTCATCGTCGACATCCGATACGCCTCTTCTCAATTTCCTTCTTTCGCCGGTTTCCCGTTCTTCGCCCGCCGCGCTCGCCCATCACACACATGCCATTCGATTCACTGGGCCTGGCCCCCGCGCTCGTGCAAGCTGCCGCCCGATGCGGCTTTTCGACGCCGACGCTCATCCAGGCCGCGGCCATTCCCTCGATTCTGCAAGGCCGCGACCTGCGGGGCTCGGCGCAGACCGGTTCCGGCAAGACCGCCGCATTTTCACTGCCGCTGCTGCAGCGCCTGGTTTCGCAGCAGCCGGAACGCCCCCAAGGCCCGCGCCGGGTGCGCGCGCTGGTTCTGGTGCCCACGCGCGAGCTCGCGGCCCAGGTGGGCGGCACCATGTACGAACTGGCCCAGGACCTGCCCGAGCGCCCGAAGATCGTCACCGTCTTCGGCGGCGTGTCGATCAACCCGCAGATGATGAACCTGCGCGGCGGCGCCGACATCGTCGTCGCCACGCCGGGCCGGCTGCTCGACCTGGTGGAGCACAACGCACTGCGGCTCGACGCCGTCGCCATGCTGGTGCTCGACGAGGCCGACCGCCTCTTCGACCTGGGCTTCGCGGAGGAACTCGGCCGCATCCTCGAACTGCTGCCGAAGCGGCGCCAGAACCTGTTCTTCTCCGCCACCTTCCCGCCGGCCATCGAGGCGCTGGCCGACCGCATGCTGCACGAGCCGGCCATCGTCGACGTGCAGGGCGAGCCCGGCACCGCGCCCGACATCGTGCAGCGCGTGATCGAGGTCGACGCCGGCCGCCGCACCCAGCTGCTGCGCCACCTGCTCAAGCAGCACGAGCACGAGTGGGACCGCGTGCTGGTCTTCGTCGCCACGCAGCACGCGGCGCAGACCGTGGCCGAGAAGCTCTACCGCAACGGCATCTACGCCGTGCCCTTCCACGGCGACATCGCGCAGGGCACGCGCGGCGACATCCTCTCGCAGTTCAAGCAGAGCCGATGGGACGTGGTCGTCGCCACCGACCTCGCCGCGCGAGGCATCGACATCGCGCAGCTGCCGGTGGTCATCAACTACGACCTGCCGCGCTCGCCCACCGACTACATCCACCGCATCGGCCGCACTGGCCGCGCAGGCGAGAGCGGCCTGGCGATCAGCTTCGTGAGCGCGGCCACCGAGGCCCACTTCCGCCTGATCGAGAAGCGCAACGGCCTGAGGCTTGCGCGCGAGCGCGTCGAAGGCTTCGAGCCGACGGAAACCGCGCCGCCGGTGGTCGATGCCTCGGGCACGGGCGGGATCAAGGGGAAGAGGCCGAGCAAGAAGGACAAGCTGCGGGCTGCTGCGGCAGCCGCCGCGAAGGCTTCAGGAAGCGCAGGAGGTGCGGGAGGCGAGGAAGAGGCGGGCTGACCCTTCCTGCCGAGGAAGTTCGGTGCTCGCCGGTACGAGCGGGGCAGGGCTTGGCCGAGCTGCGATCCCGCGACCCACCGGATGCCGTGCGGTTCTCAGGACACCGGGCGCGATATTTGCGAGGCGGTTAACAAAAGTTAATGCCGCGAGGTCGCACCATGTCCAATCCAATGGAAATCGTTGAGCTCACCCATCAGGTCAAGAAGCTGGCCACTGGCAAGATCTCCGACATCAACGACATCAACCGGGAGACCACCTTCCTCGCGCTCAATGCGCTGATCGAGGCAGCGCGGGCGGGGGATGCGGGCAAGGGCTTCGCGGTCGTGGCCAATCAGGTCAAGCAGGTGTCGGTGCGCATCGCCGACATCACCACCGGCCTCAACAAGGAGCTCGCCGGCTCCCTGTCGAAGCTCACGGACCTCAGCGACGGCATGATCGAACGGCTGCGCTCGCACGAAGGACAGCGCTGCGCCGACCTGGCGCTGAACATGATCGACATCGTCGACCGCAACCTGTACGAGCGTTCATGCGACGTGCGCTGGTGGGCGACGGATTCCGCGGTGGTCGACTGCCTTGCCCTCGGCGGGGGCGCTGCGCGCGAGCATGCGTCGCGGCGTCTGTCCGTGATCCTCGACAGCTACACCGTCTACCTGGACCTGTGGATCGTGGATGCCTCGGGCACCATCGTGGCGAACGGCCGGCCTCAAACCTATCCGGTCGCAGGGAAGAGCGTCGCCCATGCGCGCTGGTTCAAGGACTCTATGAAGACGCGATCGGGCGCGGATTTCATCGCGGGTGACATCGAGGCATTGCCGCAGTTGAACAACGCACAAGTCGCGACCTATGCGACTGCGATCCGGGAGCAGGGGGCCGTGGACGGTCGGCCCCTTGGCGCGCTGGTGATCTTCTTCGATTGGGCGGCGCAGGCGGCTGCAGTCGTCAACGGCGTGCGGCTCACCGACGAAGAATGGCAGCGCACGCGCTGCATGATCGTCGACGCTTCTTTCCGGGTGATCGCGAGTTCTCGAAAGACCGGCGTGCTCGACGAGCACTTCAACCTCGTCACCGATGGGCGGCGTACCGGCTTCTACCGCGCGGCAGATGGACATGCCACGGTGTCGTTCGCAGCGACACCCGGCTACGAGAGCTATCGCGGACTGGGTTGGTACGGCGTCGTCGTCCAGACGCCGCCGACCTGATCGCCGCCCTCCGCAAGCCGGGCATCGAAGCGCTTCGTGCTTCGCTGCCTGCTACAGCCACCCCATCTGCCTGGCCGCCAGCTCCTTCATGATCTCCTCGGCCCCGCCGCCGATCATCATCACCTTCACCTCGCGGTAGATGCGCTCGCTGACGGTGCCGCGCATGAACCCCATGCCGCCGAGGATCTGCACCGCCTGGTCGGCGCAGAACTGCATGGTCTGCGTCGCGTGGTTCTTCAGCAGGCAGATCTGCGCGACCCACTCGGGTGCGTTGTGGCGGCCGGCCGCTTCGAGCGCATCGCCTTCAGCCGACACGGCCTCTATCCACGCCTCGGTGGAGGCGATGCGCATCTGCATGTCGACCAGCTTGTGGCGCACCGCCTGGTGTTCGACGAGCGCGGTGCCGAAGGCCTTGCGCTCGCGCGCCCACGCCAGGGCCTCGTCGAGGCAGGCCTGCGAGAAGCCCAGCGCTCCCGCGGCAAGGCCGATGCGCTCGCCGTTGAAGTTGCCCATGATCATGCGGAAGCCTTCGCCCTCGTGCCCGAGCAGGTAGCGCGCGGGCACGCGCACGTTGTCGAAGTGCAGGGTGGCGGTGTCGGAGCACAGCCAGCCCATCTTCGAGAGGCGCGTACGCGTGAGGCCCGGCGCGTCGCCCGGCACCAGCAGCATCGAGATGCCGCCCGCGCCGCGGCCCTCGCCGGTGCGCACGGCCACGGTGATCCAGTCGGCGCGCATGCCCGAGGTGATGAAGGTCTTCTCGCCGTTGACGACGTAGTGGTCGCCGTCGAGCCGTGCCGTCGTGCGAAGTGCAGCCACGTCGGAGCCGCCGCCAGGTTCAGTGATGGCGAGCGCCGCGATCTTCTCGCCGCGCAGCACCGGCGGCACGACCTCGCGGCGCAACAACGCGTCGCTCGCGTGCAGCACCACGGGCGGCAGGCCGATGTTGTGCGAGAACAGGCTCGCGAGCACGCCGCCGCTTTTGCCGTGGCGTGCGAGCGCGACCCAGGCGGGCAGCTTGAGCGAGTACGAGGCGGGCGTACCGCCGAACTCTTCCGGATAGCCCAGGCCCAGCAGGCCGAGCTCGGCAGCGCGCGCGTAGAGCCCGCGCGGAAACTCGCCCGCGTCGTCCCAGGCCTGCACGTTCGGCGCGATCTCGTCGCCGGCGAACCGCCGGACCAGGTCGGCCAGCACCTGGCGGTCCGCGGCCAGTTCTGCATTCATCCTGCTGTCTCCTTCAGGGGAAATGGGTGGTGTCGAAAGCGGGCGTCCGGCTGTTCGACGGCTCCGTCTCCAGACGGCACGACCAAGCCCGCAAACCTCTCAGCGCGGCGGCCGCTTGGCGATGCCCATGGTCTTCGCGAGGATGCCCAGCATCACCTCGTCGGCGCCGCCGCCGATCGAGCCCAGGCGGCCGTCGCGGTACAGGCGCGAGACGCGGTTCTCCAGCGTGAAGCCCATGCCGCCCCAGAACTGCAGGCAGGTGTCGGCCACCTGGCGCGTGAGGCGGCCGGTCTTGAGCTTGGCCATCGACGCGAGCTCGAGCACGTCCTCGCCCTTCACGTGCAGGTCGCAGGCGCGGTAGGTGAGCGCGCGCAGCGCTTCCACCTCGGTCTTCAGTTCGGCCAGCTTGAACTGCACCCACTGCTGGTCGGCCAGCGTGGAGCCGAACATCTGCCGCTGCTGCGCCCACTCGATGGTCTGCGCGATGCAGTCCTCCATCGGCTCCAGCGAACTGGCGGCGGCCCAGAGGCGCTCTTCCTGGAACTGCTGCATCTGGTAGACGAAGCCCTGGCCCTCCTCGCCGATGCGATAGCGCTGCGGCACGCGCACGTTGTCGAAGTAGATCAGGCCGGTGTCGCTCGAATTCATGCCGATCTTGCGCAGCTTCTTCGCCTTCTCGATGCCGGGGCTGTCCATCGGCACCATCACGAGCGACTTGTTGCGGTGCACGGGGCCGTCGCTGGTGTTGACCAGCATGCACATCCAGTCGGCCTGCAGGCTGTTGGTGATCCACATCTTCTGGCCGCTGATGAGGTAGTCGCCGCCGTCCTTTCGCGCATGGCTCTTCAGGCCCGCCACGTCGCTGCCCGCGCCGGGCTCGCTCACGCCGATGCAGCCGACCATGTCGCCCGCGATGGCGGGTGCCAGGAACTCGCGGCGCAGCTCGTCGCTGCCGAAGCGCGCGAGCGCAGGGGTGCACATGTCGGTCTGCACGCCGATGGCCATCGGCACGCCGCCGCAGGAGATGTGGCCCAGCGCCTCGGCCATGGCCATCGCATACGAATAGTCCAGGCCCGCGCCGCCGAAGGCCTCGGGCTTGTTCAGCCCCAGCATGCCGAGGCTGCCGAGCTTCTTGAAGACCTCGTGCGCGGGGAAGATCTCTGCCTCTTCCCACTCTTCCACGTGCGGGTTGATCTCGTCGTCGATGAAGCGGCGCAGGGTCTTCTGGATCTCGAGGTGTTCGTGGCTGTACTGCATGGGGTGGTCTCCGGTCTTTCCTTGTCTCTCGTCCTACTTGTCCTGGAACACGCGCGGCGCCTGCGCCAGGTGGAAGCCGTCGAAGGGCTTCACCGCGCGGCGCTGCTGCGCCTGCGCATCGGGAATCGCCATCGGCCAGCCCATGCGCACCTGCGGCCGCGCGCCGTCCACGCGCAGCACGCTGCCGCTGATGAAGCTCGCGGCCGGGCCCAGCAGGAAGACGATGGCGGCGGAGGTCTCGGCCTCGTTGCCGAAACGCCCGGCCGGCACGGTCTTGCGCATGGCGCGCAGCATGTCGCCGGCCTCGGGCGGGTAGTGGTCCATGCCGCTCGATGCGATGTAGCCCGGCGCCACCGCGTTCACGCGCACGCCGCTCGCGGCCCATTCGAGCGCGGCGGTCTCGGTGAAGCTCACCATGCCCGCGCGCGCCGCGCCGCTGTGGCCCATGTTGGGCATGGAGCCCCACATGTCGGCCACGATGTTGACGATGGCGCCGCCCTGGGCCTGCATGCTCTGCAGGTAGCACTCGCGCGCGACCAGGAAGCCGCCCGTGAGGTTGGTGTGGATCACCGCCTCCCAGCCCTTGGCCGAGATCGCGTGCAGCGGCGTGATGTACTGGCCGCCCGCGTTGTTGACCAGACCGTCGATGCGGCCGTGCGCGGCGACGACGGCGGCGATGGCCTCGCGAACCGCGTCCTCGTTGCGGATGTCGAAGGCCTGCGTGGAAGCCTTGCCGCCGGCGGCCTCGATCTCGGCGCGCACCGCGTCGAGCTTCTCGGGCTTGCGTCCGACCAGCACCACCTGCGCGCCCAGCGAGGCGAGCTCGTGCGCCGTGCAGCGGCCGATGCCGGAGCCGCCGCCGGTGACGACGACGACCTGCCCGTCGAACAGGCCGGGGGCGAAGACGGAACGGTAGTGGGAAGAGGGTGAGTTCATGCGGTTGGCTTCGGTAAAGGCGCGGGGGCGGTCCCCGTCATGCATCGGCGACCTGCGCGACCACGTGGCGCGCCGCCACCTGCGCGCCGACCGCGACGTGCAGGGCGACACGTCCGGCGCGCGGTGCGCAGTGCACATGCTCCATCTTCATCGCCTCCAGCGTGACCAGCGGCTGGCCCGCGGCGACGGCCTCGCCCTCGGCCACCAGCAGCGCGATCACGCGGCCGTTCATGGAGGCGCGCAGCAGGCCGTCGCCGCCGTCGTCATGGGCGCGGGTGGCCGGGGCGTGGGTGAGGTCGTCGAGGCGGTGGGCCTGTCCGTCGTGGTGGAAGAACACGCGGCCGCCGTGCCGCGCGACGAAGGCTTGCGCGTCGAGCCCGTTGCACGAGAAGCGCAGGCTGCCGTCGCCTGGCATGTCGAGCAGCGCGAGCTGCACCGGCTCCTGGCCGTCCAGCGCGATGCCGAAGCGGCCGGCGCCGCGCGGCGTCACGCGCGCGGCGTGCACCGTGCCGTCGAGCTCGAAGCGCAGGGCATTGGGCAGCGTGTGCGCCAGCGGCGAAGGCCAGCCGCGTTCGCCGAGCTGCAGCAGCAGCGCGGCGAGCAACGCTGCGCGGTTGCGGCCTGCTTCGTCGGCAGCGAGCAGCGCGCCGATGTGGTCGGCCACGAAGGCGGTCGTCGCCTCGCCGCTTGCAAACACCGCATGCGACAGCGTGCGCTCCAGCAGCTGCTGGTTGGTCGGGATGCCGAGCGCGACGGTGTCCTGCAGGCCCGCCAGGAGCCGCTGCCTCGCGTCCTCCCGTGTGCGGCCGTGGGCGACCAGCTTGGCGATCATCGAGTCGTAGAAGGGCGGCACCTCGGCGCCGTCGCGCAGGGCATGCTCGGTGCGCAGCGCGGCGCTGGGGCGCCATGCGGCCAGCGTGCCGCTCTGCGGCATGAAGCCCTGCTGCGGATCTTCGGCACACAGGCGCACCTCGATCGCATGGCCGGAAAAGCGCACTTCCTGCTGCGTGACCGGCAGCGGCTCGCCGGCCGCGACGCGCAATTGCAGCTCGACCAGGTCGAGTCCGGTCACGGCTTCCGTCACCGGGTGCTCCACCTGCAGGCGCGTGTTCATCTCCATGAACCAATATCGGCCCTCGGCGTCGAGCAGGAATTCGAGCGTGCCCGCGCCCTCGTAGCCGATGGCCTTCGCCGCGGCGACGGCGGTGGCGCCCATGCGTTCGCGCAGCGCTTGCGAGACGGCGGGCGAGGGCGCTTCCTCCACCACCTTCTGGTGCCTGCGCTGCACCGAGCAGTCGCGCTCGCCGAGATGGATGGCATTGCCGTGCCGGTCCGCGAACACCTGCACCTCGACATGGCGCGGCGCGACGATGGCGCGCTCCAGGATCACGGTGGCGTCGCCGAATGCGTTGAGCGCCTCCGACTGCGCACTGCGCAGCTGCTCGGCGAAGTTCGCGGCCGAGCTGACGAGCCGCATGCCGCGCCCGCCACCGCCGGCCGTGGCCTTGATCATCACCGGCCAGCCGATGCGCGCGGCTTCGGCGGCGAGCGTTCTTTCGCCCTGGTCCTCGCCCTGGTAGCCCGGAATGCAGGGCACGCCCGCCGCCTGCATCAGCCGCTTGGCGCCGGCCTTGTCGCCCATCGCGCGGATGGCTTCGGGCGAAGGTCCGATGAAGACCACGCCGGCATCGCGGCAGGCCTGCGCGAAGGCCGCGTTCTCGGCGAGGAAGCCGTAGCCGGGGTGCACCGCGTCGGCGCCGCTGGTGCGCGCGGCCTCGACGATCGCGGCGATGTTCAGGTAGCTCTGCGCGGGCAGCGGCTCGCCGATATGCACAGCCTCGTCGGCGAAGCGAACGTGTTGCGAACCGGCGTCGGCGCTGGAGTACACGGCCACGGTGCGAAAGCCCATGGCGCGGGCCGTGCGCATGACGCGCACCGCGATCTCGCCGCGGTTGGCGACCAGGATCTTCCGGAACCTGGTGGTGATGCTGGTGTTGCTGCTGCTCATGGACGTGCCACCCCGAACTGCATGGGTTGCGTCGTGCGCGTGTCGGCGTCGCGGCAGATCGAGAGAACCTCGGCCAGCACGGCGCGGGTGTCGCGCGGGTCGATCACGCCGTCGTCCAGCAGCAGGGCGCTGGTGGTGAACACGCTCATCTGCCGGTCGAAGCGCTCGATGACCTGCTGCTGCATCGCGTCGATCTTCGACTGGTCGACCGCGCCCTTTCGTGCCATGCCGGCCTCCATCACGATGACCATGGTCTTCGCCGCCTGCTCGCCGCCCATCACCGCGGTGCGCGCGTTGGGCCAGCTGAAGCAGAAGCGCGGCGCGAAGCCGCGGCCGCACATGCCGTAGTTGCCCGCGCCGTACGAGGCGCCGCACAGCAGCGTGACCTGCGGCACGGTGGCGTTCGACACCGCCTGGATCATCTTCGCGCCGTGCTTGATGATGCCGGCCTCCTCGTGCGCGCGGCCCACCATGTAGCCGGTGATGTTCTGCAGGTAGACGATGGGCGTGCGCGACTGGCAGCAGGCCTGGATGAAGTGCGTGGCCTTGGTGGCGCCGTCGGAGTCGATCGGGCCGTTGTTGGTGATGATGCCAACGGCATGTCCTTCGAGCCGGATGTGGCCGCAGACGGTGGCGCTGCCGTAGTGCTCGCTGAAGGCCAGGAACTCGGAACCGTCGGCGATGCGCGCGATGACCTCGCGCATGTCCACCGGGCGGCGGCCGTCGCTGGGCATGATGCCCAGCAGTTCCTCGGCGTCGTAGCGCGGCGGTGCGAAGCTGCGCGGCGCTTCGTCGCGCGCCCAGTCGATGCCGCCGAGGATCGAGCGGGCGATGCGGATGGCGTCGCGGTCGTCCTCCGCGAGGTAGTCGCCCAGGCCCGAGATGTGGGTGTGCATCACGGCGCCGCCCAGTTCCTCTTCCGTGGCAATCTCGCCGGTGGCGGCCTTCAGCAGCGGCGGCCCCGCGAGGAAGGCGCGCGTGCGGTCGCGCACCATCACGATGTAGTCGGAAAGCCCGGTCTGGTAGGCGCCCCCTGCGGTCGAGGAGCCGTGCGTCACCGTCACCACCGGCAGCCCCGCGGCCGACAGCCGCGCGAGGTTGCGGAAGATGTTGCCGCCGCGCACGAAGTCCTGCACGCGGTACTGCATCAGGTTGGCGCCCGCGCTTTCCACCAGCTGCACGTAAGGCAGCCTGTTCTCCAGCGCGATCTCCTGCACGCGCAGCTGCTTGTCCAGGCCCATGGGCTGCAGCGCGCCGGCGTCGATGCCCGAGTCGGAGGCGTTGACCATGCAGCGCACGCCCGCGACGTAGCCGATGCCGGAGATCAGGCCGCCGCCGGGCACGCTCCTGGAAAGATCGAGGTTGTCCTGGCCGAGGCCCGCGAGCGAGGCCAGCGGCAGGAACGGAGCGCCGGTGTCCAGCAGCAGCGCGAGGCGCTCGCGCGGCAGCAACTGGCCGCGCCTGGCGAATCGCTCTGCCGAGGCTGCGGAGGCCGCGACGGCGCGGGCTTCGTGCTCACGCACCTGGCCGAGAAGCGCCAGCATGCTGGCCCGGTTGGCCTGGAAGGTGTCGCTGGCCGCTTGCAGCCGGGATTCGATGACTGGCATGAAAAGAGTCCGTGCAGATCGCTTGTTTCTTCGTTCTGCACGGACTCTAGGTCGCGGGCGCGGCGCCCGCTTGCGCTGACTGGCTGATGCCCGCCGGGCGCTCAGCCCGCGCGGGCGCGCCGGGGCGCGACCGGCGCGTCGAGGCTGCTGCCCGTGACCACCCAGTAGATGAAGATCAGCACCGCGCCGGCCGTGCCGAACACCGTCAGGCCCATGTAGCTGCCGCCGATGGCCAGCGCGTCGACCGGCGCGGCGGCGGTGCAGACCATGCTGGCCGCGCTCATGCCCACGTAGTGCATGGTGCAGACCGCCACGCCCATCACGGCGGCGGCCGCGACCTTGTGCGTGAACTTGCGCAGGTTGAAAGCCAGCCAGAGCGCGGCGCCGGCCGCCGTGACGGCGATCAGCACCGACAGCCCGACCGTCGCCAGGTCGAAGTTCATCGAGGCGCGCATGTTCATCGCGAACATGCCCATGTAGTGCATCACGCACACGCCGATGCCCGCCAGCAGGCTGCCCGCGAGCCAGCCCGGCTTGCTGAACTTGCGCTGCCCGCCCGCCATGTACAGCGCGATGCCCGAGATCAGGATCGCCGCCACCAGCGACACCACCGTCAGCGGCATGTTGTACGAGATCGCCACCGGCAGCCGGTACGCCAGCATGCCGATGAAGTGCATCGACCAGATGCCGATGCCGCCCAGCGCGACCGCCGCGCAGGTCACGACCGCGAGGTTGGGCCTGCCGTCCGGGCCGACCATCCGGCCGGCGCAGATCAGGGCCACGAGCGAGCCCGCGAAGGAAATGAGGAAGGAGAGCGCCACCATGCCCGGGGAGTACTCGGGCGACAGGATCTGGCCTACGACGAGCGGAGTCATGCGATGTCCCTTTCAGGTCAAGAAAAGAGCGCCTCGCGGACTCCCGCTCGCGGGATGCGGACGGGGCGCCACAAGGCGTCCCGCGCAGTCTGTAATGTTTGTTTGTAAAAGTAAACTGAAATTTACACTTATTGTTACGCTACCTTACGGGGCGGATTCGATATATCGCGTTGTTGCGATCGGCGGCCATGTAGACGGTGCCGTCGCGGCCCACCGCCACGCCTGTCACCACGTAGGGCGGCGGCAGTCCGGGCCCGGGTGCGAGGCCGATCGGCAGGTTCTCGGCGACGGTTCGGCGGCTGCCGTCGGGCGCGATCTCCACGAGCCGGCGCGCCGCGCTCTCGGCCACGATGAAGCTGCCCCAGGGCGTCTGCGCCACGCCTTCGGGCAGGGCCAGGCCCTCGGCCACCGCGCGCAGCGGGGCGCTGGCGTCCAGCGGAATGCGCAGCAGCCGGCCGGCGGCCTCGGTCACGTAGAGCGCGCCGTCCTGGCCGACGATCATCTGCACCGGGCCGTTCAGGCCGCTGGCGAGCACTGACTTTTCTGCGAACTTCGGCCCGCTGGCGCGCGTGATGCTGCCGGTGGCGATCTCGGCATAGATCACGCTGCCGTCGGGCATGGGGATGGCATCGAAGGGCGCCTTCAGGCCGTGGATGGTCTCTACCGTCTTCAGGGTCTGCCGGTCGACCAGCTGCACCGTGCCGGTGAACCACGAGCTCAGCGCGAAGAGCTTCGGCGACAGGCCGACCGCGAACGGGTAGTCGAGCTCCGGGTCGCGCTGCATGCGGAACACGTCGCGCACCTCGCCGCTGCGCACGTCGACCTGGCGGAAGCCGAAGACGTCGGCCACCCAGAGGTCGTTGCCGTCGATCTTCATGCCGGCCGGCGCCGCCACCTTGCCGCTGGTGAGCGTGCGCAGCTCGCCGGTGGCGGGGTTGAAGGCCTGCACCTCGTTGTTGGCCATGTTGGAGACGTAGATCGTCCCGTCGGGCGTGTCCTTGGCGATGGCGAGGTTGTCGAGCGAGGGCCGCAGCTGCTTCGCGACCGTCTTGCGGCCGGTGGCCAGCTCCACCCGCACAAGCTCGCCGCTGCGTGCATCGACCACCCAGAGGTTGCCCTTGCCGTCGAGGTTGGCGGCCGCCGGAATCTTGAAGCCGTCGGCGATCACGGTCATGTTGCCGTTGGCCGGGTCGATCTTCACCACCTGGCCCTTGAACCACAGCGGCCCGTAGAGCATGCCGTCGGGCCCCGCCTCGAAGCCGTTGAAGCCGCCCATGTCCTTCCTGATGAGCCTGGGCGGCTTCTGGCCCTCGCGGTCGATCTCCCACAGCGCGTCGCCCAGGAACACCTGCGAGGCGTAGAGCCTGCCGTTGCGGCGGTCGAAATCGAGCGAGTTGATGCCGGGCAGGTCCTTGGCCAGCACGCGCATGGGGGAGGTGTCGCTCTCGCGGTAGCGCACCAGGCCCATGAGGTAGTTGGTCCAGGCGAGTTCGCCCTTCGGGCCCACGGCGATGTCGTCGGCCTGGCCTTCGGGCGCGTCGATGAACACCTTCGCCGCGCCGGTGCTGCGGTCGACCTCCCACATCGTGTTGCCCAGCACCGAGCCCGCCAGCAGCCGGCCCTTGGCGTCGATGGCCAGCCCGTGCACCCCGGCGAAGGCCGATGGCGCCACCAGCGCCTCGGGCGCAGCCCAGGAAGCAGGTCGGGTGGGGGGACTGGTGAACGTTGGCGGCGCGAGGCTGCTGCAGGCGCCCAGCAGGGCGAGGGTGGCGGTCAGCGCGATGGCGCCGAGGCTGCGTCGACGGGGCATGGTTGGCGTCTCCTCTTGTTGATGCGCGAAGCAGTCTAGGAGCGCGCAGGGGCCGCCGAGTCCCGCCGGGGACAGGATGCGGACTTTCGTCCGCTGTGGATTACCCGCGGCCTTCTGCCGGGGTTCAGCACAGGCTCAGCCGCGCAGGAGCTGCGTCGCCGTGTGGATCAGCAGCCCCACCAGCCCGCCCACCAGCGTGCCGTTGATGCGGATGAACTGCAGGTCGCGCCCGATGTGGCGTTCGAGCTCGACCGTCATCTCCTGCGCGTTCCACTCGCCCACGCGCTCCTCGATGTAGCGGCGGATGTCCTCGCGGTAGCGCTCGATGGCCAGCGGCGCGGCCGCCTCGATCTGCTCGTTGATCCAGCGGCGGATGGCCTCGTCGCCCTGCAGCCGCGCGCCCAGTGCGCCCGCCATCGATGCGATGCGCTGGCGGATGGCCGAATCGCCGCGGCCCAGGTCGTCGTGCAGCCACGCGAGCAGCTCGCCCCACAGCCCGTGCAGGTAGTCGCCCAGCGCGGGGTGCGCGACCAGTTCGGCGCGGATCTGCTCGCCGCGCTGCTGGAACTCGGGGTCGAGCTTCAGGCGCACCACGAAGTCGTCGACGAAATGGTCGAAGCGCCTGCGCATCGGATGGTCGGGCTCGGCCGCGAGCTCGCCGATGGTGCGCGCCACGGCCGCGACGATCTTGCGCGTGGCCAGCTTGGCGGCCACCTGGTCGAGGCCCACGTAGCGCAGCGTCTTGATCTCGCGCGCGATCGCCTCGGTGATGTGCGCCTGCACCTCCTCGCCTTCGAGCAGCCCGGCCACCTGCTGCAGCACGTCGTCGAGCAGCGCCTGGTGGCGCCCGCCCGCGGTGAGCGCGTCGAGCGCCTGGCCGGTCAGGCGCGAGAGGTCGATCTTCGCGAGGCCGGCTGCGGCGGCGCGGCCCATGAAGTCGCGCACCCGCTCGTCGTCGAAGGCCGAGAGCCCGTAGCGCGCCGCGGCCACGCCCCATTCGCCGAGCTTCTCGCCGCTCGCGGGCCGGGCCAGCCAGTCGGCGATGCGCCCGGCCGCGTCGAACTGCCGCAGCTTGCCGAGCACCTGGGCGGTGCTCAGGAAGTTGTCGCAGATGAAGCCCGCGAGCTTGGCGCCGATGCGGTCCTTGTTGCTCGGGATGATGGCCGTGTGCGGGATCGGCAGGCCCAGCGGATGGCGGAACAGCGCCACCACAGCGAACCAGTCGGCGATGGCACCCACCATCGCGGCCTCGGCGAAGGCCGCCACGTAGCCCCAGGCCGGATGCCGCGCATGCAGCACGCTCGCCACCGCATAGAGCAGCGCGGCGGCGCACAGCAGGCCGAGCGCGACGCGCTTCATGCGCCGCGATGCGTCGTCGTTGCTGCCGGCTTCAGCCAATGCTCGGCGTGGATGCCAGGCGCTCCATGAACAGCTCGCAGCGCGCGAGCTGCTCGAGGCTCACGTACTCGTCGGGCTGGTGCGCCTGCTCGATGCTGCCGGGGCCGCACACCACGGTGGGGATGCCGGCGTTCTTGAAGAGACCCGCTTCGGTGCCGAAGGCCACCAGCGTGGTGCGCTCCTCGCTCGCCAGGCGCTGGGCCAGCAGCGTGATGGGGTCGTTGGCGGAGCCCAGGAAGCTGGGGATCTCGCAGATGGTCTCGAAGCTGAAGCCCGCGTCGGGCGCCACCTTCTTCATCGCGGGCTCGAGGCTGCCCGCGTAGGCGACCACCTCGGCCTGCATCTTCCCGGCGTCGGCGGTGGGAAGGTCGCGGAATTCATAGCGGAACTCGGCGTCGCGCGGCACCACGTTGTCGGCGATGCCGCCGTGGAACTGGCCCACGCTCGCGGTGCTGAAGGGCACGTCGAAGCCCTCGTAGCGCGGCTCGCTGCGCTCGAAGCCCTCGGCCATGTCGCGCACCTTGCCGATCACGCGCGCAGCCATCTCGATGGCGTTGACCGACTTCGGCGTGAGCGAGGAGTGCGCCTCCTTGCCGCGCACGCAGCACTTGTAGCGGTACACGCCCTTGTGCGCGATGGCGGGCACCATGCTGGTGGGTTCGCCCACGATGCAGGCCAGGGGCTTGATGCCGGCGTCGCGCATGTCGGCGATGAGCTCCTTCACGCCGAAGCAGCCGATCTCCTCCTCGTAGCTGAAGGCGAAGTGCACCGCGAAGGGCGAGTCGCTCTCCAGGAAGCGCCTGGCGTTCGACAGCGCGACGGCGATGAAGCTCTTCATGTCGGCCGAGCCGCGCCCGTAGAGGCGCTCGTTGCGCACCACGGCCGAGAGCGGATCGACGCTCCAGTCCTGCCCGTCCCAGGGCACCGTGTCGGTGTGGCCCGAGACGATCACCCCGGCCGGCTTGCCCTCGCCCAGCGTGGCGAAGAGGTTCGCCTTGGTGCGTTCGGCGTTGTAGGTGATCCGGCTCCTGACGCCCAGGGCCGCGAGGTGGCTCTGGGCGAAGTCGATCAGTTCGAGGTTGCTGTTGGCGCTGACGGTGTTCATGCGCACCAGCGTCTGGGCCATCAGCAGGCTTTGGGGGGAAAGCGTATGGGGCATGCAACACATTCTCCCGGAAGTCGGCGCCGCGCGTGCGCGGATGTCGAAGCTGTCACGCGAAACGGGTACCCTGCGCCTCTTCATTCCGGACGGAGAACCTCGACCATGCGCACCTCTCTTCAGATCGCCCTGACCGCCACCGCAGCCCTCGCACTGGCCGCCTGCAGCAGCACCGGACCTTCCGGCGGCGGCAGCAAGCTGCTGACGCTGGACGGCAACCCGCCGCTGGTCATTGCCCATCGTGGTGCATCGGGCTATCTGCCGGAAGAGACCCTCGAAGCCTATGCCCGCGCCATCGAGCTCGGCGCCGACGTGATCGAGATGGACCTGATTTCCACCAAGGACGGCGTGCTCATCGCCCGCCACGACCCCAACCTCGCCATCAGCACCGACGTGGCCAAGCACCCCCGCTTCGCCTCGCGCAAGAAGACCATCAAGGTCGACGGCGAGACCCAGACCGGCTGGTTCAGCAACGACTTCACGCTGGCCGAGATCAAGACCCTGGGCGCCATCTCCACCGACGCCGAGCGCCCGCAGGAATTCAACGGCAAGTACAAGGTCGTCACCTTCCAGGAGATCATCGACTTCGCCAAGGCCAAGTCGAAGGAAACCGGCCGCACCATCGCCATCTACCCCGAAACGAAGAACCCGACCTACTTCCGCGACCTCGGCCTGCCGATGGAGGACAAGGTCATCGCCGCCATCAACGCGGCCGGCTGGAACAGCAAGACCGCGCCCATCTACGTGCAGTCCTTCGAGCCGGGCAGCCTCAAGTACATGAAGAGCAAGGGCCTGAACACCAGGCTCATCCAGCTGATCGACGGCGACAGCGTCGACCTGAAGACCGGCGCCGTGACCTTCGCCGTGCCCAGCGACCGCCCCTACGACTGGACCAAGGCCGGCGACAAGCGCAACTTCGACGCCATGGTCACGCCCGCGGGCCTGGCCGAGATCAAGACCTACGCCGACGGCATCGGCCCCTGGAAGCGCTACATCGTGAGCATCAAGGGCACTATCGGTGCGGACGGCAAGCCGGTGGACGTCAACAAGGACGGCAAGATCAACGACGCCGATGCCACCTCCATGGCGCCCACCTCGCTGATCGCCGACGCGCACAAGGCCGGCCTCTTCGTGCACCCCTTCACCTTCCGCAACGAGTCGCGCCGCCTGGCCTCCGACTACAACAAGGACGGCAAGAACGAATACGGCGTGTACTACAAGCTCGGCGTGGACGGCGTGTTCACCGACTTCACCGACACCGCGCTGGCCGCGCGCGCCGACTACCTCAAGAGCATCGGCCGCTGATCGACCGGGTTATCGTGCGCAAATGACCACCGACGACCTCTCCCCGCGCGATCTCGAACTGCTTCGCATGGCCATCCGCCTGTCGGACGAATCGAAGGCGCGCGGGCGCCATCCCTTCGCCGCGCTGGTGGCGAACGAGCACGGCGAGGTCGTCGTCACCGCGGGCAACAACTCGATGCCGCCCGAGGGCGACCCCACGCAGCACGCCGAGCTGGTGGCCGCCGCGCAGGCCGCGAAGCTGCTCACCCCCGAGGAGCTCGCGCGCTGCACGCTCTTCACCAGCGCCGAGCCCTGCTGCATGTGCGCGGGGGCGATCTACTGGACCAACATCGGGCGCGTGGTCTACGCGCTTTCCGAGCACGCGCTTTTGGGCCTGACCGGCGATCATCCCGAGAACCCGACCTTTTCGCTTCCGTGCCGCGAAGTCTTCGCGCGCGGGCAGCGGCGCGTCGAGGTGGTCGGGCCGCTGCTCGAGCAGGAAGCCGCGGCGCCGCACGTGGGCTTCTGGACCGGCGCGCACTGAGGAACCGGGGAACGGCCCCTGCAGCCACTCGGGCTGCGTGTCTTCCGAGGTGCCTCTCGGTGCCAGAGTGGATAGACTGGCGTTTTGAGACGGTCTATCCCCATGAAACTCATCGACTCGATCGTCACGCAGGCGGCTGGCATCGCCGCCGTCCGACGTGACCTGCACGCACACCCCGAACTCTGCTTCGAAGAAGTCCGCACCGCCGACGTGGTGGCAGGCAAGCTCACCGAATGGGGCATCCCCATCCACCGCGGCCTGGGCACCACCGGCGTGGTGGGCATCGTGAAGAACGGCACCAGCAACCGCGCCGTCGGCCTGCGCGCCGACATGGACGCACTGCCCGTCACCGAGCTCAACACCTTCGCCCACGCCAGCAAGCACCACGGCAAGATGCACGCCTGCGGCCACGACGGCCACACGGCCATGCTGCTCGCGGCGGCGCAGCACCTCGCGAAGCACCGCAACTTCGACGGCACCGTCTACCTGATCTTCCAGCCGGCCGAAGAGGGCGGCGGCGGCGCCCGCGAGATGATCAAGGAAGGGCTCTTCGAGAAATTCCCGATGGATGCCGTCTTCGGCATGCACAACTGGCCCGGCATGAAGGCCGGCCAGTTCGCAGTGAGCCCCGGCCCGGTGATGGCCTCGGGCAACAAGTTCTTCGTCAACGTGGTGGGCAAGGGCGGCCATGCGGCGCTGCCGCAGACCGGCATCGACCCGGTGCCGATCGCCTGCGAGATCGTGCAGGCCTTCCAGACCATCCTCACGCGCAAGATGAAGCCGACCGATTCGGCGGTGATATCGGTCACCACCATCCATGCCGGCGAAGCCAACAACGTGATCCCCGACAACTGCGAGCTGTCGGGCACGGTGCGCACCTTCTCCATCGAGGTGCTCGACATGATCGAGGCGCGCATGAAGCAGATCTGCGACCACATCTGCGCCGCGCACGACGCCACCTGCGAGTTCCGCTTCGAGCGCTACTACCCGCCCACCATCAACACCGAGGCCGAGGCCGACTTCGCCCGCCGCGTGATGGCCGGGGTCGTGGGCCCCGAGAACGTGCTGAAGCAGGAGGCCGCCATGACCTCGGAAGACTTCGCCTTCATGCTGCAGGCCAAGCCGGGCGCCTACGCCTTCATCGGCAACGGCGACGGCTCGCACCGCGACGTGCACCACGGCGAGGGCCCGTGCACGCTGCACAACGCCAGCTACGACTTCAACGACGACCTGATCCCGCTGGGCGCGACCTGCTGGGTGCAGATCGCGGAGCAGTTCCTCAAGCCCGGCGGCAGCGCAGCCTGATCCGCCGTCGCCTGATTCACGCCTGATTGCCTGATCCATCGAGAGAGGTCCCGCGCCACATGATCGGAATCGCCGAAGCCTTTTCGCCGCGCTATTCGCAGGCGCGCCAGAAATTCCTGCAGGGCTGCGTGAGCGCCGGCCTCACGGTCGAGCCGCATGCGCACCCGCTCAAGGGGCGCGAGGGCGAGGAGCTCTCGATGGACGTAGCACTCGACGGCGCCCCCGACGCGCAGAACCTGCTGGTCGTCAGCAGTGCCTGCCACGGCGTCGAAGGCCACTGCGGCAGCGGCGTGCAGGTGTTCGCGCTGCACGACGCCGAGTGGCGCGAGAAGGCGAAGGCCCAGGGCGTGGCGGTGCTGTACGTGCATGCGCTCAACCCGCATGGCTTCTCGCATGGCCGGCGCGTGACGCACGAGAACGTCGACCTCAACCGCAACTTCATCGACTTCTCGAAGCCGGTGCCGGTCAACGAGGCCTACGCGAAGCTGCACGAACTGCTGCTGCCCGCCACCTGGCCGCCCACGCCCGAGAACCAGGCGGCCATCGACAAGTGGATCGGCAAGCATGGCACCACCGCCTACCAGGCCGCGGTGACCAGCGGGCAATACCAGTTCGAAGACGGGCTGTTCTACGGCGGCAAGGCGCCGACCTGGAGCAACAGGACCGTCCGCGAGGTGCTGCGCCGCCACGCGGGCCGCGCGAAGCGCATCGCGTGGATCGACCTGCACACCGGGCTGGGCCCGAACGGCCTGGGCGAGCGCATCTTCGCGGGCCGCGACGACAAGACCGCCTATGCGCGCGCCAATGCATGGTGGGGCACGCCGGCGGCGCCCGTCACTTCCATCTACGACGGTTCGTCGACCTCGGCGCTGCTGCGCGGGCTGATGTGGGATTCGGTGTACGAGGAGTGCCCGCAGGCCGAGTACACCGGCATCGCGCTCGAATACGGCACGCTGCCCATCCTCGAAGTGACCGGCGCGCTGCGCGCCGACCACTGGCTGCACAAGCACCCCGGCGCGCCGGCCGACCTGGCCGACGGCATCCGCGCGCGCATGCTGGAGGCTTTCTACACGGACACCGACGCCTGGCGTGGGCAGATCGTGAGCCAGGCGCGCCAGGCCATGTTCCAGGCGGTGGACGGTCTGACGGCTTGACCCTTCCCGGCCTTGCGCACTTCGTGTCGCTGCGCCAACTCCGCCGAGAAGGCAATACGTAGGGCCCGGCGAAGCCGGTTCCGCGGTATTCGAGGGGAGGACCTCAGGTCCTGACGCGGCCGTCGCCCGTCAGCATCGAGAGCTCGACGAACTTCGAGCCCACGTGGTTCCTGGACGAGAACGACACCTCGAAGCCGCCGAACTGCTGGCGGTCGATGCTTTCCAGCCCGGCGATCAGGCCCTCGCGCGTCGGCTTGCCCGGCGCCTTGCGCAGGCCCTCCACCAGCACCTTCGCCGCGAGGTAGCCCTCCAGGCTCGAGAAGTTGATGCTGGCGCCGTTGACCTTGCGCGCCGCCTCGGCGAATTCGCGGGCCAGCGCGTTGGCCTGGTTGTAGGGCGAGGGCACCACCTGCGTGATCATCACGCCGGCGCCGTCCTTGCCCAGCTCGTCGGCCAGCGCCTGCGTGCCGACGAAGGACATGTTGAAGAAGGTGCCGCCGTAGCCCGCCTTGCGCGACTCGCGGATGAAGGCCGCGCAGGCCTTGTACGCGCCCACCTGCACCACCGCGTCGGGCCGGGCCGCGACGATGGTCTTCACCGCCTGCGCCACGTCGGCCGAGTTGCGCTCCACCGTGGCCAGCGCGGCCGGCTTGAGCTGCTGCTCGGCGAGCGCCAGCGTCACCCCGTCGAGGCCGGCCTTGCCGTAGGCGTCGTTCTGGTAGAAGACCGCGATCTTCTTCAGGCCCAGGTGGGTGAGCTGCTTGACCATCAGCGCCGTCTCGTCGTTGTACGAGGCGCGCAGGTGGAACACGTTCTTCTGGAAGGGCTCGCGCAGCGACATCGCGCCGGTGAAGGGCGCCACGAAGGGCACCTTGTCCTTCACCGCCAGCGGCAGCGCGGCCAGGCTGGTCGGGGTGCCGATGTAGCCGAAGAGCGCGAAGACGTCCTCCTCGATCAGCTTCTGCGTGTTGGCCGCGCAGCGGTCGGGCTCGTAGCCGTCGTCCAGGTTCTTGATGACCACGTTGCGGCGGCCGGGCTGGGCGTTGTACTGGTCCAGGAACAGCTTGGCGCCCTGGTGGAACTGGATGCCCAGCTGCGCCGCCGGCCCGGTGAAAGCCGCCGACTGGCCCAGCACCAGCGGCGTGTCCTGCGCCCGTGCGAGGCCGAAGCCGCCCAGCGTGGCGGCCGCGCCTGCGGCCAGAGAAAAACGACGTCGATTCAACAACATGACGAAAACCCACTCCTGCGCTCTGACTCGCGCACAAATTAGACTTGTCCGATGGCCCACGCACCGGATACCTCGCTCGAAGAAGCGCCCTCCCAGCCCGCAACCACCACAGTGCTGGGCGCCTGCCCGCACGACTGCCCGGACACCTGCGCGCTGGTCACCACCGTCAGGGACGGCGTTGCGGTGAAGCTGCAGGGCAACCCCGCCCATTCGCATACGGGCGGGGTGCTGTGCACCAAGGTGTCGCGCTACATCGAGCGCAACGACCATGCGGAACGGCTGGTGCAGCCCCTCAGGCGTGTCGGCCCCAAGGGAAGCGGCCGGTTCGAGCCGGTGAGTTGGGATGCCGCCCTGGACGACATCGCCGCGAATCTTCAAGTATTACAGGGAAAACCCGAAGCTATTGTCCCCTATAGCTATGCGGGCACCATGGGCCTTGTCCAGGGCGAGTCGATGGACCGGCGCTTCTTCCACAAGCTGGGTGCCAGCCTGCTGGACCGCACGATCTGCTCCATGGCCGGCGGCGAGGCCATGGTCCACACGCTGGGCGCCAAGGTCGGCATGCGCATCGAGTTCTTCGCCGAGGCGAAGCTGATCCTGATCTGGGGCAGCAACTCCATTGCCAGCAACCTGCATTTCTGGCGCCACGCCCAGGCCGCCAAGCGCGCCGGCGCGCGGCTGGTGTGCATCGACCCGCGCAAGACCGAGACCGCCGACAAGTGCGACGAGCACATCGCGCTGCTGCCGGGCACCGACGCCGCGCTGGCGCTGGCCCTGATGCACGAGCTGATCGTGCACGACTGGCTCGACCACGACTACATCGCGGATCACACCCTGGGCTGGGAGCGGCTGCGCGAGCGCGCGCTGCAGTGGCCGCCCTCGCGCGCGGCGCAGGTCTGCGGCATTCCCGAGGAGCAGATCGTCTCGCTGGCCAAGGCCTACGGCACCACGAAGCCGGCCGCCATCCGCCTGAACTACGGCATGCAGCGCGTGCGCGGCGGCGGCAACGCGGCCCGCGCCGTCGCCTGCCTGCCGGCGCTGGTGGGCGCCTGGCGCGACCGCGCGGGCGGCCTGCTGCTGAGCAGCTCCGGCCACTACCCGGTGGACCGCGCCGCGCTGCAGCGCCCCGACCTGCTCGCCGGGCGCAAGCCGCGCACCGTCAACATGAGCACCATCGGCGACGCGCTGCTCGACACAGCCAACCCCGTGAAGGCCATCGTGGTCTACAACAGCAACCCGGTGGCGGTGGCGCCCGAGTCGGCCAAGGTGGCGGCGGGCTTCGCGCGCGAAGACCTCTTCACCGTGGTGCTGGAGCAGTTCCGCACCGACACCGCCGACTACGCCGACTACCTCTTGCCCGCCACCACGCAGCTGGAGCACTGGGACATCCACTGCAGCTACGGCCACACCGACGTGCTGCTGAACCGCCCGGCCGTCGCGCCGCGCGGCGAGGCCCGCAGCAACGCCTGGGTGTTCCGAGAGCTCGCGAAGCGCATGGGCTTCACCGAGCCCTGCTTCTCCGATTCGGACGAGACGCTGTGCCGCACCGCCTTCGCCGAAGGCAGCATCGACTACGCCGAGCTGACCGCGCAGGGCTTCAGCAGCCTGAAGCTGCCCGAGGCGCCGTTCGCCGAAGGCGGCTTCCCCACGCCCTCGGGCCGCTGCGAGTTCTTCAGCGAGCGCCTGCAGGCCATGGGCATGGACGGCCTGCCCGACCACGTACCCAACTGGGAGCCGGCAGGCAGTTCGACCGAGTTCCCGCTGGCCATGATCTCGCCGCCGGCGCGCAACTTCCTCAACTCGACCTTCGTCAACGTGACCAGCCTGCGCGCCATCGAGGTCGAGCCGCTGCTGGAGATCCACGAGGCCGACGCCGCCGCGCGCGGCATCGAGGACGGCGCCACGGTGCGCGTGTTCAACAAGCGCGGCGAGCACCGCTGCCGCGCCGAGATCTCGCGCCGCGCACGCCAGGGCGTGGTGCACGGCATGGGCATCTGGTGGCGCAAGCTCGGCATGGACGGCACCAACGTCAACGAGCTCACCAGCCAGCGCCTGACCGACATCGGCCGCGGGCCGACCTTCTACGACTGCCTGGTCGAAGTCGAGAAGGTGTGAGGCGCTTTCGCTTTCTTCCGGGCCTTCCGGTCCTTGCGCTGGCCGGCTCGATGCTCCTGCTCACGGGCTGCGCCGACCTCGGCTACTACTGGCAGTCCGCCAGCGGCCACATCGGCATCATGCGGGCCGCCAAGCCGGTGCCCGAGTGGCTGGCCGACCCGTCGGTGTCGGTCGCGCTGAAGGCCAGGCTCGAGCTCACGCAGCGCATCCGCCGCTTCGCATCCGCCGAACTCGGCCTGCCCGACAACGCCAGCTACAAGTCGTACGCCGACCTTCACCGCCCCGCCGCCGTGTGGAACGTGGTGGCGGCGCCGCACTATTCGCTCACGCTCAAGAGCTGGTGCTTCCCGGTGGCGGGCTGCGTGGGCTATCGCGGCTATTACAGCGAGGAAGCGGCCAAGGCCGAAGCCGAGGAACAGAAGAAGCAGGACCTGGAAGTGGCCGTGTACCCGGTGCCCGCGTACTCCACGCTGGGCTGGATGAACTGGGCCGGAGGCGATCCGCTGCTGTCCACCTTCATCGGCTACCCCGAGGGCGAGCTCGCGCGCATCGTCTTCCACGAGCTCGCACACCAGGTGCTCTACGTGGCGGGCGACACGGTCTTCAACGAGTCCTACGCCACGGCGGTCGAGCGCATCGGCGGCGCGATGTGGCTGCAGCGCGAGGCCGGCGACGCGGCGCGTCGCGAGTACGCGCAGTTCGACACGCAGCGCCAGGAGTTCCGCGCGCTGGCGCTCGACACCCGCCGCGCGCTGACGAAGGTGTACGAATCGCCCGAAGCCAAGGCCGGGGATTGGACGAGGGTGGAGGCCATGAAGCAGGCCGCCATGGCCGACTTCCGCGAGCGCTATGCGAAGCTGAAGGCCGGCTGGTCCGGCCCGCGCCAGAACGCCTACGACGCCTGGGTGGCGCGCGCCAACAACGCGGCCTTCGGCGCGCAGGGCGCGTACGACGACCTCGTGCCCAGCTTCGAGAAACTCTTCGAGCGCGAAGGCCGCGACTGGCCGCGCTTCTATGCCGAGGTGCGGCGCATCGCGAAGCTGCCGACTTCCGAGGAACGCCGCGTCGCCCTGCAGGCAGCGACGGGTATCCTCCAGACCCAGACCAAACCTGAACACGAAAAGACCGGAGATCGCGGTGCCTGACATCCATATCGAACGCAATCACACGCTGGGCATCGCACGCGCGCGCGTCGTCGCGCGCAAGTGGATCCAGCAGGCCGAGCAGGAGTTCGGCCTCGAATGCGTCTACACGCAGGGCGACGGCCGCGACACCGCCACCTTCACGCGCGCCGGCATCGACGGCACCGTCGAGGTCACCGACACCACCTTCAAGCTCGAAGCGACGCTGGGCTTCCTGTTCAGCAGCTTCAGCGAAATGATCGAGCAGAAGATCACGCGCAACCTCGACGCGATGCTCGAATCGTCTCCCCGGGGCGGCACCCGCCTCGCCTGAGGCCGCGCCGGCTCAGACGCTGGTGTAGCCGCCGTCCACCGGCAGCGCCACGCCGCTCACCATCGACGCGCCGTCGCCCAGCAGGAAGAGGATGGGCGCCACTACTTCCTCCACCTGCGCGAAGCGGCCCAGCGGAATGTTCTTCAATGCGGCCGCGCTCTTCGCCGGATCGGACCAGGCCTGCGCGGCCATCGGCGTGAGCGTGACGGTCGGGTTCACGCTGTTCACGCGGATGCCGTGCGGCCCGAACTCCAGGCACAGCGATCGCGTGACGGCGTCCATCGCGGCCTTGGAGGCGCAGTAGCAAAGGTGCGCGTCGAGCGCCACCAGCGCGGCCTGGCTCGACACGTTGACGATGCTGCCGCGCACGCCGGCCGCGATCATGGCCCTGCCGCAGCGCGAGGCCACCAGTGCCGCCGCGCGCGCGTTGACGGCCATCACCGCGTCGAAGCTGCCGGCCTGCATCTCGGCGGCCGGTTCGAGCAGCGCGATGCCGGCGCAGTTCACCACGAGGTCGAAGGCGGGAAGCGGCGCGAGCGCGCGTTCCAGTGCTGGCGCGTCGGCCACGTCGAGCACCAGCGGGGTGCAGCCTGCTTCGGTGTGCAGCGCTGCCAGCGCCGCGGCGTTGCGGCCGATGGCCGTCACTTGCGCGCCGGCCTGCGCGAGCCGCACCGCCACCGCGCGGCCGATGCCGCTGCTCGCGCCGGTCACCAGGGCGCGGCGTCCGGAGAAGTCGAAGGAGGTCGTCATGTCAGCCGCTGCATCGCATCGCGCAGCGCGGGGTAGAGCGATTTGTAGATCTCGAAGCGCTCGCGGTACACGGCCTGCGCCCGGGGCTCGGGCCGCGCGCGCTCCACCAGCGTGACCCAGCCGCGCTCGGCGGTGGCCGCATCGACCAGCCCGGCGCCGAGCGCCGCGAGCATCGCCGCGCCCAGCGCCGCTTCCACTTCCTGCTCGATCGTGAACACCGGGTAGCCGGTGACGTCGGCCACGATCTGCATCCAGAGATCGGAGTGCGCGGCGCCGCCGACCACTATCAGGCGTTCGTCCAGCGGCTGGCCGCTGCGCCGCCCGGCCTCGATGTTGTGCTGCAGCGCGAAGCTCACGCCTTCGAGCACCGCGCGGTAGAGATGCGCGCGGCTGTGCGCGAGCGAAAGCCCGATGAACGCGCCCTTGGCCTGTGCGTCCCAGATCGGGCTGCGCTCGCCCATGAGGTAGGGCAGGAACACCAGGCCCTCGGCGCCGGGCGGTACGTCGACCGCCTTGCGCTCGATGAGGGCATGCGCGTCCTCGCCGGTGCGCGCGGCCTCCGCGATCTCTGCCTGGCAGAAGGCCTCGCGGAACCAGGTGACGGCGGCGCCCGCGGTGATCGCGCCGCCGAACACGTAGCTGCGGTCCGCGCCGCGGTACACGTGCGGCATGGTGATGAGCTTGTGCCGCGCATCGACCGTGGGGCTCACGAAGCCCCAGCACATGCTGGTGCCGATCATCGCCACGTGGTCGCCGCTGCCGGTGACGCCCGCGCAGAAGGTGGCGACCGCCGCATCGACGCCGCCGGCCATCAGCGGCATGCCCTCGGCAAGGCCCAGCTTCGCGGCCCATCCGGCGCTCAGCCCGCCGACCACGTCGCTGGATTCGACCAGGCGCGGCGGCATCATGCGCGGCGGAATGCCGAGCATCCCCATCGCTTCCTCCGACCACTGCCGGCGCGCCGCGTCGTACACGCCGCCGATGTTGTCGGCCGAGCTGTGGTCGACGGCGAGCTCGCCCGTGAACCGCCAGTTGATGTAGCTGTTGGGCGGCAGGAAGTGGCGCGTCTTCGCCCATACCTCGGGCAGGTGCTCGCGAATCCACAGGATCTTGGTGAAGCCGTAGTAGCTGTCCACGCCGTTGCCGGTGATGGCCTGCAGCCGCTGCACGTCGACGCTGGCGTTCACCGCATCGACCTCGGCAGTGGCGCGGCGGTCCATCCAGATCAGGCACGGATGCAGCGGACGCATGGCCTCGTCGACCGGGATGCCCGCGCCGCCGTAGAGGCTGCTCACGCACATCGCGGCGACGTCGGAGGGCGCGACGCCGCTCTTCGCCACGCAGGCACGCACGCTCTCGCACACCGCGTCGAACCACACCTCGCAGTCCTGCTGCGCCCACAAGGGCTTCGGCGTCTCCGGCTGGTAGGCCACGCTGTGCTGCGAATGCACCTTGCCGTCGATACCGACGAGCAGGCACTTGGTGCTCTGCGTGCCGATGTCGACGCCGATCACGTATTTCATGTCGTCCTCTGGCTGGTTGTCTCTCGGGGTCGGGGCTGCGGTTTCAGCAGCACCTTGATGGAATCCAGCGAGTTTGCCAGCGCGAAGGCGCGCTCCCATTCGGTCAGCGGAAAGTCGTGCGTGACGATGCCCTTCGATGTGACGAGCCCGCGCGCCAGCAGGTCGATGGCCACCGGATAGCAGTACGGCCCCAGGTGCGCGCCGCGCACGTCGAGCTCCTTGCGGTCGCCGATGATCGACCAGTCGGCGCTGGTCTCGGAGCCGAACACGCTGAACTCCACGAAGCGGCCGAGCTTGCGGATCATCTCCAGGCCCTGCGTCACGCCGGCAGGCACGCCGGTGGTCTCGATGTACACGTCGCAGCCGTAGCCGCCGGTCAGTTCCTTGACGATGGCGTCGGCGTTCTCGGCATTCGGGTCGATGACGACGTCGGCACCGTACTGCTTCGCGAGCGCGAGACGCTCGGGCACGAGGTCGATCACGACCAGCTTCCTGGGCGTCTTCAGCGCCGCCACCTGCACCATCATCAGTCCGAGCGGACCGGCGCCCGCGATCACCACCACATCGTCGAGCTGGATGTCGCCGCGGTTCACCGTGTGGATCGCGCACGAGAGCGGCTCGATGATGGCTGCGTCTTCCAGCGGGATGCCGTCCGGAATCCTGTGCACGCGCGCGGTGGGCGGCAGCCGCATGTAGTCGGCCATGCCGCCGTCGGCCACGACGCGCTGGAAGCCGAAGATGTTGTGCACCTCGCACATCCAGTACTTGCCCGAGGTACAGAAGCGGCACTTGCCGCAGGGCACGATCTGTTCGGCGATCACGCGGTCGCCCTTCTCCACGCCGAAGTGCTCCGCCGCGCCTTCGCCCAGCGCCTCGACGTAGCCGAAGAACTCGTGGCCGGGGATCACGGGGGCCTTCACCCACGAAGGCTGCCCGTCGCCGCCCCAGAACATCTTCGCGCCCGAATGGCACTTGCAGTCGGATGCGCAGATGCCGCAGGCGGCGATGGAGATCAGCAGTTCGTTGGCGCCGATGACCGGCATGTCGACCGTCTCCAGCCGGTAGTCCCTGGGGCCGTGGCAGACGACGGCCTGCATGGATGCGAGCTGCGAGATGGCGCCCGAGGTGCCGGGCTGGAGCTTTTGATAGGACATGGGTTCCTTGGGATCAGAAAGGGTGGTCGGGGCGTTCTCCCTCCCCGCTGGAGGAGGGCAGGGGTGGGGGCAAGCGGCGTCACCACCGGACGCGCTCTGCCTGCCCCATCCCAGCCTTCCCCAGCGGGGGAAGGAGCAATGCAGGGGCTCATCGGTTCATCTCTTCGCCTCGCGGCTGATGAAGATGGCGAGCAGCACGATGCCGCCCTTGATGATCAATTGCAGGTACGGCGACACGCCGATCATGTTGAGCCCGTTGTTCAGCACGCCCAGAAGCAGCGCGCCCACCAGCGTGCCCACGATGGCGCCGCGTCCGCCTGCGATGGAGGTCCCGCCCATCACCACCGCCGCGATGGCGTCGAGCTCGAAGCCCAGGCCCACGCCGGGCTGCCCGCTGGTCACGCGCGAGGCCTGCACGATGCCGGCCACTGCGGCGGTGAAGCCGCTGAGTGCATACACCAGCAGCTTGTAGCGCGACACGCGCACGCCCGACAGCCGCGTGGCCTCCTCGTTGCCGCCGATGGCGTACACGTAGCGGCCGAAGGGCGCCATGTTCAGCAGCACGTAGGCCGCGAGGTAGGTCGCCAGCATGATGAGGATCGGCACCTTGATGCCCGCCAGCACGCCGCCGCCGAGGAAGGCGAACGAGTCGGGCAGGCCGTCGATGGGGTAGCCACCGGTGTAGATCAGCGCGATGCCGCGTGCGATGCCCATGGTGGCCAGCGTCACGATGATGGGCGGCATGCGCAGGTACGCCACGCAGTAGCCGTTGAACAGGCCGATCACCACGCCCACGCCCAGTCCCAGCGGCACCGCGAGCATGGGCGGCAGCCCGAACTGCACCATCAGCCCCGAGGCCAGCGTGCCCGAAAGCGCCACCACCGCGCCCACCGAGAGATCGATGCCGCCGGTGAGGATCGCCGCCGTCATGCCGACCGCGATGATCGCGTTGATGGACGACTGCAGCGCGATGTTCTGCAGGTTGCTCCACGAGAGGAAGTTGTCGGTCGCCACGATCATGAAGACCGAGATCGCGACCAGGCCCACCAGTGGAAGAAAGGCCGTGGAGCGGCGCAGCCGGGTGAAGAGCCCGCCGGCGGGAACCGGCGGCGCGGGATGGGTGGCGGTGGCGTTCATTGCAGGCCCCCTCTGGTTGCGTGGCGCATGATGTCGCCGGAGTTGATGGAGTCGCCCTCGAGCGTGGCCACGATGGCGCCGCCCGAGAACACCGCGACGCGGTCGCACATGCCGACGATCTCGGGCAGCTCGCTGGAGATCATCACGATCGACTTGCCCTGCCTGGTGAGCTCGCGCATCAGCCCGTAGATCTCGGCCTTGGCGCCCACGTCGATGCCTCGCGTGGGCTCGTCGAAGATCAGCACCTCGCAGGCGTGGCCTAGCCAGCGCGCGATCACCACCTTCTGCTGGTTGCCGCCCGAGAGCGTCGCCACGCGCGTCTCGATGCCTGGCGCCTTCACGCCCACGCGGCGCGAGAGCTCGGCGGCCGAGCGCTCTTCCGAGGCCCTGTCGACCAGCCCCGCGCTGCGGTGCCTGCCCAGGTTGTTCAGCGAGATGTTGAAGCGGATCGTGAAGTCGGTGATGAGCCCTTCCACCTTGCGGCTCTCGGGCAGCAGGCCGATGCCATGCGCCAGCGCCTGCGTCGGGTCGTCCAGCCGCACGGGCACGCCGTTGCGCAGCACCGTCTTGCGGTGGGCGCGGTCGGCGCCCATCACGCCCAGCGCAAGCTCGGTGCGGCCGGAGCCGACGAGTCCCGCGAAGCCGAGGATCTCGCCCTCGTGCAGGTCGAAGGCATTCACCGGCCCGCCCCTGGCGAGCTGGATGTGCGGCACCTCCAGCACCTTGCGCCCGCGCGGCGCAGGCCGAGGCTTCGGCGGAAAGCTGTGCTCGATGCGGCGGCCCACCATCATCTCGACCAGCGCGTCCACGTTCGTCTCGCCCACTTCGGCATGTCCTGCGTTGGCGCCGTCGCGCAGCACGCTGATGCGGTCGCACACCTCGAAGATCTCGTCGAGGTGGTGCGAGATGAAGATCATCGCCACGCCCCTGGCGCGCAGCTCGCGCATGATGTTGAACAGGTGCGCGGCCTCGTTCGGCGTGAGCGTGGCGGTGGGCTCGTCGAGCACCAGCAGGCGCGCCTTCAGCGACAGCGCCTTGCCTATCTCCACGAACTGCTGCTGCGCCACCGAGAGCCGGCAGATCGGCGCGTCGAGGTCGATCCGCACGCCCAGCTCGTCGAAGAGTTCGCGAGCCGAGCGCTTCATCGCGGCCCGGTCCATCAGCCCGAAGCGGTTCTTCAGGTAGCGGCCGAGGAAGATGTTCTCCACCGCGTTCAGGTACGGGATGAGGCTGAACTCCTGGAAGATGATGCCGATGCCCGCGGCGATCGCGTCGCTGTAGCCCGCGAACCGGCGCTCCTCGCCCTCGATGAGGATGCGCCCCTCGTCGGCCTGGTGGATGCCGCCGAGGATCTTCATCAGCGTCGACTTGCCCGCGCCGTTCTCGCCGAGCAGCGCGTGCACCTCGCCCCTGCGGATCGAGAGGTCGATGCCCGAGAGCGCCTTCACGCCGGGAAAGCTCTTCGAGACGCCTTCGAGCCGCAGCATTTCGGCGGTGTCGTTCATGGCCTGGAACTCGTCGAGGCGCGGGTCACCAACTGAAGGTCTTCGCGCCTTCGGCGTCGATCAGCTTCACGTCGACCGGCACCGCGGCGGGCACGTTGGCGCCCCACTTCTTCGCCAGCGCGATGCCGATGGCGAGGCGGATCTGGTCGCGCGGGTACTGCGCGGTGGTCGCGATGAACTTCGAACCCGGCTTCTGCATCGCCTTGATGGCCTCGGGTGCGCCGTCCACGCTGGCGAGCTTCACGTCCTTGCCGCTGGCCTCGATGGCCGCGAGCGCGCCCATGGAGCCGCCGTCGTTCACGCTGAAGATGCCTTTGAGCTCCTTGTTGGCCTGCAGGATGTTCTCGGTCACGGTGAGCGCGGTGGCGCGCTCCTGCTTGCCGTTCTGCGTGCTCACCACCTTGATGCCGGGGTACCTGGCGAGCGCCTCGCGGCAGCCCTTCACGCGCTCCAGGATCGGCACCACCGGGATGCCGTCGAGGATGGCCACGTCGCCCTTCTCGCCGATGCTCTTCGCCAGGTACTCGCAGGCCAGCCGGCCGGCGTCGGTGTTCTTCGAGCCCACGAAGGAATTGACCGGGCCCTGCGCGTTGGCGTCCACCGCCACCACCACCAGGTTCGCCTTCTTGGCCGAGCGCACGGCCGACTGCACGCCGGTGGAGTCGGTCGGGTTCAGCAGCAGGATGTCGACCTTCTTCTGGATCATGTCCTCCACGTCGCCGATCTGCTTGGCCACGTCGTGCCGCGCGTCGGTGGTGACCACGGTCGCGCCGATGCTGGCGGCGGCCTCCTCCAGCGCCTGCTTCATGGTCACGAAGTAGGGGTTGTTGAGCTCCTGGAAGGTCATGCCGATGCGCAGCGGCTGCTTTGCCGGCTGGGCCTGCGCCTGCGCCTGCGCCTGCGCGGCCGAGGTGCCGCAGACCAGCGCGGCGATGCATGCGGCGAGTGCGGCGGCTTTGGGAAGGTTCGTCATGGTGGCTGTCTCCTTGGGGTTGTCTTGCTGTCGATGAAAAACGCTGGCAAAGGGCCGCCCCGCGCGGCGCCTCGGTGCGCCGCGCCGGAAACGACGCGGGGAGAACGGTGGTGGCGGGCGGCGCCGCGCGCTACGGCGGACTGGCCGCGCGCGAGGCGGCTGCCTGCATGCGGTGGAACTGGCGGAACTTGGTCGGCGGCATGCGCTTGTGCAGCAGAAACTGCCGGTTGAAGTTCGAGACGTTGTTGAAGCCCACGTCCATGCAGACGTCGAGCACGGGCTTCTCGCTGTTGGTGAGCAGCTCGCAGGCGCGGCTGATGCGCAGCCGGTTCACGTAGCGCACGAACGACTGGCCTGTGTGCTTGCGGAACGAGCGCGAGAAGGCGCTCGGGCTCTGGCCCACCAGCTCGGCCAGCATCGGCTCGCGCAGGTCGTCGCCGAGGTTGGCGGCGATGTGCGCCAGCACGTTGTTGATGGCGTGCGACATGAAGGCCTTGGGGTCGGGCCTGAATGCCGGGCTCGCGAGGCGCTGGCGGTCCTGGCCGTCGGCCAGCAGATCGAGCAGCGACAGCAGCAGCACCACCCGCCGCAGGCCGCGCGCCTCCAGCAGCGATTCCATGATCGGCTTGGCCGCCGCGGCGGTATCGGCCGAGAACAGGAGGCCCGAGCCCGATTCGGCGAGCAGCGGCGCGACGCGCTCGAACTCGGGGAAGGTGGCTGCCATGCCCCGCACCAGCGAGGCCGGGAACTGGATCACGATGCCGCGCCGCTCCACGCTCTGGCCGGCGGGCACGTCGCTGATCCAGTTGTGCGGCAGGTCGGGGCCCATCAGCACCAGGTTGCCGGGCTCGAAGTGGCCCACGTGGTCGCCCACGAAATACACGCCCTGGGTCTCGACGATGAGCTGGATCTCGTACTCGGGATGGAAGTGCCAGCGCACCGTGCGGTACGGGTAGCCGTGCGCCCAGCAGGTGAACGATTCGTCACCTCGGACTTCGACGATTTCCAGGTCGGGTTGCATGGGGCGGACTGTACGAATCGCTCCCGACGCCAACAACCAGAGATGGCGCCCGGAATCGATACTTTCTTGACCTTGGGCGAGGCCGCGAAGATCGATGCCGCGGCCCGCATTGCGCCGCAGCAAGACCCTTTCTCCCCGAGGAAGGAGGCACGTGGCGGCGCCGATTGCTGCACTGCGGCGCAGGCGAGGCTGGCGGCGTCAAGAATTCATAGGTGTTTTCCCTTCCCGCTGCGGCGGGCGGCACACTCTGGCGCCATGACGACGACCACAAGCACACCCTCATCCACCCCCGCAGGCCCGCTGGCCGGCCTCAAGGTCATCGAGCTCGGGCAGCTCATCGCCGGGCCCTTCGCCGCGCGCACGCTGGCCGACTTCGGTGCCGAGGTCATCAAGATCGAGCCGCCCGGCGCGGGCGATCCGCTGCGCACCTGGCGGCTGCTGAAGGACGGCACTTCGGTCTGGTGGCAGGTGCAGTCGCGCAACAAGCGCTCGCTGGCGCTGGACCTGCGCGAGGCCGAGGCGCAGGCCATCGTGCGGCAGCTGGCGGCCGAGGCCGACGTGCTGATCGAGAACTTCCGCCCCGGCGCGATGGAAGGCTGGGGCCTGGGCCCCGACGAGCTGCTGGCCGCCAACCCCGCGCTCGTGATGCTGCGCATCAGCGGCTACGGGCAGACCGGCCCGTACCGCGACCGTCCCGGATTCGGCGTGGTGGCCGAGGCCATGGGCGGGCTGCGCCATCTCACGGGCGAGCCGGGCCGCGTGCCGGTGCGGGTGGGCGTCTCGATCGGCGACACGCTGGCCTCGCTGCACGGCGTGATCGGCGTGCTGATGGCGATGCATCACCGGCATGCGACGGTGAGTGCCGAGTATCCGAAAGGCCGCGGGCAGGTGGTCGACGTGGCGCTGTACGAGGCGGTCTTCAACTGCATGGAAAGCCTGCTGCCCGAGTACGGCGCCTTCGGCGCGGTGCGCGAGGCGGCAGGCAGCGCCTTGCCCGGCATCGCGCCGACCAATGCCTACCGCTGCGCGGACGGCGGCTACGCGATCGTCGCGGGCAACGGCGACAGCATCTTCCGCCGGCTCATGGAATGCATCGGCCGGCCCGACCTCGCCGCCGACCCGGCGCTGGCCGGCAACACCGGCCGCGTCGCGCAGGTGGAGATGCTGGATGCCGCCATCGGCGACTGGGCCGCGCAGCGCACCGTGGGCGAGGTGCTCGCGGCGCTCGACGCGGCGCACGTGCCGGCCGGGCGCATCTACACCATCGCAGACATCGCGGCCGATCCGCACTACGCCGCGCGCGGCATGCTGCAGCAGGTGCGCATGGCCGACGGCAGCGATCTTGCAGTGCCCGGCTTCGTGCCCAAGCTGTCGCTCACGCCGGCCAGCCACCGGCGCAACGCACCCGCGCTGGGAGCGGACACCGACGCGGTGCTGAAGGAGATCGGCCTGAGCGCCGAGCAGATCGCCGCGCTGCACGAGCGCGGCATCGTGGGGTAGCCAGCTCTCCAGGGGAGATTCACGCGGGCGAAACAGCCTTCGTGCGATAAAGCGGCAACCAGGAGGAAGAGCCGATGGCAGCAGCAGCAGCGAACGATCGACGGGAACTTCAGAGGCGCGACAACGACGGGAATCTTCCGCCCGCCAGAAGCGAGCTTTCGGCGTCGGACGAGAAGAAGCTGGAGCGCCTGCTGCAGGCGCTGCGCCTGCGCCGCATGGCGCTGGAGCCCAAGTTCTCCGACGACGTGATCGTCTGGCCTTCCCGCACGGCCGAGGCCGGCGGCGCGGAGCTGGCGGCGCTGAGCGCGATCAACCTCGGCAACGCGGCGGATGCGATCGGCGAGGGCGTGCGCGGCCGCGGCGCGCCGAGGATGAAGCTGCTCAAGCAGGTCGAGGGCGTGTCGGTGATGCGCGCCAACTCGTCGGCCCTGCTGGCCATGCGCCGCAACACGCCGGGGCTGCGGATCGCACCGGCCGCCTGGGCCTACCTGCAGTACATCCGCCCGCTGGGCGACGAGCTGGAAGCCAGCGCGATCCAGGTCGCGGCGGGCACCAAGGTCAAGCGCTTCGAGCTGCGGCTTGCCGACCCGCAGGGCAGGCCGGTCGCCGGCGTGCGCGTGAAGGCGCTCGTGGACTGGGATGGCGCGCACGTGCCCGCCGTGACCGGCCCCGACGGCATCGCGAGCCTGGGCATTCCGGTGCTCTATCCGCGCGTGGAGATGATCCTGGTCGAGCCGGAGCACACGCACTGGTCGGTGTTCCTGAAGGGCTTCGACCGCGTCGATGCGCCGAAGCGCCTGAACGTGCCGGCCGCGCCGCTGGTGCCCGACGGCTTCCAGCTGCTGGCCAGCTACGCGCCCCATGATGCGCAGGCGGGCGAGGGCGTGACGGTGGGCGTGATCGACAGCGGCGTCGGGCCCCATGCCGGCATCGCCGTGGCTGGCGGCGGCTGCTTCGTCACCGGCGAGGACCCGGCGGACTTCCTCGACAACGGCATCGGCCACGGCACGCACGTCGCCGGGATCATCGCGGGCCGCATGGCACAGGGCACCGGCGTCTACGGCCTCGCGCCGGCCTGCAGGCTCATGGCCTACCGCGTCTGCCCGAAGAGCGGCGAGCGCGGGCGGGCCAAGTCGACCGACATCGCCAGCGCGCTCGACCGGGCGATCGCCGACGGCTGCCACATCGTCAACATCAGCATGGGCAGCCTGGAGCCCATGCCGGAGATGCCCGACATCCTCGAGAAGGCGCGCAACGCCGGCGTGGTGGTGTTCGCCGCCACCGGCAACGATGGCCAGCCGCTCCTGCGCTATCCCGCCCGCTACAGCCACACCCTGGCGGTGGGCGCACTGGGGCGCGACGGCACCTTTCCGGCGGACTGCCCCGAGAGCTTCCAGGCCAGCGAGATCCGCCGCCGCAAGGAGTTCGTCGCCGAGTTCTCGAACTACGGTCTCTCCACCGATTTCATCGGCCCCGGGGTGGCGGTGCTGTCGGCCTTTCCGGGCGACAGGTACGCCATGATGTCCGGAACTTCGATGGCCACGCCCTACTCGTCGGGGATGGCAGCCCGTTTGTTGTCAGGGGAAAGGAAGCTGCTTAACATGCCCAGGGGCCCCGAGAAGGCCGACGCCATCGTCAGGATGCTGTCCGAGACAGCGAAAAAGGTGGGTTGGCCGGCCGAGTACGAAGGTTTTGGAGTTCTGAAGTGACCAGCATCGTGTTGACCTACACAGGCAGCCCCGGCAAGAAGTTGTCGGCGGAGGCACGGCTGCGCCGCTGCGTTCCCGGCGTGGTGCTCACGCCCAAGACCAGCACCCTGATGGAAGCCCAGGTCGACGACGAACAGCTCGCCGCGCTCGAGCAGAACCCGGAGTGGACGATCTCCAGGCCCGCCTTCGCGGAAATCCGCAAGCCTGTCTTCAACCTGAAAAACGCACGGGCCAAGCTCGCGAAGTAGCCGCGCGGCGCGCACGCATTCCAAGACGGGGCCGGAATCGGCCCCTGTGTTTTTCAGGAGGGAGGTTCTCCATGTCCGATGCAGACATCCAGGTCGTGAGCAGCTCATGGGCAGGCATCCAGCGCGTCGCCGCGACGCCGAAGCCGCCGGAGTTCTTCAAGGGCCGCAAGGGCTATTCGCCCGCTTTCCTGGGGAAGGACGCGCACGTGGCGCTGCCTTCCATCGGCGAGTCCATCTCCATGGACGACATCGCGAAGCTGGAGGACGGCTCCTTCGAGCTCAGGTATCAGCACTTCAGCACGGTGCAGTGCATCTCGCGGCGCATGCCGCTCTATTCGGCCTGCAACATCGACGGCTCGAAGTCGAAGAACGTGCCGCGCCACGACACCTGGAGCTACGACGGGCGCATCGGAAAGGAATACCAGATGCTGCGCGAGGCCTACGGCCCCCAGCAGGACGGCAAGTTCTCGCGCGGCCACATGACGCGCAGGCAGGACCCGAACTGGGGCCCGCTCGCGACGGCGCAGCGGGCCAACATCGACACCTTCTTCGCCACCAATGCCTGCCCCCAGTGGCAGCCCTTCAACGACGGGCTCTGGGGCGACCTCGAAGACTACGTGCTGGGCAACGCCCAGGGCGACGACAAGCGCATCAGCGTCTTCACCGGGCCGATCCTGCGTCCGGAGGACGCGGAGCGATTCGGCATCCGCATTCCGCGCGACTTCTGGAAGGTGGTCGCCTTCATCAGCGAGGCGACCGGCGAGCTCAGCGCCATCGCCTACCTGATGAGCCAGGGCACCTACCTCGATTCGGGCGTGGCGCGCGACCTGGAAGACTTCGGCACCTCGCAGCGCCCGCTGGCCTTCATCGAGGCCGAGACCGGGCTGCGCTTCGAGAGCCTGCAGGGCCGCGACGTGCTCGACGGCGCGGACCTCGCCTTCGTGCAGCCCATCCGGCGCCTGGCCGACACGAAGCTGCCGGCCTGAACCGGCAGGACGGCCGCCGGGCCGTTCAGCCGCGCAGCGACTCGATCAGGTCGATGTATTTCTGCTTGGCCTCGTCGGCGCTCAGGCCCTTCTGGGCCGTCCAGGCGTCCCACTTGGCGCGGGCGACGATGTCGCTGAAGCTGGGCTTCTTGGCGGTGTTGTCGCCTTCGGTGGCCTGCTTGAACAGGGCGTAGATCTTCAGCAGCGTCGGGTTGTCGGGGCGCTCGGCGAGCAGCTTGGAATTGGCCTGGGCGGCTTCGAACTGGGCGTTGAGGTCGGACATGTCGGTCTGGGAGATGTGAAGCGGAAAGCCCGCATCTTAAGTCCTGCGGTACACGAACGTACCGATACCCGCCGGTGCTGCGGCGATACCGGTCAATCCCGCAATCCGGCCCTTGCCAGCTCCACGTCCAGCCGCTCGCGCGCATCCGCCGGCACGAGCGCCGCCGCCTTCTCGTATAGCCGCGTCGCCTCGGCCATGCGGGCCTCGCCGTGCAGCATCAGCTGCGCGCGGGCGTATTCCATCATCCCGGCCGCCGACTGCGGGTGCAGCTCCAGGCCGCGCTCGAAGAGTTCGAGCGAAGTCTCGGCGCGCACGCCGTAGGTCATGCGCCCGACCAGCGCGCCCACCTTGTCGATCACCTCGGCGTGGAACGAGGCGAGCGCGAGGTGCGCATCGGCGTGCCGGGGCTGCAGTTCGATCACGCGTTCCAGCGCGCCCTTGAGCTTGCTGCCCAGGCCCTGCGCCAGCGCGCGCGCCACGCTGATGCCCTGGCTGTAGCGGCCCAGCGCATAGGACTGCCAGTACAGCGCCTGGCAGTTGTCGGGTTCGGCCTCGGCCTGCGCGCCCGCACGCTCGATCACCTGGCGGAACATCGAGAGCCGTGCCGATTCGCGCGGCTCCAGGTAGTTGGCGTAGATCGCGGTCGCCTGGTTGGCCAGCGCCATGCCCTCGGGGCCCTGCAGCAGGCCGATGGCCGCGGCGCGTTCGAACTCGCCGCTGTGGTACAGCGCCCAGCCCTCGGCGAGCGTCGATCCCTCGGCCGGCGGCGGCAGCGCGTGGCCGGCATGCAGGCGCGGCCAGTGCGACAGCACGCTGCGCGCGTCGTAGCGCGGCGAGTCGGCCCAGGGCAGGGGCGTCCAGGGCTCGCTGCCGGTGCCGGGGTTGGTGTTGGCCGCACCGGCGGACATCAGCGAAAGCGGTTTGAAATCGGGATGGGGCATGGTTCTAGACCGCCATGTCGACAGGAGTGGCCGCGGCGCCGGGGTCTTCGCCGTTGTAGGCATTGCCCAGCGCCAGCAGGTGACGCCGCTGTTCCGGGCCCAGGTAGGGTGCGAGCAGGTGCAGGGCATGGAGCCCGCCGCGCATCAGCGCCCCCTGCGCATGCTCGGGTTCCAGCGCCTCGCGCGGGTTGCGCACGTATTCGTAGCTCAGCCAGTAGGTCAGCACCACCACCATGCTCTGCGCGAGCGTGTCGACCTCGTGCACGTCGATCTCCAGGTGGCCGGCGCGGCTCAGGCCGGCGATCAGTTGCCGGATGGCGCGCGCCTTGTTCTTCAGCACCAGCTGGAACTGGGTCTCCAGCAGGCGGTTCTTGCTGAGCAGGTCGTTGAGGTCGCGGTAGAGGAAGCGGTAGCGCCAGATCAGCTCGAACAGGCTGTGCATGAAGAACCAGGCGTCCTCCACGTCGTGCACGCCCTCGCTGGCGTGCAGCAGCTCGTCGAGCTCGGCCTCGTAGCCTTCGTAGAGCTTGTTGATCAGCTCTTCCTTGGCCGGGTAGTGGTAGTAGAGGTTGCCGGGGCTGATATTGAGTTCGCCCGCCACCAGCGTGGTCGAGACGTTCGGCTCCCCGAAGCGGTTGAACAGGTCCAATGCGGCTTCGAGGATGCGTTGCGCGGTGCGGCGTGGCGCCTTCTTTGCCATGTCGGTGCCCCCGATGTCTCGTTCGTCTCTCTTGGGGACACTCTAGCGTATGTGCACCGCACCATGAAGGCGCGGGACATGATTTGCGGCGCCGCCGCTCTTGTGCAGTGCCGCAATCGCGGCCGCCCCGCGGGCGGCCCGCTCGGGGTCAGCCAGCCTTGCTGCGGCGCAAGGTCTTCTTGGCCGCGGGCGCGGCCGGCTTGCGGGCGGTGGTCTTGCGTGCGGCGGCGGCAGTGCCCTGCTGTGCCTTCTTCAGCTGGGCCTCCAATGCCTCGACGCGCGCCTGCAGCGCGGCCATGTCCGCGGCGCTGGGGGCGCCCAGCTTCTCCATCGCGCGGGCGACGCGCTCCTCGAAGATGTTCTCCAGCTTGCCCCACTGGCCCGCGGCCTTGGTGCCGAACTCGCTGGCGAAGCCCGCCATGCGCTGCTGTGCCTGGGACAGGGTTTCCTCGGCGGCCTGCTGGGTCTTCTTCTGCATGCCGGCGCCGTCGCGCACCAACGCCTCGAAGGCCTTGCTGCCTTCCTGCTGCATCTTGGCGAAGGCACCGAGGCCGGCGAGCCAGATCTGCTGGGCGGAGTCCTTGATGCGGTCGGCGGCCTTGCCGTTGCTGTCGTCGTCCTGGGTAGCCATGCGATTTCTTCCTTTGCGTGCAAACAATCGCCTGACTCTAGCCGCCCGAGGGCCTCTTCATTAGAGCTTCGCGTCTATGGGGCGAAGCCATGGTCGAAGCTGTGGGCGGCTCAGGGCGTGCCGCTGGCCGCTCGGCTCGCGTCCAGGTGCGCCTTGGCGCGCTCGGCCAGCGCCATTTCGCCGGGGGTACCGGGCACGTAGGCCTCGACCGGCAGGGGACGGCCGTGCGAATCGACCGAGACGAACACGATCAGGCATTCGGTGGTCTTTTCCATCGCGCCGCCCTTCATGTCGCCGCTGCGCACCTCCACGGAGATGTTCATGCTGGTCTTGCCGGTGTAGGCGAGGCGGGCCTCCACCTCGACGAGGTCGCCGATCATGATGGGCCGGTGGAAGCGGATGCTGCCGATGAAGGCGGTGACGCAGTAGCGCTTGGCCCAGCTGGTCGCGCAGGCGTAGCCGGCCTCGTCGATCCACTTCATGACGGTGCCGCCGTGGACCTTGCCGCCGAAGTTGACGGTGCTGGGCTCGGCGAGAAAACGCAGGGTGATCGAGGACATGGGGGCCGCCTTTGGTGGTGAATGTGGGCTGTGACTATGGAGTGGGGAGCCGCGATTATGCGAGCGGGCACCCCGCCTGCGGACGCCGCCGGTCGTCGCGGCGCGCGCGCTCAGCTCCCGCTGAACAGCTGCGCCAGCGTGCGCCGCAGCCAGGCATTGCCCGGGTCGGCATGGAAGCGCTCGTGCCAGTGCTGCTTCACCGCATAGTCCGACAGCGCGAAGGGCGGCTCCAGCAGCTTCACCGGCTCCTGCGTGGCCAGCACCTTGCCGAGGATGCGCGGCACCACCACCAGCAGCTCGGTCTGCGCCACGATGCGCGCCACGCTCAAGAAGCTCGACAGCCGCACCACCACGTTGCGCTTCAGGCCCAGCCGCGCGAGCGTGGTGTCGACGATGGCGTGCCCGGTGCCCGAGGTCGACACCACCGCGTGCGCCTCGGCCTCGAAGCGCCTGCGCGAGAGCTTCGTGCCGATGCGCGGATGGTTCCTCGCGGCGAGGCAGACGAAGTTCTGCATGAAGAGCGTCTGCTGGTAGAAGCCCGCGTCCAGCTGCGGCATGAAGCCCACGGCGAGGTCGACCTCGCCGTCCTGCAGCCGGCGGCCGCTGAGCGTGGAGATGATCTCCGTCTCGATGTGCACCCCCGGCGCCGCCTGCCGCAGGTGGTCGAGCAGGCCGGGCAGCAGCACCACCTCGCTGATGTCGGTCATGCAGATGCGGAAGCGCCGCTGCGCCTGCGCCGGATCGAAGCTGCTGCGGTTGCCCTGCGCCTGCGCGATCTGGGCCAGCGCCTCGCGCAGGTTCGGGTAGATGCGCTCGGCGTGCGGCGTGGGCTGCATGCCCTGCGCGGTGCGGGTGAACAGGCGGTCGTCGAAGTGGGCGCGCAGCTTGTTCAGCGCGGTGCTGGCCGCGGCCTGCGCCATGCCCAGGCGCTCGGCTGCCTTCGAGACGTTGCCGGTCTTGTAGACCTCGTCGAACACGGCGAGCCATTCGAGATCGAGCTTCGACATGCGGGACTCCTGCTTACGGCGAAAGACACCATTATCGAAATTTCGAATTCCGTGTATTGGATGTCGGTCTTGAGGAAATAGTGGTGCGCGCCAACAATGCCGCCAACGGAGACACCGCCCCATGAAACCCGCCCCCTCGAATGCGGCCGAGCGCCGCGACTATTACGACCGCATCCGCCCGCTGCATCTCACGCCGCTGTGGGAGTCGCTGCATGCGCTGGTGCCGCGCGAGCCGCAGACGCCGTGCGTGCCCGCGCTGTGGCGCTACGACGAGATCCGCCCGCTGCTGATGGAGTCGGCCGACCTCATCACCGCCGAGGAGGCCGTGCGCCGGGTGCTGGTGCTCGAGAACCCGGCGCTGCCCGGCAACTCGTCGATCACGCAGTCGCTCTACGCGGGCCTGCAGCTCATCATGCCGGGCGAGGTCGCTCCCTCGCACCGCCACGTGCAGTCGGCGCTGCGCTTCATCGTCGACGGCAAGGGGGCCTACACCACGGTGGGCGGCGAGCGCACCACCATGTACCCGGGCGACTTCATCATCACGCCCTCGTGGGCCTGGCACGACCATGGCAACGAAGGCATCGGCGGCAGCGTGGAGCCGGTGGTGTGGCTCGACGGCCTCGACATCCCGATGCTGCGCTTCTTCGACGCAGGCTTCGCCGAGAACGACGACTCCAAGGTGCAGCACGTCTCGCGCCCCGAGGGCAACAGCCTCGCGCGCTTCGGCCACAACATGGTGCCGGTGCGGCACGACCACGCATCGGCCACCTCGCCGATCTTCAACTACCCCTATGCGCGCAGCCGCGAGGCGCTGGCGCAGCTGCAGAAGCAGGAAGCGCCCGATGCCTGGCTGGGCCACAAGCTGCGCTACATCAACCCGCTGACCGGCGGCTCGCCGATGCCGACCATCGCGACCAACCTGCAACTGCTGCCGAAGGGCTTCACCGGCAAGGCGCACCGCGCGACCGACGGCGCCGTCTACAGCGTGGTCGAGGGCCGCGGCACGGCCGAGATCGCCGGCCAGCGCTTCTCATTCGGCCCGCGCGACACCTTCGTGGTGCCCTCGTGGGCGACGCTGAAGCTGTCGTCGCCGGATGGAGACGCGGTGCTCTTCAGCTTCTCCGACCGCCCCGTGCAGCAGGCCATGGGCATCCTGCGCGAGGCCTTCCTCGAAGACGCCTGAAGCCCGGGCGCGCAGTTCCGATTTTTCTTTCTTTCTGACCGTGTGCCGCCCCGAGCGGCAGGAGCCTTCCATGTCCTTCGTCTTCACGCCTCCTTCCATCGTCGGCCTGCCCATCGCCGGCTCCGACCAGCAGTTCCCGGTGCGCCGCGTCTACTGCGTGGGCCGCAACTACGCCGCCCATGCACGCGAGATGGGCTTCGACCCCGACCGCGAGCCGCCTTTCTTCTTCTGCAAGCCCAACGACGACGCCTCGGTGGTGCCGGTGGCCGAGGGTGAGACCGCCTCCATTCCCTATCCGCCGCTCACCAGCAACTACCACTACGAGGCCGAGCTGGTGGTCGCCATCGGCAAGGGCGGCGCCAACATCCCGGTCGAGCAGGCCGCCAGCCACATCCACAGCTACGCCGTGGGCCTGGACATGACCCGCCGCGACCTGCAGATGAAGATGCGCGAGCAGGGCCGCCCGTGGGAGATCGGCAAGGCCTTCGACTTCTCCGCGCCCATCGCGCCGCTGCGCACGCTGGCCGACGTGGGCGAGATCAACGCCGGCGCCATCGTGCTCGAAGTGGACGGCGAAGTGCGCCAGAAGAGCGACATCACGCACCTGATCTGGTCGGTGAACGAAGTCATCGCCAACCTCTCGACCCTCTTCACGCTGCAGCCCGGTGACCTGATCTTCACCGGCACGCCCGAGGGCGTGGGCGCGGTGAAGCCGGGCCAGACGATCAAGGTGAGCATCGAGCGCCTGCCGTCGCTGACTGTGCATATCGACTGACCGAATCCACCGGAAAGCACGGGCCCGCCATGACTTCATCGAAGAACCCTCCCACCGTGCTGCTGGTCGGCGGCGGTATCGGCGGCATGGCCGCCGCGCTGGCGCTCGCGCGCCTGGGTGTTTCCATCGACCTGCTCGAGCAGAGCGCCACCATCGGCGAGATCGGCGCGGGCCTGCAGCTCGGCCCCAATGCCTTCGCGGCGCTCGACGCGCTGGGCGTGGGCGAGGCGGTGCGCCGGGGCTCGGTGTTCACAGACCGGCTGGTGATGATGGACGCCGTCGACTGCGGCGAAGTGGCCTCGGTGCCGGTGGGCGAGGCCTTCCGTGCGCGCTTCAAGAATCCGTATGCGGTGAGCCATCGCGCAGACCTGCACGGCGCGATCCACGAGGCGGTGAAGCAGCATCCGCTGATCCGCTTCCACACCTCGGCGCAGGTGGAGTCCATCGACCTGGGCGGGCAGGGCGTCACCGCAACGACGCGCGACGGCCGCAGCTTCAAGGCCGATGCCATCGTCGGCTGCGACGGCGTGAAATCGGTGGTGCGCAGCCGGCTCATCGGCGACGCGCCGCGCGTGTCGGGCCACGTGGTGTATCGCGCCGTGGTGCCCGCGGCCGACATGCCGGCCGACCTGCGCTGGAACGCGCCCGTGGTCTGGGCCGGCCCGAATTGCCACCTGGTGCACTACCCGCTGCGCCACGGCGAGCAGTACAACCTCGTCGTCACCTTCCACAGCCGCGAGAAGGAAGAGTGGGGCGTGACCGACGGCAGCAAGGAGGAAGTGCTCTCGTACTTCGAGGGCGTGCATGCGCGCCCGCGCCAGTTGCTGGACCGCCCGACCTCGTGGCGCCGCTGGAGCACCGCCGACCGCGACCCGGTCGAGCGCTGGAGCGAAGGCGCCGCCACGCTGCTGGGCGACGCGGCCCATCCGATGATGCAGTACCTCGCGCAGGGCGCGTGCATGGCGCTGGAAGACGCCGTGACGCTCGGCGAGGCGGTGAAGGCCTGCGGCTTCGACATGCCCGCCGCCTTCAAGCTCTACGAGGCGGCGCGGGTCGCCCGCACGGCGCGCGTGGTGCTGTCGGTGCGCGAGATGGGGCGCCTCTACCATGCCAAGGGCGTGGAGCGCCTCGTGCGCAACAGCCTGTGGCCGGGCCGCACGCCCGAACGCTTCTACGATGCGGTCGAGTGGCTCTACGCCTGGCGGCCCGAGCGCTGCCTGGACGACGCGCCCGAGTCGCTGCGTCCTTCGGCCGCGGCCGTCGCCGAAGCCGCGGCCGTGCTTTCGCGACACTGAGGCAGTTTTCTTTCAACATTCATAACCATCGAGGCGACCATCCAGGTCCAAGCCCAGGAGACAAGAGAGATGAACTTTTCGCGCGCACTGATGACGGGCCTGCTGGCCCTGACGGCCACCACGGGAGCATTGGCCCAGGCTTCCGACTACCCCAGCAAGCCCGTGACCCTGGTCACGCCCTTCGCCGCCGGCAGCGGCCCCGACGCGGTGCTGCGCCTCGTCTCGGACAAGCTCTCGCGCCTTTGGAACCAGCGCGTGGTCATCGACAACCGGCCAGGCGGCGGCGGCTTCATCGCCATCGACCAGGCCCGCCGCGGCGCGCCCGACGGCTACACGCTGCTGCAGCTGGACAGCGAGCACATCGCCGCGCTGCCTCACCTCTACAAGTCGCGCAACTTCGTGACGCTGCAGCATTTCGATCCGGTGGCCTCGCTCTTTCGCACGCCCTTCTTCGTGGCCGTGGGCACCGACTCCAAGTGGAAGAACATGGGCGACCTGATCGCCGCGGCCAAGGCCAACCCCGACGGCATCGTCTACGGCTCGTGGGGCGTGGGCAGCCCGGGCCACCTGGGTGCACAGCAGCTGGAGGCGCTCACCGGCATCCACATGCGCCATGCGCCCTACCGCGAGGTGTCGCAGCTCTACTCGAACGTGGGCACCGGCGAAGTGCCGTGGGCCTTCGCGAGCATTCCGTCGAGCCAGGGCATCTACAAGGCCGGCAAGCTGCGCTACATCGCGGTGGCGGCCACCAAGCGCATCCCGCAGATGCCCGACGTGCCGACCATGGCCGAGGCCGGTGGCCCCGCCTCGCTGGAGGTCAATTCGTTCGTGTCGCTGCTCGCGCCCAAGGGCGTGCCGGCGGCCATCAAGGCGAAGATCAATGCCGACGTGGCCAAGGTCATCGCCGATCCCGAGATCCGCGCCCGCTTCGACACATTCGCCTTCGAGCCGCTCGCATGGTCGCCCGAGGAAATCGAGCGCAATGCCGAGGCCAAGTCGAAGGTGTACGGCGAGCTGGTGCGAAGGGGCAACATCAGCCTCGAATAGCGGGGGCGCGCCGGACTTCGGTCTTGCCCGGCGTCTTGCGCGGCAGTTAAGCTGGCCCTCTTTGGTTTTTTTGACGACTTTTTCACACTTTTTCTCCATGCACGCCACCAAGAGAGCCCTTTTGATCGCCTGCGGCCTGGCCGCCGCCGCCGCCATGCTGCCGCTGAGCGCCAACGCAGACAACGCCGCCTGGCCGACCAAGCCGATCCGCCTGCTCGTGGGCTTCCCGGGCGGCTCCACGCCCGACATCGCCGCGCGCACCATCGCCGAGCCGCTGGCCAAGGCGCTGGGCCAGCCGGTGGTGGTCGACAACAAGGCCGGCGCCTCGGGCAACATCGCGGCCGACCAGGTGGCCAAGGCCAACGACGACCACACGCTGGGCATCGTCATCAACGGCAACCTCACGTCGTCGAAGATGCTGTACCCCAAGCTGCCCTACGACCCGGTCAAGGACTTCACCTACCTTTCGCTGATCGCGACCGCCCCGCTGGTGCTGGTGGCGCAGAACAACCTGCCCTCGGGCACCGCCTTCTTCGACGAAGGCCGCAAGGCCGGCGACAAGTGGAACTACGGCTCGGTGGGCATCGGCTCTGTCGGTCACCTGGGCATGGAACTGCTCAAGACCCGCGTGCCCGGCTTCAAGCCCGAGCACGTGCCCTACCAGGGCAACCCGCAGGTCATCACCGCGATGCTGGGCGACCAGGTGCAGATGGGCCTGATCCCGCCGGGCGTGGCCATGCCGCAGATCAAGGCCGGCAAGCTCAAGGCCATCGGCCTCACGGGCGGCCGCAGTGCGCTGGTGCCCGAGATCCCGCCGCTGTCGGACGCCGGCGTGAAGGACTTCAACCTCGAGGTGTGGGTGGCGCTGCTGGGCCCGGCCAACCTCTCGAAGGTGGCGCAGGCTCGCATCAGCCGCGAGCTCGAGGCGATCATGAAGAACCCCGACGTGCGCCGCAAGCTCTTCGAGCAGGGCTGGCAGGCCGTGGGCACCTCGCCGGACGGCATGCGCACGCGCGTCAATGAAGAGGCCGCCATCATGACCAAGATCATTTCGGCCCGCGGCATCAAGCTGCAGTAAGCACACCCTCAGGCGCCGCGCACTTCGTGCCGCAGCGCCGACCCCCTTGCAGGGCGCGACACCGACGGACCGGCAAAGCCGGATCCGCGGTGTCTCCCGAACAGACATCCATGGACCTATCTGAATGACTTCCACATTGCATGAACCGGCGCGCGCGCTGCCGGTGTTCGGCGAGTACGACGTGGTGGTGGTCGGCGGCGGCCCCGCCGGCATCGCGGCCGCCGTGAGCGCCGCGCGCCACGGCGCCAGCACGCTGCTGGTGGAGCGCTACGGCTTCCTCGGCGGCATGGGCACCGCAGGCGGCGTCACCAACTTCGCGGGCCTGTACGGCAAGCGCAAGGGCGAGATGACGCAGCTGGTGCGCGGCGTCGTCGACGAGCTCATCGACCGCATCGCCGCGCTCAACGGCATGAACCAGCCGCAGAACGGCATGGGCGGGCGCATCTGCGTGCGCTCGTACGACACATCGGCCTACAAGCTCGCCGCCGACCAGCTGCTGGGCGACGCGGGCGTGAAGCTGCTGTTCCACGCGCTGGCGGCGGCCGTGGTGCTCGAGGGCAAGCGCATCGCCGCGCTGGTGGTCGAGACCAAGTCGGGCCGCCAGGCGATCCGCGCCAACGCCTTCATCGACGCCAGCGGCGACGCCGACGTGGCCGCCTTCGCGGGCGTGCCCTTCGAAGTGGGCGACGGCCACGGCAGCGGGCTCTTCCCGACCACCATGTTCCGCATCGGCCAGGTCGACGCGCCGGCCGCGCTGGAGGCGGTGGGCGAGTTCAAGGCCATCAACGACTTCATGGCGCGCGCCGAGCAGCACAAGCCCGGCGTCTACAGGTTCCCGCGCGAAGGCGCGATCCTGCGTCCCAACAAGGACCCGCGCGAGTGGCGCGCCAACGTCACGCAGATCCGCAATTCGCAGGGCCGCGCGATGAACGGCGTCGATGCGCGCGAACTCTCCGAGGGCGAGCTCGAAGGGCGCCGCCAGATCAGCGAGTACTTCAAGTTCCTGAAGGCCGAGGTGCCGGGCTTCGCGCAGTCGGCCATCGTCGAGATCGCGCCGCAGGTCGGCATCCGCGAGACGCGGCGCATCCAGGGCCTGTACGCGCTCGGTCGCGAGGACATCCTGGGTTCGGCGAAGTTCGACGACAACATCGGCCTCAATGCCTGGCCGATGGAGATGCACGCCGACGGCCGCATCGAGTGGGCTTTCCCGCGCGACGAGGACAACGCCTACAACCACCTGCCCTGGCGCATGCTGGTGCCGCAGACCCTCGACAACTTGCTGGTGGCAGGGCGTTGCGCGTCGATGACGCACGAGGGCCAGTCGGCCGCGCGCGCCAGCGGCGGCTGCTTCGTCATGGGGCAGGCCGCGGGCACGGCGGCGGCGTCGGTGGGCGCGGGCAGCTTCGCCTCGGTCGACATCCCGGCGCTGCAGAAAAAGCTGGCCGCCGACGGCGTCGACCTCGACCGCTGAGCGGCGGGGCGCGCTAGAGTCCGGGGCAGGATGAACTCGACCCCGGACGCAACGTGAACCTCCCTTCGCCGCCGGCCACTTCGTTGCCCGCCGCCACGCGCCGCGCTCTCCTGGCACTTTCGTGCGCCGTGCCCGGCCTCATGCTGTGGGGCTGCGCGAGCACGCCGGAGGGCGAGCCGGTGCATGGCAAGGAGGCGATGGTGAGCTTCCTGGCCAGCAAGGACGGCCGCAAGCTGGTCATCGTCGGCGAGAAGCACCACTACGTGTTCGACGGTGACCCGTCCGTGGCCTCGATGCTGCGCTGGGAGGGGCGCACGAAGATCTCGCCGGCGCTGGCCGGCGAAGTCAAGGTGGCGCGCAACCAGAGCTTCGAGGGCCAGTACGTGCTGATGGCCTTCGACGCCGACCTCACCCCCGAGGACCAGGTCTTTCTCACGCAGACCGGCTTCGCGAAGACCGAGGTGAAGTACGGCGACCGCACCGGCCCGGCGCTGCGCTACATCGGCACCGCCAGGGGCAAGCGCTACGAGGCCGGCGTGCTGAAGGAAGGCGAGGGCGTCGATTTCTCGCGCACCCACTACCTGAAGTACGTCGAGGAGGAAACCGCCACCGGCCCCGCCGAGAAGGCCGCCCCCACGCCGCTGGGTCGCGCCGCCGACGGCTCGCTGGTGCTCGGCGGGGCCCCGCTGGCCGTGGTGCAGGGCGGCACCGACTACAGCTGCCGCGCGCGCTTCATGGACGTCTGCTTCTTCAGGTAGCGGCCCCGGGCTGCTGCTGACAGCCCCGCGACAGGCGTCGGGCGCAGGCTTTGCTATGTTCGAGGGTTGCCTTTTCGAACGATTTGCCTGCCTTCCCGATGACCACCGATCCCGCCACCGCCTCCCGCCTCGTCGATGAACTCGTCTCGCTCATGCAGCTCGAGCCGCTGGGCGGCGACCGCTTTCTGGCCCAGAGCGAAGATATCGGCACGCCCGCCGTGTTCGGCGGCCAGGTGCTCGGCCAGTCGCTGATGGCCGCGAGCCTCACCGTGGGCGCCGAGCGGCCGGTGCATTCCATGCACGCCTATTTCCTGCTGCCGGGCGAGCATGCGCCCATCGAGTACAGCGTCGACCGCGTGCGCGACGGCCGCAGCTTCACCACTCGCCACGTGGTGGCGCGCCAGCAGGAGCGCATCATCTTTGAAATGTCCGCCTCGTTCCAGACCGTGGACGAAGGCGTCGAGCACCAGTTCGACATGCCCGAGGTGGAAGGCCCCGACGGGCTCGTCAGCGAGCTGGACCAGCGCATCGCGCTCGGCGATCGCCTGCCCGAGCCATGGCGCACCAAGGCGATCCAGCCGCACGGCATCGAGTACCGCCGCGTCGACCCCGAGGACCTGATCGCGCCGCAGGTGCGCCCGACCTCGGCGCAGAGCGCGATCTGGATGCGCGCCATCGCGCCGCTGCCCGACGACCCGATGGTGCACCGCGCGCTGCTGGCCTACGCCTCCGACCACGGTCTGCTGCGCGCCGCGATGCTGCCGCACGGCCTGAGCTTCATGAGCGGGCAGGTGCGCCCCGCCAGCCTCGACCACGCGATGTGGTTCCACCGCGACTTCCGCATGGACGACTGGCTGCTGTACGTGCTCGATTCGCCCAGCGCTGGCGGCGCGCGCGGCCTGTGCCGCGGCAGCCTCTATGCGCGCGACGGCCGGCTCGTGGCCTCGGCGGCGCAGGAGGGCATGCTGCGCATCAGGAAGCCGGCGGCTCGTTCGTGACGAGCGTGGGCGGCAGCCCCTCGCGGCTGCGCTCGTCGAGCAGCCGCTGGTAGTTGTCGCGCAAAAGGATGCCCGCGTAGTACACGTGCTCGCGCATCAGCTGCTCGGCGCGGGCCGCGTCGCCTGAGATCACGGCCTGCACGATGCGGTGGTGGTCGTCGTGCGAACGCAGGATCACGCCGTGGTCGTTCCACAGCATGATCCGGTCCGACGCGAAGGGCACCGCCTGCGCCTGCGCGCCGAAGCGCACCACCCACGGGTTGCGCGCGCCGTGCATCAGCGTGTTGTGCAGCTTCACGTTCATCTGCTGGTAGGGCGCGAGGTCTTCCACCAGCAGCTTTCCCTTGGCAAGTATCTCGTCGCCCTCGCGCAGGCACTCGCGCAGCAGGGCCGCGGTGGGCTCGTCCACGCCCAGCGAAGCGAAGCGCCGGCAGGCCAGGCCCTCGAGCACCGAGCGCACCTCGTAGGCCGCGAGGATGTCCTCGAGCGCGAAGGCGCGCACCAGGTAGCCCTTCTTCGGCTGGTGGTCGATCAGCCCTTCCATCGCCAGCGCGGCAAGCGCGGCGCGCACCGGCGTGCGCGAGACCTTGAGGCTTTCGGCGATCGGTACTTCCTCCACGCGCATGCCCGGCGAGAGCCTGCCGTGAAGGATCCAGGTGCGCAGCGTCTCTGTGACTTGTTGGGAGAGTGTGTCCATGTCAGGTATACATGATGCCGGGAAATTGGGCCGATAGTTCGAATTGTTAGGGTAAACGAGGGCGCATGAATGATTTCATGTATACACAATGCGGCCCTCGATCAACTTTCAAGCCGCCCCTGCGCGGCCCGGAGACCCTTCAGCCCATGGCGGACCATCATGCACAACCCCACGGCCGGCTGGCCCTCGTGACCGGCGGCGGCCGGGGCATCGGCGAGGCCGTGTGCCGCCGCCTCGCCGCCAGCGGCTATCGCGTCGTCGTGGCCGACATCGACGGCGCCAATGCGCGCGCCGTGGCGCAGTCGCTCGGGGAAGGGCACCACTTCCGCCAGTTCGACGTGAGCGAGGAAGCGGCCGTCGAGGCCGTGTTCGACGACATCGAGGGCAGCATCGGCCCGGTCGCGGCGCTGGTCTGCGTGGCCGGCGTGCTGCTGATGCCGGGCGGCGAGCGCTCCCTCATCAAGGACACCACGCTGGAAGACTGGGAACGCACCTTCGCCGTGAACGCGCGCAGCGTGTTCCTGTGCGGGCGTGCATACCTGCGCCGGCGCGAGGCGAAGCCCGTGGCGCACGGGCGCATCGTCACCTTCGGCTCGGTGGCGGCACAGCTCGGCGGCTACCGCTCCAGCGCCACCTACATCGGCGCCAAGTCGGCGGTGCTGGGCCTCACCAAGGCCATGGCGCGCGAGTCGGCGCACATGGGCATCACCGTCAATTCGGTGGCGCCGGGCCTGATCGACACCGACATGCTGCGCGGCACCGTGCGCAGCAGCGGCGCGCTCGACGCGGCCGCCGCCAACATCCCGCTCGGGCGCATCGGCACGGTGGACGACGTGGCCGGCGCAGTCGACTACCTGGTCTCGGAACAGGCGGCCTACATCACGGGCAACGTGATCGACGTCAACGGCGGCTACCGCATGCAGTAGCTCGGCGGCGCGGGTCCTTCAGCATTCATTCCAACGGAGACAGCTCATGAAAAAGAACTTCCTTGTTTCTGCCCTCGCACCCTTCGCACTCGGCGCGGCGCTGTGCGCGACGGCGCCCGCCGCGCTGGCGCACGCCGAGCCCGGCATCACCGACAAGACCATCAGGATCGGCATGTTCTCGCCGATGTCGGGCGCGTCGATGAACTACGGCTTCGACGTCATCAACGCCGCGAAGATGTACTACGACAAGATCAACAAGGAAGGCGGCGTGAACGGCCGCAAGATCGAGCTGGTGGTGGAGGACGACCGCTGCAACGCCAACGACCTGCTGGCCGCGGTGAAGAAGCTCACCGAGCAGGACCAGGTGTTCCTGCTCAACGGCGGCTCCTGCTCGGCGGCAGTGGTGGGCGCGCGCGAATACGTCGAGCGCGCGAAGATCCCGCTGGTGATGCTCAACGCATCGGGCGACGGCGCGCTGTATCCGCCTTCGAAGTACATCTACGGCGCCTTCTCCATCTCGCAGCACGCGGTGGGCGGCTCGATGGTGCAGTTCGCGAGCGAGCACCTCAAGGCGAAGAAGATCGGCTACATCAACCACGACGACGCCTACGGCGGCTGGAACCTGGAGTCGGCCCAGGCGCAGGCCAAGGCGCTCGGCGGCATCGACCTGCAGGTGCAGTCGGTCAACCCGAACATCACCGACGTCACGGCGCCGATGCTGAAGATCAAGGCCGCCAACCCCGACGTGCTGCTGCTCACCACCTATGCGCGCCCCGTGAGCCTGATCGTCAAGCGCGCCTTCGAGCTGGGCTTCAACAAGCCCATCGTGCTGGCCGTGAACTCCACCGCCGACCTCAAGCAGCTGGTGGAGAACGTGGGCAACAAGGACGCCTTCAAGAACGTCTACATCCAGGAAGTGCTGGCCGACGTGCCCGGCGGCCCCAAGCTGAAGTGGGTGTACGACATGTACAAGGCCGCCTACCCCGACCTGGCCTCCAAACCCGGCTATCCGCAGACCTACATGCCCTACGGCATTCCCTCGGCCATGGCGGTGGTCAACGCGCTCAAGGCGGCCGGGCCGAACCCGACGCGCGAGAAGGTGCTGACGGCGCTGTCGACGATGAAGTTCGACTCCGGCGTGATGGCGGGCCCGATCGAGTTCGGCCCCGACGACCGCGCCGCGCAGGAGGCCGCCATCTACATCAAGTTCGACGCAACCAACATGACGCTCGTGCCCGGCAGCTACAAGAGCGTGTGGAAGTACAAGCCCTGAGGACGGCCGCGAACCCATGAGCCTTTCCGATATCTGGCTTTTCGTGCAGCAGGGCGTGCTGTCCGGCATCGTGACCGGCAGCGTCTACGCGCTGCTCGCGGTGGCGATCGTCATGGTCTTCAAGACCACCGACGTGCCCAACTTCTCGCAGGGCGAGATCTTCATGGCCGGCGGCTACGCCGCGCTCTTCCCGCTCGTGGTGTGGGGCTGGCCCTACTGGGGCGCGGTGCTCGCGAGCATCGCGGTCACGGCCCTGCTCGCGGCGCTCTTCCAGCGCGCGGTGATGCAGCGCGTGACCGCCTCGCGCGGCGTGGGCGTGCAGCTCGTCATCGCCACGCTGGGCTTCGCCTACCTGCTCAAGGGCCTGGTTCGCAAGACCGGCCTGGGCGACACGCCGCGCTCGCTGCCCTCGCTGGTGCCGCAGGACCCGATCACCATCGGCCAGGCCTCGCTCACGCTGCTCGACCTCGCCATCCTCGGCTCGGCGCTGGTGACGATGGTGCTGCTGTACCTGATGTTCACGCGCACCCGCACCGGCCAGGCCATGCGCGCGGTGGGCATGAACCCGCGCGGCGCGCAGATCGTGGGCGTGAAGCTCGGCAGCATCCGCATGCAGATCTGGGCGCTCACCGGCGTCATCTCGGCCATCTCGGCGCTGCTCATCACGCCCAAGATCCTCATCACGCCCGACATCGGCCACATCGCGATCCTGGCTTACGCGGCCGCCATCGTCGGAGGCTTCACCAGCCTGCCAGGCGCGGTGGTGGGCGGCTTCATCATCGGCATCGTCGAGAACCTGGTGGGGCTCTTCATTTCGTCCAACGCCATCGTGGTCGCGCCCTTCGTGGCGATCATGGTGGTGCTGCTGGCGCGCCCGCAGGGCCTGCTGGGCGGCAAGCCGCAGGTGAAGAAGGTATGAACGCGTCGTCGGCTTCTTCCTCTTCCTCCCCCTGGCGCGACCGCGCGGTGCTGCTGGCCATGGCGCTGGTGCTCGCGGTGCTGCCCTTCACCACCAGCGGCTACGTGCTGTACGTGGTCAACCTGCTGATGGTGTTCGCCGTGCTCGCGCTCGGCATGCACCTGGTCATCGGCGAGACGGGGCAGTTCGCGCTCTCGCATGCGGCCTTCTTCGGCATCGGCATCTACACCGCCGGGCTCATCAACAACCAGTGGCAGCCGCCGTTCTTCGTGTCCATCCTCGCGGGCGCGCTGCTGTCGGCCGCGCTGGGCTGGGTCATCGGGTTGCTGGCGCTGCGCATGCGCGACATCTACCTCGCGCTCGCCACCTTCGCCTTCGGCGAGGCGATGCAATGGGTGTTCCTGAACTGGGAGTCGGTGACCAACGGCTCCAACGGCATGCAGATGAAGCCGGCGTCTCTGGGCGGCCTGCAGCTGATGAACGACCTGCAGGCGTATCCCTTCGTGGTGGTCATCGCGGCGGCCATGCTGTGGCTCACGGTGGCGCTGTCGCGATCGCGGCTGGGCTCGGCCTTCCGCGCGGTGCGCGAGAGCGACGTGGCGGCCGTGGCCATGGGCGTGAATACGCGCGCGGTGAAGGTCACGGCCTTCGTGCTGTCGGCGGCCTTCGCGGGCGTGGCGGGCGGCATGTACACGCTCTTCACCTCGTTCATCCACCCCGAGAGCCTGGGCTTCCAGACCACGATCCTGATCCTCACGATGGTGGTGGTGGGCGGCCTCGGCTCGGTGCGCGGCGCGGTGGCGGGAGCCATCGTGTTCGGCCTGGTGTCGGAGCTGCTGCGGCAGGCGCCGTCGTACCAGGAGATCATCTACGGCGGCATCCTCATGCTCTTCATGATGTTCCTGCCCAAGGGCATGGCATCCCTGTTCGCGGTGCGCCGCAAGGCGCACCGCGCGAGCTCGGTCAGCGTGCAGGAGGCCGTGCGATGAGCGCGACGGCATTCCTCGACGTGCGCGACATCAGCGTGGTGTTCGGCGGCCTCAAGGCGGTGAACGGCCTCTCGTTCCAGGTGGAGCAGGGCCGCATCCACGCGCTGATCGGGCCGAACGGCGCGGGCAAGTCGACCACCTTCAACTGCATCTCGCGCTTCTACACGCCCAGCAGCGGCAGCGTGAGCTTCGAGGGCCGAGAGCTCACGCGCGTGGCGCCGCACCGCATGGCCTCGCTGGGCATCGCGCGCACCTTCCAGAACCTGGAGCTCTTCGCCGAGCTGTCGGTGCTGGAGAACGTGCTGCTCGGCACCCACGCACGCGCCGCCGGCACGCTGGGCCGCCTGCTGCGCCGGCCCGACCGCGAGACCGAGGACTACGCCCTGCACCTGCTGGAGCGCGTGGGCCTGGCCGACGAGCGCGACCAGCCCGCGCGCGACCTCGACTTCGGCCGCCAGAAGCTGCTGGAACTGGCGCGCGCGCTGGCCATCAGGCCCAGGCTGCTGCTGCTCGACGAGCCCGCCGCCGGCCTGCGCAACCGCGAGATCGAGAGCCTCGACCGGCTGCTGAAGGAGCTGGTGGCGCGCGACGGCATCACCGTGCTGCTGGTCGAGCACGTGATGCAGCTGGTGATGTCGATCTCGGATCGCATCACCGTGATGGCCTTCGGCGAGAAGATCGCCGAGGGCACGCCTTCGGAGATCGGCAGCAATGCGCGCGTGATCGAGGCCTATCTGGGCAAGGGGAATGGGAAGGGAGCCGCGCATGGCTGAGGAAGCACTGTTGTCGCTGCGCGGCATCTCGGCGGCGTACGGCCGCATCCAGGCGCTGTGCGACGTGTCGGTGGAAGTGCCCGAGGGGCAGATCGTCGCGCTGCTCGGCAGCAACGGCGCGGGCAAGACCACCACGCTGAACTGCATTTCGAACATCGTCGATTGCACCGAAGGCGAAGTGCGGCTCGCGGGCGAGCGCATCGACAGGCTCGGCTCCGACGCGCTGGTCAAGCGCGGCATCGTGCAGGTGCCCGAGGGCCGGCAGGTGTTCCGCGACATGAGCGTGCGCGAGAACCTCGACCTTGGCGCCTACCTGCGGCGCGACCGCACGGGCATCCGCAACGACCTGGAGGCGGTGTACGCGATGTTCCCCCGCCTGAAGGAGCGCCAGGGCCAGATGGCCGCCACGCTCTCGGGCGGAGAGCAGCAGATGCTGGCCATCGGCCGCGCCGTGATGGCGCGCCCGCGCGTGATGCTGTTCGACGAGCCGTCGATGGGACTGTCGCCGCTGCTGGTGGAGCAGATGTTCGGGATCATCGAGCAGCTGCACCGCGAACAGAAGATCACCATCCTGCTGGTCGAGCAGAACGTGCAGCTCGCGCTGGCGGTATCGAGCTACGGCTACATCCTGGAGAACGGCGAGATCTCGCTGCACGGGCCTGCTGCGCAGCTGGCCAACGACGAGGCCGTGCGCCGTGCCTACCTCGGCGTCTAGTCATGTTGCTCAGCCCCAGTGTTCGCGCACTTCGTGTCGCGCGCGCCTTCCCCCTTGGGGGCGACACCCGCGGCCCGGCAAAGCCGGTTCCGCGGTGTTCCGCGAAAGGATTCCGACCGCCTCGCAAAGAAGTGCTTGCGCGAGAGACCTGCCAACCATTGACGTTCAACGATCTCCATAAGGCAATTCCATGCTTCTCGAAGACAAACTCGCGCTCGTCACCGGCGCCGCGCGCGGCCTGGGTGAAGCCATCGCGCGGCGCATGGCCGCCGAGGGCGCGCATGTGCTGGTGGTGGACCGCGACCTCGATGTGGCCCGGCAGGTGTCCGCGTCGATCCGCGAAGCTGGCGGCCGCGCCGATGCCGACAGCGTCGACGTGAGCGACGCCGCGGCGGTCGATGCACTGGCCGCGCGCATCGCCGCGTCGCACGGCGACATCGACATCCTGGTGAACAACGCCGGCATCTCCGCGCGCTCGAAGTTCGACGAGCCCGGCGCGCGCGAAGCCTGGGACCGCGTGATGTCGGTCAACCTGCAGGGCGTGTTCAACGTGTCGCAGGCCTTCGTGCCCGCGCTCAAGCGCACGCAGGGCAGCATCGTGAACCTCTCGTCTATCGTGGCCTTCGGTGCGGGCATCTCGTCGGCCGGCTACGTGGTGGCCAAGGGCGGGGTGCGCTCGCTCACGCAGGTGCTGGCGCGCGACCTCGCGCCCTACGGCGTGCGCGTGAACGCGGTGGCGCCGGGCCTGATGGTCACCGACATGACGGCAGGGCAGCGCGAGACCGAGCACGGCACCGACTGGTATCTGAGCCGCGTGCCCGTCAAGCGTCACGGCGAGGCGGACGAGATCGCGGGGCCGGTCGTCTTTCTCGCTTCCTCGATGGCGAGCTACGTCAATGGCGTGGTGCTGCCTGTCGACGGCGGCTACCTGGCGGTCTGACGGCCGCCTTCCAACGGAACGAACATGAACAACAGCAGTGAAGAGAAACCGCTGGTCCTCGTGACCGGCGGTGCCAGCGGCATGGGCCGCGCCATCGTCGAGCGCATGGCACGCGACGGATGGCGAGTGGTGATGGCCGACTACAACGGCGAGCTCGCCGAACGCGAGTCGCAGGCGCTGCGCGCCGCGGGCCTGGACGTGGATTGCCGCGCCATCGACCTCACCGACGAGCCTGCGGTGCGCGCGATGGTGCAGGCGCTGCCGCCGCTCACCGCGCTGGTCAACAACGCGGGCATCTTCGACGAGCGCAAGTTCCTGGAGGTGAGCTCCGCCGACTTCCGCCGCATGTACGAGGTCAACCTGCTGGCCGTGGCCACGCTCACGCAGGAGGCCGCGCGCAGGATGGTGGACGGCGCACGCATCGTCAACATCGCGTCGCGCGCCTACCTGGGTGCGAAGAACCATCCGCACTACGTGGCCTCGAAGGCCGCGCTGGTGGGCTACACGCGCGCCAGCGCGATGGAGCTGGCACCGCGCGGCATCATGGTGAACGCCATCGCGCCGGGGCTCATCGACACGCCGCTGCTGCGCGCGCTCACGCCCGAGCGGCTGGCCGCGCAGCTCGCGCTGCAGCCCACCGGCGCCGCCGGCCGGCCCGAGGACATCGCCAACGCGGTGGCCTTCTTCGCATCGCCATCGACCTGCTTCGTGACCGGACAGGTACTCTTCGTCGATGGCGGAAAGTCGCTCGGCGGCTCGGGGGCCTGATGGCGCAACAGCAGCAACAACAGGAACCGCAGGACAAGAGCGGGTACGACGTCGTCGTCATCGGCAGTGGCGCGGGCGGACTCTCGGCCGCGCTCACCGCGAAGCTCGAGGGGCTCGACGTGCTGGTGGTCGAGAAGACCGACCGCATCGGAGGCTCGACGGCGATCTCGGGCGGTGCCGTCTGGGTGCCCCTCAACGACCAGGCGGAAGCAGCCGGCCATCCCGACACCCGCGAGAAGGCCCTGACCTACCTGCAGAACACGGTGGGCGCAGCCGGCGACGAGGCGCTGCGCCACGCCTTCCTCGACGCCGGTCCGCGTGCGCTGCGCTACCTGCGCGAGCACACCGACGTGAAGCTCGCGGCCCGCACCTACTCGCCCGACTACTACCCCGACCGCGAAGGCGCCGCCATGGGCGGACGTTCGCTCGACCCCATCGAGTTCGACGGCCGCCTGCTCGGCGCTCACTTCAAGACCCTGCGCGATCCGCTGCCCGAGTTCTGCGTGCTCGGCGGGATGATGGTCAACATGACGGACGTGAAGCATCTGCTCGGCGTCTGGCGCTCCCTTGCCTCGTGGAAGCACGGCGTGAAGCTGGTGCTGCGCTACTTCGGCGACCGGCTGAGCGGCCACCACCGCGGCACGCGCGTGCTGCTGGGCAATGCGCTGGCGGCCCGGCTCTTCCACAGCGTGCTGAAGGAGGGCATTCCGTTCTGGACCGGCACGCCGGCATTGGGCCTGGAGCAGGACGCGGACGGCAGGGTCACGGGCGTGAAGCTTCGTCGGGACGGAAGGGAGATCACGGTGCATGCGCGCCGCGGCGTGGTCGTCGCGACGGGCGGCTTTCCCTGGAATGCGGCCCTGCGCGGCCAGCACTATCCGGCGCCCACGGGGCCGTATTCGATGTCCCCGCAGGACAACACGGGCGAGGGCATCGCCATGGTGCGCGATGCCGGAGGGACGCTCGGCACCGGCCACGCGGGTCCGGCGCTGTGGGCGCCGGTGTCGCTGCTCACGCGGCCCGACGGCAGCGTGCTGGGCTATCCGCACTTGGTGTGGGACCGCGCCAAGCCGGGCCTCATCGCGGTCGATGCGCGCGGCGAGCGCTTCGTCAACGAATCGACCTCGTACCACGAGTTCGTGCGCGGCATGTACCGCGCGAATGAAAAGGCGCCGGCCATTCCAGCGCTGCTGGTGTGCGACAGCGACTTCGTCGAGAAGTGGGGCCTGGGCCTGGCGCTGCCCGGCGGGCGCCCGCGCGAGCACCTCGTGCGGGCGGGCTACCTCTTGCGCGCCGATACGCTGGAAGGCCTGGCGAAGCAGGCGGGCGTGGACCCGGCCGGCCTCGTGCGCACGGTCGCCGCATACAACCCGCCCGCCGCGCAGGGCCAGGACCCGGCCTTCGGCAAGGGCGGCGACGCCTACAACCGCTACCTCGGCGACCCCGACCATCAACCCAACGCCTGCCTCGCGCCGGTGCAGAAGGCACCGTTCTATGCGGTGAAGGTGTACCCGGGCGACATCGGCACGGCGCTCGGCATCCGCGCCGACGGCAACGCCCGCGTGCTCGACGCGCAGGGCGCGCCCATCGCCGGCCTCTACGTCGCGGGCAACGACATGCACTCGGTGATGGGCGGCGAGTACCCCGCACCCGGCATCACCCTCGGACCCGCGCTAACCTTCGGCTGGGTCGCAGGCATGCACCTGGCCCACGGCTGCGAGGCACGCGTCTGAAACACAAGCTCCCGACATCGTCATGAAAATCTTCTTCTCCCCCGCTTCCCCCTTCGTGCGCAAATGCATGGTCGTGGCCCACGAACTGGGCATCGCCGACCGCATCGAGAAGCTGCCCAGCGCGGCCGGCCCGGTGAAGCGCGACGCCACCATCATCCCGAAGAACCCGCTCGGCCAGGTGCCGACCTTCATCACCGATGAAGGCCAGGTGCTGTTCGACAGCCGCGTGATCTGCGAGTACCTGAACGCCACGCAGTCGGGCAAGCTGTTCCCGGCCGACGGCTCCGAACGCTGGGCGCGCCTCACCGAACTCGCGCTGGCCGACGGCATGACCGGCGCCGCATTGCTCGCACGCTACGAGAACGTGCTGCGCCCCGAGGAGCTGCGCTGGCCCGACTGGACCGAGGGCCAGCTCGCCAAGGTGCACACCGGCCTCGAATGGCTGGAGACCGCCGCGCCTTCCTTCGGCGACCGCGTCGACATCGGCACCATCGCCTTCGGCTGCGCGCTGGGCTACATGGACTTCCGCTTTCCCTCCGTGGACTGGCGCACCGCGGCGCCGAACAGCGCGAAGTGGTTCGAGGCGTTCAACCGGCGGGCTTCGATGCAGGCGACCCTGCCTGCGGCCTGACATCGCCCGGCCCTCACCGGCCCTCGGCCTCATCTGGCAGGAGACCGGATTCCTTGGCTAAATGCGGTCTCTCGCATGAACCAAGGAATCACGAATGTCTTCTGAAGACCAGAAAAAAGTAGCCATCGTCACCGCGGGCGGCAGCGGCATGGGTGCCGCAGCAGCGCGCAAGCTCGCGGACGACGGCTTCCGCGTAGCCATCCTGTCGTCGTCGGGCAAGGGCGAGGCGCTGGCCGCCGAACTCGGCGGCATCGGCGTGACCGGCTCCAACCAGTCGAACGACGACCTCAGGCGCCTCGTCGACAAGGTCGTGGCCCAGTGGGGCCGCGTCGACGTGCTGGTCAACAGCGCAGGCCACGGCCCGCGCGCGCCCATCCTCGACATCACCGACGAAGACTGGCACCGCGGCATGGACGTCTACCTGCTGAGCGCTGTGCGTCCCGCGCGGCTCGTCGCGCCGCTCATGGTGCAGCAGGGCGGCGGCGCGATCATCAACATCTCCACCTTCGCGGCCTTCGAGCCCGACCCGGTGTTCCCCACCTCGGGCGTGTTCCGCGCCGGCCTGGCGGCCTTCACCAAGCTCTTCGCAGACACCTATGCAGCGAAGAACGTGCGCATGAACAACGTGCTGCCCGGCTTCATCGACAGCCTGCCCGAGAAGGCCGAGTTCCGTTCGCGCATTCCGATGGGCCGCTATGGCAGGAGCAGCGAGATCGCCGCCGTCATCGGCTTTCTCGCATCCGAAGGCGCGGGCTACATCACCGGCCAGAACCTGCGCGTGGATGGCGGCATCACGCGCTCGGTGTAGCCGCGCCCCGACTCAGCGTGCGAAAGCGCCCGGGGCTTTCGCCCACCATCCGCCGGAAGGCGGCGCTGAAGGCGGTTTCCGACTGGTAGCCGATGCGCTCGGCGATGCGCGCAATGGCCTCGTCGCTGTGCCGCAGCGCGTTGCGCGCCACCGTCATGCGCCAGCCGCCCAGGTAGTCGAGCGGCGTCGATCCCGTCAGTGACTTGAAGCGCACCGCGAAGGCGGTGCGCGACATGCCCGCCGACTGCGCGAGGCGTTCGACGGTCCATGGGTGCGCGATGTCTCCGTGCATGCGCGACAGGGCCTGGCCGATGCGCGCGTCCGCCATCGCGCCCAGCCAGCCTTCGGGCTGCGGCGCATTCGCCAGGTACACGCGCAAGGCCTGAACCAGCACCAGCGAGGCGAGATTCGTGCGGGCGATCGACGCGCCCGGCCGCATCTCGGCCGTCTCCCAGCCCAGCAGGTCGAGCAGCCCCACGAGCGGCCGCGCGCCGGGGTCGCTCGCGCGCAGGTGGATCAGCGGCGGCAGGTGGCGCAGCAGCAGTTCGCCGGCTTCGCTGTCGAGCGTGAAGCGGCCGCTCGCCATGCTGACCGGCTCGGCGTCGCCTGCACCGCGGCCGTCGTAGCGCAGCACGCCGTCGGGCCCGCGGTGGTCGCGGCTGACCTGCATGCCGTCCTGCACCGGGCCCGGCGGATCGCTGGAGGAGGTGAAAGGCTGGCCGTTCGTCAGCAGGTAGAAGTCGCCCGTCTCCAGCAGGACCGCCGGGCCCCTGTTCTCGATCTGCAGCCTCACCCGGCCCGTCAGCACGCCGCCGAGCTTGATGTGCGAGTCGTAGTGCGGATAGCGGAATGCCCAGCGGCCGCGTCCCTCGAAGCGCGAGGAGAGCGTGCTGTTCACCGTGAGCATCGACAGCACATCGGACAGGGGATCCATGGCTTCTTGTGTACGAATGAATAAGAAAAGCGGTCTCTTCATTATTCAATCATTCAGTTCGACGCGCGACCATCGGCTCATGTCCTCATCGAACGATCAACTTTCACGCTACGCCATCGTGCTGGGCCTGCTCACCGCGATCGGACCTTCCGCCATCGACATGTACCTGCCCGCGCTGCCTGCCATCGGCCATGCGCTCGGCGCCGATGTGCATTCGGTGCAGGCCAGCCTGATGGCTTTCTTCATCGCGACCGGCGCGGGCCAGCTGGTGGCCGGTCCGCTGTCCGACATGTTCGGACGCAAGCGGCCGATGTACGTGGGCCTTGCCGTGTTCGTCGCGGCGAGCATCGGCTGTGCGCTGGCACCGGACATCGGCGTGCTGATCGCCTTCCGCTTCCTGCAGGGGCTCGGCGCCTGCGCATGCATGGTGACGCCGCGCGCGGTGGTGCGCGACCTGCACACCGGCACCGAGGCGGCGCGGCTGATGTCGCTGCTGATCCTGGTCTACAGCGTGTCGCCGATCCTGGCGCCGCTGGTGGGCAGCTTCGTGGCCGAGGCCGCGAGCTGGCGCGCGGTGTTCTGGGTGATCGGTGCGCTGGCGGTGCTTGCCGCGGCGATGGTGGCGGTGCTGCTGCCCGAGACACGGCCGCCCGCCGCGCGTGCGCAGGGCAGCCTGCGCGGCGCGATGGCCGCCTATGGCGCCCTGCTGCGCGACAGGCACTTCCTTGCCGTGGCTTTCATGGCCTCGCTCACGCTGTCGGGCTTCTTCGTCTACGTCGCGAACTCGTCGTTCGTGATGAGCACGCACTACGGCATTTCCCCACGCATGTACGCCTTGCTGTTCGCGTCGAATGCGGTGTCGATGATCGCGGTCTCGCAGGCCAACGGATGGCTCGCCGCGCGCTTCGGCATCCGGCGCGTGCTGCGCACGGCCGTCATTGCGCATGCCGCCGTCACGGGGCTGCTGCTGGTGCTGACACTGGCGGGCGTCGACCGGCTCGACGTGCTGGTCGGCATGCTGGTGGTCGTCTACGGGCTCAACGGCGTGATCGTGCCTTCGGCATTCGTGGTCGCGATGGAAGGGCATGCCGCGCGCGCCGGCACGGCTTCGGCGCTGCTCGGCACGCTGAACTTCGCGGGCGGCGCGGTGATGGTGGCGCTGGTGTCGCCGTTCGCCGATGGCACGCCGCTGCCGATGGTGGCGGGCATCGCGTGCTGCTCGGCCGTCGTGCTGGTGCTGGCCCTGCGTGCGCTGCGGCCCGCGCACACGGCGGCACCGCTCAATGCCTAGGCCGCTTTCCTCGTGGGCCTAGACTGTCCATCCAGGTCCCGCCGGATGTCCGATGGGACCGGAAAGGCTGCTCATGAAGGTCCCTGCACAGGCGCTGGAGAGATCGCGCCGCACCATCCAGTCCTACGATGCGCATGCCCGCGAATACAACGCGATCGTGGCCGAGCACCCGCTGCAGCCCGAAATCGCGGATTCGATGCGGCGGATGATGGAGTACGTGCCCGCCGGCGGCAGCGTGCTCGAGATCGGCTCCGGACCGGGGCGTGACGCCGACTTCGTCGAATCCCTGGGCGCGGTGGTCCGTCGCACCGACGCGGCCCAGGCATTTCTCGATCTGCAGGCGCAGCGGGGCAGGAAGGGCGAGCTGCTCGACGTCGTCACCGATGCGCTGGGCGGGCCCTACGACGCGGTCCTCGCGATGTGCGTGCTGATCCACGTCGATCGCGTGCAGGTCGCCGCGGTGCTGCACAAGATCTTCGGCGCGCTCAGGCCCGGCGGCGTCTTCCTGGTGTCCATGCGCGTCGGCGAAGGCGAGAAGCACGGCGACTACCACACCGTGTGCTGGGAGAAGGAGCGGTTCGCCGCGGCGCTCGTGGCGGCCGGGCTGCATCCCTGCTGGGAGATGGAGCGCATCGGCCGCAACGACGAGGCCTGGGTCTACTTCCTGGCGCGCCGGCCGCAGCAGCCGTGAGCACGCGGCGAAGCCGCTGCTACACGCCCAGGTAGCGCGTCCACAACGACCGGTCGGCATCCAGCGCGGCCGAGTCGCCCTGCCACACCACGCGTCCGCGTTCGAGGATCACATGGCGGTTGGCCAGCGGCAGCAGGCGCTGCACGTACTTGTCGACCACCAGGATCGCCTCGCCTTCCGCCTTGAGCGTGGCGATGCAGTTCCATATCTCCTCGCGGATCACCGGGGCCAGGCCTTCGGTGGCTTCGTCGAGGATCAGCAGGCGCGGGTGCGTCGACAGCGCCCGCGCGATGGCCAGCATCTGCTGCTCGCCGCCCGAGAGCTGGTTGCCAGCGTTGGCCTTGCGTTCCGACAGGCGGGGGAACAGGCCGTAGAGCGCATCGAGTGTCCAGCGCGGCGCGCCGCCGGGGCGCGGCCTTGCGAAGGCGCGCAGGTGCTCGTCGACGCTGAGGTTCGGAAACACGTGCCGGCCCTCGGGCACGATGGCCACGCCGCGGCGCGCGATGGCGTCGGGCTTGTGGCCGCCGATGGCCGCGCCGCCGAAGTGCACGCTGCCGCGCATCGGCGGGAGCGTGCCAGTCAGCACCTTCAGCAGCGTGCTCTTGCCCATGCCGTTGCGCCCGAGCAGCGCGAGCACTTCGCCGGGGCGGATGTCGAGGTCGATGCCGAACAGCACCTGGCTTGCGCCGTAGCCGGCTTCGATGGATTTCGCTTCTAGCAGCATCTCGGTGTCTCGTCGTTCACGGCCGTTCGAAGCGGGCGTTTTCAGCTCGGGAAACACCGTGGAACCGGCTCCGCCGGGCCGCAGGTGTTGCCCCCGGAAGGGGGTGGGCGAAGCGACACGAAGTGCGCGCAGCCTGGGGGCGAGTCATGTATGCCCCTCTGCTTCGGTGCCGAGGTAGACGGCCTGCACGTCGGGGTGTCCCCGCACTTCGTCGGCCGTGCCGCTCATCAGCACCTTGCCCTGCACCAGCACGGTGAGCCGGTTGGCGAGGCGGAACACCGCGTCCATGTCGTGCTCGATCAGCAGGATGGCCATCGACGCGCGCAGCGATTCGATCAGCTCCACCATGCGCGCCGATTCGTCGGGGCCCATGCCCGCCATCGGTTCGTCGAGCAGCAGCAGCTTGGGTTCGGCAGCGAGCGCCAGCGCCACGTCGAGCGCGCGCTGCGCGCCGTGCGGCAGCGTGCCCGCGATGCGTGTGCGCTCGGCGCCGAGGCCGACGCGGTCAGCCAGCGCCATGGCGCGATCGACGAGGTCGCGCTCCTTCGCGCGCGGCGCCATGAAGCGCAGGCTGCTGCCCGCATGGGCCTGCGCCGCGAGCATCAGGTTGTCGTGCACGGTCTCCTTCGGGAACACGCGCGTCACCTGGAAGCAGCGCGACATGCCGGCGGCCACGCGCTGGTGGTCCTTCAGCTTCGTGATGTCGACCTCGTCGAGCAGGATGCGCCCGGCATCGGCCTTCAGCAGGCCGGTGATCAGGTTCACCAGCGTGGTCTTGCCGGCGCCGTTCGGTCCGATCAGCGCATGCACTTCGCCGCGTTCCACGGTGAGGCTCACATGGTCGGTCGCCAGCAGTCCGCCGAAGCGCTTGACCAGACCTTCGATTCTGAAAAGGCTCATGACTTGCTCCCTCGCCCCTCTGGGGAGAGGGTTGGGGTGAGGGGCATGCGGCGCTTGTACAGTGCGGCCAGTCCCTTGGGTGCCCACAACGCCACGGCGATCAGCAGCAGCCCCAGCGGCATGTGCCAATGCTCCGTGTGCTGCTTCAAGGCTTCTTCGAGCACCAGCCAGACGGCGGCACCCACCGGCCCGCCCCAGCTGCGCCCGAGCCCGCCGATGACCACCATCACCAGGAGCGTGGCCGACTGCGTCCAGTGCATCGTCGCCGGGCTGACGAAGCCGTTGCCGCCTGCGAGCAGGGCGCCGGCCAGCCCCGCGATGGCGCCCGCGATGGTGAAGGCCACCAGCTGCAGCCGGAACACCGGATAGCCCAGCGCCCGCATGCGCGTCTCGTTGTCGCGGATGCCCATCAGCGCATGGCCGAAGCGCGAGCGCGTCGCGCGGTGCAGCCACCACAGCGCGAGCGCCACGATCGCCAGCACCACCCAGTAGAAGTTCGCCTCGCTGCCCAGGTCGAGGCCCGGCAGCAGCGTGGGGCGCGACATCAGCGTGTAGCCGTCGTCGCCACCATAGCGGCGCAGCGACACCACCACGAAGTACAGCATCTGCGCGAAGGCCAGCGTGGTCATGATGAAGTACACGCCGCGCGTGCGCAGCGCCACCGTGCCGATCAGCGCGGCGACGATGCCGGCCACGAGCGCGGCCGCGGGCCACATGAGCCAGCCCGACATCACGCCCGCGTCGCTGAGCGCCACCACCGTGTACGCCCCCACGCCGATGAAGCCCGCGTGCCCCAGCGCCACCATGCCGCCGAAGCCGAGGATGAAGTTGAGGCTCGCGGCCGCCAGCGCCACGATGAGCACGCGCCGCACGAAGCCGATGTAGAACTCGAGCCCGAAGACGGGCGCGACCAGCGGAAACGCCGCGAGCAGCACGAAGAGCAGCCCGAGGCCGATGTAGCTTGACGATGTCTTCATGCGCGTGCCGAGAAGAGCCCGGAGGGCCGGAAGATGAGGACGACCACCATCAGCGCGTACATCGCGACCTCGGCGAACAGCGGGCCCAGGTCGGCCGCGGTCGAAGGCGGCAGCGTGGCGCGCAGCAGCATCGGCACGAAGGCGCGGCCCACGGTGTCGACCACGCCCACGAGCAGTGCGGCCACGAAGGCGCCGCGCACCGAACCGATGCCGCCGATCACCAGCACCACGAGCGCCGGAATCAGGATCGCCTCGCCCATGCCGACCTGCACCGCGACGATGGGCCCCATCAGCGCGCCCGCCAGCGCGGCCAGCGCCGCGCCGAGAAGGAACACTCCGTTGAAGATGCGGCCCACGCGCACGCCCATCAGCTCGGCCATGGGCCGGTCGGACGCGCCCGCGCGCACCCGCATGCCGATGCGCGTGTGGTTCACCAGCAGGTACAGCGCCAGCGCCACCAGCAGGCCGCCGACGAGAATCACGAGGCGATAGGCCGGGTAGGGCAGGCCCTCCACGAGGTCGATCGGGCCCGAGAGCGCGGCGGGCGTCGGCGCCATCACCGGCGAAGGGCCCCAGGCCATCTTCACGATGTCGTCGGCCACCAGGATCACGCCGAAGGTGGCGAGCACCTGCGCGAGATGGTCGCGCGTGTAGAGCCGCCGCATCAGCAGCACCTCGAGCAGCAGCGCCACCACCACCGTGACTGCCACCGCGATGACGATGGCCGCCGAGAACGAGCCGGTGCGCGTGTGCGCCTCGGCCGCCACGTAGGCGCCGGCCATGAAGAGCGAGCCGTGCGCCAGGTTCAGCACATCCATGATGCCGAACACCAGCGTGAGCCCCGCAGCCAGCAGGAACAGCATCAGCCCGTAGCCGAGGCCGTTGAGCAGCTGCTCGAGAACAAGAATTCCACTCATAGAACCATCAGGAGGGTTGCCCGCATTCATTCGGGAGACACCGAGGAACCGGCTTTGCCGGGCCTCAGGTGTCGCCCCCGGTAGGGGGTGGGAGAAGCGACACGAAGTGCGCGAAGCCTGGGGGCGAGCTACTTCAGCCCGCACTTGTCGGCGTAGGAGTCGCCGTAGTTGGTCAGCACCGTGTTGATCAGCTTGTTCGTGACCTTGCCCTGTGCGTCCTTGCCGATCACGCGCAGGTAGAAGTTCTCGATGGGAAAGTGGTTGTTCGCGTACTTGAAGCTGCCGCGCGTCGATGCGTAGTTGGCCTTCTTCAGCGCGGCCACCACGGCCTCGCGGTTCTGCGCGTTGCCGCCGGCCTGCTTCACGGCGGCGTCCATCGCGAGGATCGCGTCATAGGCCTGCGCCGCATACACCGACGGGTAGCGGCCGTTGTATTCCTTGCGGAACGCGGCCACGAATGCCTTGTTGGCGGCGTTGTCGAGGTCGTGCGCCCAGTGCGAGGTGTTGAACAGGCCGAGCATGGGCTCGCCCACGGCGCCGATCACGTCCTCGTCGGCCGAGAAGCCGCTGGTCACGAGCGTGATGTCCTTCGACAGGCCCGCACCCACGAACTGCTTGATGAAGTTGATGCCCATCGCGCCGGGCAGGAAGAAGTAGATCGAGTCGGGCTTGGCCGCGCGCAGCTGCGCGAGTTCGGCCGCGTAGTCGATCTGGCCGAGCTTGGTGTAGAGCTCGTCGGCCACCTGGCCCTTGAACTGGCGCTTGAAGCCGCCCAGCGCGTCCTTGCCGGCCGGGTAGTTGGGAGCGATCAGCACGATCTTCTTGAAGGCCCGGTCCTGCGCGAACTTGCCTGCGGCCTCGTGGAACTGGTCGTTCTGGTAGGCGGTGCCGAAGAAGTAGGCATTGCACTGCGCGCCGGCGAACTGGCTCGGGCCGGCGTTGGCCGAGAGATACGGCACCTTGGCGTTGAAGAGGGTCGGGCCCACGGCCAGCGCCACGTTGGAGCCGATGGGGCCGCTGAACAGGTCGATCTTGTCGCGCTGGATCATGCGGTCGACCAGCTGCTTGGCCTGGTCGGGGCTGCCGGCCATGTCGGCCTGCACGAACTCGACGTCCTGCCCGCCGAGCTTGCCGCCCAGCTGCTTGATGCCGAGCGCGAAGCCGTCGCGCGCCTCGGCGCCCAACGCCGCGAAAGGTCCGGAGATGTCGAGGGCCAGGCCCACCTTGACGGGGGCGGCGGTGGCGGACACCGCGGTGGCGAGGACCGAGCCGCACAGCAGCAGCGAGAGCAGGGTGCGCGGCAGCGCGGGCGACTTCGGGGGCAGGTGGCGCATGGATTCTCCGGCGGGAAGGATGCAGACAACGCACCGGCACCGCCCCATGCGGCACCGGCGACATCAAACCGTTGATAGCTAAATACTTTAGCTGTAAACAATTTGGTGTCAACAGTGCTAGCACGAATGGTGCCAATGCGCCGTCTCCTTCCTGCTCAGCCGAAGGGGTTGGCGGTCGCGAACCACAGGCCGATGCCGGTGGCGATGATGAACGCGCCGTCGGTCACGCCCGCCACCAGGAAGAACTTGGTCTGCAGCGTGTCGACCAGCTCGGGCTGGCGCGCGGTGCTCTCGAGGAACTTCTGGCCGACCAGTCCGATGCCCAGGCACGAGCCGAGGGCTGCGACGCCGATCAGCAGGGCCACTGCGAGGGGAAGGATGTTGAAGCCGGTCATGTGTTTTCTCCTGGTTGGTTGGTGAATCGAGGCACTGGTTGCTTCCTCGATGGACGTACTTTCCCAGAGCGCCTGCGCACGGTCCATGACGTGGGAGGTCATGGCCGGCGCGCAGCAGATGCAACGCCACAAAGAAAAAAAGCCGCCCGTGAAAACGGGCGGCTCCTTCGTGGAACATCGCGGAACCGGCTTCGCCGGGCCGCAGGTGTTGCCCCCGGAAGGGGGTTGGCGAAGCGACACGAAGTGCGCGAAGCCTGGGGGTGAGCCCAGTGCCACCGCGGAACCGGTTTAGCCGGGCCGCAGGTGTTGCCCCCGGAAGGGGGTGGCGAAGCGACACGAAGTGCGCGAAGCCTGGAGGTCTACTGAAGCTGCGTCCAGTTCTGGTTGTTGCCGCCGTTGCAGGTCCAGGTGATCAGCGCCGTGTCCTGCGTCGTCGCATTGTTCGGCACGTCCAGGCACGAGCCCGAGGCCCGGTTGCGCAGGGTCGAGCCGACCAGGCTCCACTGCGTGGTGTTGCCGGCCGAGCAGGCCAGCTGCACCACCGCGGCGTTGGTCGTCGCGGTGCCGCTCTGGGCCAGGCAAAGGCCGCTGTGCTCGACCTTGAACTGCACGAAGCCGTCGTTGGTCTGCGTCATGGTGAAGCGCTCGTTGCCGTCGTTGCCGCACGGCCACTGCACCACCGTCGCGCCGCTCGCCGTCGAGGCGCCGCGGACGTTCACGCACAGGTTGCTGTGGTTCGAGCGGATGCGCGAGACCACCGGCGTCGGGTCGTTGTCAAGCGATCGCACGTATTCGCGCAGTGCCACCACGTCGTTGGCCGGCAGGCTGGAGGCATTGCCGTGGCCGCTCGTGAGAACGTCCTGCAGCGTGGCCGCCTGGCCGTTGTGGAAGAACGCGGTGGTGTTCCAGGTGCCCAGCAGCGTCGGCGTGTCGAAGCCCACGCCCGCCAGCGGCTGGTTCAGGCCCTTGCCCGAGGACGCCTGGATCGTGCCCACGTCATGCCGCACGCCGTCGCGGAAGGTGGCACCGGTGTGGCAGGTCGCGCACTGGGCCGTGTTGAACACGGTCTGGCCGCGCGCCGCGTCCACGCTGAGGCTGCCGTCCGCCGCACGCGCCGGGCTGCGCATGTACTTGGTCAGCGAGCTCAGGTAGGCCGCGAGGTCGTCGAGCTGCGCGCTCTTGCCGGCCTTGGGCGCGCCCAGCGGGTCGGAGGTGGCCGCGAAGTCCGCGTTGGTCAGGAAGCCGAGGCCGCCGAACTCGTTGCGGATGTCGTTCTCGAAGTCCTGCACTTCGTCGAAGTTGGCCGTCCAGTGAAGCTTGCCGTGGCCCAGTCCGCGCCGGCCCTGCAGGCTGATGGTGCGGCGCAGGCCTTCGCCGCGCTGGGTGAAGTCCCACACCATGCCGTCGTCGCCGCCGTCCGCATGGCAGCTCGCGCAGGAGATGTAGTTGTCCTTGCTCATGCGGCGGTCCGACGCGTTGTAGAACACCTGCTTGCCGCGCAGCGCCGCCGCCGACATGGGTTCCGCCGCCACGGTCGACACCGTCTGCAGGAAGGTCGGCACATTGTTTTCCGACGAGAGCACCGATGCCACGTCATGCACCGTCACCGAGCGCGCCAGGAAGTTGTTGACGAACAGGCGCTTGCGCACCGCGTCGAGGTACAGGCCGTGCGGCGCGCTGCTGGCGTTGATCTCGCCGCGCACCGCGCGGCTGTACGGATCGACGATGGCGACGCGGTTGCCTTCCATCTGCGCGACGAACAGGTAGTCGCCCGAGGGAGAGAACAGGGCCGCGCGCGCCGGCGCCCGGTCGTCGAAGTCGATCTGCTCGGCGAACACCTCCGCCGCGGTCTGCAGGTTGACCTGCGACAGGATGGAGCGCACCGTCTGGTCGTGCACCAGGTTGTTGCCGTCGCGGAATTTGCCGCGCACGATGTTGTCCTTCTTCGAGGGCAGCACCGCACGGGCGCCGTCGGGCGAGATCACCACCTGGCTCAGGTAGTTGGCCACGCCGCGCGCACGGTTCTCGGTGTCGATCGTGGTGGTGTCCACCGGCAGCGCGATCGTGCTCATGGCGCTCATGCTCTGCAGGTTCACCTTGTGCAGCTGGCCGCCCGTCATCTTCGACTTGAAGCGCGTGACGTAGGCCACCTGCGAGCCCGACTCGACCGCGATGCCGCGCAGCGCGCCGTCGAGCGCGACCGCGCCGGTGGTGGCGCCGGTGCTCGGGTTGAAGCTCATCAGTATCGACTTGCTCTCCATCGTCAGCAGGCCCTTCGTGCCGTCGGGCGTGAAGGCCACGCCGTAGGGGCCGCTGCCATAGGCCAGCGGCACGGTGGCCGAGAGGCTTCCGTCGGCGGCGTTGAGCGCCACCAGCTTGTCCTCGCCCTGCACCGTGACCCAGATGCGCCCGTCGGGGCCCACGGCCAGCGTCTTCGGCTCGTCGCCCACGCGCACTTCCCAGCGCTTGACGAGGCTCTGCGAGTCGATGGCGGCGACCGTGCCGCTGTCGGGGTTGACCGAATACACCGAGTTCGCGTCGCCCGCGATGTTGGTGCTGTGCGTCGGCGCGTTCGGCGTCACCGGCATGATCACCGTGAGGTTGTAGGTGTAGAAGGTCTCGCGGCCGCTGGCGTCCTTCACCGTCAGTGTCACCGTGAAGTGGCCGGGGCGCGTGTAGGTGTAGGTGTAGTTCGGCTGGTTCGCGTAGGCGGTCTGCGTGCCGTCGCCGAAGTTCCAGCGGTACTGCGCGCCGCTGCTGCCCAGCGTGGCCGGGTTGAACACCAGCTGGCCGTTGACCAGCTTCGGACCGCCGCCGATGCCGGGGTCGCCGATGATGGCCTGGCTGCGCAGCGTGCTCACGTCGGTGTCGCTCAGCACGCGGCCGTAGACGCGCACTTCCGCCAGCGTGCCCTTGAAGAGCGCCGTGTTGCCCTGGATCTGGCCGAGCACGGCGAACTTGTTCGACAGGCCCTTGTTGCCTGTGGGGCCGGTGGAGGTGGTCTTCACGCCGTCCACGTACAGGGCCTGCGCGCCGGAGGCGGCGTCGCGCGTCATCACCACGTGGTGCCAGTTGCCGTCGTTCACCGCCGCGGTGGAGACGGTGCCGGCATCGTTGCCCACCGAGAGCTTGATGCGCCCGCCGTTGTCGAGCCAGCCCCAGAAGACATCGTCGGCGCCGCCGGACTGGTCGCGTCCGAAGATGCCGGGCGCCGTCCAGGAGTTGGCTCCGCCGGCCTGCGTGGTCTTCATGTAGAGGCTCACCGAGGCGCTGCCGCCGAGCACGGTCGCCACGCTGTCGCTCTTGAGCGTCACGCCCGCCGTGCGGTTCGCGAAGTTCAGGCCGATGCTCTCGAAGGCGTCGCCGGTGGCGGGCGTGCCGTTGTTGTTGCCGATCTGGTCGGAGAGGTTGCCCGCCAGCGTCCAGTGGTGCATCAGGCCGATCTCGGCGGCGTTGCCGGTGTGGAACACCGACTTGTAGTCCGCGGCGATGGCGTTGCCCGCATAGTCCTTCACGCCGTTGGCCGGCAGGAACACTTCATAGCTGGTGCCGGGCTGCAGCGGCTGCGCGGGGTGGAAGTTGATGATGCCCAGCTGCACGCTGTAGGTGCCCGCCAGCGTGTTGCCGCCCACCGGGCGCACGATGAAGGTGTTGGAGTTCACGCTCTCGGGCAGGATGCTGTCGCTCATGCCCAGGCCGATGCGCGAGGTCAGCGCCTGCTGCTTCGCGTTGTTGGCGGGCGAGACCTGCCGCACCTCCGGCTTGGTGGTGTCGGGGTCGACCTGGTGCACGATGAAGCCGCTGCCCGAGCCGTGGTCGTTGCCCACGAACACCAGGTTGCCGAAGACGGCGACCTGGCCGTTGTCCGAGTGCGAGAAGTTCGGATCGTCCTCGCGCAGGATGCTGCCGCGGCCCACCTCGACGTGGTTCAGCGGATTGCTCACGTCGACCTTGTGGATGCGCGTCTGCGCGCCCTGGAAGACGTAGCTGTCCTGCGTGGCGCAGTAGAGCTGCTCGTCGACGACGAGGCGGTTGTCCTCGGCCACGAACTTGGACCGGTCGCTCAGGTCGTAGCTGTACATCTTGGCGCCGCCGCCGCGCGCCGATGCGTGCAGGGTCTTGCCGTCGAAGCAGGTGGCGTAGTAGTTGGGGTTGGAGCCGATCGCGTCCAGCACCTTGGGGTTCAGCGGATCGGAGATGTCGAGGCTGGAGAAGCCCGCGGTGTTGTCCATCGAGCTCAGCACCATGTGGTTGCCGATGGTGAAGATCGGGCCGACGCGGAAGCCGCCGAGTTCGCCCGTGGGTACCGGGTTGGGCTTGTTCGCGCCGCGGTTCGCCACCACAGCGTTGGCCGGGTCGGAGGCATCGACGATGAAGATGCCGCGGCCCGCCGAGGCCACGTACACGTAGGGCGCCTGCCACCACAGCTGCCAGGCCACGTTCTCGTAGTCGCCGCCGTTGACGCCGGGCAGCGCGAGCTTCTTCACCTGCTTGATGTCGTTGACGTCGGTGAAGTCCCAGAATTCGATGCCGTTGATGCTGGGCAGCGTGACGTAGGTCTTGCCGCCGATCTTCGCGGTGCCGAAGGAGTGCGTCTCGCGGAACTCCTGCGTGCGGCCCTCGGGCTCGTAGATCTTCTTCACGAGCTTGATCTGACGGGGGTTCGAGATGTCGTACAGCAGGAAGCCGCCCGGGCCGAGGCCGCTGTCCGGCGCGAAGGACGTCAGGAAGTAGCCGTTGATCATGATGCCCGCGTTCATGCCGTAGTCCTTGCGGCCCGGGTAGGTGGCGGGCACCTCTCGCGACTCGTAGGCGCTGCTGTGCGCCGGGTCCAGCGGGTGCGCGGCGCTCGTGATCATCGAGACCGGCTTGAACAGCTCCGCCGAGGTGTAGGTGAGATTGCCCAGGCCGGGCCCCTGCAGCGGCAGCGGGTCGGCCACGGCTTCGGCCATCGCCGTCGCCATGTTGCTCAGGGTCGTCATCGGACTGACCCCGGTGATTGCCGCGTGCGTCAGCAGCGTGACGAACGGCAGCAGGAACGCCATCAAGTAATACCGGATTTTCATCGTTGCCTCCAGGTTGTTTGAAGTCCGCAGGGGAACCGTTTTCTTCTTGGCCAACTAACTTCCGTGTCCGTCTTGTCTTGTTGTCTTCTTGTCTCTCTCTTCTCTTCCTTGCCGCCTGCCGCGCGTGGGATGGAAAACGCGCGCGCAGGACGCACCCCGGCGGGCGACGCATCCGCCGCCCGCCGTGAGGCTTTTTCTTCCTTGTTTCCTCCTCCTAGAGAGGGCGCGTCTTCGTCATGTCATTTCGCGCCACCCGATTCGTAGATGTCCCATGCCTCCTTGGCGCTCGCGCCGCGGTGGATCATGGCCATCAGCGCGTCCACCACCGCCGACGGATCGCCGTGTTGGTAGACGTTGCGCCCGTACACCATGCCGACGGCGCCTTCGTCCATCAGCACGCGCGAACGCGCGAACACCTGCTGCAGGTCCTCGCGGCCGCCGCCGCGCACGAGCACTGGGCAGCGCGCGGCCTGCACCACGCGGTGGAAGTCCTTGGGATCCGTGGTGGGGTCGGCCTTGACGATGTCTGCGCCCATGTCGCGCGCCAGGCGCACGAGCGTGACGATCTTCTCGGCATCGCCGTCCACCGAGTAGCGGCTGCCGGCCGACGGTGCCTGCATCACCAGCGGCTCGATCATCAGCGGCATGCCGTAGCGGTCGCAGTCGGCGCGAACGCGCGCGATGTTCTGCACGCACTGGCGGAACAGGTCGGGCTCGTCGGGCAGCATGAAGAGGTTGACCACCACGCAGGCGGCATCCTGCTGCACGGCGGGCAGCACCGGGTCGTGCTCGTTCTGCAGCACCGCCCACATCACTCGGTGGCGCGTGGCGTTGTAGGGGTTGCCCATGTCGATGCGCATCACGAGGGCAGGCTTGTCGCGGCCCGGGCGGTCCTGCAGCAGGTCCGACTGGCCGTAGTTGAGCTGGATCGCGTCGGGGCGCGCGGCCACGAGGCGTTCCATCACCGCGGGCATGTCCTCGAGGCCTTCGAGGAAGGTGGGCTCGTTGCACACGCCGTGGTCGAGCGCGATGTCCAGGCAGCGCCCGTTGTTGAGCAGCCGGTTCAGGCGTGCGGTCTTGTCCTTCGACATACGGAGAGAAGTCCTTGCTTGTTGATGTGTGACAGAAGAGAGGAGGGCTCAGCCGAGCGAGCCCAGGTGCCTGCTCGCGGCGCCGTCGATCAGCTCCAGCGCCGCGTCGTGCAGGCGCACCGAGCCGGCGCCCGCGTTCTCGATGGCCTGCTTGCTCGCGCGAGCGCCGCACAGCGCCACCGACACGCTGCCGCGCGCCAGCGTCCAGGCGATCATGAGTTGGCCGAAGGAGCATTCGAGCTGCCGGCGCAGCGGCTCCAGTTCCTCGAAGAAGGCCTTTAGCTTCGCGCGGTTGTCGGCGCTGAAGCGCGGGTTGGTCGCGCGCTGGTCGTCGCCGGTGAACTTGCGCTCGGGGTCGATGGGGCCCGCGAGCAGGCCCAGCGCGAGCGAGGAGTAGCCCAGCACCGCCACGTTGTTCTCCGTGCAAAGCGGCACCAGCGTCTGCTCGATCTCGCGGTCGATCAGGCTGTAGCGTTCCTGCGCCGCGTCGACCGGGCCATATTGCAGGTATTCGGCCAGGGTCTCGGGGCTCACGTTGCTCACGCCGATGGCGCGGATCTTTCCCTGCTTCTTGAGCTCGAGCAGCGCGTCCATGGTCTCGGCCACGGGCGTGGTGGCGTCCTGCCAGTGCGTGATGTAGAGGTCGATGTAGTCGGTCTGCAGGCGCTTCAGGCTCTCTTCTGCCTCGTGGATGATCGACTCGCGCCCGAGGTAGCGGTACACCGGGTGGCCGTCTTCTTCGAAGAAGTGCGTTCCCTTCCGGGTGTGCCACACCAGCCCGCACTTGGTGGCGATCACCGCCTCGTGGCGGCGGCCCTTCAGCGCGGTGCCGACGATGCTCTCGGAGCGGCCCAGCCCGTAGGCCGGCGCGGTGTCGATCAGGTTCACGCCCGCATCCAGCGAGGCCTGGATGGCGAGCACGGCGGCCGCGTTGTCGCCGCCGCCCCACATCCATCCGCCCATGGCCCAGGTGCCCAGGCCGATGGCCGAGCATTCGATGCCCGAGGGGCCGAGGGTGGTCTTCTTCATGGCCGATGCGTTGCTGGTGCTGATGTTGTTCATCGCTTGGTCTTTCTCGTGTTCATGAGGTGGTCGATGGTCACGGCCGCGAGCAGGATCACGCCCTTGATCACGTCCTGCCAGTAGGGCGAGACGTCCAGCAGGATCAGCGAGCTGGTCACCACCGACAGCAGCGCCAGGCCCAGCACCGCGCCGAGCACCGTGCCAGAGCCGCCCTTGAGGCTGGCGCCGCCGATCACCGCTGCGGCGATCACGTTGAGCTCCATGCCCACGCCGAAGGTGGGCGTGGCGGCGCCGAAGCGCGCGGTGTAGATCACGCCCGCGAGGCCGGCCGATGCGGCGCACAGCACCGTGACCCAGAACTTGACGTGGCCCACGCGGATGCCCGAATACAGCGCCGCCTTCTCGTTGCTGCCGGTGTAGAACACGCGGCGCAGCAGCGAGGAACGGCGCAGCACGAAGTCGCTCACCACCACGATCGCCAGGAAGATCAGGATCACCGCCGGAACGCCGAAGAGCGTGCCCTGGCCGATGAACTTGAACTCGGCCGGCAGCGAGAACAGCGACTGCGGCGTGCCCTGCGTGAGCGCCAGGCACAGGCCGCGCACGATCACCATGAAGGCCAGCGAGGCGATGAAGTGGTTCAGTCCGATGCGCGTGACGCAGCCGCCGATCATCGCGCCGATCATGGCGCTGGCCGCGATAGCGATGAGCCCCGCCGTCCACGGATCGAAGCCCATGAGGAAGAGCTTGCCGGTGATCACCATCGCGAAGCACACCACCGAGCCCACCGACAGGTCGATGCCGCCGACGATCAGCAGGATGGTCATGCCCACCACCACGATGCCCTCGATGGAGAACGACAGCAGCATCGCGCGCACGTTGTCCCAGGTGAGGAAGTAGGGCGATGCGAAGCTCATGCCCACGCACAGCGCGGCGATGATGATCAACAGGCCCAGCTCGCGCATGCTGGCGAGCCTGCTGGCGGGTTTCACGGGGCCTCCTTTCGTTCCTCCTCCTGATCCCTCGGTCGTCTGCGGCGGCGTCAGGCCCGCGGCGCCCGCGTCCAGTTGTGCTGGGTAGTTCATGCTGTCGTTTCCTCTTCGCAAAGTCCGGAGGCCAGCCGCAGCAGGGCCTCTTCCGTCATGTCCTTGTCTTGCACCTCGCCGGCGAGCCGGCCGTCGCGGATCACCAGCGCACGGTCGCACAGGCCGATGATCTCGGGCAGCTCCGAGGAGATCACGATCACGCCCACGCCCTGGCTGGCCAGGTCGCGCAGGATGTGGTGAATCTCCGACTTGGCGCCCACGTCCACGCCGCGCGTGGGTTCATCCATCAGCAGCACAGACGGGTTGGTGGCCAGCAGCTTGGCGATGGCCACCTTCTGCTGGTTGCCGCCCGACAGGCTCGCCACGTCGATGTCCACGCCGTCCGACTTGAGCTTGAGCCGCGCGCCGAGGCTCACGGCCAGCTTGTGCTCGGCGGCGCGCTGCAGCAGGCCGAAGCGCGAGCTCACGCGCGCGAGCGCCATCGACGCGATGTTCTGCGCGATCGGCAGTTCCAGGTACACGCCCGCCGCCTTGCGGTCCTCGCTGAGGTAGGCGATGCCTTCGCGCAGCGCGTCGCTGTACTTGCGGATCGTGAGCGGCCTGCCGCGCAGCCGCACGCTGCCGCTGCGCGCGGTGCGCAGGCCGCAGATGGTCTCCGCGAGCTCGCTGCGGCCGGCGCCCATCAGCCCCGCGATGCCGAGGATCTCGCCGCGCCCGAGCCTGAACGACACGCCGTGCACGCGCTCGCCGTCGGCGATGTCGGTCACCTCCAGCACATGCTCGCCCGATGCCGGTTCTTCCTGCTTCGGCGGGTAGTAGTTGCCCAGGTCGCGCCCGACCATGCGTCGCACCAGGCCGTCGGCATCGAGCTCGGCCAGCGGGCCGGTGTGCACGTGGCGGCCGTCGCGCAGCACGGTGACGCTGTCGCAGTGCGCGAAGATCTCCGCCATGCGGTGGCTGATGTAGATGATGCCGATGCCCTGCGCCTTGAGGTCGTGCAGCACCCGGAAGAGCGCGGCCGATTCGTTGTCGGTGAGCGCGGCCGTGGGCTCGTCGAGGATCAGCACCTTGCAGTCGAGCGTGAGCGCCTTGGCGATCTCGATGAGCTGCTGCGTGGAGATGCTCAGGTCCTTCACCAGCGCGGCGGGGTCGATGTCCTGCCCCAGCCGCTGCAGCACCTTGGCGGCGCGTTCGTCGAGGCTCGCGTAGTTCATCCACGCGCTCCTGCCGGCGTTGATCTCCGGCATGAAGATGTTCTCGGCCACCGTGGCGTCGCCGCACAGGGCGATCTCCTGGTGGACCAGGCCGATACCCAGGCGCATCGCGTGCGCGGGGCCGTCGATCACCACCTTCTTGCCGTCGAGCGAGATCGTGCCCTCGTCCGGCTGGTGGATGCCGTCGATGATGTTCATCAGCGTGGACTTGCCCGCGCCGTTCTCGCCGCAAAGGGCGTGGATCTCGCCGCGGCGCAGCGAGAAGTCCACGCCCGTGAGCGCGCGCGAAGCGCCGAAGCGCTTGCTGATGCCGCGCAGTTCGAGCAATGCGCCCACTGCGTTCACTCGCCGATTCCCTTGGTGCCCCGGCGGGCGAGGTACTTGTCCCAGTAGAAGTCGTCGGCGTTGGCCTTGCTGACCACCGACAGGCCGTTGTCCAGGAAGGGCACCGACATCGGGTTGGTGCCGTTGCGCTTGGCGTCGTTCATCGGGTCGATGAGGCCGGGGTTCTTGGCCAGGAACAGCATCATCATGCCCATGTAGCCCTGCATGCCCTGGTTGGGGTTGATGGCGCCGAACACGTCGCCCGACTTGATCATGTCGAGGATCTTGGCGTTCACGTCGCAGCACATCACCTTGATGTTCTTTTTGGTCTCCACCTTGGCCTGCGCCGCGCCGAGGGCCGAGTTGGCCTCGGGCATGAACAGGGCGCCCAGGTTCGGGTTGGCCTGCGCGAGGCTCAGCACCGCCTGGTAGGCCTTGTTCGGGTCCTGGTTGCTGGCTGCGCGGCCCACCAGCTTCATGCCGGGGTGCTTGGTCTTCATGCGGTTGATGAAGGCGGCGATGCGGCGGTCGTGGTTGTCCTGGCCGGGGTTCTCGAGCACCGCGTATTCGCCCTTGCCGCCCAGCGACGCGGCGATGGCGTCGGCCGCCTGGTTGCCCTCGCGGTCGTTGTCGGAAGTGACGAAGGAGGTGCGCTTGGAGTTGGGCGAGTCGGCCGCGAAGGTGACGACCGGGATGCCCATCGCCGCGGCGCGGTTGATCGGCTCGATGAACGGGTCGGGGTTCATCGGGTGCAGCAGGATGCCCGCGGGCTTGCGCGCCAGCTCCTGCTCGAAGGACGCGAGCTGCTTGTTCACGTCGTACTCGGGCGTGCCGGTGTAGCGGGTGCGAACGCCGAGCGTGCGGCCGAGCTGCTTCATCATTTCGTAGACCGGAAACCAGTACTCGACCCCCGACACCATCACGTTCATCACGTAGACGTCGCTGGGATTGCCGCGCAGGCCGCCGCCGGCGGCGGGGGCAGCCGCCTGCTGCTGCGCGAATGCGCTCGCGCCGGCCAGGCCGATGCCGGCGGCCGCGGCGGACTTCAGGAAATTACGCCTCATTCTTTGTCTCCTCACGTTGGGTGCACAGCTTGTGGATGCCGCTTTTCAGGGCAGCTCTCGGAACCGCTTTGTCACATCAGTTGTTATGACAGGCTAGAATGTACGCGCTGGCCATTTGGAGGGATAACTAGGGGAAACGCTACTGGCAGGCCGCTTTTATTCAGCCGAAGCTGTTATGACATGAAGCCCAACATACTGATCGGCATCGACATGGGGTCGAGCAGCCTGAAAGCCCTGGCCCTCGAAGCCGGGAACGGCCGCAGCGTCGCCCTGTCACGAATGCCATTGCCGCACGACCGGCTGCCCGGAGGGGGATGCGAAGTGGGGGCCGCGGCCATCCGCGCCGCATTGACCCACGTGCTGCGCGACGTCGCCCATCAACTCGGAGACCGCGTGTCGGAGGTCCGCGCCATCGGCTGCACCGGCCACGGCGCCGGGCTCTATGCGCTCGACGCGCGCAACGAGCTCGTGGGCGGACGGGCCGTCGCCTCCACCGACCAGCGCGCCGACGCGCGCGCCCGCTCCCTCGCGCTCGGCCACGGCCCGGCACTCTTCGCCGACGTGGGCTGCCAGCCCTGGCCCGGCCAGCCCACGGTGATCGCGGCCGAGCTGCTGGGCACCGACGCCGTGCAGCGCGGCGCGGTGCGCCGGCTGATGTTCGCGAAGGACTACCTCGGCTTCCTGCTGACGGGCGAGGTCGCCACCGACGCCAGCGACGCGAGCACGGCCGGGCTGGTGTCGATCGAAACGGGCACGTGGTCGCAGGCGGCCTTCGATGCCTCGGGCATCGCCGATCTCGGGCCGCGCGTCTTCGGCCCGCTGGTGCCCAGCGGCGAGATCGTCGGCAGGCTGCGGCCTTCGGAGGCCGCGCTGTGCGGCCTGCCCGCGGGCATTCCGGTGGCGATGGGCGCCATCGACCTGCTGGCCTCGATGACCGCGATCTGCGCCGAAGGGCGCTCGCGCGCGGTGTCGGTCTTCGGCACCTGGTGCGTCAACGCCGTCATCGGGCCGGTGATCGAGCCCAAGCCCGCCGTGGCCGCCGTCGTCAACTTCGGCCGCGAGGACAAGCGGCTCTACATGGAGAACAGCCCCTCCTCGATGGCTAACATCGCATGGCTGGCCGGCGTGCTCGGCCTGCCCGATGCGCGTGCGGTGGTCGACCTCGCGATGTCGGTGCCGCTGGGCGCGGGCGGGCTGCGCTTCCTGCCGTTCGTGAACGGAGGCGGCGGCGTGACCGCGGGCTTCGTCGGCCTCAAGAGCCATCACACGCGCGGCGACATGGCGCGCGCGGTGGTCGATGCGGTCGCGGCGCTGCATGCGCGCCACATCGCGCGGCTCGCGGCCTGCGGGCTGCCTGTGTCCGCGTGCACCGTGCTTGGCGGCGGCGCGAGCGACACGCGCCTCGTGCGCCTGCTCGCGGGCCTGCTCGGCCATCCGGTCGAGCGCTGCGCCGACGACGAGACCGGGGCGCGCGGCGCCGCCATCTACGCCGCCATGTCGCAGGGCATCGACCGAGCGGAGCAGGGCAGCGCGCTGCTCGCGCCCTGCGACACCGTCGAGCCCGACGCCGCCCTGGCGCGCGCCCATGCCGACTTCAACGCCGGCTTCAACGAACTGATCGACACCATGTCTCCTGTGTTTTCCCATCTGGCGGGCGGCGTGACGGCCGCCGCCGGCAGCACCGCAGCGCGCAGCGCGGAGGTCTCCCGATGAGCGCGTGGCAACTGCCCTTCGTGCGCCCCGCGTCGCTCGCGGACCGACATTTCTCCACCGTCATCGTCGGCGCCGGCATCAACGGCGTGGGCGTGTTCCGCGACCTGTGCCTGCAGCGCGTGGACTGCCTCATCGTCGACAAGGGCGACTTCAGCGCGGGCGCCAGCAGCGCGCCCTCGCGCATGATCCACGGCGGCCTGCGCTACCTGGAGAACGGCAGCTTCTCGCTGGTGGCCGAGGCCACGCGCGAGCGCAACCTGCTGCTGCGCAACGCGCCGCACCTGGTGCAGCCGTTGAAGACGGTGGTGCCGCTGTCGAGCTTCTTCGGTGGGCTCATGAGCAGCGCGCTGAAGTTCTTCGGCCGCAAGCCGCCGCAGCGCACGCGCGGACTGCTGGCGGTGGCCGCGGGCCTTCGCCTGTACGACCTGCTCGGCCGCCGCCAGCGCGTGATGCCCAACCACCGCATCAGCCGCGTTCCCCCGGGCGACCGCAGCCTGTTCCGCTCGGCGGTGCGCTGGACGGCCACCTTCTTCGATGCGTGGATCAGCCACCCCGAGTGGCTCATCCTCGAACTCATCGGCGACGCCTGCCGCGACCAGCCGCGATCGGCCGCGGCCAACTACTGCCGAGTGATGGGCTGCGCCGGCAACATCATCACGCTGCGCGACGAGATCACCGGCGCGCTGGTGCGCGTGACGGCCGACACCGTGGTGAACGCCAGCGGCGCGTGGCTCGACCGCAGCACTGCGGTGCTCGGCGGTGCCGGCCCGCGCGTGATGGGCACCAAGGGCTCGCACCTCGTGCTCGACCATCCCGCGCTGCGCGACGCGCTGCAGGGCCGCATGGCCTACTTCGAGGCGGTGGACGGGCGCGTGTGCATCGTCTACCCCTTCCTCGACCGCGTGCTGGTGGGCTCCACCGACATCCCCGTGGACGACCCCGACAGGATCGAGACCGAGCCCGAGGAGGTCGACTACCTGCTCGAAGTGCTGGCAGAGGTGTTCCCCAACCTGCGCTTCGGCCGCGGCGACGTGGTCTACACCTACGTCGGTGTGCGGCCCCTTGCGCGCTCCGACGCCGACAAGCCGGGGCAGATCTCGCGCGACCACTCGGTGGTGCTCGATCCGCCCAGCGCCACGCGCGACATTCCGGTCGTCGGCCTCGTCGGCGGCAAGTGGACGACCTTCCGCGCGCTCGCGGAAGAGGCCGTCGACGAAGTGCTGAAGCAACTGGGCCGTCCGCGCACGGCATCGACGGACATGCTGCCGATCGGCGGCGGCGCCGAGCTGCCGGCCGATGCGCAGGCGACCGAGCGTTTTCTCGATCGCCTGGTCGCCGCCTCCGGCATGAGCCGCACGCGCGCGCAGGTGCTGCTGAAGCGCTATGGATCGAAGGCCCTGCCGCTGGCGCAGCGCCTCTCCGCATCGGGCGACATGCCGCTGCGCCACGCGCCCGGTTATTCGGTGGCCGAGCTTTCGTATCTCTGCCTCGAGACCGGCGTGGTGCATCTCGACGACCTCGTGATCCGCCGCACGCTGCTGGCCATCCGCGGGCTGGTCACCGACGCCGCGCTCGCCGAGATCGCAGGCATCGCCGCCGATGCGCTGGGCTGGGACGCTGCGCAGCAGCACGCCGAGCTGCACGCCTGCGCCACTGCGCTGCGCGAGCGCCACGGCGTGCGGCTTTCGCCGGTGGCCGCCGATGCACCGGCGTCTTTCGATGCATCATTGATGACTCCTCAGGCCCTGGGCCAAGCTTCGACGTGAACTCTCCGACCGAAATTTCGACCGTGCTCGACCGCGACTCCGAGTCCCCGCTGTGGGCCCAGTTCCGCGACGCGCTTCGCATGCAGATCCTGCAGGGCGTGCTGCCCATCGGCGCCAAGCTGCCGTCCGAGGCCGAGCTGGGCGAGCAGTTCGGCATCTCGCGCATCGTGGTGCGCGAGGCGCTGGCCGACCTCGTGCGCAACAACCTCATCTACAAGATCAAGGGCCGCGGCGCCTTCGTGTCGGCGCGCGAGCGCGACGAGGACTTCGTCTCCACCGTGCTCGGCTTCTCCGACGAGATGGAACGCAAGGGCCGCTCGGTGCGCACGCAGATCCTCACGCAGGAACTGCGCGCGCCCACCGAGCAGGAGGCCGCCTCGCTCGGCCTGACCGACGACACGCAGGTGGTGGCGCTCAAGCGCCTGCGCAGCGTCGACGGCGAACTGCGCTTGCTGGTGGAGACCGTGGTGCCCGCCGACCTGGCACCCGGCCTGCACCGCACGCGCCTGGACGACCGCTCGCTCTACGACGTGCTGCGCCGCCAGTACGGCCTGCGCCTGGTGCGCGCCGAACGCTGGATCGACGCCGTGCTGCCCGACGCCGAGACCTGCGACCTCCTCAACCTGCCGCAGCCGGAGCCGCTGCTGCGCATCGAATCGATCGCCTACGGCGCCAACGGCCGGCCGCTGGAGCACTACCGCGCGCTGCACCGCTGCAAGACGAGCCGCCTGCACGTGCAGACGACGACTTGAGAGGCAGGATCAGGAGCGCGCAGCCGGACGCAGAGGACGCGAAGGTTTCGCGAGGGGCGCGAAAGGAAAACACAAGAATGTTTTCGGTCTCTTCTTCGACCTCTGCGTGATCTTCGCGTCCTCTGCGTCCGGAGGTCTGATCCCTTCAGCGCCCGCACAGTCCATGAACGGCCTGCAGGCGCCAGCAGCGGCTACTTCTGCTCCAGCAGCCGCTTCAGGTAGCGCCCCGTATGGCTCGCCTCGTTCGCCGCGATGTCCTCCGGCGTGCCCTGGCCCACCACCGTGCCGCCGCCGGCGCCGCCTTCGGGGCCCATGTCGATCAGCCAGTCGGCGGTCTTGATGACGTCGAGGTTGTGCTCGATGACGACGATGGTGTTGCCCGCGTCGCGCAGCTGGTGGAGCACCTTCAGCAGCAGCTCGATGTCTGCGAAGTGCAGGCCGGTGGTCGGTTCGTCGAGGATGTAGAGGGTGCGGCCGGTGTCGCGCTTGCTGAGTTCGAGCGCGAGCTTCACGCGCTGCGCCTCGCCGCCCGACAGCGTGGTGGCCGACTGGCCCAGCTTGATGTAGCTCAGGCCCACGTCGAGCAGGGTGCGCAGCTTGCGCTCGATGGTGGGCACGGCCTTGAGGAAGTCGTGCGCGGCCTCGACCGTCATCTCCAGGATCTGCGCGATGTTCTTGCCCTTGTAGAGCACTTCGAGCGTCTCGCGGTTGTAGCGCTGGCCGTGGCAGACCTCGCAGGGCACGTACACGTCGGGCAGGAAGTGCATCTCGACCTTGACGACGCCGTCGCCCTGGCAGGCCTCGCAGCGCCCGCCCGCCACGTTGAAGCTGAAGCGCCCCGGGCCGTAGCCGCGCTCGCGCGCGGTGTTGGTCTCGGCCATGAGTTCGCGGATGGGCGTGAACAGGCCCGTGTAGGTGGCCGGATTGCTGCGCGGGGTCCGGCCGATGGGGCTCTGGTCGACGTTGATGACCTTGTCGAAGTACTCGATGCCTTCCACCGACTCGTGCGCCGCCGGCTCCTCGTGCGCGCGGTAGAGCGTGCGCGCGACCGCCGTGTAGAGCGTGTCGTTCACCAGCGTGGACTTGCCCGAGCCCGACACGCCCGTCACGCAGGTCAGCAGGCCGACGGGGAAGGCCACGCTCACGTTCTTGAGGTTGTTGCCCGTGGCGCCGACCACGCGGATCTCCTGCAGGTCGGTCTGCGTGGCGAGGTGCGCGGCCTCGCGTGCGGCGCGGCGCTCGGCGGCGGGGCTCGGCGGAAAGCGCGGGGGCTTCCTGCCTTCATGGAAGGCGGGCTGCTTCGTCGAAGGCAGCCACGCGGTGCGGTGCTTCGGCACCTCGATCCTGCGCGCGCCCGAGAGGTACTGGCCGGTGAGCGAGTCGGGGTTGGACGAGACCTCGGCGCAGGTACCCTGCGCCATCACGCGCCCGCCGTGCACGCCGGCGCCGGGGCCCATGTCGATCACGTGGTCGGCGGCGTGGATCATGTCCTCGTCGTGCTCGACCACGATCACGCTGTTGCCGATGTCGCGCAGGTGCTTCAGCGTGCCGATGAGGCGGTCGTTGTCGCGCTGGTGCAGGCCGATGCTGGGCTCGTCGAGCACGTACATCACGCCGGTGAGGCCGGAGCCGATCTGCGAGGCGAGGCGGATGCGCTGCGCCTCGCCGCCCGACAGCGTCTCGGCGCTGCGGTCGAGGCTCAGGTAGTTCAGGCCCACGTCGTTGAGGAACTTCAGGCGCAGCCCGATCTCGCGCACCACCTTCTCCGCGATCTCGGCCTTGGCGCCGCGCAGCTTGAGCTTCTCGAACCAGCCGAGCGAATCGCGCAGCGTGAGGCGGCTGAGCTCGAAGATCGCCATGCGCGGGCGCTCGGTGCCGTTGTCCGCGCCGCTCTCGTCGACCAGGAACACGTTGCGCGCCTCGGGGCGAAGGCGCGAGCCGCCGCAGTCGGGGCAGGGCTGCATGTTGCGGAAGCGCGCGAGGTCCTCGCGCACCATCACCGAGTCGGTCTCGCGGTAGCGCCGCGTCATGTTCGGGATGATCCCCTCGAAGGGGTGCTTCTTCGTGAGCTTCTTGCCCGCGAAGTTGCCCGACTCCATGGTGTAGTTGAACTTGATCTCCTCGGCGGCAGAGCCGTACAGCAGCACCTGCTGCACCGAGGCCGGCAGCGATTCGAAGGGTGCGTCGACGTCGAACTTGTAGTGCTTGGCGACGCTCTCGATCATGCTGAAGTAGTAGCCGTTGCGGCGGTCCCAGCCCTTGATGGCGCCGCTGGCGAGCGACAGCGACGGAAAGGCCACCACGCGCGCCGGATCGAACACCTCGCGGCTGCCCAGGCCGTCGCAGGTCGGGCACGCGCCGACGGGCGAGTTGAACGAGAACAGGCGCGGCTCCAGCTCCGACAGCGAGTAGTGGCAGATCGGGCAGGCGAACTTGGCGTTGAACAGGTGCTCCTTGTCGGGAGCGCCTTCCGCGCCCAGTTCCAGCGCGATCGCGCGGCTCTCGGCCAGGCGCAGCGCGGCCTCGAAGCTCTCGGCCAGGCGCTGCTGCATGTCGGGACGCGCGCGAAGGCGGTCGATGACGACGTCGATGTCGTGCTTCTCGGTCTTCTTGAGCTTGGGCAGGTCGTTGTATTCGTAGATCTGCCCGTCGACGCGGAAGCGCACGTAGCCGGAGGCCTGCATCTCGGCGAAGAGCTCGACGAACTCGCCCTTCTTCTCGCGTGCCACGGGCGCCAGGATCATCAGGCGCGGCTCGTTGGGAATCGCCAGCACCGCATCGACCATCTGCGACACCGTCTGCGCCTGCAGCGGCAGGTGGTGGTCGGGGCAGTAGGGCGTGCCGGCGCGCGCGTAGAGCAGGCGCAGGTAGTCGTGGATCTCGGTCACCGTGCCCACGGTGGAGCGCGGGTTGTGGCTGGTGGCCTTCTGCTCGATGCTGATCGCGGGCGATAGGCCCTCGATCACGTCGACGTCGGGCTTGTCCATGAGCTGCAGGAACTGCCGCGCGTAGGCCGAGAGGCTCTCGACGTAGCGCCGCTGCCCTTCGGCATACAGCGTGTCGAAGGCAAGGCTCGACTTGCCCGAGCCCGACAAACCGGTGATGACCACCAGCTTGTTGCGCGGGATGTCGAGATCGACGTTCTTCAGGTTGTGCGTGCGCGCGCCGCGGATGCTGATGCGCTGCTGCGCCAGCACTGCGCCGAGGTAGGTGTTGCGTTCGAGTTCCGCGTCGCGGGCGCTTTCCGCGTCGGCTTCGCTACGGGCGGTGGGTGCGGTGGCTTTTGAATTCAAGGCAGGCGATCGTCCGAGGGCAACCGGACATGATAGACCGCCCACGATTTCATGGCGAGCCGGAGGGAACCGGCGGTTCGGACTTCGGGGTTTCTGCAGGCGGCGGGTGCACCGCTTCGGTGCCGGCGGAGGTGCTGATCGCGCGGCTCACCATGTGCTCGGCCAGCGTGTCGTACAGCGGCCGGCTGATCATGCGCGAGACCAGGCTGGCCAGCATCGCGGCGGCCATCAGGCTCAGCACCATCGAGTGGCCGTCGACCATCTCCATCACGATGATGAAGGCGGTGAGCGGCGCCTGCGTCACCGCCGCCAGGAAGCCGGCCATGCCCATGGCGATGAGCGCCGGCCCGTGCTCGCTGGCGGCCAGGCGCGCCACCGCGTCGCCGATGCCCGCGCCGATGGACAGCGACGGCGCGAAGATCCCGCCCGGCACGCCGCACCACGCCGTGAGCCAGGTGGCGACGAACTTGAGCACCGTGTAGAGCGGCGTGAGCTCGTCATGCCCCTGCAGCATCTGCTTGACCGCCTCCGAGCCCGCGCCGAAGGTGACGCCGCCCGTGACCAGCCCGATGACGGCCACAGCCAGTCCGCCGACGGCCGCGAAGCGCACCGGAAAGCGCGCCCGCCAGCGGTTTAAGCGCCCGGCCGTGCCGGTAAGGGAGGCGATCAGCAGCCGCGCGAACAGCCCGCCCGCGGCGCCACTCAACAGCGTGACCAGCAGGCCCGGCCCGAGCACGTCCCAGCCCAGCCGCGGCACGCGGATCACGCCGAAGTAGCTGACGTTGCCGAAGGCCGAGACCGCCACCAGGCCGGCCAGCACGATCGCCGTGATGATCAGCCCGCTGGAGCGAGCCTCGAGCCGGCCCGACAGCTCCTCGATGGCGAACACCACACCCGCCAGCGGCGCATTGAAGGCCGCCGCGATGCCGGCCGCGCCGCCGGCCACCAGCAGCGCGCGCCCGTCGATGGCCGTGTTGGGCGAGAGCCAGCGCCGCGCGTGCTGCATCACGCCCGCCGCCACCTGCACGGAGGGGCCCTCGCGCCCTATCGACAGGCCGGCCGCGAAACCGGCCACGCCCAGCCCGATCTTCGCGACCGTCAGCCGCAGCGAGGCGAACACGAAGCGCCGCTCGTCGGGCAGGGCCGGGTGCAGCGCGGCCTTGATCTGCGGGATGCCCGAGCCGCCCGCGCCGGGAAAGAAGCGCAGGGTGAACCAGACGATGCCGGCCGTGATCAGCGGCGTGGTCAGCAGCAGGGCCCAGGGCCAGGCGCGGTAGAAGCGGTGGAACTGGCCGAAGACCCAGTCGCTGGCCAGCGTGAAGCCCACCACGAAGAGGCCCGCCGCGATGGCGTAGCCCAGCACGATGGCACGGTCGAGCCAGATCCGCCCGCTGGACAGCTCGGCGCGCAGATGCTCGAAAAAGTCGGGTTCGCGATTCATCGGTCCGGGCCATTCTGGCACCTCAGGGGATTGCGGGCAGTCGCCTTGGGGCACAATCGAGGGTTCTTCTCAACCTTCTCCTCCATCCACTTATCAGGGGCAGTGCATATGGCATCGGTCAATAAAGTCATCGTCGTCGGCAATCTGGGGCGCGACCCCGAGATGCGTACATTCCCGAGCGGCGACCAGGTCGCGAACGTCACCGTGGCCACCACCGATCGCTGGAAGGACAAGCAAAGCGGCGAAATGCGCGAAGCCACCGAATGGCACCGCATCGTCTTCAACGGCCGCCTGGCCGAGATCGCCGGCCAGTACCTGCGCAAGGGTTCGCAGGTCTATGTCGAGGGCAGCCTGCGCACGCGCAAGTGGACCGACAAGGACGGCATCGAAAAGTACACCACCGAGATCCGCGCCGACCAGATGCAGATGCTCGGCAGCCGCCAGGGCCAGGGCGGTCCGTCGGGTCCCAGCGACGACGACGGCTACGGCGGTGGCGGCGGCGGCGGCGGCGGTGGCGGCTATGCCCCGCGCGCACCCGCGGCTGCACCGCGCGCTCCCGCGCCGGCTCCGCGCCAGGCACCGGCCAAGTCGTCGTCGGGCTTCGACGACATGGACGACGACATTCCGTTCTGAAGCCGGTCTTCCCGGTTCCTGATTCAGGCAAGGGGCCTGCTCTTCGGTGAGCAGGCCCTTTTCGCTTTTCCGGGGCCTGCCAGCTAAGGCCTGCCCAGCGTCGCCAGCTTCTTCCTGGCCGCCTGCAGCAGGCCGCCGCGCTCGGCGGGCAGCGCCGCCTTGGTGTCGCCCAGCGCGATGATCTCGTGCACCGTGGGCGCGGAGAGCTTCGCAGCCAGCGGATCGCGCGCGGGCATGCCGTTGAGCCGCGCGAGCGGAACGACGTGCACATTCAGGTGCCGGCCCATCGACTTCGACAGCTTCTGGCATGCCGCCGCCATGGCGGCTTCGTCGGGCACCAGCTGGCCGTGCGCGATCAGCAGTTCGATGGTGCCTTGCGCGTCCTCGCCCAGCACCAGGGCGCGCACGACCGAGTCCTTGAACTTGGAGCGCAGCATGGAACGGATCGGCTCCGCCGCCACGAAGGATCGCAGCGCGATGCTGCGCAGCTGGTCGTGGAAGACGAAGGAGCGGTCGATCCGGATGGCCTCGGGCTGCTCCTCGCCCTTCGCGGCCTGCCGCTTCACGATGCCGCTGCCGACCAGATGCTCGACGGTGGCGGCGGCTTCGGGCTCGGCCAGCCTGGTCCGGCGAGCGAGCTCGGCGGTCGGGAACCATTGATCGGCGGGCGCCGCGTACAGGACCGTGAGCAGCTTCTGTACTTCGGGAGAAAAAAGAAAATCCGCTGCGCTCATCCTTGCTCTGTTGCTGCTGACACGAAGCGCGCATTATCCGAGCCGCGCGCCGCAGCCGTCGGGGTGGCATCGCAGGGCGCCGAGCGGGCGCGTCCGTGTTCGCGAACGCAGCGCAGGTCCACCTGCATGCCCGTGCTCTCCTGCTGCTCGCGCAGCCATTGCACGACGCGCTCGGCCCGCCTCACGCCGATGCCCCGCACCGGATACCACCAGGTCACTCCGGCATCGTTGATGCGCTGCGCCAGCTGTTGCAGCGTGCCGAAGCCGGCCTGTGCGAGCCTTTCGGACAGCAGGGGGTCGAACCAGGCCGCGACGCTGTCGTGTGCCTGCGGCGCATTTCCGCCGGATCGAGGGGGGGTGTCCATGGTTGTCTCCAGGCGCGGGCACGAGTGCGGGATGCTTGACGGCCCGCGATGACTCCGCGCATGTTGTGGATCGGATGGGCTTGCGTTGCACGGGACATGCCAGTGCGCCTGCGCCTTGATCCACAACAGATTTCCTGGGCCGCTGCCGGCGTATGTAAGTTATTCAGGCAAATAGTGTGTCCAGTTTCCGGACAGATGCCTGATCGCCGATCAGGGTTTACCTGCCCGGGAGGCCTGCGAGGCCCGAGAACGACCCCGCGAGGCATAGTAGCCAGCCCCGGCCCCACACTCGCAACCCATGGACCTGCGCACCCTCCGCTATTTCATCGCCGTGCTCGAAGCCGGCAGCCTCTCCCGCGCGGCCGGGGCGCTGTACGTCGCGCAGCCGGCGCTCACGGCGCAGATCAAGAAGCTGGAAAGCGAACTCGGCGTGCAGCTCTTCGAGCGTTCGCATGCCGGCGTCACGCCCACGTCGGCCGGGCTGCGCCTCTACGACGACGCCCGCCGCCTGCTGAGCGACGCCGACGCCATGCGCGAGCGCATCCAGCGCCTGCCGCAGGGTCCCGAGGGCTCCGTCACGCTGGCCATTCCCTTCCTGCTCGCCTCGCTGCTGATGGGGCCGGTGCTCGCGGCGCTCAAGGAATCGCATCCGCGCGTGCGCGTCTTCGTGCTCGACGGCCTGAGCCTGACGGTGTGCAAGGCCGTTCTGGAGCGCCGCGCCGACGTCGGCATCCTGGTCGACACGCCGCCGCTGGAGGGCCTGCGCTGCAGGCCGATGGCGCGCGAAGGCATGTACTTCTGCGGGCGCGATACGGATGGCCGCGTCGCCCGGCTGCTGCGCGCGGCGCCCACGGTGCCCGCGGGGCGGCGGCGCCCGGCGAAGGGTGACGCAGGCGCCGCGGCATCGCAGTACCCGGTGATCGATCTTGCCGACGCCGCGGCGCAGCCGCTGGTGCTGCAGTCGCGGCGCTTCGCGATCCGGCAGTCGGTGGAAGGCGCGGCGAATGCGCGCGGCGTGCCGCTGAACATCGGCCACGAGCACGACTCGGCACGGGTGATCCGCTCCCTCTATCTGAATGGCGCCGGCTTCACCTTCGTGCCTGCCTGCGCGCTGAGCGACAGTCCGCCGCCTCGCGAAGGCTGGCTGGTCGCTCGCGTGGTCAATCCGGAGCTTTCGCGCGCCTACACGCTGGTCACGCCCGAGCGTCCGCTCGATGCCGTCGCGCAGGTGGTGGTGGATGCGCTGACCGCTGAAGCGAAGAGCCTCATCGGGCAGCGCAAGTGGATGGCGGAGTGGACGATGCGCGGCTGAGCCCGGGCGCGAACAAGGGCACGCGCCATCGGGCGAAGGCCATCAATTCCGGTGATGGCCCCGGATCAGCAAACAGTATTTCTCCTGCAGCCGCGCTTCTGGAACAGTGCCGCTGACCGCAAGAGCGGAACGGCGACATGCGCGATCGCACGTCGCGGCACCCAGGAGACAAGCATCAATCCCCCATCCATTCCCCCCAGGCGCATGGTCGCCAACGTCGGCGCCCTCGTGGCGCGCAGCGCGCGCGCCAACGCGCGCCGCGTCGCTGTGATGAGCCCCGCGCGCACGCTCACCTACGCGCAGCTCGAGCAGCGCAGCAACCGCCTCGCCAACGCGCTGCTGGGCCTCGGCCTGGCGCGCGGCGACCGCGTGGGCATCTACCTGGCCAACTGCGCCGAGATCGTCGAGGTCGAGATCGCCTGCTACAAGGCCGGCCTCGTGAAGGCGCCGTTCAACTCGCGCCTGTCGCCCGGCGAAGTGGGCGAGATCGCCGCCAACAGCGAGGCGGCGATCATCGTCACCACCCGCGAGCGCGCCGAGAGCTTCCGTGCGCACATCCGCGGCGAGATGCCCCGCCTGCTGCTGATCGATGGCGACGACGCCACCGGCTACGAGGCCGCGCTGGCCCGCGCCAGCGATGCATTCACGCCGGTGGAAGTGCATGCCGACGAACTCGCCGTGCTGCACTACACCTCGGGCTCCTCGGGCGTGCTGAAGGCCGCGATGCAGACCTTCGGCAACCGGCTCGCGCAGCTGCGCAAGTTCCTGATCCGCTCCGAGGGCATGCACGAGGGCCACATCCTCGGCCTCGTGGGGCCGGTCACGCACGCCTCGGGCATGCAGATCGTGCCGGCGCTGTGCAGCGGCGTGACGATCCGCCTGTTCTCGGGCTTCGAGCCGGCGCGCTTCATCGCCGACATGCGTGCCGACCGCGTGACGCACACCTTCATGGTCCCGACCATGATCAACATGCTGCTGGGCGAGCTCGAAGGGCAGTACCGCCCGCTGCCCGACCTGCAGCGCCTGGGCTACGGCGCCGCGCCGATGGCGCCTGCGCGCATCCTCAAGGCCATGGACGTGTTCGGCCCCGTGCTCTCGCAGGGCTACGGCGCGGGCGAGACCACATCGGGCGTGTGCGCGCTGACCACGAACGATCACCTCCATGCCCGCGCCGCGCGCCCCGAGCGGCTGGCCTCCTGCGGGCGCCCGCTGCTCGAATGCGACGTGCGCATCCTCGACGACGAGGGCCAGCCCGTGGCCACCGGCGAGATCGGCGAGATCGTGGTCGGCGGCGAGGACATCTTCGCCGGCTACTGGCGCGCGCCCGAGCTCACGGCCGAGGTGCTGAAGAACGGCCGCTACCACACCGGCGACCTCGCGCGCATGGACGAGGAGGGCTACGTCTACATCGTCGACCGGAAGAAGGACATGGTCATCAGCGGCGGCTTCAACGTCTATCCGTCCGAGGTCGAGGCGGTGCTGTTCCAGCACGAGGCGGTGCAGGAAGCCTGCGTGTTCGCGATTCCCGACGACAAGTGGGGCGAGTCGGTGGCGGCGCACGTGGTGCTCAAGCCCGGCCGCGCAGCCGACGGCTCGGCCATCGACGCCTTCTGCGGCGAGCGGCTGGCCGGCTTCAAGCGCCCGCGCCGCATCGAGTTCGTCGAATCGCTGCCGAAGAACCCCAACGGCAAGGTGATGCGCAAGGCGGTGCAGGCCCCGTACTGGGCGGGCCAGGAGAGGATGGTGAACTGAGATGGATGCGACGACGACACCCGTCACCAACAACATGGCGCCGATCTTCGCGGGCCCCTTCGAGGGCTCGGAGCGCGCAGCCGAAGTCATCGTGCGCGTGCAGGCCTTCCTGAACGGCGAACTGGCCGATCTCGCGCGCGAGCACGACGTCGACAGCGAGCGCGGCGCGTCCCGCGAGCTGCTGCAGCGCGTGTGGAAGCGCTCTCGCGAGCTGGGCTTCTACGGCATGACGCTGCCCCAGAAGATGGGCGGCATGGGCCTCGCGGTGCTCGACCACGCGCTCATCAAGGAAGCGATCTACGCCACCGGCTCGCCCTTCGCGCCACACGTGTTCGGCGAGCTGAGCGGCCCGCCGCGCGTGGGTGCGCTGGCGCGCTTCGCGACGCCGTGGCAGATGAAGAACTTCATCGTGCCCGTGGCCGAGGCCGAGAAGGCCATCTGCTTCGCGCTGACGGAAGAGCAGGCCGGCTCCGACGCCGGCGCGGTGCAGACGCACGCGGTGCGCGACGGCGACGACTATGTCGTCAACGGCCGCAAGCGCTTCATCTCGGGCGCGCCCTTTGCCGACTTCGCGGTGCTGGTCGCCTCCACCGCCACCGATCCCGCGCAGCGCGAGGTGTCGGCCTTCTTCGTCGACCTGTCTGCACCGGGCGTGCGCGTGGAGTCGGGCTACAAGACCATGGCGGGGCAGTCGGGCACCGGCAACATCGTGTTCGAGAACGCCCGCGTGCCGGCCGCGAACCTGATCGGCGAGCAGGGCCGCGGCCTGGCGCTGGCGCTGGGCCGCATCACCGTCAACCGGCTGCTTCATTGCCCGGCGATGGTCGGGCTGGCGCAGGTGGCGCTGCGCGACGCGCGCGACTACGCGCTGCAGCGCAGGCAGTTCGGCCGCGCCATCGGCCAGTTCCAGGCCATCCAGCACATGCTGGCCGACATGGCGACCGAGCTGGCCGCTGCACGCGCGCTGATGATCCACACCGCGCGCCAGATCGACGCCGGCTCGGACGCGCGCGCCGAGGCCTCCATGGCCAAGCTGTTCTGCTCCGAGACCGCCTTCCGCGTGGCCGACCGCGCGGTGCAGATCCATGGCGGCGAAGGCATCGTGCAGGGCCGGCGCGTGGAGTTCCTCTTCCGCCTGCTGCGCATGTACCGCGTGCTCACCGGCACCAGCGAGATCCAGCGCAACACCATCGCCAAGGAGCTGCTGGCGTCCGAGACGGGCTAGGGCGCCTCGCGCGTTCCGAGAAGCAGCGAAGAGACGAAGAGATACAAGAAACCGGAGACAAGACGAATGACCGATCCGCACCGCCGCAGGCTGCTGGGCCACGCCCTGGCCGCCTTGCTGCTGCCCCTGGGCCCGGGCCTCGCGCAGGCCGAGGAGGCCTACCCCAGCCGTCCCATCAAGTGGGTGCTGCCCTACCTGGCCGGCACCGGGCCCGACATCACCGCGCGCATCCTTGCGGAAGCCGTGGCGCCGGTCATCGGCCAGCCGGTAGTGATCGAGAACAAGGCCGGCGCGGCCGGCAACATCGGCGCGCGCATCGTCGCCAAGGCCCCGGCCGACGGCTACACCTGGATCTACTCGGCCGCGCCCATGGCCGCCAACATGCGCATGTACCGCAACCCGGGCTACGACGCGCTGAAGGACTTCCGCCACGTGATGCGGCTGTCCAGTTCCGACGTGGTGCTGATCGTGAACGCCAGTTCCGACATCCGCAGCCTGGCCGACCTGGTGGCCAAGGCCCGGGCGCAACCCGGGCGGCTGGCCTATGCCTCGGGCGGCGTGGGCACGCCCTCGCACCTGGGCGTGGAGATGCTGCTGTCGGCCGAGAACGTCAGCTCGCTGCATGCGCCCTACAAGGGCGCCTCGGAGCTGGTCAACGCGGTGCTGGGCGACCAGGTCGCGTTCGGCATGCCGATCCTCGCGGTGGCCTACCCGCAGATCCTAGGCGGCAAGCTGCGCGCGCTCGCGGTGGCCGGAACGACGCGCAACCCCATGCTGCCGCAGGTGCCCACGCTGGCCGAGCTGGGCGTGAAGGGGGCCGAGCTCACCTCGTGGGGCGGCATCTCCGTGCCGGCGGGCACGCCCGATGCGGTCGTGCAGCGCATCCGCGCAGCCTTCGAGAAGGCGCTGGCACAGCCCAGGGTGATCGCGGCGCTGCAGGAGCAGGGGGGCAGGGTCGACATGCAGGACGGGCCGGCCTACACGAGCGGCTTCACTAGAGAAATGGTATTCACCGAGGCCATGATGAAGAGGGTGGGGCTCGAGCCTCTCTGACATCGCCGGGCGCGGCCATGACTTTGGGCACTTACGGTGCCCACAAGCGACCCCTAGCATCCCGGGATGACAGAGACCGACAGGCCCTCATCCCCGGCACAGGAGGCATCGCAGGACCCCGCCCGGCCGCGCGCCATCCTGGTCGTGGACGATCACGACCTGGTGAGGATGGGCGTGTGCGCGCTGCTGCAGGCCAACACCTCGGCGATGCCCATCGAGGTGCTCGAGGCCGGCGACCTGGCCGAGGCGATGGCCGTCTACGAGGCCAACGAGGACGCGATCGAGCTGGTGCTGCTCGACCTGGCCCTGCCCGACACGCAGGGGCTGAGCGGCCTCATGGCGTTCCGCGAGCGCCATCCCGCCGCGCGCGTCGTGGTGCTGTCGGGCACCGGCACCACTTCGCTCGCGCAGGACACCCTCGCGCAGGGTGCGATGACGCTGGGCGCCTTCGCCTACCTGCCGAAGTCCGCCACGCTGCGCGAGGTCGTGAGCTTCATCCGCGCCTGCGGCCTGCTCGGCGGCGACGCGGTGAACTACCAGCCGCCCGCGCCGCCTGCGCCGGCGGAGGCGGTGGCGCCGTCGTCCAACCATGCGCGGCACAAGCTCACGAAGCGGCAGCTGCAGGTGCTCAACTGGCTGCTGGAGGGCAAGAGCAACCATGAGATCGCCGTGCTCGCAGAGATCAGCGAGGGCACGGTCAAGAACTATGTCGCGGGCATCCTTCTGCAGTTCGGCATGCGTTCGCGCGCGCAGTTGATCAGCAGCCTGCGCTGAGCCGAATCCTGCGCAGGCAGGCAAACGGGGCTCGACGAAGACCCCGAAGGGAGACAAGGGACATGAACAAGAACGATCCGGCCCCGGGGCACCTGCCCCTCGACCCCACCCTCGAGATGCGCGTGCTGCGCGAGCACGTGGCCTCGCTGTACGCGGGCCACACCACGGCCATCGTGGCGCACATGGGCTTCGCCATCGGCATCGGGTGCTTCGGCTACTTCTTCGTCGATCCGGCCTTCAGGCTGCTGATCGTGGCGCTCATCACCGCGATCGTGCTGGTGGACCTGTATGCCATCGCCACGCCGCGCTGGACGCCGCAGGTGCCGCTGGAGGAGACGCCGGCCTGGGCCAGGAAGTACACGCGCATCGTCACCGCGATCAGCACCGTGACCGCGCCCAGCAGCCTTTTTCTGGTGAGCATCCAGGACTCGATGCTCACCACCTTCGTCACGGTGGTCATCATGGGCAGCTGGACCCGCGCCGTGCAGGCGCGCTGGCCGCTGCGCAACGCGATGTTCGGCTACGGCATCCCGATGATGAGCGGGCTGATCCTCTCGCTGGCCTGGTACGGCGGCGCGCTCAACTGGTTCCTGGCGGGCTTCGCCTTCGTCAACCTGGTGCTGACGCTGAGCGAGGGCGTCAGGCAGAACAAGCGGCTGACGGCCACGCTGATCCTGCAGTTCGAGAACGAGGCGCTAGCGGCCCAGTTGCGCGAGCAGATCGCGGCCACCGAGCGCGCCAGCGCCGAGAAGACCCAGTTCCTGGCCGCCGCCAGCCACGACCTTCGCCAGCCCATGCACGCCATCGCGCTCTTCGGCGCCGCTTTGGGCAACACGCTGCGCCACCGGCCCGAGGAAAGGAACGTCGAGCGGCTGATGCGCGCCGTCAACGCGCTGGGCGCCTCGCTGGACACCATGCTCGACATCTCCCGCCTCGACGCCGGCGTGGTGGAGCCCGAGCCGCACGCGCTGTCGCTCGACGAGCTGTTCCTTCCGCTGCACAACACCTTCTCCGTGCAGGCCGAGCGCAGGCGTCTGCAGCTGCGCGTGCGCGCCAGCGGCCTGTGGGTGCGCAGCGACCGGCAGCTGCTCTACCGCATGCTCTCCAACCTCGTCGACAACGCGCTGAAGTACACCCGCCAGGGCGGCGTGACGGTGGTTGCGCGCAGCCGCGGCGAGCAGGTGTGGATCGAGGTGCGCGACACCGGCATCGGCATCGCCCCCGAGCAGGCCGAGCGCATCTTCGAGGAGTTCTACCAGGTGAACAACCCGGGGCGCGACCGCTCGCGGGGCCTGGGCATCGGGCTTTCGATCGTGCGCCGGCTCGGGCGGCTGCTCGGCCACGAGGTCGAGATGCGCTCGCGCCCCGGACGCGGCACGCGCTTCCGGCTCACCGTGCCGCTGGCCGAGGCCGGCGAGGCGCCGCGCGACGGCCTTCCGCTGCCGGACTCCGAATCGCTCGTGCGCCATTTCTTCCAGGTCCCGGAACTCGGCGGGCGCGTGCTGCTGATCGACGACGAGGAGGACATCCGCGAAGCGATGACCGAGCTCATGCGCGCCTACGGCATCGACGCGGTGGCCGTGGCCGACGAGGACGAGGCGGCGGAAGTGCTCATGCAGCCCGATGCGGACCTGAACCCCGTGGCACTGCTCATGTGCGACTACCGCCTGGCCGAGGGCGCGGAGGGACTGCAGGTCGGGCTGCGCCTGCGCGAGCGCTTCAGGCTCGATGCGCCGATGCTGCTGATCACCGGCGAGACCGCGCCCGAGCGGCTGCAGCGCGTGCGCGAGTGGGGCGTGCCGGTGCTGTTCAAGCCGGTCAGCGCGGCCACGCTGATGCAGGCCATCAACGAGCTGGTGCACGTCGACGCGCAGGCGAGCGAGGCCTGAGCCCGCCGCTCACTGTGCGCCGACGTGGCCCTGGTGCTGCGGCAGGTCGTCCGTGATCGTGAACCACGGCGCCTTCGAGCCTACGAAGATGTGCGCGCTCGGGCGGATGGAAGGCGCATCGACCAGCGTGCCCAGCGTGACGTGCACGTACTGCCCCTCGCGCACCACCGAGCACAGCAGCGAGCCGCACTTCGCGCAGTGCAGGTCGCCCGCGTCGGGCTCGCCGTAGACCGCGATGCCGTCCTCGCCCTGCGTGATGGCGAACTTGCGTCGCTCGATGCCCGCGAAGGGCTTGAAGGCCGAGCCGGTCGCGCGCCGGCAGTCCGAGCAGTGGCAGTTCAGCGAGTAGGCGAACTCGTCGGCCACCTCGTAATGAACGGCGCCGCACAGGCACCTGCCGACAAGGATGCTCACCCCGCCAGGCCCACGTACACGTTCTGCACGTCGTCGTTCGCGTCGATGGCCGCGAGGAAGCTCTCGACTTCCTCCAGCGCCTCGGCGCCCAGGCTCGCGGGATCGATGGGGTTCTTCGGCTTGTAGCCCAGCTTGGCCGACAGCACCGTGAAGCCCTGCGCGGGCAGTGCGCGGCTCACGAGGTCGAGATCGGTGGGGTCGGTGAGGAAGACGGCGGGGTGGTCCTCGCCGGCCGGCTCGAAGTCCTGCGCGCCGGCCTCGATGGCGGCCACTTCGGGGTCGGCATCGGGCTTCGCGGGTTCGGCCTCGATCATGCCGACGTGGTCGAAGTCCCACGACACCGAGCCCGAGGTGCCGAGCTGGCCCTTGCGGAACAGCACGCGCATCTCGGGTGCGGTGCGGTTCACGTTGTCGGTGAGGCATTCGACCATCACCGCCACTCGGTGCGGTGCGAAGCCTTCGTAGATCACGTGCTCGTAGTTGACCGATTCACCCGTCAGGCCCGCGCCCTTCTTGATGGCGCGGTCGAGCGTTTCCTTGGGCATCGATGCCTTGCGGGCCTGTTCCACCGCCAGCCGCAGGCGCGAGTTGGAGGCGGGGTCGGCGCCGTTGCGCGCGGCCACCACGATTTCCTTGACGAGCTTGCCGAACAGCCGGCCCTTGGCGTTGGCGGCGATGTCCTTGTGCTTGGCTTTCCACTGGGCGCCCATGTCGTTTCCTTGAATGAATGTGTATTGCTTGCGGCCTTGTCTGGCTCTTTGGAAGAAAGAAAAGGGCTGGATGACCGGGAAGGGCGACTACTGTAGCCTTCTTCCCATGACCGCTCCACAAGACACCTCGTACGTCACGCCCTTCGAGGCAGGCAACGGCAACCAGACCGCCACCTGGGCCGAATGCATCGCCTTCTACGAGCGGCTGGCCAGGGACTTCCCCGGCGTGCTGCGCTGGGGCGAGATCGGAACCTCGGACACCGGCGTTCCCCTCCATGCCGGCGTGGTCAGCGCCGACGGCGTGTTCGACCGCGAGACGCTCGAGCGGCAGGGCCGGCCGGTGTTCTTCAACAACAACGGCATCCATCCCGGCGAGCCCGAGGGCATCGACACCTGCATGGCGCTGGTGCGCGACTTCTGCACGCGGCCCGACAGGCTGGCGGCGCTGGGCCGGACTGTGTTCCTGTTCATCCCGGTCTACAACGTGGACGGCTGCATCGAGCGGCAGAGCACCTCGCGCGTGAACCAGCTCGGGCCGGAATCCTTCGGCTTCCGCGGCAACGGCCGGCACCTGGACCTGAACCGCGACTTCATCAAGTGCGACAGCCTCGCCGCGCAGGTGTTCAACCGCTTCTTCACCGCGTGGGACCCGGACGTGATGGTCGACACCCACACCTCCAACGGCGCGGACTACAGCTACACCATGACGCTGATCCCGACCCAGCCCGACAAGCTCGGCGGCGGGCTCGGCGCCTTCCTGCGCGAGAGCATGCTGCCCGCGATCTACGCAGGCATGGAGCGGCGCGGCTGGCCCACCTGCCCGTACATGAACCTGCTGGCCGAGACGCCCGACGACGGCATCGAGGACTTCCTCGACCTGCCGCGCTTTTCCACCGGCTACGCCGCGCTGCACCACACCATCGGCTTCATGCCCGAGACCCACATGCTCAAGCCCTTCGCCGACCGCGTGGCCTCGATGCGGGCGCTGGTGGAGACGGTGCTCGACTTCGCCATCGCGAACGCTGCGCGCATCCAGGAACTGCGCCGCGAGGCGAAGGCGAAAGCCGCGCGGCAGACGCGCTGGCCGCTGACCTGGCGCAACGACCGCAGCCGGCCCGCGAGCCTGCGCTTCAAGGGCTACAGTGCGGTCCGCACGCCCAGCCTGCTGGGCAACTACGAGCGCCTGGCCTACGACCGCAGCCAGCCGTGGGAGAAGGACATCGTCCATTTCGACCGCTGCATCGAGGAAGCGACGGCCGCTGCGCCCAGGGCCTACCTCGTGCCGCAGGCATGGCGCGAGGCGATCGAGCGGCTGGCGTGGAACGGCGTCGCGCTCGAGCGGCTCGAGGAAGACCGGCTCTTCGACGCGGTGCGCGTCTATCGCATCCGCGACGTGGCCTCCCGCCCCAACGCCTACGAAGGCCACATGTTCCACGACGAGGTGGTGCTGTCGGAAAGCACCGAGCCCTTCCAGGCGCGCGCGGGCGACGTTCTCGTCTCGCTGGACCAGCCGGGTGCACGCTATGCCGTCGAGACGCTGGAGCCGCTCGCGCACGACAGCTTCTTCCGCTGGGGCTTCTTCAACAGCGTGCTGGAGAAGAAGGAGAACTTCTCGGCCTACGTCTTCGAGGACACCGCGCTGCGCATGCTGGAAGACGAGCCCGGGCTGAAGCGCCTGTTCGAGCAGTGGAAGGCCGACAACCCCGACAAGCTGGGCGACCCGCAGGCGGTGCTGGGCTTCATCTTCGCGCACGGCCGGCGCCATGCGGAAGCGGGATGGCGCCGCTATCCCGTCGTCGCGCTGATGCAGCCGGGTCTCACCCCGCCGGCCTGAAGCCCGGCAGGGCGTGCATGCGCCGCCGCAGCGCTTCCACGAAGGCCGTGACCCGTGCCGGCCGGTACAGCCCCGGCGGCAGCGCGACGTGCACGCCGATGGGCTCCAGCCACCAGTTCGGCAGCACGCGCTTGAGGCGGCCGGCCTGCATGTCGTCATGGCACATCCACGGCGCCGCCGCGCCGATGCCCGCGCTGTTGAGGATCGCGCGGTAGCTCGCGAGCAGGCTGTCGGTGCGGATGGGCGTGTCCAGCGGCACGATGCGCGAGCGGCCCGCTCGATTGATGAGCCGCACATTGCCCGTCACGTACGGGATCAGCCCCACGCACGGCACCTGGGGCAGCCGGGCGAGCGTGATGGGGCCGGTGCGCTTGAGCAGCTCGGGCGTGGCGATCAGAACCCGCTCCATGCGGCCCACGGTGCGGCAGACGAGGCCGGGGTCGCGCACTTCGCCCACGCACACCCAGCACTCGGCGCCGGATGCTGCGAGGTCGACCACGCGGTCGGTCAGCGTGAGCTCCACGCGCAGCTGCGGATGCGCCGCGCGCAGGTCGGTCACCGCGTCGGTGAGGAAGCCGGTGCCGTAGCCGGAGGGTCCGATCACGCGCAGTGTGCCCTCCGGCCGGCTCTGGCCGCCCTGCAGCCGCTGCGAGAGGCCCGACCAGCGGTCGGTCAGGTCGTGCGCCTCGGCCAGCAGCGAGCGGCCTTCGTCGGTGAGCGAGAAATTGGCCGTGTTGCGGATCGCCAGCTTGACGCCCAGCAGCCGCTCCAGTTCCAGCAGGCGGCGGCTCACCGTGGGCTGCGTGGTGTCCAGCAGTCGCGCCGCCTTGCTGAGCGATCCGCTCTCGCCGATGCGGATGAAGGTCTGGAGCAGGTCGAGGCGGTCGTGGGTGTTCTTCATGCGCCAGACGTATAGCACTTCATCGGACCATACGTCTACCCGCAAGGGCCGGCCGTGCCTATCGTCTGGGGCCTTCAAGACCTGCGAACGAATGGATTACCCGCCGATGAGCGCCTCGACGACCGAAGACAAGACCCCCCGCACCGTGGGAGACACGCCCAAGGGCGGTTCCGTGCTCGGCTTCTACGCCGCCAAGGGCACGCCGCGGCCGCCGCGCATCGCGCGCGGTGAGGGCGTCTACCTGTGGGACGAGGGCGGGCACCGCTTCCTCGACGCCACGGCCGGTGCGGTGGTCGCCAACATCGGCCACGGCAATCCGCGCGTGCTGGCCGCCATGCAGGAGCAGGCGGCGCGCGTCACCTTCGCCTACCCGCGCTTCTTCGAGAGCGAGCAGAGCATCGAGCTGGCCGACCGCGTCTGCGCACTGGCGGGCGAGGGCTTCGACCGGGCCTTCTTCGTCTCGGGCGGCTCCGAGGCCAACGAGTCGGCGATCAAGCTGGCGCGGCAGTACGCGGTGGTCATGGGCCAGCCGAAGCGCGCCAAGGTCATCTCGCGCAACCCGAGCTACCACGGCTCCACGCTGGGTGCGCTGGCCGTGACGGGCGATGCGCACACCCAGTCGATCTACGGGCCGATGGTGCGAGAGATGCCGAAGGTGAGCGCGCCGCTGTCCTATCGCATTCCCGCCGGCCACACCGCCGAGAGCCACGCGCTGGCCTGCGCCGACGAGCTCGAGACCACCATCGTGCGCGAGGGCGCCGACACGGTGCTGGCCTTCATCATGGAGCCGATCGGCGGGCTCTCGACCGGCGCGGCGGTGGCGCCCGCCGTGTACTTCGAGCGCGTGCGCTCCATCTGCGACCGCCACGGCGTGCTGCTGATCTACGACGAGATCATGAGCGGCGCGGGCCGCACCGGCGCCTTCCTCGCGGCGCACCACTGGGCCGGCGCGCGGCCCGACTTCGTCACACTCGCCAAGGGGCTGGCGGCGGGCTACACGCCGCTGGGCGCGCTGCTGGTGCCCGACCGCATCGTCGACGCGGTCGCGGGCAGCGGCGGCTTCGTGCACGGCCACACCTACTTCACCAACCCGCTGTCATGCGCGGTGGCGAATGCGGTGCTCGGCGAGGTGATCGAGCAAGATCTCGTGAGGCGCGCACGCGACATGGGCGAGCTGCTGATGGCGCGCCTGCGCGAGGTGGCTGCGCGCTCGCCCATCGTGGGCGACGTGCGCGGCAAGGGGCTCTTCACCGCCATCGAGATCGTGGCCGACAAGGCGACGAAGCGGCAGCTGCCGGCAAGCTTCAACGCGCCGGCGCGGCTCACCGAGCACGGCCTGAAGCACGGCATCGCGCTGTACAACCGGCGCGCCAACCTGGGCGCCTTCGGCGACTTCCAGATGATCACGCCGCCGCTGACCATCACGGCGGCCGAGATCGACGAACTGGCGGACCTGCTCGAACGCTCGCTGCACGGCCTGGCCGACGAGATCGCGGCCAAGGGCCTGGCCACCGCGGCATGACGATGCAGCAGCAGAAGATCCTCCCCCCGCACCGCAGCCTGCAGGTGTCCGGCGTGCACGGCTACACCGACCGCAAGAGCGTGGCCGCCGGCGAGGTGGTGCGCTTCCACATCAGCAGCGACGTGCCCTACACGCTCTCCGTGTGCCAGCTCGGCTCCGACACCGAGGGCCGCACGGACGACACGGTGCTGCACACCTTCGAGCCTTCGGCGCCGCGCGTGCACCCGATCCACCCCGGCTCCTACGTGCGCGTCGAGCGCGGGCTCGACCAGCCGCTGCGCGCGCTCACGCTCGAATGCTGGGTGCAGGTGTGGAGCCTGGGCACGCGCCAGAGTGTGATCGGGCAGTTCGACCTGCCGGGCGCCTGCGGCTACGGGCTCTTCATCGACGAGGACGGGCGCGCGGTGTTCCACCTGGGCGACGGCGGCGCATTCCGCGCCGAGGGGCAGCTCTCGGGCGGTGCGCTGCAGCCTCGGCGCTGGCACCACGTCGTCGCGACGTGGGACGGCAGCGAGACGGTGCTGTGGCTCGACGGAGAAGCCGTCGCGCGCGGCCGCTTCGACGGCCCGCTGCAGCCGGGACGCGCGCCGCTGCGCCTGGGCAGCAGCGGCATCGACGGCCTGGCGGACGCGTTCCTCGAGGGCGACATCGTCATGCCGGCGATCTATTCGCACGCGCTGCAGGCCGACGAGGTCAAGGCCCGTTTCGCCGACCGCGGCCTGCACACGCCGCGCGGCCGTACCGTGCTCGCCTGCTGGCCGCTGCGCGAGGAGCGCGGCGACGTGGTGGCCGATGCCAGCGGCCACCAGCGCACCGGCCGCATCGTCAACCACGGCACCTGGATGATCGTCGGCCCCGCCTTCGAGCCGCACCGGGTGAACGAGTTCTCGGACGACGGCTACGACCCGCTGACGGACCCCACGCGCGGCCACGGCCTGCGCCTGGCGAGCGACGACCTCTACGACTGCCGCTGGCCCGAGAGCCATGCGTTCCGCATGCCGGCGGATGCGAAGTCGGGCGTGTACGTGGGCCGCGTGAGCTTCCTGCTCGACGGCCGGAGCGCCGAATACGACATCACCTTCATCGTGCGGCGCGCTGCGAACCGCGCTCCGGCACCCGTGCTGGTGCTGTGCGCCACCAACAGCTGGCTGGCCTACGCGGCCACGCCCTTCGCGAAGAACGTCGCGAGCGACCCGGTGTGGCCGCGCCGTTCGGCCGGCCTGCAGAACAGCCACCCCGAGGCGCCGGCCTTCTGCAGCTACACCTACCACCGCGGCGGCCAGCCCACCTACCAGGTCGGCCTGCGCATGCCCTGGCCCAACGCCAGCCCCAATGCGCTGTACGACCCGGCCGATGCCGGCTTCAGCCAGTGGACCCGGCTGGAGCGCCGCCTGCACGTGTGGCTCGATCGCTGCGGCTACGACTACGACGTGGCGAGCGACCTCGACCTGCACCGCGACCCGGGCCTGCTGAAGGCCTACGGCACGGTCTTCATCAATGGCCACAGCGAATACTGGTCGCAGCCGGCCTGCGACGGGCTCGACGACTACCTCTCGAACGGCGGCACCGCCATCGTGCTGTCGGGCAACACCATGTACCTGCGCGTGAGCTACGACGAGGAATGCACGGTGATGGAGCAGCGCAAGGTGCGCGGCCCCGGCGACGAGGACGGCGCCGAATCGGTGGAACTGCGCCCGCCGGCCGGCCCCTACGGCGAGCAGTACCACTCGCAGGACTGGGCGCGCGGCGGCCAGTTCAGGCAGGCCGGGCGTTCGTGCGCCGACCTCATCGGACTGGAGTCGGCCGGCTGGGCCTTCGCCGACGGCGACGACTTCGGCGTGTACCACGCGACGCAGCCGGGGCACTTCCTGTTCACGCAGCCACATCCGCTGGGGCTCGAAGAAGGCTCCACCTTCGGCCATGCGCCGGGCGGTGGCCTGCCGAGGGCCATCGGCCACGAGTGGGACCTGAGCGTCGCGACGCTGCGCCGCATGACGCGCACGCTGCCCGCGGGCGAGCGCCTGCCCGAGCCGCATCGCGGCATCCAGGTCATCGCCGAGGGGCGCAGGCAGCGCCCCGGGCGGCTCGACGCCTACCTCGACTACTACTCGCAGCCGACCGATTCGCTGGGCGGGCTCTCGGCCGAGATGATCTATTGGGAGCGCCCGCAAGGCGGCCGCGTGTTCAACGCAGGCGCCGTCGGCGCGAGCTGGGTGCTCGGCGCCGACCCCTCATTCGAAGGGCTGCTGCGCAACGTGCTGCACCACTTCGGCGTCCGGCCCGCGACGGGCGCGGACCTTGCAGATCAACCATCCCTGGAGCACGCAGCACCATGAGCACACTCGCCCCACGCACCGCCGACCTTTCAGAACCCGCCGGACCGGCCTCCCGGCAGAGCACGCTGCGGGTCATCACCGCCATCTCCATCGGCAATGCGCTGGAGTGGTTCGAGATCGTGATCTACGGCTTTCTCGCCGTCACCATCTCCAAGCTCTTCTTCCCGGCCGAGAACGACACCGTCTCGCTGCTCATCACGCTGGGCACCTTCGGCGTGACCTTCGTGATGCGGCCCATCGGCTCGCTGGTGCTGGGCGCGTACGCCGACGCCAGGGGGCGCAAGAACGCGCTGACGCTCTCGATGGCGCTGATGCTGTGCGGCACGCTGCTGATCGCGGTGGCGCCGACCTTCGCGCAGATCGGGCTGTGGGCGCCGGGCCTGGTGATCCTCGCGCGGCTGCTGCAGGGCTTCGCGGCCGGCGGCGAGTTCGGCAGCGCCACCGCGCTGCTGGCCGAGCAGGATCCGCGCCGCCGCGGCTTCTTCTCGAGCTGGCAGTTCGCGAGCCAGGGCGTCACCACCTTCCTGGCGGCCGGCTTCGGCATGGGGCTCAACGCACTGCTCACGCCCGAGCAATTGCTGTCGTGGGGCTGGCGCATTCCGTTCTTCTTCGGCCTGCTGATCGGGCCGGCGGGGCTGTACATCCGCCGCCACCTCGACGAAGGCCTGGAGTTCAAGCGCGCCGCGCAGGAAGCCGCGCCCGTGCGCGCCACGCTGGTCGACCAGCGCGGCCGCACGCTGGCGGCGATGGGGCTCATCATCCTCGCGACCATCGTGGCCTACACGGGGCTCTTCATGCCCACCTTCGCGGTGCGGCAGCTGGGCCTGCCGCCGTCGATGGCCTTCGCGGGCACCTTCTGGTTCGGCGTGCTGCAGTTCGTGCTGGTGCCGCTGTTCGGCAGCATGTCGGACCGCGTGGGGCGCATTCCCGTGATGCGCGCCGCGGCGCTGGTCATGCTGGTGATGATCGTGCCGCTGTTCTACCTGCTGGTGAACCATCCGTCGGTGCCGGCGCTGATGCTCGCGCTCACCGCGATGGGCGTGGTGGCTTCGGCCTACTGGGGGCCGATCTCGGCGGCGATGTCGGAGCTGTTCCCGGCGGCCACGCGCGGCACGGGGTTGTCGGTGAGCTACAGCTTCGGCGTGGCGATCTTCGGCGGCTTCGCGCCCTTCATCAGCGCCTGGCTCATCACGGCCACGGGCAGCAAGATCGCCCCGGCGTTCTACGTGGGCTTCGGCGTGGTGGTGAGCCTGATCGCGCTGCGGGCGGCGCGCGGCTACGGCGTGAAATGAAATAGCAGTTTTTTCCAAGCCGGCGCGGCGCGCCGTTCCTAAGCTGCAGTCATTCCTCAACTTGCCCAACGAATGACCATGCGAGCCAGCGACGCGCAGCAGAAGACAGAGACATTCCACCGACTGCACGAGGGCCCCGCGCCGCTGGTGCTCGTCAACGCCTGGGACGCCGCCAGCGCCCGCATCGTGGAGCGCGCCGGGTCCAGAGCCATCGGCACCACCAGCGCGGGCATGGCCTGGTCGCTGGGCTACGCCGACGGCGAGCGCATGCCGGTGGACGAACTGCTCGCTGCCAGCGCGCGCATCTGCCGCGTGGCGAGCGTGCCGGTGAGCGTGGACATCGAGAGCGGCTTCGGCGATAGCGCGCAGGCGGTGCGCGAAGTCGCAGCAGAACTGATCGGCATGGGCGCGGCCGGCATCAACATCGAGGACGGCACCCTGCCCGGTACGCGCGAGCTGGCATCGCCCGAGGTGCTGCGCGAGCGCATCGCGGCCATCCGCGGGCTGGATGCGCGCTTCTTCATCAACGCGCGTACAGACGTCTACTTCGTGCCATGGGAAGACCCGGCGGCGCGTTTCGAGGAGGCGCTGCGCCGCGCGAAGCTCTATGCGGCGGCGGGCGCGGACGGCATCTTCGTGCCGGGCATGTCCAGCCCCGAGGAGATCGCGCGGCTATCGGGTGCGCTCGAGTTGCCGCTCAACGTGTACGCGGGCTATGCGGGTGCGCTGTCGGCCGATGCCTTCGCGCGGGCCGGGGCGCGGCGCATCAGCCTGGGCTGCGGGCCGCTGCAGTCCGCGCTGGGGCTGGTGAACCGCATCGCTGCCGAAGCTTTCGACCAGGGCCGCTTCGGCACGATGGGCGAGGGAATGCTGTCGGTCGGCGAGCTCACCGCGCTCTTTCCCGCCACGGCCTGAGCCTCGCGCCGGCCGGACGGCTTCGGGTACAGTGGGCGCCCCTTGCCGCAGCCCAGCCCGTCAGATACCGATTCTTCGCACAGCATCCGCCTCGAAGCGGTGACGCTGGTGCGCGGCAGCCACCGCGTGTTCGAGGGGCTGACGCTCGACCTGCAGGAGATGCGCATCGGCCTCGTCGGCGACAACGGTGCGGGCAAGAGCAGCCTGTTCCGCCTCGTCAGCGGGCTCGACCAGCCCGAGCAGGGGCGCGTGGTGGTGCATGGCTGCGACACGCAGATCGACCGCAGCCAGCTCGCAAAGCACGTCGGGTTGATGTTCCAGAACCCCGACGACCAGATCATCTTCCCGACCGTGGCCGAGGAACTGGCCTTCAGCCTCACCGCCCGCGGCGAGACGCGGCAGGCGGCGCGGCAGCAGGCGCGCGAGTTCCTCGCGCGTCGCGGGCTGGAAGCCTGGGCCGGGCGCGCAGTGAGCGAGCTGAGCCAGGGCCAGCGCCAGCAGGTGTGCCTGCTCGCGTTGCAGATCAGCGAGCCGGCCACGCTGCTGCTCGACGAGCCCTTCGCCAGCCTCGACCTGCTGAGCCAGGCGCGCCTGGCCGCGCAGCTGGAAGAGAGCGACCACCAGATCCTCGTGTCCACGCACCTGCTCGAGCACGTCTACGACTTCGAGCGCGTGCTGTGGCTCGAACAGGGCAGGGTGCGCGCCGACGGACCGGGCCGCGAGATCTGCGAGGCCTATGCCGAGGACGTGCGCGAGCGCGCGGCGGCCGAGCGGGGGCGCCATGCGTAGCCTCTATTCGGAACAGCCGACCTGGCTGCATGCGATCGCGGCATGGATCAAGCTCGCGGTGCTGTCGGTGTGCGGCACGCTGCTGGTGCTGGTCGAGCGGCCCGCTCACCTGGCGGCGGCCTGCGCGGTGGTGCTGCTGGTGTTCGCATCGCTCGGCCGACCGGCGTGGCGGCGCGTGCGCATGCTGCTCGGCGTGGCCGTCGCGGGCGGGCTGATCGTCGGCTTCCACTGGGCGATGGGCACCACGCTGCTGGGCGTGGCCAGCGCGCTGCGCCTGGCCAGTGCCGCCACGCTCGCGCTGATGCTCACGCTGACCACCCGTTTCGAAGACCTGCTGGCGGTGCTCGAGGCCGTGCTGCATCCGCTGCAGCGCCTTGGCGTGCCGACCGAGCGGATCGCGCTCGGCCTTGGCCTGATGCTGCGCTTCGCCGAAAATTTCTACGTGCAGTGGCAGCGCCTCGACGATGCCTACCGCGCTCGCTCGGGCCACGGTGGCGGCCTGCGGCTGCTGGCGCCGCTGACCATCCGCACGCTGCAGACGGCGGAGCGCGTGGCCGATGCGCTGGCCGCGCGGCTCGGGCGCTGAATCGATCTTCCTGTCTTCTCTTCTTTCTTTTCGATTGCCATCGCCATGACCACCACTTCAGGCTCCCTCGCTTCCTCCCGCTCGCTGGCGTACATCGCGCTCTTCGCAGCGCTGATGGCGGTGTTCGGCCTGATCCCGAAGATCGACCTGCCGTTCGGCGTGCCGATCACGCTGCAGTCGCTGGGCGTGATGCTCGCGGGCTGCCTGCTGGGGCCGCGCCGGGGCTTCCTGGCGATCGCGCTGTTCCTGCTCGCGGTGGCGCTGGGCCTGCCGCTGCTGCCCGGCGGCCGCGGCGGCCTGAGCGTGTTCGTGGCGCCGGCCGGCGGCTTCCTGTTCGGCTGGATGTTCGGCGCCTTCGCCTGCGGCCTGCTGATGCGCCTGGCGGTGCGCCGCATCGGCGGAGCGACGGGCCTTCCGCTGCTGGCGGCGGCCTTCCTCTCCGCGCTGGTCGGCGGGATCGGCGTGGTCTACGGCTTCGGCATCGTCGGGCTCTCGTGGATCGCCCACATGTCGCTGTCGCAGGCCGCCGTGGCCATGCTGGTGTTCATTCCGGGCGACCTCATCAAGTGCGGCATCTGCGCGATGCTCGTGCAGACGGTGGTGCGCGGCATGCCGGCTTGGCGGCTCGACCGCGACTGAATGGCCGCGTTCAGCCCAGGCGGCTGAAGACCGTGTCCGAGAGGTAGTCCTTGCGCGGGCCGTGCACCACGTGGCGGATGCCGAAGGAGCCGTCGGGCAGGAAGCGGTAGCTGCTGTCGTAGGTGTCGGGCGTGCACAGGTGCGTGGCCGAGCCGGCGAGCACGTCGCCGTCGCGCACGATGGCGATGGCGTGGAACAGGCGCGGCGGCGTCTCGGCGAAATGCACCACGAAGCCGCCGGGCGCTCGCTCGAAGAGGTATTCGCGGTGCCCGTCGAACTCCTTGCCGTCGGCCAGGCGGATGCGGCCTTCCTCGCGGTACCTGAGCATTCCCCCGGCCTCCAGCAACGTGAACCTGGCGACGCCGCTCATGGTGGCCTGGCCTTCGATGGTGCGCTGCAGGCGCCATTCGCCCGCCAGCCGGTCGAACACGGTGTCGGGGCTTCCCCAGACGGTCGGATGGGGTGAAAGGGTGGGGGCTGATTGGCTCATGCGGGGACTCTACGACAGGCGGTGATGCGCCTTCTTGGCGGTTGATTGTTTCCAGGGTGTGAACACCGTGGTTCCATTGTCTAAGGGTTTTTACTTAGATAACGGGCGCACAATTCTTCCCATGGACCAGCCCTTCAGCTGATCCAGACCAAGAACCAGAACCCGAATTAATTGAAGGACACATCCAAATGACCGCCTCGAAGCTCCTCTCCGCCGTTTCCCTCGCCCTGCTGGCCGCTGCCGGTGTCGCCCACGCCGAAACCTATGAAGGCGTGCACCCGCTGACCTCGGCCGCCAGCCGCGCCGACGTCGCCAGCCAGGCCGTGGTCGCCGCGCACAGCGCCAACCCCTACGCCACCGGTGCCAACGCCGGCCCGGCCCCGGTGATCGTCTCGACCGCCAGCCGCGCTGCCGTCCGTTCCGAAGCCGTGGCCGCCGCCCACAGCGCTGACCCGTACGCCGAAGGCGCTTCGTCCGGCGTGGCCCCGATCGTGGCCAGCTCGGTGGACCGCGCCGCGGTTCGTGCCGCAGCCCGCGCTGCCGCCCACGGCGACGCACTGCCGCTGTAATCCGCCGCAGAGCTGAAGACTTGAAGGCCGGGCCATGCGCGATGCATGGCCCGGCCTTTTTGCGTCCGCTTGCCGATCAGCGGCCGGGCAGCAGCCTTAGTTGTGCGGTGAGGATGGGCGCGCCGCTGCCGTCCGGGGCCTCGTGCAGTTCGACGGACCACCGCGCCGCATCGAGCCCGGCGTCCGCGCGCAGTTCGCAGGCATAGAGCACCCGGCCGTCGCGTGCCTCCTCGCGCGAGGCGACGGCTTCGCAGCAGCATTCCCCGGCTGCATCGGCGGTGCGGTGCCGCATCAGGCGCATCGAAATGCGTTCCGGCGCCACCGTGCGCTCGCCCTCCTGTGCGGCCGGCACCGCCGCGCGCAGGCGCAGTTCCAGCGGCTCGCCTGCGCGAAAGCCTTCCCCGCGCTCCAGCGACATGTTCTCGAGCGCCACCCGCACCCGGCGGCGTTCGCGCAGCCTCGTGACGACGGCCAGCACCGACAGCACCGAGAAGATGCCGAAGAACGGCAAGCCGACCAGCATCCAGAGCCATTGCCAGCCGCCGGCCAGCGACCAGCGCATCGCCTGCAGGCCGAAGACGGCCATGAAGACCAGCACCGCGAGCGCGACCAGCCAGGCGATCCGGTCGGCGGCCGTCCTTGGCATGCGCTCCGTGGCCTGCGGCATGGCGGAGGTCCACGAGGTGGGCAGGCGCTCGTCGGCCGATGCGGGGGCGGGGTCTGGAAGGCGGTGTGGCTGCGGCATGGAGAGCCGCCAAGCATAGCCAGCAGTCCCGGCAAACCCGGCCATGTGGAGGAGCCGGCTGCGCCATAAGGCGCATTGCCTTGCCATGTCGCATCCTTCATGATGGTGCGATTCGGAAGGGGTGTCCGCCGGACATCATGCTTTCGCATTAACGCGCCATCGTGGTGCGCCCGGGTGAAAATACCAGCACGCTTCCGCCAGGAAAAAAGAAAGCATGACCCGCTGCCGCCGAGGCGGCAGCCCAACACGCATGGCACTCACACTCGACCCCGAAGACACGCGCGGACGCATCCACGACCTGGTGTGGAGCGGCTTTCATCCCGATGCCGATGTCGAGTGGATGATCACCGACGAGTACCTCGACCCCGACGAGCTCACCTACGAGGACCGCGCCTGGGTCAAGGCCGAGGCCGCCCGTGCATGCGCCGCCAAGCGCGCCGCCGAGGCCGAATGGCCCGAGCAGACCGAATACGACCGGCTCGAGGCCGTGTTCGCCCAGCTGCGCAGCGAGAAGATCATCGCGCTGCACCGCGCCGGCAACACGCTCGCCGACGGCCATGACGACGTGCGCGAGCAATGGCGTGCCGCGGGCCGCATGGAATCGGGCATCCGGGGCTGCTGCTTCTATCACGCACAGGATCTCGACCGGGCGGTGCGCACCGGCCGCCTGCACCTGGCCTTCAGCGGCGGGATGATTCCCGAGATCGAGCAGCGCGAAGCCAACACCGTGGTCGTGGGCCGCCGCATCGTCGAGCTGCTGCGCGCCGCCGGCTTCGGCGTGCAGTGGAGCGGCAACATCGACGAGCGCATCGAGGCCGACCTCGGCCAATGGCGCAAGCGAGGCCCCTCCGCGTGAGGGTGCAGGCCTGGCAGCCGCCGCGCCGCATCGACGCGATCGACTTCTGGCTGCGCTCGCGGCTCCTGGCCACCGCCCACGCGCTGCGCGAGACGCTGCGGCCCTCGGCCCGCCGGTGGACCGAAGGCAGCGGTGCGCTGGCCGACGCGCCGGTGCTCGCCCACTGCCGCACACCCCTGTGGACCGACGGCCGCGCCGACGAATTCCCGCTCGTGGCCGGCAAGGTGCAGAACCTGCGTGTCGCGCGCCGCGCCTTCGATGCCGTCGAGGTGCCGGCCGGCGAGGTCCTGAGCTTCTGGCGCCAGCTGGGCAGGCCCGCCGCATGGCGCGGCTTCGTGCAGGGGCGCGAGCTGCGCGGCGGCTGCGTGGTGCCGACGCTGGCCGGCGGGCTGTGCCAGCTGTCGAACGCGCTCGCCACCGTGGCGTCGCGTGCGGGCTTCGACCTGGTGGAGCGGCACGGGCACACGGCACGCATCGAGCAGGCCGGCGAGCCGGGCCCGGATGCCGTCGACGCGACGGTGTTCTGGAACTACATCGATCTGAAGGTGCGCGCCAGGCAGGCGTGGCGGCTCGAAGTGGAGCTGACCGGCTCGGAGCTGGTGCTGCGCATCCGCGGCCGCGGCGCCTCGACCGTGCCTTTCGTGCCAGTCACTGTGCGCCGCACGAACGATGACTCGAGCGGAGACGCGAACGCCGCGCCGCCGGTGGCGCGCGGCTGCCTCAGCTGCGACCAGACCGCCTGCTTCCGCCATCGCCCGCAGGTCGATGTCGGCCCGCAGGGTCTCACCGTCGCGCTGCTCGACACCTGGACGCCGGAGTTCGCGCGCTACCTGCGCGAAGAGCATCCGCGCGCGCAGCGCATGCAGCCGGTGCCGATGCGACTCGCCTTCTGGCGCAGGCCCGCGACGGGCTGGCACCGCGAGCCGGCGGCCTTGGCCCCGCAGGCACCGTGGACCGCGAGCCTGCGCCGCGCCCTGTGGCAGCGGCTGTGGGCCCGGCGGGCGGGGCGGCGGCAGGCCAGCCTGATCGATGGCCAGCGCTGGCTCGCGCAGGCTTTCGCGGCGCGGCTGAGGCCGGAGCACACGCAACTGGTGGTCGAGCAGTCGCTGCTGCCGCACCTGCAGCGCCTCGGCGCGCTCGATGGCCGCGGCGTGGTGGTGCTGGCCGGCGCGCTGCCGATGGCCGACATCGAGCGGCGGCTCGACGAAGCCTCCCGGCGCTGGCCCGATGACGCCACCCTGCGCGACTTCCGCGCCGATGCGTCGCTGGTGCGTGCGGAGTCGCTGGCATTGGCCCGCGCCTCGGCCATCGTGACGCCGCATGCCGAAGTCGCCCGGCGGCTGGCAGCGCCGGCCCCGCAGGCGCAACTGCGCAGGCTCGAATGGGCGCTGCCTCAGGCAGGGGCCGTAGTTCGCGCGGATGCCGATCTGCCGCTCGTCGTCTTCGCGGCGAGCGCGCTGGCGCGCAAGGGCGCGCGCGAGCTGGCCGCGGCCCTGCAGGGCTGGCCTTGCCGGCTGCGCGTGCTGGGCTCCGCATCCGACGACGATGGGCTCTGGCAGGGCATCGGCCATGTCGGGCACATGAACTGGCAGGGCGACTGGCTCGCAGGCGCCGCCGTGGTCGTGCTGCCCGCGCACGTCGAGCACGCGCCGCGTGCGCTGCTGCGTGCCGTGGCGGCGGGCGTGCCGGTGGTCGCATCGACGGCCTGCGGCCTGGGCGCGCTGCCCGGCGTGCGCGAGACCGCGGCCGGCGACGTGGCAGCGCTTCGCACCGCGCTGCGTGCGGCCTGTGAGTCCTGAAAGCGGAGGAAATCACGTGGCATCGACAGAACAGGCTCGCGCGGCGCTGGCTCCGCACGGCGCGCTGGCGCCGCAACTCGCTGCCGAACACTGGCGCGGCGAGATCGCGCTGCCCGAAGCGGTCGCGGCCTTCTACGAGCAGGTCGGCCCGCTGGGCAACTGGATCAACGAGCGCGTGGGCCACGCGGGCCTCACCGTCGCCACGGCCGGCAACCCGTTCAGCATTCCGCCGCTGGCACGGCTGTGGTCGCTGCAGGCCGGGTACCGGTGGCACGGCATCACCGGTGAACGTCTCGACTCATGGCCCGATCATTGGCTGGTGGTGGCCGACCAGGGCGGCGATCCCTTCGTCTTCGACCTGCGCAGCGGCGCGATACAGTTCGCCCGGCACGGCGCGGGCAGGTGGGAGGACGACGAGCCCCTCTTCGCCGAAATCCTGGAGATGGCCGCGTGCCTCGGCACCATCGGCCAGGTCTGGGATGAGGCGGGCGAAGACATCTTCATGGACGACTTCTCGGTGAACCCGGTGCATCGCGCGCGCCTCGTCGAGCGGCTCGCGCCGCTCGTGGGGGCCGACCGGGCCGAGGGAATCGCAGACGCCTTCGATTGGTAGCGGGCCGAGAGGCGCAGCAAAAGAAAAGACGGGAGCAGTTTTCAGACATGACCATCGATCTCCAGACGCTCAAGTGCGGCGAATGCGGCAGCAGCGTGCTCAAGCGCACCGGCCTCAACGAATACACCTGCGAGCACTGCGGCTCCGTCACGCTGGTGGAGGACAACGTCTCCGACCGGCTGGAGCGCGTGCTCAACCAGGTGAAGAACGAAGCCGGCCGGCGGCTTGCGGCCGAGGAGGCGCGCAAGCAGGCGCTCATGCTCCGCAAGCTCGGCATCGCGGTCGGCGTGGCGGTGGCCGCGGTGGTGCTCTTCGGCGTGATCGGCGTGGTCCTCGGCAACAGGAATGCCGACACGCGCGGCGCTTCGCAGCGCGTGGCCGCCGCCATCGACCGCACCATTCCCGTCGAAGGTCTCAAGCTCGACGAGCCGCGCCAGGTGCTCGTGGGCGGCGGCAGCTCGGCCACCCCCAAGCTGCTGGTGGTGGCGCGCAACGAGACGGGCAAGCCGCTGTCGCGCGCAGGCATCCGCGCCGTGTACTACGACGGCGAGAACAAGCTCGACGAGCGCAGCGAGACGCTGCCGGTGGCCGTGCTCGAGCCCGGCGAAAGCGCCCCCGTGCTGGTCGACATGCCCAGCGGCAAGAACGTCACGCGGCAGGAGCTGCGCGTGCAGAAGCTGGCCGAGCCCTACAGCGCGGTCAAGGGGCCGCGCATGGCGTTCTCGCGCGTGCGGCTGGTGCAGCAGGGCGACCGGGTGCGGCTGGTGGGCCGCATCGTCAACGACCGCAAGGACGCCACCACGCTCGGCGGCTTCGAGGTGCTGGCCACGCTGTACGACGACGCGGGGCAGGTGATCGGCTTCGGCCACGGCTACGGGCAGGCCAACGAGATCCAGCCCGGCGGGCGGACCTCGGTGGACGTGAGCATCTCGCGCTTCGGCCGCGCGGCGGCCATCGCGGCGTGGGACTATCGCATCGGCTACAGCGTCGTCGAGGCCTCGGGCGGACGCACGCCGGTGCTGAATGCGGAGCGCGTGGTCCGCACCGCAGGCGGAGCGGAGAGCTTCAATCCCGAGCTGCGCCTGGGCACCGACGACCTGCTGGCCGACGACAGCGAGCGCTTCGACGAGAAGCAGCTCGAGCTGCTGCCGCTGGTGGACGGGCGCAACAACATCCAGCAGCGGCTTTTCCTGGGCGAACTGGTCAACCGCAGCACCGACGCTGTCGTGCTCGCGCCGGGCGGCGTGATCTCGCGCTTCAGCGGCAGCAAGGCGCACGGCACGACCACCATCTCGGGGCTGGCCTACCTGTATCCCGGCGAGCGCTTTCCCATCTACCTGGAGCCGCAGGACATGGAGCGCATCACCGACACGCGCATCGAGTGGAAGCCCATGCGCCGCGCCGCCTTGCCCGGCCCGCGCAAGCCGCTGGAGGTGAAGGTGACGGGCACCAAGGCCGAGATCGGCAGCGTGCTGCTCAACTTCAGCCAGCGCTTTTCGTACAAGTACGTGGTGGTCAGCGGCAGCGTGAAGAACCCGGGCACGGGCATCGTCGGCAAGGTGCGGCTGTGGGTGAGCCTGCGCGACCGCACCGGGCAGCTCACGGGCTTCAAGCTGGTGGACAACCTGCCGGCCATCGCGCCGGGCGAGAGCGTGCCCTTCCAGGCGAGCGTGGAGCAGAACGGCCGCGACTTCGCCAGCGTGACCACGCTATACCAAACCGAATAGCCCCTGCGGCGACGGAAATGGGCGCTTGGGGCCATGATCGCGCCCATGATTCCGTTCTCCATCCTCGACCTTTCCCCGATCACCGAGGGCAGCGACGCCGCGCAGTCGTTCCGCAACTCGCTCTCGCTGGCGCAGCATGGCGAGAAGCTGGGCTACACGCGCTACTGGCTGGCCGAGCACCACGGCATGCCGGGCATCGCAAGCGCGGCCACCGCCGTGCTGCTGGCCTACGTGGGGGCGGGCACATCCACCATCCGCATCGGTGCCGGCGGCGTGATGCTGCCGAACCATTCGCCGCTGGTGATCGCCGAGCAGTTCGGCACGCTCGAATCGCTGTACCCGGGGCGCGTCGACCTTGGCCTGGGGCGCGCGCCGGGCTCGGACCAGCGCACCGCACGGGCCCTGCGGCGCAACCTGGAGTCGGACGCCGACCAGTTCCCGCAGGACGTGATCGAGCTGATGGACTTCATGTCGAAGAACCCGCAGCAGCCGGTGCGCGCCGTGCCCGGCGCGGGGCTGGAGGTGCCGGTGTGGATCCTCGGATCGAGCACCTTCGGCGCGCAGCTGGCCGCCCACCTGGGCCTGCCCTACGCCTTCGCCTCGCACTTCGCGCCGCAGCAGATCATGCAGGCCATCCAGATCTATCGCGAGACCTTCAGGCCTTCGGCGCAACTGCAGAAGCCGTACGTGATGCTGGGCTTCAACGTGTTCGCGGCCGACACCGACGAGGAGGCCGAGTTCCGCGCCACCTCGTGGCAGCAGGCCTTCGTGAACCTGCGCAGCGGCCGCCCGGGCCGCCTGCCGCCGCCGGTGGAGGGCTATCGCCAGAAGATCGGCCCGGCGGAGAACGCGCTGCTCGACTCGGTGCTGTCGTGCTCGGCGGTCGGTTCGGTCGAGACGGTGAAGAAGGGCGTGGAAGCCTTCGTCGCTCGCACCGGCGCGGACGAGCTCATGATCACCTCGCAGGTGTTCGACCACGTGGCGCGGCTGCGTTCCTACGAGCTGCTCGCCGGAGCTTTTCACTAGGCTCGCCCCCGGGCTTCGCGCACTGCGTGCCGCGTGCGCCAACCCCTACCAGGGGCAACACCTGAGGCCCGGCGAAGCCGGTTCCCCGGTGTTCCACGAAAAAGCCGGGTGCCGCTCGGCTGCTATGCCGCCCGCTTGCGGGCTTCCTCGTCGACGAGGTCCTTCTTCGAGAGCTTGCCCACCGGCGTCTTGGGCAGCTCGGCGCGGATCTCGAGCGCGCCGATCATCTCGTGCTTGCCAAGGCGGTTCTTCAGGAAGGCCTTGAGCTCGTCGAGTGTCAGCTCGGGCGTGCCGTCCTTGAGCTTCACGAAGGCCTTGGGCGACTGGCCGCGGTACTCGTCCGGGATGCCGATCACGCAGACCTCGGCCACCGAGGGGTGCTCGTACACCGCCTCCTCCAGCACGCGCGGATAGACGTTGTAGCCGCCGCACAGCAGCATGTCCTTGGTGCGGTCGACGATGTAGAGGTAGCCGTCGGCATCCATCTTCGCGACGTCGCCGCTGCGGAAGTAGCCGTCGGGCGTCATCGAATCGGCCGTGGCCTTGGGGTTGTTCCAGTAGCCCTTCATCACGTTCGGGCCCTTGATGCAGAGCTCGCCGGCCTCGCCGAAAGTGGTGATGTCCTTCGCCGGGTCGTCCAGGCTCACGAGCTTGATGCGAACCTGCGGCAGCGGCATGCCGCACGACCCCGCCTTGCGCAGGCCGCGCGCGGGGGTGAAGGTGCCAACGGGCGAGGTCTCGGTCATGCCCCAGCCTTCGTTCAGATGGCAGCCGGTGAGCTCGAAGAAGCGCTGCTCCACCTCCACCGGCAGCGGCGCGCCGCCCGAGCCGCAGAACTTGAGCGAGCGCAGGTCCATCTCCCTGGCCTTGGGGTGCGAGAGGATCGCGGTGTACATCGTCGGCACGCCGGGGAACACGCTGATGCGGCTGGCGGCGAGCTCGTTCATCACCGCATCGACATCGAAGCGCGTGTGCAGCACCAGCGCCGCGCCCAGGCGCACGCCGAGCAGCATCGCGGCGCTGAGCGCGAAGATGTGGAAGAGCGGCAGCACCACCAGGAAGCGCTCCTTGCCTTCATCCAGGATGGGCGGCTCGCCCCGGGTCGACTCGTAGTACTGCGCCGAGGCGGAGGTGAGGTTGGCGTGCGTGAGCATCGCGCCCTTGGGCAGGCCGGTGGTGCCGCCGGTGTACTGCAGCACCACGATCTCTTCGGCGAGGTCGCCCAGCGGGTAGGTCTTGTGAGTGCCTTCGCTTTTCAGCAGGTCGGTGAAGCGCACGTGCCGGTCGTCCACCGGCACCGGGGCGATCTGGCCGGCGCCCTGCAGCTGGGCCTGCACCTTGTCGCCCATGGCGCCGTAGTCGCCGAGGCTGCCGACCACCAGCGTCTTCAGGCGCGAGCTGTCGAGCAGGCGCGCCATCTGCGGGTAGAGGTTGACGAGGTCGAGGGTGACGAGGATGTCGGTGCGGCTGTCCTCGATCTTGTGTGCCAGCACGCGCTCGGCGTCCAGCGGCGAGTAGTTGACCACCGTGCCGCCGGCCTTCAGCACAGCGAAGAAGGCGATCGGGTAGTGCGGCGTGTTGGGCAGGTAGAGGCCGACGTGCACGCCCGGTTTCACGCCCAGGTCCTGCAGTCCCTTGGCCGCGCGCTCGACGGCAGCTCCGAGTTCGCGGTAGGTGATGGCCTGGCCCATGAACTCGACGGCGGATTGGCCGGGCCAGCGTTCGACGGCCTCGTCGAGCATCTGCTGCACCGGCTTTACCGGCAGTTCGGCGTCCCAGCGCATGCCTTCGGGATAGGTGCGGGTCCAGGGGAGGATGTCGCCGGCGGTGGCGGCGGTCGAAGGTGTAGCCATGCGTCTTGTCTCCGCTTGCGTTTGTCGTCTCGTGAATGGCGTGGCGGGTCTTGCTGCCGCCTTCGTCCGGAATCACTTTAGCGCCGGCCCTCCTGTCGATGGCCGTCGGGCTGACAAACCGGCGACACGGGTTTTCCCGATTTCCCACACGCCGCAGGCCCCTTCCACGGGGCTGGGACAATAGGGGGCTTATGGCAAAGCATCGGATCGTTGTGGGACTCAGCGGCGGAGTGGATTCCGCGGTGACGGCGCACCTGCTCAAGCAGCAGGGGCACGAGGTGGTCGGCATCTTCATGAAGAACTGGGAAGACGACGACGACAGCGAGTACTGCTCGTCGAACATCGACTTCGTGGACGCCGCCAGCGTGGCCGACGTGCTGGGCATCGAGATCGAGCACGTCAACTTCGCGGCCGACTACAAGGACCGCGTGTTCGCCGAGTTCCTGCGCGAGTACAAGGCCGGCCGCACGCCCAACCCCGACGTGCTGTGCAACGCCGAGATCAAGTTCAAGGCCTTCCTCGACCACGCCATGCGCCTGGGTGCCGAGAAGATCGCCACCGGCCACTACGCCCGCGTGCGGCTGAACGAGGCCACCGGCAGGCACGAGCTGCTCAAGGGGCTCGATCCGTCGAAGGACCAGAGCTACTTCCTGCACCGCCTGAACCAGGCGCAGCTGTCGAAGACGATGTTCCCGATCGGCGAGCTGCACAAGACCGAGGTGCGCCGCATCGCCGAGGAAATCGGCCTGCCCAACGCCAAGAAGAAGGACTCGACCGGCATCTGCTTCATCGGCGAGCGGCCGTTCCGCGAGTTCCTCAACCGCTACATCTCCAAGGAGCCGGGCCCGATCAAGGACGACCGCGGCCGCAAGCTGGGCGAGCACCAGGGCCTGAGCTTCTACACGCTGGGGCAGCGGCAGGGGCTGGGCATCGGCGGCGTGAAGGAAAAGGGCGCGCAGCGCGGCTCGGGCGACCATTCGCCCTGGTTCGTGGCGCGCAAGGACGTCGAGAAGAACACGCTGTGGGTGGTGCAGGGGCACGACCATCCGTGGCTGCTGTCCTCGGAACTGAAGGCGGACGACGCGAGCTGGATTTCCGGCGAGGCGCCGGTGCCGGGCGCCTACGGCTCCAAGGCGCGCTACCGGCAGGCCGACGCGGCCTGCGAGATGGAAACGGTGGCAGGCGGTGCGAACCCCGCCGTCTTCGGCCTGCGGTTCGGCGATCCGCAGTGGGCGGTGACGCCGGGGCAGTCGGCCGTGCTCTACGACGGCGAACGCTGCCTGGGCGGCGGCGTCATCGTCTGACTGACACCGGAGCCCCTCACTCTTCGATTCAGGGCTGCGACCACACCGATTCGTCGACGTGCACCACGTCGAGCGGGTGGCGCTTGCCGGCCAGGTGGTCTTCCACGCACCGCAGCAGCAGCGGGCTGCGGTGCCGCTGCACGCTCGCGCGGATCTCGTCGGCCGTCATCCACACGGTGCGCACGATGCCTTCGTCGAGCGCTCGGCCTTCCTCGAAGGCACCCAGGGTGCCAGTGAAGGCGAAGCGCATGTAGGTGGTGTCTTCGCCGCGCTCGGCCAGCGGGCGCGAACGGGCCATGTAGATGCCGATGAGCGCAGTTGGCGTGAAATGATGAGCCGTTTCTTCCAGCGTCTCGCGCGCGCAGCCCTCGGCCGGTGACTCCCCGGGGTCGAGGTGGCCGGCGGGCGTGTTGAGGCGCAGGCCGTCGGGCGTGTTTTCCTCGACGAGAAGAAAGCGCCCCTCGCGCTCTATCACCGCGGCGACCGTGACATTGGGCTTCCAGCGCGAAGTTGCCATCTTTTGCCCCTCTTATTTCAGTACATAGCCACTGAAGCGCCAGATGCGGTCCTGGTCGAGGTGAAAGCTCACGAGTTCGCGCACGGAGCCTTCAGGCTTGTTCGCGAAGCGGGATTCGTACTCGACGCTGACGTACTGGCCGGCCGTGTCGGGATCGGCGTCCGCGACGACCTGGCGATTGACTGCCACCCAGGTGCGCATCTGCGGCGCACCGATGGTCGACCGGCTGCGGCTGACCTGGCTGACGAAGTCGGCGCGGGAGACGCGCTTGCGGGCGGCAGGCGTGGCGCCGTCCCACAGTTCGCCGGCGCGGCCCTGGTCGATCATCTGGATGGCCAGCATGCCGCCGCGCACCATGTCGCTGGCTTCGACCTCTTCCCCGGCGGTGGCAGGGCCGAGCCAACTCCAGAGCAGTGTGATGGCGAGCAGCAGCCGGATCATCGGATTCATTCGTCTCGTTCCTCGGTGCGGCGCACGCCGGGCGCGCCGTTTCAGAGACTACTGTAGCTCGGCCTGAAACCCGACTTCAGCGGGCATCGACCACGCTGGGCAGCGCATCGGCCTCGATGGTTTCGAGGCGGTAGCCGAGGCCGTAGATGGCCAGCAGCAGGAAACCGTTGGCCGGGCGCAGGTCGAGCTTGGTCCGAAGCCGCGAGATGTGCGTGTCGAGCGAGCGCGACAGCGCCTCGATGCCGAGGCCCCAGACGGCTTCGTGCAGATGCTCGCGCGAGAGCAGCCGGCCGAGGTTCTGGAACAGGAAGAGCGCGAGTTCGTATTCCCGGTTCTTCAGCTCGACCTGCACACCCCGCACCTTCAGTACGCGCGAAGGCGGGTAGAAGTGATAGGGGCCGAAGACCAGTTCGCTCTCGTGCTGGGCCGGGTAGGACCGTCGCAGCAAGGCGTTGACGCGGGCTTCGAGTTCGCCGGAGCGCGTGGGCTTGGCCATGAAGTCGTCGGCTCCCGCATTGAGGCCCTCGACCATGTCGGCCTCGCCGGGCTTGTCGGAGACGAAAAGAATGGGAACGCGGCTGTTGAGATCCCTGCGGATGGTCGCGACCACCTCGGGCCCCTTCATGTCGGGGAGATCCCAGCCGAGTATCAGCAGGTCGAAGGTCTGGCGGCGCATCGCCTGCAGCAGCGCCTTTCCTTCCGTGTAGGGATGGCACTCATGTTCGAGCGCCGCCATGGTTTGATTGATCCGCCTGAAGTGGTCTACACCTTCGTCGAGTACCGCGATTCGCATTCCAAACCCCTTTTTTCCTCCCTTCGTCAGCTTCCGTGAACTGGCGATTCTTGGGCAGAAGTGTATCTATCTGCGACTAAGGTAAAGTTTTTGGGATTGCAACTAATGCACGCAAATCGTGGATTTCTGATTGCTTGTTAACGAAATTGGCGACAGTTGGATACAAATAGAGATTTCGAGCGATGGCGTTGCGGACGTCTTCGCGGCTCGGTTCCGCACGTCGCCTGGCAGCGCGGGGTGCCGCTCCATGGTCCGTCCCGCTAGCGAATACCCCAATTCGCTATCAATTGAATAGCTGAAGTTATAGTATCCATAAGCTCCTCCACGCTTTGGGATGAAAACGACAGAGCGTTTCGGCGACAGCTCCCGGCTGTAATCTTGCTGTAAGCTGCCGGCACATTCCCCCTGTGCCCCTTGCTCTGAGGAGATCTCTATGCTGATAGGCGTGCCCGCCGAGACACTGGCAGGCGAAACCCGCGTGGCTGTTACACCTGAGACGGTGAAGAAACTGGTCGCCTCAGGGCACACCGTACGGGTACAGGCGGGAGCGGGCGTGGCAGCCAGCGTGACCGACGCGGCCTACCAGGCCGCAGGCGCGGAGATCACCGACCAGGCCGGCGCCTTCTCCGCCGACATGGTCCTCAAGGTCCGCACACCCACCGAGGCCGAGACCGCGCTGCTGAAGTCCGGCGCTGTCGTCATCGGCATGCTCAACCCCTTCGACGCCGCCGGCCTGCAGCGCCTGGCGGCAGCCGGCGTCACCGCCTTCGCGCTCGAGGCCGCCCCGCGCACCACCCGCGCCCAGAGCATGGACGTGCTCTCCTCGCAGGCCAACATCGCCGGCTACAAGGCCGTGATGATCGCGGCCGACAAGTACCAGCGCTTCTTCCCCATGCTCATGACCGCGGCCGGCACGGTGAAGGCCGCGCGCGTCGTCATCCTGGGCGTGGGCGTGGCGGGGCTGCAGGCCATCGCCACCGCCAAGCGCCTGGGCGCCGTCATCGAGGCGTCCGACGTGCGCCCGAGCGTCAAGGAGCAGATCGAGTCGCTGGGCGGCAAGTTCATCGACGTCCCCTACGAGACCCAGGAAGAGAAAGACGCGGCCGAAGGCGTCGGCGGCTACGCGCGGCCGATGCCCGCGAGCTGGCTCACCCGGCAGCAGGCCGAGGTCGCCAAGCGCGTGGCGCTGGCCGACGTGGTCATCAGCACCGCGCTCATCCCGGGCCGCGCCGCGCCCACGCTCATCACCGAGGACATGGTCAAGTCGATGAAGCCGGGCTCGGTGATCGTCGACATCGCGGCGGGCAAGGGCCCAGTCAATCCCGATGGTGGCGTCGGCGGCAACTGCCCGCTGTCTGAGGCCGACAGGACCGTCGTGAAGCACGGCGTGACCATCGTGGGCGAGACCAACCTCGCCGCGCTCGTGGCGGCGGATGCGTCGGCGCTCTATGCGCGCAACGTGCTCGACTTCCTCAAGCTCATCGTCACCAAGGAGGGCGCGCTGAAGATCGACCTCGAGGACGACATCGTCGCCGCCTGCCGCGTCACGCAGGACGGCCAGGTCACGAAGAAGTAACAACGCCCGTCGAGGAGAAGAACATGGACATCGTCTCTCACACCGTCATCAACCTGATCATCTTCGTGCTGGCGATCTACGTCGGCTACCACGTCGTGTGGACCGTCACGCCGGCGCTGCACACGCCGCTGATGGCCGTGACCAATGCCGTCTCGGCCATCGTGATCGTGGGCGCCATGCTGGCGGCCGCGCTCACGACCACGCCGCTGGGCAAGACCATGGGCGTTCTGGCCGTGGCGCTGGCCGCGGTGAACGTCTTCGGCGGCTTCCTCGTCACGCGGCGGATGCTGGAGATGTTCAAGAAGAAGGACAGGAAGGCCGCACCGAAGGCTGAAGAGGGAGCCGCCAAGTGAGCATGAACCTCGTCACGCTGCTGTACCTCGTCGCCAGCGTCTGCTTCATCCAGGCCCTCAAGGGCCTGAGCCATCCCACCACCTCCATCCGCGGCAACATCTTCGGCATGACCGGCATGGCGATCGCCGTGCTGACCACCGTCGCGCTGATCCACGGGCTGACGCGCTCGCTCAACGTCGACTTCGGCACCGGCATCGCCTGGGTGCTGGCCGCGGTCGTCGTCGGCGGCGGCCTGGGCGCCTACATGGCCAACAAGGTCGAGATGACCAAGATGCCCGAGCTGGTTGCCTTCATGCACAGCATGATCGGCCTGGCGGCGGTGTTCATCGCGGTGGCCGCGGTGGCCGAGCCATGGGCCTTCGGCATCACCGCCGCGCCTGCCGCTGCGCTCATCGGCGCGCAGACGCCGGACGGCGCCGTCATTCTCGACGGCTTCGTGCGCTACGCGATTCCCCCCGGCAACCGGCTGGAGCTGTTCCTGGGCGCGGCCATCGGTGCCATCACCTTCAGCGGCTCGGTCATCGCCTTCGGCAAGCTCTCGGGCAAGTACAAGTTCCGCCTGTTCCAGGGCGCGCCGGTGCAGTTCTCCGGCCAGCACATGCTCAACCTCGTGCTGGGCCTGGCGACCATCGGCCTGGGGCTGGTGTTCGTGTTCACCGAGAGCTGGACGGCCTTCTTCGCGATGCTGGCGCTGGCCTTCGTGATGGGCGTGCTCATCATCATCCCGATCGGCGGCGCGGACATGCCGGTGGTGGTGTCGATGCTCAACAGCTACTCGGGCTGGGCAGCCGCGGGCATCGGCTTCAGCCTGAACAACGCGATGCTGATCGTGGCCGGCTCGCTGGTGGGTTCCTCGGGCGCGATCCTGAGCTACATCATGTGCAAGGCCATGAACCGCTCGTTCTTCAACGTGATCCTGGGCGGCTTCGGCGGCGAGGCGGCCGCGGCCACCGGCGGCGCGAAGGAGCAGCGCCCGGTGAAGAGCGGCAGCGCCGACGACGCGGCCTTCGTGCTCGGCAATGCCGAGACGGTGGTGATCGTGCCGGGCTACGGCCTGGCCGTCGCCCGTGCCCAGCACGCGGTGAAGGAGCTTGCGCAGAAGCTCACCGAGAAGGGCATCACGGTGAAGTACGCCATCCACCCGGTGGCCGGCCGCATGCCCGGCCACATGAACGTGCTGCTGGCCGAGGCCGAGGTGCCCTACGACCAGGTGTTCGAGATGGAGGACATCAACGGCGAGTTCGGCCAGGCCGACGTGGCGATCATCCTGGGCGCCAACGACGTGGTGAATCCGGCCGCGCACACCAAGGGCAGCCCGATCTACGGCATGCCGATCCTGGAGGCCTACAAGGCCAAGACCGTCATCGTGAACAAGCGCTCCATGGCCGCGGGCTACGCCGGCCTGGACAACGAGCTGTTCTACATGGACAAGACGATGATGGTCTTTGGCGATGCTAAAAAAGTAGTGGAAGATATGGTCAAGGCCATCGAATAGGCCGAAGGTCCCCGTCCGCGCAGCGGACGAGTTCTTCGCGGCGCCACTTCGTGCGCCGTTTTCGTTTTCAACAGTCCGACTCCCGGAGGAGACAAATCCAATGACCGATCGTCCCTGGCTCAGCAGCTATCCGCAGGGCGTGCCCGCCGATATCGATGCCTCGCACTACCCCTCGCTGGTCGCGCTCATGGAGGAGAGCTTCACGAAGTACGCCGACCGCACGGCCTACAGCTTCATGGGCAAGGACATCAGCTACGGCGAGACCGACAGGCAGAGCAAGTCGTTCGCCGGCTACCTGCAGGGCCTGGGCCTCGCCAAGGGCGACCGCGTCGCGGTGATGATGCCCAACTGCCCGCAGTACCCGATCGCGGTGGCGGGCATCCTGCGCGCGGGCCTGATCCTGGTCAACGTCAATCCGCTGTACACGCCGCGCGAGCTGGAGCACCAGCTCAAGGACTCGGGCGCGAAGGCCATCGTCATCATGGAGAACTTCGGCACCACGCTGCAGCAATGCATCGCGAGCACGCCGGTCAAGCACATCGTGCTGGCTTCCATGGGCGACCGCCTCGGCTTCCTCAAGGGCGCGCTCGTCAACTACGTGGTGCGCAACGTCAAGAAGATGGTGCCCACCTTCAGCCTGCCGGGCGCGGTGCGATTCAACGACGCGCTCGACAAGGGTGCGGGTGCCTCGTTCAAGCCCGCGGCCATCGGGCCCGACGACGTGGCGGTGCTGCAGTACACCGGCGGCACCACCGGCGTGTCGAAGGGCGCCGTGCTCCTGCACCGCAACGTGATCGCCAACGTGCTGCAGTCCGAGGCGTGGAACGAGCCGGTCATGAACAAGGTGCCGGCCAACGAGCAGCCCACGGGCGTGTGCGCGCTGCCGCTGTATCACATCTTCGCGTTCACGGTCGGCATGATGCTGAGCATGCGCACGGGCGGCAAGCTGATCCTGATCCCGAATCCGCGCGACATCCCCGGCGTGCTGAAGGAGCTGTCGAAGCACACGATCCACAGCTTCCCGGCCGTCAACACGCTGTTCAACGGGCTCGCGAACCACCCCGACTTCAACACCGTCAACTGGAAGAACCTCAAGGTCTCGGTGGGCGGCGGCATGGCGGTGCAGGCCGCGGTGGCGAAGCTCTGGCTCGAGAAGACGGGCTGCCCGATCTGCGAGGGCTACGGCCTCTCCGAGACCTCGCCCTCGGCCACCTGCAACCCGACCAACAGCACCGCCTACACCGGCACCATCGGCCTGCCGCTGCCGAGCACCTGGCTCAAGCTGCTCGACGACGAAGGCAACGAGGTGCCCGCGGGCGAGCGCGGCGAGATCGCCATCAAGGGCCCGCAGGTGATGGCCGGCTACTGGCAGCGCCCCGACGAGACCGCCAAGGTCATGACGGCCGACGGCTACTTCAAGAGCGGCGACATCGGCGTGGTCGACGAGCGCGGCTACTTCAAGGTGGTCGACCGCAAGAAGGACATGATCCTGGTGTCGGGCTTCAACGTGTATCCGAACGAGGTCGAGGACGTTGTCGCACTCATTCCGGGCGTGCTCGAATGCGCAGCGGTCGGCGTGCCCGACGACAAGACCGGCGAGGCAGTGAAGCTCGTCATCGTCAAGAAAGACCCTTCGCTCACGGAGGCTCAGGTGCGCGAATACTGCAGAGCAAACCTTACGGGTTACAAGCAGCCGCGCATCGTAGAGTTTCGTACCGACATGCCGAAGACGCCGGTCGGAAAGATCCTTCGCCGCGAGCTGCGCGACGCCAAGAAGTAAGTGCGCAAGCGTGCGCTGAAGTAAGGGTTCGGCCCGGGTGGGGCCGAGGCATCGATCTTGCATATTCGCGGGTCGATGCTCAGGTTTGTCTTTACCCGTTTGAGTCTGTTGGTGCCGACCTTCTTCGGCATGACACTGCTCGCCTTCTTTCTCATCCGGCTGGTGCCGGGTGACCCCATCGAGACCATGGCCGGCGAGCGCGGGATCGACCCCGCGCGCCACGCCGAGCTGCGCACCGCCTACGGCTTCGACAAGCCGGTGATCGTGCAGTACGGCATCTACATCGCCCGCGTGCTGCACGGCGACCTCGGCAAGTCGCTCATCACGCAGGACACGGTGATGAGCGAGTTCCTCTCGCTCTTCCCGGCCACGGTCGAGCTCGCGGTGTGCGCCATCCTCTTCGCGCTGCTGCTCGGGCTGCCCGCGGGCATCCTCGCGGCGGTGCGGCGCAACTCCATCTTCGACCACGGCGTGATGGCGACCTCGCTCACCGGCTACTCGATGCCGATCTTCTGGTGGGGGCTGCTGCTCATCCTGTTCTTCTCGGTGCAGCTCGGGTGGACGCCCGTGTCGGGCCGCATCGCGGTGCAGTACTACGTGGAGCCCGACACCGGCTTCCTGCTGATCGACGCATTGCGCGCTGGCGATACCGACGCCTTCTGGTCGGCACTGCACCACCTCGTGCTGCCGGCCGTGGTGCTTGGCACGGTGCCGCTCGCGGTCATCGCGCGCATGACGCGCTCGGCCATGCTCGAGGTGCTGGGCGAGGACTACATCCGAACCGCGCGCGCCAAGGGCCTGTCGCGCTTTCGCGTGGTGGGGCTGCATGCGCTGCGCAACGCGCTCATTCCGGTGGTGACAGTCATCGGCCTGCAGGTGGGCGTGCTGTTCACGGGCGCAATCCTCACCGAGACGATCTTCTCCTGGCCCGGCGTCGGCAAGTGGCTCATCGAGGCCATCGGCCGGCGCGATTACCCGGTGCTGCAGGGCGGCATGCTGCTGCTCGGCGGCATCGTGATGCTGGTCAACCTTCTCGTGGACGTGGCGTACGGCGTCATCAACCCGCGGATCAGGCGCTGAGCTTCCCCATGGCGACAACCACGCAAATCACCGTTTCCGACGGTGCGGGCAAGAGCACCGCACCTCCCGGCCCCTGGCGCGAATTCTGGACGGCCTTCTCGGCCAACCGGGGCGCGGTGATCGGGCTCGCCACCATCGTCGTGCTGCTGCTGGTCGCGCTGCTCGCGCCGTGGATCGCGCCGCATGCGCCCAACGAGACCAACAGCGCCGCCTTCCTGCAGCCGCCCGCGTGGCAGCAGGGCGGCTCGATGAGCTACCTCCTGGGCACCGACGCCATCGGCCGCGACATTCTTTCGCGGCTCATGTACGGCGCGCGCCTGTCGCTGTCGATCGGCGTCGCGGTGGTGGCGCTGTCGGTGGTCGTCGGCATCGTGCTCGGTCTCGTCGCGGGCTTCTTCCGCGGCGTGCTCGAGATCGCGATCATGCGGCTGATGGACATCGTGCTCACGCTGCCCAGCCTGCTGCTGGCCATCGTGATCGTCGCGATCCTCGGGCCGGGCCTCGTCAACGCGATGCTCGCGGTGGCCATCGTGGTGCTGCCGCACTACGTGCGCATCACGCGCGCGGCCGTCATCGCCGAGGTCTCGCGCGACTACGTCACCGCAGCGCGCGTGAGCGGCGCCGGCACGCTGCGGTTGATGTTCCGCGAGGTGCTGCCCAACTGCGCCGCGCCGCTGATCGTGCAGGCCTCGCTCGGCATCTCCACCGCCATCCTCGACGCGGCGGCACTCGGCTTCCTCGGCCTCGGCGCGCAGCCGCCCTCGCCCGAATGGGGAACCATGCTGGCCGACGCGCGCGAGTTCGTGCTGCGCGCGTGGTGGGTCGTCACATTCCCCGGCATGGCCATCCTCGCTGCCGTGCTCGCATTCAACCTCCTGGGCGACGGGCTGCGCGATGCGCTCGACCCGAAACTGAAACGCTAGCATGAAGCACACCCCCAGGCTTGCCCACTTCGTGCGGCCTCCAACCCCCTTGCGGGGGGCGACACCGGCGGCCCGGCAAAGCCGGTTCCGCGGTGTTCCTGGAAGATTCCTTTCGGGCCGGAGTCACTGAGATGCCCCTGTTGGAAATAAAGGACCTGCACGTCGAGTTCCCTACGCAGGGCGGCGTGCTTCATGCGGTCGACGGCGTGAGCCTCAGCCTCGAGGAAGGCGAGGTGCTCGGCATCGTCGGCGAATCGGGCTCGGGCAAGAGCGTCACGATGATGGCGCTGATGGGGCTCGTCGGCTTCCCGGGCCGGGTTCGCGCGCAGCACATGCGCTTCGCGGGCAACGACCTGCTCGGCATTTCCGACAAGGCGCGCCGCGCGCTGGTCGGCAAGGAGGTCGCGATGATCTTCCAGGAGCCGACCACCAGCCTCAACCCCTGCTTCACCATCGGCTTCCAGCTGATGGAGACGCTGCGGCTGCACCTGAAGCTCGACAAGCGCGAAGCGAAGAAGCGCGCGACCGAGCTGCTCGAGCAGGTCGGCATTCCGGCCGCGTCGTCGCGCCTGGGCAGCTTCCCGCACCAGCTTTCCGGCGGCATGAACCAGCGCGTGATGATCGCGATGGCCATCGCCTGCAATCCGCGCCTCCTGATCGCCGACGAGCCGACCACGGCGCTCGACGTGACCATCCAGGCGCAGATCCTCGACCTGCTGCGCGACCTGCAGAAGGAGCGCGGCATGGCGCTCGTGCTCATCACGCACAACATGGGCGTGGTCAGCGAAATGGCGCAGCGCATCGCCGTGATGTACGCGGGCCAGGTGATGGAGCACCAGCGCGTCGACCGGCTCTTCGCCCAGCCGCAGCATCCCTACACCGAGGCGCTGCTGGCGGCACTGCCCGAGCGTGCCGCGCCCGAGGGCCGCCTTGCCACCATCAGCGGCGTGGTGCCCGGCGTGCACGACCGGCCTGCGGGCTGCCTGTTCGCGCCGCGCTGCAGCTACGTCACCGAGCGCGCCTGCCAGGTGCGTCCGGCGCTGCGCGAGTCGCACGGCGCCGAGGTGCGCTGCCACTTTCCGCTCGGCGATCCGGGCCGCGCGCAAGCCATCGCGAGCGATCCGCCGAAGCACCGAGCGGTGGAGGCCGCGGCATGAGCGAGGCATCGGCAAGCGCATCCGGCGAAGTGGTGGTCGAGGCGAAGAACCTCCAGCGCACCTACGACATCCGCCGCGGGTTGTTCCGTGCGCCCTCGCAGCTGCGCGCGGTGGGCGACATCTCCTTTCGCATCGAGCGCGGCCGCACGCTGGCGGTGGTGGGCGAATCGGGCTGCGGCAAGTCGACGCTGGCGCGCATGGTCGCGCTGATCGAGAAGCCGACGGCGGGCCGGCTCACGCTGGTCGGCGCCGACGCGGTCGACACACCGGCCGAGCGCAAGCGCGAGCTGCGCCAGGCCGTGCAGCTGGTGTTCCAGAACCCCTACGGATCGCTCAACCCGCGCAAGAAGATCGCGACGGTGCTGGAGGACCCGCTGGCCATCAACACCAGTCTCGGCAGGCAGGAGCGCGCGGCCAAGGCGCGCGACATGCTCGCGCGCGTGGGCCTGCGGCCCGAGTACGCCAACCGCTATCCGCACATGTTCTCCGGCGGCCAGCGCCAGCGCATCGCCATCGCGCGCGCGCTGATGCTGAGCCCGCGCCTGCTGGTGGCCGACGAGCCGGTGTCGGCGCTCGACGTGTCGATCCAGGCGCAGGTGCTGAACCTGCTGGCCGACCTGCAGGCCGAGCTGGGGCTGGCCTACCTCTTCATTTCGCATGATCTGGGCGTGGTGCGGCACATCGCGCACGACGTGCTCGTGATGTACCTCGGCCATGCGGTGGAGCAGGGCCCGAAGTCGCGCATCTTCGCGCGGCCGCTGCATCCGTACACGCAAGCGCTGCTGGCGTCCACGCCGGGGCTCAGCAGCCAGCGCATCGTGCTCAAGGGCGAGCTGCCTTCGCCGCTGAACCCGCCTTCGGGCTGCGTGTTCAGCACGCGCTGTCCGCACGTGCAGCAGCGCTGCCGCGAAGAGCGGCCGCTGCTGCGCGCGCTCGACGAGCGGCAGGTGGCCTGCCACTACGCGGAGAAGTTCCTCGAAGGCGCGCCGCTCGTGCGCGCCGACGTTCCGCCCGCCGCCGCCGTGGCGGCGAATCCCTAGCGTTCCTTCGGTTTCCGTTGCGTTTCCCGTTCTCGCAGTTCCTTCAACCGTGTATCAAGGAGTCCACATGAAGACCCAGCCCATCGTTTCGCGCCGCTCACGAAGCCTGGCGCTCCTGGCACCGACAGCGCTTGCAGCCCTTACCCTGGCCTGCGGCGCGGTGTCTGCCAAGACGCTGGTGTATTGCTCGGAGGGCAGTCCCGAGAATTTCTATCCCGGCATGAACACCACCGGCACCTCGTTCGACGTGACCACGCAGGTCTACAACACCATCGTCGAGTTCGAGCGCGGCGGCACCAAGGTCGTGCCCGGCCTGGCCGAGAAATGGGACATCTCGCCCGACGGCACCGTCTACACCTTCCACCTGCGCAAGGGCGTGAAGTGGCACACCACCAGCAAGAGCTTCAAGCCCACGCGCGACTTCAACGCCGACGACTTCATCTTCATGATCGAGCGCCAGTGGAAGGAGAGCGACCCCTTCTTCAAGGTCACGAGCCAGAACCACTCCTACTTCAACGACATGGGCATGCCCAAGCTGCTGAAGTCGGTCGACCGGATCGACGACTACACGGTGAAGATCACGCTCAACCAGGCCGAGGCGCCGTTCCTCGCGAACCTGGCGATGCAGTACGCTGGCATCCAGTCGAAGGAATACGCCATCGCGATGCTGAAGGCCGGCACGCCCGAGAAGGTCGACCAGGACCCGATCGGCACCGGTCCCTTCTACCTGGTGCAGTACCAGAAGGACGCGATCATCCGCTTCAAGGCCTTCCCGCAGTACTGGGGCGGCAAGGCCAAGATCGACGACCTCGTGTTCGCGATCACGCCCGACGCCTCGGTGCGCTGGGCCAAGCTGCAGAAGGGCGAGTGCCACGTCATGCCGTACCCGAACCCGGCCGACCTCGACGCGATCCGCAAGGACCCGAACGTGCAGGTGCTCGAGCAGCCCGGCCTGAACGTGGGCTACCTCTCGTACAACACGACGAAGAAGCCCTTCGACGACGTGCGCGTGCGCAAGGCCATCAACATGGCGATCAACAAGAAGGCCATCATCGACGGCGTGTACCTCTCGACCGGCGTGGCCGCGAAGAACCCGATCCCGCCGACCATGTGGTCCTACAACGATGCGGTGAAGGACGATCCGTACGACCCCGAGGCCGCGAAGAAGCTGCTGGCACAGGCCGGCTTCCCCGACGGCTTCTCCACCGACCTGTGGGCCATGCCGGTGCAGCGCCCCTACAACCCCAACGCCAAGCGCATCGCCGAGCTGATGCAGGCCGACCTCGCCAAGATCAACGTCAAGGCCGAGATCAAGAGCTTCGAGTGGGGCGAGTACCGCAAGCGCCTGCAGGCCGGCGAGCACCAGATGGGCATGCTGGGCTGGACCGGCGACAACGGCGATCCGGACAACTTCCTCTACACGCTGCTGGGCTGCGCTTCTGCCAAGTCGGCCAGCGGCAGCAACATCTCGAAGTTCTGCTACCAGCCGTACGAAGACCTGGTGCTGAAAGCCAAGAGCGCGACCAAGCAGTCCGAACGCGACGCGCTCTACAAGAAGGCTCAGCTGATCTTCAAGGAGCAGGCGCCGTGGTTCACCATCGCGCATGCGGTGCAGCTGAAGCCGGTGCGCAAGGAGGTGGTCGACTTCAAGCTGAGCCCCTTCGGCCGCCACACCTTCTACGGCGTGGATATCAAGTAAACCCCCAGGCTTCGCGCACTTCGTGTCGCTGCGCCAACCCCCTTGCAGGGGGCAACACCAGAGGCCCGGCGAAGCCGGTTCCTCGGTGTTCCTGAAAAGAGAAGTAGCTTGAGCTCTCTGTCAACCGCGCCCATCGCCATCGTCGCGGCGATGCACGAGGAGCTGGGCGCGCTTCTCGCGCTGATGCCCGACGAGCAGCGCGTGCGCGTCGCGGGCCGCGACTTCTGGGTAGGCCATCTGCATGGCCGGCCGGTGGTCGCGGTGCTGTCGCGCATCGGCAAGGTCGCGGCGGCGATCACGGCCACGGTGCTGCTGGAGCGCTTCGGCGTGAGGGCCATCGTGTTCACCGGCGTCGCGGGCGGACTGGCGCCGGGCGTGGACGTCGGGGACGTGGTGGTCGCGACGCAGCTGCTGCAGCACGACCTCGACGCCTCGCCGATCTTCCCGAAGTACGAAGTGCCGCTGATGGGGCTGTCGCGCTTCGCTGCCGACGCGGCCATCGGCGATGCGCTGGCGGAGGTCGCGCGGCAGACGCTGCGCGATCCGGTGGCGCTGGTGGGGCAGCAGGCCGTCGACGAATTCGGCCTTCGTTCGCCGAAGGTGCATCGCGGCCTGCTGGTGAGCGGCGACAGGTTCGTCTCGACCACGGCCGAGAGCGCGGCGCTTCAGCGCGCCTTGCCCGATGCGCTCGCGGTGGAGATGGAGGGCGCCTCGGTCGCGCAGGTGTGTCACGACTACGGCGTGCCCTTCGCGGCGATGCGCACGATCTCGGACCGCGCCGACGACGCCGCGCACGGCGACTTCTCGCGCTTCGTCGCTGCGGTGGCGAGCCGCTACAGCCTCGCGCTCGTCGATGCGTGGCTGGCTTCGCTGCCGGCCGAACTTGGCTGAATTCAGCCGAGAGAAGGCGTGCGGCGGCGCGGGATGTCGCGCAGCAGCGGCGGGATCGACAGCGCCAGCAGCAGCGCCGCCAGCGGCACCACGCAGACGAAGCCCACGTACTTGAAGCCCAGCGCGCCCGCGGCGCCGCCAAGCACGAACATGCCGACCAGCCCGCCCGCGCGGCGCATGCGGCTGCGGTCGTGCCGCACGGGCAGGGGATGGTCCTGCTGCGACTTCGAGCGGCGGTTCCAGTAGAGCATCTTGCCGATCTCGATGCCCATGTCGGTGATGTTGCCGGTCATGTGCGTGGTGCGGATGCTGCCGCCCGAGGTCTTGGAGGCCACCGCGTTCTGCAGCCCCATGATGAAGGACAGCAGCAGCACGGTGAGTGGCACCGCGAAGGGCGTCGCCCAGGTCAGCGTGATGGCGCCCATGAGACCGAAGGGAAACATCAGCGCCGCCTCGAGCATCAGCGGCAGTGCGTACACGCCGTGCATGCGGTGCTGGCGGCCCCAGTTCACGAGCACCGCGCACACGGCCGCGCCGGTCAGGAAGGCGAGGATCGCGCCCAGCGCGTTCAGCAGCAGCTTGACGTTGCCCAGCACCATGCCGTCGGCCAGCTGCGAGGCGAAGCCCGTCATGTGCGAGGTGTACATGTGCAGCACGAGGAAGCCGCCTGCGTTGATGGCGCCGGCATTGAAGGCCAGCAGCAGGCCCAGCGCGGTGTTGGTCGAGGGTGCGCGGTGGCGGTGGGTGAGGAAGCGGATTCTGCGCAAGGTGGCTCTCCAGTCGGCGCTCGGGCCGAAAGCCACTCTAGCACCGGGCGCCCCGCGAGCGCCCGTCGGCAGGCCGCTACTTGAGCCAGCCGCGCCGGCGGAAGTACCACATCGGCACCAGCGCGCTCGCCGCCATCAGCACGATGGCGTAGGGGTAGCCCATGGCCCAGTCGAGCTCGGGCATGAACTTGAAGTTCATGCCGTAGATGCTGGCGATCAGCGTCGGCGGCAGCAGCGCCACGCTGGCCACCGAGAAGATCTTGATGGTCTTGTTCTGGTTGATGTTGATGAAACCGACGGTCGCATCCATCAGGAAGTTGATCTTGTCGAAGAGGAAGGCCGTGTGGTTGTCCAGCGACTCGATGTCGCGCAAGATCTGGCGCGCTTCCTCGAACTGCTCGGCGTTGAGCATCTTGCTGCGCATCATGAAGCTGACGGCGCGGCGCGTGTCCATCACGTTGCGGCGGATGCGCCCGTTCAGGTCTTCCTGCCGCGCGATGGCGCCGAGCACCTCGCCGGCCAGCTCGTCGCTGACGTTGCCCGACAGCACCTTCCTGCTCGCCGCCTCGAGCTCGTCGTAGATGTTCTCCAGCGAGTCGGCCGAGTATTCGGCGTCGGCGTCGAAGAGCTTGAGCATGACTTCCTTGGCGTCCTCGATCAGCCCCGGCGCGCGGCGCGCGCGCATGCGCAGCAGGCGGAACACGGGCACGTCCTCGTCGTGGATCGAGAACAGCACGCCGCGGCTGCGCAGGTCGGTGTTGTGCTGGTTGAGGATGAAGGCCACGCGCACCGCGCGCGGGGCTTCGTCGTCGTCGATCAGGAAGTCGGAGCGGATGTGCAGCTCGCCGTTGTCTTCCTCGTAGAAGCGCGCCGATTCCTCGATGTCCTCGTCCATTGCATCCTCGGGGATGGACAGGCCGTAGTACTGCTTGATCCAGCGCTTTTCCTCGAGCGTGGGCGACTCGAGGTCGACCCAGATCGGCTGGAACCTGGAGAGCTCTTCGAGGGCCTCGATTTCTTCCTGTACGAGGCGGCCGTTGGCGAGCGTGAAGATGTTGAGCATGGGGCTCACTCCCTGGAATGACGGACTGGACGATGGGCGAGGGAGGGGGGCGCTTTCAATTCCCTGCCCGACGTGCGCGAGAGGCGCGAAGAAAGGCGTCAGTGAAAGGGAGTTGAAAGCTGCCGAGACGGGTCGGTTTCCATTGGAAAAATCTCCGGGTTGCAGCGAGGCGCGATTATGTCACCGGCCATATGTCGGCAAGGCGGCCGGACTGGACGGGCATACAGTAAAGTCGCAGGCATGCAGAGCACTGCGCTTCCCGTTCCTTCCGCTGCGCCCAGGAGCCAGGCAGAGCGCCTGGCGCAGGCGCTGGCCTCGCTCAACGAGGCGCAGCGTGCGGCGGTCGAGCACGGCGTGAGCGCGGCCACCGCCGGCCTGGACGAGCGGCCGCTGCTCGTCATCGCCGGTGCCGGCTCGGGCAAGACCAGCACGCTGGCGCACCGCGTCGCAACCCTCATCGCCGGCGGCGTCGATCCGCAGCGCCTGCTGCTGCTGACCTTCTCGCGCCGTGCCGCGCAGGAGATGGAGCGCCGCGCCGGCCGGGTGCTGGCGCAGGTGCTCGGACTGAAGTCCGATGCCCCGCCCGCGCTGCCGTGGGCCGGCACCTTCCACGGCATCGGTGCTCGGCTGCTGCGCGAGTACGCGCCGCAGATCGGCCTCGACGAGAACTTCACCATCCACGACCGCGGCGACGCCGAAGACCTGATGGGGCTGGTGCGCCACGAGCTGGGGCTTTCCTCCACCGTCAACCGCTTCCCGCGCAAGGGCACCTGCCTGTCGATCTACTCGCGCTGCGTGAACACCCGCGCGCCGCTGGCCGATGTGCTGAAAGAGGCCTTTCCATGGTGCGGCGAGTGGGAGGCCGAGCTGAAGAAGCTGTTCGGCGCGTATGTCGAGGCCAAGCAGCGGCAGAACGTGCTCGACTACGACGACCTGCTGCTCTACTGGGCCGAGATGGCGGCCGAGCCTTCGCTGGCCGCGCACATCGGCGCGCGCTTCGACCACGTGCTGGTCGACGAGTACCAGGACACCAACCTGCTGCAGGCGGCGATCCTGCTGGCGCTCAAGCCCGACGGGCGCGGCGTGACCGTGGTGGGCGACGACGCGCAGTCGATCTACTCCTTCCGCGGCGCCACGGTGCGCAACATCCTCGACTTTCCCTCGCAGTTCACGCAGCCCGCGCGCGTGGTCACGCTGGAGCGCAACTACCGCTCGACGCAGCCGATCCTCGACGTGTCGAACCGCGTCATCGCGCAGGCCGCCGAGCGGCATGCCAAGACGCTGTGGACCGACAAGCCCTCGGCCGGCAAGCCGCTGCTGGTGCTCGTGCCCGACGAGGCGGGGCAGGCGCGCTGGGTGGCCGACAAGGTGCTTGCGCACCGCGAGGGCGGGCTGGCGCTGAAGTCGCAGGCGGTGCTGTTCCGCACCTCGTCTCACAGCGCTGCGCTCGAACTGGAGCTGGCGCGGCGCAACATCCCGTTCGTGAAGTTCGGCGGCCTGAAGTTTCTTGAAGCCTCGCATGTGAAGGACCTGCTCGCGGTGCTGCGATTCGCGCAGAACCCGCGCGGCCGCATGGCGGGTTTCCGCGTGACGCAGCTCATCCCGGGCATCGGCCCCGCCACGAGCGCGCGCCTGCTCGACGCGATGGAGCAGGCGTCCGATCCGGCCCGTGTGGTGCGCGAGTTCGTGCCGCCTTCCGCCGCTCGTGCGCAATGGGCCGATTTCGCGAAGGCCTACGAGGCCCTGCGCGCGCCGGCGCTGAAATGGCCCGCCGACGTCGAGCTCGCGATGGACTGGTACCTGCCGCACCTGGAGCGGCTGTACGAGGACACCTCCGGCGTGCGGCGCGCCGACGTGGAGCAGCTCGCGCGGCTCGCGGCCGGATACGGCTCGCGCGAACGATTCCTCACCGAGCTCACGCTCGATCCGCCCGAGGCCACGAGCGACCGGCCGGGGCCGCCGCTGCTCGACGAGGACTACCTGATCCTCTCCACCATCCATTCGGCCAAGGGGCAGGAATGGAATTCGGTGCACGTGCTCAACGTGGTCGACGGCTGCCTGCCGGCCGACGTGGCCCAGAGCGCGCACGAACTGGAAGAGGAGCGGCGCCTGCTCTACGTGGCGATGACCCGGGCGCGCGACCACCTGCACCTGCTGGTGCCGCAGCGCTTCCACGTTACGCAGCAGGCGGCGCGCGGCGACCGGCACCTGTATGCCAACCGCACGCGCTTCATCGCCGATGCCGACCTGGAAGGCTTCGAGCAGCAGACATGGCCGCCTCCGCCGGAGCGCCCGCCGGCCGTGCCGCCGCCCAGCTCGGTGATCGACCTGCGCAACAGGATGCGAGCCGCCTGGCGCTGAGAAGGCGAGGCACGAGCAGGCCCTTTCGCCGGCAGGGTCACCGGCTGGCCAGCTCTGAAAACACTTGTTTCGAACTGCGGCATCGCCTGCCCTGTGCGTGCCCGCAGCTATCGATTCGCTAGCGTCCGAGAGGCCGTTCGCGAGGCGGCAAAACCCCGGGCAACTCAGGTATTGCAATACCGTGACAGCTTGGGCATAGTGAATCGACCTTCCCTCTTTCCCCCTCTTCCCACCCCCTCTTTTTCTTTCTCAAGACCCCCAAGAGAACTCCCGTTTTCGTTTCGCCGGCCAAGCCGCATTCCGCGGTGCGGCCATTTCCCCAACCGTCAATTCCAGGAGGTCATTCATGAATTTGACGATCAGCGGTCATCACCTCGACGTCACACCTGCCTTGCGCACCTACGTCACGAGCAAGCTGGACCGGGTCATCCGACATTTCGACCAGGTGGTCGATGTGAAGGTGATCCTCACGGTGGAAAAGCAGAAGGAAAAGGAACGCCGCCAAAGGGCGGAGTGCAACATCCACGTCAAGGGCAATGACATGTTCGCGGAGTCGAGCCACGCTGATCTCTACGCTGCGGTCGATGAACTGGTCGACAAGCTCGACCGCCAGGTGGTGCGCCACAAGGACCGCCTGCAGGACCACCATCACGCTGCGCCCAAGCGCTTGATGTAAGAAAGAGCCCGGGCCCGACGAGGCTCGCAGCGAAGGCCGCCCAGGGGCGGCCTTTTTCTTTTTCCCGACTACGGAGCTAGGGTTTTTGGCAGCCGTCCAGAGAGGGCCGAGGGCCCTTCAGGCAACGTGTAGACAGAAAGTAAATAGGGGGACTGGGGGTTTTTACCAAGCGGGTGCATAATCGCCCCCGCTCTGCACCCACCATGAATCGCCTCGCGTCCATCCTGCCGCCCGCTCAAGTGCTTGTGAGCGTTGACGCTACCAGCAAGAAACGTGCTTTCGAAGAAGCCGGCCTGCTGTTCGAAAGCCTTCACGGTCTGGGCCGTGCCCTCATCACCGACAGCCTGTTCGCGCGCGAGCGCCTCGGCTCCACCGGTCTGGGCCACGGCGTCGCCATTCCGCATGGCCGCATCAAGGGCCTCAAGTCGCCGATGGCCGCTGTGTTCCAGCTGGCCAATCCCATCGGCTTCGACGCCCCCGACGAGCAACCCGTCGCATTGCTGATCTTCCTGCTGGTGCCCGAAGCGGCCACGCAGAAGCATCTCGAAATCCTCTCCGAAATCGCCGAGCTGCTGAGCGACGCCAGCCTGCGCGAGCAGATCAAGTCCAGCACCGACGCCACGGCCCTGCACGACCTGATCGCCGGCTGGCAGTCCACCCAGGTCGCGTAACGGTGTTCGCCCCCAGGCTTCGCGCACTTCGCGTCGCGCACGCCTTCCCCTTCCGGGGCGATACCAGCGGCCCGGCAGGGCCGGTTCCGCGGTATTCTGGCCTGCTCCCAACTCCGGTGCGTGAGCGCCACCTCCTGACCGCATGAAGCCGACCGTCATCAGCGCCGACGCCATGTTCGAGGAGTTCCGTGGCTCGCTCCGCTGGGAATGGCTCGCGGGGCTCGGGGCATCGGAGCGCCAGTTCGATGCGGAGGTCATCAGCCGCGCGCAGTCGGCCGCCGACCTCGTTGGCTACCTCAACTACATCCACCCGTACCGCGTGCAGATCCTCGGCGCGCGCGAGGTGGCCTACCTGACGCGCGGCAGCGAGGAAGACTGCGCCCGGCGCATCGCCCGAATCGTCACGCTGGAGCCGCCGATGCTGGTGCTGGCCGACGGCCAGGCCGCACCCGACGAACTGCTTTCGATCTGCGAGCGCGCCCAGCTGCCGCTCTTTGCCACGCGCGAGTCGTCGGCCTTCGTGATCGACCTGCTGCGCGCCTACCTGTCCAAGCATTTCGCCGAGCGCACATCGATGCACGGCGTGTTCATGGACATCCTGGGCATGGGCGTGATGATCACGGGCGAGTCGGGCCTGGGCAAGAGCGAGCTCGGGCTGGAGCTGATCTCGCGCGGCAACGGCCTGGTCGCCGACGACGCGGTCGACCTCTACCGCATCAACCAGAACACTATCGAGGGCCGCTGCCCCGACCTGCTGCTGAACCTGCTGGAGGTGCGCGGCATCGGCCTGCTGGACATCCGCGCGATCTTCGGCGAGACGGCGGTGCGCCGGAAGATGCGGCTCAAGCTCATCGTGCACCTCGTGCGGCGCGACAGCTTCGAGCGCGACTACGAGCGCATGCCCTCGGCGCCGCTCACGCAGGACGTGCTGGGCATCCCGGTGCGCAAGGTCATCATCCAGGTGGTGGCAGGGCGCAACATCGCGGTGCTGGTGGAGGCCGCGGTGCGCAATTCGATCCTGCAGCTGCGCGGCATCGACACGTATGCCGACTTCGTGGCGCGGCACCACAAGGCGATGGAGAACTCCCGCGACGGGGATTGAATGACCAGGGAATGCGGCCGCCGCCGGGCCGCCCCAAGGCGGACCGCGCCTCCCCCTCGGGGGGTGGAGTTACACGCAGCGAAGCGAAGTGAAAAGCCGGGGGGTCAACGTTTCTTCGCGCAGTCCCCGCACAAGCCGTAAAGCGACATGGCATGGTCCTGCAGGATCCAGCCCTTGTCCTTGGCGATCATCTGCTGGCGGCGCTCGATCTCGGCGTCGTAGAACTCCTCGACCTTGCCGCAGGAGGTGCAGATCAGGTGGTCGTGGTGCGTGCCTTCGTTCAGCTCGTAGACCGCCTTGCCGCTCTCGAAGTGGCTGCGCTCCAGGATGCCGGCCTGCTCGAACTGCGTCAGCACCCGGTAGACGGTGGCCAGCCCGATGTCGGAATGTTCGTTCAGCAGCACGCGGAACACGTCTTCCGCCGTCATGTGCCGCTGGCTGCCGGTCTGGAAGATCTCCAGGATCTTCAGGCGCGGCAGGGTGGCCTTGAGGCCGGTGTTCTTGAGTTCGTCGATGTTGGCCATGGTGGTTCCTGCGCCCCTGGCGGGGCCGCGGCGAAAGGCCCCGAAAAGGCCAGCCGCTACAATGGCCGATCATATCGCTACCCCTTTTCCTCCCATGCCTGCCATCTTCCAACGCCGGCCCTGGCTGCTGGCTGCCGCCGTCGCGGCGACGCTCGGCCTCGGTGCCTGCAGCGGTTTCACCGAGCGCACGCGTGGCGCGCTGGCTGCCGTAACCCCCTACAAAGTCGAGGTGGTTCAGGGCAATTTCGTGTCGAAGGAACAGGTCGCGGCGCTCAAGCCAGGAATGTCCCGCCAGCAGGTGCGGGAAATCCTCGGGACCTCGCTGCTGAACGACGTCTTCCACGCCAACCGCTGGGACTACGTCTTCACCATCCGCCGCCAGGGCGTCGACCCGCAGGAGCGCCACCTCACGGTGTTCTTCAACGGCGAGCTGCTCGACCGCTTCGAGGGCGACGAGATGCCCAGCGAGGAAGAGTTCGTCGCCACGCTCGACACCCGCAAGAAATCCGGCAGGGTGCCCACGCTCGAGGCCTCGGAAGACGACCTCAAGAAATACGCGCCCAAGGACGGCAAGAAGAAAGCCGATGCCGACAAGGCTTCCGCGTCGGCTTCGCTGCCGCCGCTGCCGGCCGCCTACCCCCCGCTCGAAGCGACGCGCTGAGCGCGCCAGGGTCATCGGCGGCAGCGGGCGGTGCCGCCGGGCCGGTCCGTTTCGTTCGTGTCGATCGATGTTCCCCGGCCGTTCCTCACCGCCTCGGGCCGTTTCGAAAATCCTCGAAGACTGACTGAATCCGCGTGACCGAATCCACCTCCACCCCCGCCACCAATTCCGCCTCCGAGCCGCGCCGCGTCGCCATCGCCGGGGCTTCGGGCCGTATGGGCCACATGCTGATCGAGGCCGTGCGCAACGCGCCCGACATGCGCCTGGCCGGCGCCCTCGACATCGCCGGCAGCCCGGCGCTCGGCACCGATGCCGGTGCCTTCCTGGGCTTCGACAGCGGCGTGTCCATCGTGTCCGACCTGCGCGCCGGCCTGAAGGACGCGCAGGTGCTCATCGACTTCACCCGCCCCGAAGGCACGCTCGCGCACCTCGCGGTCTGCCGCGAACTGGGCGTGCAGGCCGTGATCGGCACCACCGGCTTCAGCGACGCGCAGAAGGCCGAGATCGCCGAGATCGCGAAGGACATCGCGATCATGATGGCCCCCAACATGAGCGTGGGCGTCAACGTCACCTTCAAGCTGCTGGAGATGGCGGCCAAGGCCATGGCGACGGGCTACGACATCGAGATCATCGAGGCGCACCACCGCCACAAGGTCGACGCGCCCTCGGGCACCGCGCTCAAGATGGGCGAGGTCATCGCCGACGCGCTGGGCCGCGACCTCAAGGACTGCGCGGTGTACGCCCGCGAAGGCATCACCGGCGAGCGCGACCCGTCCACCATCGGCTTCTCGGCCATCCGCGGCGGCGACATCGTGGGCGACCACACCGTGCTGTTCGCCGGCACCGGCGAGCGCATCGAGATCACCCACAAGTCGTCGAGCCGCACCACCTACGCCCAGGGCAGCCTGCGCGCGGTGCGCTTCCTGGCCGGCCAGCGTGCAGGCCTGTTCGACATGTACGACGTGCTCGGTCTTCGCTGAGCGCGCGGCACCAACCAAGGACCGCCGATGAGCGTGCTCGAACTGCTGGCCCACGGCGACGGCGTCAGCCGTTCGGTGGCCGCGCTGCTGCTCGCGATGTCGATCGCGAGCTGGGTCATCATCCTCTGGAAGGCGTGGCTGCTGCGCGGCGGCACGCGCGACGTGCTGCGCAGCATCGCGGCGTTCTGGCAGTCGTCCACGCTGGCCGACGCCGAGCACAAGCTCAAGGCCTTCGACCGCGCCACGCTGGTGTCGCCCGCAGTCTCCGCCATCCGCAGCGTGGCCGCGGGCGAGCCGGCCGGCACGCTGGGTGCCGCGGTCGACCGCAACCAGCGCCTGACGCGCGTGCTGCGCGACGCCCTGCACGGTGCGCTGCGCCGGCTGCAGGCGGGGCAGATCCTGCTGGCCACCGTCGGCGCCACCGCGCCCTTCGTGGGGCTGCTGGGCACGGTCTGGGGCATCTACGGCGCGCTGACGGGCATCGCCGGCCAGACCGGCGGCTTCACCATCGACAAGGTGGCGGGCCCGGTCGGCGAGGCGCTCATCATGACGGCCTTCGGTCTCGCCGTGGCCATTCCGGCCGTGCTGGCCTACAACGTCTTCGGTCGCGTCATCGGCCGCATCGAGGCCGAGCTCGAAGGCTTCGCGCACGACCTGCTGGGCAGCTTCGGCGCTGCGCCGGCGCCTGCCGCGCCGCCCGCGCGGCCGATGCCGGTCTAGCCCGACACGGCGAGGCACACCACCATGGCCTTCGGTCGCACATCACTGGGCAGCGCCGCCGGCGGCGGCGGACGCGCCATGGGCGGCGGGGCGCAGCGGCCGCTGTCCGACATCAACGTCACGCCGCTGGTCGATGTGATGCTGGTGCTGCTGGTGATCTTCATCATCACCGCGCCGCTGATGGCCAGCTCGATCAAGCTCGACCTGCCGCAGACCGACGCCGGCCAGCCCAACGACGCACCCAAGTTCGTGAGCCTGTCGGTCGACGCCTCGGGCAAGGTCTTCCTCAACGACAAGGCCGTGACCGACGAGGAACTGGCGCAGCAACTCGAGAAGGCCGCTGCCGACAGCAAGGACACCGAGGTGCAACTGCGCGCCGACCAGACCGTGCCCTACGGCAAGGTGGTGGCGCTGATGGGTATCGCGAACAAGGCGGGGCTCAGCCGCATCGGCTTCGTGACCGAGGCGGAGCCGGCGCCGCAGAAGCTGCCTCGCTGATCTGACTCTTTTTTCGTGGACACCGCGGAACCGGCTTTGCCGGGCCGCAGGTGTCGCCCCCTGCAAGGGGGTGGGCGGCCACACGAAGTGGGCAAGCCTGGGGGTTAGCCAAGTACCACAGGCTTCGTACGCCAGATCTCGTGCGCGTACTGCGCGATCGTGCGGTCCGACGAGAACACCCCCATCCCCGCCACGTTGAGGATCGCCTTGCGCGTCCACGCGTCCGAATCGCGGTAGAGCGCGTCGACCTCCGCCTGCTTCGCCACGTAGCTCGCGTAGTCGGCCAGCAGCAGGTAGTGGTCGCCCCAGTTCACCAGCGCGTCGTAGATGCCCTGGTAGCGCGAGGGCTCGCCGGGCGAGAAGGCGCCGTCGCGGATCGCGTCGAGCACGCGCTTGAGTTCGGCGTTCTCCTCATAGATGTCGCGCGGCTGGTAGCCGCGTGCGCGGATGTCGGCCACCTCGGGCGCGGTGTTGCCGAAGATGAAGATGTTCTCGGGCCCCACGCTCTCGCGCATCTCGACGTTCGCGCCGTCCAGCGTGCCGATGGTGAGCGCGCCGTTGAGTGCGAACTTCATGTTGCCGGTGCCCGATGCTTCCGTGCCCGCCGTGGAGATCTGCTCCGACAGGTCGGCCGCCGGCATGATGACCTCGGCCAGGCTCACGCTGTAGTTCGGCAGGAACACCACCTTCAGCAGCTTGCCCACGCGCGCGTCGGCGTTGATGGTGGCGGCCACGTCGTTGATGAGCCTGATGACCAGCTTGGCCATCGCATAGGCCGACGCCGCCTTGCCCGCGAACACCACCACGCGCGGCACCATGTCGATCGGCGTGCCCGCGGCCTGCGCGTCGAGGATGCGGTGGTAGCGCGTCACCACGTGCAGCACGTTGAGCAGCTGCCGCTTGTACTCGTGGATGCGCTTGACCTGCACGTCGAACATCGCGTCGGTGTCGATGTCGATCTTCAGGTGCTGTTCCACCCAGTTGGCCAGCCGCAGCTTGTTCTCGCGCTTGGCGTGGCGGAAGGCGCGCACGAAGGCCGGCTGCGCGGCCATGGGCCTGAGCGCCTCCAGCTGCGAGAGGTCGCGCCGCCAGCCCTTGCCGATGCGCTGGTCGAGCAGCGCCGCCAGCGGCGGGTTGGCCTGCGCCAGCCAGCGCCTGGGCGTGACGCCGTTGGTCTTGTTGTTGAAGCGCTCGGGAAAGATCTTCGCGAAGTCCGAGAAGATCGACTGCTTCATCAGCTCCGAGTGCAGCCCCGACACGCCGTTGACCGAGTGGCTCGCGAGCACCGCCACGTAGGCCATGCGCACGCGGCGCTCGCCGGTCTCGTCGACCAGCGAGAGGCGGCGCATCAGGTCCACGTCGTTGCCCACCTTCTGCGTCACCGTGGCGAGGAACCTCGCGTTGATGTCGTAGATGATCTGCAGGTGCCGCGGCAGGATGCGCCCGAGCATCTCCACCGGCCAGGTCTCCAGCGCCTCGTGCATCAGCGTGTGGTTGGTGTAGCTGAACACCTTCTGCGTGTGCGCCCAGGCCTCGTCCCACGGCATGCCGTGCTCGTCGAGCAAGAGGCGCATGAGCTCGGGCACGGCCAGCACCGGGTGCGTGTCGTTCAGGTGGATGCTGACCTTCTCGGAGAGCTGGTCGAAGGTCTTGTGGTTGCGCAGGTAGCGGCGCAGCAGGTCCTGCACGCTGGCGCTGCAGAAGAAGTACTCCTGGTGCAGGCGCAGCTCGCGGCCCGAAGGCGTGGAGTCGTCGGGGTAGAGCACGCGCGAGACGTTCTCCGAGTGGTTCTTGCTCTCCACCGCCTGCATGTAGTTGCCGCGGTTGAAGGCCGAGAGGTCGATCTCCTCGGTGGCGCGCGCCGACCACAGCCGCAGCGTGTTGGTGGCCTGCGTGCCGTAGCCGGGGATGATGGTGTCGTAGGCCACCGCCAGCACGTCGTGCGTGTCGACCCAGTCGGCCGCGCCCGATGCGGCGCTGGCGCCTTCGCGCTTCTGCACGTGGCCGCCGAAGCGCACGCGGTAGTTCACCTCGGGCCGCTGGAACTCCCACGGGTTGCCGCGCGTGAGCCAGTAGTCGGGAGTCTCCACCTGCTGGCCGTCGACGATGCGCTGGCGGAACATGCCGTACTCGTAGCGGATGCCGTAGCCCATGCCCGGCACGCCCAGCGTGGCCATCGAGTCGAGGAAGCAGGCCGCCAGCCGGCCCAGGCCGCCGTTGCCCAGCGCCGCGTCGGGTTCGCGCTCGGACAGCGCCGCCATGTCCACGCCGAAGTCGGCCAGCGCCTCGCGCACGGTGTCGTACAGGTCCACCGCCAGCAGCGCGTTGGTGAATGTGCGCCCGATCAGGAATTCCATCGACAGGTAGTAGACGCGCTTCAGGTCCTGGGCGTAGTTGGCGCGCGTGGTCATCATCCAGCGCTCGACCAGCTGGTCGCGCACCGCCTGCGAGGTGGCGTTGAGCCAGTCGTCCTGGCTGGCGGCGACGGGGTCCTTGCCGACCGCGTAGATCAGCTTGTTGGCCACCGCGCGCTTGAAGGCCGCGACGTCGCGGTCGGGGTGGTCGTAGGCGAAGTCCTTGATCGTCATGGGGCACTCCCGGAAGAGGGTTGTTTGATGCTTTGCCGGTACACGTCGATGTATTGCGCGGCGGCCGTGGCCCAGTCGGCCGGCCGGCGCATGGCGTTGCCGCGCACGCGGCGCCAGTCGGGGCCGCGGTCGTAGAGCGCGAAGGCGCGGCGCAGCGCGCGGGCGTAGTCCGCGGCGTCGAAGCGGTCGAACACGAAGCCGGTGGCCTCGCCGCTGGCGAGGTCTTCCAGCGAGCTGTCGACCACCGTGTCGGCCAGCCCGCCGACGCGTCGCACCAGCGGCAGCGCGCCGTACTTGAGGCCGTACATCTGCGTGAGGCCGCAGGGCTCGAAGAGCGAGGGCACCAGCGTCACGTCGCCGGCGCCGAACATCTGGTGGGCCAGCGTCTCGTTGTAGCCGATGGTCACGGCCACCGACTGCGGCGCGGCCGCCGCGCGCTGGCGGAAGGCTTCCTCCAGCCAGGCCTCGCCGCTGCCCAGCAGCGCGAGCTGCCCGCCCTGGGCGAGCAGCGCGTCGAGCCCGCCGAGCACCAGGTGCAGGCCTTTCTGCTCGGTGAGCCGGCTCACGACGATGAAGAGCGGCGCGTCCGGCCGCTCGGCCAGGCCCAGCTGGTGCTGCAGCACCGACTTGCAGCGCGCCTTGCCCGCCATGTGGCGGCCTTCGGGCGTGTGGTAGCCCTGCACCAGCGCGGCGTCGGCGGCGGGGTTCCAGACCTTGTCGTCGACCGCGTTGAGGATGCCGCTCAAGGCTGCGCTGCGCTGGCGCAGCAGGCCGTCGAGCCCGCAGCCCTGCTCGGGCGTCTGGATCTCCAGCGCGTAGGTCGGGCTCACGGTGGTGAGGCGGTCGGCGAAGTACAGGCCGCCCTTCATGAAAGAGATCTGGCCGTGGTACTCGAGGCCGTCCATCTGGAACGCGCTGCCCGGCAGGCCGAGCTCCGCGAAATGCCAGGGCGCGAAGATGCCCTGGTAGGCCAGGTTGTGCACGGTGAAGACGCTGCCCACGTGCGGCGCGCCGGACTGCCGCGCGAAGTGCAGGTAGGCCGGCGCGAGCGCGGCATGCCAGTCGTGCGCGTGCACGACCTCGGGCTGCCACTGCGGATCGAGGCCCTGCGCCAGCTGCGCGGCCGCCCATCCGAGCAGCGCGAAGCGGCGGTGGTTGTCGCCGTAGGGCTGGCGCGAGGCGTCCTCGTAGGGGTTGCCGGGCCGGCCGTAGAGCGCCGGCGCGTCGATCACGTAGGCCGCGATGCCGGGCGTTCCGTCGATGTCGATGTGCCCGAGCCGCAGCCCGAAGCCTTCGCCCCAGGGCGCCTCGAAGGAGGCCACCGGCGCGAGGTCGCGCACGCCGGCCACGATGGCCGGGAAGCCCGGCAGCAGCACGCGCGCGTCCTGGCCGGCGGCGGTGAGCGCCAGGGGCAGGGCGCCGGCGATGTCCGCCAGTCCGCCGGTCTTGAGGAGGGGAAAGAGTTCTGCGCTGACCTGGAGTATTCGCATCGTTGTCAGTGGGTGCTCTCGGGTCAGGTGGCCGCGAGGCGCTTGAGCATTTCCCGGGTGACCAGCACGACGCCGTTCTCGGTGCGCTCGAAGCGCGCGGCGTCCGCCTCGGCATCCTCGCCGATCACCATGTCGTCGGGGATCACGCAGGCGCGGTCGATCACCACGCGGTTCAGCCGCGCGCCGCGGCCCACCTCCACGTCGGGCAGCAGCACGGCCTCGTTGATCTCGCAGAAGGAATGCACGCGCACGCCCGAGAACAGCACCGAGCTGCTGACCTTGGAGCCCGAGACGATGCAGCCGCCCGAGACGATGGTGTTGACCGTCATGCCGTGGTGGCCGTTGCGGTCGAGCACGAACTTGGCCGGCGGCAGCTGCCGCTGGTAGGTCCAGATGGGCCAGTCCGTGTCATAGATGTCGAGCTCCGGGGTGATGGAGGCCAGGTCGAGGTTGGCTGCCCAGAATGCATCAATCGTGCCCACGTCGCGCCAGTAGGTCTTGGCCTCCGGCCCGCGCGAGGCCCGCGTGACGCACGACATGCCGAAGGGATGCGCCAGCGCCCGGCCCTCGGCCACGGCGCGGGGAATGATGTCCTTGCCGAAGTCGTGGCTCGAATTCGGGTTCGCGTTGTCCTCCTCGAGCAGCCGGTAGAGGTATTCGGAGTCGAACACGTAGATGCCCATGCTCGCCAGCGCCGTGTCGGGTCTGCCGGGCATGGCGGGCGGGTCGGCGGGCTTCTCCAGGAATTCGGTGATCCGGCGGTCGTCGTCCACGGCCATCACGCCGAAGGCCGTGGCCTCCATGCGCGGCACCTCGATGCAGCCGACCGTGCAGCCCAGGCCGCGCTCGGCGTGGTCCTTCACCATCAGCGAGTAGTCCATCTTGTAGATGTGGTCGCCGGCCAGCACCACCACGTAGTCGTGCTTGGTGGAACGGGTCTGGATGATGTCCAGGTTCTGGAACACCGCGTCGGCCGTGCCGCGGTACCAGTTCTCGTCGCCCATGCGCTGCTGCGCGGGCAGCACGTCGACCATCTCGTTGAGCTCGGCGCGCAGGAAGCTCCAGCCGCGCTGCAGGTGGCGCATGAGCGAGTGCGACTTGTACTGCGTGACCACCGCCATGCGCCGGATGCCCGAGTTGAGGCAGTTCGACAGCGCGAAGTCGATGATGCGGAACTTGCCCCCGAAGTACACCGCCGGCTTGGCGCGCCGGTCGGTCAGTTGCTTGAGGCGGGAGCCGCGCCCGCCGGCCAGCACCAGGGCGATGGTGCGGCGTACCAGCTGGTGGGCCTGAAGCTCTTGCTGTTGCGGCTGCGAAGGCAGCGCTTGCGGTGTGGGCTTGTCCATCCTGAGTCTCCGTTCGTTTGTTCGTTCGTTGGGTGTTCGCCAGGCCGGAATGCGCCGTGATTCAGAGTTTCTTCTGCATCGAGACTAGCACCGTGCCGGGCGGCTGGCTTCTACGTTCTTGCAACCCCGATGCTCGAGAAAGGCACTTGCGCAGTGCCGTCCAGCGCCTGGGGGTGCTCGCCCGGATCCGCCTGCGGATCGGTGCCCAGGCAGAGACGCCACGCGCCCGGCGGCAGCGTGAACGACACGGCCTGCGGCCCGGCGTTCACCATCACCAGCCATGAGATCGCATCGCCGGCCTGCGCTGTCGTCGAGGTTGTCGTTGCGGTTGTCGTCGTCGTTGTTGTCCCATCGACGAAGTGGATTGCAAGGGCCGTGCCCGTGCCGTTCCAGTCGTCGGGCGTCATCGGTTCGCCGTCGGGGCGCAGCCAGCGGATGCGGGGGAACGAGCCGTCGGGCGGCGCTTCGGCCGGCCACCAGTGCGTGCTGCGCAGGGCGGGGGCCTCGCGGCGCAGCGCGGCCAGGCGCGCGACGAAGGCGCTCAGCACGGCCGGGTCGCTGCCGGGGGCGGAGGTGCCGATCCAGGCGAGCCAGGTGGTGTCGTTGTCCTGGCAGTAGGCGTTGTTGTTGCCCTTCTGGCTGTGGCCGAGTTCGTCGCCGGCCAGCAGCATCGGCGTGCCCTGCGACAGCATCAGCGTGGCGAGCAGCGCCCGCTGCAGCCGCGTGCGCATGGCCAGCACCGCGGGGTCGTCGCTCGGCCCCTCGACGCCGCAGTTGTTGCTGAGGTTGTGGCCGTGGCCGTCGCGGTTGTCCTCGCCGTTGGCGAGGTTGTGGCGCTCGTCGTAGCTCACCAGGTCGCGCAGCGTGAAGCCGTCGTGCGCGGTGATGAAGTTGACGCTGGCCGTCGGCGCGCGGCCACGATGCGCGAACTCGGTGCTGGAGGCCGTGAAGCGATGCGCGAAGCTGCCCAGCCCGGCGCGGTCATCGGCATGCGCCTGCCGCAGCCAGAAGCCGCGCTGCGTGTCGCGGTAGCGGTCGTTCCATTCGAGCCAGCCCGGCGGGAACCCGCCGAGGCGGTAGCCGTCGGGGCCGATGTCCCAGGGTTCGGCGATCAGCAGCGTGCGCGACAGCACCGGGTCCTGCGCGATGGCGGCGAAGAAGGGCGCGCGCGCATCGAAGCCGCGCTGTGCGTCGGCGCGCCCGAGCACCGGGGCGAGATCGAAGCGGAAACCGTCGACGCCCATCTCGCAGGCCCAGAAGCGCAGGCTGTCCATCACCAGCTGCAGCACGCGCGGCTCGCCGAGGTTCAGGCAGTTGCCGGTGCCGGCCCAGTTCTCGTAGAGCGAGCGGTCGTCTTCGCGCAGGTGGTAGTAGAGCGCGTTGTCGATGCCGCGCATCGACAGCGTCGGGCCGAGCTCGTCGCTCTCGGCGCTGTGGTTGTAGACCACGTCGATCACCAGCTCCATGCCGCGCGCGTGGATCGCGTCGGCCATCGCGCGGAACTCGCCCGCGGGCGTGGTGCCGGGGCGGCCGCTCCAGTAGCGGGCCTCGGGCGCGAACCAGCCGATGGTGTTGTAGCCCCAGTAGTTGCTCAGGCCCATGCGCAGCAGGCGGGGCTCGTCGGCGCGGTGCTGCACGGGCATGAGGCTCAGCGTGGTAATGCCCAGGCGCTGGAGGTGGTCGAGCACGGCGGGCTCGGCGAGGCCGGCGTAGGTGCCGCGCAGCGGTGCGGGGACCGCGGGGTTGAGCTTGGTCTGGCCCTTGACGTGGAGTTCGTAGAGGACGCGGTCGCCTGCTGCGATGCGGGCGTGGCCCGGTGCTGCGAAGGGGCGGGGAGCCGCTACCCGGGCCTTGAGGGCGATGGCGGCGTTGTCTCGGGTGTCCCGCTTTTCGGGATGCGCCGGGTCGTGGCCGAGGAAGAGGTCGCTGCCGTCGTAGGTGCCTGCGATTTCGCGGGCGTAGGGGTCCAGGAGCAGCTTCGACGGGTTGAAGCGCTGGCCTGCTCCCGGGTTCCAGGGGCCGTGGACTCGGTAGCCGTAGACGAGGCCTGGCTTGCCGCTGGGCAGGTGGCCGTGCCAGATGCCGTCTGTGCAGGTGGGGAGGCGCAGGCGTTGTTGTTCGTTCTTGCCTGTGGTGTCGAAGATGCAGAGGTCTACGGCTTCTGCTGTGGGGGCTGCTATTGCGAAGTTGACGCCCTGTTGCGAGGGGGTTGCGCCTAGGGGGTACTGATTGCCTGGGCTCAGCATCGTGCTTGCTCTCGATGGGGGTTGCTTCCCGAGGCCGGGACTCGCCCCGGCGGGCGACCTACTTTTCTTTGCTTCGCCAAAGAAAAGTAGGCAAAAGAAAGGCGACCCCACTGTCTGCGACCCCTTCGCTGCGCTACGGGGCAACCTGCGGTGCTCGCGTTTCGCGGGGTCTCGCAGAACTCGCTTCGCTCAAACAGCTGCGAGCCCTGATCCGCGAAACGCTGCGCTCCTCGGCGCAGCCAGAGGGGAGGGGAGACGCACGGGCCTTTGCTTCGCTCGGCCACCAAGGCACAGCAAGCGCTTCGCGCTTGCTGTGCTTGGAACGGATCGTCAAGTTTGGTGAAACCGCAGGGGTTCGATGCGTGGCCGAGCGAAGCGAAGGCCAGTCCGTGCTGTTCAAGGGCCGAGCGCAGCGATGGCCTGTTTGGTGCCCAACTCCCTTCTGGCTGCGCCGAGGAGCGCAGACGTAGGAGGGACAAGGGCCGCAGCTGTCTGAGCGCAACGCAGTGGAGCGAGTTCTGCGGACCCCCTCCTACGTCGAGCACCGCAGGTTGCCCGTAGCGAAGCGAAGGGACGCAGACAGCAGGGTCGCCTTTCTTTTGCCTACGTTTCTTTGGCGAAGCAAAGAAAAGTAGGTCGGCCGCCGGGCCGAGACCCGGCCTCGGGAAGCAACCGCCAAACAGAGTCTCACGAAGCCAGAGCAACGAGCAGCCCCCCGAAAAGCAACCCAACCCCAAAAATCAAACCAGCACCCACATCAAAGTACCCAACGGCGGCACATCCACAGAAACCGAATCCGCCTTCCCATGCCAGGCAACAGCCGAGCTTTCGACAACCCCGTTCCCCACACCGCTCCCCCCATACACGACCCCATCCGTATTGATGATCTCCCGGTAAGCCCCCGCAGAGGGAACACCGAGCCGATACCCCATCCGAGGCACAGGCGTGAAGTTGCAGACCACCACCACAAACCCCCCGTCGCGAGCCCGGCGCACGAACGCGAAGACCGACTGGTCCGAGTCGTCATGCACGATCCACTCGAACCCCCGCGCCTCATGGTCGAGCTCATGCAGGGCCGGAAAGTGCCGATACACGTTGTTCAGGTCGCGCACCAGCCTGCGCACACCCTGGTGCGACGCATGCTCCAGCAGATGCCAGTCAAGGCTGCGATCCGCATTCCACTCCGCGTACTGCGCGAACTCGCCGCCCATGAAGAGCAGCTTCTTCCCCGGATAGGCCCAGAGGTACCCGTACAGGTTGCGCAGTCCCGCGAACTTCTGCCATTCGTCGCCGGGCATGCGCCCGATCATCGAACCCTTGCCGTGCACCACTTCGTCGTGCGACAGCGGCAGCACGAAGTTCTCGCTGTGCGCGTACATCAGCCCGAAGGTGATCTGCCGGTGGTGGTGCTTGCGGTAGACCGGGTCGGTGCCGGCGTAGGCCAGCGTGTCGTTCATCCAGCCCATGTTCCACTTGTAGTGGAATCCCAGGCCGCCGTCCTCGGGCGGGCGGGTGACGCCGGGAAAGCTGGTCGATTCCTCGGCGATGGTCACTGCGCCAGGCCGCTCGATGCCGACCACGCGGTTCATGCGGCGCAGGAATTCGATGGCTTCCAGGTTCTCGCGGCCGCCGAGCGCGTTGGGTATCCACTCGCCCGACTTGCGGCTGTAGTCGCGGTAGAGCATCGACGCCACGGCGTCCACGCGCAGGCCGTCGACGCCGTAGCGCTCCAGCCAGTACAGCGCGTTGCCGACGAGGTAGTTGCGGACTTCCGTGCGCGCGTAGTTGAAGATCAGCGTCTGCCAGTCGTTGTGGAAGCCTTCGCGCGGGTCGGCGTACTCGTACAGCGCGGTGCCGTCGAAGCGGCCCAGGCCGTGGGCGTCGGTGGGGAAGTGCGCGGGCACCCAGTCGAGGATCACGCCCAGCCCCGCCTCGTGCGCCGCCTCGACGAAATGGCGGAAGTCGCCCGGCGTGCCGAAGCGCGAGGTGGGGGCATAGAGGCCGATGGGCTGGTAGCCCCACGAGCCGTCGAAGGGATGTTCGCTCACGGGCAGCAGCTCGATGTGCGTGAAGCCCATGTCGCGCGCGTACGGCACCAGCGTGTCGGCCAGCTCGCGGTAGTCCAGCCACTCGTGGCCGTTCTTGCGGCGCCACGAGCCCAGGTGCACTTCGTAGATGCTGATGGGCGCGTCGCGTCCGTTGGCGGCGGCGCGGCCCCCGGGCATCTTCACCGGCGCGGGCAGGGGCTGCACCACGCAGGCGGTGTCGGGGCGCAGCTGCGCCGAGAAGGCGAAGGGGTCGGCCTTGCGCAGCACTTCGCCCTGCGCCGACAGGATCTCGAATTCGTAGCTGTCGCCCACGGACACGTGCGGCGCGAAGATCTCCCACACGCCGCACTCGCGGCGCAGCCGCATCATGTGGCGCCGGCCGTCCCAGTTGTTGAAGCTGCCGACCACCGACACGCGCTTCGCGTTCGGCGCCCAGACCGCGAAGGCCACGCCCTTCACGCCGTCGATCTCGCGCAGGTGCGCGCCCAGCCGCTCCCACGGCCGCAGGTGCGTGCCCTCGGCCAGCAGCCACACGTCGGTCTCGCCGAGCACGAAGGAGAAACGGTAGGGGTCTTCGAGCCGCGAGGTGTGGGTGTCCCAGTCGACCTGGAACGAATAGCCCATGCGGGCCTCCGCGGCGGGCACGAGGCCGCTGAAGAGGTCGGATTCGGGATGGCGCGTGAGTATCGACAGCGGCCAGCCGGTGCGCGAATGCACCACCGCCACGTGCTGCGCGCCGGGCAGCAGGGCGCGCACGACCAGGCCCTCGGGCGTCTCGTGCGGACCGAGCACGGCGAACGGGTCGCCGTGCTCGGCGCGCATCAGCGCGTGGATTTCGGACTCCGGAAGGGGCTTGACGGGCATGTTGGATGGGCTCAGCTGGGTTCTTCGCCGGCGGGCGCGCCGAAGAAGACGCCGTACGGCGTCAGCTGCAGCATGCGCTTTCCGTCCGCGGTGTGGATGACGGATGTCTCCGCCAGCGGCTGTCCGACAACAGGAGCAATGCCGTGGGGCAGCGGTATCGCTGCCGGCTCGCCGCCGAAGTTGAAGATTGCCTGCATCGACGAAGCGCCGTCGCCGTGCCGCTCGAAGTGCAGCAGCTGCGGCGCCGGCGTGTCGAAGAAGCGGATGGCGCCGGTGCGCAGCAGCGGCTGGGTGCGCCGCCAGTGCAGCAGGGTGCGGCTGAAGGCGAGCATCGAGTCGGGGTCGGCGGCCTGGCGCTCGATGGCCAGCGGCAGGTGCGGGCCGTACACCGGCAGCCAGGGCGTGCCGGTGGTGAAGCCGCCGTTGGGTGCTTCAGGGGTCCAGGGCATGGGCGTGCGGCAGCCGTCGCGGCCCTTGAACTCGGGCCAGAAGGCGCGGCCGTACGGGTCCTGAAGCAGCTCGAAGGGCACCTCGGCCTCGGGCAGGCCCAGTTCCTCGCCCTGGTAGATGCTGGCGCTGCCGCGCAGCGAGAGCAGCAGCGCGAGCCAGAGCCGGTCGCGGCGGGTGTCGGGCGCGCCGCCGCCGCTCCAGCGGGTGGCGACGCGCGGCACGTCGTGGTTCGAGATCGCCCAGCAGCCCCAGCCGCCGGTGTGCGCGAGCGCTGTGTCGAGCGCCTCGACCTGGTGGCGCAGGTGCGCGGGGCTGTGATCGGCCGTCAGCAGGCTGAAGCTGTAGGCCAGGTGCAGGCGCTTGCCGAGCTCGGTGTACTGGGCCATGACCGGCGGCGCGTTCTCGTCGCCGACCTCGCCCAGCGCCACCGCGCCGTATTCGTCGAGCAGCCGGCGCAGCCCTTCGAGGAACGCCAGGTTCTCGTGCTGGCTCTTGTCGTACAGGTGCTGCTGCATCGCGTACGGGTTGTCGGCGCGCACCGTGCTGACTTCGCCGATGGAGGCCAGCGTGGCCGGCGGGTTGTCGCGCAGCAGCGCGTCGTGGAACTGGTGGTTGCAGGCGTCGAAGCGGAAGCCGTCCACTCCGCGCTCGCACCAGAAGCGCACCTCGCCCAGCAGCGCCTCCTGCACTTGGGGGCAATGGAAGTTCAGGTCGGGCTGTTCGGCCAGGAAGCTGTGCAGGTAGTACTGGCGACGGCGCGAGTCCCACTGCCAGGCCGGGCCGCCGAACACCGACAGCCAGTTGGTCGGCGGCGTGCCGTCGGGCTTGGGGTCGGCCCAGACGTACCAGTCGGCCTTGGGGTTGTCTCGCGAGCTGCGGCTTTCGGCGAACCAGGCGTGCTGGTCGGAGGTGTGCGAGAGCACCTGGTCGATGACCAGCTTCAGGCCCAGCTCGTGCATGCGCGCCAGCATGGCGTCGAAGTCGGCCAGCGTGCCGAAGAGCGGATCGACCGCGCGGTAGTCGGACACGTCGTAGCCGAAGTCCTTCATCGGCGAGCGGAAGAACGGCGACACCCAGATCGCATCGACGCCGAGGCTGGCCACGTGCTCCAGCCGGGACGTGATGCCCGGCAGGTCGCCGATGCCGTCGCCATTGCTGTCCATGAAGCTGCGCGGGTAGATCTGGTAGATCACCGCGCCGCGCCACCATTCGCTGTTGCTGCCGTCGGTTTTGCTGCTGGCCATGCCGGTCCCTGTGGTCTGAAATCATTGTGGCATGCGAAATCCGGGCCAGTGGGGCCGGTGATGCTGCCGGGTGGGGCGGCCATGCGGGGCGGCGCAGCGCGGCGTGGGGCTTCGCGAAGCTTTCTACACTGGGCGCCGTTCCCGGTTTTCAAAATGACGATTCCCGATCCCGTTTCCCCACCTTCCTCCCTGGCCGCGCTCGAGGCCCGGCTCGCCCAGGACCTCGCCTACCTAGGCTGGCCCGCCCGCAACTGGATGCCCGCTCGGCAGGCCGCCGGTGGCGAAACCATGATCGACGTGGCCATCATCGGCGGCGGGCAGGCCGGCCTCGCCGCCTCGGTGGCGCTGGCGCAGCTGGGCATCCGCGCCGTGATCTTCGACCGCTCGCCAGCCGGCAGCGAAGGCCCCTGGGCCACCACGGCCCGCATGGAGACGCTGCGCTCGCCCAAGGAGCTCACCGGGCCCGCGCTGGGCCTGCCCGCGCTCACCTTCCGCGCCTGGTTCGAGGCCCAGTTCGGGCTGGAGGCCTGGACCGCGCTGGACAAGATCCCGCGCCTGCAGTGGATGGACTACCTCGTCTGGTACCGCCGCGTGATGAACGTGGACGTGCGCAACGGCATGGCCGTGACCGCCGTGCAGCCCCTGCCCGACGCGGCCGGCGTGCGCCTCGAACTGCGCTCCGGCGATGGCGAACGCAGCAGCGTGCTGGCGCGCCGCCTGGTGCTGGCCACCGGGCGCGACGGCCTCGGCGGCCCGGCGGTGCCGGCCTTCGTGAACGCCCTGCCGCGCTCGAAATGGGCGCATTCCTCCGACGAGATGGACTACGGCCGGCTCAGGGGCCTGCGCGTGGGCGTGATCGGCGCGGGCTCCTCGGCCATGGACAGCGCCGCCACCGCGCTCGAAGCCGGCGCCCACAGCGTCGAACTGCTGATCCGCCGCCCCGACCTGCCGCGCGTCAACAAGGGCAAGGGCGCGGGCGTGCCTGGCCTCACGCACGGACACTACGACCTGCCCGACGAGCTCAAGTGGCGCATCCGCCACTACATCAACGTATTGAACGTGCCGCCGCCGCACGGCAGCACGCTGCGGGTGTCGCGCCATCCCAATGCCTTCTTCAACTTCGGCTGCCCGGTGCTGTCGGTCGAACCGAAGGGCGAGGGCATGGTGGTGTCGACGCCCAGGGGCGATTTCGAATTCGACTTCCTGATCGTCTCCACCGGCTTCAAGGTCGACTGGCCGAACCGCCCCGAGTTCGCCGCCATCGCGCCCCACGTGCGCACCTGGAAGGACCGCTTCACGCCCGCCCCCGGCGACGAAGACCAGGAACTGGCCGATTCCCCCGACCTCGGCCCCGCCTTCGAGTTCAAGGAGCGCTCGCCCGGCGAATGCCCGGGGCTCGCACGCATCCACTGCTTCTGCTATCCGGCGGCGCTCTCGCACGGCACGGTGTCGGGCGACATTCCCGCCATCAGCGATGGCGCAAAGCGACTGGCCAGCGGCATCGCGAGCCTCTTCTACCGCGAGGACTTCGACCAGCACTGGGCCTACCTCCAGGAGTTCGCGGAGCCCGAACTCTTCGGCGACGAATGGACGCCCGCGCTGCCGCCCCAGGAGAGAAATCGATGAGAAGCCGACAAGAGACCGATAAAAGACCCATGAGAAACCGCGAACCATGACAAGCACACCCGTTTCCGATGTGATCGATGCCGTCGTCCCCCTGGCGCCGGACCAGCCCACCTGGGCGCTGCGCCGCCAGCGCGAGAAGGTGCTGGCCGCGACCCAGGGCAGCTATGACGCGATGTTTTCCCCTGCGGTCGAAGGCCTCTCGGTGGCCGAGCGGCTGTTCGTGGCGCTGCACGCCTGCCGCGTCTCGAAGGCCGACAGCCTGGCCGGGCACTACCGCGACCGGCTCGTGGCCGAAGGGGCCGACGCCGCCGTGATCGCGGCCGTCGATGCCGGCAAGCCCGTGGCCGACGCGCGCCTGCAGGCGGTGCTGGCCTTCACCGGCAAGCTGATCGAGCGCCCCATCGAGGGCGACAAGGCTGCCGTGCAGTCGCTGGCCCAAAGCGGCCTGTCGACGCCGGCCATCGTGGCGATGAGCCAGCTGATCGCCTACCTGTCTTACCAGATCCGCGTCGCCGCGGGCCTGAAGGCGCTGGCCGCGCTGGAGGTTGCTGCATGAGCGCCGCGCCGGGCCGCCCCAAGCAAGCTCGCACCGCAGTGCGAAGCACGAAGGTATTCCAATGAGCGCTCCGATCCGCATCAAGGGCTTCACCAACGAAGTGCTCAAGTGGAAGCCGTGGCTCGACACGGTGGACGTCGACACCGCCACGCCCGAGCAGCTCGCGGCGCTGGACGAGATGAGCCCGCAGGCACGCACCTCGCCCTACTTCCTGGTGCTGGCGCACCAGCCCGAGATACTGCTGCAGCGCTCCATCGCCTTCAACGCGATCATGTTCGCGCCGGGCGGCATGCCGCGCGCCGAGCGTGAACTGGGCGCCACGGTGGAGTCGCGCGTCAACGGCTGCGTGTACTGCGCCTCGGTGCATGCGCAGCGCTTCGAGCAGCTGGCAAAGCGCAACGACGTGATATCGCAGGTGTTCGAGGAGCCCGAGGGCGCCGGCACCACGGACCGCGAGAAGGCCATCGTCGAGTTCTCGATCCGCCTGGGCGCCGAGCCCGACAAGGTTTCGGCAGACGACGTGCGCAAGCTCAAGGAGGTGGGGCTGGGCGAGCTGGAGATCCTCGACCTGATCCACTCGGTGGCCATCTTCGCCTGGGCCAACCGGCTGATGCTCAACCTCGGGGAGCCCGTGTTCCCCGAGACCGACGCCTCCGAGGCCTCATAGGCGCCCGAGCAGGCCGGCGACGGTCTCGTCCGCCAGGCCCAGCGGCCCGACGAGGTCGTTCTCGCGGCGGTAGTCGATGCCGTTGACCAGCGAGGCCGCGTCCACGATGGTCCGCGTGGCGGGCGTGGGCACGCCGGCGATGGCCCCCAGCGCCTCGACGAAGGCCAGGCCGTAGGGCATGTCCTCGCTCAGGTAGCGCGTGTCCGTCTGCGTGGGGCCGGGCGGACCGCCGCGCTTGGCGTGCAGCTCGGCGGCGATGTCGGCGAGCTTTTCGGAGGTGGTGCCGAAGGAGCGCGCGAAGTGCGCCTCGATGGGGCCGAGCTCGATGCCGAAGGCGGCCGCCACGGCGCGGCGCTCGGCATCGAGCGCCTCGATCGCGCGCGACACGCCGGGCGTCATGCAGTGGTACTGCGGCCAGTTCTCGGCGCGCTCGATGCGTGTCCAGTTGAAGACCGCGAGCGGCCCGTGCGACTGCGGATTGACGTTGGCCAGGGCGCTGGCGAGCGCGCTGCCCTGCGCGGAGAAGCCTTCGCCGAAGAGTTCGGTGCACAGCGCGACGGCCTCGTCGACACGTGCGCCGGGCAGCGCGGAGACGCCGACCGCCTTGCGCCGCGTCATCACGCGGACCCGGGTGCCCGACTCGCGGCGCGCCGTCAGCACGGTGGTGCCGAAGCTGGCGACGGTGAGACGCTGCAAGCCCGCGCGCACCGCCGCCTCGTGCAGGTAGAGCGACGACAGCGAGGCCATCGAACTGACGATGACCGTCTGGCCGTCGCGCAGGAAGGGCAGCAGCGCGTCCATCACGCGCCTGTGGCCGTTGACCGGCAGGGCGACCAGCAGCACGTCCGAGGCGGCGCAGAGCCCGGCCGCGTCATCGGCGACCTCGACGCCCACCGAGAACGACTCGATGCCGCCGGCTTCCAGCGGCTGCGTGCGCAGGGCATCCGCCCCCCGGCCGCCCGGCGACCAGATCGTGACGCCATGGCCCGCCCGCCGCAGCCAGGCCGCGCTGGCCAGCGCGATCGCCCCGGCGCCCGCGATGCCGACGCGATACCGCTTCGCCGCGACCGTCAACGCCGCCTCTCCATTCGGGAACGCCGTGGAACCGGCTCGGCCGGGCCACCGTTGCTGCCCCCGGCGGGGGGGCCGGCGAAGCGACACGAAGTGCGTGAAGCCTGGGGGAGAGCCAGCCTATTCAACTTTGATGCCGCCCTGCTTGATGACCTTGGCCCAGCGCTGGCTGTCCTCGGTCACGACCTTGCCCAGCGCCGATGCGCCGCCACAGGTGTTGACCGCGCCCAACTGGGCGAAGCGCTGCTTCGTCTCGGGCAGGTTGCACACCTCGACCAGCGCAGCGGAAAGCTTCTCGACGCTCGCCGCCGGCATGCGCGCTGGCGCCATCACGCCGACCCAGACCGGCACCTCCATGCCCGGAAGGCCGGTGGCATCGCCGATGGTCGGGGCCGAGCCCATGCCCGGCAGCGCGGCGCGCGAGAAGGTACCCAGCACGCGGGCCTTGCCGCTGGCGACCATGGGCTCGATCGAGGCCACGCTGGTCACGATGGTCGCCACCTGGCCGCCCAGCAGGTCGGTGAGGGCCGGCGCGGCGCCGCGGTAGGGCACGTGCAGCAGGTTCACGCCGCCGGCCTGCGCCAGCAACGCACCGGTCAGGTGCGAGACGGTACCGTTGCCGGTGGATGCGTAGGTCACCTGGCCGGGCCTGGCCTTGGCGTCGCGCAGCACGTCGGCCACCGTCTTGTAGGGGCTTTCGGCGCGCACCGAAAGCGTCATGGGGGTGTCGCCCACCAGGGCGACGGGCACCAGCTCGTGGACCGGGTCGTAGGGCAGCTTGGCCTGCAGGTGCGGCGCGATGGTGACCGCGCCGCCGGTGGCCAGCAGCACCGTGGCTCCGTCGGTCGCCTTGGCCACCGCATCGGCGGCCACGATGCCGCCGGCGCCGGCCTTGTTGTCGATGATGACCTGCTGGCCGAGCTTGTCGGTGAGCTTGGCGCCCAGGTAGCGGGCGATGACGTCCTGCGCGCCGCCGGTGGCGAAGGGCACGACGATGCGCAGGGGCTTGTCGTTCTGCTGGGCCCAAAGGGGTGTGGCGGCGAGGCCGGCGGCGGCCGCGAGGGCCAGGGCGAGGTGTTTCAGGCGCAGTTTCATGGTGTGTTTTCGTCCGCGGCGTGTAACGGGGGGCATGCATTTTTCGCGAAACACCGCGGAACCGGCTTTGCCGTGCCGCAGGTGTTGCCCCCGGAAGGGGGTTGGCGAAGCGACGCGAAGTGAGCGCGGCCTGGGGGCGAGTCTAGTCCGGCGCGATAATCCCGCGTTCCCGGCCGCCTTGCGCCGGGCTCTTGCCGAACCGCCATGAATCCCAGCTACAAACCCAGCGACGTCGAGTCCGCTGCCCAGGCGCAATGGAGCGCCGCCGATGCCTACCGCGTGACCGAGGACGCGAGCCGCAAGAAGTACTACGCCTGCTCGATGCTGCCGTACCCCAGCGGCAAGCTGCACATGGGCCACGTGCGCAATTACACGATCAACGACATGCTCACGCGCTACCTGCGCATGAGCGGCTACAACGTGCTGATGCCCATGGGCTGGGACGCCTTCGGCCTGCCGGCCGAGAACGCGGCGCTGAAGAACGGCGTGCCGCCGGCCAAGTGGACCTACGAGAACATCGCCTACATGAAGGGCCAGCTCCAGGCCATGGGCCTGGCCATCGACTGGAGCCGCGAGATCGCCACCTGCGACCCGAGCTACTACAAGTGGAACCAGTGGCTGTTCCTGAAGATGCTCGAGAAGGGCATCGCCTACCGCAAGACCCAGGTCGTCAACTGGGACCCGGTCGACCAGACCGTGCTGGCCAACGAGCAGGTGATCGACGGCAAGGGCTGGCGCACCGGCGCGACGGTCGAGCGCCGCGAGATCCCGGGCTACTACCTGAAGATCAGCGACTACGCCGAGGAACTGCTCGAGCACACCCAGCACAAGCTGCCGGGCTGGCCCGAGCGCGTCAAGCTGATGCAGGAGAACTGGATCGGCAAGAGCGAGGGCGTGCGCTTCGCCTTCACGCACGACATCAAGGGCGCCGACGGCAAGCTCATCCAGGACGGCCGCATGTACGTGTTCACCACGCGTGCCGACACCATCATGGGCGTGACCTTCTGCGCCGTGGCGCCCGAGCATCCGCTGGCCGCGCATGCCGCCACGCTCGACCCCAAGGTCGCGGCCTTCATCGAGGAGTGCAAGAGCGGCGGCACCACCGAGGCCGAGCTCGCCACCCAGGAGAAGAAGGGCGTGCCCACGGGCCTGACGGTGACGCATCCGATCACCGAGGAGCAGGTGCCGGTGTGGGTCGGCAACTACGTGCTGATCAGCTACGGCGACGGCGCCGTGATGGGCGTGCCCGCGCACGACGAGCGCGACTTCGCCTTCGCCAACAAGTACGGCATCGAGATCATCCAGGTGGTGCTGGTCGACGACGAGCCGCACTTCGACTATCACAAGTGGCAGGACTGGTACGCCGACAAGCAGCGCGGCGTGACCATCAACTCCGACAACTTCAGCGGCATGACCTACAAGGAGGCCGTGGCCGCCGTGGCGCACGCGCTGGGCCAGAAGGGCCTGGGCGAGATGCAGACCACCTGGCGCCTGCGCGACTGGGGCGTGAGCCGCCAGCGCTACTGGGGCACGCCGATCCCGATCATCCATTGCGATGAGCACGGCGCGGTGCCGGTGCCCGAGAAGGACCTGCCGGTGGTGCTGCCCACCGACTGTGTGCCCGACGGCTCGGGCAACCCGCTGCACAAGCATGAAGGCTTCCACGCCGGCGTGGTCTGCCCCGTGTGCGGCAAGCCCGCGCGGCGCGAGACCGACACGATGGACACCTTCGTCGACTCGTCGTGGTACTTCATGCGCTACTGCGACCCGAAGAACGACGAGGCGATGGTGGCCGGCGGCGCCGACTACTGGATGCCGATGGACCAGTACATCGGCGGCATCGAGCACGCCATCCTGCACCTGCTGTACGCGCGCTTCTGGACCAAGGTGATGCGCGACCTCGGCCTGGTGAAGGCCGACGAGCCCTTCAGCAAGCTGCTGACGCAGGGCATGGTGCTCAACCACATCTTCTACGCGCGCAACGAGAAGGGCGGCAAGGACTACTTCCCGCCCTCCGAGGTCACGCCGGTGCTCGACGCCCAGGGCCGCATCGTCGGCGGCACCACCGCCGACGGCACGAAGGTCGAATACGGCGGCGTCGGCAAGATGGGCAAGAGCGAGCGCAACGGTGTCGACCCGCAGGACCTGATCGAGAAGTACGGCGCCGACACCGCGCGCCTGTACACCATGTTCACCGCGCCGCCCGAGGCCACGCTCGAGTGGAACGACGCGGCCGTCGAGGGCAGCTTCCGCTTCCTGCGCCGCGTGTGGAACTTCGGCGTCTCGCAGGCCGACGTGGCTCCGGTGGCCGTGGCCGGCCAGGCCTTCGGCAAGAACGCCCAGGCGCTGCGCCGCGAGGTGCACACCGTGCTGCGCCAGGTCGACTACGACTACCAGCGCATGCAATACAACACGGTGGTGTCGGGTGCGATGAAGCTGCTCAACGCGCTGGAAGGCTTCAAGCCCGACGGCAGCGCGGGCGACGCCGCTGCGGTGCGCGAGGGCTTCGGCATCCTGCTGCGCTGCCTGTACCCGGCCACGCCGCACATCGCCCAGCAGCTGTGGAACGAACTCGGCTACGACAAGGACCTGGGCGGCCTGCTCGACGCGCCCTGGCCCGTGGTCGACGTGGACGCACTGGTGCAGGACGAGATCGAGCTCATGCTGCAGGTCAACGGCAAGCTGCGCGGCAAGCTCAGCGTGCCGGCCGGCGCCTCGAAGGACGAGATCGAGAAGCTCGCGCTGGCCTGCGACGACTTCGTCGCGTTCGCCGAAGGCGCGCCGGCCAAGCGGGTGATCGTGGTTCCGGGCCGCCTGGTCAACGTGGTCATCTGAATCGCCGGACGAACGGCTCAATCAACCAAGCAAGCATGAACACTCGCAATGTCTCGCTGCCGCGCCGCGGCCTCCTCCTCGGGCTGGCGGCCGGTGCCTCGATGGGCCTGGCCGGCTGCGGCTTCAAGCTGCGCGAGGCGCCCGTCTTCGCGTTCAAGTCGCTGTCGGTGTCGGGCAACTCGGCCATGATCAACCAGATCCGGCGCGAGCTGAGGGCCACGGGCACGGTGACCGTGCTGCCGCCCGAGGATGCGTCCAAGGCGGACGTCATCCTGGAGGTCCTGGGCGAGGACCGCAACCGCATCGTGATCTCGACCAATTCGGCCGGCCTCGTGCGCGAGCTGCAGCTGCAGCTGAGGGTGCGCTTCCGTCTGCGCACGCCGGCCGGCAAGGACCTGTTGACCGCCGGAGACGTCTCGCAGACGCGCGACCTGAGCTTCAACGAGACCAACGCGCTGGCCAAGGAAGGCGAGGCCGACCTGCTGTTCCGCGACATGCAGTCGGACATCGCGCAGCAGCTGATGCGCCGGCTGGCGGCGGTCAAGGAAATCTGAGGCAGTCGCCTTCGCTTCTTCCATGCAACTCGCCAGCGCACAGCTCGCGGCCCATCTGCAGAAGGGCCTGAAGCCGCTCTACACGATCCACGGCGACGAGCCGCTGCTCGCGCAGGAGGCGGCCGACGCCATCCGCGCCGCGGCGCGCGCGCAGGGCTACACTGAGCGCAGCTCGTACACCGTGGCCGGCGCGCACTTCGACTGGAGCGCGGTGCTCGCGGCCGGGGGCTCGCTCTCGCTGTTCGCCGACAAGCAGATGGTCGAGATCCGCATTCCCTCGGGCAAGCCCGGCAAGGACGGCAGCGCGGCCCTGCAGCAGCTGGCCGAATCGGCGGCCGGCAACGACAGCACGCTCACGCTGGTGATGCTGCCCAGGCTGGACAAGGCCACGCGCACCGGCGCCTGGTTCTCGGCGCTGGAGAACAACGGCGCGAGCATCCAGGTCGATCCCATCGAGCGCAACGCGCTGCCGCAGTGGATAGCGCAGCGCCTGGGCCAGCAGGGACAGCGCGTGATGCCGGGCGACGAAGGCCAGCGCACGCTGCAGTTCTTCGCCGACCGCGTGGAGGGCAACCTGCTCGCGGCACACCAGGAGATTCAGAAGCTCGCGCTGCTGCATCCGGCCGGCGAGCTGAGCTGGGAGCAGGTGGAAGGCGCAGTCAACAACGTGGCGCGCTACGATGTGTTCAAGCTCTCCGAGGCGGTGCTGGCCGGCAATCCGCAGCGCGTGGCGCGCATGCTCGACGGGCTGCAGGCCGAGGGCGAGGCCGAAGTGCTGGTGCACTACGCCATCGCGGAGGACATCCGCGCCCTCAAGCGCGTGAAGGACGCCATGGCAGCCGGCCGTCCGCTGCCGATGGCGCTGCGCGAGAACCGCATCTGGGGCCCGCGCGAGCGCGCCTTCGAGCGGGTGCTGCCGCGCCTCGACGACCGCATGCTCGCCCGCCTGCTGCGCGCCGCGCACGTGGTGGACGGCATCGTGAAGGGGCTGAAGCAGCCCGACTGGCCCGCCAGCGGCTGGCAGGCCCTGCAGCGGCTGGCGCTGATGCTGTGCCGCGCCTGCGGCAGCGCGGGCGGCACGCCGCGGCGCGCCTGAAGGCTTTCCGGTCGAAGCGGGCTGGCGGCTTCAGCCGCCAAAAGGCCTGCGCCAGCCGGGCGGCGGGTCGGCGTGGGAAAATAGCTCGATGAACGCGTTCAACGTAAGCGAACACATGCAGACCCTGGGTCTGCAAGCCAAGACCGCCGCATTCCTCATGGCCCGTGCCGATGCGGCCAGCAAGAACAAGGCGCTGAAGGCGCTGGCCCGCCGCCTGCGCGAAGCCGGCCCGGCGCTCGCCGAGGCCAACCAGAAGGACCTGGAGCGCGCCACCGCCGCCGGCCTGCCGGCGCCGATGGTCGACCGCCTGAAGCTCACCCCCAAGGTCATCGAGACCGTCGCCCAGGGCTGCGAGCAGCTCGCCGGCATGGCCGACGTGATCGGCGAGATCATCGGCATGAAGCAGCAGCCCAGCGGCATCCGCGTGGGGCAGATGCGCGTGCCGATCGGCGTCTTCGGCATGATCTACGAGAGCCGGCCCAACGTGACCATCGAGGCCGCGAGCCTGGCGATCAAGAGCGGCAACGCCGCCATCCTGCGCGGCGGCTCGGAAGCCATCGAGTCGAACAAGGCGCTGGCGCTGCTGGTGTCCGAGGCGCTCGGCGAGGCCGGCCTGCCGGTCGATGCGGTGCAGCTCGTGCAGACCACCGACCGCGAGGCAGTCGGCCAGCTGATCGCCATGCCGGAATTCGTCGACGTGATCATTCCGCGCGGCGGCAAGGGCCTGATCGAGCGCATCAGCCGCGACGCCAAGGTGCCGGTCATCAAGCACCTGGACGGCAACTGCCACGTCTACGTGGACGACACGGCCGAATTCGAGATGGCGCTGCGCATCGTCGACAACGCCAAGACCCAGAAATACAGCCCCTGCAACGCCGCCGAAGGCCTGCTGGTGTCGGCCGCGGTGGCCGAAGACTTCCTGCCCGAGATCGCCGCCATCTTCGCGGCCAAGGGCGTGGAAATGCGCTGCGACCCGGCGGCCGCGGCCATCCTGCGCGAGAGCGAGGCGCTGGGCGCGGCCAACCCGCCGGCGAAGATCGTCGATGCGGTGGAGTCCGACTGGTACGAGGAATACCTCGCCGCGGTCATCAGCATCAAGGTGGTGGCGGGCGTGGACGAGGCCATCGCCCACATCAACCGCTACTCGAGCCACCACACCGACGCCATCGTCACGCGCGACCACGTGAATGCCCAGCGCTTCCTGCGCGAGGTCGATTCGGCCAGCGTGATGGTCAATGCGAGCACACGCTTCGCGGACGGCTTCGAGTTCGGGCTGGGTGCTGAAATCGGCATCAGTACCGACAAGTTCCATGCGCGCGGCCCGGTGGGCATCGAAGGACTGACCTCGCTCAAGTACGTGGTGCTGGGGCAGGGCGAAGTCCGGACCTGATGGTTCTCATGGGAGCGGTCGATCCGATGCGCCCGCGCGCGGTCTTGTCATTGGGGCGACCAGCCCCAAATCCTACAATTCCACTCCACCTTTAAGCACAAAACCAACAAGGCCGCTGCATGGTTCCGCATCTAGTCACCGCCCTGACCGGCCCGATCAACGAACTGGAGCAGCGGGTGCTCGACTCGATGCCCGCCATCGAGCGCTGGTTCCGACTCGAGTGGATGGAGCACACGCCGCCGTTCTACAGCGCCGTCGACATCCGCAACGCGGGCTTCAAGCTGGCTCCGGTCGACACCAATCTCTTTCCGGGTGGCTGGAACAACCTCACCAAGGAAATGCTGCCGCTGGCGGTGCAGGCCGCCCAGGCGGCCATCGAGAAGATCTGTCCGGAGGCGCGCAACCTGCTTGTCATTCCGGAAAACCACTCCAAAAATACCTTTTACCTCGCCAACGTCGCGCAACTCGTGCGCATCTTCCACATGGCGGGCCTCAATGTGCGGATCGGGTCGATCGATCCGGCCATCAAGTCGCCCAAGAAGATCGAGCTGCCCAACGGCGAGACGGTGACGCTGGAGCCGGTGGTGCGCACCAAGCGCCGCCTGGGGCTCAAGAACTTCGATCCCTGCACGATTCTGCTCAACAACGAGCTTTCTGCAGGAACTCCCGGCATCCTCGAGGATTTGCACGAGCAGTACCTGCTGCCGCCGCTGCACGCAGGATGGTCGGTGCGTCGCAAGAGCAACCACCTGCACAGCTACGAGGAGTTGTCCAAGCGCTTCGGCAAGCTGCTGGGCATCGATCCGTGGCTCATCAACCCGATCTACGCGCGCGCCGAGGGTGTCGACGTGGCGGGCGGCCGCGGCATCGACGTGCTCACCAGCCACGTGGATGCGGTGCTGACCAAGGTGCGCCGCAAGTACAAGGAATACGGCATCAACGAGAAGCCCTTCGTGGTCGTCAAGGGCGGCCACAGCGGAAGCGGCAGCCCCGGCGTGGTGACGGTGCGCGACGCCAAGGACGTGGAGGCGCTGATCGGCAAGCCGCGCGGCAGCGCCGGCGCCAGCGTTCCTGCGGCATCCGCGCGGAACGCCGCCGGCCGCGACCTGCGGGAGCCGACGGAACTGATCGTGCAGGAGGGCGTGCTCACCAACGAGCGCGTGCACAACGGCGTGGCCGAACCGGTGGTCTACATGATGGACCGTTACGTGGTCGGCGGCTTCTACCGGGTCCATGCCGAGCGCGCCGCCGACGAGAACCTGAAGTTGCCGGGCGCGAGCTTCGTGCCGCTGGCTTTCTCCGAAAGTGCGCACTTGCCTCAGCCGGGCGCCAAGCCTGGTGCCAGCGCCCCGAACCGCTTCTACATGTACGGGGTGGTCGGCCGGCTCGCGATGGTGGCCGCCAGCTACGAGATGGAAGCGACCGATCCGGACGCCGAAATCTACGAATGATTCCCGGGGGCCGCTTGCGGCGATGGCCGCCGGCGGCAAAATAGCGGCCCCACAGCAACGGAAACAAAAGGGCGGGAGGGTCCTGCAGGTGGACTAAAGTTCACATCTGTCACACCCCCCGGCGTGCCTGACACGCCGAATCGCAGCCTGTCCCTTTTCCCATCGACTTCGTGTCAGCCCCCAAAAATCTCTCAGCCGGCCTGATCGTCGGCGCCATCGGCGTCGTCTATGGCGACATCGGCACCAGCGTGCTGTACGCCGTCAAGGAAGTGTTCGGGCACGGCCACGTGCCTTTCACCGTCGAGAACGTCTACGGCATCCTGTCGATGTTCTTCTGGACGCTCACCGTCATCGTCTCCATCAAGTACGTCGTGCTCGTGCTGCGGGCCGACAACGAAGGCGAGGGCGGCCTGGTCGCGATGCTGGCGCTGGCCTCGCGCGCGGTGCACGACAAGCCCAGGCTGCGCCACCTGCTGCTGGTGGTCGGCATCTTCGGCACCTCGCTCTTCTATGGCGACGGGGTCATCACCCCGGCCATCTCGGTGCTCTCGGCGGTCGAGGGCCTGGAGGTGGTGTCGCCGCACTTCACGCACTACGTCATTCCGCTCACGCTGGTCGTGCTGTTCTGCCTCTTCGTGGTGCAGAAGCGCGGGACCGCGGGCATCGGCAAGTTCTTCGGGCCGATCACGCTGACCTGGTTCCTCGCGATCGCGGTGCTCGGCGTGTCGCAGATCCTGCACCACCCCGAGATCCTGAAGGCGCTGAACCCGTTCTACGCGCTGAAGTTCATGTGGGACAACCCGGGCACCAGCTTCATCCTGCTGGGCGCGACCGTGCTGTGCGTGACCGGTGCCGAGGCGCTCTACGCCGACCTCGGCCACTTCGGCAAGAGCCCGATCCGCATCGCGTGGTTCTCGGTGGTGATGCCGGCGCTCACGCTCAACTACTTCGGCCAGGGCGCGCTGCTGCTGGAGAACCCCGAGGCGGTGAAGAACCCCTTCTTCATGATGGCGCCGGAGTGGGCGCTGATTCCGCTGGTGCTGCTGGCCACCGCCGCCACCGTGATCGCGTCGCAGGCACTCATCACCGGCGCCTTCAGCGTCACGCGGCAAGTGATCCAGCTGGGCTACCTGCCGCGCCTGAACATCGAGCACACCAGCGTGCGCACGGCCGGACAGATCTACATCCCGCTGGTCAACTGGGGCCTGTTCGTGGCGATCGTGCTGGCGGTGGTCATGTTCCGCTCGTCGAGCAGCCTGGCCGCGGCCTACGGCATCGCGGTGACCACCGACATGCTGATCACCACGGTGCTGACCTTCTTCGTGATCCGCTACGCGTGGAAGCTGCCGCTGGCGCTGTGCATCGCCTCCACCGCGGTCTTCTTCGTGGTCGACTTCCTGTTCTTCGCGTCGAACCTGCTCAAGCTGTTCGAGGGCGGCTGGTTCCCGCTGCTGATCGGCGGCTTCGTCTTCACGTTGATGATCACCTGGAAGGAAGGCCGCCGCCTGATGGGCGAGGCGCAGCACGCCGACGCCATCGACCTGAAGTCCTTCCTCGACTCGGTGTTCGTGAGCCCGCCCGTGCGCGTCGACGGTACGGCGGTGTTCCTCACGGCCGAGCCGGGCGTGGTGCCCAACGCGCTGCTGCACAACCTCAAGCACAACAAGGTGCTGCACGAGCAGAACATGTTCGTCACCGTGCGCAACCACGAGGTGCCGTGGATCCCGATGGACAAGCGCATCGAGATCGAGCCGCTGGGCCACCACTGCTGGCAGATCACCGTCCACTACGGCTTCAAGAACGACATCGACCTGCCGCGCGCCCTCGAGAACGCGCGCATGCGCGGCTGCCAGCTGGAGCAGATGACGACGAGCTACTTCCTGTCGCGCGACGTCGTCATTCCCACGCTGGGCAGCGGCATGGCGCCGTGGCGCGAGAAGCTGTTCGCGCAGATGCACCACAACGCGAGCGGCGCGGCGGCCTTCCTGGGGCTGCCGAACAACGCGGTGGTGGAGCTGGGGTCGAAGATCGAGATCTGAGCCCGGGCGCGGCTCAGTCGAATTCCCCCGGCCGCTCCTTCTCGAGCTCCGCCACGTGCGAGGCGATCGCACCCGGCGTGGTGAACCAGATATCGCCCCGGTCGCGTGCCTGTGCCAGCCGTGCGAGCGCCGTGCGCAGGTGCCGCAGCCGATAGGGCTGCCCCACGATGTAAGGATGCAGCGCCACGCCCATCACCAGCGGCTGCGCGCGCGACTGTTCGAGCATTTCCTCGAAGTTGTCGATCACCATCGCGCTGAAATCCTTCGCGTCCATCAGGCGGCCGACGATCATCGGGATGTCGTTGAGCTCCTGCGGGTACGGCACCGACCACAGTGATCCGCCGCCGCGCGTGCGCATGCGCAGCGGCTGGTCGTCGTGGCACCAGTTGAGCGTGTAGCCGTAGCCGGTCTCCGCCAGCAGGTCGGGCGTGACGGCGCTCTCGGAGATCCACGGCGAGAGCCAGCCCGCGGGCGCCTGCCCGCTCTCGCGCAGCATCCGCTCGCGGCAGCGAATCAGCAGCGCCCGCTCGTGCTCCTCGTCCAGCACGCCCTGGCGTTCGGCGTTGCTGTGGCCATGGCCGATCAGCTCGTCGCCGCGCGCCACGAGTGCCTGGACCAGCTCCGGGCAGTGGTCGTACAGCGCGGTGTTGACGAGCGCCCCGGTCGGCAGCGCGAGCGAATCGAACAGTTCGAGACAGCGCCACGCGCCGACGCGGTTGCCGTATTCGCGCCAGCCGTGGTTGAGCACGTCGGGCTGCGGCGAGGCCGGGCCGATGCATGCGCCCAGCCCGTCGCCGAAGGCGAAATGCTCGACGTTGAAGCCGATGTACACCGCCAGCCGCGCGCCGTTCGGCCACGCGTAGTCGGGCCGCCGGGTGATGGGCCGGTAGTCGAAGCGGTCGTGCGTGGGGAGCCGGTCGGGCCAGCGCGTGCTCATGCGGGTGGCCTCACAGCACGGCGAGGCCGGCGCGCACCAGCAGCCATTCGGCGCTGTCGTTCCAGACATCCATCTGCACGATCAGGCCGTGGCGCACCACGTAGCGGTCGACGTATCGGTTGCCCTCGAAGGCCGTGCCGTCCGGCCACGCGCCGTAGAGCGTGCCGAGGCTGTAGACCACCGTTTCCTCCGGCGTGCCGCCGGCCACCGTTTCGGTGCGCTCGATCTTCTTCTTGACCCAGGCGTAGCGCTTGGCGTTGAAGGCCGAGGTGTCGGCCGGCGCGTGCATGGGGCGGTTGCCGGTGAAGCGGATGCGGATGTCGGGCGCGGTGAAGCGCGAGGCCGACTGCGGGTCCGGGATCATCACCAGGCGCAGGAATTCGTCGACCACGGCGGCGGGATCGAGGGCAGGGCTGCCCTGCGAAATGGATGTGTCCACGAGGTTCTCCGGAAGTTGTCGGAGGTGGAGACTCGCAATTCCCGTGCCGGATGGTTGACTTTATCGGGCTCGGATTGTTGACCATCCTGCGCTTTCCGGCTCCCGGCACAATCGCCCCCGACGCGCGTTGCCCGGCCGGGCAGGCCGCGGCGGGCCGAAGAGAAAAAAGCCCCCGCCGGCAAGGACATCGCCGCTTCCGGCAACATCGCGCCCCGATACCCATGCCAACGGCCGCCGCGCCCCGGCAACGCAAGAAAGAACGCCTGATGAAAAACATCCTCTTCGTCGCCGATCCGCTCGATCACTTCAAGATCTACAAGGACACGACTTTCTCGATGATGCGCGAGGCGCAGCGCCGCGGCTACCGTATCGCGGCCTGCCTGCCGCAGGACATCCAGTGGAAGTCGGGCGGCGTGGTCACGGCCACGGTGCAGCAGATCACGCTTACCGGCGACGCGAAGGACTGGTACCGCGTCGACATCGCCGAGGCCAAGGCGTTGAAGGATTTCGACGCCGTGCTCATGCGCAAGGACCCGCCCTTCGACGCCGAGTACATCTACGCCACCCACCTGCTGGAGCAGGCCGAGCGCGAGGGCGCGCACGTGGTGAACAAGCCGCGCGCGCTGCGCGACCACCCCGAGAAGCTCGCGATCATGGAGTTTCCGCAGTTCGTCACGCCCACGCTGGTGACGCGCAGCGCGCAGGCCGTGCGCGACTTCCACGCCGAGCACGGCGACATCATCCTCAAGCCGCTCGACGGTATGGGCGGCATGGGCATCTTCCGCGTGAAGCAGGACGCGCTGAATCTCGGCTCCATCGTCGAGACGCTCAACAAGGACGGCGCCGAAACTATCATGGTGCAGCGCTTCGTGCCCGAGATCTCGCAGGGCGACAAGCGCATCCTCATCATCGCCGGCGAGCCCGCACCCTTCGTGCTGGCCCGCATTCCGCAGGGCACCGAGGTGCGCGGCAACCTGGCAGCCGGCGGCAAGGGCGTGGCCCAGCCGCTGACGCCGCGCAACCGCGAGATCGCCGAGACCGTGGGCCGCGCGCTCGCACCGCGCGGGCTGCTGCTGATCGGACTCGACGTGATCGGCGACTCGGTCACCGAGATCAACGTGACCAGCCCGACCTGCTTCCAGGAAATCACCGAACAGACCGGCTTCGACGTGCCGGCGATGTTCATCGACGCGCTCGAGGCGACCCTGCGCTAGCAGGGCCGCTGCCGGGCGCGCCGCGGCGATCGATCAGAAGTCGATCGTGCCGCTCACCGCGAAGGTGCGCGGCGCACCCAGCACCAGGTAGTTGCTGCCCTGCGTTCCGCCCACCGAGGCCCAGTACGACTTGTTGAACAGGTTGTCGATGCGCGCGCGCAGCGTGAGCAGGCGGCCGTTGCCGAGGTCGACCAGGTAGCGCGCACCCACGTCGAAGCGCGTCCATGACGGCACCGACTGCGTGTTGGCGGCGTTGGCGTACTGCTTCGAGGTGTAGAGCACGCGGGCGTTGAGCGACAGGTTGCGCACGCCGGGCACGTCCCATTCGGCGCCGAGGTTGGCCTGCTGCCTGGCCACGCCGATGGCGTTCAGCCCATCGGTGGCGCCGCCTTGCGTGCTCTTCTGCTTGGCGTCCAGCAGCGTCAGGCCGCCGAGCAGGCGCAGGCCCTTGGCGGGCTGGCCGAACACCGACAGCTCCAGGCCCTGGTTGCGCTGCTTGCCGTAGAGGCCGTAGGTCTGGCCCGAGTAGTAGTAGGTGGGCTGGTCGGTGGTGAAGAACGCCGCGCTGGCACCGAGCGTGCCGCCGTCGTACTTGACGCCGATTTCCTTCTGCTTGACCTGGTACGGCGCGAAGATCTCGCCCGCATTGGTGACGGGCAGGCCGTTGACCGTGCCCGGTGCCACGTTGCCCTTGACGAGGCCTTCGATGTAGTTGGCGTAGGCCGAGACGGTCGGCGTGATCTTGAACACGACGCCGGCCACCGGCGTGGTCTTGCTCCTGTCGTAGGTGCTCGACTGCTTGAGCGTGGTGTAGGCGTAGCTGGTCTGCTCGATGGTCTGGCGGCGCGCGCCGAGGGTGACGAGCAGGCGGTCGTCCATGAAGGACATCGTGTCGGCGACGGCCACGCTCGAGGTGTCGATCTTGTCGGTCAGGCGCGGGTTGTCCAGCGTGTTGGCTGTAACGTTGTTTGCGACTGGATAGGGGGATGCGTATGGCGCGTAGAGGTTGTTGCGCAGGGGGGCGAGAGCCGACGAAGTGGTGTATGCGTTGTCGCGATCGTTGCTGTACTTGGCCGCCGAGACCACCACCGTGTGCTTCACCGGGCCGGTGGCGAAGTTGCCGCGCACGCCGATCTCGGCCGTTCCGATGCGGTCCTTGCGGGTGTTGCTGAAGCGCGTGTTGCTGGTGTTGCCGAAGGCGTCGGCGAGCGTCGGGTTCGACAGCACGTTGTCCTCGTCGCTGCGGCGCACGCCGCCGGCGGCCCAGGCCGTGATGTTGTCGGTGATGTCGACTTCGCCGCGAAAGGTGGCGAACTTGTCCTTTTCCTTCGAATAGCTCCAGGGCTGGGCGAAGTTGGTGCGGGCGTCGGGCGCCCGCGGGAGCGGCAGCGCCGACGAAGGCGTCAGGCTCGGGCGGCCGTCCTTCAGGTCGTAGTCCTGGTAGCCGAAGTCGGCCGACAGGCGCACGTTGCGGTTGTGCCAGTCGAGGCCGACGTTGAAGGCGCTGAGCTGCTGGCTCTCGCTCTTCACGCCGGTGCCGCCTTCGCGGCGCACTGCATTCACGCGCACGCCGAGGCTGTCGTCGGGGCCGAAGCGGCGCGCCAGGTCGAGGTTGACGTAGCCCTGTCCGCCGGTCTGCACGCCGAAGCCGACGCGGGTGAGCGGCTCGTTGGGCGCGCGCTTGGGCAGCAGGTTGATCGCGCCGCCGATGCCGCTGCCACCGGGGGCCGCGCCATTCAGGAAGGTGTTGGCGCCGCGGAACACTTCCACGCGCTCGAAGAATTCCGAGGCGATGTACTGGCGCGGCAGCATGCCGTAGAGGCCGTTGTAGGCGACGTCGTCGGAATAAACCGGGAAGCCGCGCACCACGTACAGCTCCTGGAAGTTGCCGAAGCCGCGGGCCTGGCGCACCGAGGGGTCGTTGAGCAGCACGTCGGCCACGCTCTTGGCCTGCTGGTCCTGGATCAGCTCGTTGGTGTAGTTGGTGCTGGAAAAGGGCGTGCTCATCATGTCCTGGTTGCCCAGGATGCCGACCCGCCCGCCGCGCGACACCTGCCCGCCGGCATAGGGCTTGGTCAGGCCTTCGGCCGAGGCGTCGGCGCTGGCTTCGACGGTCACGGTGGACAGCGTGCCGCCGCTCGAGACCACCGGCCCCGCAGGCTCTGTGGCGGTTGTCTGCTGGGCCAGGGCCGCCGCGGCATTCAGCGCGAGCAGCGTTGCGACCACGGTCGGCCGGAGAGGGAAGAAGGAAGCGGGCATGAACGGTTCAATTTGCAAATGAGAACCGTTATTGTTTACTTTTCTGAACCTGCCCGTCGATACTTTCTTGCAATGTCGCCAAAAAGCGTCGGGCCAAAGACCGGCTTCGGCCTCAGCGCCCGACGTGCTGCCCGTCGACGAACACCTGCAGCTCGCCCGGTGCGAACTGGGTCCACGTCTCGTTGGTGGTGAGCGGCGCCGTCACCACCACGGCGACCCGGTCGTTGGGCGTGGTGTGCTGCGCGAAGTCGATCTCCAGGTCTTCGTCCGACAGCTGTGCCGTCACGAAGGGGTGCCGGCGCTCCACGTACCAGAGGTTGGTCGAGGCGTGCGCCCAGAGCGCCTGCCCGTTGGACAGCATGAAGTTGAAGGTGCCATGGCTCGCGAGCTGCGGCGCCAGTTCGCGCAGGGTGAGCGTCAGTTCCTCGATGCTCGGCACGCCCGCGTGCGACTTGGCCAGCTCCTGCATGATCCAGCAGAAGGCGTGCTCGCTGTCGGTGTTGCCCACCGGGTGGAAGTTGCCGTGCAGGCGCGGGCGGAATTCCTTCAGGTCGCCGTTGTGGGCGAACACCCAGTAGCGCCCCCACAGCTCGCGCACGAAGGGGTGGCAGTTCTGCAGGTTGACCTCGCCCTGCGTCGCCTTGCGGATGTGGGCGATGACGTTGCGGCTCTGGATCGGGTAGCGCCGGATCAGATCGGCCACCGGCGATTCGCTCGCCGGCTGGTGGTCGACGAAGTGCCGCAGCCCCCGGTCCTCGAAGAACGCGATGCCCCAGCCGTCGGCATGGTGGTCGGTGCGGCCGCCGCGTTGCGCGAAACCCGTGAAGCTGAAGGTCACGTCGGTCGGCGTGTTGCAGTTCATCCCTAGCAATTGGCACATGGCTGCGATTAGACCGCGATTCGCGCAGCCGCTGGCGCGCCGCGCCCTGAACCCGAGTGCCCGGACCGTGCAGCGTTACCGAAGAAACCGGCCTTCCTTCGTCACCCGCACCATCTCGATGAAGCGCGAGCCGGTGTTGCTGGCGCCGGTGAAGTCGATCTCCATGTTGCTCACGCGCAGCTTCATGGCCTTGAGCGTGGCGTGCAGCTTCGCGCGGGTCAGGTCGCGGCCGGTGCGGCGCAGCGCCTCGATCATCACCATCGCGTTCACGTAGCCCTCGTAGCTGAGGTAGCCGATGTCCACCTTGGCGCGCTCGGCGAGCTGGCGGTATTCCTTGGCGCCGGCGTCGACCTCGCTCCAGGGGTACGGCACGATCTGCGAGATGGCCAGGCCGCTGGTCTTGTCGCCCACCAGCCTGGCCGTGACGTCGCCGGGCACGATCGACATGCCGTAGAACATCTGGCGCCCGCCCGCTGCCCACGCGGCCTTCATCACCTCGCCGCCGATGGCGCCGCCCAGGTACATGATCACGGCCTGCGCCTTGCTGTCGGCCAGCGCCTTGCCGGCCGCTTCGTTGGCGCTGCCGTCGCCTTTCACGGCGACCGCCGCCTCGGGCTTGAGCTTCAGCGCCGTCAGCGCCTCGCCGACAAGCTGTGCGACTTCGGCACCGCCCGGATTGTCGAGATAGGCCACCGCGATGCGCGTGACGCCGATGGTCGTCAGGTGCTGTACCAGTGCCTGGGCCTCGCGCGCGAAGGTGGCGCGCACGAAATAGCCGGAGCCGCCGACCTTCTCGCGTGCCGAGTCGGACACCGCGTAGGCGCCCACCAGCGGCGCGCCGCTCTGGCTCAGCAGCTTGGCTGCGGCCGCGGTGGTGCCCGAGCCCACGCAGCCGAAGAAGGCAAAGGCGCGGTGCTCGCCCAGCAACTGCTCGTAGTTGGCGACGGCCTTTTCCGGCTTGAGCTCGTCGTCGAGCGACACCAGCCTGATCTTCCGGCCGGCGAGCCCGCCCTGGGCATTGACGGCGTCGAAGGCCAGACCCGCGCCGGCCATCACCACCTTGATCGGAACGCCCAGCGGGCCGCTCAGGATGCCGGTGTGGCCGAGGACGATCTCGGTGTCGGTGACGCCGTTCTCGGCAGCCAGGGCGGATGAAAGCGGGCCGAAGCCGGCCACGGCCGCGGCGGAGGCGGAGGCGGCGATGAAGTGTCTGCGGTGCATGAGGCCTGATTGCGATACAACTTATAACAATTGAATGCGAAAGGCCTGCATTCCGCCTCCGGGGTTTACCCCGTCTTGCGTGGCGCGTCCGGGGGGGCCTGGCGCAGCTGCCAGGCCGCGCACACGGCCAGTGCGCAAAGGCCGGCCAGCATCGCGAACACCTCGTCGAAGGCTGCGAGCCGCGCCGGGCTGGTCATCGGGTTGGCCAGCGAATCGCCGTGCGCTGCGAGGCGCCACTCCAGCACGATGGCGCAAAGGCTCACCCCCGCCGCGCCGCCGAGCATGCGCACGAAGTTGATCGCGCTCGCGCCCTGCGGGATCAGCGGCTTGGCCAGCGGCCGCATCGAGCCCAGGTTGAGCGAGGGCAGGATGAAGCCCAGCCCGATGCGCCCGATGATCGCGAACGCCACCAGCAGCCACAGCGCGCTGTCGAGCCGCAGCACCATCATCAGCGCGAACGAGGCCGCCAGCAGCGCGAGCCCGATGGTCACCAGCACCCAGGTCGGGTGCTTGTCGGCCAGCCGGCCCACGCCCCAGATGGTGAGCGCCAGCACGACGCCTGCCGGCAGCAGGATGGTGCCCACGTGCGAGGCCGACAGATGCAGCCCCACCTGCATGTACACCGGCAGCAGGTAGGTCGAGCCGAAGAGCGCCGTGCCGTAGATGAAGGCCACCACGCTCCCCATCGCGAACTGCCGGTAGCGAAAGAGCGCAAGGTTCATCAGCGGCGTGCCGCCCGAGGCCGCCAGCCGCCGCTGCCACCACACGAAGACGCCGAACGATGCCAGCGCGCCCGCCAGCAGCAGCGCCGCCTGCAGCGGCGAATCGCCGCGCAGCGCCACGAGGCCGTTGAGCAGGCACAGCGTGCCGACCGTGCCCAGCGCCAGTCCGCGTGCGTCCAGTCCGTCGCCGCGCGCGGCCGCCACGCCGCCGGGCGCGGTCTTGGGCACGAACTTGTAGGCGAGCCACAGCGACGCGAGGCAGAACGGCACCACCATGAAGAAGATCGAGCGCCAGCCGAACAGGTCGACCAGCACGCCGCCGATGCTCGGCCCCACGGCCGGCGCCAGCACCACGCCCATGCCGAAAATGCCGCTCGCGCGGCCCTGCTCGTGCGGCTCGAAGGCGCGCAGGATGATGATGGCCGGGATGGGCTGCACCACGCCAGCGGCCAGGCCCTCGGCCACGCGCGCGAACAGCACCAGCGAGAAGTCGTTGGCCATGCCGCCCACGATGCCGCCCACCAGCAGCAGGAGCATCGTGCCCACGTAGGTGCGGCGGTAGCCGTAGCGCGACAGCAGCCACGGTGTGGTGAGCATCGACACCGTCATCGCCACCATGAAGCCCGAGCTCACCCACTGCGCGCGTTCCTGGCCGAGCGAGAAGTGGTGGCTCATGCCAGGGATCGCCACGTTGACGATGGTCGAGGACATGATCGACGCCATCGTCCCCACCATCACCGACAGCAGCAGGTACCAGCGGTAGCGTTCGCCATAGCGCTGGCGCAGCGTGCCGATGGAGGGCGGGGCCGGCGTGCTCGCGGCTTCTGGGGTCGGAGGGGAGGTCATGGGGGCGGCGGAATGTCTCGGGTCCGTCGTCCTACAAGCATATCGGGCTTTGCACGGCGGGAATCGCAGCGTGCAGGTCCAGAATCCCCTCGCTGTCCCCTCCGCGTCAAGAAGATGAACCAAGACAACAACAGCGTGAACGCTTCGTCCGGCGAACAAGCCGATGCCCAGCCCGCCGCTCCTGGAGAAGCGGAAGGAGCGACCACGCCGATCCTTTCCGCCGAGCCGGCTGCGCCAACCCTCGCCGCCGAGCTGGCCGCACCCACCGTCAGCCGCGCCTACCGCTGCCAGTGCGAGCGTCCCGTGTTCCTGCGCAACAGCGAATGCCTGGCCTGCCACACGCCGCTGGGCTACGTGATCGAGCGGCTCGGCGTGGTGCCGCTCGCGCCTGCGGAGGGCGGCGGCGCGCAGCCCGACACCTTCACCGTGTTCGGCGATCCGCACGGCAAGACCTACCGCCGCTGCGTGAACTTCCTGACGCCGGCCGGCTGCAACTGGATGGTGCCCGCCGCGCGCGAGGGCGAACAGCTGCCGCCCGACACCCACGGCCTCGCGCCCGGCTACTGCCTGGCCTGCAGCGTCACGCGCACCATTCCCGATCTGTCGGTGGAAGGCAATGGCGAGCTGTGGCTCAAGCTCGAGACCGCCAAGCGCAGGCTGATCTCTCAGCTGCTCGCGCTGGGCCTGCCGGTGGTCAGCCGCCACGCCGATGCGGTCCACGGGCTGGCCTTCGACTTCCTCAGCAACACGCCCGGCGGCCCGCACGTGATGACCGGCCACCAGGACGGCGTGATCACCCTCAACGCCGAGGAGGCCGAGGATGCCGTGCGTGAGCGCATCCGCGCCGAGATGCGCGAGCCCTACCGCACGCTGCTGGGCCACTTCCGCCACGAGATCGGCCACTACTACTGGGACCTGCTCGTGCAGCCCACGCAGTGGATCGACGACTTCCGCGCCCTCTTCGGCGACGAGCGCGCCGACTATGCCGCCGCGCTGCAGACGCACTACGAGCAGGGCCCGCCGCCCGACTGGGCCGACCGCTTCGTGAGCAGCTACGCAAGCACGCACCCGTGGGAAGACTGGGCCGAGACCTGGGCCCACTACCTGCACATGGCCGACACCGCGGACACCGCGATGAGCTTCGGCGTCGACGCGACCAACGTCGAACTCACGAGCGACCTCTTCACGCTCGACGATCTCTGGCAGCCCGACGACCCCGACGCGGGAAGCTTCCTCGACTTCGTCAACGGCTGGGTGCTGCTCACCAACGTGCTCAACGAGCTGTCGCGCAGCATGGGGCAGCCCGACTACTACCCCTTCGTGATGCCGCGCGCGGCGGTGGGCAAGCTGCAGTTCATCCACCGTGTGGTCACGCAGCAGCGCCCCGGCGATGCGCCCTCGATGGTGATGGCCGCCGACATCGAGCCGGAGCCGACACAGGAGCAGGAACCGGGCAGCGAGAGCCCCGCCCAGCCCGAGCCTCAGCCTCAGGCGTCGTCTTGAGAAGACGGCCTGGCAGTCGGAGCAGGCTGCTGGCCGGTCGCGCAGCGCAAGCAGATGCATGCGAGTCCGCGCATCTCTTCCGGCAGGTTGGTGAGCGGCGCGTTGGTGAAGTCGACCTGCATGCACCAGCAGGGCGGCTGCGCCTGGCCGGTCTCGCGCTCGATCTCCATCGCGCAGCGGTTCGGCTCGCCGCACAGCGGGCAGCGCGTGGCGTCGATCAGGCCGGGGACGGCCTCCGTGGCCATCATGAAATCTCGAAGGCCGGCAGCTTCTTCGCGACGATGTCGTTGCGAAGCGTCGCGTACACCGGCAGCCCGCCGCTGTAGGCGGGGTAGTCCTCGCCCTCGATCAGCGGCAGCAGGTAGCGGCGGCACTTCTCGGTGATGCCCCAGCCGTCGTCGGAGATGAAGTCGCGCGGCATCGGTTTCTCGACGTTGGCGACCGATTCGAGCGGCGCGCTGCCCAGGCGGTAGGCGTAGGGCGCGTCGGAGATGCGCTCGATGGTCGGCATCACCGCGTTGCGGCCTTCCAGCGCGAGCTCGACCGCGCGCTGCCCCAGTTCGTAGGCCTGCCGCACGTCGGTGGCCGATGCGATGTGCCGCGCCGCGCGCTGCAGGTAGTCGGCCACCGCCCAGTGGAACTTGTGGCCCAGCGCGTCCTTGACCATCTGCGCTACCACCGGCGCCGCGCCGCCGAGCTGCGCATGGCCGAAGGCGTCGCGCGTGCCCTGCTCGGCGAGGAAGGTCCCGTCGGGGTGATGGCAGCCCTCGGACACGACCACCGAGCAGTAGCCGTGCCGCTTCACCAGTTCGTCCACGCGCGCGAGGAAGCGCGCCTTGTCGAACTCGATCTCGGGGAACAGCACCACCACCGGAATGCCCTGGTCGGCGGCCAGCCCGCCGGCCGCCGCGATCCAGCCCGCATGCCGCCCCATCACCTCGAGCACGAACACCTTGGTGGAGGTGGCCGCCATCGAGCGCACGTCGAAAGAGGCCTCGATGGTCGACACCGCCACGTACTTCGCGACCGAGCCGAAGCCGGGGCTGCAGTCGGTCAGCGGCAGGTCGTTGTCGATGGTCTTGGGCACGTGGATGGCCTGCAGCGCATAGCCCATCGACTGCGAGAGCTGGCTCACCTTGAAGCAGGTGTCGGCCGAATCGCCGCCGCCGTTGTAGAAGAAATAGCCGATGCCGTGCGCCTTGAACACCTCGATCAGCCGCTCGTACTCGCGGCGGTTCTTCTCCAGCGACTTGAGCTTGTAGCGGCACGAGCCGAAGGCTCCCGACGGCGTGGTGCGCAGCGCCGCGATGGCCTCGGCCGTCTCGGCGCCGGTGTCGATCAGCTCCTCGGCCAGCGCGCCGATGATGCCGTTGCGCCCGGCGTACAGCTTGCCGATGCGGTCGGGATGCCGGCGCGCCGTCTCGATCACGCCGCAGGCCGAGGCGTTGATGACCGAGGTGACGCCGCCCGACTGGGCGTAGAAGGCGTTGGGGATGGACATGCGCGGCATTGTCCTGCAGCCCCCGGGCCGGCGCCAGTGGACGCCGGTGTCGGGATGTCAGCGGCTTTCGAAGACCGGCGGGCGCTTCTGCAGGAAGGCGCTCACGCCCTCGCGGAAGCTGGGCCGGTCGATCAACTCGCGCTGGCGCTCGCTCTCGTAGTGCAGCTGTTCATTCAGCGTGTGGCGTTCGGAAGCCTCGAAGGCCTCGCGTGCCTCGATCACGGCGTGTGCCGGCAGGCGGGCCAGGCGCTGCGCGATGCTTCTGGCTTCCTCGAGCAGCTGCTCGTCGTCCACGCAGGCCCAGATGAGGCCCCATTGCACCGCGCGGCCTGCGCCCACGCGCTCGTCGAGCAATGCCATGCCCATGGCGCGCGCACGCCCCGCGCGGCGCGGAATGGCCCAGGTGCAGCCCAGGTCCGGCACGATGCCGAGCTTCGGCAGGAAGGGCAGGTAGAAGTAGGCGCTGCGCGCCGCGATGGTCACGTCGGCCGCGAGCGCGAGGCCCACGCCCGCGCCGGCAGCCGGGCCGTTGACCGCCGCGACCACCGGCACCGGCAGCGTGCGCAGCGTCTCGATCAGCGGGTTGCTCAGGCTCTGCATCCACTCGGCGGTCTGCGTGCCGAGCGACTTGCCCTCTTCGGGCGGTGCCATCGCGCTCAGATCGGCACCCACGCAGAAGGCCTTGCCGGCGCCCGTGAGGATCACGGCGCGCACCGAGCGGTCGTCGCGGATGCGCTCCAGCGCGTCGCGCAGCTCGACCTGCAGGTCGCGCGCGATGGGGTTGAGCTTGGCGGGCAGGTTCAACGTCAGCGTCGCGATGCCGTCGGCCAGCTCCTGGAGGATGAAGGGTTGTGCGGTGGTGTCGGAACTCATGGCATCGATGGTTCGATGCGCATGGGCCCCGGTCAAGCCGGGGACAACCCGTGGGGCCGCAGTCGCCATGGCGACCGTGCGCCGGCCGTGCGCGAGCGCAGCGGCATCGCTGCCGGCTGCGCGTCCGACACCGTGATGCACGACGGTTCCAGCGCAGACACCAGCACGCGCCGGTGGTCGTCGCCCTCGAAGCGCTCGCCGGGCTCCAGCACGATGTCGCGCGTGTCGCTGTCGATGGTGATCCACACCGAGCCGCTGCGGCATTCGATGCCCACGCCCGCGCCGTCGGGCACGGCGAAGACCGATCGCTTCGGCAGGCTGACGTGGAAGCGGGAGGCGATGGATGAGAAGGTCACCGTTGGAAAGGAAGGAGACGGGGAAGAGAAGGAAGGGGAGGAAGAGGTGCTCATGGCAAGCTCCATTGCATTCACTATGCGAATGAATATAGTGAGATGAACCCTCCATTGCACACGGTCATTCGGAACTCGTTGCATGCGTCCAGAGAATGCGAAAGCCCCCGGCGCCATCGGTGGCGAACTCCCCCCGCTCGAACTGCTGCGCAGCTTCGAGGCGGCCGCGCGCCGGCTGAGCTTCACGCTGGCGGCCACCGAGCTGCACCTCACGCAGTCGGCCGTGAGCCGGCAGATCCAGCAGCTCGAGGCCAGCCTGGGCGTGCTGTTGTTCGAGCGGCGCCACCGCGCGCTGTCGCTCACCGAGGCCGGCGGCGTGCTGCAGCGCGCCGTCACCGACAGCCTGGAGCGTTTGCGCGACGCCACCGCGCGGGTGCGCGCGAGCTCCGCGCCGCGGCAGGTGGCGATCACCACCACGCCGGGCTTCGCGTCGATCTGGCTCATACCGAAGCTGGCGCGCTTCACCGGCAGCCATCCGCAGGTCGACGTGCGCGTATCGGCCACGCTCGACGTGCTCGACCTGGAGAGCAGCCGAATCGACCTCGCGGTGCGCTTCGTGCCCATCGGCCGCGGCGTGGGGGCGGCGTTGTTCGAGGAGTCTGTGATCCCGCTGTGCTCGCCCCAGCTCGCGGCATCGCTGCGCGAGCTTTCCGATTTCTCGAAGCTCACGCTGCTCACCGTCGAGTACCCCGACCACAGCGAGGCCCCCACCGCCGATTGGGAGCCCTGGCTCAAGGTGATGGGGCTGGACGACCTGCGCATGAAGAGCACGCTGCGCTTCACGCAGTACGCCGATGCGGTATCTGCCGCAGTGGCTGGCCAGGGCGTCGTGATCGGCCGGCTGCCGCTGCTGAGCGAGCTGGTGCGCGACGGCCGGCTCGTGGCGCCGCTGGGCGAGGGCGTCGCCTCGCACCGCGGCTACTTCATCGAGATGTCCAGGCGCGCCGCGGGCAACCGCGACGCGCAGGAGTTCGCGCAGTGGCTGCGCGACGAGGCCGAGGCCGCGCAGCGCAGCTGAAGAAAACCGGGAGCGCGGCCGATCAGCCCGGCAGCAGCACCTTGTTCACGACGTGGATCACGCCGTTGGACTGGTAGACGTTGGCGATCGTCACCGTCGCCGTGCCGCCCTTGGCGTCGGTCACCAGCACGTTGCCGCCGCTCATCGTCGCGGTGAGCGTGCCGCCGCTCGCGGTCTTGAGCATGGCCTTGCCGCCGCCTGCATTGATGGCGCTCATGAGCGCCGCGCTGTCGAGCTTGCCGGGCACCACGTGGTAGGTCAGCACCTTGGTCAGCGTGCCCTTGTTCTCGGGCTTGAGCAGCGTGTCCACCGTGCCGGCGGGCAGCGCGGCGAAGGCCGCGTTGGTGGGTGCGAACACGGTGAAGGGGCCGGGGCTCTTCAGCGTGCCGACGAGATCGGCGGCCTTCACGGCGGCGACCAGAGTGGTGTGGTCCTTCGAATTCACGGCGTTGTCGACGATGTCCTTCGTCGGGTACATCGGCGCGCCGCCGACCATCGGGTTCGATGCGCCGCTGCTGCTGCCGCTCATGCCCATGCCGCCTGCGCAGGCTGCGAGGAGGACAGAGACGCTGGCTGCGATCACGAGTTTCTTCATTGAAGTCTCCTGGAAAGGTGATGGATGGTTCTCGAGGCTCTCTGTGGAAACCGCCAACAGCTCGGAGGCGCGTTGCGCTTGAACCTGATACGTCGCCTTCGCGCGATTGGATTCATCGGCTTGCACGTAGGCTTTGCGCCACACAAGCGATGCGCGGCACTTGCGCATCGAACGCGTGCTCGACAGAATCCGCCCTTCGTTTTTCAGCAACAGTCTTTGCTCACATCGCGCCCGGCGACGATCGACCTCCCGGACGCAGCACCAATCCAATGAACCGTTTCCTGAACACCTGATCCGCACACCGACCGCCCCGGCCGGACGTGCATCCATGCATCCGCCGAGGCCCATCGACAAAGGCCCCGCGCAGCCATTCGCCGGGGCCTTTTTGTTTTTCGGAGTGTGTGCACATGAGTGCTCAACGAAGGGCCCGCGACGACGACAAGCGTCTGGGCCGGTTCTATTTTTCGGTGCCGAACGCGGCACCTCGCAACCCCGTGGTGGCCGCGCTGGCACGCCGCGAAGCAAGCCAGAAGGCGGGCCGCCACCTGCGCACCCACAGCGCCGAACGGCGCGCGCAGAAGGTGGCGCTGCAGAAGGCAGCGCGCAACATCGTGCAGGAGGACTGACGATGCGTGAGGACATGGACAAGGTCATCGTCGAGCGGCCGCGACGCGGTGGCGGCGTGCAGGGCGATGGGCGCAAGTGGCGCAACAGCAAGGAGCGCGGCTCGCGGCTGGGCATGAGGCAGGGCTACGACTACCCCAAGGGACTCAACGAGAACCTCGCGCCTCTCAAGCGCTGGCTGCACAAGCAGGTGCACCGGCCCTGGGACAAGGTGTATTCGGAACTGTGCAGCGGCATCGATCGACGCAGCGTCGTGCAGGCGCACATCTTCGAGCACATCGACGACTTCGTCGAACGCGATGCGGTGATGCATGGAGGGCAGGTGCTGGTGCGTGCGGGGTGGTGGGGCCGCGGTGAGCGGGTGCCGCTGGAGGAGGCTTCGCGTGTGAAGCTTTTCGTGCACCCCGTCACCGGCATCCTCTTGCCCAACCGCCGGTTCTCACAGGCTCGACGGCGTGAGCACGGCGGCACGAAGGCAGAGCTTTCGTTCGTCGTGATCGACGAACTCACGCAATGGCACCGCGTGAACGGCGACTGGTTCGAGATCACCTTGGCAACCACGCCGCCGATGAAGGCGCCGGGTGTCTGGGACAAGCGTTTCGACGTGCTGCGACGCTGCTTCGTCAGGACCACGTGTGCATGGGGCCGGCCGGAGTTCGGCTCATCGAGCAACCGAGCCATGTACGGGCGCGACGACGTCTATGCCGCAACCAAGCGCCAGCTCAGCCGCAAGGAGATTCGCGCGCGCCTGGGCGAAGACGCCTGAAGCGGTTCGTCAGGTAGCGGCAAAGTCGCATCGCGCATGATGCAGGCGCTCGCGCCATCACCGATGAAAGAAAGCACGATGAATCTCGCCGCCTCCAACTGGTTTCTCTGGGCCGCCCTGTCGGCCGTCTTCGCCGCGCTGACGGCCATTCTTGCCAAGCTCGGCCTGGCCGGCGTCGATTCCGACATGGCGACGCTGGTGCGCACCGTGGTCATCTTCGCGGTGCTGCTCGTGTTCGTGAACGCCACCGGCAAGTGGACCAATCCGCTGCAGCTGTCGCCGCGCACCTGGCTCTTTCTCGTGCTCTCGGGGCTCGCGACCGGCGCGTCGTGGGTCTGCTACTTCCGCGCGCTCAAGGTGGGCGATGCCTCGCGCGTCGCGCCGGTCGACAAACTCAGCGTGGTGCTGGTCGTGCTCTTCGCCGTGATGTTCCTCGGCGAGCGACCCTCCGGCCGCGAATGGGCGGGCGTGGCGATGATCGCGGGCGGCGTGCTGATGCTGGCGATCAAGCGCTGAGCTGCGCCGCCGGCCGTGCGGATGCACGCGGCAGCAGGAAGAAAGCCAGGTTGCCCGCAGCCAGCATGCCCGCCACCGTGAGGAACACGGCGCGGAACGGCTCGGCGCCATTCGCCACGGCCCACGACGCGGCCACGCCGGTGGTCCACTGCATCAGGGAGACGCCGAGGAACATCGCCATGTTCATCAGCGCCATCGCGCGTCCCGTCATCGCGGCCGGGTAGGCGTTCTTGGTGTACGCGTACTGCAGCACGCTGTAGCCCGAGAGAAGGCCGTAGACGATCGGCAGGCCGATGTCGACCATGCGCGAGTGCGTCAGCGCCATCGCGCCGAACATCAGCGTGCCCGCGAGCGCGCAGCCCATCATCCAGCGCGTGCGCCGCGCGCCGCCCGGGTCCATGCGGCCGAAGAGCGTGGGGCTGATCATGCCGGCGACGGTCATCACGAGTGCGACGTTGCCGCTCGCCACCAGCGAGAGGCCGTGCCGCTCGTGCAGCACCGGGCCGAGCCACAGGCCGCGCAGCGTGATGAAGGCCGCGTACGACACGCAGGCGAAGCACAGCAGCCCCAGCGTGTGCGGCATCGCGAACAGCGGCAGAAGTTCGCGCACGGCCTTGCGCAGCGACTGGCGCTCGGCCCGCCCCGCGGGCACGTGGTCTGCAGCGCGCGCAGGTTCGCGCACGCGCCAGAAGATCAGCATCCACGCAAGCACCGCGAACGACGCCAGCACCGCGTAGCCCACGCGCCATGACGAAGCCTCGATCAGCAGCGCCAGCGGCGTGCCCGTGAACAGGATGCCCATCCCCGCCAGGCTCATCACCAGCCCCGACATCGCGGTGAAGCGCGACGCATCGAAGTGCCGCGCGATGAACACCGTGCAGGCCAGGAAGGCTGGCGCGCAGCCCACGCCGACCAGGGCTTGACCCAGCAACAGTGCGTGGAAGTTTGGCGCCATCGCGCACAGCGCCGCGCCCGCGATCGCCAGCGGAAAGGCCGTCAGCACCGTGCGCCTCACGCCGAAGATGTCGATCGACACGCCCATCGCGAGCTGCATGATCCCGAACATGAAATGGAAGGTGCCAGCCCAGGTGCCGAGCTGCTGCGGCGTGAGGCCGAAGTGGCTGGTGAGCGGCGTGGCCATCATGGCGCCCACGGTGCGGAAGGCCTGGCTCAGGGCGAAGGCGGTGGCCAGGGCCACGAGCATGGCGGCCGCGGAGGAAGACCAGCGCGGCGGAGGCGGCGATGCCGCGTTCGTGTTCATCGGGGAGGAAGGGCGGGAGGCGAAGAGGACCTCGTCGATGCTAACGGCAGGCTGCCCATCATGCAGAACGGCGCCCGAGGGCGCCGTTCGTGCGTGCGTCAGGCCCGGCGCGACGCCGGCCCGGCGAAGGAGATCAGGCCTCGCCCTTCACCTTCAGGCGCCATGCATGCAGCAGCGGCTCCGTGTACCCGCTCGGCTGCTCGATGCCCTTGAACACCAGGTCCTGCGCCGCCTTGTAGGCCGCCGAGGTGTCGAAGTGGCCGGCCATCGGCTGGTACAGCGGGTCGCCGGCGTTCTGCTCGTCGACCACCTTGGCCATGCGCTGGAAGGTCTCATCGACCTGAGCCTTGGTGACCACGCCGTGCAGCAGCCAGTTGGCGATGTGCTGGCTGGAGATGCGCAGCGTGGCGCGGTCTTCCATCAGGCCGACGTTGTGGATGTCGGGCACCTTGGAGCAGCCCACGCCCTGGTCGATCCAGCGCACCACGTAGCCGAGGATGCCCTGCACGTTGTTGTCGATCTCCTGCTGGCGCTCTTCGGCGGTCCACCTGGCTTCGGCGGCGATCGGCACCTGCAGCAGCGCGTTGAGGATGTTGTCGCGCTCGGCGTCGGCGTCGATCTTCTCCAGCTCCTGCTGCACCGCGGTCACGTTGACCTGGTGGTAGTGCAGAGCGTGCAGCGTGGCGGCGGTGGGCGAGGGCACCCAGGCGGTGTTGGCGCCGGCCTTGGGGTGGCCGATCTTCTGCTCGAGCATGGCGGCCATCAGGTCGGGCATGGCCCACATGCCCTTGCCGATCTGGGCCTTGCCGCGCAGGCCGCTGGACAGGCCGACGAGCACGTTGTTCTTCTCGTAGGCGCCGATCCACGCGCTCGACTTCATGTCGCCCTTGCGGATCATCGGGCCGCCCTGCATGGCGGTGTGCATCTCGTCGCCGGTGCGGTCGAGGAAGCCGGTGTTGATGAAGGCCACGCGCGCGGCGGCCTCGGCGATGCAGGCCTTCAGGTTCACGCTGGTGCGGCGCTCCTCGTCCATGATGCCCAGCTTGACGGTGTTGGCGGGCAGGCCCAGCAGCTGCTCGACGCGGCCGAACAGTTCGTTGGCGAAGGCCACTTCGGCGGGGCCGTGCATCTTCGGCTTGACGATGTAGATGCTGCCGGTGCGCGAGTTGCCCTTGCGCTTCAGGTCGATGGTGGCGATGGTGGTGGTGACCACGGCATCGAGGATGCCTTCCGGAATCTCCTTGCCGCCTTCGTACAGCACGGCCGGGTTGGTCATCAGGTGGCCCACGTTGCGCAGGAACATGAGCGAGCGTCCGTGCAGCTTCAGGGGCTTGCCGTCGGCGCCGGTGTATTCGCGGTCGGGGTTCAGGCCGCGCGTGAAGGTCTTGTCGCCCTTGGTGACTTCCTCGGTCAGCGTGCCTTCGACGATGCCCAGCCAGTTCGAGTACGCGACCACCTTGTCGGCCGCGTCGACCACGGCCACCGAGTCTTCCAGGTCGAGGATGGTCGAGAGCGCGGCCTCGAGCACCAGGTCGCTCACGCCGGCGGCGTCGCTCTTGCCGATGGGCGTGGAGCGGTCGATGCGGATGTCGAGGTGGATGCCGTTGTGCTTGAGCAGCACCGACGACGGTGCGGCGGCGTCGCCCTGGTAGCCGACGAACTGGGACGGGTCGGCCAGCCCGGTGCTGCTGCTCTGCAGCGCGACGACCAGCTTGCCGTCCTTCACGCTGTAGCCGGTGGCGTTCTTGTGCGAGCCGTTGACCAGCGGTGCGGCCTGGTCGAGCACGTTGCGCGCGAACTCGATGACCTTGGCGCCGCGCACCGGGTTGTAGCCCTTGCCCTTCTCGGCGCCGCCGGTCTCGGGAATGGCGTCGGTGCCGTAGAGCGCGTCGTACAGCGAACCCCAGCGGGCGTTGGCCGCGTTCAGCGCATAGCGCGCGTTGAGGATGGGCACCACCAGCTGCGGGCCGGCCTGCAGGGCGAGTTCGGAGTCGACGTTCGCGGTCGTGGCCTTCACGCCCTTGGGCTGGGGCAGCAGGTAGCCGATCTTCTCGAGGAATGCGCGGTACGCCGGCATGTCGGCGATGGGGCCGGGGTTCTTCTTGTGCCAGGCGTCGAGCTCGGCCTGCAGGCGGTCGCGTTCGGCGAGCAAGGCGATGTTCTTCGGCGCGAGGTCGTGGACGATGGCGTCGAAGCCCTTCCAGAAGACGTCGCTGGCCACGCCGCTGGCGGGGAGGACCTTGTCCTCGATGAAGCGATGGAGCTCGGTCGCGACCTGGAGGCCGTGGGCGTTGGTGCGGGCGGTCATGTGGGTTTCTCCTTGAGAAAGATGCAATCCTGGGATGAACTTTATTCGATACTTTGCTGGCGAGTAAGAGCCTGAATCGGGATTTATCCGTGACAAAAATAGAGGTAATCGACGGACGGCCCCAAGGAGTGCAAAGGGTAGGCACTGATAAGAAGGCCGAAGCTGCCGGATATATTTAACTTCTTAAATAAATCCGCGATTTCAGCGCCCAGCCTCCATGATCCTCCTGGCCTCCAACGAAAACCCCCTGGGCATGCCCGAGTCGGCTCGCCGCGCCGCGGCCGAAGCGCTCGCGGGCGCCGGCAACTACCCCGACAGCAACGGCACGGCGCTGAAGAACGCGCTGGCCGCCCGACTCGACGTGCCGGCCGACTGGATCACGCTGGGCAGCGGTTCGAGCGAGATCCTGGAGCTCGCGGCGCAGGTGAGCCTGAAGCCGGGCGAGGGCGTCGTCTATTCGCAGTACGGTTTCATCGTCTACGCGCAGGCCGCCGCGCATGCCCATGCGCACGCAACTGTCGTGCCGTCGCGCGACTTCGGCCACGACCTCGACGCGATGCGCGCGGCCATCGGCGAGGACACGAAGCTGGTGTTCGTCGCCAACCCCAACAACCCGACCGGCACCTTCATCGACGCCGCGCCGCTGCTGGCCTTCCTGCAGTCGGTGCCCGCGCACGTGACGGTGCTGCTCGACGAGGCCTACACCGAATACCTCGCGCCCGCGCAGCGCTACGACAGCATCGAATGGGTGCGGCGCCTGCCCAACCTGATCGTGGCGCGCACCTTCTCCAAGGCCTTCGGGCTGGCGGGGCTGCGCATCGGCTACGGCGTGTCGCAGCCGGGGCTCACGGCGCGCATGAACGCGCAGCGCCCGCGCTTCAACGTAACGACGCCGGCCCAGGCCGCCGCAGTGGCCGCGCTGGGCGACGCGGATTTCCTCACGCGCACCTACGAGCTCAACACGGCCGGGCGCGACCAGCTCGCCGCCGGCTTCGAGGCGCTGGACCTCGAATACGTGCCCTCGTCCGGCAACTTCCTGATGGTGCGTGTCGGCGATGCGCAGGCGGTGCATGCGCGCCTGCTGGCCGCCGGCATCGAGGTCTCGCTGCTCGGACCGTACGGCCTGCCCGAGTGGCTGCGCGTCAGCATCGGGCTGCCCGAGCAGAACCGCGCGGTGCTGGCCGCGCTGCGCTGACCGGTCGCCTGCTCAGACCTGCCCGCTGAGCTCCTTCGCTGCCGCACGCACCGGCTCGATGTAGCCCTCGTCGTAGCGGTGCGTGGGCATGGTGAGCGTGACCGCGGCCGCGAGGCTGCCGTCGGCATGGAGCACCGGCGCCGAGATGCCGGCCAGCTCGGCGGTGCGGTCGCCCACCAGCGCGCACCAGCCCTGCGCGCGGATGGTGTCGTAGAGCTTGCGCTCCTTCGCGCCGCGCGGCAGCTCGTCCTGCGGGCCGAAGGCGATCAGCACCCGCGCGCCCGCGCCGCGGTCGTTGGGCAGCAGGTCGCCGGCGCGCACGTGGTCGCGCACCACATGCGACGAATCGACGCGGAACTGGCAAAGCCGCACCCAGCTGTCGCCCTGCGGCTGCCGCACGTGGTACGCCGCGCTCTCGCCGGTGGCCGCGACCAGCGCGCGCAGCACCGGCAGCACGATGCGGTCGAGCGACTGCGAGGCCGTGTAGAGGCCGTGCAGCCGCGCGATCTCCATGCCCAGCGCATAGCGGCCGTCGTCCTGCCGGCGGATCAGCCGCGCATGCTCCAGCGAGGCCAGCAGCCGCAGCACGGTGCTCTTGTAGAGCTGCGTGCGCTCGGCGAACTGCGCGAGCGACAGCGCCTCGTCGCCCGGCCGGAAGGCCGACAGCAGGCTCAGCGCGCGGTCGACCGCGGCCGCGCCGCCTGGCGCGGCATTGAGATCGGAGACGGATTCGGTCTGGGCTTTGCGGGGCATGGCAGGAAGGCGCAGGGAATGGCTCGGCTTGACAGTCGAGGCGGATCGACGGTCTAATTCTGTTTAATGGAATGTAGTTCTGTAAGACGGAACAGTCAAGCCCAAGGAGACGAAATCCGATGACAACCCCCGACGTCCTCATCAGCGAGGTCGGCCCGCGCGACGGCCTGCAGTCGGTCAAGGCCACCATGCCCACGGCCGACAAGCTGCGCTGGATCGACGCGCTCTACGCGGCCGGCGTGCGCGAGATCGAGGTCGCCTCCTTCGTGCCCGCCAAGCTGCTGCCGCAGATGGCCGACGCCGCCGAGGTGGTGCGCCACGCCGTCACGCTGCCGGGCCTGGTGGTGATGGCGCTGGTGCCCAACCGCAAGGGCGCGCAGGCCGCGCTCGAGGCCGGCGTGCACAAGCTGACCATGCCGGTGTCGGCCAGCGTGGCGCATTCGCTGGCCAACGTGCGCAAGACGCCCACCGAGATGGTCGATGAGGTGCGCGCCATCTCCGAACTGCGCCGCGAGATCGCGCCGCAGGTGAAGCTGGAGGCCGGCATCTCCACCGCCTTCGGATGCACGCTGCAGGGCCTGGTGCCCGAGGACGACGTGATCCGCCTGGCCGCGCAGTGCATCGAGGCGGGTGCCGACGAATCGGGCCTGTCCGACACCGTGGGCTACGCCAACCCCGCGCAGGTGCGCCGCCTGTTCAGGCGGCTGCGCGCGGAGATCGGAAGCCACGCCGGTGCGGCCCACATGCACAACACGCGCGGCCTCGGCATCGCCAACTGCCTTGCGGCCTGGGAGGAGGGCGTGCGCACCTTCGACGCTTCGCTGGGCGGTCTCGGCGGCTGCCCCTACGCGCCGGGCGCCTCGGGCAATGCGGTCACCGAAGACCTGGTCTTCATGTTCGAGGCCATGGGCGTGCGCACCGGCATCGACATCCAGAAACTCATCGCGGCGCGCGCGCCGCTCATGGCCGGCCTGCCCGGCGAGCCGGTCTACGGCATGACCCCGGAAGCCGGATTGCCCAAGGGCTTCGTCCAGGAACACAACGCACAACATGTCTGAAGCCAACCCCCTGCCGTACGCCGGCGTCCGCGTCGTCGAGTTCACCCACATGGTCATGGGCCCGACCTGCGGCCTGCTGCTGGCCGACCTCGGCGCCGAGGTCATCAAGGTCGAGCCCATCGAGGGCGACAACACCCGCCGCCTGCTGGGTTCGGGCTCGGGCTTCTTCCCGACCTTCAACCGCAACAAGAAGAGCATCGCGCTCGACCTGAAGCAGCCCGAGGGCGTGGAGGCCGCGCTGCGGCTCATCGCCACTGCCGACATCGTCAGCGAGAACTTCAAGCCCGGCACCATGAAGAAGCTGGGGCTCGACTACGACACGCTCAGCAAGCTCAACCCGCGCCTCATCTACGTGAGCCACAAGGGCTTCCTGCCCGGCCCCTACGACCACCGCACCGCGCTCGACGAGGTGGTGCAGATGATGGGAGGCCTGGCCTACATGACCGGCCGCTCTGGCGACCCGCTGCGCGCGGGCACCAGCGTGAACGACATCATGGGCGGCATGTTCGGCGCCATCGGCGCGATGGCCGCGCTGCGCCAGCGCGACATCACCGGCAAGGGCTGCGAGGTGCAGTCGGCGCTGTTCGAGAACAACGTGTTCCTGGTCGCGCAGCACATGATGCAGTTCGCCGCCACCGGCAAGGCGGCCGACCCGATGCCCAGCCGCATCTCGGCCTGGGCGGTGTACGACGTCTTCACCGTGAAGGACGGCGAGCAGATCTTCCTGGCGGCCGTGAGCGACAAGCAGTGGGCCATCTTCTGCAAGGCCTTCGGCCTGGACGAGATGCTGGCCGACCCGCGCCTGAAGACCAACAACGACCGCGTGCTGGCGCGCGAATGGATGATGCCCATCCTGCGCTCGCACCTCGCGAACCACAGCGCCGCGGAGCTCGCCGCGGTGTTCGAGAAGAACGAGCTGCCCTTCGCGCCCATCACCCGGCCGCAGGAGCTGTTCGACGATCCGCACCTCAACGCCACCGGCGGCCTCGCGCCGGTGCGCATGAACGACGGCAGCATGGCCAACGTGCCGCTGATGCCGTTCACGCTCGACGGCGAACGCCCGGGCATCCGGCTGCAGCCGCCGCGCATCGGCGAGCACGGCCATGAGCTGCTGAAGGAAGTGGGCTACAGCGACGAGGACATCGCTGCGCTCCAGGCAAGACACATCACACTCGGAGACTGACCTCATGTTTTTCAATGCACGGCGCGCCTTGCTGGCGTGCGCCGCGGCCGCCGCATGGCTGAACGCCGCCCCCGCCCTTGCCGACACCGCCTGGCCCGACAAGCCGGTGCGGCTCATCGTTCCCTACACGCCCGGCGGCGCCACCGACATCGTGGCGCGGCTGGTCGCGCAGAAGCTCGCCGACGACACCAAGTGGACCTTCATCGTCGACAACCGCGCGGGCGGCAACGGCAACATCGGCATGGACGTGGTGGCCAAGGCCAAGCCCGACGGCTACACCATCGGCCTGGGACAGACCGCGAACCTCGCGATCAACCCGACGCTGTTCCCGAAGATGCCTTACGACGCATTGAAGGACCTGGTACCGGTGTCGGTCGTGGCGTCGCAACCCGTGGTGCTGGTGGTTCGCGCCGACGCGCCGTTCAAGACGCTGGCCGACCTGGTTTCCGCCGCCAAGGCCCGGCCGGGCGAGATCCGGCAGGCGCTCGCTGGCACCGGCACGCTGGGCCACATGGCCGGCGAGGTGCTGGCCAAGCGCGCGGGCTTCAAGGTGCTCAACGTGCCGTACAAGGGCGCGGCTCCTGCCATCACCGACCTGCTCGGCGGCCAGACCGACTACATGTTCGCCACGCCGCAGGGCGCGCTCTCGATGGTGAAGGGCGGGCGCCTGCGCGCGCTGGCCGTCACCTCGGCCAAGCGCCTGCCGGTGATGCCCGACGTGCCCACCGTGGCCGAGAGCTACAAGGGCTTCGAGGCGGTGGACTGGAAGGCGCTCGTCGCCCCGGCCGGCACCAGCGCCGACATCGTGAAGAAGCTCAGCGCCGCCGTCGACAAGGCGCTGGCCAAGCCCGCGACCATCTCGCAGCTGCTGGCCGAGGGCAGCACGCCCGTGGGCGGCACGCCGGAGCAGGCGGCGCAGTACATCAAGGCCGAGCATGCGCGCTGGGGTGCGGCAGTCCGCGAGGCGGGCGTCCGGCCGGAATAGGCAGGCGCTCTCCGGGTGGCGGGCGATATAGTTCCCGCCCCATGGACCGCCTGAAGCAACTCGAATCCTTCGTCTCGGTCGCGACGCGCGGCAGCCTCACGGCCGCGGCCAAGGCCGAGGGCGTGGCGCCCGCGATCATGGGTCGCCGGCTCGATGCGCTGGAGGAGCGCCTGGGCGTCAAGCTGCTGGTGCGCACCACGCGCCGCATCACGCTCACGAACGAAGGCAGCTCCTTCCTCGAAGACTGCCAGCGCCTGCTGGCCGAGTTCGCCAATGCCGAGGCCAGCGTGAGCGCCGGCGGCCTCAGGGCCAGCGGCCACCTGCGCGTGACGGCACCCGCGGGCTTCGGCCGCCGCCACGTCGCGCCGCTGGTGCCGCGCTTCCATGCGCTGCACCCCGAGGTGACGATCTCGCTGAACCTCAGCGACCGCGTGGTCGACGTCACCGGCGAGAGCTTCGACTGCGCGGTGCGCGTGGGCGACCTGCCCGATTCGTCGCTGGTGAGCGTGCGGCTCGCCGACAACCGCCGCCGCTGCGTCGCCACGCCGGAGTTCGTGCGCCGCCACGGCAAGCCGAAGCACCCGGGCGAGCTCTCGCGCTTCGCCTGCCTCACGCTGTCGAGCGACGCCTCGCAGACGCGCGGCTGGGCCTTTCGCGTCGTCAACGAGGAGGGCAACCAGGAACTGATCCACCTGCGTCCCAGCGGCCCGCTCGACTGCTCCGACGGCCAGGTGCTGCACGACTGGTGCCTCGCCGGCCACGGCATCGCGTGGCGCAGCACCTGGGAGGTCGAGGCCGAGATCGATGCCGGCCTGCTCGTGCCGCTGCTGGAGGAATTCGCGGCGCCGCCCAACGGCATCTACGCGGTGTTCGCGGGCGCCAAGCACATGCCGCTGCGGGTGCGGCTGTGGCTTGATTTCCTCAAGGAGCAGTACGGCAACCCGGATTTCTGGGGCGGAAGGGCCTGAGTTCAGCCAACGGCTGCACAATCTGTTCACATTTGAAATCCGGCTGATACGCCCCCACGCTGACAGCCGCCGAGGTCCTTCGCGGAACAACGGGGAACCGGCTTCGCCGGGCCTCGGGTGTCGCCCCCGGATGGGAGGTGGCGAAGCGACACGAAGTGCGCGCAGCCTTGGGGGCGAGCCATCCTGAAAGCTCCACCGATGACCCTGGAAGCCATCCTTGCGTACCTTCACCTGCTCGCCATCCTCACGATGGTCGTCTTCATCTCCAGCGAGGCCGCGCTGTGCCGCGTGCAGTGGCTCAACGCGGCGGTGGTCGAGCGGCTGGCCAAGGTCGACATGGTCTACGGCATCGCGGCCATCGCGGTGCTGGCCACCGGCATCGCGCGCACCTGGTGGGGCGTGAAGGGCACGGCCTGGTACTGGACCAACCCGCTGCTGCACGTGAAGCTGGGGCTCTTCATCATCGTGGGCGTGCTGTCGATCTTCCCGACGCTCACGTACTTCCGCTGGCGCAAGACGCTGCGCGCCACCGGCAAGCTGCCGCCCGAGGCCGAGATCGTCAAGACGCGCAAGCTGGTGATGGTCCAGGCGCACCTGATCGCGCTGATCCCGCTGGTGGCGGTGTTCCTGGCGCGCGGCTTCGGCAAGTAGCCCGGGATCGGCCGCGCAAAGCAAAAGGCCCGCTTTCGCGGGCCTTCCTTCATGGCTTTGCAGCCAGCGCGGTGCCGATCAGGCCTTTGCCGCGTCGGCGGTGCACTTCTTGACGAAGCTGTTCTTGGCGGCGCCGGCCAGCGGCTTGCCGTTCTTGTCCACGGCCTTTGCTTCGCAGGAGGGAGCGGCGGCGGCCTTGGCTTCCTTCTCGCACTTCTTGATGGAGCTGGCCTTGGCGGCACCGGCGAGGGCCTTGCCATTCTTGTCCACGGCCTTGGCTTCGCAGCTTGCGCCGGCGGCGGGGGCTGCTGCCGCGGGTGCGGCGGCCGGCGCGGCGGCCTTGTCTTGAGCCTGTGCTGCACCGAAGGAAAGGCAGGCACCGAGTGCAAGCAGGGAAAGGAGCTTCTTCATGGTGATGTGTCCTCGCTAGGTTGAGTTGTGACAGGTTCCCCGCCTCGGGGCCGACCATCGTAACGGCGCAAGGCAACGATCGGATGACCATCGTCAACTGATCCCGGGTTTGCCCCCGGTAAAATTTCAGGATGCTATTGGTCAAACAGGAGCTGCTCGCGGCGCTCGCGAACACGCTCGAATCCCTCTCGCCCGGCGCCGGCCCCAAGGCCGCGTTCGAGTCGCCCAAGATGGCCGCGCACGGCGATTTCGCCTGTACGGCAGCCATGCAGCTCGCCAAGCCGCTGGGGCGCAAGCCCCGCGACCTGGGCGAGGAGCTGCGCGCCGCACTGCTCGCGACCCCCGCGTTCGCCCAGTGGGTCGACGCCATCGAGATCGCCGGGCCCGGCTTCCTCAACATCCGCCTGAAGACGGCTGCCAAGCAGCAGATCGTGCGCGAGGTGCTGTCGGCCGGGAATACTTTCGGCCAACAGCCGGCCACCGGCGAGAAGGTGCTGGTGGAGTTCGTCTCGGCCAACCCGACCGGCCCGCTGCACGTGGGCCATGGCCGCCAGGCGGCGCTGGGCGACGCCATCTGCAACCTGCGCGCCTCGCAGGGCGAGAGCGTCTGGCGCGAGTACTACTACAACGACGCCGGCGTGCAGATCCAGACCCTGGCCAACAGCACGCAGCTGCGCGCGCGCGGCTTCAAGCCGGGCGACCCCGAGTGGCCCAGCGGCGAGAAGGCGGCTGCATACAACGGCGACTACATCGCCGACATCGCGGCCGACTTCAAGGCGAAGAAGACCGTCAAGTCGGAAGACCGCGAAGTCACCGCCAGCGGCGACATCGAGGACATCGACGCCATCCGCGAGTTCGCCGTGGCCTACCTGCGCCGCGAGCAGGACCTGGACCTGCAGGCCTTCCGCGTGCGTTTCGACCAGTACTACCTCGAGTCCAGCCTCTACACCAGCGGCCGCGTCGAGGACGCCGTGCGCAAGCTCGTGGCCGCCGGCAAGACCTACGAGCAGGACGGCGCGCTGTGGCTGAAGTCGACCGACTACGGCGACGACAAGGACCGCGTGATGAAGAAGCAGGACGGCACGTACACCTACTTCGTGCCCGACGTCGCCTATCACATCGCCAAGTGGGAGCGCGGCTTCCACAAGGTCATCAACATCCAGGGCACCGACCACCACGGCACCATCGCCCGCGTGCGCGCCGGCCTGCAGGCCGTGGGCGAAGGCATCCCCGAGGGCTACCCCGACTACGTGCTGCACACCATGGTGCGCGTGATGAAGGGCGGCGAGGAGGTCAAGATCAGCAAGCGCGCCGGCAGCTACGTCACGCTGCGCGACCTGATCGAGTGGACCAGCACCGACGCGGTGCGGTTCTTCCTGCTGAGCCGCAAGCCCGACACCGAGTACACCTTCGACGTCGACCTCGCGGTGACGAAGAACAACGACAACCCGGTCTACTACGTGCAGTACGCCCATGCGCGCATCTGCTCGGTGCTTGCCGGCTGGGGCGGCGACGCAACATCGCTGAAGGACGTCGACCTGTCGCCGCTGGAAAGCCCGGCCGCCCAGGCGCTGATGCTGGTGCTGGCCAAATACCCGGCCATGCTGACGGCCGCCTCGAAGGACTTCGCCCCGCACGACGTGACCTTCTACCTGCGCGAACTGGCCGCCAGCTACCACAGCTACTACGACGCCGAACGCATCCTGGTCGACGACGAGAAGGTGAAGCTGGCCCGCCTGGCGCTGGTCGCCGCGACCGCGCAGGTGCTGCACAATGGCCTCGCGATTCTCGGCGTCAGTGCACCGAGCAAGATGTGAACCCCCTCACCATGAAGAAGACAAGAAGTCAACGCGGCAACATCGTCATCGGCCTGATCATCGGGCTGGTGCTCGGCCTGGGCGTCGCGCTGGGCATCGCGGTCTACGTGACCAAGGTGCCGATCCCGTTCGTGACCAAGACGCAGCGCGGCGGCGCCGAGCAGGACGAGGCCGAGGCCCGCAAGAACCGCGACTGGGACCCGAACGCGCCGCTGGCCGGCAAGGCCGGCGCACCCAAGCCGGCGACGCCGGCCGCCCCGGCAGGCCCGGTCAACCCGATCACCGGCGAGCCCGCCACCGGCAACACCGCCGCCGCTCCCGGCGGCGCCTCGCCCGGCACCGCGCCGCCGGTGCCCGTGGTGGTGGCGCCCAAGCCGCCGCGCACCGCACCGACGCCGGCCGAGGCCAACGCCCTGCCGCCGTCGAACGACCCGCTGGGCGACCTGGCCCGAGCCCGGTCGGGCAGCGTCTCCGGCTCCGGCAGCACGACCACCGCGTCGGCCGCGCCGAGCAGCAGTGGCAGCAACGCCGGCAGCAGCGGCTCGGGCCTCGATCCCTTCATGTACTTCGTGCAGGCCGGCGCCTTCCGCACCACCGAGGATGCCGAGGCCCAGCGCGCCAAGCTGTCGCTCATGGGCGTCGAGGCCAAGGTCACCGAGCGCGAGCAGGCGGGCCGCACCGTCTACCGCGTGCGCGCCGGCCCCTTCAACAAGAAGGACGACGCCGACCGCCTCAAGGAACGGCTGGACGGCGGCGGCATGGATTCGGCGCTGGTCCGCGTGCAGCGCTGAGCGGCGTCATCTGCCCGGCAACCGACACGAATAGCCCCCAAACTTCGCCGCGCGGCGTTTGCCGCCACCATCCACAGCCTCGGGCGCGCCGGATGCGGGGGAACTCCCCGCCGCGCGCCGGCTCAGTCTGCCGTAATAACTGGAGAGCTCTTTCAATGAAACGTCGTGACTTTTCGCTGGCCGCAACCTCGCTCGGGCTGCTGTCCCTGGGCGTCAACCCGGCCCACGCCCAGGCGCGTGTGCCCAAGGCCGGCTCCGAGTACCTGGTGCTCGACAAGCGCGTGCCGGTCGACGCGCCCGCCGGCAAGGTCGAGGTGGTCGAGTTCTTCTCGTACAACTGCCCGCACTGCAACGACTTCGAGCCGTCGCTGGAGGCCTGGCTCAAGACGATCCCGAAGGAAGTCTCCTTCCGCCGCATTCCCGTTCCCTTCGTGGGCAACGACGTCGAGGCCAAGCAGCGCCTGTACTACACGCTCGAAGCCATGGGCAAGGTCGACGAGTATCAGCCGAAGGTGTTCAACGCGATCCACGCGCAGCGCCAGAACGTGAACGGCGACGCCAACATCATCGCCTGGGCCACCGCCAACGGCCTGGACGCCGCCAAGTTCAAGGAAACCTTCACCTCCTTCGGCGTGGCCAGCAAGGCCAAGCGCGCCTCGCAGCTGACCGACGCCTACAAGGTGGCGGGCGTGCCGGCGATGGCCGTGGCCGGCCGCTGGTATGTCGACGGCGAGACCGCCGGCAACATGACCAAGGTGCTTCAGGTCGTGAACTATCTCATCGGCGAGGCCAAGAAGGGCTGACCCCCAGGCTTCGCGCACTTCGTGTCGCGCGCCTTCCCCCTTGCAGGGGGCAACACCGGCGGCCCGGTGAAGCCGGTTCCGCGGTGTTCGGGCATGAAGCCGGGAAGAAAGTCAAGCCCGCCTAGGCGGGCTTTTTCATCTGTGCGGGCGGGGCAGGAGCACGCAGCCGCATACAATGCCGAGCAAGTTTCGTGCCTCTATGACATTGCACTCTCACCCCACCACCTCCTTCCTGCGTCGCATCGGCCGGCTGGCCGCCGGCGCCCTGTTGCTGGCAGGCCTCGCGTCGGGCGCCGTGGCCGAGACCGCCGACCGCTCCAAGCCGATGAACATCGAGTCGGACGCGATGCGCTACGACGACCTGAAGCAGACCAGCGTGTTCACCGGCAACGTGCTGGTGACGAAGGGCACGATCATCATCCGTGGCGCGCGGCTGGATGTGCGCCAGGACGCCGAGGGCTACCAGTACGGCGTGGTCACTGCGGCGCCCGGCAAGCGGGCCTACTACAAGCAGAAGCGCAATGCGCCCGACGAGTGGATCGAGGGCGAGTCGGAAGTCATCGAGTACGACAGCCGCGCCGACAACGTCAAGTTCATCCGCAACGCCGTCATGCGCCGCCTGCTGGGCGCCACGCCCAACGACGAGAGCCAGGGCGCGCTGATCGTCTACGACCAGAGCAACGACACCTACACCGTCAACGGCTCGACCGTGCCGCCGAACACCGCCGTCAACGCCTCGGCCCCTGGCGGCCGCGTCCGGACCATCCTCACTCCCAAGGCCGCCACCGCGCCGGCCCCGGGCGCTCCGGCTCCGGCCGGCGGTGCCAAGGCCCCTGCGCCGGCGCCCACCCCGGCTCCCGGCGCCGGCCTGCGCCCGAGCACCACGCTCAGTGACCAGGGAGACACGCGCAAGTGATCGAATCCGCAGGAACCCAGGACGCCAGCGGCACACCGGGCAGCCGCCTGGTCGCGCGCGGCCTGAAGAAGAGCTACGGCAGCCGCACCGTCGTGAAGGACGTCTCGCTCGACGTGCAGAAGGGCGAAGTCGTCGGGCTGCTCGGGCCGAATGGCGCGGGCAAGACCACCTCGTTCTACATGATCGTGGGGCTGGTGCGCGCCGACGCCGGCGACATCTCCATCGACGGCGAGCCGATCGCGCACATGCCGATCCACCGCCGCGCCCGCATGGGGCTGAGCTACCTGCCGCAGGAAGCCTCGATCTTCCGCAAGCTCACGGTCGAGGAGAACGTGCGCGCCGTGCTCGAGCTCCAGAGCGAGCCCGACGCGAAAGGCAGGCTGGTTCCCCTGTCGAAGGAGCACATCGAGGAGCGCCTGACCGACCTGCTGGTCGACCTGCGCGTCGACCACCTGCGCGATTCGCCCGCGATGGCGCTGTCGGGCGGCGAGCGCCGCCGAGTCGAGATCGCGCGCGCCCTGGCCACGCAGCCGCGCTTCATTCTTCTGGACGAGCCCTTCGCCGGCATCGACCCGATCGCGGTGATCGAGATCCAGCGCATCATCAGCTTCCTGAAGGAGCGCGGCATCGGCGTGCTCATCACCGACCACAACGTGCGCGAGACGCTGGGCATCTGCGACCACGCTTTCATCATCAGCGACGGGCACGTGCTGGCACAAGGCACGCCTTCGGAGATCGTCGACAACGCCGAGGTACGCAGGGTGTACCTGGGCGAGCACTTCCGGATGTGATCATGTTGCGAGGGTCAACGGCAAGCGTGGTCGCCATGCGCGTGGAGCCCCTTCGCGAGGGCTGGTGTGCACGGCCGCCCGAAGCGGCCGGCCCGCTCCCGGCAGGGAACTGGCGTGGCGCGCGGCGTGCTGCCTCGGGGGGAGCCGTCTTCTCATGAAGCAGGGGTTGTCCCTTCGCGTTTCGCAGCACCTGGCGCTCACGCCGCAGCTGCAGCAGTCGATCAGGCTGCTCCAACTCTCCACGCTCGAGCTGAGCCAGGAAGTGGAGCAGATGCTCGACGAGAACCCGTTCCTGGAGCGCACCGCCGAGGAGGCCGTGCGCGAGGAATTCGGGCTCGACACCGCCGACGCGCCGGTCCCTCGCGATGACGGCGGCGATGGCGCCGACGGCGAGGGCGACTTCGCCCCCTCGGCCGCGAGCAGCAGCAGCGCGACTTCTTCCACGGAAGGCACGGCAGTCGCCGACGCCGACGGCCCCGCCGCCGAGATCGCCGAGCGCGAGCCCGACTGGGAAGGCGATGGCACCGTCGACATGGCGCCTGACGACAGCGAATGGGGCAGCGACGCGCCCGCGCGCCAGAACAACGCCGGCGACGACGAGCGCGCCGATGCCACCGAGCTCGCGCGCAGCCAGGAGTCGCTGCAGTCCTTCCTGCACCGCCAGGCACTGAGCCTGCGGCTCAACGAGAGCGACAGCGCCGCGCTGCGCTTCCTCATCGAATCGCTCAACGAGGATGGCTACCTCGAAGACTCGCTGCCCGCGCTGGCCTCGGGCCTGGCGGGCGACGACAACGACGAATTCGACGACCTCGTGCACCACTTCCAGGTGGCGCTGGGCCTGCTGCAGAGCCTGGAGCCCGCCGGCGTCGGCGCGCGCGACCTCGGCGAATGCCTGAGCATCCAGCTGCGCGCCATGGCGAGCGACGACGAGACCGAGGAAGAGGAACTGGTCCGCAAGACGGCGCTGGCCATCTGCAAGCAGCCCATGGAGCTGCTCGCGCGCCGCGACTTCAAGCGCCTGGCCACGCTCACCCGCAGCAGCGAGGAGCTGGTGCGCTCGGCGCTGCAGGTCATCGCGCGGCTGGAGCCCAAGCCGGGCCGGCGCTTCGTCGACGTGGAGCGCAACGTCATCGTGCCCGACGTGATCGTCACCAAGACCGGCCGCGGCACCAACGTGAAGTTCCGCGTGATGCTCAACCCCGACGTGATGCCGCGCCTGCGGGTGCACGACATCTATGCCGGCGCGCTGAAGTCGCACAAGGGCGAGGGCAGCCAGGCGCTGTCGCAGCGGCTGCAGGAGGCGCGCTGGTTCATCAAGAACATCCAGCAGCGCTTCGACACCATCCTGCGCGTGAGCAACGCCATCGTCGAGCGGCAGAAGAGCTACTTCGTGCACGGCGAGCTCGCCATGCGCCCGCTGGTGCTGCGCGAGATCGCCGACGAGCTGGGCCTGCACGAATCGACCATCTCGCGCGTGACCACCGCCAAGTACATGGCCACGCCCTTCGGCACGGTCGAGCTCAAGTACTTCTTCGGCTCGGCGCTGGGCACCGAGACCGGCGGCAACGCGTCGAGCACCGCGGTGCGCGCGCTCATCAAGCAGTTCGTCGGTTCCGAAAGCGTGAAGAAGCCGCTGTCGGACAGCCAGATCTCCGAGATGCTGAAGGAGCAGGGCATCGAGTGCGCGCGCCGCACCGTCGCCAAGTACCGCGAGGCGCTGCGCATCGCGCCCGCCAACCTGCGCAAAGCCTTGTAACTGGCACACCCCCAGGCTATGCGCACTTCGTGTCGCTTCGCCAACCCCCTTGCAGGGGGCAACACCTGCGGACCGGCGGAGCCGGTTCCGCGGTGTTCCTGGAATGGGCTCGCGTGGCGTTGGATGGTGGCTGCGGTGTTCGCCCTGCTCGTGCTGCTTGTCACGGGCTGCGCCACGCTGCCCGACGAGGCCCCGCGCCCGCCCACCAAGACCATCGCCGTCTCGGCCGACACGGCGCTCGGCAGGATCGCGCTGGCCTCCCAGCCCGACCCCGACCTGAGCGGCTTCCGCCTGATGCCCGGCGGCGACTTCGCCTTCGACACCCGCATCCAGCTCGCGCGCCGCGCGCAGCGCACGCTGGACGTGCAGTACTACCAGATCGAGAACGACGAGACCGGCCGCTACCTGCTGCGCACCCTGCGCGACGCCGCCCAGCGCGGGGTGCGCGTGCGGCTCTTGATGGACGACCTCTATACCTCCGGCGAGGACGAACTGCTGCTGGGCCTGGCCGCCACGCCCAACGTGGAGCTGCGCCTGTTCAACCCCTTCCCGGCAGGCCGCGGCAGCCTGCTGAAGCGCTTCACCGCCTCGCTCTTCGACTTCAGCCGCGTCAACCGCCGCATGCACAACAAGCTGTTCATCGCCGATGGCGCGATGGCGGTGGCGGGCGGGCGCAACATCGGCAACCAGTACTTCAGGCGCACCTCGGGCGAGAACTTCATCGACCTCGACACCTTCGTCACCGGCGCGCTGGTCCCGCGCCTTGGAAGCCTGTTCGACCAGTACTGGAACAGCGTCTACGTGCGGCCTATCCAGTCGGTGGTGGGCAGCAGCCTCTCGCGCGAGGAGCTTCAGCAGCGCTTCGAGCTCGCCACCGGCCCCGAGACCACGCCCCCGCCGCCCAAGCCCGCCCCCAACGACCTGCTGGGCTACAGCCCGATGGCCGAGGACCTGGACGCCGGCAAGCTCGGCCTGATCTGGACCACCGCCGAAGCCTATGCCGATTCGCCCGAGCGCGTGATCGGCAAGACCGCCTCGTATGGCGGCGTGCCGCTGCTGGACGTCGACAGCGTGCGCTACAACGTGGTCGAGCAGATGCGGCGCGCGCGTTCGGAAGTGACGATCGTCTCGCCCTACCTGATCCCCGGCGCCTCGGGGCTGGAGGTGATGCGCGAGATCCGAGGGCGCAACGTGAAGATCAGCGTGGTCACCAACTCGCTCGCCGCCACCGACGAGCCGCTGGTGCACACCGCCTACCGCCGCTACCGGCCCGACATGCTCAAGCTGGGCGCCGACCTCTATGAACTGAGCACCAACCGCACCCGCAGCAGCGTGAGGCTGGGCCTCTTCGGCACCTCGGTGGGCAGGCTGCATGCCAAGTCGGCGGTGATCGACCGGCGCATTCTGTTCGTCGGCTCGATGAACTTCGACCCGCGCTCGGAAACGCACAACACCGAGATCGGCCTTTTCATCCGCAGCCCCGAGATGGCCCAGCAGGCGCTGAAGCTCATCGACGTGCTCAAGCAGCAGGGCGCCTATAGGCTGCGCTTCGCCGAGGGCAGCAACGAGTCGCGCATCGAATGGGTCAGCGACGATGCGGGCAAGCTCACGGTGCTGACCGAGGAGCCCGATTCCCGCTTCTGGGACCGGACCATGCTCGAGATACTGGCCCCGCTGACGCCGGAGAGCCTCCTGTAGCCGCGCAGCCTCAGGTGCCGCGCACGGCCGACCACACGAGCCGCAGGCCCAGCAGTCCCATCACGCCGCCTGCCGCCCGGTCGATCCAGACCTTGTAGCGCAGGTAGGCCGAACGCGGCGCCGCCGACGAGAGCGCCAGCGCCACGATCGAATACCAGCCCGCCTCGATGCAGAAGATGACCGCCGGCACGGCGAGTGCCAGCACCAGCGGCACCTCGCGCGGCAGGAAGGCCGCGAAGATGCTCGCGTAGACCACGGCGGTCTTCGGGTTGCTCACCTGCGTGGCCAGGCCCAGCAGGAAGGTGCGCCTGCCGCGTCCCTGCAGGCGCTGCGCCGGATCGCCGGCCTCCTGCGCCACGGCCAGCGGCTGCCGCGCGCCGCGCCAGATGCGCACGCCCAGGTACACGAGGTACGCCCCGCCGAGTCCCTTGATCGCCAGGTAGAGCGCCGGCACCGCGAGGAACGCCGCCTGCAGCCCCGCCAGCGCCGCGATCGCGAACACCAGCCCGCCCGCGCCCATGCCGAGCGCGGCGGCGAGGCCGTCGGCGCGCGAGGTCACCGCGGTGCGCGCCACCATCACGAAGCTGGGGCCCGGGCTCATCGCGCCCACGGTCATGGCGCCGGCGATGCCGAGCAGGGCGAGGGTGGTGTCGATCATGGCCGTGTCTCCTTCTTTTCGTTCTGCTTCTTCGTACGGCGCGAGGCCGTCACTGCACGTTGACCGCCTCGACCTGCACCAGCAGCTTCACCTTGTTCTCGAAGCCGAAGTTCAGGCCTCAGGTGATGCCCCAGTCGCTGCGCTCCACGGTGGTCTCGAAGTCGCCGCCGCACACCTGGCGGTTGATCAGCGGGCTCAGGTAGCAGTTGAAGCGCACGGCCTTCAGCGTCACCGGGCGGGTCTGGCCCATCAGCGTGAGCCTGCCGGGCACGTCGACCACCTTGTCGCCGGAGAAGTCGATGCGGTCGGCCACGAAGCGGCCGGTCGGAAACTCGGCCACGTTGAAGAAGTCCTTGCTCTGCACGTGTCGGTTGAGCAGGTCGACGCCGGTGTTGATGGAGCTGATGTCCATGGTGATGTCGACCTTGCCGCTGGTGCCGGTGCCGTCGATCTGCACCGAGCCGTCCTTGGTGCTGAAGCGGCCGCGGTTGGTGGTGGTGCCGTAGTGGCCCATCTCGTACATGACGAAGGTGTGGGTCGGGTCGATCACGTAGTTGGCGTTCCTGGCCGGACCGCCCGCGGGCTTGGCGGCGGCGGCTGGCGCGAATTCCGATGGCAGCTGCACTTGTTGTTGTGCGTTGGCGATGCCGGTGAATGCGGCGGCCGACAGGGCCGTGGCGAGGAGGAGCTTTTTCATGGCGTTGTCTGCCTGAGTCATGAAAGAGAGGAAAGAAGAAATCCGGAATGTCCGCGCGAGGAAGGATGGGGCTGCGGCTTCACAGCGGCCCGAGCCCCGAGAGGGTGAACCTGAAGCGCACCTGCACCTCGTTGCCGACCACCGAGGTGTCGGTCCATTCGCCTTCGCCCACCTTGTAGTCGAGCCGCTGGATCGTAAGGCTTCCGGTGGCCACCGAGTAGTTGCTCCCCGGTGCAGGCGCGATGCTGACCGGCACCGTCACCTGCCTGGCAACGCCCTTGATGGTGAGCTTGCCCGCCATCTCGAACCTGCCTTCGCCCAGCGCCTTGATGGCGCTCGACTGGAAGCTCGCCTGCGGAAAGTGCGCGGCGTCGAACCAGGGCTGCTTGGGCAGCTCGGCGTCGCTCATCGGCACGCCGAAACCGGCGCTGGCGGTGTCGATCTGCAGCGCGACGCTGCCGCCATCGGGCTTCTTCGGGTCGAAGGCCACCTGCGCGTCGAATTTCCTGAAGCTGCCTTCCACGGGCACGCCCATCTGCCTGGTGACGAACACGATCTGGCTCTTGTCGGCGACCAGCTTCGCGGCGGGGGGCGCGGCCGGGCCGGCGCCGGCCGGCAATGCCGCCACAAGCGCCAGCAGCGGGGGAAGAAGCCGCGAAAGACCGCGGCAAAGAAGGCGGGAAGGAAGTGAGTTCATGATCCGGCAGATTCCTGTCGTGGCCCCGGCCACATCCGTTTGAGCAGACCGTCGCGGTCGATCCAGTGGTGCTTGAGCGCCGCCGCCACGTGTAGCAGCGTGATGCCCGCGAGCGCGAAGGCGCAGTTGCGATGCAGCGGCTGCAGCACCGCCTCGGCAAGATCGTGATCGACGGCCATGAAGTCGGGCAGCGCCAGCACCCCGAACCACGAGACCGGCATGCCCATGGCCGAGCTGTAGGCCCATCCGGACAGCGGCACGGCGAAGAACAGCAGGTACATCAGCGTGTGGCTGATCCGAGAGCCGGCCTTCTGCAGGCCCGGCATGTCCGCCGGCAGCGCGGGCGGCCGGTGCCCGAGCCGCCACAGCAGCCGCAGCGCCGACAGCGCGAGGATGGTCACGCCCGCCCACTTGTGCCAGTTGTAGACCTTCAGCCGCAGCGGCGAGAACGGCAGCCCCGTCATGTAGAGCCCCACGCCGAAGGAGCCGACGATCAATACAGCCAGCAGCCAGTGCAGCGCGATCGCGAACGGGTCGTAGCGCAGGCGGGGCGTACCGGCGGCAGGAGAGGGGGAGGGCATGTCGGTGGACATCGGGGGCAGGGCGGCGGCCTGTGCGCGGAGCATATCCCGAAGCACGGAGCACGCGTTGTGCCAGATCGCACCGCTGCGGCGGCCTCAGCCGTGCGCCCGTTGCTGTTGCGGTAGCTGCTGTTGCTGCTGTGCGCGCAGCAGCATGCGCTGCAGTTCCTGCGGCTGCACCGGCTTACGCAGCGCATGCCAGCCGCGTTCGGCCGCCAGCCGCTGCGTCGCCTCGTTGATGTCGGCCGAGATCAGCGCGATCGTGAGCGAGGGCTTCTGCCGCTGCAGCCTCTCGGCCAGCGCGATGCCGTCGAGCGTGCCCGGCAGGCGGATGTCGCACAGGGCAGCGTCGAGCGCTTGCAGGTCGGCCAGCGCCAGCGCTTCGGCCGCGCTGGCGTAGACGCGCGGCTCGACCTCCCACTGCCGCAGCAGCGCGGTGAGGCTGTCGGCCACCACCGCGTTGTCTTCCACCACCAGCACGGCGAGGCCGGGGCGCAGCGGGCTGGCCGCATTGGCATCGGCCCTGTCGTTGTCTGGCACGGTCGGCGACGGGGCCGCCACCGCTCCCTCGGGCGCGGCCGGCAGCTCGAAGCCGAACACCGAGCCCCGCCCGGGCGCCGAGCGCAGCGTCACCTCGATGCCCAGGTGGGCCGCCAGCCGCCGAACGATCGCCAGCCCCAGGCCGTGGCCGCGCTGCAGGTTGCGTTCGACGTTGCCGATCTGCTCGAAGTCGTCGAACACGCGCTGCTGGGCCTCGGCCGCAATGCCGATGCCGCTGTCGCGCACCTCCACGCGCCAGGCGCGGCCGGTGTCGCGGCTGCGTTCCCGCACCGCCAGCAGCACGCGCCCTCGTGGCGTGAACTTGACCGCGTTGTCGACCAGGTTGGCGAGCACGCGGCGCAGCGAGACGGCGTCGCTCCAGGCGAGGGCATCCGGCGGGCAGCGCACCAGCACCCGGCCCTCGCCCGCCTGCCGCGCCAGTTCGTGCAGCAGCGGCGCCAGCGCCACGCTGGATGGGCGCAGCGGATCGACCGCGGCCTCGATCCTGCCGATTTCCAGCAGCTGGTTGGTCAGCCCCTCCAGCGCCTGCTGGGCGCGGGCCAGGGAGCCCACCGTGCGCTGCACCGCCTCGATGCCGGCGCCGCTGTCCAGCTGCTGGCGCAGCACCTCGGCCTGCAGGCCGATGGCCATCACCGGCTGGCGCAGGTCGTGGTTGGCGGCCGAGAAGAAGCGCAGCCGCTCGGCCTGCGCCTGCTCGGAGGCGCGCAGGCCGGCCAGGGCCTGCTCGCGCAGGCGGTGCTCGTTGAGCCGCAGGCCGATGTTCTCCTCGAGCTGGCGCGAGCGCTCGGCCACCAGCTTCCACATCATCGCGGTCAGGCCGATGCCGATGACGGCCACCGCAGCCATCACCGGCGCCCCCAGCCAGAGGCCGACGACGATGATCGGCGCCAGCAGGAGCGTGATGGCCAGCTGCGTGGCCGGCGTGTAGAACGACACCGAGAAGGCAGACGACAGCGTCATGCCCATGACGATCAGGCCCAGCAGCAGCTGCAGGTCGGCGCGGGTGGGGTCGAACAGCAGCACGCCGGCCAGGCCGTGCGCCAGCTCCCAGACGGCGGTGCGCAGCGTGTGCGTGCGCTGGGCCTCGCGCAGGGTGGCGGGCGTGAAGGGCTCCGGCAGCCGCTGCGGGAAGAAGCCGCGCATCACCGTCACCCCGGTGATCAGCGCGATCCACACCAGCGCGCGCGCCAGCGACACCTGCCAGGCGAAGAGCGCCGCCACGCCGCAGTTCAGCAGGTACTGCGCCAGCAGCACCGGGCCGATGGGGCGGATCGACAGCCGCAGCACCTCGCACTGGATCGCGAAGCGGTCGCCGCTGCCGGAGGCGGCCGGTGCGGGCGAAGGGGCGGGGGTGGGAGTCATCGGCGAATCGACTATATAGAGAAGGCCCGTGACGCGGCGACAATGGAGTCCCCTAGTCGGGCTTCGGGCTCCCCGGTGCCAGTTTTCCGTGAACGATCTCTCCTTCTTCCTGCCTTGCGCCGCCGGCGTCGAGGAATTCCTCGCCCAGGAGGTGCACGCCCTGACCGGCCGCGCCGGGCAAGACCTGCTCTCCCTGCGCGGCGGCGTGCGCGTGCGCGCCGGCTGGCGCGACGGCCTCAAGCTCAACCTGCACAGCCGCCTCGCGCAGCGCGTGCTGGTCGAGCTGGCCCACGGGCCCTATCGCAGCGAGAACGACCTCTATGCGCTCGCCAGCGGCGTGGCCTGGGAAATCTGGTTCACGCCCAAGCAGACCTTCAAGATCGAAACCACCGCCCAGCACAGCCCGCTGCAGAGCCTGAACTTCGCCACCCTGCGCATCAAGGATGCCATCGCCGACCGCTTCCGCGCCAAGGCCAACGGCGTGCGCCCGAGCATCGAGACCCAGTGGCCCGACTGCCGCGTGTTCGCCCACCTGACCACCGACACCTGCACGCTCTACATCGACACCAGCGGCGAGCCGCTCTTCAAGCGCGGCTGGCGCCAGGACAAGGGCGACGCCCCGCTGAAGGAAACCCTGGCCGCCGCCATGCTCGCTGCCAGCGGCTGGTGGAACCCCGAGACCGGTGAAGTCTCGGGCCAGCCGCTGTACGACCCCTGCTGCGGCAGCGGCACCATCGCCATCGAGGCGGCGCAGATCGCGCGCGGCATCGCGGCCGGATCGCTGCGGCGCTTCGGCTTCGAGAAGCTGCTGCCGTTCCAGGCACACGTCTGGTCGGCGATCAGGCAGGAGGCCACGGACTCCGAGCGGGCCGTGGCCGGCGGCGGCACCCCGGTGTTCGGCTCCGACGTGTCGCACCGCATGGTCGACTTCGCCCAGCGCAACGCCGAGCGCGCCGGCGTGGCGCAGGGCGTCGAGTTCCGCGGCGGCGATGCCCTGCAGCGCATGCCGCCCGTGGAGGGCGGCGGCGTGATCATGCTCAATCCGCCGTACGGCGAGCGCATCGCCGTGGGCGGCGTCGCTGGCGCAGGGGGAGGAGGCCGCCCTGGCGCGCGCGAGGCCGCGCAGTCCACCGAGGGCGACGGCGGCGACTTCTTCCCGCAGCTCGCCACCCACTGGAAGAAGAACTACGCCGGCTGGACCGCCTGGGTGCTCACGCCCGACCTGAAGCTGCCGAAGCTGATGCGGCTGAAGGAATCGCGCCGCGTGCCGATGTGGAACGGGCCCATCGAATGCCGCCTGTTCCGCTTCGACATGGTCGCGGGCTCAGCGCGGAAGTGATTCGCCGCCCCCGCCCTCGGACCTGGGCGCCTGCTTCGGCCGCACGGCGCACGCCGCATTGACCGTGCGCGCGGCCAGTTCGGCAGGCGCGCCGGGCAGCGTTACCGGGCGAACGTCGCCTTCCTCGAAATGCTTCACCTGGACCGGTTCACCCACGAAATTGGGCAGCGAGAAGTAGCTTGCGCTCACATAACGGGCGCTGCGGGCGTCGCAATCGACCATGGCGACGCCCTGGAAAGAGCGGAACCTGACGCCGTCACGGTTGAGGCGGCCTTCGCTCAGATTCATGCGCAGCGCCACGGTGCGGTACGAGCCGTCCACCTCGATGCTGCTCGGGTCGACCTGTACATAGCTGCTGGCGGCGTCCCCGGGCGTGCCCGTGAGGGTCAGCCACTCGGCCCGGACACCCGCCGAGGCGAGCAGGACAAGGCAAAGCAGCGGTATTCGTTTCATGAAGGAAGGCGTGGTCGAAGAAGGGTGTGTCCAGGAGGGTATTTTCGCGTACCGGGCCGACATGGACCTGACGCCGACCTCGTATGGTGCAACATCGGCGGCGTTTCCTGAACATTCCATGACGTTGACAGAACCCGGCCCCGTCGTCATCGACACCAACATCGCGCTCGACCTGCTGGTCTTCGAAGACCCCGCCTGGGCCCCGCTGGCCGCCCGGCTGGCTGCCGGCGAGCTGTGCTGGCTCGCCACCGCCGCCATGCGCATCGAACTGGAGCGCGTGCTGGGCTACCCGCTGATCGCCCGGCGCATGGCCCAGCGCGAACTGCAGCTGCCCGCGGTGCTCGCCGATTTCGACGCGCGCGTGCGCATGCTCGAAGGCAGGCCGCCGCGCGCGCCCTGCGTATGCAGCGACCCCGACGACCAGGTCTTTATCGATCTCGCCGTGGCGCACAAGGCCCTGCTGCTGAGCAAGGACCGGGCGGTGCTGTCGATGAAGAAGCGTCTCGCGCTGCGCGGGGTGGTGGTGCAGGCGGCGTACGGCGGTTAGCGGCGACGTTGGTTCTTGGCGTCAGGAATCAATTGACAACCTTTCCATCGCCGGGATTTCTGGAAGCGGCTCTATATTTTTCAGAAGGGCGAGGGGTTGCGGTGATGGCATCGCAGGCTTCTGCTTGCCTCGACCAACTGGAACTCATGCAGCCATCCTTCGCGACCCTCTGGGCGAACCATCCGACGATCAAGGGAGACGACGCCTTGCTGGACAAGGACGTCTACAAGGATCAATGTGCCATCAACGTGGGCGCGGCGTTCATCCGCTCAAGCCTGAGCCTCGGCAGCTTTCCGGGCGTCTATTCCTGGCAGAAGGACAGGCCGAAGTACCCGATCAGGGCCCAGGAGCTGGCGAACTGGCTGGACTCGGGCAAGGCCGGTCTGATGTCTCGCACCGAGAAGTACTCGGGCAAGGATGGGTTCGAGAAAATCGCCGGGCGCACAGGGATCGTGTTCATCCAGAACTACTGGGGCGAGGGGCGGCAGGGTGACCACATCGACCTCTGGAATGGTTCGCGGATGACGAAGCGGTCTTCGTGGTTTCTGATTCAGTGGCACATCTCATGGGAAGGAGTGTTGACCGACATGCGCCAAGCACAAGCCATATGGTTCTGGCCTGTCTTATGAAACTACTTGCTCGAGTGCTCTGCATCGTAGCCGGCGCGCTGGCGCTCAGCTTTCTCGTTGCGGTATGCGTGCTTATCCCTGCGGGGCAATGGTACGAAGTGAATCGGGCTCGGAGTTTCGACGACCTGTCTGATGTCTATGCACTCTCGCTTGCTGTCCAGGCGATTGCCGCCGCCATCGGCGGCTGGCTCGGCGATCGGCTGTTTCGCAAGTGGCGTAAGAGACAGTCCGACCGCAAATAGAGCCTCTGCCAAGCGTCGCCACCGCAACGCATATGACTCCGGGATATCAATCGAAAATTCTGCTTCGCCTCATTGGCATCGTGTTGGGCGGACTCGAACTCGGCTTTGTTGTGACCAAGGGGCTCCTCGTACCCATTGGCCACTGGTACGAAATGAACAAGGCTGAAAGTGAGAGCGATCTGACGCAAGCCTTCGCAATTGCCCTTGCAATACAAGTCCTTTGTCTCGTCGCTGGGGGTTGGCTTGGCGATTGGTTGGTTCGCAAATGGCTGAAGAAACGAGCCGATCGGCAATAGCCGTCTTGGCGCTCCGGTTGCTTTGGGGCCTTGCAAGAAGGCTGCCGCGTCGCTGCCAGTTTCCATATGTCGAATGGCGCCCGGCGACACCCCGCCCCGTGGGCAGCTTCTTCCGAATCGCGTCATGAGCCCTGCAATCCGAGTGCTTTTCATCGTTGCCGGAGCGGGCATGCTCGGGCTCTTCTTCTACAAGCTCATCGGCCCGGTGGGCCATTGGTACGAACTCAATTTCGCGAAGAATGACGACGACTTGAGTCGCGCGTACATGGTTGCGCTTGCCATCCAGCTTGGCGCATTGCCCGCTGGAGGCTGGCTCGGCGACCGGCTGTTCCGCAAGTGGCAGCAGAAGCGCCTCGGCCGCCGCTAGTGCTGCACCCCATTGGCAGACTGCAGATGCCACCGCCCCAGCAGCCGCGCCACCGCCCGCACGCGCTGCGTGTCGCGCCCCCAGCGACGGCTGGCCGGCAGCTTCTGCGCCCACTTCATGCGCCTCGCGGCGTTGGCGATGCGCTCGCGCACCTCTTCGCCCACGCCGGCCAGGGCCGCGTGCCAGTGCTGGCCGGCGGCCTGCGGGGCCGCGGCCTCGAGCATCATGGCGGTCGAGTGCAGGTAGCTGAGCCAGTCGCGGGCCTGGCATTCGGCCAGGGTCATGACTTCGGCGGGGTCGTCCTCGAAGTCGATGTAGCCGATCACGCCGTCGGGGCACTGCACGAGGTTGCGGTCGAAGGCCTGGCTCAGGTGCTGTCCGCACACGTGCACGGCGGCGATGGCTGCGAGGCCCTCGCGCCATACCGACAGCAGCGCGGCGGGGCCGGCGGCCGCGGCCTGGTCGAGCCGCTCCTGCAGCACGACCGTCGCGCGGCCGCTTTCGCCGAGATCGGAGATCAGCAGGCCGTCGGGCTGCTGTGCGAGCACCACGGGAACGCGCAGGCCTGCCGCCGCGAGCTGCTTGAGGCGGCGCGCCTCGGTGGCGATGGCGGCCTCGCCGCCGGGGTTGGGCACGGGCTTGATGATGTCCAGGCGCGCCATGCGTGCGACCGCCGCCATCACGCGGTAGCCCCACTTGCCGTGGCGCGGGCCGGCCTTCTTGAGCCACACGCGCTCGCTGCCGAAGCGGTGGCTGGCCACGTTCTTCTTCTGCTGCGGCAGGGTGATGCGCAGGAACTCCGCGTAGTCGCCGGGCGCGGGCGGGTTCGGGGAGACTGCGTCGAGGGGCGCGGGCGCCGAAGCTGCGCCCTTGCGCGATTGCAGGCGCCGGCCGGCGCCTCTACTCAGTGGATTCATGCGGCCATTGCGAAGCCCTCCACCAGCCCTTTCGGGCCCTGGGTGACGGGCTGGAAACTCTCTGCACTGGCCAGCGGCCAGTAGGTACGGAAGACATTGTGCTGCTCGTCGAGCGGGCCGAGCAACGCGCCCGGCTGCACCTGCATCACCAGGTTGCTCAGCAGGCGCACCTCGGTGTCGGAGATGCGGCGCACGATGTGATGCGCGGTGATCTGCTGCGGATGGTCGAGGCCTGCGGCCTGCACCAGCTCCTGCAGCGCATGCAGCGTGCTGCGGTGGAAGTTGTGCACCCGCTCGGCCTTGGTCGGCACCACCAGCGCCTTCTGGCGCAGCGGGTCCTGCGTGGTCACGCCCGTGGGGCAGTGGCCGGTGTGGCAGCTCTGCGCCTGGATGCAGCCCAGGGCCATCATGAAGCCGCGCGCGGCGTTGCACCAGTCGGCGCCCAGCGCCATCATGCGTGCCACGTCGAAGGCGGTGATCACCTTGGCGGCGCAGCCGATCTTGATGCGGTGGCGCAGGTTCACGCCCACCAGGGTGTTGTGCACCAGCAGCAGGCCTTCCTGCAGCGGCGCGCCCACGTGGTCGCTGAATTCGACCGGCGCCGCGCCGGTGCCGCCCTCGGCGCCGTCGACCACGATGAAGTCGGGCGTGATGCCGGTGGCCTGCATCGCCTTGACGATGCCGAACCATTCCCACGGATGGCCCAGGCAGAACTTGAAGCCGGTGGGCTTGCCGCCCGAGAGCTCGCGCAGCCTGGCGACGAAATGCATCATCTCGGTCGGCGTGGAGAAGGCGCTGTGCGAGGCCGGCGAGATGCAGTCCACGCCCACCGGCACGCCGCGCGCGGCCGCGATCTCGGGCGTGACCTTGGGGGCCGGCAGCACGCCGCCGTGGCCGGGCTTGGCGCCCTGGCTCAGCTTGATCTCGATCATCTTCACCTGCGGGTCGCGCGCATTGGCGGTGAAGCGCTCCTCGCTGAAGCTGCCGTCGTCGTTGCGGCAGCCGAAGTAGCCCGAGCCGATCTCCCAGATCAGGTCGCCGCCGTGCACGCGATGGTGCTGCGAGATCGAGCCTTCGCCGGTGTCGTGCGCGAAGCCGCCCATCTTCGCGCCCTTGTTGAGCGCGAGGATCGCGTTGGCCGACAGCGCACCGAAGCTCATGGCCGAGATGTTGAAAACGCTCGCGCTGTAGGGCTGGGTGCAAGGATGGTTGGCCCCCCGGCTCGCCACTGCGTGTGCTTCGCCACCCCCCGAGGGGGAGGCTCGGCCGCCTTGGGACGGCCCGGCTTCGGCCGATTGGACAGGGTTCGCACCCCCCGGCTGCGGCGTGCCGCCGATCACGATGCGGAAGTCGTGGCCCGCCAGCTTCGTCGGGCGCATCGAATGGTTGATCCACTCGTAGCCCGCGAGGGTCACGTCCAGCTGCGTGCCGAAGGGGCGGTTGTCGGGGTCGCCCTTGGCGCGCTGGTACACCAGCGAGCGCTGGGCGCGCGAGAAGGGCGCGGCCTCGGAGTCGCTCTCGATGAAGTACTGCCGCATCTCGGGCCGGATGAACTCCAGCAGAAAGCGCAGGTGCCCGATCACCGGATAGTTGCGCAGGATGGCGTGCCGGGCCTGCCGCAGATCGTGCACGCCGGTACCTGTGAGTACCGCAAAGACGACCACGCCGATCCAGGCCAGCCAGAGATGCGGCGAGACCAGCACGAAGGCCAGGCAGGCCACCAGACCGACCACGCACAGGGCGAAAGCGCTGTAGCGCGTCGGAAACGGAATAATCGTGGGCATAGAAGAAATAGTCTCGGCCGCGGCCTGCTGCATCATAGAGGGCTGCCCCGAACTTGCCATGACGACCATTCCCGACCCCATTTCGCCCCCCGACAGCACCCCCGCAGCCCGCACCCCCCTCGGTCCCGACGATTTCGACGCCCTCGACCAGGCCCTCGACGCCATGCGCGAGCACGACGAGGAAATCCCCCAGTGGGAGTTCTGTGAAGGCTTCATGGCCGCCCTGATCTGCACCCGCCGGCCCATCATGCCGTCCGAATACTGGCCCGTGCTGCTGGGCGAGAACTTCTCGTCCGCCCAGCACATGGAGTTCGTCTGGAACTGGAAGCGCCGCTGGATCGAGATCGAGGAAGGTCTCGACGCCCCCGTCGAATCGCTGGACGACGAGCGCAGCTGGCAGCCCGAGGTGCTCGACACCCGCGGCGCCATCGCCTCGCTGCCGGAGGAGGAGCGCGCGGAAGTGGCCGGCGAGGCCATTCCTTCCTTCGCCCAGGTCTGGGCGCTGGGCTTCATGTACGCCGTGGAGAACTGGCCCGAAGACTGGGCCGAGCCGCGCGACAAGGACGCCGCGCGCATGCTGAACGACGCGCTCGACAACATCGTCGCCCTCACCGAGGACGACACCGGCAAGCCCGTGCTGTCGATGTACAGCGACGACGCCCCGCCCAGCGTGAGCCAGCAGCGGCTCGACGATTTCGGCGCCGCCATCTGGGCGGTGTACGACCTGCGCCAGCTCTGGAAGAGCCTCGGGCCCAAGGCCGAGACGATCCGCAAGCAACCCGAGCCGGGCCGCAACGACCCCTGCCCCTGCGGCAGCGGCAAGAAATACAAGAAGTGCCACGGTGAGTGACTTGGCTCACCCCGGGCTTCGCGCACTTCGTGTCGCTGCGCCAACCCCCTTCCAGGGGGCAATACCTGCGGCCCGGCGAAGCCGGTTCCGCGGTATTCCTGAATGAACTCCGATGCGCCGCTGCCGCCGCCTCCGGCCGCCGAGCCGCTGACGCCGCGCGCGGCCTGGGCGATGGTCCTGGCGCTGTGCGCCGGGGTCGCGCTGAGCCAGGCGTTCCGTACGGTGGGCGCCATCATGGCGAGTCCGCTGCAGGCCGATTTCCATCTTTCCGCACAGGCCCTCGGGATCTTCTCGGGGGCTTTTCATTTCGCGTTCGGCGCGATGCAGCTCTTCATGGGCATCGGCATCGACCTGCACGGCGTGCGCCGCACGGTGCTGGTGGCCTTTCCGGTCGCGATCGCGGGCGCGCTGCTGTCGGCGGTGTCGTCCAGCTACCTGGTGCTGGTGGCGGGGCAGGCGCTGATCGGCGTGGGCTGCGCGCCGGCCTTCCTGGTGTGCACGGTGTTCATCGCGCGGCACTTTCCGGCGGCGCGCTTCGCCACCGTGTCGGGCATGGTGCTGGCCATCGGCGGCGTGGGCATGCTGGTCACCGGCACGCCGCTGGCGTGGCTGGTGCAGGCGTACTCATGGCGCGCGGGCTTCCTGGTGCTGGCTCTCGCTGCGGCGCTGGCGTGGCTGGCGATCTGGTTCTGGGTGCACGAGCCCACCGTGGCTTCCGACGGCAGGCGGGAGTCGATCCCCGAGGCGATCCGCCAGTTCGGCGCGCTCTTCGCGATGCCGCACACGCTCGGCATCATGGTGCTGGGCGCCGTCACGTATGCGGCCTTCATCTCGCTGCGCGGCCTCTGGCTGGGGCCGCTGATGATGGAGCGCCACGGCTACTCGCTGGTGCAGAGCGGCAACGTGGCGCTGGCGGTGTCGGTGATCTCGCTCGTCGGCGCGCCGCTCTTCGGCCGACTCGACCGCGAAGACGCCGCTTCGCGCCGCCGCTGGATCACGGTCTGCTGCCTCGGCTATGCGGGACTCTTCGCGCTTATCGCCGTGCTGCACTCGGCATGGCTCGATATCGCCGGCATGGTGCTGATCGGCGTGCTCTCGGGCTTCATCGTCTGGCAGTACGCCGACGTGCGCGGCGCCTATCCGGCCACGCTCACCGGCCGCGCGATGGCCGTGTTCACGATGGCGATGTTCCTCGGCGTGGCGCTCATGCAGTGGGGCACCGGCGTGGCCGCATCGATTGCAGCGGCGCACGGCGCCGACCCGCTGACAGCCGTGCTGGGCACGATCGCTGCGCTGCTGCTGGCGGGCATCGCCGCCTTCGCCTGGTTGCCCGCGCCGAAGAACACCCAAGCCTGATCAAGGAACACCGCGGAACCGGCTTTGCCGGGCCGCTGGTGTTGCCCCCGGAAGGGGGTTGGCGAAGCGACACGAAGTGCGCGAAGCCTGGGGGCGAGGCCAGTGCTACCGCGGAACCGGCTTTGCCGGGCCGCTGGTGTTGCCCCCGGAAGGGGGTTGGCGAAGCGACACGAAGTGCGCTCAGCCTGGGGGCGAGCCACGTTCAAATCTTGAAGGCGCGCTGGATATCGGGCCGCACCAGGTCGGCGTACTCGCGATGCTTGCGGATGTAGCCTGCGATGAACTGGCACACCGGAATCACGTGCAGCCCCTTGGCGCGCGCCTCTCCGAGCACGTGCTTCGCGATGCCCGAGCCCACGCCCCTGCCCTCGAATTCGGGCAGCACCTCGGTGTGGGTGAACATGATCGCGTCGGTCAGCAGGTTGTATTCGGCATAGCCGGCCAGCTTGCCGTCGAGGGTGGCCTCGTAGCGGTGCTGCGCTTCGTTGTTGGAGAGGGCGAGGGCGGTGTCGTTGGTGCTCATGGCTGTCGTGCGAGAAAGGTTGCGAGGTTGGCTGCGGCGGTGGCGCGCACCTTCTTGCGCAGTATCGGCGACCAGCCGAGCAGCAGGCCGGGTGCACCGAGCGCCTGGCGAGACCAGGTCCAGAAGGGGAAGCTGTCGCGGTGCGTGGCGATCAGCCCGTCGGGCGTGAAGGTGAAGCGTGCGTCGATGCTGTTGTCGACGATGCGCCCGGTGGCGGTGAAGCGGTAGTGCGCGTCCCAGTGGGCGCTGCCGGTGCTGTCGTCGGCCTTCACGTCGCGCCAGGTGAGCTTCCACACGTCGGCGCCCTTGGCCTTGGTGCCGCCGGCCAGCATGCGCCACATGCCGCCCACTTCGCGGCGCCCGCGCAGCGAGAAGGCCTCGTCGTCGAACACCGCGTCGGGCGCGTAGCAGGCTTCCATGGCGGGGGCGTCCAGCCGGGCGAAGGCGCTGTAGAAGCGCTCGATGGTCTGTGCGTTGGTGGCTGCGGTCATGGAAGGCTCATGGTTGTTGGGTTCCTCGGGGCGGTCGGCGGAGCTTAAGCCATTGTTAACTGTTGGCGCCCTTTCGATAATCCGCGCGATGGATGAGCGCAGAAACTTCGTGCGGCTGCTGGGAGGCGGCGTCGTCATGGCAGCGGGTGCGGCCGCGCTGGCGACCTGGTGGCTGAACTCGGAAGTGCCGCCGGCAGCGCTGGAGATATGGAACGGCCCCGGCGACGAGCCCGACCTGCGCAGGCGCGCCATCGCCTACGCCGTCACCGCACCCACCGCCTACAACCGCCAGCCCTGGCTGGTCGACCTGCGCGAGCCCGACGCCATCGTGGTGTATTGCGACCGCGAGCGCGTGCAGCCCGAGAGCGACCCCTTCGGCCGCCAGGTGGTCATCGGCCATGGCGCCTTCATCGAACTGCTGGTGATGGCGCTGGCCCACCACGGCGTGCAGGCCAGCGTGCAGCTGTGGCCTCAAGGCGAGCTGACCGGCGAGCCGGTGCGATGGCCGCACATCCCGGTGGCGCGGTTGCGGCTGGCAGGCGGCGGCGTGCCCGATCCGCTGTTCGCGCAGGTGCTGCGGCGGCGCACGCCCAAGCAGCGCTTCGACCTCATGCGGCCGGTGTCCGCGGATGTCCTGCAGGGCCTGTCCTCGATGGTGCCCGCGGGCGGCATCGTGAATTCGGCCGGCACGGTGGACACGGCGCGCGTGCTCGCGCTGCGCAAGCTCTGCGCGGAGGCGGCACGCGTGGAGCTCACCACGCCCGGCACCGCGATGGAAAACCTGCGGCTGCTGCGCGTCGGCCCGCAGGAGATCCTCGCGCATCGCGACGGCCTCTCGCTCAACGACCCGGCGCTGCGCGTGGCCGTGGCACTGGGCCGGTTCGACCGCAGCGGGCCCGCGCCGGAGGACAGCCTGGCCTTCCGCCGGACGCTGCAGCTCTACGAGGACCAGGCCAACACCGCCATGGGCTTCATCTGGCTCAGCACGCGCGGCAACAGCCGCACCGAGCAGATCGCGGCAGGCCGCACCTACGTGCGCCAGCAGCTGCGCGCCACCGACCTGGGCCTGGGCATGCACCCGATGAGCCAGCCGCTGGAGGAGTTCGCCGAGATGGCGCCGCACCACGCCGCCGCGCACCACATGCTGCTGGGCGTTGCGCCGCCGCGCGACAGGCACAGCACCACGCTGCAGATGATGTGCCGCGTCGGCTACCCGATGGCGCCGGTGCCGCCCGCGCCGCGCCGGCCGCTGGGCGACTTCATGGCGGCCTGAGCTGCGCGCTCGGTGCGCCTTCAGTGCGCGAGCAGCAGCTCGACCATCGTCTGCAGCGCGTGATGCACCGTGGCCGCGCGCACCGTGGCGCGGTCGCCGTCGAAGCGGCGGCGCTCGGTGCGCACCTCGCCGTCCACCGACCAGCCGAACCACACCGTGCCCACAGGCTTCTCGGGCGTGCCCCCCGTGGGTCCGGCCACGCCGGTCACGGCCAGCGCCACGCGCGAGGGCGGCGAATGCGCGATCGCACCCGTGGCCATGGCCCGCGCCACCGGCTCGCTCACTGCGCCGTGCGCGGCGATCACGCCTGCGTCCACGCCCAGCAGCTCGGTCTTGGCCTCGTTGGAATAGGTGATGAAGCCGCGCTCGAACCACACGCTCGAGCCCGCCAGGTCGGTGCAGGCGGCGCCGATCAGCCCGCCGGTGCAGCTCTCGGCGGTGGCCAGCATCCAGCGTTTTTTCTGCAGCAGCTCGGCCAGCACCACGACCAGTTCGGGCGTGTCATGGTCCGCGAGGGCTTTGTTCAGTTGCATGGAGGAAGAACAGGAGAAGAAGACAGGGAAATCATCGCGCTCACCACGCGCGCCACAGCGCGATGACCAGCAGCGTGCAGAAGGCCGCCACCAGGTCGTCGAGGATGATGCCGAAGCCTGCGCGCCACCAGCCCACCTCCGTCGAGTCGCGCTGCTTGAAGAGCGAATCGGCCCAGGCCACCGGGCCCGGCTTGGCGGCATCGAAGAAGCGGAAGAGCGCGAAGGCGACGGTCTGCGCGAGCAGGCCCGCCGGCGTGACCAGCCACAGCACGATCCAGAAGGCGACCACTTCGTCCCACACCACGGGGCTGGGGTCGGCCACGTTCATGTCGCGCGCGGTCACGGTGCAGGCCCACCAGCCGATCGGCAGCGAGGCCGCGATGATCCAGCCGATGGCGGCCGGCGTGAACCACAGCTGCATCACCGAGAACGCGACCCAGGCCCACAGCGTGCCCACCGTGCCGGGCGCGATGCGCGAGATGCCCGAGCCGAAGCCCAGCGCGATGAAGTGCGCGGGGTGGGACAGCAGGAAGCGCAGCGTGGCGCGGCGCATCGGAGGGCGGGGCATGGCGCCGGAAGTCGTGGTGGACGAGGAAGACGAAGAGGAAGTATGGGGGGAAGCGGCTTGCATCGGGGAGGGAGTGTCGCGCATCCGGGGTAGGGCCGGCGCGGCGACGTTTATTTATCAAAGAGATAGCTTGTTTAATTGGTCTATCACGCCTAGTATCCGGGCTCGTTCCGCTTCTTCGTGCCTTCCGGCCCGCGTCCCATGGCTTCCGCGTCTTCCTCGCCTTCCTCTTCCTCCACAGCCCTGCATCCGCCGACGTCCACCGCCGCCTGGGGCGAACTCTTCAGCGGCCGCAACGGCTGGCGCGCGCTGGCGCTCACGGGCGGCGTCGCGCTGCACGCGGTCAACGTGCACATCGTGACCACCGTGCTGCCCTCGGTGGTGCGCGAGATCGGCGGGCTCGACTGGTACGCCTGGAGCACCACGCTCTTCGTGATCGGCTCGATCCTCGGCGCCACGCTGTCGGTGCGGCTGCTCGCGGTGCTCGGCCCGCGCGGCGCCTGCCTGGCGGCGCTGGCGGTGTTCAGCGCCGGCTCGGTCGGCTGTGCGCTCGCGCCGGCCATGCCGTGGATGCTGGCGGGCCGCACGGTGCAGGGGCTGGGCGGCGGGCTGCTCGCGGCGCTGAGCTACGGGCTGATCCAGCTGGTGTTCGAACAGCGGCTGTGGCCGCGCGCGGTGGCGCTGGTGTCGGGCATGTGGGGCGTGGCCACGCTGTGCGGGCCGGCCGTGGGCGGGCTCTTCGCGCAGGCCGGGCACTGGCGCTGGGCCTTCTGGTTCCTGCTGCCGGTGGCGGCGGCGCAGGCGCTGCTGGTGCTCGTGCAGCTGCGGCCCTTGATGGGCGTGAGGCACGAGCGGCCCGCCGCGCCGCCGCGCGTGCCGGCATTGCAGATCGGCCTGCTCGCGGCCTCGGTGCTCGCCATCGCGGCCAGCGGCCTCGTGCCCGACCTGCGCTGGCAGGCCGCCGGCGTGGCGGCGGGGCTGGCCATCGGTTTCGTCGCCACCCGCATCGACGGCCGCGCCACGGTGCGCGTGCTGCCGCGCGGCGCCTATGCGGTGAGCGCGCCGCTGGGCGCCATCTACGCCAGCGTGGCGCTGCTGCTGATCGGCAGCACCACCGAGATCTTCGTGCCGTACTTCCTGCAGCTGCTGCACGGCCATTCGCCGCTGGCGGCGGGCTATCTCACGGCCGCGATGGCGGGCGGCTGGAGCGCGGGCTCGCTGCTGTCGTCGGGACGAAGCGGCACAGGCGCCGACCGCATGCTGCGCATGGGCCCGGTGGCCTGCACGCTGGGGCTGCTCGCGCTCGCGTGGCTGCTGCCTTCGCCGGGCGCGGTCGACGCAGGCGCCCAGACCGTGCTGATCGCCATCGCGCTCGCGGCCGTGGGACTCGGCGTGGGCATCGGCTGGCCGCACCTGATCACGCGCGTGATGTCGCTGGCGCCGAAGGGCGAGCAGGGACTGGCCTCGGCCTCGATCACCACCGTGCAGCTCTACGGCATGGCCGTGGGCGCGGCGGTGGCGGGGCTGGTGGCGAATGCGGCGGGGCTCAGCGTGCCGGGCGGCGTGGACGGCGCGAAGTCGGCGGCCGTGTGGCTGTTCGCGGGCTTCGCGTTCGCGCCCGCTGCAGCGGCGTGGCTCGCGTACCGCGTGGTCGCGCGGCGCGGCTGGTGAGCCGGCAAGGCTGCGGGAGGCTCAGGCCACCACGCCTTCCCAGGCCAGCGCCTTGCGGCGCGCCCGGACGCGCTGGCCCTCGCCGCGCAGCGTGCCCACCAGGTCGTAGACCTCGGCCGGCAGGTGCGCGCCGCGCCAGGCCACGTGCTGGTCGGCGCGGCAGAGCACGAGCCGGTGCGTGTAGGCCTTGGGCACGTCCTCCGTCTCGATGTCGAGCACGGTGAGCGGCATGTCGTAGGCGGCTGCGGCGCGTTCGAGCGGACGCACGTCCACGCTGCGGTCGAAGCGCAGCATGGTGTAGCCGGGGCCGAAGGCGTCGTAGAGCGAGCGGCCGTCGGCCAGCCAGAAATGCGGCGCGCGGCAGCCGGGCACGGTGGAGGGCGTGAACTCGCCCATGGAGTAGGGCGGCGCCGTGTGCTCGCCGTCCGCCACGATGATCGGCGAGCCGCTGTAGAAGTAGCCGAAGTTCAGGCCGCCGCAGCAGAACTGCTGCACGTTGAGCTCGTAGGCCTCGTGGCCGACCTCGGCGCGCAGCGCGTCGCCTGCGGAGCCGGGCTCCTCGATGTTCTGCGGCACCGCGCGTCGCGCACGGATCATCTTCTGCGCATGGTTCATCGCGAAGTTCGACACCTGCTCGGTGATCGGCAGGCGCTCGGCCTCGTAGGCGTCGAGCATGGCCTCGTCGCCCCAGCCCTGCACCACAGCGCCCAGCAGCCACGAGAGGTTGAGCGCGTCGGCAATGCCCGCATTCATGCCGTAGCCCGCGTAGGGCACCCACAGGTGCGCCGCGTCGCCCGCGAGGAACACGCGGCCCTCGCGGAAGCGGTTGGCCACGAGGCGGCGGCCGATCCAGTCTTCCTTGCTGATGATCTCGTACTCGAAGTCGGGGCCCACGCCAAGGATGTTGCGCAGCGACTGGTCGCGGTCCACCGAATCGAACTCCGGCTCCTCCGCGTTCAGGTGGTTGTGCACCAGCCAGGTCTCGTGCCCGTCGATGGCGAACATCGTGCCGCAGCGGCGCGGGTTCATCGCGTAGTACGACCACGCCGGCTTGCCAGGGATGAGCGCGCGCAGCCCCGGCGCGCGGATGAAGGTCGACTGCACGCGCTGGATCACCGCCGTGCCTTCGAGCTTCGCGCCGATCTGCTTGCGCACGGCCGACGAGCCGCCGTCGCAGCCCACCATGTAGCGGCAGCGGATGCTGCGCGTGACGCCGCTGTCCATGTCGGTGGCGATCGCGGTCACGCCGCTGTCGTCCTGCGTGAAGCCTGCGAACTGCGTGCGGTTGAGCAGTTGCACGCCCGGCAGCGCGGCCGTGTGCTTCAGCAGGATCGGCTCCAGGTACATCTGGTTGATGCGGTGCGGCGGCTCGGGCGTGGGCCACCATGCGTCGGGACCTTCGGTCTCGGTGTAGCGGTCGCGCCGGCACGGAATCGGGATGCGCGTGAGCTCGGTGCCGGTGACGGTGGTGCGGAACGCCACGTCGTTCGGGTAGTCGGGCGGCAGGCCCGCGTCGCGCAGCTTCTGCGCCACGCCGAGGCGGCGGAACTGCTCCATGGTGCGCGAAGCCACGTGGTTGCACTTCACGTTCGGCGGCTCGGCGAAGCGGCGCGTCTCGCAGATCACGACCGAGACGCCGCGCGAGGCGAGGTCCATGGCCAGGGTCAGGCCCACGGGGCCGGCGCCGACGATCATCACGTCGGCCTCGAGTGCGGAGGTGTGGTTGTGGTTGGTCATGCTCTGGCGGTGGCGTCGTCGTCAGTCGAGCCGGATGCGGGCGGTCTGGATCACCTTCGCCCACTTCTTCGTTTCCGACTGGATGTAGGCCTCGAAGGCCGCGGGCGAGGTCGGCGCGGGCTCGGCACCGAGGTTGCGGATGGAGGCCTTGATCTGCTCGTCGCCGAGCGCGGCATCGATCTCGGCGTTGAGCCGCGCGACGACCGGCGCGGGCGTGCCGGTGGGCGCCACCACGCCGAACCAGCCGGTGGAGTCGTAGCCCGCGAGCCCGGCCTCGGTCACCGTGGGCACCTCGGGCAGCATCGGCACGCGCTGCGCGCTCGTCACCGCGAAGGCGACGAGCTTGCCGGCCCTGATCTGCTGCAGCGATGCGGGCAGGTCGACCAGCGCGAGCGGAATCTGCCCCGCGATGGCATCGAGCGCTGCCGGCCCCGAGCCGCGATAGGGCACCTCCACCAGCTTCACGTCGGCCATCTGCGCGAAGAGCGCGGCCGACAGGTGCATGGCCGTGCCGTTGCCGCCATGGCCGATCGACAGCGTGCCGGGGCTCGCCTTCGCCAGCGCGATCAGCTCGCGCTGCGTGCGCGCCGCGATCGACGGATGCCCCACGATCACGAAGGGCGTGGCCGCGACCATTCCGACGGGCTTGAAGTCCTTCACCGGATCGAAGGGCATCTGCGCATAGAGGCTCACGTTGGCCGTCAGCGCGCCCGCGGCGCCCAGGCCCAGCGTGTAGCCGTCGGCCGGCGCCTTCGCCACCAGCGATAGCCCGACGTTGCCGCCCGCGCCCGGCTTGTTGTCGATCACCACCGGCTGGCCCAGCTTGTCGTTGAGGCGCGGTACCAGCAGGCGCATCACCGCGTCGGCGCTGCCGCCCGGAGGAAAGGTCACGACGAGGCGGATCGGCTTGTTCGGGAAGTCGCCCCCGGGCTGCGGCGGCGACGCGAGCGCCTGCGCGAAGCTCCTGCCGCCGGTCAGCGCCGCGCCCGCCGCGGTGAGCAGCAGCAGCCGTCGGCGAAGCGCGCTCTTCCCGGGTGCAAGAGGTGCAGCGGGCATCGGGTCTCCTTGAATGTGATGCGTCTTTCGGACGATTGAACGATGGGCGGATTCATTCGTAAATCAAGAAATTTCTAATGAAATATCATGTTTGCTAATGAATGCGAACTTCAGTCCTACGATTCGCCAGCTGCGCGCGTTCCTCGCCGTCTACCAGCTGAAGAAGCTCAGCGCGGCGGCGCAGCGGCTGTTCGTCACGCAGTCGGCGGTGAGCATGCTGATCCGCCAGCTCGAGGAGGGGCTGGACACGCGCCTGTTCGACCGCACCACGCGTTCGCTCAAGGCCACGGCGGCGGCCGAGCAGATGATGGTGACGGTCGAGCGCATCCTGCGCGACGTGGATTCGCTGTCGAACGACTTCCGCGAACTCGCCGCGCTCGAGCGCGGCCGCGTCACGCTCGCCATCACGCCCACGCTCGCAGCCTTCCTGCTGCCCGATGCGATGCGCGCCTTCAACGAGCAGCACCCCGGCGTGCGCGTGCTGGTGAACGACTGCGCGCCCGACCAGTTCGTCTCGCGCATCATCGGCGAGCACGTGGACTTCGGCATCGGCACGCCGGAGCGGCCCGGCGCCGAGGTCGAGGTGCAGCGCCTCATGCGCGACCACCTCGCCCTGGTCTGCCGCGAAGACCATCCGCTGGCCAAGGCCCGCGTGGTGCGCTGGAGCGACCTGGCGGGCCACCCCCTCATCACCGTGCGCCCGGGCTACGGCGTGCGGCCGCTCATAGACGGCACTGCCGCCGAGGCGGGCGTGGCGCTCGACGTGGTCAACGAGGTGTCGTTCCTCTCCACCGCCATCTGGATGACGGGGGCCGGCATGGGCGCGTCGATCATGCCCTCCGCCTTCGCGCGCGCCGAGGCCGATCCGTCGCTGGTCATCAAGGTGCTGAGCTCGCCGCGCGTGGCGCGCGACATCTCCATCGTCACCAAGCGCGGCCACTCGCTCTCGGCCGCCGCGCGCGCCTTCGTGGAGGCGCTGAAGCGCGCCCTATAATTTTTCAGGAACAACAACACAGAGGGGGCTCGGCCCATGAGAACTTTCATTCAACGTCTCGGGGCCATGTCGCTCCTCGTCGCCTTCAGCCTCGCGCTGGTGGCCTGCGGCAACAAGGAGGCCGAGCAGCGCAAGGCCTTCATCTCCTTCCTGCAGACCCGCGTGCTCGACAAGCCCGGCCTGCGCGTACCGGTGCCCACGCCGGAAGAAAAGGCCTCGTTCGGCGACTATGCGCAGCACTACGCGGTGATCACCGATTTCAACGAGGGCATGAACAAGTCCGTGAGCCAGCCCATGACACAGATCATGGCCAAGGGCGCGCTGCGCTCCATCGCCGACCTGCCCGCGCGCCGCGACGACCTCAAGGCAGCGAAGGAAGGCCTCGGCGGCCTTCGCACCGCGCTCGACCAGCAGTCCGCCAAGGCCGACGCCGCGCACGCGCAGCTCAAGCAGCCCGACGACCTCAAGCAGGTCTACGACAAGGCCTATGAGAAGACGGTGACCACGCCCTCGGCCACCTTCAAGGAGGTGTTCCCCGCGCTCGACAACGTGTTCGACAGCGCACTGGCTATCGGCGACTTCATCGAGAAGAACAAGTCGAAGATCCAGATCAGCGGCAGCAGCGTCGCCGTGACCGACCCGGCGGTGCAGGCCGAGCTCAACAAGATGCTGCAGCAGCTGAACGGCCAGTCGGCCGCCATCAATGCGGCGCAGCAGAAGATGCAGGCGGTAGTGCGAGGGGGATAGGCTCTCCCCCCAGGCTGCGCGCACTTCGTTTCGCGCGGGCCAACCCCTTCGGAGGCAACACCAGAGGCCCGGCAAAGCCGGCTTCTCGGTGCTTCCCGGGAAAGCGGCGCCGAAGGAAAACTAGATGAAATGGTCGAACGAGCCGAAGCGCTGCGACACCGTCGCTCCGGCCGCGTCGACGATGCGCAGGCCCGCATCGGCCTCGATGCGGCCGATGCGCGTGACGCGCGTGGCGCTGCCCAGGCCGGCCTGCATGACGGCCTCGCGTGCCGAAGCGGGCGCGGTGAACACCAGCTCGTAGTCGTCCCCGCCCGACAGCGCGCAGGTGCGCAGCACTTCGCGGCCCAGGGTGCCGGTGTCGACCGAGATCAGCGCAGTGGTCGCATCGGCGTCGAGCGTGGCGCCCACGCCGCTCGATGCGAGGATGTGGCCCAGGTCGCCGATCAGCCCGTCGCTCACGTCCACCGCCGAGGTGGCGATGCCGCGCAGGGCCTGCCCGAGCGCCACGCGCGGCGTGGGCTGTTCCATGCGTTCGCGCGCCGACTCGAAGGCCTCGGCGCGCAGCGAGATCGTGCCGCGGAACATCTCGAGTGCCAGCCGCGCGTCACCCACCGTCCCGCTCACCCAGATGTCGTCGCCCGCGCGCGCGCCCGAGCGCAGCAGCGCGGCGCCCGCCGGCACTTCCCCGAACACCGTGATGCAGATGTTGAGCGGGCCGCGCGTGGTGTCGCCGCCCACCAGCTCGCAGCCGTGCGCATCGGCCAGCGCGAGCAGCCCGCGCGAGAAGCCTTCGAGCCAGGGCTCGTCCACGCCCGGCAGCGCCAGCGCGAGCGTGAAGGCCAGAGGCTTCGCGCCGCAGGCCGCCAGGTCGCTGAGGTTCACCGCCAGCGCCTTGTGGCCCAGCCGCGCCGGATCGACGGTGGAAAGAAAATGCCGGCCCTCGACCAGCATGTCGGAGGAGACGGCCAGCTGCATGCCGGCAGCCGGCGCGAGCAATGCGCAGTCGTCGCCCACACCCAGCGGCGAGCGCGTGGCGGGGCGCTTGAAGTAGCGTGCGATCAGGTCGAATTCACCCATGGGGGTGAGAGCATAAGCGCTGCGGCGCGGCTCAGGCCTGCCCCCGGAACCTCAGCGCCGCCTGCCGTACCACCTCGGCCAGCAGCCGCTCCTTGCCCTGCTTCTCGCGCAGCCAGCGTGCGTCGTTGCGGTTGGCTTCCACGCTGGTGCGCAGCTCGCCCAGCGCCTTCGTGGCGTTGAGCGCCTCGCTGTGCCATTCGAGCTGGGTCATGGTCATCAGGATGTGGTCGCGCAGCGGCATGTGCTGGCCGGTGGCGGGGTCGACGTACACCGCGTCGAGGCCGAAGCGGCAGGCCTGGAAGCGGTTGTAGGTGTAGACGAGGTAGTCGTCTTCCGTCGGCTCGAAGGGCTGCTCCTGCAGGAACCATGCGGCCAGCGACTGCACGTAGCCGGCGAGCGCGGCGGCGCGCTCCACCGTCAGCGGCGTGTCGAACACGCGGATCTCGATGGTGCCGAACTCGGGCTTGGGGCGGATGTCCCAGTAGAAGTCCTTCATGCTGCGCACGACGCCGGTGCGGGTCATGCGTTCGAAGTAGGCCTCGAACTCCTTCCAGCTCAGCGTGAAGGGCGCGCGGCCCGACAGCGGAAAGGCGAACACCGAGTTCAGCCGCGCCGAGTCGAACTGCGTGTCCTGCCCCTGCACGAACGGCGAGGACGCCGACAGCGCGATGAAGTGCGGGATGTAGCGCGACATGCGGTGCAGCATCAGCAGCGCCGCGTCGGCATCGGGGCACCCGATGTGCACGTGCTGGCCGAAGATGGTGAACTGCTTGCTCAGGTAGCCGTACAGCTCCGACAGCTCGCGAAAACGCGGCTTGTCGTAGATGCGCCGCTCGTGCCACTGCTGGAAGGCATGCGTGCCGCCGCCCACCACCGCGATGTTGAGCTTGTCGGCATTGCGGATCAGCGCCTCGCGGATGGGCGAGAGCTGCGTGATCACGTCCTGCGCCGAGTGGCAGATGTCGGTCGAGATCTCGATCATGCTCGAGGTCATCTCGGGCACCACGCTGCCGGGCAGCGGGGTCTGGGCCATCAGGCGCAGCATGTCCTCGGCGTAGGGGGCGAGGTCGTAGTCGTGCGTGTTCACGAGCTGCAGCTCGAGCTCCACGCCCAGCGACAGCGCCTCCGACTTGTTGAAGGGCTCGAGCTTGACCGCGCGGCTGGCCGGGTCGGCAGGCAGCGGTGCGGAGCGCACGTCGTCGCTGTCCGGATCGATGGGGGTGGCTGCGGTGGTGCTCATCGCTGCGTGTCCTCCGTGATGCTGAAGGCCCGTGGCGCCCAGGGTACCGAGCTCTCTCCCACCGCGTGGATCGCCAGGGTGGCGAGCACCGCGCCCACCACCTCCATCAGCAGGATCGAGGGCAGGGCCACCTGGGTGATCATCGTGCCCAGCAGCGGCGAGGCGGTGGCGAAATTCGATGCGATGAGCAAGGCGATCGACGACAGCGGCGACATCGCGCACCCGACCCAGAAGGCCTGCTTCCAGCTCGCGCCGCTGCCGGGGTTGGCCACAGCCACGCCGGCGATCTTGGTCAGCAGCCGCACGGCGATCACGGCCAGCACCACGCTGGCCACCGGCAGCGTCCAGTCGGCCTGCGCGGCCACGATGGACACCAGCACGAACATCAGCATGGTCAGCAGCGAGGCGGCCGTGCCCAGCTGCCGCTGCCAGGCCCAGGGCTTGGGATTCAGCGTCTTGAGCAGCACGCCGCCGATCAGAGCCGCGAGCGGCGCCGAGCCGCCGATGTGCGCGGTGAGGGCCGCGCCCGCCGCGATGATCGCCAGCAGCAGGATCGAGGTGTTCTCGCTCGTCGGGCTCATCACCCGCAGCGCCGAGCGCAGCGCCAGCGCCATGATCGCGCCCACCACGAACGACAGGCCCAGCACCACCGCCACCGGGTAGAGCTTCTGCAGCAGGGTCTGCGGCGCGCGCTCGATCAGGCCGGCCTGCGCGTAGCCCAGGGCCAGCGCATAGAAGGTGTTGAGCGTGGCCAGCGTCATCGCGCGCTCGGTCACCGGGCCGGCGCCGCGCGTGTCGATGATCACGCGGCTGAGCACCGCTGGCGAGGCGACGATGGCCATCAGCGCGATCGGGTTGGCCACGGGCTCGGGCAGGCCCAGCAGCGTGAGCACCCAGTACACGCCGAAGTAGGTCAGCGTGGCTTCGAGCAGGCTCTGAACCAGCACCATCGGGTTGTGGCGGAACCAGCGCAGCGGCAGGCGCCCGCCCGCCTCGAACAGCACCACGGCCGCGGCGAGTTCGAGCAGGAAGAGGCTGATGCCGCGCAGCGGCCAGATCGCGCCCTCGAAGCCCGCGAAACCCACCACCGCGCCGACCAGCGAGTAGCCGATCACCTTGGGTAGCCCGAGGTAGCGTTGCACGAGGTGGCCGGAGGCCGCCGCGGCCGCCAGCAGCAGCGACCACAGCACGGTGGGCAGGCCGGCCGAGGGGCGCACCCACTCGGACCAGAAACCCAGCATATCGTTGAGTAAGCTCGTCAAATTCGTCCAGGCAGGAAAAAGCTCACCGGCCGGCTGCGCCAGCGGGCCCAGATCGCGCTGCGGATGCGTGCGCGGTCGTCCAGGCTCACGCTGTGCGCTCGCAGCGCCAGGCGGAAAGCGAAATAGAAACTCACGCTCACATTGAGCGCGCCGATCACCGGGATCGCCGCCACCGCCCACCACAGCGCAGGTTGATGCAACACGGCCAGGCCGGTGGACGCCGCCGCGGCGGCGATCTGTCCGGCCGACAGTGTCACGTGCCGCACGTCCAGCCCGAGCCCGAAGAAACCCGCGACCGCGGGCAGCAGCCCGAGCATGAGTCCCAGCGAGATGTTGGAGGCGAAGCCTGAAATGTTCTTGCGCATGAAGTCGGCCCAGCGGCGAGCCCGTGCGGCGCCGAGAAAAGCGCCGATGCGGGGGTTGTAACGCATTGCAGAGTCGATCCGATGCAGGACAAAGGCGTTTTCTGTCCAGCCGGCGACGATGCTGGCCGAAAACAGCAGGATGCCGGTGATTGCCGCAAAAAGAGCGGTCGGCCCGGCCAGCGAGAGCGATTTCAGCGTCGCAGCCGCATGCGCCGCGTCCAGCAGCGGCCGGCCCAGCGCGAACTGGATCAGCAGCGCGACGGCCGCCGTCGCCGGCACCACCACCAGCACGTTGCCCAGCACGGCCGCCACCTGGGAGCGCACCAGGTTGGCGACCTCGTCGACGAAATCGTCCACCCCCGCGTCCGACCTGATGTCGCGCAGCCGGGCCGCCAGGGCCGGCGCCGTCATCGCGGGCTGCTTGGTGGCCAGCGTCAGGTGCAGCAGCTGGATCGCGACGAAGCTGGCCGCATACATCAGGCCCGCGCTCAGCCCGCTCCAGAAGGCCGACAGGCCCAGCGCGTAGATGCCGAACTTCATCAGCACCGTGAGGGAGGTGAAAGCCCCGCCGCCGGCCGCCTTCTTCACCATCTGCACGTAGCTGGCGCGGTCGCGGGTGATGTAGTGCTCGCCGGTCTCGGCGCTGCGCTCGGTCACCTTGGCGGCCAGCATCGACGAATTGGAGGCGATCAGCGCCCGGATGCTGTTGCGCTCGCCGCCGGCCAGCACCAGCCGGCCCACCAGCCGCGCCACGCTGGGCCCGGGGTTGGGCGCCATCAGGCAGTCGAGCAGCTCGCGGATGCGCAGCACCCGCTCGCGCAGCTGGCGCAGCCGGAACACCAGGCCCACCGAGATGCCGTTGTCCTCCAGGTGGGTGTAGACCGAGGCGGCGGCCGCGCGGCAGGCGTCCAGCCGGTCGCGGAAGGCGATGAAGGCGGCCTGCAGCGCCTCCTCGTCGCGCGGCTGGCCGGGGCGGTCGAACATCTGCTCGCGCAGTTCGTCCAGGTCGGCCATCAGCGCGTGGAAGGGGCGCGCGCTGCCGACCGCGTCGGCGCTCATGCGCAGGCGCAGCTCGGGCGAGAAGCCTGCCGCTACCACCTGGCTCGCGCAGTAGGTGACGGCGTCGATCACCGTGTGGCGCCAGCGCGGCGCGCCGTCGGTGTCGGGGGCGGCGCCGGCCAGCAGGGCGCCGATGCGGGCGAGCTGCGTCTCGTCGAGCAGCGCGATCCATCCCGCGTCGAAGACGCCCGGCAGCACCATGCGGAACAGGTCGGAGGCGTCGGTGGTCTCGGGCGTGCCGGGCAGGATCTTGCGGCGCAGCCTCTCCGTCAGCTCGCTCGCGAAGGCGGTGCGCGGTGCGAAGCCGTAGTCGGCCAGCAGCGTCGTCAGGTCGACCGTCTGCGTGAAGACGCGCCACCAGGCGCGCAGCCGCTCGCGCAGCTCGGGCCGCGCCTCGACGGCGTCAAGCAGCAGCTGGACGCGGCCGATGGCCGCCTGTGGCGAGGCGCGGTCGCCGCGCACCCAGTCGAAGATGTCGATGAGCCAGATGTGGCGCTGCGCCACATCGGCCGAGGGATCGAGGCCGGCAAGCAGCCCCTGCAAGTCGCGCGATGCGGCAGCCATGTCGGGGGGCGGGGAGAAAGGGAGAAAGCGGGCGCGCCGTGCTCATCTGGGCATCAGCGCATGGGGAAATCAGTGCAGGACGCGGGAGACCGGTGCTCCGCCTATGTCTGCCTCGAGCACGAACATCGGAATGGGCACGTCGAAGCGGTCGCCTTCCTCCGTCACCACGAAGTAGCTGCCGTGCATCGTGCCGCTCGAGGCCTGCAGGCGGCAGCCGCTGGTGTAGCGGAAGGTCTCGCCGGGCGCCAGCAGCGGCTGCTGGCCGATCACGCCCAGTCCCTTGACCTCCTGCGAATGCCCCGAGGCGTCGTTGATCAGCCAGTGGCGCGCGATCAGCTGGGCCGACACCGGACCCGTGTTCGTGATGGTGACCGTGTACGAGAAGGTGTAGATGTTGTCCTTGGCCGAGGACTGGTCGGCCAGGTAGCGCGGTTCGACCTGGACGCTGAAGGGACTGTGTGACATGGGGCGGATGGTAACGGAGGCCTTTGGTCGGGCTTGCGCCGGCTGCGAGAATCGAGGGTTATGAGCACCCCGTTCCGCATCGCGCCCTCCATCCTGTCCGCCGACTTCGCGCACCTCGGCAAAGAACTGACCGACGTGATCGCGGCCGGTGCCGACTGGATCCACTTCGACGTGATGGACAACCACTACGTGCCGAACCTGACCTTCGGCCCGATGATCTGCCAGGCGCTCAAGCCCTACGCCAAGACGGCGGACGGCACGCCGGTGCCGATCGACGTGCACCTCATGATCCAGCCGGTCGATGCACTGGCGGCCTCTTTCGCGCAAGCGGGCGCCGACTACATCAGCTTCCACCCCGACGCCTCGCCCCACACGCACCGCAGCATCCAGGCCATCAAGGCGGCCGGCTGCAAGGCCGGGCTGGTGTTCAACCCCGGGCTGGGCCTGGAGGCGCTGGACTGGGCGATCGACGACATCGACCTCGTCCTGATCATGAGCGTCAACCCCGGCTTCGGCGGCCAGAGCTTCATCGACTCGGCCCTGCGCAAGATCGAGCAGGCGCGCAAGCGCATCGAGCAGAGCGGGCGCGACATCCGCCTGGAGGTGGACGGCGGCATCAAGGCCGACAACATCGCGCGCGTGGCCGCGGCGGGCGCCGACACCTTCGTGGCCGGCAGCGCGATCTTCAACGCCAAGGACTACGGCGCCGTGATCTCCGAGATGCGCAGGCAGCTCGCCGGCGTCGTCAGCGCCTGACCTTGTCGTTGTAGACGCGGTCCGTCACCGGGCCGCGGTCGGTGTCGACCAAGCCGCGCTCCACGTCGTCATGGGCCTTGCGGCCCACCTCGGGCGGGCGGCCCTCCCGCGTCTGCTGGCTGTCGGACGACTGGTCGCGCTCGTGCGGCAGGCGCGGCGACGATTCGCCGCCTTGCTCCACCTTGGTGTCGCCGCCGCCGGCATCCTTCAGCGGGTCGGTGGGCTGCGCCTTGCCGGCGTTGCTCTTGCTGTTCATGCATGGACTCCTTTTGATAGCCACCGAGCCTGCGCCGCCGCCCCGGCCTGCCCGGTAGGACGGGCGAGGCACTCCCTGTAGGTCTCGCCTCGGCCTTTGCGGGCCGTGGCTTTCTGCTATCGAACGCATAGCGCTTTTGCCTGCGGGCAAGGGGCTCCGCAATAATCCCCGGATGTCTTCCGATCCTTTCGCCGGCGCGGCCACCGACAGCCTGCGCATCCATTCGTTCGCCTCGCTGAACCCCGGTCCCCGGCTGCTCGTGATGGGAGGCGTGCATGGCGACGAGATCTCCGGCACCCTGGGCATCGAGCGCGTGCTGGGCGAGTTCGAGTCGGGCTCGCTGCGGCTCTTGCGCGGCGAACTCACCATGGTGCCGGTGGCCAACCCGCTCGCGCGGCGCCGCCTGCAGCGCGAGGGCGAGCGCAACCTCAACCGCATGTTCCGCCCGAGCGGGTCGCCGGCCGACTACGAAGCCCGCGTGACCAACGTGCTGGCCCCGATCATCGAACGCCACGAGGTCCTGCTGGACCTGCACTCCTTCCAGAGCGAGGGCGAGGCCTTCGCGATGATCGGCCCGCGCGACAACACCGGCACCCTGGAGCCCTTCGCCCGTTCGTACGAGGAAGGCCAGCTCGCGCTGCACATCGGCACGCCGATCGTGGTGGAGGGCTGGCTCGACATCTACGCCGCCGGCCTCGCGCAGCGCGCGGGCGGCACGCCGGCCAGCGAGGCCGAGCTCGACTTCGGCCGCGGCACCAACGAGTACATCCGCAGCCGCGGCGGCTACGGCGTCACGCTCGAATGCGGCCAGCATCTCGACCCGAAGGCGCCCGAGGTGGCGTGGCGCGCCATCCGCCGCACGCTGGCGCTGCTGGGCATGGCGGAACTGCCCGAGGGGCTCTCCGGCGGTCCCGCGCAGCCGCCCAGGCTGCTGCGCCTGGCCAGCGTGACCGACCGCCTGCACGAGGAAGACAGCTTCGTGCGCGACTGGGCCACCTTCGACGAGGTGCAGCGCGGCGAGCCCATCGGCATGCGGCACGACGGCACGCTGCTGAGCGCGCCCGACGACGGCTTCATCGTGTTCCCCAACGCGATGGCGCTGCCGGGCGCCGAGTGGTTCTACTTCGCGCGCCCGAGCGAGCGCCAGCTGGGCCCCCTGGGCGGCACCGGCGCGCCCTGACGGCGCCTGGGGCCGCGCTCCTACAGCGCTGCCGCCGGGGCGGCGCACATTCGAGGATGAAGGAGTGCGCACATGCCCGTCACCAAGAAAGCACCCGCGCCGCGCGTCCTGTGGAAGGGTGCCATCAGCTTCGGCCTCGTCCACATCCCGGTGGCGCTGTATTCGGCCACCGTCGACCACGGCATCGACTTCGACTGGCTCGACAAGCGGACCATGGACCCCGTCGGCTACAAGCGCGTCAACAAGAAGACCGGAAAGGAAATCGCGCGCGAGCAGATCGTCAAGGGCATCGAGTACGAGAGCGGCGAGTACGTGGTGCTCAGCGACAAGGAGATCGCCGCCGCCTACCCCAAGACCACGCAGACCATCGAGATCGAGAGCTTCGTACCGGCCAACGGCATTCCCTTCGTGTACCTGGAGCGCCCCTACTACGTGGCGCCGATCAATCGCGGTGCCAAGGTGTATGCGCTGCTGCGCGAGACCCTGCAGCGCACCGGCCGGGTGGGCGTGGCCCGCGTGGTCATCCAGACCAAACAGCACCTCGCGGCGCTGGTGCCCGTCGGCCCCGGCCTCGTGCTGAACCTGCTGCGCTGGGGCGCCGACATCCGCCCCTGGAGCGACCTGCCGCTGCCCTCGGAAGACGTGAAGAAGGCCGGCCTGCGCGAGCGCGAGATCGAGATGGCGAAGGAGCTGGTCGAGGACATGAGCGCCGACTGGGACCCCGAAGCCTTCCGCGACGAGTTCAAGGACGAGATCCTTCGACTGGTCGACAAGAAGGTGAAGGCCGGCCAGACCGAGACCGTGATCCGGCCCGACCCGGAAGAAGGCGAGGCGCAGGACACCGGCCGCGGCGCCAAGGTCATCGACCTGACCGAGCTGCTCAAGCGCAGCCTGCGCAAGGGCGGGGCCGGTGGCGGTGGCAGGGCGAGGAACGCCGACGCCGAAGAGGAGGATGAAGAAGAGGAGGAAGAACCCGAAGCGCCGCGAACCCGGCGCCCGGCGGCGAAGAAGCGAAAGACCGCCGCAAGGAGCAGCAGCGGCAGCAGCGGCAGCACCGCGCGAAGTGCATCGGCCCGCCAGCGGCGCGCCGCCTGATCCCGGGGAGCGCCGCACGCCATGGCACGCAACGCGTCCTCTTCCTCCTCCACCGCCCGCAAGGCGCTTGCGCGCTACCACGGCAAGCGCGATTTCTCCCGCACGCCCGAGCCGAAGTCCGGCGGACGGCGCGGCAAGGGCGCGCTGGGCTTCGTCATCCAGAAGCATCATGCGAGCCACCTGCACTACGACTTCAGGCTGGAGCTCGACGGCACGCTCAAGAGCTGGGCCGTGCCCAAGGGCCCCTGCCTCGACCCCGGCGTGAAGCGCATGGCGGTGCACGTGGAGGACCATCCGATCTCGTACGCCGACTTCGAAGGCACCATTCCGCCGAAGCAGTACGGCGCCGGCACCGTCATCGTCTGGGACCGCGGCGACTGGCTGCCCGAGGGCGACGCGCGCAAGGCGCTGGCGGCCGGCAAGCTCAAGTTCGAGCTGCGCGGCGAGAAGCTGCACGGCCACTGGACGCTGGTGCGCATGCGCGGCAAGGGCGACGAATCGCACGAGCCCTGGCTGCTCATCAAGGAGCGCGACGACGAGGCGCGCCCGCTCGACGAGTACGACGTGTTGGCGCAGGAGCCCGCGAGCGTGATCACCGGGCTGGGCGTCGACGAGGTGGGGCAGGCGCCGAAGAAGACGGCGAAGGCCGCGAAGCCCGCCACCGCGCCCGCCAAGGCGAAGAAGGTGCAGGCGCAGCGCAAAGGCGGGAAGACCGCGCTGCCCGCCACGCTCGGACCCGAGCTTGCGACGCTGGCCTCATCCCCACCTTCCACGCCGGACGACTGGCTCTACGAGCTCAAGTTCGACGGCTACCGCCTGCTGTCGCGCATCGACGGCAAGGGCAAGGTCCGGTGCTTCACCCGCAACGGCCACGACTGGAGCGCGAAGCTGCCGGGGCTCGTCGAGGCGCTCTCGCGGCTCGACACCCGCTCGGCGTGGCTCGACGGCGAGATCACCGTCGAGGGACCCAATGGCGCGCCCGACTTCCAGGCGCTGCAGAACGCCTTCGACAGCGGCGCCACCTCGTCGATCGTCTACTGGCTCTTCGACGCGCCCTTCATCGACGGGGAGGACCTGCGCGAACTGCCGGTGGAGGAGCGCCGCCGCAGGCTGGCCGCGCTGCTCGGCGGCAGGCCGCCCGCGCCGCTGCGCCTGAGCGATGCCTTCGAGGTCTCGCCGCGCGACCTGCTCGCGTCGTCCGCGCGCATCGGCTTCGAGGGCATCGTCGGCAAGCGCAAGGGTTCACCCTACGTGTCGCGGCGCTCGCCCGACTGGATCAAGCTCAAGAACCAGCAGCGCCAGGAGTTCGTCATCGGCGGCTACACCGCGCCCAAGGGCTCGCGCGAGGGCTTCGGCGCGCTGCTGCTGGGCGTGTACGACGACGAAGACGGCGGCCGGCTGCGCTACTGCGGCAACGTGGGCACCGGCTTCGATGCGAGCCGCCTGGCCGACGTCAAGGCGAAGCTCGACAGGCTGGCCGTGGACGGCTGCCCCTTCGAGCCCGTGCCGCGCGGCGTGAAGGCGCAGTGGGTCGAGCCGTCGCTGGTGGCCGAGGTTTCCTTCGGCGAATGGACGCGCGAGCATCGCGTGCGCCAGGCCGTCTTCCAGGGCCTGCGCAGCGACAAGCCGGCGCGCGAGATCCGGCGAGAGCAGCCGCAGCGCGTGCGCGCGATCGAGGCGAAGGCGACCAAGGCCCCCATGAAGAGAAAGAGCACCGGCACCACCCGCAACGAAGGAGCAGGAAACAAGTCCATGGCCCAGAAGATCACCCACGCCGACCGCGTGATCGACAAGCACAGCGGCATCACCAAGGGGGAGCTCGCCGCCTACTACGACAGCGTGTCGAAGCTCATGCTGCCGCACCTGCGCGGGCGGCCCGTGTCGCTGGTGCGCGCGCCAGAGGGCGTGGGCGGGGAACTGTTCTTCCAGAAGCACCTGCAGGCACGCGAGATTCCCGGCGTGAACCAGCTCGATCCCGCGCTCGACCCCGGCCACGAGCCGCTGCTGCAGATCGACAGGAAGGAGGGGCTGCTCGGCGCCGCGCAGATGAACGTGATCGAGCTGCACACCTGGAACGCCACCTCGAACGACATCGGCAGGCCCGACCGCATGACTTTCGACCTCGACCCCGGTGAAGGCGTCGAGTGGCCGCAGGTGCAGGAGGCCACGATGCTCGTGCGCACGCTGCTCGACGAGCTGGGCCTGCCGGCCTTCCTGAAGACCAGCGGCGGCAAGGGCCTGCACGTGGTGGTGCCGGTGCGCCGGCAGTACGACTGGGACACCGTCAAGGGCTTCTCGCAGGCCGTGGTGGCGCATCTCGCGAAGACGATCCCGGCGCGCTTCGTCGCCAAGAGCGGGCCGCGCAACCGCGTGGGCAAGGTCTTCGTCGACTACCTGCGCAACGGCTTCGGCGCGACCACCGTGAGCGCATGGTCGGCGCGCTCGCGCCCCGGGCTGGGCGTGTCGGTGCCGCTCGACTGGGAAGAGCTGCCCTCGCTCGCCGGCCCCGCGCAATGGACGGTCGCCAACGTGGCGGAGCGCTTCGACATCGGCAACAAGCCCTGGGCCGGCATGGAGCGCCGCCGCAAGAGCCTCACCGCAGCGATGAAGCTGCTGGGCTACCCGCCGGGCTGAAGCCCGGCGCGAGGGAGCGCTTCAGCCGAGCGCTTCCTCCGTCGTCACCTCGAAGCGCTTGAGCGTGTTCGCGCCGAACACCATGGTGATGGGCACGTCCGCCGCGTCGCGTCCGCGCGCGATCACGATGCGGCCGATGCGCGGCGTGTTGTGCCGCGCGTCGAAGGTGTACCAGCGGTCACCCAGGTAGGCCTCGAACCATGCGCTGAAGTCCATCGGGTAGGGTGCGATCGGAACGCCGATGTCACCCAGGTAGCCGGTCGCGTAGCGCGCCGGGATGTTCATGGCGCGGCACAGCGTGATCGCCAGGTGCGCGAAGTCGCGGCACACGCCCGTGCCTTCGCGGAAGCCCTCCAGCGCGGTGCGCGTTGCGCGGGCGCTGCCGTAGTCGAAGCGAAGGTGCCTGTGCACGAAGTCGCAGATCGCCTGCACGCGCGGCCAGCCGGAGGCCACCTGCCCGAAGTGGTCCCAGGCGAAGGCCAGCAGTTCGCTGTCGACCTCGCAGTAGCGGCTGGGCAGCACGAAGGGCAGCGTCTCCACCGGCAGTTCGGCCGCAGCGAGCTGGCGGGCTTCGAGATGCACCGGGTCGGGCTGGCCGGTGTCGTACACCAGCGCGTGGTTGCGCAGGCGCACGCTGTCCACGCCCTGCGGTATGCGTACGCGGGCGCAGCGATTTCCGAAGCCGTCGATGTAGTGGTCCGTGTGCAGCGCGGGGCTGAGTTCGAGGTTCTCCCCGCCTTGCAGGTCACCTGCGCGCGAGGGGTGCACCTGCAGCATGTGGATCAGCGCCGTGGGTGCCGTCACCTGCAGTTCGATGTCGAAGCCGATTCTGATCAACATGGTCGCCCGATCCTATGCAGCGCCGCGCGTTGCGCCCACGGGCCGGACTCGCGAAGCTTCGTAGGCGGGTGCGCTGCGCTGTCGGCGGGCTCCTACCGCGCACCCGCGTTTTCTCCCACAGACGCGAAGGGGGCGCCACTACGGTGTGCAGGCGTTGCAAAACATAACCTTTGCTCTCTTGCAAGTCATCCGCCACCAGAGGGGCGAAATCCGGAGGGGAAATCATGGAGTTTTCGACGCTTTTCGATTCATTCACCAGCACCTGGGGAGATGAAATCCTCGTCTGGGGTGTCGCCGCGGTGGCGGGCTGCATCTGCCTCATCGCCCTGGTGAACGTGCTGGACATGTTCCTGGACAACGGCGAGGCAGGCTGACGAAGCAGTTCCTTCTTGTTCCGTCACGAATCTCCACCAATGAAGAAAGATCCTGGCAAGTCCCCGATGTCACCTCAGAACAAGGCCGCCGCAGGCCGTCGCGCCAGTGCCTCGAAGACCGGCTCGGGCGATGCTGCGAACCCCAAGCAGCAGCAGCTCGAAGGCTTCACCGTCGAGCACCCCACCACGCTCACCACCAACCAGGGCCTGCAGTTTCCCGACAACCACAACTCGCTGAGAGCGGGCGTGCGCGGCCCGACGCTGCTCGAAGACTTCATCCTGCGCGAGAAGATCACGCACTTCGACCATGAGCGCATCCCGGAGCGTGCGGTGCATGCGCGCGGTTCGGCGGCGCACGGCTACTTCCAGGTCTACAAGTCGATGTCGCAGTTCACCTGCGCCGACTTCCTGCAGGACCCGGAGGCGAAGACGCCCGTGTTCGTGCGCTTCTCCACCGTGGCCGGCTCGCGCGGATCTGCCGACACGGTGCGCGACGTGCGCGGCTTCGCCGTCAAGTTCTACACCCGCGAGGGCAACTACGACCTCGTGGGCAACAACGTCCCGGTGTTCTTCATCCAGGACGCGATCAAGTTCCCCGACCTGATCCACGCCGTCAAGCCCGAGCCGCACCACGAGATGCCGCAGGCCGCGAGCGCGCACGACACCTTCTGGGACTTCGTCTCGCTGATGCCCGAGAGCACCCACATGCTGATGTGGGCCATGAGCGACCGCGCCATCCCACGCAGCCTGCGCATGATGGAAGGCTTCGGCGTGCACACCTTCCGCTTCATCAACAGCCGAGGCGAAAGCCACTTCGTGAAGTTCCACTGGAAGCCCAAGCTCGGCGTGCACGGCCTCGCGTGGGACGAGGCGCAGAAGATCGCCGGCAAGGACCCCGACTTCCACCGCCGCGACCTGTGGGAAGCCATCGAGAACGGCGACTTCCCCGAGTGGGAGCTCGGCGTCCAGCTGATACCGCAGGACAAGGAACACTCGCTGGGCTTCGACCTGCTCGACCCCACCAAGCTCATCCCCGAGGAGATGGTGCCGGTGCAGAAGATCGGCCGGCTGGTGCTCAACCGCAACCCCGACAACTTCTTCGCCGAGACCGAGCAGGTGGCCTTCCATCCCGGTCACCTCGTGCCCGGCATCGACTTCACCAACGACCCGCTGCTGCAGGGGCGCCTGTTCTCGTACACCGATACGCAGATCTCGCGGCTGGGCGGCGCGAACTTCCACGAGCTGCCGATCAACAAGGGCGTGTGCCCCTTCCACAACTTCCAGCGCGACGGCATGCACCGCCAGACCATCGCGCGCGGCCAGGTGGCCTACGAGCCCAACACGCTGGGCAGCGGCACCGAGTTCCGCGTGGACGGCGGCAGCCACGGCTTCCAGTCGTTCCCCGAGGAGATCGATCCGCCCAAGGTGCGGCGGCGCAGCGCCTCCTTCGACGACCACTTCACGCAGGCGCGCCTGTTCTTCGACAGCCAGAGCGCGGCCGAGAAGGAGCACATCATCGCGGCCTTCCGCTTCGAGCTGTCGAAGCTGGAGGTGCCGGCCATCCGCCAGCGCATGGTCGACAACCTCGCGCATGTGGACGAGAAGCTTGCGCGTCGCGTGGCCGAGCCGCTGGGCATCGGCGAGCCCGATGCGAGGGCGGCGGCGGGACGCGCGGGCTTCCGCGACCACCGCATGTCGCTGCCCATCGACGAGTCGCCCGCGCTGAGCATGGCCGACACCGGCGACGGCTCCATCCGCACGCGGAAGATCGCGATCCTCGTGGCCGACGGCGTCGACTCGGCCTCGCTCAAGCCGATCCGCGACGCGCTCGAGCATGCGGGCGCGCAATGCAAGGTGGTGGGCCCGCGCCTGGGCACCGTCGCCAGCGCGTCCAGGCGCCAGATCGAGGTGGATGCGACCTTCGTCAACACGCCCTCGGTGATGTTCGACGCGGTGCTCGTGCCCGCCGGTGCCGAGGGCGCCGCGGCGCTCGCGGGCATGGGCGACGCGGTGCACTTCGTGCTGGAGGCCTACAAGCACTGCAAGGCGATCTGCACGGTGGGCGAGGGTGCGCGGCTGCTGTCCTCTCTGGGCATCGACGAGAACACGCCGCCCGAGGAAACGCCCGCCGGCGTGGTGGCTGCGGCGACGCCGGTCACCAACCTGGGCGACAACACGGCCGCGACCGAGATCGCGCAGCGCTTCATTGCCGCCATCGCCAAGCATCGCCACTGGGACCGCGCGAACATCGACGCCGTTCCTGCATAGGCCGCAGGCCCCGCGTTCCTAGTCCTTTAGGGCTAGACCGTAATGCGAATAGGCGCGCCCCAGGGGCGCTCCTAGACTTTCCCCCCGAGGCCTGAACGGCGCGCACTCCCGCGATGTCGATGGTCCGCCGAGGCGGACCCACAGGGCCATACGCGGGGGTCCAATGGCGTGGTTTTCGAGATGGGGAAGGGAGCGCCCTGCACGTCGTCGTGCCGGCATCGCAGGTGCGCTCGGTCTTGCAGGCATTCTTCTGATGGGCCATGGCTCCGTGGCGTGGGCACAGCAGCCGACGAGCGCCGAAGCCGCCGCCAGCAAGGCAGAGCAGGCCCGCCTCGCGGACACCGACACGCTGCTGGCGCTGACCAGCGAGGGCGCGGTGCTCTACGGGCAGGACTCGGTCAAGCTCTCCGGCTATCAGTACTGCAGCCAGGCCGTCGCGCTGGCCGAGGCGGGCGAGTTCCGCCAGAGCGTACGTGCCGCGAGCAAGGCGCTGCACCTGGCCAACGCCACCAACGATCCCAACCTCATGGCCATGGCCAACCGCGACCTGGCCATCGTCTACAGCTACTCGGGCCAGCTCGAGAAGGCCGAGGAGTTCGCGCGCGAGGCGCTCAGGCACCAGGCGCGCGACCCCAAGCTGGTGGTCGGCCCGGTGCAGAAGGTGATCGGCGACGTGCGTTCGCGCCGCGGCGACTATTCGGGCGCGGTGCTCAGCTATGACGAGGCGCTGGCGAACAGCTCGCAGCGCTATGCGCCGCTGGTGCAGGCATCGCTGGTCAACGCGCTGATCGAATCGGGCGATGCGGCGCGGGCGCGCGAGGTGCTCGGCACCATGGGGCCGCCCAAGGACGCGCCGCTCGCCGCGCAGCTCGACCGCACCCGCGCCCGGCTGCTGCTGGCGGAGAACAAGCCCGCCGAGGCGCGCGATGCCTACCGCGCGCTCACCGCCCGGCAGGTGGGCGCAGACACCGAGTACTACCGCCTCTGGGCCTGGGACGGCGTGGCGCGCAGCGAACTCGCGCTGGGCCAGAAGCAGGCCGCCGCCGAGGCCGTGGGCCGAGCGCTGGGCGACGTCGACAAGGTGCGCGCGAGGTTCCGCAGCGAGGAATTCAAGATGGGCCTGTTCTCGGACCTGCAGACGGTGTTCGAGCGCGGCGTGGCCGTCTACAGCGACGCGGGCGATGCACGCCAGGCCTTCGAGGTGAGCGAACGCAGCCGTGCGCGCGCCCTGCTCGACGCGGTGCGCGGCCGCGCGAAGATCAGCGAGCAGGCCGCCGCCACCGTCGATCTCCCCGCGCTGCAGCGCACGCTCGCGGCCGACGAGCGCGTGGTGCAGTTCCATTCGCTGCCCGACCGCCTCGTGGTGTGGGTGGTGGGCCCGGACAGCATCGTGGAGAAGTCCGTGGCGGTGAAGCGCGACGAGCTCAACGAGCTGGTCGAGACCTTCCGCAACTCCATCGTGCGCGGGCGGCGCACCGCCATCACCAACGCCGACAAGCTGGGTGCCGCACTGCTCGGCCCGCTGGGCATCGCACCGGGCCAGCGGCTGGTGGTGGTGCCGCACGGGCCGCTGCACTACCTGCCGTTCCAGGCGCTGCGGCTGGACGGCCGCTACATCATCGAGACGCATCCGGTGGCCGTGGCGCCTTCCATGAGCATCGCGGTGCAGCTCGCGCAGCGCACGCCGCGCGTGAACGCCTCGCTCACCGCGTTCGGCAATCCGCGCATCGAGGACAAGTACGACCTGCCCGGCGCGGAGACCGAGGTGAAGCAGCTCGCGCAGCTCTTCCCGCGCAACGCCGTCTACATGGGCGCGGCCGCCACCAAGACGCAGTTCCGCGACGTGGCCGCGCGCTCCCCGCTGATGCACGTGGCGGCCCATGCCGAGGCCGATGCGGTCGATCCGCTGTACTCGCGCATCCTGCTGGCCAACGAGGGCGGCAAGCAGAATTTCCTGGAGGCGCACGAGATCCTCGGGCTGCCGATGGACGGCACCGCGCTGGTCACGCTCTCGGCCTGCGAATCGGGCCTGGGGCGCATCGCGCAGGGCGACGAGGTGCTGGGCTTCACGCGCTCGTTTCTCTCGGCCGGCAGCTCCAGCCTGATCGCGTCGCTGTGGCCGGTGTCGGACGACGCCACCGCCGTGCTCATGAGCACGCTCTACGGCGAGCTCTCGAAGGGCCGCGACATCCAGAAGGCCATGCAGGCCGGCCAGCTCGCGGTGCTGAAGGATCCCAAGATGTCCCACCCCTTCTTCTGGGCGCCGTTCAACCTGATCGGCAACTGGCGTCTCACGGTGGGTAGCTGACATGAAAACCTGCCAACGCCCCATGTCGATCACGCCGATCGCCTTTGCCGTCACGGCCCTGGTCGGCGCCACGCTGCTCGTTGCAGCCCAGCGCACGCACGCAGCCGAAGCGGACGGCAACGCCACCGAACTGCTGCCGACCACGGACCCTTGCGGCACCTGCGACCGGCCGGTCGCCCAGGCGCCCACTGGCACCGTTGCGCCGCAGAGCCTGCCCGCGCCGCCGCGCGACAGGGGCGGTGCCGCCGGCGCGAGCTTCAGGCTCAACGACCTGCGCCTGAACGGCGTGAAGGCGCTGAGCAACGAGGAGCTGCAGGCCATCACCGGCCCCTTCATCGGCCGCGACGTGTCGCTCGCCGACCTGGAGGAACTCGCAAAGGCCATCACCGCGCGCTACAAGGAGCGCGGCTACTTCCTCGCGCAGGCCGTGGTGCCGGTGCAGACGGTGCGCGACGGCATCGTCGAGATCAGCGTGATCGAGGGCCGCCTGGGCAAGGTCGATGTGACGGTCGCGCCCGATGCGCCCATCGCCGAGTCGCGCGTGCGCGGCTTCCTCGCGCCGCTGCAGCCGGGTGCCGCCGTGAGCGCACCCGACTACGAGCGCGCGATGCTGCTGCTGTCGGACCAGCCGGGCATCAAGGTGTCGTCGGGCCTGCAGGAAGGCACGCAGCCCGGCACCACCGATCTCTCGGTCGAGGTGGCCGCCGCGCCGCGCTGGGCCTTCACCGCCGAGGGCGACAACCACGGCACCAAGGAATCGGGCCGCTACCGCGTAGGCGGCACCGCGCGCTGGCTCAGCCCCTTCGGCATCGGCGACAACCTCGACATGCGGCTGATGGTGTCCAACAGCAATGCGCTGCAGTTCGGCCGCATCGCCTACGAGGCGCCCATCGGCACCAGCGGGCTGCGCGCGGGCGTCGGCCTCTCGCGCGTGAGCTACGAGCTGGGCGGGCAGTTCGCCGACCTCGACGCGCGCGGGCGCGCCAACGTGCTCGACTTCTCGCTGAGCTATCCGCTGATCCGCCAGCGCCAGCAGAACCTCTTCCTGCGCCTGGGCGTGGACGTGAAGGACCTCACCGACGAGCTGCGCGCGGCCGACTTCAATTCGAAGAAGCGCGTCAACGGCCTGAGCCTGGGCTGGACGTGGGAGCGGCGCGACGAATTGCTCGGCGGTGGCTACTGGGCCAGCTCCGGCACGCTGTACCACGGCAACCTCTCCATCCGCGACCCCGAGAGCCGCGACTTCGACCGCAGCACCACGGGCCACAACACAGCGGGCGGCTTCACCAAGCTGAGCTTCCAGTTCTCGCGCCTGCAGGCCATCGTGCCGCGCCATTCGCTGTACCTGTCGGTGGGCGGGCAGTGGGCCAGCAAGAACCTCGACGCGTCGGAGAAGCTCTCGCTGGGCGGCGCGCGCGCGGTGCGCGCCTACCCCTCGGGCGAACTGCTGGTGGACCAGGGCGTGATCGGCACCGTCGAATGGCGCTGGTCGTTCAACGAGGAGCTCACGCCCTTCCTGTTCTACGACGCCGCGCACGGAAAGATCGTGCGCAACCCCACGCCCTACGACGGCGTCAACAGCCACAGCCTGCGCGGCTACGGCGTGGGCCTGAGCTGGTCGCGCCCGGGCAATTTCTCGATCAACGCGACGCTGGCCTGGCGCGCCGGCACGCCGCCCGCGCAGACCGATGGCGGGGGCCGCAACCCGCGGCTGTTCGTGCAGCTCATCAAGGCGTTCTGACATGGCACTCCCCCAGGCTTCGCGCACTTCGTGTCGCTTCGCCACCCCCCTCCAGGGGGCGACACCAGCGGCCGGCAGAGCCGGTTCCGCGGAGACCAGGTTCTCCCCCAGGCTTCGCGCACTTCGTGTCGCTTCGCCAACCCCCTCGCCGGGGCGACACCAGCGGCCCGGCAGAGCCGGTTCGGCGGTGTCCCGCGAATTGCGCACGCCGGTTTCATGCATTGCGCTCAAGCGAGAACGTCGTGGAACACTGAAATGAAACAACGCAATCCATCTTCGCGAGCTCCCGCGCGGCGCCTGCAGCTGCGGCCCATCGCGCTGTCGCTGATCTGCGCGGGTGCGGCGCCCGCCATGGCGCAGGTGCTGCCCACGGGTTTCACGCCGCTGGCCGGCAACGTCACCATGTCGCAGGCGGCGAACGTGATGACCATCAACCAGGGCCTGGCGCGCGGCATCGTCAACTGGACGAGCTTCTCCATCGGCGTGGGCGGTGTGGTGAACATCGTGCAGCCGGGCGCTTCCAGCGTGCTGCTCAACCGTGTGACGGGCAATGAGCTTTCCACCATCGCGGGTCAGCTCAACGCCAACGGGCGCATCGTGCTGGTCAACCCCGCCGGGGTGCTGTTCAGCCAGGGCTCCACGGTCAACGTGGGAGGCATCATCGCGTCCACGCTGGCCATGACGACCAGCGAAGCCGATTTCCTCAACCCGGCGACGACGAAGTTCAGTTTCGAGCGTGCGGACGCCAGCACGGCATCGGTCATCAACAACGGCCGCATCACTGCGACGGGCGGCGGCCCCGTGGTGTTGATGGGCGCCACGGTGGCCAATGCCCGCATCGGCAGCGATGACGACAGCGGCCGCATCACGGCCGACGGCGGCACCGTCGCGCTGGCCTCGGGCCGCAAGATCACGCTCGACCTTGCCGGAGACGGCCTGACCAACATCGTCATCGCGACCGATGCGATGGCCACGCACGCCAGCGTGAGCAACAGCGGCGCCCTCCAGGCCGATGGCGGGCGCGTGGCGCTCGTCGGCCGCTCGGCCACGGTCGGCGAGCTGGTGGTGAACCAGCGAGGCACGGTGCGCGCGCGCAGCGTGGGTACGCGCAACGGCGAGATCTTCCTGGGCGGTGGCGAGGACAACGAAGTGCAGCTCACCGGCGGCACGCTCGACGCCACCGGCGCCGCCGCAGGCGAACGCGGCGGCGACATCCGCGTGCTGGGCGGCAAGGTGACCGTGCAGGGGCTGGCCGACGGCACCAAGGGCGTGGCCGATGCCAGCGGCCAGGCCGGTGGCGGCTCGGTCACGGTGCAGGGCTATGACGTGGCACTTTCGCCGAACGCAGTGCTGCGCGCCGACGGCACGGGCGCAGGCGCCGGCGGCACGATCAGCGTGGGCACCGCGACCGGCGCTGCCTTCGCAGGCGATGCCGCCAACCCGCTGCCGGAGCGCGAGTCGCATGTGCAGGTCTTCGGCGAACTCACCGCGCGGGGCGCCAGCAGCGCTGCCGGGGGCAGCATCACCACGAGCGGCGACTTCGTGCGCATCGACCCGGCGCGTGTCGACGCCGCAGGCGGTGCGCAGGGCGGGGCCAACGGGCGATGGACGGTGTCGACTGGCAACAACCTCACCGTGGACGCGGATGCCGACATGCCGGCCTACGACGGCGCCTATCCCTCCCTGTCCTTCAGCGACGTGAGCGCGCGCGCCGTGGGCGCCACGCTCGGGCGCGGCACCGACGTGACGCTGTCGAGCACCCGTACCGGCGACAGCGCGGGCGTGACCTTCGGCAATGATGCGCAGGTGGTCAAGAACGAGGGCGGCAGCGCCACGCTGCGCGTCGACTCGGCTGGCGGCATCGCGATGAACAGCGGCTCGGCCATCGACGCGCGCGTGGGTGCGCTCAACGTCGACTTCAACGCCGACTCGACCGGGCTGGTGGCGAAGAATGCCGCGCAGGTGAACGTCGGCGGCGGCAACCCGAGCTTCGAACTCGACTACGGTGCGTCGATCATCATGAGCGGCGCGACCATCGACGCCAACGGCGGCAACATCCGTTTCTTCGGTCAGGGCGACGCGAACAACGGGCGCGCGGTCGGCGGTTCTCTGTCGCACAGCGAACTGACGTGGAGCGACGGCATCTTCCTGAGCAACAGCACGCTCGCGACCAGCGGCGCCGGGCAGGTCTCGCTGCGCGGCCAGGGACGCACGCGGGTCGACTCGCAGGACAGCGACACCAATTTCGTCTACGTGGGCACCGGCGGCGTGTCGCTGCAGGACAGCGCCGTGCAGGGTGGCAGCGGCGGCGTCAGCATCGACGGACTGGCCTCGCTCGGCGGCGACGGCGTGCGCCTGAGCAACGGCACCAAGGTCTCGACACCGGGCAACGTCACGGTCACCGGACGAGGCGTGGACTGGACCGACAACACGCTGCCGGCCGGCTCCATCGACACCACCACGGCCGTGAACATCGACAGCTCATCCATCGAAGCGGGCGGTGACGTGCGTATCGAAGGCACGGGCGCGAACCTGCAGGCGCTGACCAAGTACCTCCAGTTCGCGGCCAATGGCCGCACGGCCGGCGGCGGCAACGGGGTGGCGCTGTCGGGCAGCGTGAGCGCGGGCGACGGCCGGCGCATCGACATCGTGGGCAAGGCCGGCAGCGCAGGCTTCACCGCCGCACTGGACGGCGGCGGCGCGGTGGTCACCACGCCCACCGGCATACCGGTCTATGGCGTGGCGGTGAGTGCCGATTCGTCGCAGCCGAATCCGCTGCGCACCGCGGGCGGCACCATCGCGCTCGACGCCCAGGGCACCGATATCTCGCTGCGCATGAACACCTTCGGCTCCGGCCTCGGCGCCGCGCCCGACGGCGCCATGCTGTCGGTGGCCAGCAGCACCGGCCAGGGAGGGCATATCTCGCTGACCGGGCGCAACGTGCTGGTGGAAGGCTCGCAGAACTTCGACGGTACGGTCCTGCCCGCCACTCTCGATGCCGGCGGTGCCACCGGTGGCGGCAGCATCGACATCACCGCAAGCAATGTCATCGCCCTCGGCAGCAACAGCAGCCTGGATGCCAGCGCCGGCTCGGCGGGCGGCAACGGCGGCACCATCAACGTGATCTCGGGCGACACGCTGCGCGCCTACGGCAGCATCTCCGCACGCGGCGCGGGCGCAGGCAACGGCGGCAAGATCGAGACGTCGGCACCGCACTTCGCGCTGGCGGGGCTGCGTGTGGACGCGTCGGCGCAGTCGGGCTCGGCGGGCCAGGCGGGTACGTGGACCATCGATCCCTACAACGTCACCATCGCCCACGGCACCGCCAGCGGCAGCCTCACCGGGGACCCCTTCGTGCCGATCGCGAACTCCACCGTGCAGGACGGCGACATCAACGCGGCGCTCGACAAGGGCACCAGCGTGACGATCACCACCGGCACGGGCGGGCTGGCGACCGACGGGAACATCAGCTTCGACACGCTCGCGGCCATCCAGCGCACCACCGGCGGCGCGCCGGTGACCTTCCAGCTCGACGCGGCACACAACATCAGCGGCTCCGGCGCCACCAACTCGATCCAGTCGACCGGCGGCGCGCTCAACGTCGTGTTCAACGCCGGCGTGGGCGGGCAGGGCGGGGCGATCAGCTACAACGGCAGCATCGCCACCAACGGTGGCGACGTGACGATGAACGCCGCCGCCGGCGCGAGCTCCGGTTCTGCGATCTCGCTCAACAGCACTACCATCGACACGCGCACCACGGCAGGCGACGCCGGACCGGGCGGCTCCGTGTCGATCACCGGCACGCGCAGCCTGCCGACCACGATCGTCAACACGGTGCCCACGGTGGACCTCACCGGCGTCACCATCACCAGCAGCACCGGCGACGTGACGATCTCGGGCATCGGCCAGCACGGCGACGGCGTGCGCATACAGAACGGCACGGCACCCAGCCAGATACTCACCACCAGCGGCGACATCTCCATCGCCGGCGTCGGCGCCAGCTACACCTACAGCCTCTCGCCGCTCTCCGTGCAGAGCGTGGACATCACCGGCGCAACGGTGATCCGCAGCGTCGACGGCAACATCGGCATCCGCGGCCTCGTGACGCCGGGCCCGCTCGATGCGCCATCCGGCGGCGTTCTGGTGGGCGGCACGACGCTCGTCACCACGCTGGGCCTCGGCAGCATCGATATCGCGGGTGAATCCCAGGCCAACGGCACGGGCCTGACGGTCGCTGCCGGCGCGCGGGTGAGCGGAAACAACAACGTGGTGCTGCGCGCCAGCAACAACGGCAGCTCCGACGCGCTGGTGCTGGCCGGAAACGTCCGCGCCGGCAACGTACTGAACCTGCGCCCCGGCGGCGTCGACGCCGCGGGCAACGCGGTCGATCGCACCGCCAACCCCATCACGCTGGGCGGTACCGCAGCCAACGGTTTCGCCGTATCGGCCGACGAGTTCACGCGCCTCGATGCGCCCACCATCGTGGCCGGCAGCAACGCGCACGCCGGCAACATCTCCGTGGTGGGTCCGCTCACCCTGCCAGGCGCACTGACATTGCAGAACGGCGGTGGCGGTGGCATCCAACTCGGCGGTGCGATCACCGCATCGACCGTGGGGCTGGTCTCCGCCGGCGACATCACGCAGACGGCCGCGGCACCGATCACCGCCGGCACGCTGCTGGCGCGCTCCACCGGCGGCAGCGTGCTGCTGGACCAGGCCGCGAACAACGTCAGCGCCGACACCCTGGGCGGCGGCGCGGCCGGTGCCTTCCGCTACGTGGACGTCGACACGGTCAAGCTCGGCCCGGTGAGCGTCACCGGCTACGACGCCGCGGGCAATGCGCCGCAGGTCGTGTCGGCAACATCGATGGCCGCCAATACCGTGGCGGTGCGCACGCTCACCGGCGACCTGCTGCTGGGCACCGACGTGAGCAGCACCGGCGGGGTCGACCTCGTGGCGGGCTCGCGTTTCCAGAACACCGGCAGCTACGGCATCACCGGCGCGCCCTGGCGCGTGTGGGCCAACACCTGGGTGGGCGAGACGCGCGGCGGGCTCGCGGGATCGGGGCTGTATCCGAACCTCTACCACTGCGCCTACTCTGGCCTGTGCGCGGTGAGCATTCCGGCGGGCGCCAACCATTTCATCTACGCGCAGCAGCCGGTGGCCACGGTGGTCATCGGCAACGCGAGCAGGCCCTTCGGCTTTCCGAATCCGCTGTTCAGCTACGGCATCGGCGGGCTGATCCTGGGCGACACGGGCGCCGGCTTCGCGGGATTCATGTTCTCGCCCGCGCTGCAGACCAGTCCGCCGGGCGTGTACCCGATCAACGGCAGCTTCACCTCGGCCGAGGGTTATGCGGTCAACGTGGTGCCGGGCAACCTGTTCGTCAACCAGATGCCCGACCTGCCGCGCCCCGATGCGCTGCGCGACCTGCCCGCCACCTGGGTGTACGACCGCAACATCGGTCCGCCGCCGATCTGCTTCGCCACCGGCCCGCTCGACGGCGACCGCGCATCGCAGGGCGGCGACGTGCTGGCGCGCGAATGGTCGCGCGTGCGCTCGCGGCCCAACCTCTCGAGCTGCGTCGACACCGAGAAGCGCAACGGCTGCGCCGATTTCTGAGGCGAGTGAGCGCTGTTGCGGAGCGGCGGTGGCGAACCGTTGTGCAAGGAGGCAAGGCCGCCTCATGCACATGGTCTTCAGCGTCGAGAGCAACCAGACCGTCAACACCGGGTTCGCCGGCATTTCGAGAGGCCCTGCAATGATCTTTTGGAGGTCGGCTTATCGAGGTGAGCGCCTTGCGCGGGGCGCGCGGCCCCGCGAAGCTCGCGCAGGTTATGCGATGCCTCGTGCGCGCCGGTTCGACATCAGCACGTTGTCCTTCGGAATGGCCTGGCCCTCGCGCATCGCCAAGATCCAGGCGTCCGTCGTGGTCACGGCCGCGAAGTTGCTGTGGAACACCACGCTGAAGACGCGGTGGATCTCCTCCGCCGTGACCTTGCCCGCGGCGTTCTCGTAGGGGAGGGCGCCGCTGGCGTCGGAGATGAACTCGACGGCCAGGCCGCGGTGCATGGCCTCGTACACGGTGGAGGCGTCGCAGTTGTGCGTCATGTAGCCGGCCACGCTCAGCGTGTCGATGCCGTGGCGCGCGATCCAGTCGGCGAAGTCGGTGCCGGTGAACACGCTCGGAAAGCTCTTGGTGACGAGGTGGTCGTGCGGCCGCTTCGCGATCTCGGGATGCAGCTGGCCGTTGTGCGCATCGGCCTGGAACACGGGCGCGCCCTTGGGCGCATGGTGGCGCACCACCACCACGGGCGTGCCGGCGGCGTGGGCGGCGTCCATGGCCCGGGTCACGTTGGGCAGTGTCTGCAGGATGGGCGGGTATTCGATGGGCAGGCCGCCGCCTTCGAAGTATTCGTTCTGCACGTCGATGACGACGAGGGCGCGGCGTGGCGCGGGCGTGTTGCTGCTCATGAGTGGCTCCTTCTGCTGTCGGTTCGGATGGCTTGATTCTTCCTGCCGGCACCGCCGCCCGAAAGTGGCCCGAAAGCCATTCATCGATAAGATCGGGCCATGAGCTCGCCTGCTGCGGAAACCGTCGCCGTCGTCGCCTTCGATGGCATCAGCCCCTTCCACTTGTCCGTGCCCTGCATGGTCTTCGGCGAAGACCGCACGGACGCGGGCGCATCGCGCTTCCGCGTGCAGGTGTGCGCGTCGGAGCCCGGCGAGCTGCGCACCAACGCGGGCTTCTCGCTCGTGGTGCCGCACGGGCTGGAGGCGATTCGACGCGCGCGAATCGTGGTGGTGCCTTCATGGCGCGACGACTGCAGCGCGGCGCCGCCGGCGCTCATCCGGGCGCTGCAGGCGGCGCACCGGCGCGGCGCGACCGTGATGGGCCTGTGCCTCGGCGCCTTCGTGCTGGCCGAGGCCGGCCTGCTCGACGGCCGCCCGGCCACCACGCACTGGAAGCTGGCGCCCGCCTTCGCGAAGCAGTACCCGAAGGTGAAGCTGCAGCCCGAGGTGCTCTACGTGGAAGACGGCAACGTGCTCACCTCTGCCGGCACCGCGGCGGGCATCGACTGCTGCCTGCACCTGCTGCGCGTGCGCTACGGCGCCGAGACGGCCAACCGCGCCGCGCGCCGCATGGTGGTGGCGCCGCACCGGCAGGGCGGGCAGGCGCAGTACATCGAGCAGCCCGTGCCCGCCGCCGCCGAGCGCGACCGGCTCGCGCCGCTGCTCGAATGGCTGGGCCGGCACCTCGACAGGCCGCACGATCTCGACGACCTCGCGCGGCGCGCGCTCATGAGCCGGCGCAACTTCACGCGGCGCTTCCGCGAATCCACCGGCACCACCGTCGGCCAGTGGATGCAGAACCAGCGCCTCGCGCTCGCGCAGCGGCTGCTCGAGACCACCGACCATCCGGTGGAACGCATCGCCACCGGCGCCGGCTTCGGCTCGGCGGTGTCGCTGCGCAAGCACTTCGTCTCGGCCTTCAAGCTGTCACCCACCGCCTACCGCCAGCAGTTCTCGCGCGCATGAACGAGAAAGAGGGCGTGCTTCGCATCAGGAAACCCTGAGTGCCAGGGATACCGCGGAACCGGCTTTGCCGGGCCGCAGGTATCGCCCCCTGGAAGGGGGGTGGCGAAGCGACACGAAGTGCGCGAAGCCTGGGGGTGAGTTCAAGCTCTCGCGGAACCGGCTTTGCCGGGCCGCAGGCATCGCCCCCTGGAAGGGGGTTGGCGAAGCGACACGAAGTGCGCGAAGCCTGGGGGTGAGTTCAAGCTCTCGCGGAACCGGCTTTGCCGGGCCGCAGGTATCGCCCCCTGGAAGGGGGTCGGCGAAGCGACACGAAGTTGGGGGTCAGACCATGATTTGACGCCGCGTCGTCAGCAGCGCGCGCAGCTTGGCCGGCGCGACCGGCTTGGTCAGCAGCATCACGCCGCCGTGGCGCAGCCGCTGAAGCACCTCGGGCCCGGTGGCGCCCGACACCAGCACCGCCAGCGCATCGGGCTGCAGCCGCCGGGCGGCGTCGATCACGTCGACGCCATCGCCGTCGCCCGCGAGTTGCAGGTCGCACAGCACCGCGTCGTAGTGGATGTCGCCGGTGCCCAGCCGCGCGATGGCCTCGGCGCCGGTGCTCACGCATTCGACCTGGCAGCCCCACTGCTCCAGCAGCGCGCGGCTGCCGTCGAGGATGGCGGGGTCGTCGTCCACCACCAGGCATCGCAGTCCGGCCAGCGGCGCGGGTGCGATCTGCGGCGGCTGGGGCGGCGTCACGTCGGCCAGCCGCGCGGCCGGCAGCGTGAAGGCGAAGGTGCTGCCGGCCTGCAGCGCCGAGCGCACGGTGATGCGCGTGCCCAGCAGCGCCGCGATGCGCGCGCAGATCGCCAGGCCCAGCCCGAAGCCGCGGCGCCGGTCGCGCTCGGTGTTGGCCACCTGGTAGAACTCCTCGAAGATGCGTCCCTGGTGGATGGGCGCGATGCCCACGCCGTTGTCGCGCACCTCGATGCGCACGCCGCCCGCGCTGCGCCGCGCCGCCACCAGCACCGTGCCGCCCTCGGGCGCGTGGCGCAGCGCGTTGGTGACGAGGTTGCCGACGATGCGCCGCAGCATCGACGCATCGGATCGCACGGCCAGCCCGCGGTCGCTCCAGCGCAGCCACACGCGGGCCTCGACGGCGGCTGCGGCGTGCTGTGCATCGAGCTGGTCGAACAGCTCCGCGAGCGGCACCTTGGCGATGGCCGGCGTGAGCACCTGCGCGTCGAGCCGCGAGATCTCGAGCAGGTCGTCCAGCAGCACGCCCATGAACTCGGTGCTCTCCTGCAGCCGCAGCACGGCCGGGCGCTGCGCGGGCGAGGCGCCGGGCAGCAGGCCGTCGATGAACAGGCCCATGGCATGCAGCGGCTGGCGCAGGTCGTGGCTCGCGGCCGCGAGGAAGCGTGCGCGCGAGAGGGCCGCCTGCTCGGCCTCGGCCATGCGCTGCAGCGCGACGGCGGTGGCCTCGCGCACCTGCTCCTCGCTGACCTGGCGGTTGCGCTGCAGGCGCTCGGCCAGCCGGTCGATGTCGTGCGCGAGCACCGCGAGCTCGTGCGTGCCGCGCGCGCCGCCTTCCGCCACGTCGCAGCGCACCTCGAAATGCCCCGCCTCCAGCGCCGCGACCGTGCGCGACACGCGCCGCAGCGGCCGCGCCACCGTGCGCGCCATGTGCCGCACCGAGGCCCACGCCGCGATCAGCGCGACCAGCGCGATGCCGACGCCCGCGATCAGCGAGCGGCTGCGCTCGCGCGTGTAGGCCGTGGTGTCGCGGAAGGTCTGCACCAGCCCGATGGGCGCATCGCCCGCCGCGGTGGAGCCGGCGGGCGCGAAGGCGCTGGCGCGCGAGGCCTCGCGCAGCGTGACCGGCGAGGTGAACATGCGCAGCTGCCCCAGCGACGGCGTCTTGGGCCCGGCGGTCACGTAGATGCCGGCGCTGTTGCTGATCTCCACGCGCGTGACCTGCCCGCCGCGCAGCGCGGCATTGGCCACGTTCTGAAGGGCCGGCACATCGCCCGCGTAGAGGCTCAGGTCGGACATGGCCGCCACCTGCTTCGCGACGGACTGGCCTTCGGCGTCGAAGGCGGCTTCGAGCGTCTGCAGCCGGTTGTGCGTGAACCAGCCGGTGAGCGCCAGCGCCACCGCCGCGCACGGCACCACGCCGAGGCGGAACAGGTCGCGCTGGAGGTTGCCGCGCAGGACCAGCGTGTGCGGCGAGCGGAAGGACGCGGGCGGCGGCGAAGCCGAAGCGGCCGGCGCATCCGCACCCTCCGCCCCCGTGGGCTCGGCCGGGTCGAGGGAAGGTGGAGCGCTGCTCATCGCGGGGCCGCGAGCCGGTCGGTCAGTTCCCGTTCCTCCGGCAGGCGCAGGCCGAGTCCGCGTGCCACGGTGGCGTTGACGCGCACGGCGGCCGGCGTAGCGGCTTCCACCAGCGGTGCGTTGTTGCTGCTGCCCGCCCCGGCCGCGGCGGCGCTCGCGACCTTCTGCCCGAGCTGACGCGCCTGCTGTGCGAGTTGCGAGGGCGTGGAGACCGCCGCTGCCAGCCCGCCCGATCGCACCAGCCCCTCGCTGGCGCCGAACACCGGCAGGCCCGCGCTCGCGCCGGCGCGCAGCACCGACAGCGTGGCCGCCTGGTTGTCACCGATCAGGTCGGGCAGCACCATCAGCGCGTCGCTCTGCGGCACCACCAGCCGCAGCGCCGAGGCGATCGACCGCGCGTCGGGCACGTATTCCACGCGCAGGTCCCATGCCGGGTTCGCGCCCTGGGCGGCGCGCTGCAGCTCGCGCACCAGCGGCTCCGACTCCGGCGTGGCGACCACGCCCACGCGGTGCTTCTGCGGCAGCACCGCATTGACCAGCGCGAGCTGGTCGGCCATGGCCGGGTCGCGCAGCAGCACGCCCACGCGGCGGTCGCCGCGCCGCAATGCCGGACTGGATGCCTTGAGCGTCTCGTATTCGAGCCGGCTGAGCATCGCCAGCACCAGCGGCTCCTGGCCCGGCCGCTCAATGGCGGCGCGCGCGGCGGCAGGGCCGACGGCCATGGTGAGCGGCGCATCGGCGGCCGCGCTGCGCAGGCTGCGCGTGCGCACGCCCGCGTTGGCGGCGCGCTCTTGATCGGGGGCGGGAGCGAGGGCCGCCGCTTCGGGCTGCGCGACGGCCGCACCGCCGGGCGGGATGCGCACCAGCTCGAACCTGCCGCCGGGCTCCTGGTCGGCGCGCAGCTGCTGCACGAACTCGGAGGAGGCCGCCATGTCGTCGCCCATCAGCACCGTGAGGCTTGCGGCCGCCGCGCCGCCGGCCGCCGCGGCCCAGGCGAGCATCGCCGCCAGCGCGATGCGGACGGCGCGCCACGGCCTTCTCGAGGAGGGCGGGAGGACGGGAATCACGGCAACAAACATGGACTGCTTCCGCAGCGAGAGGCGAATGACCCAATGTAAGGACGTCCCCTTCTTCGCGCGATAAGGCGGAGGGCTTATGTCAGCGTCCGCGGCGCCCTGCCGGTGTGACGAATTCCTCGCGGTGATGGCCGCAAGGCCTATGCCTGACGGAGTAGCTGGTTCTCCCCCAGGCTTCGCGCACTTCGTGTCGCGCGCGCCTTCCCCCTTCCGGGGGCAACACCAGCGGCCCGGCGAAGCCGGTTCCGCGGTAGCACTTGCCTCACCCCCAGGCTTCGCGCACTTCGTGTCGCTTCGCCACCCCCTTCCGGGGGCAACACCTGCGGCCCGGCAAAGCCGGTTCCGCGGTAGCACTTGGCTCACCCCCAGGCTTCGCGCACTTCGTGTCGCTTCGCCACCCCCCTTCCGGGGGCAACACCTGCGGCCCGGCAAAGCCGGTTCCGCGGTGTTTCGCGCTAGGAGAGCGCTTTTTAAGCGCTGGCTGCCTGCGCTGCCGCGGCTCGCTGCGCCTGGATCGCCTGGCGCAGCACGCGCGGCGACACCGGCTTGTAGAGCACCGTGATTCCGGCGCTCGCCACCTCGCGCAGGCGGTCGGGCTTGGTCTCGCCGGTCACAAGCAGGCGGGCGGTGCCCGGGCCGATGCCGCGCGGATGGCGCTCCAGCGCGGCGATCACGTCCAGGCCGTTGTCGCCGCCTTGCAGCAGCAGGTCGCTGATGACCACGTCGGGCGGCTGCGCCCAGCCGTCGGCCATGGTCAGCGCCTCGGCGCGGGTCTGCGCGGGCAGCACCTCGGCGCCCCAGTTGGAGAGCACCACCGTCAGGCCCTCGAGGATGGTGCGCTCGTCGTCGATCACGAGGATGCGCACGCCGGCCAGGCTCTCTTCTTCCTCGATGGCGGCGAGGGAGGGCGCCGCCGCGGGCACCGGCAGCGCGGCGGCGGCCGAGCGCACCAGCACCCGCACGCAGGTGCCCTTGTTCAGCTTCGATGTCAGATCCACCCGCGTGTTGAGCAGCTCGGCCAGTCGCTGCACCGTGGCCAGGCCCAGCCCCATGCCCCGCGCGCCGCGCGATGCCGCCTGCCGGCCCGCGGGCTCGACCTGGTAGAACTCCTCGAACACCCGCGCCTGGTGGTGCGCGGCGATGCCCACGCCGGTGTCGACCACGTCGATGCGCACGCCCCGGCCGCGCCGCCGCGCGCCGATCAGCACGCCGCCCTCGATGGTGTGGCGCAGCGAGTTCGACACCAGGTTGTTCAGGATGCGCGAGAGCATCACGTAGTCGCAGCGCACCCACACGTCGGTCTTGCGCACCACCAGCCGCAGGCCCTGCTGCTCGGCCACCGGTCGGAAGTTGCGGCTGATCTCCTCGAAGAGCCGGTCGAGCGGGAAGTCGATCCACTGCGGCTGCAGCACGCCCGCGTCCAGCTGCGACAGGTTCAGCAGCTCGGAGAAGAGGCGGTCCAGCGAATCCACGCACTCGCGGATGTGGCCGATGCGCTGCAGCTTCACCGGATCGCTCTCGCCGTTGGCCAGCCCGTCGGAGAAGAGCGTGAGCGCGTGCAGCGGCTGGCGCAGGTCGTGGCTGGCGGCGGCCAGCAGCCGGGTCTTGGCCTGGCTGGCCACTTCGAGCAGCTGGTTCTTGCGCGCCAGCTCGGCGGTGGCCTCGTTGATGCGGCTCTGCAGCAGCCGGTGGCTTTCGGCGAGCGCGCGCGCGGCCTCGTTGAAGCCCTGCTGCAGGTGGCGCACCTCGGCCGTGCCCTCGATGGCCACGCTCGCGTCCTCGCCCGCGCCCAGCCTGTCGACCGCCTTGCCCAGCGCGCGGATCGGCTCGCTGATGCGCCTGGCGGCCCACCAGCCGGCCAGGCCCACGCCCACCAGGCTGATCGCGAGCACCAGCCCCACGTTGAGCCATACCGAGCGCCGCGCGCTCTGCACAGCCGCCAGGCTCATCTCGACCATCACCTTGCCGTTGTGGCGGCCGTCGTCGCTCACGATGGGCACCACCACCTGCAGGCCCTCGGCGCGGGCGCGGTCCATGGTCTCGGAGTTGGCGACGATCTCGCCGTCCTCCGTCCAGATCTGCACCTGCTGCACGTTGGGCTGGTAGGTGCCCGACTGGGCGGTGCGCGCAAGCGCGCGGCGGTCCATGCGCGCCAGCGGCGCCTGCGCCACCGTGGCCACCTGCAGCGCCACGGTCTGCGCGTTGGCGCGCATCAGCTCGGTGAGGTTGCCCAGGTGCTGGCGCGTCAGCACGGCGATGGCCGCCAGCGTGGCCAGGGCCGCCGGCACCATCGCCAGCAGGATCAGCTGCTGGGCGAAGGTCAGGCGCCCCAGGCTCCGGATGACGCGGAAGTTCCAGTTCATGAGGGCATCGCAGGCATGGGCGCCGAGCTTAGGAGGGCGTTCCGGGGCAGGAAAGCTGGGAAAAACATCACAACAAATGTTTGCAATTGATATTTAATGGCGTCCGCGCTGCCCATGTTAGACCCGCCGATGCGCGCCGGCCCTATGTCTTTCGCTTCAGAAATGCTGGCTTCCCTGCGCCGATTCGCCGAGTTCTCAGCCGCCGTGCTCCGCGCGGGCACCCTGGCGCTGCTCACGGCGCTGCCCCTCGCGGCGCCTGCCCAGGTCAATCCGCTGGACGGCCCGGTGCGCTTCGGCATCCTGCCGCTGGGCGGTGCGTTCGAATCGCGCAGCGACTGGGACCCGCTCCTGGCCGAGCTCAGCCGCGCGATCAACCGGCCGGTGAGCGTGCTGTCGGTCAACTCGTACGAGGCGCTGGAGCAGGCCATCCAGCGCGACGAGGTCGACATGGCCTTCCTCTCCGGGAAGATGGCGCTCGACGCCGTCACCCAGCGGCGCATGAAGGTGGTGGCGCAGGTGGTGCGCCATGACGGCCTGCCGGGCTACCGCGCGCTGCTGCTGTCGCGCAAGGCGCCGCCCTTCAACTCGCTGAAGAACCTGCTGGAGCAGCCCGATCGCTGGCGGCTCGCGCGCGGCGAGAAGCAGTCGGTGTCGGGCTTCATCGTGCCGCAGCTGCAGCTCTTCCTGCCGAACCATATCGCGATGGAGACGCGCTTCCGCAGCGAGATCGTGGGTACCCACCAAGCGACCGCGCTGGCCGTGGCCAACAACGAGGCCGACGTGGCCACCAACAACACCGCCGACTTCGAGCGCTTCAAGACGCGCTTTCCAGCCGAGACCGAGCGGCTGCAGGTGCTATGGGAGTCCGACCTGATCCCGCATGCGCAGATCGTGGTGCGGCGCGAATACACGCCCGAGCTGCGCAAGCGCGTGCAGGCCTTCCTGGTGGCCTACGGGCGCGGCAAGGGCCCGCGCGGCGACGCCGAGCGCGTGGTGCTGAAGTCGCTGCACGATCTGGCCGGCTTCGTGGCGGCCGACAACAGCTCGCTGCAGCCGGCCGCCAAGCTGGCCTACCAGCTCGCGAAGCAGAACGCCATGACCGCGCAGTGGGTGAACGACGCCGCGCGCGAAGCCCGGCTGCAGCGCATCGAGAGCGGCTACGCCGAGCAGGTCAGCGTGCTGAAGGACGTGTCGCCATGACGCTGCGCACCGGGCTGCGGCGCGCGGTCGCCGTGCTGCTGGCCTTCCTCATCGCGATGCCGGCCGTGGCGCAGCAGGGCACGGCGACAGGAGCCGCGGTGGCGCCGGCCGAGAAGGGCGCGCCGTCGCCCGCCATCCGGATGCTTCGCTTCGGCGTGCTGCCGCTGGGCGGCACCGTCGAGTCGCGCGCGCTGTGGACGCCGCTCATGAACGACCTGGGTCGCGCGCTCGGCATGCCGGTCAGCATGTATTCGGTGCCGACCTACGAAGAGCTCGACCGCGCCATCGGGCGCGACGAGATCGACATGGCCTTCCTCTCCGGAAAGATGGCGCTGGACGCCGTGATGCAGCGTCGCATGAAGGTGGTGGCGCAGATCGCGCGGCACCCCGGCATGCCCGAGCACCGCGCGGTGCTGCTGGTGCGCAAGGCAGGCCCGCTCAACACGCTCGAGGGCCTGCTCGCGCAGCCCGAGAAGTGGCGCCTGGCGCGCGGCGACAGCCGCTCGGTCACCGGCTTCATCGTGCCGCAGAGCCAGCTCTTCCTGCCGAACAACATCGAGATGGAGACGCGCTTTCGCAGCGAGTTCGTCGGCACCCACCAGGCCACCGCGCTGGCCGTGGCCAACGGCGACGCCGACGTGGCGACCAACAACACCACCGACCTGGAGCGCTTCCGCCAGCAGTTCCCCATCGAGGCCGAGCGGCTGAAGGTGATCTGGGAGTCGCAGCCGCCGCCCGGCGCGCAGATGGTGGTGCGGCGCGACTTCCCGCCCGAGTTCCAGGCGCGGCTGCAGAACTTCCTGACCGGCTACGGCAAGGCCAAGGGCACGCGCGGCGACGCCGAGCGCGAGGTGCTCAAGAGCCTGCGCGCGGCCTACGGCTACATCGCCGCCGACGACAGCGCGCTGCTGCCGCAGGCGCAGCTGGAGCGCCAGCTCGGCAGGCAGCACGCCATGGCCGCCGCGTGGGTCAACGAGGCCGCGCGCGAGCAGCGGCTGCAGCGCATCGAGAAGACCTACGCCGAGCAGGTCGAGATGCTGCGGCCCGCCTCCCGCTGAAGCGTCCGTCCTCCGCTGCCCGGCCGCCGGGCCGCCCGCCTGCGCAGGGCGAATCTCTACTCCCTTCGCCGTAGCTCCAGAGCCCCTGCCTAGGCCGTTAGCTAGGCCTTAAGGCGGATTTGCCACCAGCCCCCCGAGCCGGAAACTTCGTGTTTCTTTCAGGCAACCCTTGCCGTTGACGGAGTGCGGATGAGTTGGCGAACAAAAGTGGTCTGGAGCGAGGGGATGCTGTTGCAGCCTCAGCACCTGCAGCAGAGCGAGCGTCATGCCGATCACGCGCGGCACGTGCTGCTGCGTTCCACCACACCCTACGCCTGGGGCTTCGCCGAGCTGGAGATCGACCCGGCCGCGCTCACGCTGGGCAAGCTGGCGCTGGTGCGCGCGGTGGGCCTGTTCGGCGACGGCACCGTCTTCGACATGCCTGCGGTCGACCCGCTGCCCGAGCCCATCGACATTCCATCCACCATGCGCGACGAGGCCGTGGTGCTCGCGCTGCCGCTGCGCCGCGCGGGCGCGCGCGAGGCCGACGCGGAAGAGTATGAGGAGCTGGTGCGCCACCGCGTGCTCGAGTCGGAGGTGCCCGACTCCAACACCGCCGGCGAGCGCACCGCGATGCTGCAGCTGGGCCAGCTCCACACGCGCCTGATGCGCGCGAGCGAGGCCACCGATGCGTGGACCACTCTCGGCGTGGCCCGCGTGGTCGAGCGCCGCGTCGACAACCAGGTGCAGCTCGATCGCGCGATGCTGCCGCCGCTGCTCGACGTGGCCGGCCATGCCGTCATCCGCGCCTGGCTCGACGAACTGCTGGGCCTGCTGCGCCAGCGTGGCGAGGCGCTGGCCGGCCGGCTCACGCAGGGCGGCACCGGCGGCGTGGCCGAGATCGCCGACTTCATGCTGCTGCAGGCCGTCAACCGCAACGAGGCCGTCTTCGCGCACCTCGCGAAGAGCGCGATGCTGCATCCGCAGCATTTCTTCGAGCATGCGCTGGGCCTTGCGGGCGACCTCGCGAGCTTTCGCGACTCGCGCCGCGTGTCGCGCTTCGGTCCCTACATCCACGACGACCTCGCGATGAGCTTCCGTCCGCTCATGGACGACCTGCGCCGCAGCCTGTCGATGGTGTTCGAGCAGTCGGCCATCCGCATCGACCTGCACGACCGCAAGCACGGTGTGCGCGTGGCGGTGGTCACCGACGTGGAGCTGCAGCGCAAGGCCACCTTCGTGCTCGCGGTGAGTGCGAGCATGCCCAGCGAGGCGCTGCGCGCGCGCTTTCCCACGCAGGTCAAGATCGGGCCGGTCGAGCGCATCCGCGACCTCGTCAACCTCGCGCTGCCGGGCGTCACGCTCACGCCGATGCCGGTGGCGCCGAGGCAGATCCCCTTCCACACGGGCGCCAGCTATTTCGAGCTGGAGACGCGCAACAGCGACCTGTGGCGGCAGCTAGAGCAGTCGGGGGGCATCGCGATGCACATCGCGGGCGATTTCCCCGGGCTCGATCTCCAGTTCTGGGCAATACGAGCATGACCCCCAGTCTTCGCGCACTTCGTGCCGCTGCGCCAACCTCCTTCGAGGGCGCAACGCCTGTGGCCCGGCAAGGCCGGTTCCGCGGCATTCCACGAATCGGCGCCGTCAGCGTGGAGCCATCATGAGCACACCTCCCGATCCCTTCGCCGCCTTCGAGTCGGAGCGCACGGTCATCAAGCCCAAGCCGCGCACGCCGGCGGGCACGCCGAGTGCGCCCGCGCCTGCGCCTTTCTTCGGAGGGGCCGATCCGACACCCGCCGCCGACGTTGGTGAGCTCGGCCTGCTCAATCCGCTGGTGTCGGCCGCCGGCAAGCTGCTGGTTCTGATCGGCAAGCTGCGCAACCTCGCGCAGCCGCCCAACGTGCCGGCGCTGCGTGCATCGACCGCCGATGCGGTCAACCAGTTCGACGCAAGCGCGCGCCGTGCGGGCGTGGGCAACGAATCGGTGCTGGCCGCGCGCTACGTGCTGTGCACCGCGCTCGACGAGGCCGTGGCCAACACGCCCTGGGGCGTGCAGGCCGGCTGGAACAAGCAGAGCCTGCTGGTGCAGTTCCACAACGAGACCTGGGGCGGCGAGAAGGTCTTCCAGCTGCTGGCCAAGCTCGCGCAGGACGTGCCCACGCACCGCCAGCTGCTGGAGCTGATCTACAGCGTGCTCGCCCTCGGCTTCGAGGGCCGCTACCGCGTGATCGACAACGGCCGCGCGCAGCTCGACTCGGTGCGCCAGCGCCTGGCCGACCTCATCGCGAAGGACCGTCCGCCCGTGGAAGCCGAGCTCTCGCCGCACTGGCGCGGGCAGGGCGCCGGCACGGTGCGGCTGCGCGAGTCGCTGCCGCTGTGGGTGTTCGCAGCGGGCTTCGCGCTGCTGCTGGCGCTCGCATGGTTCGGGCTGCGGCTCACGCTCAACCACCGCTCCGACACCACCTACGCCGCGGTGTCGAGCCTGCGCGCGCCCAACATCCAGATCGCGCCGCCCGCGCTGCCGGCGAAGACGCCGCGCCTCGCGCGCTTCCTCGAGCCCGAGGTGAAGCAGGGCCTGGTGACGGTGACCGACGAGGCCGACCGCAGCTTGGTGCGCCTGCGCGGCGACTCCTTCTTCGGCTCCGGCAGCGCCGACCCGATGCCGCAGTCGCTGCCGGTGCTGCGCCGCATCGGCCAGGCGCTGTCCGAGGTGAAGGGCGAGGTGCTGATCACCGGCCACTCCGACAACCAGCCGATCCGCTCGCTGCGCTATCCGTCCAACTGGCACCTGTCGGCCGCGCGCGCCGATGCGGTGAAGGGCGCGCTTTCCACGCTGGTCGACCCGGCCCGCATGCGTTCCGACGGCAAGGCCGACGCCGAGCCGGTGGCGCCCAACGACACGCCGGCCAACCGCGCGCGCAACCGCCGCGTCGAGATCGTGCTGCTGACGGGCCCCGAGGGCGTCACACCCGCGCCGACTGCTGTCGCGCCGGCCGCCGTTCCTGCTCCGGCCACGGGAGCGACGAAATGATCAAGAAAATCTTCGGCTTCCTCTTCAGCCCGCTGCTGCTCACACTGCTGGCGCTGATCGTCGTCGCGCTGCTGATCTGGTGGATCGGCCCGCTGGTGAAGATCGGCTCGCTCGCGCCGCTGGAGAGCGAGACCACGCGCGCCATCGTCATCGGCGTCATCGTGCTCGTCGTGGTGCTGCGCGCGCTGTACCGCCGCTGGCGCGCCCGCCGCGCGAGCCGGCACCTCACCGACGGCCTCATGAAGGCGCCGGCCGCCAAGGCCGATGCGCCGGTCAACGGCGAGCAGAAGATCCTCGACACGCGCTTCAGCGAGGCCGTTGCCACGCTCAAGCAGATGCGGCTGCACGCCGCCGGCAGGAAGCCGGGCTGGCGCGACTGGCTTTCCATATCGGGCGGCAGCTATCTCTACGACCTGCCCTGGTACGTGTTCATCGGCGCGCCCGGCGCGGGCAAGACCACCGCGCTGGTCAACTCGGGCCTGAGCTTCCCGCTGGCCGAGAAGTTCGGTCCCGGCGCGATCCGCGGCGTGGGCGGCACGCGCAACTGCGACTGGTGGTTCACCGACGAGGCGGTGCTCATCGACACCGCGGGCCGCTACACCACGCAGGACAGCCACCAGTCGGAAGACAAGAGCGCGTGGGAAGGCTTCCTGGGGCTGCTGAAGAAGGTGCGCCCGCGCCGGCCGCTGAACGGCGTGTTCCTCACCGTCAGCGTGGCCGACCTGCTGAGCCAGGGCCCCGAGGCGCGCACGCAGCTCGCGGCATCGATCCGCGCGCGCCTGCTGGAGCTCGACGGCAAGCTCACCACGCGGCTGCCGGTGTATGTGCTCGTCACCAAGAGCGACCTGCTCTACGGCTTCACCGACTACTTCGATGACCTCGGCAAGGAGCAGCGCGCGCAGGTCTTCGGCTTCACGCTGCCGGCCGACGAGAACCTGCAGGTGGAGGAGAAGGGACTCTCCGCCGCCTTCAACCGCGAGTTCGCGCTGCTGCACAACCGCGTGAACGACGGCCTCATCGCGCGCATGCAGCGCGAGACCGACGGCAACCGCCGCGCGGCGATCTTCGGCTTTCCCGCGCAGTTCGGCTCCATCGGGCCGCTGCTTTCGGACCTGCTGGAGCAGGTGTTCACCGGCTCGCGCTTCGCGCAGCCGCCGTGGGTGCGCGGCGTGTACTTCACCAGCGGCACGCAGGAAGGCAGTCCCATCGACCGCGTGATGGGCAGCCTGGCGCGCAGCTTCGGCATCGAGCGCGCGATGCTCGCGCCGCAGAAGTCCAGCGGGCGCAGCTATTTCCTTACCTCGCTGCTGCGCGACGTGGTGTTCCCCGAGCAGCGCCTGGCCGGCGCCGACGTGAAGCTGGAGCGCCGCCGCCACACGCTGCGCGTGATCGGCGTGACGGCGATGACGCTGGTCACCGTCGGCCTGCTCGCGGCCTGGGGCTACAGCACGCTGCAGAACATGAACTACCTGAAGTCGGTCGAGGCCCGCGTGGAGCCCGCCCGGCAGAACCTCGCGGCGCTGCCCGCGCGCGTGCAGAACCTGGTGGAAGTCGCGCCCGTGCTGCAGAGCCTGCGCGACATCTGGAAGACGCCCGAGAACCGCCAGGGCGACGAGCCGCTGTCGATGACGCTGGGCCTCTACCAGGGCGACAAGCTCGACGCCGCCGCCATGCTCACGCACCAGCGTGCGCTCAACGACGCCTTCCTGCCGCAGATCGCCAAGCGCATCGAGGACCAGCTGCGCACCGCGCAGAAGGACAACCTCGAGTTCACCTACGAGGCGCTCAAGAGCTACCTGATGCTCTACCAGCCCGAGCACTTCGACGCCGAGGCGCTGAAGGCCTGGATCACGCTCGACTGGGCGCGCAACCTCGACCGCGGCATTCCCGAGGACCAGCGCAAGCAGCTGGAAGACCAGCTCGACGTGCTCATCGCCCAGGGCCCGCCGCGCTCGCCGCTGAAGATGGACGAGAACCTTGTGCGCAGCGTGCGCGCCGTGCTCGCGAGCTATCCGCTGGAGCAGCGCGTGTTCAGCCGCCTCAAGCGCCAGCGCGCCAGCAAGGACATCCCGGCCTTCAGCGTGGCGGCAGCCACCGGCCCGTCGGGTCCGCTGGTGTTCGAGCGCATCAGCGGCAAGCCGCTGTCCGAGGGCGTGCCGGGCATGTTCACCTACGACGGCTACCACAAGCGCTTCCAGAACGAAGTGGTGGTGCTCACCGGCCTGCTCGCGAACGAAGACCCGTGGGTGCTCGGCCAGGACCGCAACGCCGCCGACCGCCTGCGCGACGCCGCCGCGCTCGGCGCGCTGACCGACCGCGTGCGCCGCCTCTACCTGGAGGAGTACGTCAAGCAATGGGAGGCGCTGCTGGCCGACGTGCGTTTGATCCGCGTGAACGGGCTGGAGAAGAACATCGAGACCGCGCGCATCCTCTCGGGCGTCGATTCGCCGCTCGCGAACTTCCTGCGCGCCGTGGTCAAGCAGACCACGCTGATCCCCGCCGCCGACGCCAACAAGGACGTGGTCAGCAAGGCCACCGAGACCGTGCGCAACACCCGCAAGGGCCTGGAAGACCTGTTCGGCGCCGACCCCGGCCGGCAGGTGGCCCCAGGCAAGCGCATCGAGAGCATCGTGGACGACCGATTCGAGGCGCTGCGCCGGCTCGTCACCGCGGGCGGCCCCAACCAGCCGGCGCCCATCGACGACGCGCTGAAGCTCTTCAACGAGGTCTACGTGTACCTCAACGCCGTCGACACGGCTGTGAAGGGCCGCACCTCGCCGCCGCCGGGCGACGTGGCCGGCAAGCTCAAGTCCGACGCCGGCCGCCTGCCGGAGCCCGTGCGCTCCATGGTCGAGAACCTGAGCCAGGCCGGCGCCGCGCAGGCGCAGGTGGCCGAGCGCGGCAACCTCAGCCAGGACCTGCGCCCCGTCACCGAGTTCTGCGCGCGTGCGATCGCTGGCCGCTATCCCTTCGTGCAGAGCAGCAAGCGCGACGTGCTGCCCGAGGACTTCGGCCAGATGTTCGGCCCCGGCGGCCTGATGGACGATTTCTTCCAGAAGCGCCTGGCCGCCATCGTCGACACCAGCACGCGCCCGTGGCGCTACAAGCCCGTGGCCGAGCGCGGCGCCATCACCACCCAGGCGATCGCGCAGTTCGAGCGCGCCGCGCGCATCAAGGAGATCTTCTTCCGCGGCGGCGGCCGGGGCCCGTCGATGCGGCTGGACTTCAAGCCGGTGGAGATGGATGCGGGCATCACCCAGTTCATCCTCGACGTCGACGGCCAGCTCGTGAAATACGCGCACGGCCCCGTCGTGCCCATGGCCGTGCAGTGGCCCGGCCCCAAGGGCAGCAACCAGGTGCGCATCCAGGTCAGCCCGCCCTCGACCACCGGCAGCTCCGGCTCCGCGGTGGACGGCCCGTGGGCTCTCTTCCGCACGCTCGACGACGGCCAGCTCGAAGCGGGCGACGCGCCCGAGAAGTTCTTCATCACCTTCCAGGTCGGCGCGCGCAAGACACGCTTCGAGGTGACGACCAACAGCGTGCAGCACCCGATCCGACTGCGCGAGCTGCGCGAGTTCTCATGTCCGGAGGGGCTGTGAGCGTCGAGTCCTCTTCGTCATCGCTGCTTGCTTCCGCCACTGCGCTGCCCGGGTGGTTCGGGAAATTGCCTGGCATGGGGGATTTCGCGCATCGGCGGCTGCCTGAGGCTTTCCGTGCCGTGTGGGACCAGTGGCTGCAGCGGGGCATGTCGCGGCTGCGGGATCGGGCGGATTGGACCGAGCGGTATCTCGAAGCGCCCATCTGGTGCTTTGCGCTGGGGCGGCAGGTGGCTGGCGACCAGGCGTGGATCGGGGTGCTCATGCCTTCCGTGGATGGGGTGGGACGGTACTTTCCCTTTGCCCTTGCCGTCGAGCTGGATGCCTCGCTGCCTGGGTGCTTGCAGGGTGAGGCGCTCGCTGCTGCGTTGAGGTGGTGGGCTTTTGCGACGCAGGCCGCTTTGGAAGGGCTGGATGGGGATCTGGATGCGGTGCGGTTCGATGCCGTGCTGCAGCGGTTGTTCGCTGCGGATTCCGGTGCTTCTTCCGATGTTCGGGAAGGGGGCGTGGAGTCTCTCGATTTGCCGCTTGCGGGGACATCGTTGTGGCTTGGCGATCCTTCTGTCGAGAACGGGGTCAGGATGCTCAGTACCGGGTTGCCTCGGGATGAGCAGTTTGAAGCTCTGTTTCTGGGCTTTGCCGAGGAGGGGTGAGATGTACGCCTCTTCTTTTTTTGGGTTTCGGAGCCGGGTCTCGCCCCGGCGGGCGACCTACTTTCTTTTGCTTCGCCAAAAGAAAGTAGGCAAAGAAAAGGCGACCCTGCTGTCTGTGTCCCTTCGCTTCGCTACGGGCAACCTGCGGTGCTCGGCGCAGGAGGGGGTCCGCAGAACTCGCTTCGCTCAAACAGCTGCGGCCCTGATCCCTCCTGCGCCTGCGCTCCTCGGCACAGCCAGAAGGGAGTGGGGCGGGCCATCGCTTCGCTCGGCCCTTGGATTGCCTGGACGGGCCTTTGCTTCGCTCGGCGGGGGATGGAGGGGCGGGGCTGATGTTGGTCGCGCTAGCGGGGGCAGCGGCATCAGCAGCACCATCGGCATCGACGGCACGAGCGGCATCAACGGGATACACAGGACCAGCAGCACGAGCGGTGCTGACAGCCCTCGCAATCCAAACTGCGCCACCTCCTCATTCCAAGCACTGCAGGCGCGCAGCGCCTGCAGTGCCTTGGAGGCCGAGCGCAGCGATGGCCCGCAGGTCTGCAATCCCCTCTGGCTGCGCCGAGGAGCGCAGCGTTTCGCGGATCAGGGCTCGCCCTTGTCTGAGCGAAGCGAGTTTGGGCGAGACCCCGCGAAACGCGAGCACCGCAGGTTGCCCCGTAGCGCAGCGAAGGGGTCGCAGACAGCGGGGTCGCCTTTTCTTTGCTTACTTTCTTTTGGCGAAGCAAAAGAAAGTGAGTCGGCCGCCGGGCCGAGACCTGGCCCCGGGAAGCAAACACGACAAGCCACCCAACAAGCAACCAAAGAAGGAGCCAGTCAATGACCGACTCCAACGAAGACGACCGCACCCGCGTAGTCCCCAAATCAACCCCGCCGTCGCAGCCAACGACAACAGGCGACACCTCAGCCACAGTAATCACGGCAGGCGCCCCCACGAGCAGGCCAGGCTCGACCCCGGTAACCAGCCCAGCGACCGGCGCAACGGAGGCAGGCCTCCTCCCCGTAGGCAGCCGCCTGGCCGAATTCGAGATCACAAGAGTCATCGGCCAGGGTGGCTTCGGCGTCGTCTACGAAGCCTGGGACCACACCCTGGAGCGCGTCGTAGCGATCAAGGAATACCTCCCGACTTCGTTGTCGGCAAGGCAGAGCGACGGCACCGTAGTTCCGCTATCGGAAAGACACCGCGAAACCTTCGACCTCGGCATGCGCAGCTTCATCAACGAAGCCCGCCTGCTGGCCCAGTTCGACCACCCGTCGCTGCTGAAGGTCTACCGCTTCTGGCAGGAAAAGGGCACGACCTACATGGTCATGCCCTTCTACCGCGGCGAGACGCTGCGCGAGGCGCTTGTGTCGATCCCCGCGGGCGTCGACGAGGCCTGGCTGATCCGCATCATGGACGGCGTGACGCAGGCGCTCGCGGTGATGCACAACGCCAACTGCTACCACCGAGACATCGCGCCCGACAACATCATCCTGTTGGAAGGCTCGGGCCGGCCGGTGGTGCTGGACTTCGGCGCGGCGCGGCGCGTGATCACCGACAAGACGCAGGCGATCACGGTGATCCTGAAGCCGGGCTACGCGCCGATCGAGCAGTACGCCGAGATGCCCGACATGTCGCAGGGCGCATGGACCGACGTGTACGCGCTCGCGGCGGTGATGCACGTGGCGGTGTGCGGCCGTGCGCCGCCGCCTTCGGTGGCGCGCCTGCTGTCCGACAGCTACGTGCCGCTCGCGGGCAACGAGATCCTGCGCAAGCGCTACAGCCCGCGGCTGCTGGAGGCGATCGATGCGGGGCTGGGCGTGCGGCCAGAGCAGCGTCCGCAGTCGATGGCGGATCTGCGCGCAGCGCTCGACCTGGAAGTGGGGCACAGCATCGCGCCGGTGCCGCGCACGCAGCCGCCTTCGTCCTCGTCGGGCGGACGTACGTCGATGGGCTCGAATGCGGATGCGGCCACGGTCATCGCCGGCAAGTCGGGCGGCGGGGCGAAGGCGCCCGCCGCTGCGCCTGCGCCGGCGGGCAACAAGGGCGGCAAGGGCAACACCGGCAGCGGCAGCGGCGGCGGCAAGACGGCCATCGCCCTGGCCTGCGTCGCCCTGCTTGCGGTGGCGGCCGGCGGCGGATGGTGGTGGTTCCAGGGGCGCGGCGGCGCGGACGACAAGCCGGTGGTCACCAGCACGCCGGCACCGCCTCCCGACACCAAGGTCGCGGAGGCGCCATCGCCGCCGCCGCCTCCACCACCTCCTGCGCCCGCGCCACCTCCCGCGCCGCGCACGCCGGCCGAGTCGCTGCAGTCGCTCGCGACCGGCGCCACGCCGGGCTTCGACGTGACGGCCACGCCGAAGAAGGCCGAGGTCGCGATCGGCAAGGACCGGCTCGCCTTCGAGGTCCGCAGCAAGCGCGAGGGCTTCGTCTACGTGTTTCTTCTCTCGAGCGGCGGCGAGATGTTCCTGCTGTTCCCGAACCTGCTGGACAAGTACAACAAGATCACCGCGGGCGGCACGCTGTCGCTGCCGCGCGCCTCGTGGCCGATGGATGCGGGCGGGCCGGCGGGCACCGACCAGTTCGCGGTGCTGGTGAGCGAGCACGAGCGCGACTTCAGCGCCGCCGGCGTGCAGAACGACGGCGTGTTCCCCGTGTTCCCGCTGCCCGTTCTCGCCGCGCTGGAGGCCACGCGCGGCACCGGTCCCTCGCCGCTGCTGGGCAAGCCGGTGTGCGCGCCCAACACCCCATGCAACGACGTCTACGGCGTCGGCAATTTCAAAATCGTCGAGAAGTAATCGTCTGCAGAGCGTCGGCCTTCGTGCCGTGACTCTCAGGACAAGGAGGCTTTCATGATGACCGCATCGCAACCGCAGAAGCAGCAGCAACGACAACAACGAGAACAACAACAGCCATCCCGGCGGCGCGGCGACCATTTCGCCCGCGCGCTCCGCTGGAGCGTCGCGGCCGCCATCGCATCGCTGGCCGGTTGCGCCGCGCCTCCGCCGGCCGCCACCGATACCGCTGCCGCCCCCACGCCCGCGAGCACCGACTCCGCAGCGTCGCGCCCGCCTCCCGGCGCGAGCCTGGCCGGCCAGGCCCGCACCTTCTCGACGCAGCTCGCCACCTACACCTCGGTAAGCTTCGACTCGGTGCCGGGCTGGTCGCGTGACGACTTCTCGGAGAGCTGGCCCGCCTTCCTCGGCAGCTGCAAGGTGCTGAACGGCCGCGGCGCCGAATGGAGGTCGGTGTGCGACCGCGCGCAGAAGGTCGACGGCAAGAACAACAACGCGATCCGGGGCTTCTTCGAGAGCGAGTTCTCGGCCTACCAGATCCGCGACGACGACCGCCGCCCCGACGGCGTGGTCACCGGCTACTTCGAGCCCGAGATCGCGGGTGCTCGCCAGTACGGCGCACCCTTCATCTACCCGGTGTACGGCCAGCCCGAGGACATGCTCTTCGCCGACGCGCGCAAGCTGCCGCCGGGCAACGGCACCGTGGCGGCCCGCGTCGAAGGCCGCAACGTGGTGGTGCAGACCGGCCTGAGCACGCGCGACATGGGCGCGCCGGGCCTCTATGCGCTGGACCTCTCGGCCATCTCGCGCGACACGCTCGACCGCAAGGTGCGCCTGCGCATCGAAGGCAAGCAGCTGCTGCCGTACTACACGCGCGAGGAGATCGAGACCAAGGGTGCGCCCAACGCCAAGGTGCTGGCCTTCGTGAGCAGCGCCACCGCGCTGTACGAGATGCAGATCCAGGGTTCGGGCCGCATCCGCATGGCCAACGGCGACATCGTGCGCGTGGCCTATGCCGAGCAGAACGGCCAGCCCTTCCGCCCGACGCTCGCGCAGGCCGCCAACGGCAAGCCGCGCAGCCCGGTGAAGGTGCGCGGCTCGTCCATCGAACTGCAGCTCGACGACGGCGACGACGACAGCGACATCGGCGGGGTGGCCGACGGCACCATTCGCACGCGCGGCTTCACGCTCGCGCGGCCGGTGGCCAGCGGGCCGGTGGTGGTGCCGGGGCGGCGTCCGGCGGCCGGCGCGGTGAGCGGCTCGGGCATCAAGGACCCGAGCTACGTGTTCTTCAAGGAATCGCCTTCGCCCGTGGGCGGACCGGTGGGTGCCTTCGGCGTGCCGCTGTCGGCGGGGCGTTCCATCGCCGTCGATCCGCGCAGCACGCCGCTGGGCTATCCGGTGTTCGTCTCCACGCGCACGCCCGGCAGCGGTGCGCCGATGCAGCGCCTGACCATCGCGCAGGACACCGGCGGCGCCATCCGCGGCGCGGTGCGCGCCGACTACTTCTTCGGCAACGGCCAGCAGGCCGCGACCAACGCGCGCCGCATGAAGGAGCGCGGCCAGCTCTGGATATTGCTGCCGCGCGGCCTCGCGGTGGCGCAGGCCGCCGTGTCCTCGACCATCCGCACGCGCGGCGGACCGGTGGGCGCGAACCTGCCGCAGTGCCTGGTGCCATCCGAAGGCAGCTGCGTCGACGACTGAAGGATCGAAGGATGCAAGCCCCCTGGCCAATGGTCATCCCGCTGGCCGGCGAAGCCAGGCCCGTTCGGGGAACACCGCGGAACCGGCTCTGCCGGGCCGCCGGTGTTGCCCCCTGCAAGGGGGTTGGCGAAGCGACACGAAGTGCGCGCAGCCTGGGGGTGAGCCCATGATCGAGACGCTGTCGTCCGCGGAGAGCAGCGAGCTCGTTCGCCTGTGGCGGCGGCGCCAGACGCTGTCGCCCGGCGAGATGGGCGACATGTACCGCATCGTCGGCGGGGCGCTGGTGGCCTGCAACCCGCCCGAGTTGCAGGCGCTGGGCGAGGGCCGGCAGGAGCTGGTGGCGCAGTTCATCTACGTGAAGGTGCTGCGGCTCGATGCCGACCCCGACGAGGCCGACGAGCGCGCGGGCCACAGCGCGCCGTCCACCGCCTTCGCGCTGTGCGCCTACTTCCGCCGCTACCTCATCGACTGCACGCGCGCGAGCGCCTTCCGCCGCAAGCTCTCCATCGGCGATCAGATCACCGAGGCGCAGCTGGAGGACGAGATCGGCCCCGACGAAGACCTCGAAGGCTGCCTCGCCGAACACGGCCTGAGCATGCAGGCCGTGCAGCAGGCCGCACGCGAGTTCATCGCCGGGCTGCCCGAGCCCGAGCGGCTGCTGCTGTGCGAGGGCTTCGGCAAGGAGGCCGAAGGCGGGCTCTCGGGCATCGCCTCGCGGCATGCCATCGCCTCCTACCACTACCGCGCGGGCCGACTGGGCCTCGTGCACAAGCGCGAGGGGCTCACGGCGGACTACGCCAAGACCCGGCTCGGCGGCTGGCTGCAGCAGACGCTGGGCATCGCCATCGAGCCCGACAACATGGCGGCGATCCTGCAGGTTTTCAAAATCCTCGGTGCTGAAGCGTCTTACGCCTGAAGACATAGCCATTCAGGAACAGACGCCATGACCCACGACCTCTGGCCCCCGCTCAGCGTGATACGCCACGCGCTGGAAACGACCGGCGCGGCCGCGATGCCGGACGCCGGGCCCGAAGGCGCGCCCGCCGCGGCCACCGTGGCCATGCCCGGGTCGCCGCCGGGAACGACGGCCGTGCCCGCCGCCGCAGCAGCGTCCGACCTGCTCCTGCCCCTCACCGAACTGGCCCGGCGCCGCGAGGCGGTCGCCCAGCGCGCCTTCCCGGCCCGCTGGGCGCCGGGCCGCCTCGTCAGCGTGATCTACCGGGGCCGGCTGCTCGGCGTGCTGCTGGACCGGTGCATCCACGACGACCTCTGGCAGGGCTGGATGGCTGCCGGCGAGGCCGACTGGGCCGGTGCCTTCGACGTGCTGCTGGAGCCCGAGGACGATCCCTTCGAGCCGATGTTCGGCGTGATCCAGACATGGAACGTGATCACGCTCGAATCCAGTCCGCAGCTGTGCGCGCGCGTGCTGGGCGAGATCTCGGCCACGCGGCTCGCGGCCATCCGCGCGGTGCACGACGAATGGGCCGCGCGCGCGGCGCCGGCCATCGCGCCGGAGCCCGGGCGCATCGCGCTGCGCGGCGTGGGCGGCGGCGTCTTCTCGGTGCTGTCGGGCACGCCGCTCGGACCGGAAGACCCGCGCACCGACTACCAGGACCTGTACCGCGACGTCGGGCTGGAGCTAGGCACCGCGCTGACGCGGCCCCAGGCCGGCGAGGCTTCGCCTTCCGCTTCGGCCACTTCCTCTTCGCCTTCACCACCGCGTGCGCGGCCGCAGCCCGGCCCCGAGGGCGGCTGGTGGGGCAGCATCCGCCGCTGGTTCGGCGCCGAAGGCTGGGCTCGCCCGGCTTTTGCCGTGCTGGCGCTGGTCGTGGTGATCCAGAACGTCGGCCTCATCGGCGGGAGAGATGCGCCCGAGGACGACGAAGTGCGCTTCCGCGCCGTGCCCACGGCGCCCGCGGCCGCGCCGGCGCGCGCCGACCTCGTCGTGCGCTGGAAGCCCGGCGTGCGCATGGACGAGGCCGACCGGCTGCTGCAGTCCATCTCGGCCGACGTGGTGGGCGGGCCGGGCGGCGAAGGTGCATGGCGCCTGCGCGTGCCGGAGCCCGTCGAGGCCCTGGCCGTGCTCGCGGCCTCGCCGCTGGTCGAATCGGCAGGGCCGCTCGGGCCTGCCGGGGAGCAGCGGCCATGACCCGCAGCGCCCGCCCGTCTTCCTCCCTCCCGCTCTGGGGGAGGGCAGGGGTGGGGGCACGCGGCGTACGCGTCGGGCGCCCTGCATGTCGCCAGCCCGACCGTCCCCCGGAGTGGAAAGAAGCAAGACAGCAGCGCAGGCTTCCTTCGATGGTGGAAGGCACGAGGCAACTGCGCTTGCTGCAGGCGCTGCTCATCCTGTGGCTGTGCGCTTGCGGCAGCCTCGCCTTCGCCACGCAGCGCGCGCTGCTCGTCGGCGTCTCGGAGCTGGTCAACCAGCCGCAGGCGCTGTGGCTGCAGGCGCCGCGCAACGACGTGATGCTGATGCGCGATGCGCTGCTGAAGCAGGGCTTCGGCTCTTCCGACATCGCCGTGCTCGCCGACGGCGTGAGCGGCGCGGCGCTGCCCGAGTCGCAGGCCATCCACGAGGCGCTGGCGAAGCTGCTCGCGCAGTCGAGAAGCGGCGACTTCGTGCTGCTGTACTTCTCCGGCCACGGCACGCGGCTGCGTGACATCGTCAAGCGCTACCAGGAGCCCGATGGGCTGTCGGAGAACTTCCTCGCGCGCGACGTGCGCGGCACGCTGGGCAGCGACAACGCCCTCGCGGGCGACCTGCGCGACGTGGACTTCGATGCGTGGATCCAGTCCTTCCTCGCGAAGAACGTGTTCGTGGCCTCGGTGTTCGACACCTGCTCCGCCAACTCGATGACGCGCGGCACCGCCGATGCGCCGCCCACCGCCGAAGGCCCGCCCGACGACGAAGTGCGCTGGCGTGGATTGCGCGCGACGCAGCTCGTCGGCGGCGCGCCACCCGCCCGGCAGCTTTCACCGCCCTTGCCGGCCGAGGCCGTGCCGCGCGCACGCTACGTCGCCTTCTTCGCATCCGAGAGCCACCAGATCACGCCGGAGCTGCGCCTGCCGCGCAAGGCGCGCAACGCCAGGCCGCAGGGACTGCTGACCTGGGCGATGGTCGAGGCCCTCTCCCGAAGACCCGCCACGTGGCGTGAGCTCTTCGACGGCGTGCTCGCGCTGTATCCGCCGGTCATCGACGAGCTGTCGCAGCGCTTCCCCACGCGCGAGCTTCCATCGCCGGTGGCCGAAGGCAACCTCGACGCGCCGCTGTTCGCCAACAGCGGCGCTCCCGCATCCACGCGGCCGGTGTGGCGCGCGCAGCGCAGCGGCGACAGCCTGGCCATCAAGGCCGGCCTGCTCGACGGCCTGGCGCAGCAGCAGGAGCTGCGCGTGCTCGCGACGCTCGACGACGGCACCGTGCGCGGGGCGACCGCCACCGTGGCGCAGATCAAGCTCGGCGGCGCATGGCTCGGCGTGCCCGCCGCGTTGAAGGACGTGCCGGGCAGCGCCTTCTGGAGCGCCACGCCGATGAGCGAGCCGGCTGCCACCGCGCTGCGCGTGCGCGCCGACAAGCCGCTGCCCGCCGGCCTCAGCCTCGACTACCCGGCCGCGATCCGTGCGGCCGACGACACGGCCACCGCCGACGTGCGCTGGACCGACCTCGGCCCCTCGGGCCAGCGCCTCGAACTGCTCGCGCCGCTCTTCGGTGCCAGCGTCTCCGCCGTGGTGCTGCCCGACACCGCCGCACTGCGCCGCCGCCTGCAGGCGCTGGCGCAGCTCAAGTGGCTCTCGCAACTGCAGGGCTACGGCAAGGACGGCCAGCTCGACGGCTTCGATGCCGCGCTGGAGGTCTGGAGCGGCGAGCGCCTGCTGCGCAGCGTGCCGGTTGCGCAAACGGCCAACGCGCTGCCCGCCGCGCGCGCCGGCGAGCGCGTGCGCCTGAACGTGCGCAACACCAGCGGCCGCTCGCTCGACCTCGTCATCGCCGGCATCGATGCGCGCGGCAACCTGCAGTCGGTGTACCCCGACGAGTCCGGCGAAACCAACCGCTTCAAGCGCGGCACGCCCGAGCAGCCCTCGGTGAAGCGCTTCGACCTGCCCTGGCTCGATGCGGCGGGCGACGCGCGCCTGCTGGTCATGGCCGTGCCCGCCACGCCCTACAGCGCGCCGCGCCTCTTCGGCGTGGGCCAGGCGCAGGCCGACGTGTCGGAAGTGCGCGTGCGCGGCGGGCAGCCGCCGGCCGAGAGCGCCGAGCGCCAGGTGTTCGCGGCCCTGCTGCGCAGGAGCGGCACGGCGGACGCGGGGGCCAGGCCATGAGGTCTTCAGTTCATTTTTTTTTGTTCCATCGATTTCCGGAGGTGAGAAATGGCATTCCTAGACGACGGCTCCTGGAGCCCTGAAGACGCCCGCCAGTTCTATGAACTGATCGGCACCGGCTCGTCCGAGACCGACCTGGTCATGCTGATCGAGAACAAGGGCGCGCCCGTCGAAGGCGAGCTGGAGCGCAGCTTCGACGACGGCAAGGCGCGCCTGAGCATCGGCGGCTACTACTGGTCGGTGCAGGTGCCGGAGTCTTCCAGCCAGAACCAGGTGGTGCCCAACAACCTGATCGTCGCGCGCCGCAGCGACGCGGCCACCGCCACCATCGCCAGCCTGCTGCGCGCGCAGGAGAAAGACCTGAAGGTGATGATCAGCGCCTTCAAGTCCGGCGGCGACGAACGCTCGCCCGATGCGCAGTCGACCTTCGAGATGGTGCTGGAGAACGCGCGCATCTGCCGGCTGGTTCTGAGCTCGGGCGGCCACTGGGGCGTGCCCTCGGAGCTGATCTCCATCAGCTACCGAACGGTGAAGGTGCGCTCGGCCCCGCAGAAGACCACCGGCCTGCGCGGCGCGGTGCGCGAATGCCAGTTCACGCGCGCATGAGCCGCCCGTTTTCCCCGCCCCTTCCTCCGCACGCTTGTCCGCACGCCAGTCCGCACGTTCATCAGCCCAGCCCCAAGGAGCCGCACACCATGACCACCGCCGCCGAATTCCTCAAGGCCGCCGACCCTGCAGCCGCCCTCAAGGCACTGAGCGACGACGTGCGCGCCAAGCCCTCGGACAGCAAGCATCGCGTGTTCATGGCGCAGCTGCTGTGCGTGCTGGGGCAGTGGGAGCGCGCGCTCAACCAGCTCACGGTGGCGGCCGAGCTCGACGCGCTGGCCGTGCCCATGAAGCAGGTCTACGGCGAGGCCGTGCGCTGCGAGGGCCTGCGCGCCGAGGTGTTCGCCGGCACGCGCACGCCGATGATCTTCGGCCAGCCCGACGAATGGCTGGCGCTGCTCATCGAGTCGCTGCTGCGCCAGGGCCGCGGCGAGAGCGAGCTGGCCGAAGACCTGCGGCAGCGCGCCTTCGACGGCGCGCCCGCCATCGGCGGCACCATCGACGGCAAGCCCTTCGAGTGGCTGGCCGATGCAGACATGCGCCTGGGCCCGGTGCTCGAGGCCTTCGTCAACGGCAAGTACTACTGGATCCCGTACGCGCGCCTCGCGCACATCAAGATCGAGCCGCCCGAGGACCTGCGCGACTGCGTGTGGATGCCCGCGCACCTGCAGTTCGAGAACGGCGGCGAGACGCTCGCGCTCGTTCCCACGCGCTACGAGGGCACCGAGAAGCAGGAAGACGGCGAACTGCGCCTCGCACGCAAGACCGAGTGGCGCGAACTGCGCCCCGAGGTATGGGCCGGCTATGGCCAGCGCGTGCTCAGCAGCAGCGACGGCAACGAGTACGCGCTGATGGACGTGCGCGAGATCCTGTTCACGCCCGCCGAAGCCGAGGCGCAGGTGCCTGCCGAAGGTGCCGTCGATGGCTGAGCTCACCGCGCAGGAGCGGCTGCAGCCTTCGCTGCTCGACCGCCTCGTCGACAACGCGCCCGACGAGAAGCGCGAGAGCGACGACAAGCGCACGCTGACCAAGCAGGCGCTGCGCCAGGCCGTGCTGCGCGACCTGGGCTGGCTCTTCAACGCCACCGGCTACGGCCTCTCGATGGACGACAGGCAGTACCCGAATGCGGCGCGCTCGGTCATCAACTACGGATTGCCTATGCTGTCTGGCCAGTTCACCTCGTCGGTGCAGCGTGTCAGCATGGAACAGGCTTTAAAGAACGCAATCCTGCAGTTCGAGCCGCGCATCCTGTCCCGAACACTCGAAGTCGAACTCATCATGGAGGGCCCGGCACTTGACTCGCACAACAGCATCGGCCTGCAGATCCGCGGCATGCTGTGGGCACAGCCCGTGCCGCTGGAGTTCCTGATGCGAAGCCGCGTAGACCTGGAAGAAGGTCGCATCGAGATAGTGGACATGGCGCAGAAGTTATGAGCCCCCCGGCTTTTCACTGCGCTGCGCTTCGTGTAATTCGCCACCCCCCGAGGGGGAGGCGCGGCCCGCCTTGGGGCGGCCCGGCGGCGGCCGCCTTCCCGGAGTGAAGTGATGGACCCCAGACTGCTGAGTCTGTACGAACAGGAACTGCGCTACTTCCGCGAAAGCTCATCGGAGTTCGCGCGCGCATTTCCGAAGATCGCGCATCGGCTCGGCATCGAAGGCCAGGAGGTGGCCGATCCGTACGTGGAGCGGCTGATCGAGGCCACTGCTTTCCTCTCGGCGCGCGTGGGCCTGAAGCTCGATGCCGAATACCCCCGCTTCACCGGCCACCTGCTGGACATCGTCTATCCGCACTTCCTCGCGCCGACGCCGGCGATGGTGGTGGTCTCGTTCGCGCCCGACCCTGACGACGCCAACCTCGCCACCGGCCCGAGCCTGCCGCGCGGCAGCGGGCTGCGCGCGCGGCAGGCGGTGGGGCAGAACACGCACTGCGAGTTCCGCACCGCCAGCGCCCTGCGCATCTGGCCCGTCGAGGTGCAGCGCGCGCAGTACTTCACCTATGCGCCCGACCTGCCGCTGAACACGCATCCGCAGTCGCGCGCGATCCGCGGCGGCCTGCGCATCGTGCTGCGCGCCACCGCCGGACTGGACTTCAGCCAGATCGCGCTCGACGACCTCGTGCTGCACTTCGGCGGCGCGGAAGACGTGGCCTGGCAACTGCACGAGTGCGCGCTGGGCCAGCCCATCGGCGTGCTGGTGCGGCCGCTGGGTCCGGGCGGCGCGCTGCAGGGCACGCCGCGCAGTCTGCCGCCGAGCGCCATCGGCGCGGTCGGTTTCGAGGACGACGAGGCGCTGCTGCCAGTCACCGCCACCGGCTTCTCGGGCTTCAGGCTGCTGCAGGAGTACTTCGCGTTCCCGCAGCGCTTCCAGTTCGTGCGCATCGGCGGGCTCAAGGCGCTGCTGGCGCAGATGCCGGTGGGCGAGGTCGAGATCGTGCTGCTCTTCTCCCGCGGCGACGCGGCCCTCGAGAAGCTCGTGAGCGCGGACAACGTGCTGCTGCACTGCGTGCCCGCGGTGAACCTCTTCAGCAAGCGGCTCGACCGCGTGCCGCTGAACGAGGGCGTGAGCCAGTTCCACCTGGTGCCCGACCGCACGCGGCCGCAGGACTTCGAGGTGCACACCGTCACCGAGGTCATCGGCCACGGCACGCCGGGCGCCGATGCGGCGGCGGCCGAGCAGCCGTTCCGGCCCTTCTACTCGGCCTTCCACGGCAGCCGCCTGAGTCATCCGGCCTACTTCACGGTCACGCGCGAGCCGCGCATGCTGTCGGTGCGCCAGCGCACCGAGGGCCACCGCAGCAGCCACATCGGCTCCGAGGTCTACATGCAGATCGTCGATCCGCAGCAGGCGCCGTACGCGGCCACGCTGCGGCAGCTGGCGGTGACCGCGCTGTGCACCAACCGCGACCTGCCGCTGCTGATGCCACTGGGCCGCGAGAACGACTTCGACTGCGTCGATTCCTTCCCCGTGCAGCGCGTGCGCATGGTACGCGGGCCATCGCGGCCGGTGTCGCCGGTGGTGAGCCAGGGGCTGGGCTGGCGCGTGGTCGACCACCTCGCGCTCAACTACCTGTCGCTGTCCGACAGCACGCCGGAGCAGGGCGCTGCCGCGCTGCGCGAGACGCTGATGCTCTACGCGGTGCACGCCGACGAGATGCGCCAGGGCCAGGTGCGTGGGCTGCTGTCGGTGAAGTGCAAGCCGGTGGCGCGCCGCCTGCCGATGAAGGGGCCGATCGCCTTCGGCCGCGGGCTGGAGGTGACGCTCGAAGTCGACAAGGACGCCTTCCACGGCCACAGCAGCTTCCTCTTCGGTGCCGTGCTGGCGCGTTTTCTCTCGCGCCACGTGGAGGTGAACCATTTCGTCGAGACCGTGCTGCGCATCGCGGGCAAGGGCGAGATCATGCGCTGGAGGCCGCTGTGCGGGACGCGGCAGATCCTGTGACCGCTGCCGCTGCCGGTGCGCCCGGCACGGCCCGCGCGCCCGAGCAGGGCGGGGGCACCGTGCAGTCCCGCGTCGATGCGGCGTTGCGCGGCTGGTCGGCCGAGCCCTGGGCCTTCGACTACTTCGCGGTGATGCGCCGGCTCGAATCGGTCGCAAGGACCACGCCGCGCTGGGGCCGCGCGCTGCTGCCCGGCGCCGAGCCGGTGCGCGTGGGCCAGGAGCCGTCGCTCTCTTTCGCGCCGGCGAGCTTCAGCCGCTTCGAGCCCGCGACCGCGCATTCGCCGCCGCGCCTGCGCCAGCAGTTCTTCGGTTACATCGGCCCCAACGGGCCTCTGCCGGTGCACCTGAGCGACTTCATCCGCGAGCGCAGCCTGAACCATGGCGACCCGACGTGGCTGGCCTTTCTCGACAGCTTCTCGCACCGCTTCTCGCTGCACTTCTACCGCGCGTGGGCCCAGTCGCGGCCCGCGGTGGCGCTGGACAGGCCGGGCGAGGATCGCTTCCGCCTGCAGATTGGCGCGCTGGTGGGCATCGGTGCACCGGGGCGCGTGGGGCGCGACGAGATCCACGACGACGCGCGGCTGCACTTCTCGGGCTGGCTCGCGCGCCGCGTGCACAACGTGGAGAGCGTGGAGTCGGTGCTGTGCAGCTACTTCGGCGTGCCGGTGAAGCTGGAGCGCTGGGTCGGCCACTGGATGAGCCTGCCCGCAGGCGAGCTCACGCGGCTGGGGCAGGGCGAGAGCTCGCGCGCCATGGGCATGGGCGCCATGCTCGGCACCCGCGCATGGGACCGCCAGCACCGCGTGCGCCTGCATCTCGGTCCGCTCACGATCGAGCAGTACCGCATGTTCCTGCCCATCGGCGATGCGCGCCCCGTGCTGCAGCGCTGGATGCAGCAGCTGCTCGGCGACGAGCTCGAGTGGGATGCCGAGCTCGTGCTCGAGAAGGCGCAGGTGCCCGCCACCCGACTGGGCGCGGCCAAGGGCAGCGCGCCGCGCCTGGGCTGGGTGTCGTGGCTCGGCGAGCGCAGGCGCTCGCGCGACGCCGCCGACGTGCGCATCGCCAGCCAGTCTTTCAACAAACCCACCTTCATTCGTCCAGAAGAGATACGGAGTCCCTCATGAGTGAAATCAGCCGCACCGCCCTTTTCGGCAAGCTCAACTCGCTGGCCTACAAGGCCATCGAAGGCGCCACCGTGTTCTGCAAGATGCGGGGCAATCCCTACGTGGAGCTGGAGCACTGGTTCGCGCAGCTGCTGCAGGCGCAGGACTCCGACCTGCACCGCGTGATCCAGCACTACGGCCTCGACGTGTCGGTCATCGCCAAGGACATGACGGCCGCGCTCGACCGCCTGCCGCGCGGTGCCACCGCCATCAGCGACTTCTCTCCGCACATCGAGAACGCCATCGAGCGCGCATGGACCTACGCCACCCTGCAGTTCGGCGAGGCGCAGGTGCGCACCGGCTACCTGCTGGTGGGCATGCTGAAGACGCAGAGCCTGCGCAACCCGCTGTTCGGCCTGTCGAAGCAGTTCGAGAAGATCAAGGTCGAGGACCTGTCCGACAACTTCGCGAAGATCTGCGACGCCTCGCCCGAGGCGCAGATGCGCGCGCAGGACGGCACCGGCATGGGCAGCGGCGCGCCCGGCGAGGAGTCCGGTGCGATGGCGCCGGCCGCCATGGGCAAGGGCGATGCGCTGAAGAAGTTCGCGGTCGACCTCACCGAGAAGGCGAAGAAGGGCGAGATGGACCCGGTCACCGGCCGCGACGAGGAGATCCGCCAGATCGTCGACATCCTCATGCGCCGCCGCCAGAACAACCCGCTGCTGACCGGCGAGGCCGGCGTCGGCAAGACGGCCGTGGTCGAGGGCTTCGCGCAGCGCCTGGCGCGCGGCGACGTGCCGCCGCAGCTGAAGGACGTGAAGCTGCTCACCCTCGACATCGGCCTGCTGCAGGCCGGCGCGAGCATGAAGGGCGAGTTCGAGCAGCGCCTGCGCCAGGTGATCGACGAGGTGCAGAGCTCGCCCACGCCCATCATCCTTTTCATCGACGAGATCCACACGCTGGTGGGCGCGGGCGGCGCGGCCGGCACAGGTGACGCGGCCAACCTGCTCAAGCCGGCGTTGGCGCGCGGCAACCTGCGCACCATCGGCGCCACCACCTGGGCCGAGTACAAGAAGTACATCGAGAAGGACCCGGCGCTCACCCGCCGCTTCCAGGTGGTGCAGGTGCCCGAGCCCGACGAGACCAAGGCCATCCTGATGCTGCGCGGCGTGGCCAGCGTGCTCGAGAAGCACCACCGCGTGCAGCTGCTCGACGAGGCCATCGAGGCGGCCGTGAAGCTGAGCCACCGCTACATTCCCGCGCGCCAGCTGCCCGACAAGGCCGTGAGCCTGCTCGACACCGCCTGCGCGCGCGTGGCCGTGTCGCAGCACGCCACGCCGCCCGAGGTGGAGGACTGCATGCGCCGCATCGAGGGGCTGACGGTGGAGCAGGAGATCATCGGCCGCGAGGAAGCCATCGGCATCGACGTGACCAAACGCGCCGCGCAGGTGGCCGCGCTGCTGGCCGAATCGAAGGTGCAGCTCGATGCGCTGAACGCGCGCTGGCAGGAAGAGAAGGGGCTGGTCGACCGGCTGCTGGAGCTGCGCAGCAAGCTGCGCGCGGGGAACAAGCCGGTGGACTCGCCGCAGGCCGAGGGCGGGGCGAAGGCCGACGTGCCCCCGCCCCAATCCTCCCCCAGCGGCGGAGGGGGCGAAGACCGTGCCGCGCTGCTGGCGGAGCTGCACGAGCTGCAGGCGAAAATCCACGCGGTGCAGGGCGAATCGCCGCTCATCCTGCCTTCGGTCGACGAGCAGGCCGTGGCCTCGGTCGTGGCCGACTGGACCGGCATTCCCGTCGGCCGCATGGTCAAGAACGAAGTCGAGGCGGTGCTCAAGCTCGCCGACACGCTCAACCAGCGGGTGATCGGCCAGAAGCACGGACTGGAGATGATCGCGCGGCGCATCCAGACCTCGCGCGCGCGGCTGGACAACCCGCAGAAGCCCATCGGCGTGTTCATGCTCTGCGGCACCTCCGGCGTGGGCAAGACCGAGACCGCGCTCGCGCTGGCAGAGGCGCTGTACGGCGGCGAGCAGAACATCATCACCATCAACATGAGCGAGTTCCAGGAGGCGCACACCGTCTCCACGCTCAAGGGCGCGCCGCCGGGCTACGTCGGCTACGGCGAGGGCGGCATCCTGACCGAGGCGGTGCGCCGCCGCCCGTACAGCGTGGTGCTGCTCGACGAGGTGGAGAAGGCCCACCCCGACGTGCACGAGATCTTCTTCCAGGTCTTCGACAAGGGCTGGATGGAAGACGGCGAGGGCCGGATGATCGACTTCAAGAACACCATCATCCTGCTGACCACCAACGCCGGAAGCGAGCTGGTGATGAGCATGTGCCGCGACCCCGAGCTGCTGCCCGACCCGAATGCGCTGGCCGATGCGCTGAAGGCGCCGCTGATGAAGGTGTTCCCGCCCGCGCTGCTGGGCCGCATCGTCACCATTCCCTACTACCCGCTGTCGCCGGACATGATGAAGAAGATCGTGCGGCTGCAGCTGGGCCGCATCAAGAAGCGCGTGGAAACCAACCACGGCGTGCCCTTCGAATACAGCGACGCGGTGGTCGACCAGGTGGTCGCGCGCTGCCAGGACCCGGAGTCGGGCGGGCGCGTGATCGACGCGATCCTGACCAACACCGTGCTGCCGACGATCTCGGTCGAGTACCTGCAGCGGCTGGCCTCGGGCGGCGAGATCCGCCGCGTGGCGCTGGATGTGAAGGACGCGGACTTCACCTACGCCTTCGATTGAGATCCCTCCCCAAGAGAAAAAGATGGCCGACAACGAGTTCCGCATCGAGAGCGATTCACCCGCCAAGGACGACCTGATGTTCTGGCGCATCGTGGGGCACGAGGCGCTGGCGCGCCCGTCGGCCTACGAGCTCACGGTGCTCTCGACGAACAAGGCCATCGACGCCAAGGACATCCTCGGGCATGCCTTCGACGTGGTGATCGGGTTCAAGGATGCCGACGGCGGCAGCCACGAGCGCCACTGCCAGGGCCATGCGGTGCGCTTCGTGCGGTCGGGCCACATGGGGCGGCACTATGAGTACCGCATCACGCTGCGCTCCTGGTTCTGGCTGCTCACCAAGCGCAGGAACTCCCGCATCCTGCAGGAGAAGAAGGTGCTGGAAGTGCTCGACGCGGTGTTCGAGGACAGCCCCATCAAGCGCTTCAAGAAGACCAAGGCCGACAACGTGGTCGGCACCCACAACCCGCGCCGCTACTGCGTGCAGCACCAGGAGAGCGACTACGGCTTTCTCTCGCGCCTCCTGGAGGACGAGGGCATCTACTACTGGTTCGACGCCCACGACGCGCCCGGCACCATGCATCTCTCGGACGCCAGCGACATGGCGCACGAGAAGCTGCCGGCCGCCGACACCCTGCGCCACATGGCCCTCAACGCCGCCGAGCCGCGCTTCAACGAGATCTCGCGCTGGGTGAGCGGGCGGCAGTTCGATACCGGCAAGCATTCGTCGCGGGACAGCGACTTCAAGGCGATCAAGAAGAAGCTGGGCTCGGACATCGATGCCTCGGCGCCGCACGAGCTGGCAGGCCTGGAAATCTTCGAGTTCCCCGGCGGCTATTTCACCGGCGACGATGCCGAGAACCGCGCCAAGCTGCGCGGCGACGAGCTCAATGCGCGCCGCGACCGCCACTGGGCGATCACCACCTGGCCCGACGTCACCGCGGGCCGCGGCTTCACGTTCGAGGGCGATCCCGACGGCACGCGCAACGGCGACTACATCATCGCGGCATGCACCTTCGTCGCCAGCCACAGGGGCTACGAAGGCGTCAGCGCGGCAACGGTGGCGCAGCCGGTGCGCAGTGCGCTGGCCGAGGCGCTGCGCGACGACGCCGTCAACGCCGACACGCTGCAGGTGCTGGAGGAACTGATCGCCGTCACGCCGGCGCTGCATGCCGCGCAGACCGGCAGCAGCGCCTTCCTGCTCACGGTGATTCCCGCGGACCGGATGTTCCGCACGCCGCGCCTCACGCCGCGCGTGACCATGCCCGGCCCGCAGACCGCCATCGTGGTCGGCCCCAAGGGCGACGAGCTGCACGTGGACGACCACGGCCGCGTGAAGGTGCACTTCCTGTGGGACCGCTACGACGAGAGCAACGAGAAGTCGACCTGCTGGGTGCGCGTGTCGCAGCCCTGGGCGGGCAAGGGCTGGGGCGGCTACTTCGCGCCGCGCATCGGGCAGGAGGTGATCGTCGACTTCCTCAACGGCGACCCCGACAGGCCGGTCATCGTGGGGCGGGTCTACAACGACGACCAGCCGATCCCGTACAAGTCGCCCACGCAGAGCGGCTTCAGGACGCGTTCCACGCCCGGCGGCGGCGTGAACAACTACAACGAGATCATGTTCGAGGACAAGAAGGGCAGCGAGGCCCTGAACATCCACGCCGAGAAGAACATGGGCACCGTGGTCGAGAACGACCAGAGCCTCACGGTGCAGAACGACCGCACCGTCACCGTCGAGGGCAAGGAAAGCTACACGGTCCTCAAGACCCAGATGAACCACGTGGTCAAGGCGCAGACCAACAAGTTCGACGACAACACCTTCACCACCACCCTGGGCAACCAGACCATCGGCACCAAGGGCACGCAGAGCACGGTGGTCAACGGCGCTGTGTCGGTGCACACCAACGCCACGTATGCGCTGACGAGCGTGGGCGCGTATTCGCAGACCTCGCAGTCGATCACGATCAACTCGGTGGGGGCGGTCAGCCTGACATCGGGCGCGAGTGTCGCGATGGCCTCCGTCGGTGCGATGAAGATGACCACCAACGCCGACCGAACCGACGCATCGGCCGGAAGCCACAGCATCTTCTCCAACGCGATCAAGGCGGTGTCGAACTCCGACCTGAACCTGATCGCCGTGGGCAACATCAACGCCACCTCGGCCGGCTCCAACACCACCGTGCTGGGCGCCAACTCCAGCGGCTACATCGGCGTGAACAGCGAAGCCAACATGGGCATGGCGCGCTCCACCTTCATGGGCCTTTCCATCGACACCATGATGGGCCTGAGCATGGCTTCCTGCCTGGCCCTGCAGATGGAGACGGCGGCGGCCCTCAAGCTCGGCTTCGCGGGCGTGGACCTGAGCATCTCCCCGGTGGACGTGGAGCAGCGCCAGGCCAAGGTCATCATGCCGGGCGGTGGTGCAGGCGGCGGCGCGGGCGGAGCATTCGCCATGGGCGCTTCCATCGGAGCCGCGATCGGCGCGGTGGCGTACTCGGCCGTGTCCTCGGTGGTCGACGTCAATGCGACCTACGAACAGTACGAGAACGCATCGAAGGCGCTGAACGAGGCCGCCGAACAGGCGCAGGCCCTCGGGCTCAGCAGCCTGTCGGCGCGGCTGGCGGCGGCCAAGTCCATCACCGACGCGCGGCGCGACCGGGCCTGGTACAACCCGGACAACATGCGGCTGCATTCCGATCCGGCCGATCGCGCTGCGGCTTTCACGACCGACGGCAATCCGCAGAGTGCGCCGGTCAATGCGGTGTCGGGGCCCGCGGCACCCCCCGGCAGCACCGTGCCGGCGCCGCCGATGCCGGTTTCGACCCCCGCCGCGGCCGGCAGCCAGCCGCTGCCCTCGGCGCCCGAATAGCAGGGGCACGCGCGAGATGCACATACAGAAGCCGAACACCGCCGCGCTCAGCTTCAGGCCCATCGAGTACCGGTCGAAGGCCGGCCTGTGCCTGAGCACGATGCTGTTCGTTCCGATGTCCGAGTCCATCGGCCTGCTGCGCGAGCAGTCGATGTGGGACTGCGTGTCGAAGCTCATGGCCGTGCCGCTGATCGACGAGGGCGTCGCCAAGCTGACGCCCGAGTTCCTGGTCGTCGGACGCGTCCATGCCGCCGATCCGAAGGCGCGGGGTGCGGTGGCGCGCGTGCGGCTCGGCACTGCGGCCAAGTCGGTGCTGGCCTTTTCGCCGCGCCACTGGGACGGCGACCGCGTCGTGCAGTCGGAAACCTACCGGCCCGTGGCGCTGGACTGGGCCAACGCCTATGGCGGCCCGGGCTTCGCGGACAACATGCAGGGCATGGGCGCGGCGCCCGTGGGCGGCGTGCACCTGCTGCCCCTGCTGGAGCTGACGGATTCGCGCATCAGCGCCCCCGGCGACGTGGTGCGGCCCGCGGGCTTCGGCGCGCTGGACCTGATGCACCCGCAGCGCGCCGCGCTGCGCGGCACCTACGACGACAGCTACCTGAAGACGCATGCACCTGGCTTTCCGCCCGACGTCGACTGGCGCCACTTCAACATGGCGCCACGCGACCAATGGCTCGATGCGCCCCTGCGCGGCGACGAAGCCTTCGCGCTGGAGAACATGCACCCTGCCAAGCCTTTGCTGCAGGGCAAGCTGCCGGGCCTGAAGGTGCGGGTGTTCGCCAACTACCGGCTGCCTCCCGAGCAGGCTGCTGCGCATGCCGATGCGCACAAGCTCAAGGAAGTGCCCATGCGCCTGACCACCGTGTGGTTCTTCCCTGAGGTCGAGCGCATGGTGCTGGTCTGGCACGGCCTGGCCGAAGTAGCCGAGTACGACGGCACAGACATCGCGCACCTGATGTGCGCCGTCGAGCGCCTGGGCGAGCCGCGCGGCGACGCCCACTACGCCGAAGTGCTCGCGAAGCGGCTGGACCCGGTGCACGGCGGCATCGAGAGCCTGAACGATGCCGACCTGCTGCCCGAGGGCATCGATACCACCGACCCCGATTTCGAGCAGGCCAGCGCCGTCTTCAAGATGGACGGCCTGCAGGGCGATGCACAGTTCCGGCGCGCCGAGATCGACGTGGCCCTGGCGCGCGAGAAGGTGATCGCCAGCGGCAAGGACCCCGATGCCATGGGCCTGAAGGCGCCCGTGCGCGAAAAGCCGCCGAGCATGGGCGAGCTGCCCGCGTACATCAAGGCCAAGCAGAAGGAGGCCGACCAGCAGCACTGGGCCGCGGTGGACGACATGGTCACCCAGCTCGAGAAGGTCCTGCGCTTCGAGGACGAACACCAGGTGAAGCTGGCTGACCTGGTGCATCGCGGGCCGCCGCTTTACACCGCCGACGCCCATCTCGCCGAACTCAAGGCGCAGGGCGGCAGGCTGCCGATGCCCGAGGCGCAGCTGCTGGCCAGGCTGCGGCAGAAGGAGGGCGCCGAGCGCCTGGGCTATCTGCAGTCGGCCCACATGCAGCCGCCCGCGCATCCCCTGAAAGGAGAGCAAGGAGCGGCGCGCAGGCAGGAAGCGCAGTGGCTCGCGGAACACGGGCACCGTACCCTGCCGTGCATCGACCTCACGGGCGTCGACCTCTCGGGGCTGGACCTCAGCGGCTTCGACTTTTCCGGCGCATGGCTGGAGAGCACCAACCTGCGCGGCGCCAACATCTCGGCCTGCAACTTCACAGGCGCGGTGCTGGCCCATGCCGACATGCGCGACTGCGTCGCGGTGGCATCCGACTTCACCGGCGCGAACCTGGGGCGTGCGAAGCTGGCCGGCGCGGTGTTCGACCGGGCCAACCTGGGGGGCGCCATGCTGATGCACACGGCCATGGCGAAGACCCAGATGCGCCACGCCAGCCTGGCCGGCGCGAACCTGCTCGAAACCACATGGGGCAGTGCCGACTGGGGCTGCGCGCAACTGGCAGGCGCCGTCTTCTACAAGCTGGACCTGCAGGGGCTCGACCTGCGAGAAGCCGACCTGAGCGGGGCGAGCTTCATCGAGTGCGATGTGCGCGGCGTGGATCTCTCCGGTGCCAGGCTGCAGTCCGCGAGCTTCGTCACCTGCATGCTGCAAGGTGTGCGCATGGTCGGCGCGCAGGCCAGGGGCGTGGTGTTCACCAAGGGCACGGTGCTCGACGGGCTGGATGCCGGCGGCGCCGACATGAGCGGTGCCAACCTCGGGGAGTGCAGTGCGGTGGGGCTGCGCGCCCCCCGGGCCACGCTCGATGCCGCGAATCTCGGCATGGCCGACCTGCAGGGCGCCGACCTGCGGCTGGCCTCCGCCAAGGGCACGCTCTTTCGCAAGGCGCGCTGCACTCGCGCTCGCATGGCGGGCACCAACTGCCAGGATGCGATCTTCTCGAATGCCGACCTGATCGGTGCGGACTTCCGCAAGGCCAACCTGTTCGCCGCCGATCTCACGCGCGTGGCCCTGAGCGGCGACACCCAGTTCGAGGGCGCGCTGATCACGCGCGCGCGCACATGGCCGCGGCTCACGCCCGAGCAGCAGGCACTCGCCGCGGCCCACGGCGAAGCCCGAAGCGCAGGTGCGCCATGAGAGTGAGCGCCGAACTCCTGTCGCTCGGCGCGGGCCTGGGCGAGACCTTCGAGGCCCAGGACTTCAGCGGCGGCCACTATGCCAAGGCCTTTCTTGGCGGTGGCATCTTCACGCGCTGCACATGGGGCGGCGCCGACCTGCGCGAAGCCGACGCGCGCGAGACCGTGTTCGACCAGTGCGACCTGCGAGGCAGCCTCCTTGCCGGCGCCAACCTGCGCCATGCGGTGTTCAACCGCTGCAAGCTGGACCATGCGGACTTACGCGGCGCCAACCTGCATGCCGCCACCTTCAACGAGTGCGACCTCGCGCATGCGCAGTTCGGCGATGCATGGATGAGCATGGCCAAGCTGCACGCCTGCGCGCTCGACCATGCCGGCATGCAGCGCGCGCAGCTCGACGCCACCGTGCTGTCGAAGAGCAGGCTGATCGACGTCAACGCCGACCAGTCGCACTGGACCCACACGGTCGTGAGCGAGTGCGATCTGGACCGCATGACGTGGACGGGGGCGCCGATGACCCGGGTCGTGTTCTCCAACGTGAGCCTTAAGAACAAGCAATTCGCTGGCGGCAGCTATGCGTCGTGCCAGTTCTCGGGCTGCGACATGAGCGGCAGCAGCTTCGCTGGCGCCCATCTCGCGCAATGCAACTTCCAGGGCAGCACCCTGGAAGGCTGCGACTTCAGCGAGGTGGATGCGCCGCAAGCCGTCTTCTGCGAAGTCGTCGGCGAGTCGGTGCGGTTTCGCAAGGCCCGGCTGCAGCAGGCGCTCTTCACGCAGGCCGTGCTGCCCGGCGCCGACTTCGCGGCCGCCCGCCTGCACCAGTGCCACTTCGCGAAGGCCACGCTGCCGCGCGCGCTGTTCGTGCAGGCCGACTGCACCTACGCAGACTTCAAGCATGCGGACCTGCAGGGCGCCGACCTGCGGGAGGCGACGCTGTTTCGCACCGTCTTCCATGGCGCGAAGCTGCAGGACGCGCAGTTCACCGACCGCACCCAGGCGCTGGGCACCGACGCCGATCTGGCCCGCTCCGAACAATGGGCGCCCGCCTGAGCGGCCGCACCGTCTGCAACCGATCACCTCGAGCCACATCCCATGAGCACCACCACCCTTTCCACGCGACGTGTGGCCTCCGCGCCGCACAGGCCCGCCCCCCTCCAGGCTGGCTGGCACCGCGCCCTGGTGCGCGAGCTTTCCCCGCAGGCGGTCTCGCTGCGCGTCGGCGAGCGGCAGGTCCAGGCGCGGCAGGCCTTCAGCTGCCTGGTCGCATTGCAGGAGGGAGACAGCGTCGCCGCGCTGCTCGACGACCAGCAGCAATGGTGGGTGATGGCCGTGCTCGAGCGCGGCGGCGCGCAGGACGTGCGCCTGCAAAGCCGCGGTGCGCTCGAACTGCACGCCGAACGCGTCGGCATCGATGCGAGGGACACCCTGTCGCTGGCTGCGCCCCAGGTGCGGCTGAACTGCGAACAGGCCGATGCGATGGGCGAGCGCCTCAACCTCGTGGGCAGCGCCGTCAAGGCCATCGGCGCAACGCTATCGACGCTGTTCGACCGCGTGCAGCACCGCAGCCAGCAGCACATGCGCAGCACCGAGGGCCTGGACCGCACGCAAGCCGGGCACATGGAGCTGCAGGCGCAGCAGCTGCTGCAGATCCACAGCGAACACACCTTGATCGACGGCGAGAAGCTGGTCAAGGCGCGCGGCGCGCAGATCCACCTGGGCTAGGGGCACGTCATGTTCGCCAACACGCAGATGATGGGCACCGACATGGGCTTTCCCGACGTGTGCCTCACGCCCACGCCGGCCGGCCCGGTGCCCATCCCGTACCCCAACATCGCGATGGGGCCGATGGCCATTCCGAACTGCCCGACCATTCTTTTCATGTGCACGCCGGCGCATAACCTGGGCACCACCATACCGATGACCAATGGCGACAACGCGGGCGTGAACATGGGCGTGGCCTCCGGCTCGGTCATGGGGCCCTCGCGCCATCTCACGGGCGCGTTCACGGTGCTGCTCAACGGCATGCCCGCCACGCGCCTGACCAGCGTATCGCTGCAGAACAGCACCAACTGCCCCGGCGTGCGCGTCGTGCCGAGCCAGGCGTTGGTGCTGTTGCTGGCGCCATAGAGGAACCGAAGCAAAGAGGCTGCGCCGCCGTACAGGCGCATGGGGGAGAAAGCCGAAAATGGCAGACAAGGAGTTCCGAATCGAGAGCGACTCGCCCGTCACGGACGAGCTCATGTTCTGGCGCATCGTGGGTCACGAGGCGTTGGCGCGCGCGTCGATCTACGAGCTCACTGTGCTGTCGGAGAACAAGGCCATCGATGCGAAGGACATCCTCGGCCGGGCCTTCGACGTCGTCATCGGCTTCGAGGATGCCGACGGCGGCACGCACGAGCGCCACTGCCAGGGCCATGCGGTGCGCTTCGTGCGCGCGGGCCATGCCGGGCGCTACTTCGAATACCGCTTCACGCTGCGCTCGTGGTTCTGGCTGCTCACCAAGCGCAGCAATTCACGCATCCACCAGGAGAAGAAGGTGCTCGAAGTGCTCGACGCGGTGTTCGAGGACAGTCCCATCAAGCGCTTCAAGAAGACCCGCACCGACAACGTGGTCGGCACGCACAAGCCGCGCCGCTACTGCGTGCAGCACCAGGAGAGCGACTATCAGTTTCTATCGCGCCTGTTGGAAGACGAAGGTATCTATTACTGGTTCGATGCGCACGACGCACCGGGCACCATGCACATGTCGGATGCCAGCGACATGGCGCACGACAAGCTGCCCGCGGCGGACACCCTGCGCTACGTGCCGAGCGACTCGGCCGAGGCGCGCTTCAACGAGATCTCGCGCTGGGTCAGTGAGCGGCAGTTCGACACCGGCAAATACGCCTCCACCGACAGCGACTTCAAGGCGATCAAGAAGAAGCTCGAGGCGGCCGGCGGCACGCCCGACAAGCACGAGCTGGCCGAGTTCGAGGCCTTCGAATTCGCGGGGGGCTACTTCAACGGCGGCGATGCCGACGACAAGGGCAAGCTGCGCGGCGAGGAAATCGGCGCGCGCCGCCAGCGCCACTGGGCGCTCACACCTTGGCCCGACGTGGCCGCGGGCCGCAGCTTCAAGTTCGAGAACGACCCTGACGGCACGCGCGACAGCGACTACGTGATCGCCGCCTGCACCTTCGTCGCGAGCCACCCGGGCTATGAAGGCGCGGACATCGAGGAGCCGCGCGTGCCGCCCACGCGGCTGCTGCGCGAGGCGCTCGCCGACGATGCCGTGCTGGCCGACACCCTGCCGGCGTTCGAGGCGATCGCCGCGCGCATGCCGTCGCTCGACGCCGGCCGTCCGGGCGCCAGCGCCTTCCTGCTCACGGTGTTCCCGGTCGACATGCCTTTCCATCCGCCGCGCCTCACGCCGCGCGTGGTGATGCCGGGGCCGCAGTCGGCCATCGTCGTGGGCCCGTCGGGCGAAGAGATCCACGCCGACGACTTCGGCCGCGTGAAGGTGCACTTCCACTGGGACCGCTACGACAAGAGCAACGAGAAGTCGACCTGCTGGGTGCGCGTGTCGCAGCCCTGGGCGGGCAAGGGCTGGGGCGGATACTTCTGCCCGCGCATCGGCCAGGAGGTGATCGTCGACTTCCTGAACGGCGACCCCGACCGGCCGCTGATCGTGGGCCGCGTCTACAACGACGACCAGCCCATTCCGTTCGGCACCCACACGCAGAGCGGCTTCCGCACGCGCTCGACGCCCAAGGGCAGCGCGGCCAACTGCAACGAACTGCGCTTCGAGGACAAGAAGGGCTCGGAGCAGGTGTACCTGCACGCCGAGAAGAACCAGGACATCGAGGTCGAGAACGACGAGACCCACTGGGTGGGCCACGACCGCACCAAGACCATCGATCACGACGAGACCACGCATGTGAAGCACGACCGCACCGAGACGGTCGACAACAACGAAACCATCACGGTGCACGGCCAGCGCACGGAAACGGTGGACAAGAACGAGACCATCACGATCCACCAGAACCGCATGGAGACGGTGGACCAGAACGAGACCATCTCCATCGGGCAGAACCGCACGATCACCGTCGGCGCGAGCGAGACGGCCACCGTGGCGCTGCAGCGTACGCACACGGTGGGGATCAACGAGACCATCACCGTGGGGGCGGCGCAGGAGATCACGGTGGGCGCGATGCAGGCGGTGACGGTGGGGGCGAGCCAGACGATCAGCGTGGGGGCGAATCAGTCGAGCAGCATCGGGGCCAATCGGTCGGTGGATGTTGGGGCGAACCTGTCGACGAACGTGGGCGCAGATGAGTCACGCAGCGTGAGCTCGGGCCGGACCACCAGCGTGAGCAAGGACGACTCGCTTTCCGTGGGCAAGAACCTCGTGATCGATGCGGGCGATTCCATTTCCATCACCACCGGCAGCGCGAGCATCACGATGAAGAAGGACGGGACCATCGTGATCAAGGGGAAGGACATCACGATGGATGCTTCCGGAAAGATCAATCAGAAGGCGAGCAGCGACATCGTGATGAAGGGTTCGAAGATCTTGCAGAACTGAAGGCAATCAAGAAGGAGCTGAACATGAGCGGCAGGGACTTGATCGAGGCGAAGCTGGCACAGGCACTGGACACGGGTGCATGGAACGGCATGGTGATCGGCGAGTTGGTGGGCGTCGCCGACGAAGGGCGCACGCCGCTCGTCATGTTCGAGGGACAGCCCGGCACGGCCGCGGTGCCCGCGCGCAGCGTCGTCGACCTGCATGGCGCGCACGTGGGCCGGGCGGTGAGCCTCATGTTCGAGCGCGCCGACCCGGCGCGGCCGCTCGTGATGGGGGTGGTGCGCGGCGACGGCGCATGGCCCGCGGACGGCAAGCCGGCGCAGGTCGAGATCGACGCCGACGGCGAGCGCCTGCTCGTGAGCGCGCGCGAGCAGATGGTGCTGCGCTGCGGCAAGGCCAGTATCACGCTGACGCGCTCGGGCAAGGTGCTGATACAGGGCAGCTATGTGCTGAGTCGTTCCACGGGCACGAACCGCATCAAGGGCGGCGCCGTGCAGATCAATTGAGCGTGCGCGAACACCGGGAGCCGTCATGGAAGTCGTGAACGCCACCGGAATGACCCTCGGATACACCATGGGCATGGAGCCGTCGGGCCGCGAGTTGCTGGTCGTCGTGGTGAAGGGCACATTCGCGATACCGGGCGACGGTGCCGTGGCGCCGCGCCATGCGGTGCAGCTGCCGCTCATCACCGCCGACACCTTCACCGGCGATCCGGGCTATTCGGCGCCCGTGCAGGAGGTGGACTATGCGCCGCGCAAGCCGCGCTGCGACATCCTGCTCACGGGCACAGCCCATGCGCCGCATGGCGAACCGGCGCAGCGCGTGCCGGTGGGGGTGCGTGTGGGCGGGTGGAAGAAGATGTTTTCCGTCGTCGGCGCCCGGCACTGGAGCGCGGGGCTGTCCGGCGTGCGCGCCTCGCCACCCGAAGCTTTCGTCACGCAGGCCATCAGCTACGACGTCGCGTTCGGCGGCGTCGACGAGCGCCATGATGACCGCGCCCGCCACGGCGCCTACATGGCCAACCCGGTCGGCTGCGGCTGGCATTGCAACCTTCAGTCCGCACTGCTCGATGGCACGCCGCTGCCGCGAACCGAAGCTTTCGACCGGCCCGTGGAGGCACCCGACGGCACCTATGCGCCGATGGCCTTCGGGCCCATAGGCCGCGGCTGGTCACAGCGCCTGCCTTATGCCGGCACCTACGACCAGGACTGGATCGACAACACCTTCCCCTTCCTGCCTGCGGATTTCAACGACGCCTACTACCAGGCCGCACCGCCCGACCAGCAGGTGGACTTCCTGCGCGGCGGCGAAGAGGTCGCGCTCGGAAACCTGTCGGCGGCGGGGCAGCTTCGCTTCTCGTTGCCAGTGCTCGACGTGCCCGTCACGTTCTTCCGCCGCAAGGGCGGCCACGAGACGGTGCAGGGCACGCTCGACACGCTGGCCATCGACACCGATCGCATGCTGTTTACCATGGCCTGGCGCGCCACGATGCCGTTGAAGAAGAGCATCTTCGAGGTGTCGAACGTGCTGGGTGGGCGCATGTCGGCAGGATGGTGGCGCGCCCGCGCGCTTGGCAAGCAGTGGCATCCCTCGCTGGGCGAGTTGGTGCGCAGCCGGCGCGGCGAGACGGAGCCGCAGCTATGACGGCACCCGCGATCACGGTGAGCCGTACCGGGCTCGTCACCGGGGTCGGGCTCGACGCAGCTTCCACTTGCGCCGCCATCCGGGGCGCCGTGGACAACTTCCAGCAGACCCGGTTCCGGGACCGCGACGGCGAGTGGCTCATGGGCTGCGAGGTGCCGTTCCCACAGCCGTGGCGCGGAGAGAAGCGCCTGCTCAAGATGGCCGCGCGCGCGGTTGCCGAATGCCTGGCCGGATTCGACCGCGACAGTTGCGAAGCCATGCCGCTGCTGCTGTGCCTGGCGGAATCCGGCCGGCCCGGCCGGATCGTGGACGACGATGCGCGCTTCTTCGAGGCGCTCGAGGATGAACTCGGCATGCGCTTTCATCCCGATTCCTCCGTGATCGCGCGCGGGCGCGTGTCGGCAGGCGTCGCGCTGCTGCGGGCGCGCCAGTTGATCGGCGAAGGGCGGGCGGCGCAGGTCGCGATTGCCGCGAGCGACAGCCTGCTTGATGGTGCGGCGCTGGCCGACTGCGAGCGGCGCGATCGCCTGCTGACGAGCGGCAACTCGGACGGTTTCATTCCGGGCGAGGGGGCAGCCGCGCTGCTGGTCGAGGCCATGGGCGTGCACACCGACGGACAACTTGTGTGTCGCGGGCTCGGTTTCGCGGTGGAAAAGGCGCACGTCGATTCGGAAGAGCCGCTGCGCGCCGACGGACTCACGGCTGCCATTCGCCAGTCGCTGCAGGAAGCCGGCTGCGGCGAGAGCATCTTGCAGTTCAAGATCATCGACGCCTCGGGCGGGCAGTACGCGTTCAAGGAGGCAAGCCTTGCCTTTGGGCGCATCGATCGCACTAAGCGCACCGAGTTCGACGTGTGGCATCCGGCGGACTGCATTGGCGAGGTGGGTGCGACCATCGGGCTGGTGATGATCGCCGTGCTCAAGGCGGCTTGCGAGAAGGCCTACGCCAAGGGCGAGCACGTGCTGCTGCACCTGGGCAACGAGGACGGGCGGCGCTCGTCCATGATCTTTTCCTGGTGCGACGGACGAGGCTGACGCATGACCAACCAGGTGTTCGCCAACGGCCGCGAGATCGCCTGCAAGGCGGGGGCGGGAAAGACCATCTGCGCCATGCCCGACGTGTGCATGACGCCGCCCGAGAACCCGGCCACGCCGCCCGGCGTGCCGGTTCCCTACCCGAACACCGGCCTGGCTTCCGACACCACGGAGGGAAGCCGGAGTGTGCAGATTTCCGGCCAGGAAATCATGCTGAAGAACAAGTCCTATTTCAAGACATCGTCGGGCGACGAGGCCGGATGCGCGGCGAAGAAGGGCGTGGTGTCGAGCAAGAACAAGGGCAAGGTGTATTTCATCGACTGGTCGATGGATGTGAAGTTCGAGGGCGAGAACGCGGTGCGCCACCTCGACAAGACCACCAACAACCATGGCAGCCCGACGGCCAACGAAGCGGTGCCGTGGCCGTTCGTCGACTCGATGGCCGACGGCGACATCAAGAAGCTGTGCGATGGCGACAAGGCGCGTGAGGCGTCGGCCTGCCAGGAGTACAAGCCCGCCAAGCCCGACGGCAAGGACGTCTGCGCCGAAACCGGGTTGGGCGGCGACTTCGGCTCGATCAAGGGCGACCTGGGCGGCGCAGCCAAGAAGGCCAGCGAGAACCCTTGCGCAGCCGCTCGCCGCTGCCGGCTCGTGCCCTACAAGGCCTCGCCGCCCGTGGAGGACGGCATCGGCGGCTGTTGCAAGGCGCAGACGGGCGACCACATCGTGCCCAAGAGTTCGTTCTTCCAGGACCGCTACGGCGGCAAGCCCATGAAAGGCTGGGAAGCCTACGACATGAACAAGGCGCCCTGCATGTGCACCGAAGGCGGCAGCTGTTCGGGCACGCACGGCCTGCGCCACACACACCACAAGACCACGTCGCCCGTGGCCAATGGAGAACCGAATCCGTTCGACAAGGAGGTCACGCACTGCGCCAAGGGCGCCAAGGCCGTGGCCCCGCATTGCAGCCAGGAATGCCTGGAGGCCCAGCTCAAGGAAGGCCACAAGGGGCTGGGCGACCCATCCAAACCGGTGAAGCATTCATCCACCGGCAAGACCGACATCTCGCACTACGCGTCGCTGCAGGCGACGGTCAACGAAACGGCAGGCAAGCTGGGTGCCGCGCTGCCCTGAACACAAGGAGTTCCATATGCCGGAGAAGGTTTCCATTTCACGCGAGTTCGTCAGGGGCGCGGCCCGCATGGCGGACCTCGTGTACGTCATCAGCCAGATGAAAACGCTCATCGAGCAGGACATCGCGCACGTCAGCCTGGTCGGCCTCTACAAGGGCAACTGGGGCGACGCCTTCAACACCACCTGGAACGCCACGGCCATCGCGGTGGCGAAGTCGCCGGCTGAGAAGGTCGTGCTCGTCGGCGAGGACGGCGAGGTCAGCACCTACGTGGGCGGTCGGCGCGAAGACGAAGCCATCGATCCGCGGCCCGTCATGGTCCGCCATGCGCGCGAGATCGGCGGCGAGGTCTTTGTCTGCGGCAGCAAGCGCCAGGTGTTCCGGCGTATCGGCGAAGGGCAGTGGTTAGACATGAGCGCGCCGCGCGCCGGCCAGACGGAGGTGTTCGGTTTCGAGGCGATCGACGGCTACGGCTGGAACGAGATCTATGCGGCCGGCTGGGCCGGCGAGATCTGGCGCCACGACGGCACCGCGTGGACCCGGTGCGGCAGCCCCACCAACGTGATCCTCTCGGCCGTCTGCTGCGCGGGCGACGGCCTGGTATATGTCGCGGGGCAGGGCGGCGTACTCGTCAAGGGACGCGGCGATGCGTGGGCGCCCGTGGCATGGGAAGACGAGGTCGATGCCGACCTGTGGGACCTGTGCTGGTTTCGCGACGAGCTCTATGTGGCCACCATGTCGGGGCTTTACACGCTCGACGCCAATCGCCTGGTGCCGGTCGACTTCGGCGCGATGGGGCCCGTGAGTTGCTACAACCTCTCGGTGGCACAGGGCGTGATGTGGTCGGTCGGCAAGGCCGACGTGGCGTCGTTCGACGGCACCACTTGGCGCAAGTACGACTGACGGGGCCGTTGCGTGAAAACAGCCGACGCCATTCCTCGCTACGCTGCCATGCCGGTCGGGCTGGTCGTGATGCGGCATGCCGAGGAGTCGGCGCTGCTGTGCAATCAGCGCTTCTTTCTAGCCGGCTCTGCGCATGCCCGGCTGCACCATCTGCGCCGTCTGGACGACCGGCTCGCGGCCCACCTCGACGGCCTGGCTGTCGCGGGCGAAGCCGGCAGCAGGGCCTGCGATGCGGCGCTGGGCAACGCCGGGCGCGGCGAGGTGTTCGCCGCCACGGTGCTGGCCGTCGTCAATCACGATCTTCCCCGGCTCGACCGCCTGCTGGCACTGGCCGAGGCGCTGCCGGCGGTGCGTGAGGCCAGCGCGCTGGCCGTCGGCTGGGCGGCCGCCCATTCGTTGCGCGGGCTCGCGAAAGACCTGCTCGATTCGCCTCTGGCGTTCCGCCGCAGCACCGCCATCGCGGCCTGCGATTCCCACATGGTCGACCCCGGCCCGATGTTGGCTGAAGCCGTGGTGGACAGCGATGCGACGCTGCGCGCGCAGGCGCTGCGTGCCGCCGGTGAATGCGGCCGCATCGACCTCGTTGCCGCATGCCTGGCGGCAACCGCCGACAACGATCCCGCTTGCCGCTTCTGGGCCGCCCGTTCGGCCGTGCTGCTGGGCGAACGCCACCGGCCGGTGCGCGCGCTGCTCGACGCCGCGTTGGTGCCGGGTACGCCGCAGAGCCTGCAGGCGCTGTCGCTGCTGTTCAAGCTCGCGACGGCCGAGCAGGCCGCGCCGCTGCTGGCCGACATGCGCGGCAAGCCTGCGCGCCTGCGCGACGCGGTGCGCGGCGCGGGTGCCCTGGGCGACCCACGCATCGTGCCGTGGCTCCTCTCGTTGATGGACGATCCTGGCTTGGCACGTATCGCGGGCGAAGCCTTCAGCACCATCACGGGACTGGATCTCGCCTGGCTCGATCTCGAATGCAGGCCGCCGCAGGACTTCGAATCCGGTCCCGACGACGATCCCGCGCACGACGACGTCTCGATGGACGAGGACGACGGCCTGCCGTGGCCCGATCCCGCGAAGCTGGGCGATTGGTGGCGTGCGAACGCTGAGCGCTTCCAGCCCGGACAGCGCTACTTCATGGGGGGGCTGCCGTCATGGGCGCATTGCGTTGGCGTGCTGGGCAGCGGCTTCCAGCGGCAGCGTATCGCGGCAGCAGAGCACCTGTGCCTCTTGCGGCCCGGCAGCAAGCTCTTTCCTACGCAAGCGCCCGCGTGGCGGCAGTTGCGCTGGATAGCGCAGACGCAGGACAACTGACGCTGCCGCATCGCACATGGGCGCGAAGTTCATCCTCGCCGCGCTGGCCGCCGTGTTGTTCGCCGCGGCGCTCGTGCGCCCCGGCCCCGCCACCCGCACCTGGCTCCTCATCGCCGCCATCTTCACCGCCGTCGCAGCCTGGCTGCAATGGCATACCTCTTAAGGCGAGATTGCCAACATGCCCCACGGAATGAATACTCCCTGCGAGTTTGTTCGGGCGCATTCAGGCACAGAGCCTTCGGGGGCCGATTCATGATCCACATCGCTGTCATCACCCGGCAAGGCGCTCCGGCGGGGCAGTCCATCGCCGCGGACTTCGGCCCCAATGGCGGCACCATCGGGCGGGCCGATACCAACACGCTGGTGCTCGACGATCCCGACCGCACGGTGTCGCGGGTGCATGCGCAGGTGCTGTGCCGCGACGGGCAGTACTTCGTCATCGACCGGGGCAGCAACCCGATGCAGTGCAACGGCGTGTCGCTGGGCTCGGGCAAGGAGGCGGCGCTGACCGATGGCGCGCGGCTGGTGGTGGGCAGCTTCGAACTCACGGTGCGCGTGACGGCAGCGGCACCGGCTGCCGGTGCCGCGCCGCAGCCCGCGCTGGCCATTCCCGAGACGGTGCTCGGCGCGTCCTCGGGTGCGCCTTCGGGTGCTGCGCCGTCGAGCGACGATCCCTTTGCGGACCTGCTCGCCGGCCTTGCGCCTCCACCTGCGCCGGCCGCACCGGCCGCGCCCTCCAGGCCGGCCGCGGCATCTCCCGCGGCCGCGCTGCCCGATTCGCTGCTCTTTCCCGATCCGATGGAAAGCGGCTCGCGCAACGTGCAGGCCGCGCAGGTCGACCCCTTCGCCAACCTGCTCGGGCCCGCGCCGTCGTCGACGCCGGCGGCGGGCCTCGGCGCGCTCGACGATTTCTCCGATCTCGGTGCGCCGCCTGCGAACGGGAAGGCGGCGAACATCGACGAGCTTTTCGGCGGCATGGGCGGTGGCGGCGGCATCGGCGGCGATCCGCTCGCGCTGTCGCCGCTGGCCGATCCGCTGCTGCAGCCGAACACCGCGTCCAACGCCGATCCGCTGGCGGCCCTGCAGCAGGCTGCGCCTCCCACGCCCACGCCGCGCCCCGACCATCTGCCCATCGACCAGTTCGGCTTCACGCCGCCCAAGGCGGTCGAGCCGCCGAGACCGCCTGCGCCGCCGCCGGTGATGACGCCCGCACCGTTACCGTCACCTGCGCCCATGCCCGCACCGCCGCCGCTGCCGCAGTTCGACGACATGACCGGGCAGCCGATCCGCATCAGTGGCCCGGAGGGCTCCGGCAGGCCGCTGGAGCCTTTGAAGCCTCCCGCTCCGGCACCCGTTGCCCGCTCGGTCGCGCAGCAGCCGCCGCCCGAGCGCATGGCCAGCGACGACGAACTGCTCGCGGCCTTCCTGCGTGGCCTCGCAAGCACGCATCAGCCGCCCGAGATGCTCACGCCGGGCCTGATGGAGCGCATCGGCTCGATGCTGCGCAGCGCCACCGAAGGCACGCTGCAGTTGCTGCTCACGCGCCAGGAGTTCAAGCGCGAGGTGCGCGCCGAGGTCACGATGATCGCGGCGCAGGCCAACAACCCGCTGAAGTTCTCGCCCACGGTCGAGGTGGCGCTGGCGCACCTGCTGGGCCCCGGCGTGCGCGGCTTCATGCCGCCCGAGGCCGCGATGCGCGATGCCTTCAACGACCTGCGCGCGCACCAGTTCGGCGTGATGGTGGGCATGCGCGCGGCGCTGGCCCATGTCATCGCGCGCTTCGAGCCGGCGGAGCTGGAGAAGAAGATCAGCGCGAAGACCGCGCTCGACGCGCTCTTCAGCGCCAACCGCAAGGCCAAGCTGTGGGACCAGTTCGTGTCGCTGTACGGCGGCATCGCGAGCGAGGCGGAAGACGACTTCCACAGCCTCTTCGGCAAGGCCTTCCTCGATGCCTACGAGGAGCAGATGGCGCGCCTGAAGTCCGACGCCTGACCCGCCCGGCCACAGGAACAGGCGCACAAGCAGCAACAGCAAGGGCAACGGCAGGCAGTCACGCACGCAGCACGAACGACGGCACAACAACCACCGCAGCACCCGCGAGGCACCCCGCTTGGAAATTGAAATCGTCACGCTCTCCCGCCAGGGGGGCCGCACCTACAACGAGGACGTGCATGGCCATTGGCACGACGAGCGCTACGTCGCCTGCCTGGTGGCCGACGGCGCCGGCGGCCATGGCGGCGGCGACGTGGCAGCGGCCACCGCGCGCGCCAGCATGCTCGGCGGCTTCTCGGTCGCGCCGGGGCTCGACGAAGCCACGCTGCGCGGCCTGGTGGAGCAGGCCAACCGCGACGTGGTCGCGCGCCAGGCCGAGGGCGGCAAGCTCGCGGGCATGCGCTCGACCATCGTCTTCGCGGCCATCGACCTCGAAAGCCAGGCGCTCGCCTGGGTGCACAGCGGCGACAGCCGCGCCTACCTGTTCCGCGGCGGCGCCATCGTGGCGCGCACCACCGACCACAGCCTCGTGCAGCAGATGGTGGCCGGCGGCATGCTCGACGAGGAGGGCGCGCGGCTGCATCCGCAGCGCAACATGCTGCTGTCGGCGTTGGGCTCGATCGAGGAGGAGCCCGAGATCGCCGTGTCCGAGCGCATGCGCCTGCTGCCGGGCGACGTGCTGCTGCTGTGCAGCGACGGCGTGTGGGAGCCGCTGGGCGATGAGTGCCTGATCGACACGCTGCATGCCTCGCGCACGCCCAGCCAGTGGACCGAGCTGATCGACGCGCAGGTCAAGGCGAATGCCAAGCCGGGCCACGACAACTACACGGCGCTCACGCTGTGGGTGATCGAGGACGACGAGGACGACGTGACACGGTTGATGCCGGAGAACGCGATGCCGACGGATTCCTGAATCCTCTCGCCTGCGCAGCGAAAGAAGCCGGCAAGCCAGCGCAGAAAGGAAAAGGGCCCGCAGCGATCGCGCCGGGCCCTTTCTGCATCAGCCGGTGCGGCTGTTCCTTCGGTCCTTCGTTCAGGCGCCGCCCGTGGTCGGCACCGTCTGCGGCGCGACGTAGGTGTACTTGCTCGCCGTCTTCTTGACCTTCTTCAGCGCGCTGCGCAGCAGCAGGGGCATGTCCGCGCGGTTGGGCAGGTTCGTGTAGTTGTCGATGCCCTGTTCCTTGCAGCAGTTGGCACAGCCGTTGTTGAGCAGGTCGAGCGCGTAGCGCGACTTGCTCAGCGTGCTGGATGCGCCGGGCGCACGGAACGGATCGAAGATGCCGTCCGGCAGCACCTTCTGTCCGAGCGCGATCGCCTGCGCCTGGAAGTGCGTGATGTGCTTCTGCGTGATCGGGCCGTAGTAGCCGTCCACGACGATCACCTCGGTCTGGCCCGGGGGCGGGTCCAGGTCGTGGTTGAAGCCGAGCAGCTCGTAGTAGAAGATCTTGAACAGCGCCTGCACCAGCATCACGTCTTCACGCGTGTTGGAGCCGATCCTGCCGACCGACCAGTCGATGTTGTAGGCGGTGAGCAGATCGCCGCTCTTGCCGATGAGTGGGGTGCTGAATGCCATTGCATTGCTCCGGTGAGGACGCATGGAAACCGCATCGGGCACAGGCGCGCCCGATGCCGTGCCCCGCGGGTCCGTCGTCCGTCAGCGGGTCTCGGTGGTGGCCACGTTCCAGCCGAACTTGACTTCGCCGCCGGCGGCGCCCTTGTCGTCCTGGGCCTTGTAGGCGAACTCGATGTCCTTGAACGAGCAGGAGACCTGTTCCTGCACGTCGCCGCCTTGCGCGCCGCCGGGGCCGACCATGGCGATGAAGACTTCCTTGAGCGTGACCTTCAGGTACTCCTGCTGGCCTTCGCCCGACTTGCGGCAGGTCAGGACCAGGTCCTTGAAGTGCTTGCCGCTCACGCAGTTCTTGGCCAGCACGGGGGAGGCCTTGTCGTAGGTGTGCGTGAAGTGGAACTCTCCCGGCGTGGCCTTGCCCTTGCCCGAGCCGCCGCCCGAGCCGGCGCCCGAGGCGTTGCTGACGTTCCAGGTCCACGACGAGATCTCGATCTCGTCCTTGTGGTCCTTGTGGGAAGACTCGCCCTTGACGCCGTCGAGCTTGATGTGAAAGTCAGAAGACATGTTCCTACTCCTTGGAACCCGATTGCGTTCGGGCAGTTGCTGTTGATGATCGAGACGGATGCTTGTGCTGCCGGTGGCTTGTCGGCGGGGCCGGTCCCCGGCAGCTGTGGATAGAACGAAACGGGAGCCGGAATTTCAAGAAAGTCCGGCCCGTTTTTTCAGGCCTTCACGCGCCGCCCTTGGCCGAGGGCAGCTTCGACACCAGGCGCAGCGAGACCGTGAGTCCCTCGAGCTGGTAGTGCGGGCGCAGGAAGAACTTGGAGGTGTAGTAGCCCGGGTTGCCTTCCACTTCCTCCACGATCACCTCGGCGGCGGCCAGCGGCTTCTGGGCCTTGGTGATCTCCGAGGAGTTGGCGGGGTCGCCGTCCACGTAGTTCATGATCCACTTGTTGAGCCAGCGCTGCATGTCCTCGCGCTCCTTGAAGCTGCCGATCTTGTCCCGCACGATGCACTTGAGGTAGTGCGCGAAGCGGTTGCAGGCGAACAGGTAGGGCAGGCGCGCCGCCAGGTTGGCGTTGGCGGTGGCGTCGGGGTCGTCGTACTCGGCGGGCTTGTTCAGCGACTGCGCGCCGATGAAGGCCGCGAAGTCGGAGTTCTTGCGGTGGATCATCGACAGCAGCCCCGCCTTCGAGAGCTCGGCCTCGCGGCGGTCGCTGATGGCGATCTCGGTGGGGCACTTCTGGTCCACGCCGCCGTCGTCGCTCGGGAAGGTGTGCAGCGGCAGGTTCTCCACCGCGCCGCCCGACTCGATGCCGCGGATGCGCGAGCCCCAGCCGTAGAGCTTGTACGAGCGGTTGATGTTGGTCGCCATCGCGTAGGCAGCGTTGGCCCACGAATACTTGTTGTGGTCGGCGCCGGCGGTGTCTTCCTCGAAGTCGAACTCCTCCACCGGATTGGTGTTGGCGCCATAGGGCGTGCGCGCCAGGAAGCGCGGCATGCACAGGCCGAGGTACTTGGAATCGTCCGACTCGCGCAGCGAGCGCCAAGCGGCGTACTCGGGCGTGGAGAAGATCTTGGTCAGGTCGCGCGGGTTCGCGAGCTCCTGCCAAGACTCCATCTGCATCAGGTTCGGGCTCGCGCCGGTGATGAAGGGCGCATGCGCGGCCGCGGCGATCTTGGCCATTTCGCCGAGCAGTTCCACGTCGGGCGGGCTCTGGTCGAAGTGGTAGTCGCCCACCAGCGCGCCGAAGGGCTCGCCGCCGAACTGGCCGTACTCCTGCTCGTAGATCTTCTTGAACATCGGGCTCTGGTCCCAGGCCGCGCCCTTGAACTTCTTGAGGTTCTTGGCCAGCTCCTGCTTGGAGATGTCCATCACCCGGATCTTGAGGTTCTCGTCGGTCTCGGTGTTGTTCACCATGTAGTGCAGGCCGCGCCACGCACTCTCGAGCTTCTGGTAGTCGGGGTGGTGGATGATCTTGTTGACCTGGTCGGTGAGCTTGGCGTCGATCGCGGCGATCATGGCCTGGATCGACTTGGTCACGTCCTTGCCGATGACGGTGCTGTTGGCCAGCGCCTGCTGCGCCAGCGTGAGCACGGCGGCTTCGACGGCGCTCTTGGCTTCGTCGCTGCGCGGCTTGAATTCCTTCTGCAGCAGCGAGGAAAAGTCGCTGCCCGCATATTCGACGTCTTTCAGCGCGCTCTGTTCGAGTGCTTCGGCCATGGTGATCTACTCCTCGTGTGCTCTGATGGTTGTCGGAATCAGGCAGCGGGTGCGCCGCCGTCCTCGGGTTTCTTGCTCGCGGCCAGCGTCTGCAGCAGGGCCGGGTCCTCGAGCACCTTGGCCAGCAGTTCCTCTGCGCCGCCCTTGCCGTCCATGTAGGTGACGAGGTTCGACAGCTGCGTGCGCGCCTCCAGCAGCTTGTTGAGCGCGCCGACCTTGCGCGCCACCGCGGCGGGCGAGAAGTCGTCCATGTTCTCGAAGGTGAGCTCCACCTTCAGGTCGCCCTCGCCGGTGAGCGAGTTCTCCACCGCGAAGGCCGCGCGCGGCTTCATGGCCTTCATGCGCGAGTCGAAGTTGTCGACGTCGATCTCCAGGAACTTGCGGTCGGCCACCGGCGCGAGCGGATCGGCCGGCTTGCCGGAGAGGTCCGCCAGCACGCCCATGACGAAGGGCAGCTGCACCTTCTTCTCGGCCCCGTAGAGCTCCACGTCGTACTCGATCTGGACCCGGGGCGCCCGGTTGCGGGCGATGAATTTCTGACTGCTCTTGGCCATGGAGATGCTCCTTGCGGGTGTGAATGGGGACGGATGCGGGGTGGTCGGGGCTTATTCGGAAGGACGTCGGCCCGTGACCGTTTCGATGGTGTCCATCGCGTTCGGCGCGAGGTTGGCCATGATCTCGAGGAAGCTCACGCCGATGAGCTTCTTGGCGCGCTCGATCAGCAGCGGCGCCGGATTGCCGGGCTCGGCCTGCTCCAGGTAGCGGATCACCCGGTCGAGCATCTGCACCGCGTCCTGGCGGCTCTGGATCTCGCCGCGCGCCGCGGCAGGGCGTACGGATGCCGTGCCGCCGGCCTGCGTGTCTTCGGCGCCCGCGCCCGCGTCCTGCGCGGCGGCGCCATCGGCAGTCGATCCGCTGGCGGAGGCGCATGCCTTCTGCAGCACGCGCGCGATGGAGCGCAGCGGGTCGAGGTCGACGGCATCGGTGCGGCCGGTGCGCTCGGCGATGAGCTTCCTCAGCTGCTCCACCAGCGCAGGCACCTCGAGCGCGGCCGCGACGGCATCGGGCCGCTCGGCCTGTATCGCCTCCAGCCCGCCCTGCACCTGCGCCATCGAATAGGTGGCCTCGCCGCCCACGGCGGTGAGCGCGTTGTGCGCGATGGCGATGTCGCGCACGCGAATCGGACCCACGCCGCGCGCATTGCCGACCTGCGCCTCGTAGAGGTCGCGCAGGCCCGTGGCCTCGTCGGTCAGCGGCGCGAGCGCGTTCAGGCGCATCGTCGGGTCGTTGTCGTCGTCGGCATCCAGCTTTGGATGTATGCCGTCCCAGAAGGTGTCGAGCAATGCATTGAGCAGCCGCAGCCCGGCGGCGAAGCCCTGCACGCCCTGCATGCGGGTGGACGCGCGCAGCAGCAGCACGGCGGCGCGCACGTCCTTGCTGCGGCGAAGGATGTTCTCGGCCTTCTCGCCCACCTCGCGCCACTCGGGCTCGACTGCGGGGATCACCGTGTCGCCGAACTGCTGCTCGGGCTTGCCCTGCGCATCCGCGACCAGCGCCATGAAGTCCGCGTCGTACTCGAGATCGTCGCCGCAAGGCGATGCATCGCCGATGGGCGCGAGCAGTGTTGCAGCGAGTTCGTTGGTCAGCATGTTGCCTATCGGAGTTCGCTGGTGATAATCAAAGATGCGTCTTGACCGGTCAATGCAACGAAGGGAATAGCATGCGCACGCTGGGTACACACCATTCGTCCTATGAGGGCTTCCTTGCCGCAGCAACGCGGCGCCACATCGCCGTTCTTGGCCTTGCTGGAGCCGGTCTTCTGCTTGCGGGCTGCGCGGCGAAGCCCGTGGTCACCACCGTGGCCGTCACGCTCACGGCAGGTGCGGACGCCAACCCCGATGCGCGCGGCCGCGCATCGCCGCTCACGGTGCGCGTATATGCATTGAAGTCGCCCGGCCCGTTCGAAGGCGCCGACTTCTTCTCGCTCTTCGAGAAGGACCAGGCCACGCTCGGCGCGGAACTGGTGCAACGCGAGGAAGTGCTGCTGCGGCCCGGCGAGACGAAGAAGCTCGACTTCAACCTGCCGCCCGACGCGAAGTCGATGGGCGTGATGGCGGCCTATCGCGATCTCGACCGCGCGCGCTGGCGCGAGGTGCGTCCGGTGGTCACCGGCAAGGCGCAGTCGCTGGACGTCACTCTCGGCGCGCGCGCGATGCGCATCGACTCGAAGTAACGCCTTCTCTATCGCTCCCGCTCAGGAGGGCCTTCCGGGACGCACCAGGGGCTGGTCGACCGGAAGGAAATGCTCGAAGAGGTCGTGCACGAAGGCTCCGCCGGCCGCATCCGATGCGGATGCCGTGAGATAGAGGCCGCGCCAGCGCGGCGCGCGCTGCAGCCCCTTGCCGTGGTTCTCGAACAGTACCTGCGCGAACTCGCGCAGCCCCGGCTGCAGGGCGCGGACCGCTTCCACGAACTCATGGATCGCGAGCCGTCCGGTGGGCCCCGGCTGCTCGCGCAACAGCGACATGCGCAGCGCGTGCAGCTGCTGCGCGATGGGCTCGAACACGGCGTCGAGCCGCTCGCCCGCAGGAGTCTCGATGAAGGCGGAAGGATCGGTCAGCCGATGTCCCAGCGCCTGTGCGAGCACCTCTGGCGGCAGGGCGCCGCGCAAGGTCGCGTAGCCCGCAAGCCGTTCGAGCCCGGTCACGACGAGATAGGTGGGCATCAGCAGCCGGAGGCCGTCGCTGGCTTCGTCGAGCAGGCGACGCGTTCGCTCGGCGAGCGACTTGAGCTGCGAGGCTTCGGCATCGAGCAGTTCGCCGGCTGCCACCGCCACCACGAGGCCGTTGAGCGGCAAGCGATCTCGTCGCTCAGCAAGTGCCAGAAGCGAGTGCAGCCACAGGCTGCGCGACTGCCGTGGCGTATCTGCGGTGTCCCCGACCGCGCCCGGATCGATCTCGATGGCCACCAGCCGTCGGGTCAGCCACCAGTGCCACCAGGCGGCCTGGGATGCGTCATCCGCGCGCTCGGCGTGCGCGGTCTCCAGCAGCCCGCGAAGGTTGGCGGATGCGTCGCCGAAGAAGAGCAGCCACGGAACGGGAGGCCTTGCACATGGCGTGCGGCGCATCGCCTGCTGTGCCTGCGCCATGCCTTCCTTGAGCGTGTCGATGGCGATCGCCGGCGCGCCCGCGTCGGCCGTAGGCTCGCCCATGGCCGCGAGGCGCTTCTGCAGCCCGCGCCGCCGCGCGCCGCGGCCGGCGTCGCGCACCACCGCGTACAACAGGCCGAAGCCCAGCAGGCACAGCGACAGCAGCAGCCAGAAGCGGTGGGCGGGCGAAAGGAGCAGGGCATTCATCGCGAGACGGTCTCCAGGAAGACGAAGTCGGCGATGAGCCGGTCACTGTTCTTGCTGGCCGCGAGCGATTCGCGCAGCCGCAGCAGGTAGGCGGAGGCGAGCTCGAAGGGGGGCCTGTCGGCGGTCTCGGTGAGGGGCGTGGGCGACGAGAGCACGGTGATCAGCACGCTGCCGAAGGGCGGGCTCACGAGCCAGCTGGAAGGAATGTCGCGGCCCAGCTCCAGCGTCTCGCCCGCGCGCAGCCGCGTGGGCGCCTGCCCGGCGTTGAGGTGCATGACGGAGCCGTCGGCCGTGTAGTAGTCGACCCAGATGTAGCTGTCGTGCCGCGGCGCGGTCACCTGCACGCGCACGTTGTCGCCCTCGCGCAGGCGGCCTTCATGGGCGGTGGGGGAGCCCACGTCCAGGCCGTATGACTTCTCCGCGTTGCGCACCTGGTAGGGCTTGAGGATAGCGAACACCTCGCAGTGCGGCCATACGCGCAGGCCGATGTCGAAGCGCGGCGATCCCACGCCGGACAGGGCGCTCACCTCGCTCTCGACGCGCGGCAGGTCGCCTGGCTGCGAGACGAAGCCGGTGATCCGCGTGCCGCCTTCGGGGTCGATGCTGGCCGTGAGGTCGGCGCAGGCGAAGGTCTGCAGGTGCTGCTCGATGCGCTGCGCCAGGCCTGTGTCTGCAGCCGGAGGGCGGCCGGGCCACAGCCACGTCAGGTACAGCAGCGGTAGCGCGAGGGCCAGGGCGGCGGCGCCGAGCAGCAGGGTGCGGTCGCGCCGGCGCGTGTCGTTGGGTCCGCGCGGGTCCGGCACCTCGTAGGGCTGTGGCGTGATGTGGTCCTGCAGCAGGCTGCCGGTCGACAGCGGGCGAAGCAGCAGCTGGCGGCCGTGCAGATCCTTCAGCTTGCCGAGTTCGCCGTGGTCGCCTTCCTCGAAGTAGTACTGGCCCTTGAAGCCGAGCGCCAGCGCGTGCCAGTACACCTCGCGCACCGCATCGTCCCCGGGGCCCAGCGCCGAGAGGTGATGGAAGAACTCGCTGTGCGCGTTGTTGGAGTTGAAGAGCTGCACCTGCAGCGCGGCCGCGGTGCCCCCAGCGCCCGAGGTGCCCGTGGTGCCGGCGGCGTCCGGATGGCGCGCGAGGATCTCGTCGATCCAGGCGACCATCGCGAAGGAGGCCGACTCGATCTGCGCGGCGGGCGTGCCGGCGGTCTCGGCGCCCGCGCGTGCCGCGTCGAGCAGCCGGCGGGCCCGCTGCTGCGCCGCGTCGTGCGGCAGCAGGGGCGCGCCGGAGGCGATGGACGCATCCAGCGCGAGGCCGGACGAGATGAAGCTGGAGAAACAGTCGAGGAGGCGGGCCATGAACGGGCCCGCTCATTCATGCGTTGCGAAGGATGCCTTGCACCGGCGTCTGCAGCGATGGCACATGCCCATGTCCCCGGTTCCTTCGAGTAGGCGTCCATTCTTTCAAAGGGCTTGCGGCGGGCGCCATATCGCTTGGGGTCTATGCCGTTGGTGGGGCCGCCGGCCTTGCTGCGCGGGGATTTCGCCGGTATCTTCTGCGCCTGCGGTGCATTGCACGCTGGGATACGGGGAAAAGACATCATGAAAATACTGATCGCCGACGACCACCGGCTCGTCATCGAGGCGGTCAAAGCCAAGCTCTCGGAGCTGGAGCCCGGCATCGAATTCGTCCTGGCGATGAGCGTCGACGAATTGCTTGCCGGAGCCACCGACGACCTCGACCTGGCCCTGATCGACCTCAACATGCCCGGCGCCGATGGCCAGGCCCACATCGACGAGATCCGCCAGCGCCATCCTGCGGTGCCGGTGATCGTGCTGTCGGGCTACGAAGACCCGGCCATCATGCGCAGCGCGCTCGAGCGCGGCGTGCTCGGGTTCATTCCCAAGGCCTATTCGCCCGACGTGATGCTCTCGGCCGTGCGGCTGGTGCTGGCCGGCGGCGTGTATGTGCCGCCGATGATGCTGACGGCCGTGCCGCCGGGCATCGTGGCCGGCATGGCGCAGCAGCCGGGCACCGAGTCGCTCGTGCGTGGCGGCGCTGCCGGCGGCGGCGGCGGCGGCCAGACGCTGGAGCACCTGCGCAGCGTGCTCACCGAGCGGCAGGTCGAGGTGCTCCAGCTGCTGTCGCAAGGCAAGCCCAACAAGCTGATCGGGCGCAGCCTGGGCATCAGCGAAGGCACCGTGAAGATCCACCTGGCTGCGATCTTCCGCGCACTCAACGTGCGCAACCGCACCGAGGCGGTGGTGGCCGCCCAGGCGCTGACCGAGGCGCAGCAGGCCTGATCGGCCCGCGCCTGCCGCATGCCGTCCGCCGTGCGGCGCGGCTGCGGAAGGCGCCACTGCCTCAACTCTTCGACGCCACGCAGGCCATCTGCAGCTGCTGCAGGTGCGAGCGGAAGGCGACCGCGTCCTGCCAGCCGTCCACCACGAAGCGATGGTCGGGCGCGGCCGGCATGCCGGCGGCCGGGGCCACGCTCACCCGGTAGCGCTCCTCGGCCGAGAAGGCGACCTGCAGCGTGTCCAGCCGCAGCGAGGCGATGGACTCGCGCCCGCCATGCGCGGTGGTCGCGAGCCGCAGGATGCAGGGCGTCGCCAGCGTCATCCTCGCATCCAGGGTGCGCGCCTCGTGCCGCAGCATGCCGTTGAGTGCGTGTACGTGCTCCGCGGCGCTCATGTCGCTGGCGGTGGGGGCGTCCTTGGTCGGATAGCCGTCGGTGCAGGCGCCCGCCATCGCCGCGATGGCGAGCCCGGCCGCGATCCAGCGCCATCGCCGCCTGGCCTCGTGCACCGTCATACCACCAGCGAGACGATGCCGGCCACGCCCGTGCAGGCGGCCACGCCGGCGAGCAGGCCGGCATCGCGATGGTTCGAGACCAGGCGTTCGCGCCAGGCGAGATACAGCAGCAGAAGGCTGGCGCCGAAGATGATCCAGGTGAGTTCGTTCATGAGCTAATGAATTTGGGAATCGGGTGCGTGACGCGCCGTCGCCCGCGCCGGCCATGGCCGCGCAGGACGACGACGAACGCGACGCGCGGGCACGGCGGCCCGACGTCGCGTATTGCGGGAAAGAAGGTGAGGAAGGAGGGCGGCCGCGAGCGGCTGGGCCCGCACCTTCGCCTACGCGGCGATGCGCGTGCGTGGCGGCTTCAGGGGAACCGGTGGCACGCGCGATGGGGGCGCGTGGATGTCCTGCGGCGGCGATGCGTCATGCCACCTTGCATGGTGCAGCGTGGCATTGCGAAGTCCGCAGATTTCGGAGAGGTCCGGCGCGAGGTCGGTGGCCGGGGAGCGTTCTTCGAGTGTGGTGAACGGCCCCGCGGGGGCCTCGCAGTGGATGTTCGACAGATGATGAAGCCCCGCAGCGTCGACCGGTGCCCTGGCCGCGTCATGCGACTTGGCCAGCGCGGCGAAGCTCTGGCAGCCCACTGCGAACACGAGCAGCAGAGACAGGAGCCAGCGGGGAATCATCAGGAGAGAGAAAGGAAGGCGGGCGTTCTTCTTCAGCGCTTTGCGAAGACGCCGTTCCACGCGAACACCGAGTTGGGTGCGTTCACGCGCAGCGGCAAGGCGGCGGGGCTCAACGGGGTTTCCTTCTTCTTCGGCTGCGAAGGTTCGTGTTCCACGCGCACGCCCTTGGCCAACTGGTCCTCGACCAGGCTTTGCAGCGTGACGGAGCCCAGGAACTCCATCACATGGTGCTTGGCGGAGGCCCACAGCGCTTCGGTGGAATAGCAGCCCTTGCCGCCGGCCTCGCCCTTTCTCGACGAGTCTTCCGCGTCGGACAGCGGTTGGCCGTCGACCGAGGCGAGGATGTCCGCCACCGTGATCTCGGACGCCCTGCGCGTCAGTGTGTAGCCGCCGCCCGGTCCACGGGTTGCCTTGATCAGCGCGTGCTGGCGCAGCTTGCTGAACAGCAGTTCGAGCGACGAGCGGGCAATGTGTTGGCGCTTGCTGATCGACGCCAGTGGCACGGGGCCGTCCTGCTCGCGCATCGCGACATCGATCATGGCCGTCAAGGCGAAGCCGCCCTTCGTCGTGAGACGCATGGAGTATTCCTCGTTGTTGGGTTTTTCAAACGATGGGGCATAGGTGTGCAAAAAGCCCCGAAAAGTTTCCGAGGCGCGCGGGCGACGGTTTTGAAACAGTTTGAAAGCCTCATCGGCGCCGGGTGCGGCTGCAGCACCGGCGCTGCTCTGTAAAGTGTCGGGCGATTCCACAACCACCCGCGCCTGCCTTGAACTTCCTACGCCCTGACCGAGCCCTTTTCGATGCCGCCATCGTCGATCTCGACGGCACCATGGTCGACACGCTGGGCGACTTCGCCGCCTCGCTGAACCGCATGCTCGACGACCTTTCGCTTGGGCATGTGGCGCCCGCCGCCATCGAGACCATGGTGGGCAAGGGCTCGGAGCACCTGATCCATTCGGCGCTCGTGCACGTGCTGTCTCCGGCCCTCTCCAAAGCCGAGGCCGATGCGAAGGCGCGAGCGCTGTTCGACCGAGCCTGGGAGCGCTACCAGCATCACTACCTTGCCATCAACGGCCGGCATTCGGCGGTGTACCCCGGCGTGATCGAGGGGCTGCAGGCGCTGCGCGCGCAGGGCCTGCGCCTGGCCTGTCTCACCAACAAGCCGACCTCGTTCGCCAAGCCGCTGCTCGCCGACAAGGGGCTCGACGGCTTCTTCGAGCTGGTGTTCGGCGGCGATGCCTTCGACCGCAAGAAGCCCGATCCGCTGCCGCTGCTGAAGACCTGCGAGGCGATGGGCACCGAGCCCGCGCGCACGCTGATGATCGGCGACTCGAGCAACGACGCGCGCGCCGCGCGTGCGGCCGGCTGCCCGGTGATCCTGGTGACCTACGGCTACAACCACGGCGAGCCGGTGCGCGGCGTGGATGCTGACGGCTTCGTCGATTCGCTGGCCGAGCTGTTGCCGGCCACGGGGCGCTGACGCCAGCAGGCCCGCTGCGATGCCTACTGCTTGCCGAGCAGTGCGTCCTTGAGCTTCCAGTCGGCCGGGTTCGGTCCCAGCCAGATGCGCAGCAGCGCATTGAAGAAGGCCTGCTCCTTGATCGGATCGGGCTGGGGCACGCCGCGCACGGTGATCAGCGTGCCGGTGCCGGGAAGCCAGTCGACGGTGAAGGTGTCGCCGGCCTTCAGCTGCTTCTGGTCGGCGAACATCTGGCCCATGCGCAGAAGGCCCGGGATGAGATTGACCATCTCGCTCTTGGGCGAGTTGTCCTCCACGCCCTTGGTGAAGAGCTTGCCGAGCTCGTTCGCGTCGATGTCGCGCAGCATCGTGATCGACACGCGCTTGGGGCCGGGTGCGGCCAGCGCTTCCTCGGGGGTCGAGACCTTCCTGCCCACGTAGAGGCCGGCCGCGTAGACCTTGAAGATGGCCTTGTAGCGGATGCCCGCGCCGTTGAGCAGCAGGGGGTTGCCGCGCAGGTCCATCTGGTCGTCGAGCTTGACGCCGCCCACGTCGACCTGCGCGGCCGAGGCACCGAGACTGGCGACGGCGAGGCAGGCTGCCAGGGCGAGGCGAGGGAACACGGTCGTGAACGAAAGGGTGGGCAACGCTGTCTCCTTGGAGTTTTGCGAACGATCGTTCGAATGTATCTTTTTGTTCTACTTGCCCGGCTTCGGGGGAACCCTGAAGCGCTGCCGATGCGGGCGATTGCGCGTCCTGGCGTTTTCGTGGGCTAAACTCCGCAGCTCATATGTTCGTTCATCACGTCATTCAAACAGGTGAAGGCAGCCGGGGAGCCTGGCCCTGGCGTCGCCATACTTCGCTGACTGTTTGATTGCACGGCGCACGCCGTGCGCCCGCGGCTCAGGACCGGCATGCTCGCCGGCACCAGGCCACCCGTGAATGACCTTGCCGTCGGCCGAAGGAGCGCCGCAGGCAACTGGAGAACGTATCCGTGATCACCGAACTTGAATTCAAGAGCCTCAGCGCCCAGGGCTACAACCGCATTCCGCTGATGGCCGAGGCCTTCGCCGACCTCGAGACTCCCCTTTCCCTCTACCTCAAGCTGGCCCATTCGCAAGGCGGCGGCAAGCACAGCTTCCTGCTCGAATCGGTGGTGGGCGGCGAGCGCTTCGGGCGCTACAGCTTCATCGGGCTGCCGGCGCGCACGCTGCTTCGCGCCAGCGGCTTCGGCGCCGAGGCCCTCACCGAAGTGGTGACCGACGGGCAGGTGGTCGAGACCGTCAAGGGCAATCCGCTCGACTTCGTGGCCGAGTACCAGAAGCGATTCAAGGTGGCGCTGCGGCCGGGCCTGCCGCGCTTCTGCGGCGGCCTTGCCGGCTACTTCGGCTACGACACCGTGCGCCACATCGAGCGCAAGCTCGAGAAGTCCTGCCCCCCCGATGCGCTGGGCTGCCCCGACATCCTGCTGCTGCAGTGCGAGGAACTGGCCGTCATCGACAACCTCTCGGGCAAGCTGTACCTCATCGTCTATGCCGATCCGAAGCAGCCCGAGGCCTACGCCACGGGCAAGCGCCGCCTGCGCGAGCTGAAGGAAAAGCTCAAGTACTCGGTGAGCGCGCCCGTCGTGAAGCCGACGCAGCCGCACCCGCCCGAGCGCAGCTTCGCCAAGGCCGACTACCTCGCGGCGGTGGAGCGCGCCAAGGAAATGATCGCCGCCGGCGACTTCATGCAGGTGCAGGTGGGCCAGCGCATCAGCAAGCGCTACACCGAGTCGCCGCTGTCGCTGTACCGCGCGCTGCGCTCGCTGAACCCCTCGCCCTACATGTACTACTACAACCTCGGCGACTTCCACGTGGTGGGCGCGTCGCCCGAGATCCTGGTGCGACAGGAGAACACGGGCGAGGGCGAGCAGAAGATCACCATCCGCCCGCTGGCCGGCACCCGCCCGCGCGGCGCGTCGCTCGAGCTCGACAAGGCGGCCGAGATCGAGCTGATCAACGACCCCAAGGAGCGCGCCGAGCACGTGATGCTGATCGACCTCGCGCGCAACGACATCGGCCGCATCGCCAAGACCGGCACCGTGAAGGTGACCGAGGCCTTCGCGGTCGAACGCTACAGCCACGTGATGCACATCGTGAGCAACGTCGAAGGCACGCTGAAGGACGGCATGACCGCCATCGACGTGCTCAAGGCCACCTTCCCGGCCGGCACCCTGACCGGCGCGCCGAAGGTGCATGCGATGGAACTCATCGATGAGCTCGAGCCCACCAAGCGCGGCCTGTACGGCGGCGCATGCGGCTACATCAGCTACGCGGGCGACATGGACGTGGCCATCGCCATCCGCACCGGCATCGTGAAGGACCAGATGCTACACGTGCAGGCCGCGGCCGGCGTGGTGGCCGACTCGGTGCCCGAGCTGGAGTGGAAGGAAACCGAGGCCAAGGCGCGGGCGCTGCTGCGCGCGGCCGAACTGGTCGAGGAGGGGTTGGAATGAGCGCCCTGCCTGATACCCAGAGCGACTTCTCGCACGAGATCATCGGCGCGGCAGTCGAGGTGCAGCGCGTGCTCGGCACGGGGCTCGATGAAGCGGCCTACGCCGCGGCGCTGGCCATCGAGCTCGCGGAGCGCGAGATCGGCTTCGCGCGCGACGTGGCGCTGTCCGCCAGCTACAAGGGCCGTTCGCTCGGCGAGGTGTACCGCGCGGGCTTCGTGGTCGAGCAATCGGTCATCGTCGAACTCAGGGCGGTCGACGTGCTGACCGACCTGCATCGCGCGCAGGTGCAGGCCGCGCTGCGCCTCTCGGGCCTCAAGCTGGGCCTTCTGATCAACTTCAACGTGTTCCCCGTCGTCAAGGGCGTGCACCGGATTGTGAGCAAGCCATGAAACTGCTGATGATCGACAACTACGATTCCTTCACCTACAACATCGTCCAGTACTTCGGCGAGCTGGGTGCGGACGTGCAGGTGCATCGCAACGACGAGATCACCGTGGAGCAGATCGGCGAGCTGATTGGCTCGGGCGTGACGCGGCTGGTGGTGTCGCCGGGGCCGTGCTCGCCGGCGGAGGCTGGCGTCTCGGTGGCTGCCATCGAGGCCTTCGCGGGCAAGCTGCCGATCCTGGGCGTGTGCCTCGGCCACCAGGCCATCGGCGCGGCCTTCGGAGGCAGGATCGTGCGCGCGCAGCAGCTCATGCACGGCAAGACCAGCGAGATCACGACCACGCAGGAAGGCGTGTTCGCGGGGCTGCCCAGGCGCTTCGTCGTCAACCGCTACCACTCGCTGTCCATCGAGCGCGAGAGCTGCCCGAAGGAACTGGCTGTCACGGCCTGGACCGACGACGGCGAGATCATGGGCGTGCGGCACACCGGCTTCGCGCACGACGTGCGCATCGAGGGCGTGCAGTTCCATCCGGAATCGATCCTGACCGAACATGGCCACGCCATGCTCAAGAACTTCCTGGAATAGCATGGCGCTCCTGCAGGCTTCGCGCACCTCGTGTCGCTTTGCCAACCCCCTCGCCGGGAGCGATACCGGCGGCCCGGCAGAGCCGGTTCCGCGGTATTCCCACTAAGGACCCAAAGACATGCCCACCTCCGATTCCCTCGTCGACCTGCGCAGCGACACCGTCACGCAACCCACGCCCGCGATGCGCGAGGCCATGATGGCGGCACCCCTGGGCGACGACGTCTTCGCCACCGATCCGAGCGTGAACGCGCTGCAGGAGAAGATCGCGGCCATGCTGGGCTTCGAGGCGGCGCTGTTCGTGCCCACAGGCACACAGAGCAACCTGTGCGCGATCCTGTCGCACTGCGGCCGCGGCGACGAGTACATCGTCGGCCAGCAGGCGCACTGCTACCGCTGGGAAGGCGGTGGCGCCGCGGTGTTCGGCAGCGTGCAGCCGCAGCCGCTGGACCACGCAGGCGACGGCACGCTGCCGCTCGCGCAGATCGAGGCGGCCATCAAGCCCGACGACGCGCACTTCGCGCGCACCCGGCTGCTGGCGCTGGAGAACACGCTGGGCGGCAAGCTGCTGCCTTTCGAATACGTGCAGGCCGCGACCGACCTTGCCAAGGGCAAGGGACTGCAGCGCCACCTCGACGGTGCGCGGCTCTTCAATGCCGCGACGGCGCAGGCCGCACTGAACAGGCACAGCGACATCCGCGCGGAAGCCCGCCGCATCGCGCAGTGCTTCGACAGCGTGTCGGTGTGCTTCAGCAAGGGGCTGGGTGCACCGGTGGGCTCGGCGCTGGTCGGTTCGCGCGAGTTCATCGCCCGCGCGCACCGCATCCGCAAGATGGCGGGCGGCGGCATGCGGCAGGCCGGCCTGCTGGCGGCGGCGGCCTCGCACGCGCTCGACCACCATGTCGACCGCCTCGCCGACGACCACGCGCTGGCGCAGCGCCTGGCGCAGGGGCTCGAAGGCATCGAGGGACTGAAGGTTGAGGCGCCGCAGACGAACATCGTGTTCGTCGACCTCGTCGGCGCCGCGCAGTCGCGCTCTGCGGAGCTGCTGGCGAGCCTCAATGCGCAGGGCATCCTTGCGACGGGGCTCTACCGGCTGCGTTTCGTGACGCACCTCGATGTCGATGCCGCCGGCGTCGACCGGGCCGTCGCGGCGATCCGCGCCTTCTTCAAGTCCTGAAAACCGCGAGCGCGCGATGCCCGACCTTCCCCATCTGCTCGCATTCATCGCCGCCGGCTGGCTGCTGAATCTCACACCGGGGCCCGACGTGCTCTACGTCGTGACCAATTCGCTGCGCTGTGGCGTTCGCGCCGGCATCGTGGCCGGGCTCGGCATCACGGCCGGCTGCTTCGTACACATCTTCGCCGCCGCCGTCGGCGTGGGCACGCTGATGGCGACGTCGGCCGCGGCCTTCACGGTGCTCAAGTACATCGGCGCGGCTTACCTGTTGTACCTGGGCGTGCGCATGCTGGTGTCGAAGGCGGGGCCGCCCGCCGACCTGGACGCGGCCGCCGCGGCGGCGGGCGGGGAGCGCAGCCTCAAGGCGATCTTCCTGGGCGGCTTCTGGACCAACGTGCTCAACCCGAAGGTGGCGCTGTTCTTCCTGGCCTTCGTGCCTCAGTTCATCGCGCCGGGCACAGACAACAAGGCGCTGGCCTTCGTGCTGCTGGGCGTGCTGTTCAACGTCAATGCCATCCCTGTCAACGTGGGATGGGCCCTTGCGGCGGGCTGGATGGCTCGCCGCAGCGCGGTGCGCAAGGGCATGCACTGGCTCGACCGTGTCGCCGGCGTGCTGTTCATCGGTTTCGGCCTCAAGCTCGCGTTCACCGACGCGCCCGCCGCGGTCCGCGTCGGCCGCTGATTCTTTCCGAGGAGACTTTCCATGATCACCCCCCAGGAAGCGCTGCAGCGCACCATCGAGCACCGCGAGGTCTTCCACGACGAGATGCTGCACATCGTGCGGCTCATCATGAGCGGCGAGTGCTCGCCCGTGATGATGGCCGCGCTGATCACCGGCCTGCGCGTGAAGAAGGAGACCATCGGCGAGATCACCGCCGCCGCGCAGGTGATGCGCGAGGTGTCGACCAAGGTGCCGGTGAGGGACACGACGAACCTCGTCGACATCGTGGGCACCGGCGGCGATGGCTCCCACACCTTCAACATCTCGACCTGCTCGATGTTCGTGGCCGCCGCCGCGGGCGCCAAGGTGAGCAAGCACGGCGGGCGCAGCGTGTCGAGCAAGTCGGGCAGCGCCGACGTGCTGGAGTCGCTGGGGGTGAACATCAACCTCAAGCCCGAGCAGATCGCGCGCTCCATCGAGGAGTGCGGCATCGGCTTCATGTTCGCCCCGAACCACCATCCGGCAATGAAGAACGTGGCGCCGGTGCGCAAGGAACTGGGCATCAAGACCATCTTCAACATCCTTGGGCCGCTGACCAATCCGGCCGGCGCGCCGAACATCCTGATGGGCGTGTTCCACCCCGACCTCGTGGGCATCCAGGTGCGCGCGCTGCAGCGCCTCGGCGCGGAGCATGCGGTGGTGGTCTACGGACGCGACGGCATGGACGAGATCTCGCTCGGCGCGGCCACCATGGTGGGTGAGCTGAAGAACGGCGAGATCCGCGAGTACGAACTGCACCCCGAAGACTTCGGTTTCCAGATGTCGAGCAACCGCACGCTGCGCGTGGAGACGCCCGAGCAGTCGAAGGCAATGCTGCTGGGCGTGCTCGACAATCAGGCCGGCCCCGCGCTCGACATCGTGCTGCTGAATGCCGGTGCGGCGCTCTATGCGGCGAACGTGGTCGACTCGGTGCAGGCGGGCGTCGATCGCTCGCGCGCCGCCATCGCATCAGGCGCCGCGAAGGCCAAGCTGGCCGAGCTGGTCAAGGCCTCCGCCACCGTCTGAGCTTCAAGAGAACAGGAAACCGAGAAGCCATGTCCGACATCCTCGACAAGATCGTTGCCGTCAAGCGCCAGGAAGTGGCTGCGGCACTGAAGCGCACCCCGCTCGAAGCCGTGCGCCTCGATGCAGAGAGCCGCGTGCTGACGCGCGACTTCGAAGGCGCGCTGCGCACCAAGATCGCCGCCGGACAAGCCGCGGTGATCGCCGAAGTCAAGAAAGCCAGTCCGAGCAAGGGCGTGCTGCGCGCGGACTTCATTCCCGCCGACATCGCGCAGAGCTACGCCGAAGGCGACGGCCAGATCAGCGCCGCCTGCCTCTCGGTGCTGACCGACAGGCAGTTCTTCCAGGGCGGCGTGGACTATCTCAAGCAGGCGCGCGCCTCGTGCGAGCTACCGGTGCTGCGCAAGGACTTCATCGTCGATGCCTACCAGGTGTACGAATCGCGCGCGATGGGCGCCGACGCGATCCTGCTGATCGCCGCCTGCCTCGACGACGCGCAGATGAAGGACTACGAAGCCATCGCGCGCGGCCTGGGCATGGCGGTGCTGGTGGAGGTGCACGATGCGGCCGAGCTCGATCGCGCGCTCAAGCTGAAGACGGCGCTGATCGGGGTCAACAACCGCAACTTGCGCAATTTCGAGGTGTCGATCCAGGCGACCATCGGCCTGCTGCCGAGGCTGCCGGCCGATCGCCTGCCGGTGACGGAGTCGGGCATCGGCACGCGCGAGGACGTGGCTACCCTGCGGGCAGCGGGCGTCCACGCCTTCCTGGTCGGCGAAACCTTCATGCGCGCCAAGGAACCCGGCGAGGCCCTCGCCGCATTGTTCAAATGAGCCGGCCCGATCAGCTGTCGAGCAGCGACCCCGCCGACTGGCCGGTGGCGCCGGGCTGGCAGCCGCTGGTCGACGAGTTCTTCGGCAGCGCCGTCGGGCAGAAGCTGCAGGCATTCCTGCGCGAGCGGCTCGACGCGGGCGCGGTGATCTTTCCGCCGCAGCCGCTCAGGGCGCTGGAACTCACGCCGCCGGAAGACGTGCGCGTCGTCATCCTGGGCCAGGATCCGTATCACGGCCGCGGGCAGGCCGAGGGTCTGGCGTTCTCCGTGGCGCCGGGCGTGGCGCTGCCGCCCTCGCTGCGCAACATCTTCAAGGAACTGCAGCGCGACCTGGGGACGGCGCCGCCGCCGTTTCCGAATCCGGGCGGCAGCCTGGTGAAGTGGGCTACGCATGGCGTCTTGCTGCTCAACACCTGCCTGACGGTAGAGGAGGCGCAGCCGGCGAGCCATTCCGGTCGCGGCTGGGAGGTGCTGACAGATGCCGTCATCCAGCATGTTTCGAACGGTGCCAAACCTGTTGTTTTTATGCTGTGGGGCTCGCATGCGCAAAGTAAGCGTGCGTTGATCGACGTTAAGCGCCATAAGGTGCTAATGTCGAACCATCCGTCTCCTCTCTCGGCCCAGCGACCGCCTGTGCCGTTCATCGGCTGCGGTCATTTCGGCGAAGCACGTGCCTGGCGTGAGGCGCAGCGGTCGGAGGGGTGAAAACTTAGGCGATAATCGTGGGCTAACGCCTCGAGCGGTTTTTCTGCATCTTCGTTGATGCATGGATTTCCGGGTAGTCACAAAACCGTGCTATATTTCGAGGTTCGCCGGAGAGGTGGCCGAGTGGTTAATGGCAGCAGACTGTAAATCTGCCCTCTTACGAGTACGCTGGTTCGAATCCAGCCCTCTCCACCAGCGATGAATTTGGTTTCTAAGAGCGTTTGGATATCGCGCTTTGGGTGCCTTGAGTGCTCCTGATGCGGGAGTAGTTCAATGGTAGAACCCCAGCCTTCCAAGCTGATGACGCGGGTTCGATTCCCGTCTCCCGCTCCAGAGACCCGGTTCGGCGCCGGAAGCGAATGGTTAGACAAAGCCCTTTTGGCTCAGTGGTAGAGCACTCCCTTGGTAAGGGAGAGGTCGCGGGTCCGATTCCCGCAAAGGGCACCAGTTTTTGGGGGTTGCAAAAGCTGCACTGCAACCCATCTGCATACGTTGGAAACGTTTTTTTCGGAGTCGAAAAATGGCAAAAGGTAAATTCACCCGCACCAAGCCGCACGTGAACGTGGGCACGATCGGTCACGTCGACCACGGCAAGACCACGCTGACGGCT
>NZ_JACIBG010000003.1:830966-851112 GCF_014195185.1 Variovorax atrisoli | reverse complement strand
CCCGTTTCGTGAACGGTGCGACCACGACCGACATCGCAGCGCCGACCGGCGGCACGAGCACCGAGCTTGCGGGCGGCTTCACGCTTGCCTTGGGCTCCTCGACCAGCCTCTACGGCGAAATCGGAAAGCTCTGGGCGAGCGGCGGCGACGCCAGGGTCAAGGGCTCGATCAACGGGTCGGTGGGCGTGCGCGTGAAGTGGTGACGGACTGCGATCAGTCCGCAGGAACCCCGGCGCTCCAGGCGCCCCAGTTGCCGACGATGGCATCGACCAGGGGACGGCCCGCGACCAGCAGATTGGCGGTCGAGATCGGAAACCCGCCCGACTCGGCTGACAGAGAGGCGTAGGCGGTCTGCCCCGGATGGGGCCGGTCGAAGTTCGAGGCGGTGCGCAGCACGGCCACGCGCTTCAGGTCCAGCAGGCCGGCGCTGGCGCCCCGCTTCAATGCCTCGTAGGTGGCGTTGTCTTCCTGCTGGGTGGTGCAGTACCTGCCCTGTCCGTCGGTCACCAGCGAAACCCAGCGCGTGGCCGTCTCGCCCAGGTATTTGCCGTGCCAGTAGGTGTCTCCGGCCGCGGTGTCGCACTGCAGGACTGAGGGGCGAGCCCTGGCCGACGGCTGCGGATAGCTTGCACGATAGGCGCGCGCCTTGTCGCTGTCGGCCAGCGGCGCGTTGGCCGACAGCTTCAGCGCCTTCTGCAGCAGCTTCTCGTCGAGGCGGAAGACCTCGGTGCGGTACTCGAACTTCGGCTTGGAGTCCGGATCCCTGGCGCCGATGCCGAAGTAGCCGGAGCGCCAGGTCGCCGGCATCTCGCGGGCGTCGATCTCGTGCGCGATGCCGAAGTCGACGAGATATCGGGCCCAGGTGGCCGAGCCGATGGTGGAGACATTGGGGTCGACGCCGGCGATGCCCGCCACCAGGAAGTAGGTTTTCGAGAGGTCGAACTTCCCGCTGAACACCAGCGCGGTGATCGAGGCGGCCGCGTTCGTGTGCCCCATGCCGGTGGTGACCTGGCACACCCCGTCGGCGTTGCAGCGTACCGCCGGGTCATCGGCGGACAGTCCGGGCACCTTGATCTCCCGGTTCAGCTTCAGCGGCTCGAGCCACACCTGCGCCTCGGGCTTGAACATGCTGATGATGAGGACCTTCACGGCCACCTGTTGCTGCGGCGCGCCTTGTGTCGCTGAAGGCGGCGTGGAGCGGGTCGCATCGCTCGCGCAGCCGAGCAGGGCGGACGCGGCGAGGGCCATGCAGGCCGCACTTGAAGACAAACCGACTATCCGTCTGGAAGCTGCCATCTGCTTTCTCCTTTTTCGTCGAACCAACAGGAAGCAAGGAAGGAGACCGCAATTTACAGGCCAAAAAAAAGCTGCCCGAAGGCAGCTTCTTTGATGGCCGGGCCGGACGGCCCGGATGGCGGATCAGCGAGCCGAGATCGGCTTCACGTCGCGCTTGGGCGAGCCTTCGAACAGCTGGCGCGGGCGGCCGATCTTGTACTCGGGGTCGCCGATCATTTCGTTCAGCTGGGCGATCCAGCCGACCGTGCGGGCCAGCGCGAAGATCGCGGTGAACAGCGGCACCGGGATGCCGATGGCGCGCTGCACGATGCCCGAGTAGAAGTCGACGTTCGGGTACAGCTTGCGCGACACGAAGTACTCGTCTTCCAGGGCGATCTTCTCGAGCTGCTTGGCCAGTGCGAACAGCGGGTCCTTTTCCAGGCCCAGCTCGGTCAGCACTTCGTTGCAGGTTTCCTGCATCAGCTTGGCGCGCGGGTCGTAGTTCTTGTACACGCGGTGGCCGAAGCCCATCAGCTTGACGTTCGAGTTCTTGTCCTTGACCTTCTTGATGAACTCGCCGATCTTCTCAACGCCACCTTCCTTCTGGATGTCGTAGAGCATGTTCAGCGCCGCTTCGTTGGCACCGCCGTGGGCAGGGCCCCAGAGGCAGGCCACGCCGGCCGCGATGGCCGCGAAGGGGTTCGTGCCCGACGAGCCGCACAGGCGCACCGTCGAGGTCGAGGCGTTCTGCTCGTGGTCGGCGTGCAGGATGAAGATGCGGTCGAGCGCGCGCTCGAGCACCGGGTTCACCTTGTACTCCTCGCACGGCGTGGCGAACATCATGTGCAGGAAGTTGCCTGCATAGCTGAGTTCGTTCTTCGGGTACATGTACGGCTGGCCGATCGTGTACTTGTAGGCCATGGCCACGAGCGTGGGCATCTTCGCGATCAGGCGGATCGCAGCGATCTCGCGGTGCTCGGGATTGTTGATGTCCGTGCTGTCGTGATAGAAGGCCGACAGGGCGCCCACCAGGCCGGTCATGATGGCCATCGGGTGCGCGTCGCGGCGGAAGCCGCGCAGGAAGAACTGCATCTGCTCGTTGACCATCGTGTGGTTCGTCACGAGCTTCGTGAAGGTGGCCTTCTTGGCAGCGTCTGGCAGTTCACCATACAGCAGCAGGTGGCAGGTCTCGAGGAAGTCGCAGTTGGTCGCGAGCTGCTCGATGGGGTAGCCGCGGTACAGCAGCTCGCCCTTGTCGCCATCGATGTACGTGATGGCCGACTGGCAGGCGGCGGTCGACATGAAGCCCGGGTCGTACGTGAACATGCCGGTCTGCGCATACAGCTTGCGGATGTCGATCACGTCGGGGCCAACGGTGCCCTTGTAGATCGGCAGTTCGACGCTGTCGCCGCCGTTGCTGAACGACAGCGTGGCCTTGGTATCGGATGCTTTCATTTCGGTTTACTTTCAGAGGTGGATTCAGGGCGAAGGAGAAATTGCAGGGCGCTGCGCGCCGTCGGTGCGCATGAGCTGCAGCAAGGCGACCACCTCGGCCCCGGCCCATTCGGGCTCGGGCTCCTTTCTGCGCAGAAGGAGGTCGAGGAGATCGTTGTCCGACAGGTCCATCAATGTCTCCATCGCTCCCGCCTGACCCACGGTCATGCGGGATTCGTGCCGCTCGAAGAAGCGGGCGATGAACAGGTCGTTCTCGAGCAGCCCGCGCCGGCAGCGCCATTTGAGTTTGCTCAGCGCGCGTTCGCTGAGCAGCTCCTGGGAGTCGACGGCGGATTGCATAGGGACTTTCTGAAGAACTGCTGGACCGCGGGGCTCAGATGGCGCGGCGCACCATCAATTCCTTGATCTTGCCGATGGCCTTGGTGGGGTTCAGGCTCTTGGGGCACACGTCCACGCAGTTCATGATCGTGTGGCAGCGGAAGAGGCGGTACGGGTCTTCCAGGTTGTCCAGGCGCTCGGCGGTGGCCTGGTCGCGGCTGTCGGCGATGAAGCGGTAGGCCTGCAGCAGGCCGGCGGGACCCACGAACTTGTCGGGGTTCCACCAGAAGCTCGGGCAGCTCGTGGAGCAGCTCGCGCACAGGATGCACTCGTACAGGCCGTTGAGCTCCTCGCGCTCCTCGGGCGACTGCAGGCGCTCCTTCTCGGGCGGCACGGTGTCGTTCTGCAGGTAGGGCTTGATCGAGTTGTACTGCTTGAAGAACTGGGTCATGTCCACGATCAGGTCGCGGATGACGGGCAGGCCCGGCAGCGGCTTGAGCACCACGGTGCCCTTGAGCGTGTTCATGTTGGTCAGGCAGGCCAGACCGTTCTTGCCGTTGATGTTCATCGCGTCGGAGCCGCAGACGCCTTCGCGGCACGAGCGGCGGAACGACAGGCTCGGGTCTTGCGCCTTGAGCTTCATGAGCGCGTCGAGCAGCATGCGCTCGTGGCCGTCGAGTTCGATCTCGACCGTCTGCATGTAGGGCTTGGCGTCCTTGTCCGGGTCGTAGCGGTAGATCTGGAATGTGCGCTTCATCGTAGTGACCTTGTGAATGCTTTGTGTGAGCTGACTGTGAGCCGCTCGCTTAGAACGTGCGGACCTTCGGCGGAACCGAGGCCACGGTGAGCGGCTGCAGCTTGACCGGCTTGTACGAGAGGCGGTTGTCGGCGCTGTACCAGAGGGTATGCTTCATCCAGTTGGCGTCGTCGCGGCCCAGCGGCGCGACCGGATCGTCGGCCGGGCGCTCGTAGTCTTCCACCGTGTGGGCGCCGCGGCATTCCTTGCGGGCGGCAGCCGAGACCATGGTGGCCTGCGCCACTTCGATCAGGTTGTCTACTTCCAGCGCCTCGATGCGGGCGGTGTTGAACACCTTCGACTTGTCCTTCAGGCCGATGGCCTTGACGCGCTCGCGCACGGCGGCGATCTTGACCACGCCTTCGTCCATCGAGGCCTGCTTGCGGAACACGGCCGCGTGCTGCTGCATGACGGCGCGGATCTCGCCGGCCACGTCCTGGGCGTACTCGCCGCCGGTAGAGGCTTCGAGGCGGTTCAGGCGCTCCAGCGTGCGGTCGGCCGCGTCGTTGGGCAGGGGCTTGTGTTCCTTGAGCTTGTCGTTGAACTCGACGATGTGGTTGCCGGCGGCGCGGCCGAACACCAGCAGGTCGAGCAGCGAGTTCGTGCCCAGGCGGTTGGCGCCGTGCACGCTCACGCAGGAGCATTCGCCCACAGCGTACAGGCCGTTCACCACGGCGCTGTTGTCCTCGCCCTTCTGCACCACGACCTGGCCGTGGATGTTGGTCGGGATGCCGCCCATCTGGTAGTGGATGGTCGGCACGACCGGGATGGGTTCCTTGGTGATGTCGACGTTGGCGAAGTTGACGCCGATCTCGTACACCGAGGGCAGACGCTTGTGGATGGTTTCCGCGCCAAGGTGGTCGAGCTTGAGCAGCACGTAGTCCTTGTTGGGACCGCAGCCGCGGCCTTCCTTGATTTCCTGGTCCATCGAGCGCGAGACGAAGTCGCGCGGCGCCAGGTCCTTCAGCGTGGGCGCATACCGCTCCATGAAGCGTTCGCCGTTGCTGTTCAGCAGGATCGCGCCTTCGCCGCGGCAGCCTTCGGTCAGCAGCACGCCCGCACCGGCCACGCCGGTCGGGTGGAACTGCCAGAACTCCATGTCCTGCAGCGGAATACCCGAGCGCGCGGCCATGCCGAGGCCGTCGCCGGTGTTGATGAAGGCATTGGTCGAAGCCTGGAAGATGCGGCCCGCGCCGCCGGTGGCCAGCAGCACGGTCTTGGCCTGCAGGATGTGCAGGTCGCCGGTTTCCATTTCGAGGGCGGTCACGCCGACCACGTCGCCTTCCTCGTCGCGGATGAGGTCGAGCGCCATCCATTCGACGAAGAACTGGGTGCGTGCCTCGACGTTCTTCTGGTAGAGCGTGTGCAGCATCGCGTGGCCAGTGCGGTCGGCCGCGGCGCAGGCGCGCTGCACGGGCTTCTCGCCGTAGTTGGCCGTGTGGCCGCCGAACGGACGCTGGTAGATCGTGCCGTCGGGGTTGCGGTCGAAGGGCATGCCGAAGTGCTCGAGCTCGTACACGACCTTCGGTGCTTCGCGGCACATGAACTCGATCGCGTCCTGGTCACCGAGCCAGTCGGAGCCCTTGATCGTGTCGTAGAAGTGGTAGTGCCAGTTGTCCTCGCTCATGTTGCCGAGCGACGCGCCCACGCCGCCTTGCGCGGCGACGGTGTGCGAGCGGGTCGGGAACACCTTGGAGAGCACGGCCACGTTGAGGCCGGCACGTGCGAGTTGCAGCGAGGCGCGCATGCCGGAGCCGCCGGCACCGACGATCACGACGTCGAACTTGCGCTTGGTGATTTTTTCTTTTGTGTAGGTCATGGTGGGTCAGATCTTCCAAAGCACTTGAATGGCCCAACCCGCACAACCGACAAGCCAGACGATGGTGAAAACTTGCAGCACGAGACGGATGGCGACGGGCTGGATGTAGTCCATCCACACGTCGCGCATGCCGACCCAGACGTGGTACAGCAGGGCGACGATCACGGAGAAGGTCAGGACCTTCATCCACTGCGCGGCGAAGATGCCGGCCCACAGGTCGTAGCCGATGGGGCCGCGGGTGAAGATCAGCTGCGCGAGCAGCACGATCGTGAAGAGCGCCATCAGGCAACCCGTGATGCGCTGGCTGAGCCAGTCGCGCAGACCGTAGTGGGCGCCGACGACGACGCGCTTGGAGCCGTAGTTCACAGACATGGTGGGCTCCTTCTCAGTACAGGCCGAACAGCTTGGCGCCGAGCACGACAGTGAGCAGGATGCTCAGTGCCAGCGTGGCGATGGCCGAGGTGTTGCCGAATTCCTTGTTCACCGCGGAGTGGCTCACGTCCATCCAGAGGTGACGCAGGCCGGCGATGAAGTGGTGCAGGTAGGCCCAGATCAGCGCGAGCGCGACGAGCTTGAAGAACCACCCCGGAACGAAACCAAGGCCGCTGTTGAAGGCGGCCTTGAAGCGGGCGAACGAATAGTCGGAGGACAGCGAGGTGTCGAACATCCAGATGATGAACGGCATCAGCAGGAACATCAGCACGCCGCTGACGCGGTGCAGGATCGACACGATGCCCGCCGGCGGCAGCCGGTAGGTGGTGAGGTCGGTGAAGGCGTTGATGTTGCGGAATTCGCGACGCTTGGGCCGGGGAGGAGTTGCAAGCTCTGTCATTGGGGGATGGGCTTTCGTGGCTTTTGTGACTTGTTGGCTTGTTGCTTGTTCTGAGAGCGAACGCTTTTGTTTCTTATGGGGAAGTGCAAACAACGCAAAATTCTATTGCAATGCACCATCACGCTGCGGACGCATGCGAGTCAGTGCACCGTTGCAGTCGGATGCTATTGACTTCGTAGCGCAATGCTCACGTTGCATGCGTGCGCTGGCGCGCCTGTGTTCGGCGTTCATCTGCATCGGGATCAGCCCAGCTGGTTCCTGTAGTGGTGCGTGTCGGTGCGATAGAGACCGCGGCGCAGTTCCATCGGGGTGTCATGGTAGGTGTGTGCCACGCGTTCCACGCTCAGAAGGGGCATCTGCGGCGGCACGTCGAGCAGCGCGGCCTGTTCGGCATCGGGCAGCACGGCGCGGATCTTTTCTTCGGCGCGAACCATGCGCACGCCGAATTCCGTTTCGAAGAGCGCGTACATCGGGCCGGGCCACGCGCGCAGCCGCTCGGCGGTGAGGCCCTTGAAGGGGGCGCCCGGCAGCCAGAGGTCTTCGAGGATGGTGGGGACGCCGCCGTAGGCGAGCACGCGGCGCACCTGCAGCACGGCGTCGGCGGTGCGCAGGCCGAGGGCGCGCGCCACGTCCGCCGATGCGCGCAGGCGCTTGCAGTCGACGATGGTGCGAACGGCCGGGCCCTCGGTGCTCGGGTCGCCCTCGTCGGGCACGAGCTTGAGGAAGCGGTACTGCACATGCTGCTCGGCATGCGTGGCGACGAAGGTGCCCTTGCCCTGGCGGCGCACCACCAGGTTCTCGGCCGCGAGCTCGTCGATGGCCTTGCGCACCGTGCCCTGGCTCACGCGGTAGCGCACGGCCAGGTCCATCTCGCTCGGGATGGGTTCGCCCGGCTTCCACTCGCCCGCCTGCAGGCTCTGCAGGATCAGGGTCTTGATCTGCTGGTAGAGCGGACTGAAGGACGGCGTCGCGGGCTCGTCGAAAGGGGTGGGCGTGTTCATGGCAGCTGTGGGGTGCGCCTTGGCGGACCCCGAGAGGATATCTTATATAAGACATAAGACGGGGCTCATCGAATCGGCTTAAAATGCTGCCGGTCTCGCGCTGCGGGAAGGTGTTTCATCCCGCAGAACCCCTGGCGCCCCACGAGAGCGCCGACACCGTTTCATTACCTTCTGGAGTCTTCCCATGAGCAAAAAGCCCGTCCGCGTTGCCGTCACCGGTGCCGCCGGTCAAATCGGTTACGCCCTGCTGTTCCGTATCGCCTCCGGTGAAATGCTCGGCAAAGACCAGCCGGTCATCCTGCAACTGCTCGAGATCCCCGACGAGAAGGCCCAGAAGGCGCTCAAGGGCGTGATCATGGAGCTCGAAGACTGCGCCTTCCCGCTGCTGGCCGGCGTGATCCCCACCGGCGACCCGCTGGTGGCCTTCAAGGACGCCGACTACGCCCTGCTGGTCGGTGCCCGTCCCCGTGGCCCCGGCATGGAGCGCGCCGACCTGCTGGCCGCCAACGCCCAGATCTTCACGGCCCAGGGCAAGGCCCTCGACCAGGTCGCCAGCCGCAACGTCAAGGTGCTCGTGGTCGGCAACCCCGCCAACACCAACGCCTACATCGCCATGAAGAGCGCGCCCAGCCTGCCGCGCGAGAACTTCACCGCCATGCTGCGCCTGGACCACAACCGCGCCGCCAGCCAGATCGCCGCCAAGACCGGTACGGCAGTGGGCGACATCGAGAAGCTCACCGTCTGGGGCAACCACTCGCCCACGATGTACGCCGACTACCGCTTCGCCACCGTCGGCGGCAAGGGCGTCAAGGACCTGATCAACGACCAGGTCTGGAACGCCGACACCTTCCTGCCCACCGTGGGCAAGCGCGGCGCCGCCATCATCGAAGCCCGCGGCCTGTCGTCGGCTGCCTCGGCCGCCAACGCAGCCATCGACCACATGCGCGACTGGGCCCTGGGCTCCAACGGCAAGTGGGTCACCATGGGCGTGCCCTCCAACGGCGAATACGGCATTCCGAAGGACGTGATCTTCGGCTTCCCGGTCACCACCGAGAACGGCAAGTACAAGATCGTCGAAGGCCTCGAGATCGACGCATTCAGCCAGGAACGCATCAACAAGACGCTGAAGGAACTGCAGGACGAGCAGGCCGGCGTCGCCCACCTGCTGTAAGCAAGCCAGTCCCCCGACCAGCATGCTCGACTGGAACCCCGCGCTCTACCGTCGCTACGAGGACGAGCGCACCCGTCCCGCGCAGGAACTCCTCGCGCGGGTGCCGTTGACCGAGGCGGCCCGCGTGGTCGACCTCGGCTGTGGACCGGGCAACTCCACCGAGCTGCTGGTCAACCGGTTCCCGAAGGCGCAGGTCACCGGGACCGACAACTCCGAAGCCATGCTGGTCAGCGCGCGCGAGCGCCTGCCGCAGGCACGCTTCGAGTTGAGCGACATCGCGACCTGGGCGCCGCGATCTGAAGAAGAAGCGCCCGACCTCATCTATGCCAACGCGTCCCTGCAGTGGGTGCCCGATCACGAGAAGCTGATCCCGCGCCTGTTCGACGCGCTGGCGCCGGGTGGCGTGCTCGCCATCCAGATGCCCGACAACCGCCAGGAGCCGACGCACCGCCTGATGCGCGCGCTCGCCGCCGAGGCGCCCTGGGCCGAGCCCATCGGCGACGCGGACAGGCTGCGCACGCTGCTGCTCGACCTGCGCGGCTACTACGACCTGCTGGCGCCGCTCGCGCCGCACGTCGATGTCTGGCACACCATCTACCAGCACCGCATGGCCGATGCGGCGTCCATCGTCGAATGGGTGCGCGGCACCGGCCTGAAGCCCTTCGTCGACCGCCTGCCGCCCGACCTGCAGGCGAGCTACCTCGCCGAATACCAGCGGCGCGTGGACGAGGCGTACCCGGTGCGTACCGACGGCAAGCGCCTACTGGCCTTCCCGCGCATGTTCATCGTCGCGCAAAAGGGCGACAAGGCATGACGACAGCCGCGCACCCCGCTGACGTGCTGCTCGGCGCACAGGCCGGTGCGGTGGCGCTGCCTGTTTGCGACCACTACAGCGGCGTCGAGGCGCGCATGAAGAAGAGCCTCGCGCTCCAGGCCGAGATGGCCGAGGAGTTCGGGGCCTGCGTGTTCGACGTCACCCTCGACTGCGAGGACGGCGCGCCCGTGGGCGGGGAGGCCGAGCACGCAGCGCTCGTCACCGAGCTCGCGCTGGCCGCGAAGCCCGGCATGCGCGTCGGCGTGCGCGTGCATCCCGTCGATCATCCGGCCTTCGCGGGCGACGTGGTCACCATCGCCGGCCGCGCCGGTTCGCGCCTGAGCCACCTGATGGTGCCCAAGGTCGAATCGGTGGCCGACGTGCATCAGGCTGTCGCGGCCCTCGACGCGGCCGATGCCGGCGCGCTGCCGCTGCACGTGCTGATCGAATCGCCGCTGGCGGTGCACAACGCCTTCGAGATCGCCGCCCATCCGCGCGTTCAGTCGCTGAGCTTCGGGCTCATGGATTTCGTCTCGGCGCATGCCGGCGCCATCCCGGCCGACGGCATGGGCGCGGCAGGGCAGTTCAGCCACCCGCTGGTGGTGCGCGCCAAGCTGGCCATCGCCTCGGCCGCGCACGCCTACGGCAAGGTGCCCTCGCACTGCGTGGTCACCGAGTTCAACGACGCCGGCGCCATGCGCACGGCCGCGCGCAGGGCGGCCACCGAATTCGGCTACACGCGCATGTGGAGCATCCATCCGAACCAGATCCGGCCGATCCTGGAAGCCTTCTCGCCCGACGAGTCGCAGATTCAAATTGCCACAAAAATCCTTGTAAAGGCGGCGGCTGCGGATTGGGCTCCGACACAAATTGATGGCACATTGCACGACCGCGCGAGCTACCGCCACTTCTGGCAGGTACTGACGCGTGCCCACGCAACAGGGCGCGCGTTGCCCTCCGAGGCGAAAGCCTGGTTTGCATTCGCGGCCTCCTGAAACGAAACCTTCGAACCCAGCCTCAAGGAAACCCACACATGAAGAAAATTGCCCTGATCGCCGCTGTCGCCCTGGCCCTGCCGCTCGCGGCCGTGGCACAGAGCACGACGCCTGCCAAGCCTGCGGCCAAGGCCGAGACGGCGAAGAAGGCGCCCCCGAAGCGCCAGGTCACCCGCAAGGCCGCCAAGGCGGTGGAAGAAGTCACGCCGATCAGTGACGACACCAACATCGTCCTCACCGATGCCGATCTCGAGGTCGCCAAGCGCGTGTCGATCGGCAAGGCCCAGTGCGAGCTGGGCGCCGACGTGACCGTCACGCCTGACGAGAAGAAGCCCGGCTTCTTCACCGTCAGCACCAAGGGCCAGAAGTACCGCATGCACCCGGTCGAAAGCCGTACCGGCGCCATCCGCCTCGAAGACCCGCGCGCTGGCGCCATGTGGCTGCAGCTCGGCAACAAGTCGATGCTGATGAACCAGAAGGCCGGCCTGCGCATCGCCGACGAATGCCAGACCGACGCCCAGATCGCGTTCGCTGCAGAAATGAAGAAGAACCCGCCCAAGGCCCTGTTCGACGGCGCCGACGGCGAGAAGAAGTAAGCGCCAGTAAGCGCTCCTACCCGGCGTGCGGCGCGGCTCTTGCTTTGACCGCTGGAGCCGCCTCGCACGCCCGCCAGATCAGTTTCCGGAGAAAAGAAGATGTTGCAAGCCTACGTTGACCATGTTGCCGAACGCGCCGCGCTCGGTATTCCGCCGCTGCCCCTGAGCGCGAAGCAGACTTCCGAAGCGATCGAGCTCCTCAAGAGCGCGAATGCCAAGGACGGCGCCTTCCTGCTCGACCTGCTGACCCATCGCGTGCCCGCTGGCGTCGACGACGCCGCCAAGGTCAAGGCGAGCTACCTCGCGGCCGTGGCCCACGGCACCGAGAAGAGCGAGTTCATTTCGCGCGCCCGCGCCACCGAACTGCTCGGCACCATGCTCGGCGGCTACAACATCAGCCCCCTGATCGACCTGCTCGACGACGCCGAAGTCGGCGCCGTGGCGGCCGAAGGCCTGAAGAAGACCCTGCTGATGTTCGACCAGTTCCACGACGTCAAGGAAAAGGCCGACAAGGGCAACGCCCACGCCAAGGGCGTGCTGCAGAGCTGGGCCGATGCCGAGTGGTTCACCAGCCGTCCCGAAGTGCCGCAGAGCCTGACCATCACGGTCTTCAAGGTGCCCGGCGAAACCAACACCGACGACCTCTCGCCCGCGCCCGACGCCACCACGCGCCCCGACATCCCGATGCACGCGCTGGCCATGCTCAAGAACAAGCGTGAAGGCACTGCGTTCCAGCCCGAGGAAGACGGCAAGCGCGGCCCGGTCAAGTTCATCGAGTCGCTGAAGGAAAAGGGCCACCAGGTCGCCTACGTGGGTGACGTGGTCGGCACCGGCTCCAGCCGCAAGTCGGCCACCAACTCGGTGCTGTGGTTCACCGGCGAGGACATCCCCTTCATCCCGAACAAGCGCTTCGGCGGCGTGTGCCTGGGCACGAAGATCGCCCCGATCTTCTACAACACCATGGAAGACGCGGGCGCGCTGCCCATCGAGCTCGACGTGAGCCAGATGGACACCGGCGACGTCGTCGAACTGCGCCCCTACGAAGGCAAGGCGCTGAAGGACGGCAAGGTCATCGCCGAATTCAAGGTCAAGAGCGACGTGCTGTTCGACGAAGTGCGCGCCGGCGGCCGCATTCCGCTGATCATCGGCCGCGGCCTGACGGCCAAGGCGCGCGAGGCCCTGGGCCTGCCCGCCTCGACGCTGTTCCGTCTGCCGCAAAGCCCGGTCGACACCAAGAAGGGCTTCTCGCTCGCACAGAAGATGGTCGGCCGCGCCTGCGGCCTGCCCGAAGGCCAGGGCGTGCGCCCGGGCACGTACTGCGAACCCAAGATGACCTCGGTCGGCTCGCAGGACACCACCGGCCCGATGACGCGCGACGAGCTGAAGGACCTGGCCTGCCTGGGCTTCTCGGCCGACCTCGTGATGCAGTCGTTCTGCCACACCGCCGCCTATCCGAAGAAGGTGGACGTGAAGATGCACCACGAGCTGCCCGAATTCATCAGCACCCGCGGCGGCGTCTCGCTGCGCCCGGGCGACGGCGTGATCCACTCGTGGCTCAACCGCCTGCTGACTCCCGACACCGTGGGCACGGGCGGCGACAGCCACACCCGCTTCCCCATCGGCATCAGCTTCCCGGCCGGCTCCGGCCTCGTGGCTTTCGCCGCCGCCACCGGCGTGATGCCGCTGGACATGCCTGAATCGGTGCTCGTGCGCTTCAAGGGCAAGATGCAGCCCGGCGTCACGCTGCGCGACCTGGTCAACGCGATTCCGCTGTACGCCATCAAGCAGGGCCTGCTGACGGTCGAGAAGAAGGGCAAGAAGAACATCTTCTCGGGCCGCATCCTCGAGATCGAGGGCCTGCCCGACCTGAAGGTGGAACAGGCCTTCGAACTGAGCGACGCCTCGGCCGAACGCTCGGCCGCCGGCTGCACGGTGCACCTGAACAAGGACCCGATCATCGAGTACATCAACAGCAACATCACGCTGATGAAGTGGATGATCGCCGAGGGCTACGCCGATGCACGTACGCTGCAGCGCCGCATCGCCGCGCAGGAAGCCTGGCTGAAGGACCCGCAACTGCTCAAGGGCGACGACGACGCCGAGTACGCGGCCGTCATCGAGATCGACCTGGCCGACATCCACGAGCCCATCGTGGCCTGCCCGAACGACCCCGACGACGTGAAGACGCTGTCGGACGTGGCCGGCGCCAAGATCGACGAAGTGTTCATCGGCTCGTGCATGACCAACATCGGCCACTTCCGTGCCGCGTCGAAGCTGCTCGAAGGCAAGCGCGACATCCCGGTCAAGCTGTGGATCGCCCCGCCGACCAAGATGGACGCGCAGCAGCTCACCGAGGAAGGCCACTACGGCGTGTTCGGCAATGCAGGTGCGCGCACCGAGATGCCGGGCTGCTCGCTGTGCATGGGCAACCAGGCCCAGGTGCGCGAAGGCGCCACCGTGATGTCGACCAGCACCCGCAACTTCCCGAACCGCCTGGGCAAGAACACCAACGTGTACCTGGGTTCGGCTGAGCTGGCCTCCATCTGCTCGAAGCTCGGCCGCATCCCGACGCGCGAGGAGTACATGGCCGACATCGGCGTGATCAACAGCAACGGCGACAAGATCTACCAGTACCTGAACTTCGACAAGATCGAGGACTACAAGGGCGTGGCGGATACGGTCGCGGCCTGAGCAGGCTTTCCCGGGCGATCTGCGGATCGCCCAATGAAACAAACGAGCCCCGCTTCGGCGGGGCTTTTTCTTTTTCAGGGTGGCGGCTGGTTGGGCTGCAGGTGCTCCTGCCCCGTGAGCACCATCGCCGCGCCGGCCGGGCCGCCGACCGCATGCGGCAGCGAAGTCAGCAGCGAGTTGGCGAAGTCGCCGCGATACAGCTTGGCGCCCTGGTGCGACAGGTTGGAGTTGGCGTCGATGTAGATCGACTCGCCCAGGCCCATCCAGAGGCGGCAGAAGCCGTAGTCCTCCGACAGGTAGCGCCGCGTCTTCGGATCGACCATGACGTCGAAGAAGCGGTAGTGCAGGCCCATGTCGGCCTCGCCGATGCCGTCGGGCACATAGCTCAGCTCGGGGTAGCTCGCCATGAGCCGTTCGAACACCGAGCGCCTGATCGCCATGAAGCCGGTGGGCGCCTCGGTCATCTTCATGAAGCCGTCGGGCTGCACCTCGAGCTCGACCCGTGAGGTGGCCTCTGAGGCCTCGGCGTTGACCGTATAGCGGGTGAAGGTGGATTCGAACTCTTGCTGCGTCGTGCCCGCCGCCACGCCGCCTTCGGGCCAGTTCTCGCGCTTCAGCGGATAGACGCCTGCCGCGACGTCGTAGCCCGACAGCAGCAGCCGGAAGGCGGCCTGCGCCGAGAAGCCGATGTCGGCATCGACCCAGAAGAGGTGCGTCCACTGCGGGTTGGCCAGGAACCGGGCCACGCAGTTGTTCCGCGCGCGCGTCACCAGGCTCTCGCCCTGGTGCGTGAACACCTGCAGCCGCATGCCGGCCCGCTCGGCCTGCACCGCGAAGTTCAGCATCGAGTTGAGGTAGTTCACGAAGACCTTGCCGTCGTGGCTCGGCGTCACGATCAAAGGGAAGAACTGCCGGAGTTCGGAGGGGTCGAGCATGTCGGTTCCATTCGCTTGTCTGGTCGCGGCGGCCCGGGCTATCGGGCGGTGCGCCGCATCAGGCCGAGCAGCAGCGTGTCGTAGACCTCCGTTGCCGCGGCGTTGCCGGGAAGATAGCGGCCGATCAGGCTGCGCTGGCGTTCGCGATACGAATCGGCCTGCGCGTCGTGCGTGTCGATGGCCTCGATCACACGCGCGCTGGCGCCGGACACGTCGTTGCCCTGGTAGTAGTAGCCCAGGTCCGCGCACAGGTGCGCGTTGTGCACCAGCGGATAGCCCTGCCAGCAGGTCTCAAGGTAGAAGTAGTTCAGCGGGTTCTCCCACTGATGGGAGATCACGATGTCGGTGTTCTGCGCGAGGAACACGGGCGTCTCGTGGCGGCCCACGAAGACAGCCTTGTGCTGGCGAACCAGGTCGAGCTGGTTCATCAGCGTGATGAACTCCATGTTCTCCTTCGCCAGCCGTTCGGCGTTGGTGACCTGCAGCAGCGCGATGGCCTCGGGCCGCGAGCGGTAGGCCAGTTCGGCGATCAGCACCGGGTAGAGGCAGAACTTCACGACGTTGATGTTCGGCTCCATCACGCTGAGCCGGCGCGGGTCCGTCTTCGGCAGGTAGACGCCCGCATCGGGCAGCGCGCGCGTGCGCTCGTCCAGGAATACCGGACTCCAGACGAAAGGCACCGGGCGTGCGTCTGTGCGGCGCAGCACCTCGAAGTACGGCTGGCTGATGTTGGCCACCTGCGGAACCATCCAGATGTCGTCGTAGCGCTGGTTCACGAAGAGGTTCTGGCCCCACAGCGGCTTGCCGAACAGCATCGACTCCATGGCGTGCACGTACTCGAAGCCGCAGCAGTACGACACCAGCCGCGCGCCGCGCTGCTTCAGGTAGTCGGTCTGCGCAGCGTCGATCTGGCCGCCGAGCTCGATCAGCACGTCGACGTTGTCCTTGGCTGCCTCGAAGGTCACCGTGGGCCAGCGCGCCTGGTCCCACGGCAGGGCCGCGGTGATGGGGGTCGCCGTCGTGTTGACGAGGACTACCGAAGCCACCGTCGGGCAGTGCCTCAGCGCTTCCGCCAGGAAAACGGCGTTCTGCTTGATGCCGTTGTTCCAGAGCGTTTCGGCTTCGTGATGGAGGCCGATGGTGATCCCAATTCTGAGTTTGGATGCTTGGGACATCGAATTGTTTCTCAATTGTTAATTGCCTCGATGGGCTATTGGCGTGAAAAAGATCACAAATCTTCAATTAGGGTGGTGTGATTAATTTCACGATTCTAAATGTGTGCGTGATCTTTTTGGCAAAACTGGAAGGGCGAAGAGTATTGCGGAGAAGGAGGAGTAAAGCCTCTCTGATGGGCGAAGTTGCTTGCAGATGCTGCAGCTGTGGTCGTTCCTGATTTTATTTGGAACCCCGTTTCGCGGCGTTCTTGTCGCTCGAATGGCTCAAAAAGCAGGACGCTTTTTCAAATTTTTGTGAACTAAATCATCAGAGGCCATTTTCAAGATTGCTGCAGCGCGTTTGAAATGTAAACAACTCCGTACATTCCAGCATTCCTGTAAATGAGCGCGGCAAAGACCTGTGCTCCAGCGATGGCCCCTGAGGTGGGAAGCGTCGCGTCTTCAGTCGATAGAACCCGGTCCATCCGATTACCGCGAGCCCAAAAGTAAATGAACAAGTCCTACAGAAGCATCTGGAACGAAGCCCTCGGCGCATGGGTGGCGGCGTCCGAACTCACCTCTGCCAGAGGCAAGCGCAGCAGCAGCGCCCGGCGCTCGACGTTCCGTCTTCTGGCCGTGGCCTCGCTCTATGCGGCGCTGCAGGGGACATCCGGGGTGGCCTACGCCAACCTCATCTACACCGACAGCACCTGTGTGACCGGATCGAGCGGCACCGTGGGGCGCGTGAATCCGGGGAGCACGTCCAACGGCAGTGCAGGGGTTGGCGCGCCGGCGCAGGACGGCTCGGGCACCTACTCCGTCGTGGCCGGGTGCAACGCGTCCGGCAACGGGGCCACCGGTGTCAGCGTGTACGGTGCATTCGCGCAGGGCCGGGCGAACGGCGCCTCTGCCTTCGGCTTCCTGAGCAACGCCGCAGGCACCTGGAGCAGCGCCTATGGCCTCGAATCGACCGCGAGCGGCATCTCCAGCATCGCGATGGGCTTCGGCAGCAATGCGTCCGCGCTCAATTCCGTGGCCATCGGCGGCGCGGGCGGGAATGGCACCACGCCCTTGAGCGTCGCCAACTCCACCACTGCCTCCGGCAACGGCGCGGTCGCCATCGGCAGCAATGCGACCAAGGGCGCCCAGGCGACGGCGACGGATTCCATCGCCATCGGCGGCCAGGCCTTCGTCGGCTCCTCAGCCACGTCAGGCGTGGCCATCGGACGCGGCTCCAACGTGTCCGGCGTGAGCGCGATCGCGATGGGTGACGGCGCCAACGCGGCGGGCGTCAACGGCATCGCCATCGGCACGAATGCCAACGCAGCATCCACCGGCTCCTCGAACCTGGCGATCGGCTGGGGCGCGCAGGCCACCGGTACGAACGCCGGGCTGGGTGACTCCACCGCCCTCGGCACGAGTGCCAAGGCCACCGGCCAGGATTCGACCGCCGTCGGCGGCCAGACCACCGCCAGCGGCAAGAACACGCTGGCCATCGGCAACAACGGCACGACCGCCTCCCAGGACGGCGCCACGGCTTTCGGCGTGAGCGCGGTCGCGTCCGGCAAGAATTCGCTGGCGGCCGGCAACGGCACCGTGGCATCGAACACGGGCTCGATCGCCGTCGGCAGCAACCTGAGCGGCGTCGCCAACTCGGCCGCCGTCGACGGCATCGCGATCGGCGGGCAGTCGTCGGTGGCGTCTGCCGCCACCTCGGGCATCGCCCTCGGACGAGGAGCCGCGGTCAACGGCACCTTCGGCATTGCCCAGGGCGACGGCGCAACCAGCACCGGCTCGAACGCCACGGCCATCGGCGCAACAGCCAATGCGGCTTACGCCAACAGCGTCGCGCTCGGCGCGGGCAGCGTGACCGGTACAGCCGCTCCCGCGGGCAAGGGCTTCCTCACCGGCGCGGCCGCGCCCGCCTCCGAAGTTTCGGTGGGCTCGTCGTCCGCCCTGCGGCGCATCACCAACGTGGCCGACGGCGCCGCTGCCCAGGACGCGGTGACGGTGGCCCAGCTCAGCACCGGCATGAGCACCACGGCGAGCAGCATCGCCAGCCTCTCCACCTCGACCTCGACGGGCATCGCCAGCCTGTCGACCGGCCTGAGCACCACCAACAGCACAGTCGGCAGCCTCTCGACTTCCACATCCACCGGCCTGAGCACCGCGACCAGCCGCATCAACAGTCTTTCGACCGGCCTGAGCACGACGAACAGCAGCGTCGCGAGCCTGTCGACGGGGCTCAGTACCACCAACAGTGCTGTCTCCAGCCTGTCGACATCGACCTCCACGGGTATCGCCAGCCTGTCCACCGGCCTGAGCACCACGAGCAGTTCCGTCTCCAGCCTGTCGTCCGGGCTGAGCACGACGAACAGCAGCGTGGCGAGCCTGTCGACTTCCACTTCGACCGGCATCACCAGCTTGTCGACGGGGCTCAGCACCACCAACAGTGCAGTCTCCAGCCTTTCGAGCTCGACCTCGACGGGCATCACCAGCCTGTCCACCGGCCTGAGCACCACGAACAGTGCGGTGGCGAGCCTGTCGACTTCCTCCTCGACGGGCATCAGCAGCTTGTCGACCGGTCTGAGCACCACCAACAGCACCGTCGGCAGCCTCTCGACTTCCACCTCCACCGGCCTGAGCACCGCGACCAGCCGCATCAACAGCCTCTCGACGGGCCTGAGCACTACCAACAGCGCCGTCTCCAGCCTGTCGACCGGTCTGAGCACCACCAACAGCACTGTCGGCAGCCTCTCGACAGGCCTGAGCACCACCAACAGCGCCGTCGCGAGCTTGTCCAGCTCCGCCTCGACCGGCATCACCAGCCTGTCGACTGGCCTGAGCACTACCAACAGCGCCGTTGCAAGCTTGTCCAGCTCCACCTCGACGGGCATCACCAGCCTGTCGACTGGCCTGAGCACCACGAACAGCGCCGTCTCCAGCCTGTCGACTGGCCTGAGCACCACGAACAGCGCCGTCTCCAGCCTGTCGACTGGCCTGAGCACCACGAACAGCGCCGTCTCCAGCCTGTCGACCGGTCTGAGCACCACCAACAGCACTGTCGGCAGCCTCTCGACTGGCCTCAGCACAACCAACAGCAGCGTGGCGAGCCTGTCGACTTCGACGTCGACTGGCCTGAGCACTGCGACCAGCAGCATCGGCAGCTTGTCGACGGGCCTCAGCACCACGAACAGCGCAGTGGCCAGCCTGTCTACTTCCACCTCGACGGGTATCACCAGCCTGTCGACTGGCCTCAGCACGACCAACAGCGCCGTCGCAAGCCTGTCGACTTCCACCTCGACCGGCATCAGCAGCCTCTCGACCGGCCTGAGCACGACCAACAGCAACCTGAGCACCCTGAGCTCGACGGTCAGCTCCATCTACAACACGGGCACGAAGTACTTCCACGCCAACAGCACCGGCGCCGACAGCCAGGCCATCGGCGCCAACAGCGTGGCCATCGGCCAGAACGCCGTCGCCAATGGCGACAACAGCGTGGCGCTGGGCGCGAACTCCACGGCCAGCCGCAGCGCCGCGGCAATGACGAACTACGACGCCTTCGGAGTTGCAAGCAAGCAGACCGCTGCCGGCGAGGTGAACGTGGGCAACCGCGTGATCACCGGCGTGGCGCCCGGCACGGCGGACCAGGATGCGGTCAATGTGTCGCAGGTGAAGACGGTCACCGCGTCGCTGTCCAGCGGCCTGAGCACGGCCACCAGCAGCATCGCCAGCCTGTCGACCTCCACGTCGACCGGCCTGAGCACCGCGACGAGCAGCATCGGCAGCCTGTCGACAGGCCTGAGCACGACCAACAGCACCGTCTCAAGCCTCTCGACGACTCTCAGTTCCTCGACCAGCGCCATCAACAGCCTGTCTACCGGTCTGAGCACGACGAACAGCAGCGTCGCGAGCCTGTCGACTTCGACTTCCACTGGCCTGAGCACTGCGACCAGCAGCATTGGTAGCCTGTCTACGGGCCTCAGTACAACCAACAGCAGCGTCGCGAGCCTGTCGACTTCCACGTCGACGGGGCTGAGCACCGCGACCAGCAACATCGGCAGCTTGTCGACGGGTCTCAGCACGACGAACAGCAGCGTGGCGAGCCTGTCGACTTCGACGTCGACCGGTCTGAGCACTGCGACGAGCAGCATCGGCAGCTTGTCGACGGGCCTCAGCACGACGAACAGCAGCGTCGCGAGCCTGTCGACTTCCACGTCGACGGGACTGAGCACTGCGACCAGCAGCATCGGCAGCTTGTCGACTGGGTTGAGCACAACCAACAGCAGCGTGG
>NZ_JACIBG010000003.1:0-830868 GCF_014195185.1 Variovorax atrisoli | reverse complement strand
GGCGAGCCTGTCGACTTCGACGTCGACCGGCTTGAGCACTGCGACCAGCAACATCGGCAGCCTGTCGACGGGCCTCAGCACGACGAACAGCAGCGTCGCCAGCTTGTCGACTTCGACGTCGACCGGCCTGAGCACCGCGACCAGCAACATCGGCAGCTTGTCGACTGGGTTGAGCACAACCAACAGCAGCGTGGCGAGCCTGTCGACTTCGACGTCGACCGGCTTGAGCACTGCGACCAGCAACATCGGCAGCCTGTCGACGGGCCTCAGCACGACGAACAGCAGCGTGGCGAGCCTGTCGACTTCCACGTCGACCGGTCTGAGCACCGCGACCAGCAGCATCGGCAGCTTGTCGACGGGCCTCAGCACGACGAACAGCAGCGTCGCGAGCTTGTCGACTTCGACGTCGACCGGCTTGAGCACTGCGACCAGCAACATCGGCAGCCTGTCCACGGGTCTCAGCACGACGAACAGCAGCGTGGCGAGCCTGTCGACTTCCACGTCGACCGGTCTGAGCACCGCGACCAGCAGCATCGGCAGCTTGTCGACGGGTCTCAGCACGACGAACAGCAGCGTCGCGAGCTTGTCGACTTCGACGTCGACCGGTCTGAGCACCGCGACCAGCAGCATCGGCAGCTTGTCGACGGGCCTCAGCACAACGAACAGCAGCGTGGCGAGCCTGTCGACTTCCACGTCGACCGGTCTGAGCACCGCGACCAGCAGCATTGGCAGCCTGTCGACGGGCCTCAGCACGACGAACAGCAGCGTCGCGAGCCTGTCGACTTCGACGTCGACCGGTCTGAGCACTGCGACAAGCAGCATCGGCAGCCTGTCCACGGGTCTTAGTACAACCAACAGCAGTGTCGCGAGCCTGTCGACTTCGACGTCGACTGGCCTGAGCACCGCGACCAGCAGCATCGGCAGCCTGTCGACGGGCCTCAGCACGACCAACAGCAGCGTTGCGAGCCTGTCGACTTCCGCGTCCACCGGCATCAGCAGCCTCTCAACCGGCCTGAGCACGACCAACAGTGCGGTCGCCAGTCTGTCGACTTCTACCTCCACGGGCCTGAGTACGGCCACGAGCAGCATCGACAGCCTGTCCACGTCGACCTCGACGGGCCTGAGCACAGCGACCAGCGGCATCAACAGCTTGTCGACCGGGCTCAGCACGACCAACAGCAGCGTCGCCAGCCTGTCGACATCCACATCGACAGGCATCAGCAGCCTGTCGACCGGCCTGAGTACGACGAACAGCGGCTTGGCGAGTCTGTCGACCTCGACGTCCACTGGCTTGAGCACGGCGACCAGCAGCATCGGCAGCCTTTCGACCGGCCTGAGCACGACCAACAGCAGCCTGGCCAGCCTGTCGACCTCGACCTCCACGGGCCTGAGTACGGCCACGAGCAGCATCGACAGCCTGTCCACGTCGACCTCGACGGGCCTGAGCACTGCGACCAGCAGCATCGGCAGCCTCTCGACCGGCCTGAGCACGACCAACAGCAGCCTGGCCAGCCTGTCGACCTCGACCTCCACCGGCCTGAGCACCGCCACGAGCAGCATCGACAGCCTGTCCACGTCCACATCGACAGGGCTGAGCACTGCTACCAGCAGCATCGGCAGCCTGTCGACCGGGCTCAGCACCACGAACAGCAGCCTGGCGAGCCTGTCGACCTCCACGTCGACCGGCATCAGCAGCCTGTCGACGGGTCTCAGCACGGCGACGAGCAGCATCGACAGTCTTTCGACCTCGACCTCGACCGGCCTGAGCACTGCGACCAGCAGCATCGGCAGCCTTTCCACCGGGCTGAGCACCGTGTCGAGCACGGTCGACAGCCTGTCCACCGGCCTGAGCACCACGACGAGCAACATCGGCAGCCTGTCGACGGGCCTGAGTACGACGAACAGCAGCCTGGCCAGCCTGTCGACCTCGACCTCCACGGGCCTGAGCACGGCCACGAGCAGCATCGACAGCCTGTCGACTTCCACCTCGACGGGTCTGAGCACCGCAACCAGCGGCATCGGCAGCCTGTCGACCGGCCTGAGCACGACGAACAGCAGCGTCTCAAGCCTGTCGACCTCCACCTCGACCGGCCTGAGCACGGCGATCAGCGGCATCGGCAGCCTGTCGACGAGCCTGAGCACGACCAACGTCAACCTCAGCAGCCTGAGCACCTCGGTCGGCGACATCTACAACAACGGCACCAAGTATTTCCACGCCAAGTCGACGGCGGGCGACTCGGTGGCCAGCGGCCAGGAGGCGGTGGCGATCGGCCCGCAGTCGGTGGCCAGCGGTGCCAATTCCTTCGCCGCCGGCAACGGCGCGAAGGCGACTGCCGACGGCGCGGTGGCGGTGGGCTTCGGCGCACAGGCGACGGGCACCAACGCGATCGCCATCGGTTCGGGCGCCCTGGCCACGGGCTCGCAGGCCATCGGTGCCAATGCACGAGCGGGCGGCGGCGGCGTGGCCCTGGGCGACAACGCGGATGCCGGCGGCACGCCGCTGAGCCAGGCGCAGAACGTCTCCAAGGGCACGGCGATCGGCTTCGGCGCGGTCGTGCAGCAAAGCGGCGGCGTGGCGCTGGGCTCGGGCTCGGTGGCGTCCACCGCGGCGGGCATGGCCGGCTACGTGCCGGGCGGTGCGACGGCGCAGCAGGAGGCCGCGATCAGGGCCACCACCAGCACGCAGGCCGCGGTGTCGGTGGGCGATGCGGCCAACGGCCAGTACCGCCAGATCACCGGCGTGGCGGCGGGCACGGCCGACAGCGACGCGACCAACGTGGCCCAGCTGAAGGCGGCCTCGGCGGCTGCGAAGGCCAGCAGCGTGCAGTACGCGACCAACCCGGACGGCTCGGTCAACTACAACCAGATCACGCTGGGCGGCGGCCAGGCGCCGGGCGGCACGCGCATCAGCAACGTGGCGCCAGGCATCCTTCCGGGCGACGCGGTCAACGTGCAGCAGCTCAACCAGGTGCAGGGCCAGCTCGGCGACGTGGCGCGCATCGCCTACTCGGGCACGGCCATGGCGTTCGCGATGTCGGGCACCTACCTGCCGACGCTGTATCCGGGCGAGAAGACGGTGGGCGTTGGACTGGGCAGCTACAAGGGCTACAGCGCGGTGGCGCTGACCTTCAAGGCGCTGTCCGACGACGGCAAGATGTCGTGGGGCGCAGGCCTGACGACCACCGGCAAGGAGTGGGGCATCAACGCCGGCATCGGCTGGAAGTGGAAATAAGCCACTGAAAGGCCGCCGAACCGGCCCTCGGCCGGGCGGCTCCCGCGCTTCGCGGCGTGGGAGCCGTTCCTTTTGGTACACACTCCGCCTCATGCGCATCGGCATTTCAGTCCTTACCCATGCGGGGCAGAACATCTGGGAGAACGGAATGGGGCAGAACGTCCTGTTCCTGGCCCGGCTGCTGCAACGCATCGGCTTCGTCGAGTCCGTGACCCTCATCGACGCGGGTGACCAGCAGGCCATGCCGCCGCAGGTCGACATGGCCGCCATGGGCCTGGGCTTCGGCCGCGCCCGCGAGCTCACCGGCGCGCTCGACGTGGTCATCGAGATGGCCGGCGCGCTCGACGTCCAGTGGCTCTCCTACTTCCGCGCGTGCGGCGGCCGCGTGGTGTTCCATTGCGTGGGCCAGCCCTTCGCGGCGCTGGCCGAGCCCATCGTGTTCACCGACAAGGGCCACTTCAGCAGGCCCGACCGCTGCGACGAGGTGTGGCTGCTGCCCAAGGACGAGGCGTTCGCGCCCATGATGCGCACCATCCACCGCTGCCCGGTGCACGAGGTGCCGTACCTCTGGTCGCCGCAGTTCCTGGCCCAGCGCGTCGCCGAGGTCGACGCGGCGGGCTACCCCTTCGGCTACAGGCCGCGCACGGCTGAACAGCCGGGCTTCCGCGTGGCGATCTTCGAGCCCAACATCTCGGTGGTGAAGACCTGCAGCGTGCCGATGCTGATCTGCGATGGAGCGTACCGTGCCGACCCTTCCACGGTGGCCTCGATGCAGGTGCTCAACACCCTGCACCTGAAGGATCACCCGACCATGCTCTACCTGGCGAATTCGCTCGATCTCGTGCGCCAGCACAAGGCGACCTTCCACGGCCGCAACGACTTCGCGGGCTTCATGGTGCAGTTCGCCGACGCGGTGGTCTCGCACCAGTGGCAGAACGACCAGAACTACGGCTATCTCGACGCGCTCTACGGCAACTACCCGCTGGTGCACAACTCGCCCTGGCTGCGCGACGCCGGCTATTACTACCCCGACTTCGACATCGCCACCGGCGCGGCGCAGCTGCGCGAGGCCGTGCGATCGCACGACCGGCAGCTCGACGACTATCGCGCCCGCGCGCAGCGCGTGTTCCAGTCGGTCGATCCCTTCAGCCCCGCGAACATCGAGGGCTACGCGCAGCGGCTGCTGCACCTGGTGGGCGGCAACGCCGACTTCCGCGCCGATGCCGCGAGGGCTGCCGCATGATGCCGGCCAAGCTCAGGGTCGGCGTCTCCATCTTCATCCGCAAGGGCGAACAGAGCCTGTGGGAGAACGGCGTCTACCAGAACTGCCTGTTCCTCGTGATGCTGCTGCTGCGCTCGCCGCGCGTGGAGAGCGCGGTGCTGGTGGCCGGCGGCGGCGACGGCGGCCCGGCGGACGCCACCAGCTTCCTCGCCGATTCGCCGGTGCCCATCATCGACATGGCCACCGCGGGCCAGCAGCTCGACCTCATGATCGAGATGAGCGCCCAGCTCGCCATGCCGTGGTCGGTGGCCTTCCGGGAGCGCGGCGGCAGGATCGTCTCGATGCGCGTGGGCAACGACTACGTGATCGACATCGAGCGCATGATCTTCGACAAGCCGCACGGCCTGCTGATCTCCGGCGCGCCCTACGACGAGGTCTGGACGATTCCTGAGTACGAGGTGTCGTGCAAGCCCTATTTCGAGAGCACCTTCCGCGCGCCGGTGCGCCTCATGCCGCACCTGTGGAGCCCGATGGTGCTGGAGCGCGCCATGGCCCGCGCGCCGCAGAGTCCACCTTTCGCCTACGAGCCCGGCCGCAGGCAGTGGCGCGTGGCCATCTTCGAGCCCAACATCTGCATGGTGAAGACCAGCTTCATCCCGATGCTCGGCTGCGAGGCCGCGCACCGCGCGCAGCCCAGGCTCATCGAGAAGATGTGGGTCTACAACAGCTTCCACCTGAAGGACAAGCCGCTCTTCATCGGCTTCGCGCAGAGCCTGGACATCGTGCAGCACGGCCTGGCCACCTTCGAGGGACGCTTTCCGATGTTCCAGGTGATGCCCGGCAAGATCGACGCCGTGTTCGCGCACCACTGGGAGAACGCGCAGAACTATCTCTATTACGAGGCGCTGTACGGCGGCTATCCGCTGATCCACAACTCGCACCTTGTCGGAGACTGCGGCTACCGCTACCACGGCTTCGACTGCGAGGAGGGCGGACTCGCGCTGCGGCGCGCCTTCGCCGAGCACGACGCCGACCTGCCTGCCTACCGCGAGCGCGCGCGCCGCTTCATCGCAACCCTCGACCCCGAGGGCGAGGAGAACGTGCGCGTCTACACCGCCGCCATCGAGAACCTTTACGCATGAGGACCGGGATGAAGCCGACCCCACGATTCCCCCGCCTGCTCATCGCCGCCCTGGCATGGGCCGCCGCCGGTGCTGCGTTCGCCCAGGGCGTGCTGGTGCCGCAGGCGCCGCCCGCCGCGCCGCAGGACACGCTCACGCGCGCCGCCGCCAGCGTGGGCGTCAAGCGCTGCCTGCCGGCGATCACGCGGCTGTCCACGCTCACTGTGCAGGGCAGCCGCAGCCACGACGTGCTGCTCGACTGGGACCGCAAGCGTCCCGACGCCGGCCCGATGTTCTCGCTGATCGGCATGGAGTTTCCGAACGCGGGCGTGGCGGCGTCGATCACCGCGATTCCCGACGAAAGCGGTGCCTGCACAGTGTCGGCCGAGCGCATCTCGGTGGCGCCCTTCACCTGCGCAAGCGTCGGCCAGCAGGAACTGGCCAGCTACAAGATGACGCGGCTGCTGCCCAACTATGCCGTCTACACCGACGAGAAGGAGCCGACCTCGTCGGTCTCGCTGATCGACTCTCCGCCTGGTTGCCTGATCATCCGGCGCTACGTGGAATACGGCTGGCGCGATCCAGCGGCCGTGCCTGCCGCGGCCCCTGCCGCGGCGCCACAGCCTGCCCGGAAGAAGTAGGACGGCAGTACACACCTGCAAGCCAGGAGGCGCCCGTCTCCGACAAGCGGGGAGGCCCTTGGCCGTCCCCGGGCAAGGGCCGCAGGTTCGAAGAATGGTGCATGTCCGCGCCAATGCTGGATTTGCTGGATTGGATGAGTCGTGAATCCGCCGCGGACGCAAGGAAGGACACGCACCATGCCTCTGGCTTCATTCATCGGCCGCCGGGCCATGCAAGCTTTCTCGAAGGCGCTGCCGCCGCTGGGCGACACCGAGCGCGCGGCGCTGGAGGCCGGCACCGTCGGCTTCGAGGGACGGCTGTTCGCGGGACACCCTGACTTCGACGCGCTCTCAGCCATGGGCCCTAATCGCCTGAGCGAGCGCGAGCAGGCCTTTCTCGACAACGAGGTCCGCGAGTTGTGCCGCATGCTCGACGACCACGCCATCGACGAGGCCCGCGACCTGCCGCCCGAGGTATGGCGCTACCTGCGCGAGAAGCGCTTCTTCGGGATGATCATTCCCGAGGAGTTCGGCGGCCTCGGCTTCGGCCACCACGCGCATGCCACGGTGGTGGCGCGCATCGCCACCGTCAACGTGGCCACCGCCGTCACGGTCATGGTTCCCAACTCGCTGGGGCCGGCCGAGCTGCTGCTGCGCTACGGCACCAATACCCAGAAGGCCCACTACCTGCCGCGCCTGGCCGACGGCCGCGAACTGCCGTGCTTCGGCCTGACGTCGCCCTACGCGGGCTCCGATGCGGCCTCGATCCCCGACCGTGGCGTGTTGGTGGAGCGCGAAGTCGACGGGCACGGGGTGCGCGGCTTCCTGGTCGACTTCGACAAGCGCTACATCACGCTCGCGCCGGTCGCCACCGTGGTCGGGCTGGCCTTCCATGCCGTCGATGAAAGCCGGCCCGAAGGCGAGCGCGAACTGGGCATCACCTGTGCGCTGATCCCGGTGCCGCAGGCCGGCATGGAGATCGGCCGCCGCCACCGGCCGATGGACAGCGCCTTCATGAACGGACCGATCCACGGCCGCCAGGTGTTCGTGCCGATGGACTGGATCATCGGCGGCGAGCAGCAGGTCGGACAGGGCTGGCGCATGCTGATGGAATGCCTGGCCGCGGGCCGCGCGATATCGCTGCCGGCGCTGGGCTCGGCGATGCAGCAGACCGCGCTGTACGTGGCCAATGGCTACGGCCAGATCCGCGAGCAGTTCGGCATGCCGGTGGGCAGGTTCCACGCGGTCGCGGGGCTGGTCGCGCAGATATCGGCCGAGCTGTACGCGAGCGATGCGGCGCGGCGCTTCACGGCGGCCGCGCTCGACAAGGGCGAGCGGCCCAGCGTGGCGAGCGCCATCCTCAAGGTGCAGCTGACCGAGGCAGGGCGGCGCGCGGTGAACCACGGCATGGACATCCTCGGCGGCAAGGGCATCATCTCGGGCCCCTCCAATCTGCTGGGCGTGGCCTACAGGCAGGCGCCGATCGCGATCACCGTGGAGGGTGCCAACATCCTGACGCGCGCGCTGATCGTGTTCGGGCAGGGCGCGGTGCGATGCCATCCGCACGTGCTCGATGAGATGGCGGCAGTGCAGGCAGGGGACGAGACCGCGCTCGGCGAGGCGCTGATGGCGCACGGCAGGCACGTCGCGGTGAACCTGTGGCGCAGCCTGTTCGGCGCGCCGCTGGTCGGCTCGCCGCCCGACGATCTGGCGCACGAGGCGCGGCTCATCGCGCGCATGAGCGCCAAGTACGCGCTCACGGCCGACCTTGCGATGGGCCTGCTCGGCGGCAGCCTCAAGCGCATGGAGCTGCTCTCGGCGCGACTGGGCGACGTGCTCGCGCATCTCTACCTGGCGAGCGCCTGCGTGTGGCGCTATGGCGTGGAGCAGGCGCCGGAGATGCTGCCCTTCGCCAGGGCCGCGATCAGGCTGCAGATCGACGAGGCGGGCAGCATCCTGCGCGATCTGTACGCCAACCTTCCGACGCGAGGGCGCCGCCTGATCGGCGCGATGGTGCTGCGCCGCACCGCTCACCTGGCACCGCTGCGCGACGTGCAGCTGCTCGAGCTTGCCGAACTGCTGCGCAAGGACCCGCGCATCGTCGAGCGCCTGGCGCCCGACCTGAGCGAGCCCGCCGCGGGCGGCCTGCGCGACCTGATGCAGGCGATGGAACTGGGCGCGAAGCTCGGCGACGGCACCGCGGCGCTCAACAAGGTGCTGCGCCGCACGAACTCGCTCGAAGAGGCGGCGCGCTCTTCAACCGACCCCGAACTGGCGCTGGCCTACCTGAAGGCGGCCGACAAGGTCATCCAGGTGGACGACTTCGAAGGCCCGCCGCGCGACGGGGAGGGCAGGGCGGACTTCAGCGAGCTGGCTGCTGCTGTTGCTGTGCCGCCAGCGCCGCCAGTGCGGCCGCCGTCTGTTCGTCCGCCGGAAAGAACGATTCGACCGCGAGTTCCTGCAGCGTGACGTCCACCGGCGTGCCGAAGATTGTGGTGGTGCTGATGAAGCTCAGCACGCCGCTGGGCATCACCACCTGGAAGGGCACGGCCACCGCCGACAGCGCGGTGTCGATGACGGGCGCGTCGTGGCTCACGGAGGGCGCCGGATAGGCCTCGAGTTCGTCGTGCAATGACTGCAGCTCGGGGTCGCCCGTGGCGGCGATCTGCTGCTGCAGCCGCTCGAGCAGGTGCAAGCGCCACTGCGCCAGGTTGGCGATGCGCGGCGCCACGCCTTCGGGGTGCAGGCTCAGGCGCAGCACGTTGATCGGCGGCTTCAGCAGCTCGGGTGATGCGCCCTCCATCAGCAGCGGCACCAGCGCGTTGTGCGCCACCAGGTTCCAGTGGCGGTCGACGGCAAGTGCCGGAAAGGGCTCGTGGCCCTTCAGGACCATCTCGATGGCGCGGCGCGCGGAAGCCATCGCTGGGTCGTCGAGCGAGCGCTGCCTGTACATCGGCGCGAAGCCGGCGGCCACCAGCAGCGCGTTGCGCTCGCGCAGCGGAACTTCCAGCCGCTCGGCCAGGCGCAGCACCATCTCCCGGCTGGGGGCGGCGCGGCCGGTTTCCACATAGCTCAGGTGGCGGGTCGAGACCTCGGCTTCCTGCGCGAGGTCGAGCTGGCTCAGGCGGCGATGGGTGCGCCAATGCCGAAGGTGCGCGCCGAACGGATCGCGCGCGCCGGGCTGGCTGGCCTTGTTCGTGTGGGAGCGGGTGGTGTTCATGGGCCTGCATTCTGGCGCGGCGGTGGAGCGGCGCCATGACCTCCCAGGTCATCGACCCGATGCGCGCGGCCCGGAATCATCGACCCCAACGCGGCAGGACCGGCTTGCAGCGTAACCACCCAAGGAGAGATTCCATGTCCGTCTTCGCATCCCCCCGCTTCCTGCCCAACGTGATGTGGGCCGACGCCGTCTCCTGCGCCGCCACCGGCGCGCTGCAGGTGGCCTTCACCGGCGTGCTGGCTCGCCTGACCGGGCTGCCGGCACCGCTGCTCATGGGCACGGGCGTGTTCCTCCTGGCCTACGCGGCCGCCGCGGCCTTCATGGCGAGCCGCAGCACGCCGCCGCGCACGCTGATCGGGCTCGTGGTGGTCGGCAACTTCGGCTGGGCCGTGGCCTGCGTCGCGCTGCTGGTGAGCGGCATGTTCCCGGTGACGGCGGTTGGCGTGGCCTGGGTGCTGGCGCAGGCCGTGTGCGTGATCGTGCTGGCCGAGCTGCAGTGGACCGGACTGCGCCGCAGCCGTGGCGGCGCGAACATGGCCCTGGCCTGAAAGGCTCACGGAGCCTTGTTCGAGAAACACCGAGGATCCGGCTCTGCCGGTCCTCGGCCGTTGTCCCGGATCAGGGACGGGTGAAGCGACACGAAGTGCGCGCAGCCTGAGGGCGAGTCAAGTTTCCCGACTAAGCCTGTTGACATTGATCCCCGCTATCCTTGAGAGGCTTCCACGAACAAACAGGAGTCTCTCTATGGCCAAAGCCCCGGCGCATGCCTTTGCGTCCACCCTCAAGACCTTCAAGACCCCGTCGGGCAAGTCCGGCAAGTACTGGTCGCTGAAGGAGCTGGCCAAGCAATATCCCTCCGTCGATCGCCTCCCCGTCTCCATCCGCATCGTTCTGGAATCGGTGCTGCGCAACTGCGACGGGCAGAAGGTCACGGCCAAGCATGTCGAAGAACTGGCCCACTGGGCGCCGAACGCCGAGCGCGTCGACGAGATCCCCTTCGTCGTCACCCGCGTCGTGCTGCAGGACTTCACCGGCGTGCCCCTGCTGGCCGACCTGGCCGCCATGCGCAGCGTGGCCGGCAAGCTGGGCAAGTCGCCCAAGACCATCGAGCCGCTGGTGCCCGTCGACCTGGTGGTCGACCACTCGGTGATGGTCGACCACTACGGCACGCCCAAGGCGCTCGACCTGAACATGAAGCTGGAATTCCAGCGCAACAACGAGCGCTACCAGTTCATGAAGTGGGGCATGCAGGCCTTCGACACCTTCCGCGTGGTGCCGCCCGGTTTCGGCATCGTGCACCAGGTCAACCTCGAATACTTCGCGCGCGGCGTCTACAAGAGCCCGAACGACAAGGAAGACAAACCTACGTACTACCCCGACTCGCTGGTCGGCACCGACAGCCACACCACCATGATCAACGGCATCGGCGTGGTCGGCTGGGGTGTCGGCGGCATCGAGGCCGAGGCGGCCATGCTGGGCCAGCCGGTCTACATGCTGACGCCCGACGTGGTGGGCTTCGAGCTCACCGGCCAGCTGCGCGAAGGCGTCACCGCGACCGACCTGGTGCTTTACGTCACCTCGATCCTGCGCGCCGAGAAGGTGGTGGGCAAGTTCGTCGAGTTCTTCGGCCCCGGCGCAGCCTCCATCGCGGTGCCCGACCGCGCGACCATCGGCAACATGGCGCCCGAGTACGGCGCGACCATGGGCTTCTTCCCGGTCGACGAGATGACGGTGGCCTACTTCGAGGGCACCGGCCGCACCAAGGAAGAGGTCGAGCGCTTCGAGGCTTACTACAAGGCGCAGGGCCTGTTCGGCATGCCCAACCCGGGCGATATCGACTACACCAAGGTCGTCAGGCTCGACCTGAGCACCGTGTCGCCCAGCCTGGCCGGCCCGAAGCGCCCGCAGGACCGCATCGACCTGGGCCACCTCGCCACCAAGTTCTCGGAGCTCTACAGCAAGCCGAACGACGCCAACGGCTTCAACCAGCCGGCCGACAAGCTCAAGCTGCGCTATCAGCTCGCCGCCGCCGGCAAGAGCGGCGACGACGAAGCCGCCCCGCCGCCCGCGGGCGCGCCGCTGGACGTGGTCGAGATGGTGGCCAACCGCTCGACCAAGGCCGCTGCGCATGTGAGCGCCAGCGCGCCCGCTGCGCCAAAAGGAGCGGTCACCATCGGCAACGGCGACGTGCTGATCGCGGCCATCACCTCGTGCACCAACACCTCGAACCCCAGCGTGATGCTGGCCGCCGGCCTGCTCGCGAAGAAGGCGGTGGAGGCCGGCCTCAAGGTCAAGCCGCACGTGAAGACCTCGCTGGCCCCGGGCTCGCGCATCGTCACCGAATACCTCGAGAGGGCCGGCCTGCTGCCGTACCTCGAGAAGCTGGGCTTCTACCTCGCGGGCTACGGCTGCACCACCTGCATCGGCAACGCCGGCGACCTCACGCCCGAGATCAACGAGGCCATCGTCAAGAACGACCTCGTCGGCGCGGCCGTGCTCTCGGGCAACCGCAACTTCGAGGCGCGCATCCATCCGAACCTGAAGGCCAACTTCCTGGCATCGCCGCCGCTGGTGGTGGCCTTCGCCATCGCCGGCAACGTGATGGTCGACCTGATGACCGAGCCGGTGGGCAAGGGCAAGGGCGGCAAGGACGTGTACCTGGGCGACATCTGGCCGACCGCCAGGGAGATCGACGAGAACCTGCGCTACGCCATGAATGCCAAGTCGTTCCGTGCGAACTACGACAAGGTCAAGACCGACCCGGGCAAGTTCTGGAGCAGCATCAAGGGCACCACCGGGCAGGTGTACGACTGGCCCGAGTCGACCTACATCGCCGAGCCGCCGTTCTTCGAGGGCTTCAAGATGGAGCCGCATGCGTCGGACGCGGGCTTCAAGGGCGCGCGCATCATGGCGCTGTTCGGCGACTCGATCACCACCGACCACATCTCGCCGGCCGGCTCCATCAAGGAAAGCTCGCCCGCGGGCATCTGGCTGAAGGCGCACGGCGTCTCGAAGGCCGACTTCAACAGCTACGGCTCGCGCCGCGGCAACCACGACGTCATGATGCGCGGCACCTTCGCCAACGTGCGCATCAAGAACCTGATGATTCCGCCGGACGCCAACGGCACGCAGGAAGAAGGCGGCGTCACGCTGTTCCAGCCCTCGGGCGAGAAGATGTTCATCTACGACGCGGCGATGAAGTACATCGCCCAGAACACGCCCACGGTGGTGTTCGGCGGCGAGGAATACGGCACCGGCTCGTCGCGCGACTGGGCCGCCAAGGGCACGCAGCTGCTGGGCATCAAGGCCGTGGTGGCACGCAGCTTCGAGCGCATCCACCGCGCCAACCTGGTCGGCATGGGCGTGCTGCCGCTGCAGTTCCGCGGCGCCGATTCATGGCAGACGCTGGGCCTCACCGGCAAGGAGCAGATCGACGTGGTGATCGGCAGCGAGCTGAAGCCGCAGATGGACGTGAAGCTGGTGGTGCACCGCGCCGACGGCACGCACCAGGAGGTGACGGTGCGCCTGCGCATCGACACGCCGATCGAGGTCGACTACTACAAGCACGGCGGCATCCTGCCCTTCGTGCTGCGGCAGCTGCTGGCTGCCTGAACCCAGCCGAGCGAGGCGGCGGAAACCGGCCCGGCTCGACTTGCTGCCGGCGGCGTCGAGCCGCCGCGCAAGGCGGTCGAGTACGGGGCCGGTCTTCTCGCCCGCGCTCCTTCCTCCCATGCTTCGCATCGGCCTGATCTCCGACACCCACGGACTGCTGCGGCCCGAGGCGCTCTCCTTCCTGGAGGGCAGCGACTTCATCGTCCATGGCGGCGACATCGGCAACGCCGCCATCCTCGAGACGCTGGCGCGCATCGCGCCGTTGACGGTCGTGCGGGGCAACAACGACCGCGAAGCCTGGGCCGATCGCATCGCGGAAACCGAACTGGTGAAGTTCGGCGGCGTGTGCGTCTACGCCATCCACGACCTCGCGCAGATCGACATCGACCCGCGCGCGGACGGCGTGCGCGTGGTGGTCTCGGGCCATTCGCACAAGCCGAAGGTGGAGGAGCGCGACGGCGTGCTCTACGTCAACCCAGGCAGCGCGGGTCCGCGGCGCTTCAGGCTGCCGATCTCCGTGGCGGAGTTGCGCATCGATGGCGGCGCGGTCAGCGCCCACGTCGTCGAACTGGCTTCCTGATGCCGCTGCCCCGACGCGGGGCAATCATTACCATTCGGCAAGAAAAGCCCACAGATGAGAATGTTTCTTATTTGATGCGCTATGCTCGGACGCTCCTCCGTGGAGCCAGAAGCAAAGGCAAACGCAGACTCGCGCGCTGACCCATGCCGGCTCCGGAGAGCTTCAACCGCCTCCATTTCCGAAGCCGATGCTCATTCCATTCCTCATCATGCTGCGCGAAGGCATCGAAGCCGCGCTGATCGTCGGCATCGTTGCCAGCTACCTCAAGCAGAGCGGGCGCGGCGCGCTGATGCCCGCGGTGTGGGTCGGCGTGCTGCTGGCCACGGCGCTCTCACTGTTCGCGGGCGCCGGCCTGCAGCTGCTGGCGGCTGAATTCCCGCAGAAGCAGCAGGAGCTGTTCGAAGGCGTCGTCGGCCTGATCGCGGTGGTCATGCTGACCTCGATGGTGTTCTGGATGCGCAAGGCCGCGCGGTCCATCAAGGGCGAACTGCAGGCTTCCATCGACAAGGCGCTGGGCAGGGGCGCGGACGGGCAGGGCTGGGCGCTGATCGGCATGGTGTTCCTCGCCGTGGCGCGCGAGGGGCTGGAGTCGGTGTTCTTCCTGCTGGCCGTGTTCCAGCAGAGCAGCGGCTGGGAGGCGCCGGTGGGCGCGCTCGCGGGCATCGCCGTGTCGGTGGCGATCGGCTGGGGGCTCTATTCGGGCGGCGTGCGGCTCGACCTGAGGCGCTTCTTCCGCTTCACCGGCCTCTTCATTCTCCTGGTGGCCGCGGGCCTGCTCGCCGGCGTGCTGCGCAAGCTGCACGAGGGCGGCGTGTGGAACCACCTTCAGACGGTGGTGTTCGACATGAGCGCCACGCTGCCGATGGACAGCCCCCTGGGGGCGGTGCTCTCGGGCCTGCTGGGCTACCAGGCCGCGCCCGTGGTGGGCGAGGTCGTCGTGTACCTGGCCTTCCTGGCGGTCTCCCTGTTCTTCTTCCTGCGCTCGGGCGCTGCGCCTGCGCCTCGTACGGCCGCGGCCCGCTGAAACCTGCAATGTCTTCCTCCTCTCCCGACAACAAACCCCCTTCTTCGAACCTGATGCGCGTGGCGGTGGCCGCGTCGGCCCTGCTGGCGGTCGCCGGCCTCGCGGCCTTCTGGTACGCCTCCGGCGAAGCGAAGAAGGCGCCGGCCAAGGCGGCCGACAGCGCCGTCACCGTCACCATCCAGGGCAACGCCTGCGAGCCCAACGAGATCACGGTGCCCGCGGGGCGCACCACCTTCACCATCGTCAACAAGTCCAACCGCGCGCTCGAGTGGGAAATTCTCGACGGCGTGATGGTGGTGGAGGAGCGCGAGAACATCGCGCCGGGCTTCTCGCAGACCATGACGGTCAAGCTGCAGCCGGGCGAGTTCGCGATCACCTGCGGGCTGCTGAGCAACCCGCGCGGCAAGCTGCGCGTGACGCCCTCTGCCGCCTCCGAGGCGGAGGCCGCGCGGCCCTCGCTGGTCAACTACGTGGGCGCGCTGGCCGAGTACCAGACCTTCCTGCGCCTGGAGGCCGGCTCGCTCGACGATGCGGTGCGTGCCCTGGCCGACGCCATCAAGGCCGGCGACCTGCAGCAGGCGAGGGCGCTCTACGTGCCTGCGCACCAGGCCTACAAGCGCATCGAGCCGATGGCGGAGCTCTTCGCCGACCTCGACACCCGCATCAATGCGCGCGCCGACTACTTCGAGAAGCGCGAGGCCGACCCGGGCTTCAGCGGCTTCCACCGCATCGAGTACGCGCTGTACGGCCAGAACGACACGAAGGGCCTCGCGCCCGTCGCCGACAGGCTGATCGCCGACATCGGCGTGCTCAAGGAGCGGCTGCGCGGCCTGAACGTGCCGCCCGAGCGGCTCGCCGGTTCCGCGTCGAAGCTGCTGCGCCGCGTGGCCGACAACCTGCCGGCGGGCGGCGAGGACCACTACGGCCACGCCGAGGCGGCGAACCTGCAGGGCACCTACGAAGGCACGAAGAAGATCGCCGACCTGCTGCAGCCGCTGCTCGTGAAGGCGGCGCCCGCGCTGCAGAAGAGCGTGGACGAGCGCTTCGCGGCCCTCGATGCCGCGCTGGCGCCTTACCGCGATGGCGACGGCTTCAAGCCCGCGCCGCTCGACGAGGCGCAGCGCAAGGCAATGGCCGAGACCGTGCGCGCGCTGGCCGAGGAACTCGGCAAGGTGAATGCCGCGCTCGGCCTGGAATGAGTCAGTTGAGAGACAGCACCATGGACAAGTCGAACGAGCCCGTTTCCCCGCACCGCCGCCGCATGCTTGGCGCGGCAGGTGCCGCCTTCGCCGGCCTCGCCGCCGCATCGGCCCACGCCGCCGCTGCGCCCGCTGCCGCGGACGGCGGCGCGCAGGTCACCGACGCGCCGCAGAGCACCCACACGCAGGACCGCGTGCCCTTCCGCGGCAGGCACCAGGCCGGCATCGTCACGCCGCGTCCGACCGCCGGCATGATCGCGTCGTTCTACGTGCTGGCCGAGAACCGCGCCGACCTGGAGCGCCTGTTCCGCACGCTCACCGAGCGCATCGCCTTCCTCACGCAGGGCGGGCCGCAGACGGACCCCGACCCCAGGCTGCCGCCGGCGGGCTCGGGCATCCTCGGTCCGGTGGTGCAGCCGGACGGGCTGACGGTGACGGTGTCGGTCGGCTCATCGCTCTTCGACGAGCGCTTCGGCCTCGCGAAGAAGAAGCCGCTGCGGCTGAACCAGATGCAGCGCCACCCCAACGACGCGCTCGATGCCGCGCTGTGCCACGGCGACCTGTCGATCCAGTTCTGCGCCAACACGCCCGACACCAACATCCACGCGCTGCGCGACATCATCAAGAACACGCCCGACCTGCTGGTGCTGCACTGGAAGCAGGAAGGCACGGTGCCGCCGATCCCGGCGGTGCCGGGCAAGCCGGCCGAGAGCGCGCGCAACTTCCTCGGCTTCAGGGACGGCTCGGCCAACCCCGACTCGGCCGATGGCGGGCTCATGGACCGCATCGTCTGGGTGCAGCCCGGCAGCGACGAGCCGGCCTGGGCCGCGGGCGGCAGCTACCAGGCGGTGCGCATCATCCGCAACTTCGTCGAGCGCTGGGACCGCACGCCGCTGCAGGAGCAGGAGGCCATCATGGGTCGCCTGAAGCCGACCGGCGCGCCGATGGACGGCGGCAGGACCGAGCACGACGTGCCCGACTACACGAAGGACCCCGAAGGCAAGGTCACGCCGATGGATGCGCACATCCGCCTGGCGAACCCGCGCACCAAGGCCACCGAAAAGAACCTGATGCTGCGCCGGCCCTTCAACTATTCGAACGGCGTCACCAAGTCGGGCCAGCTCGAGATGGGGCTGCTGTTCATCTGCTACCAGGCCAACCTCGAGGACGGATTCATCGCCGTACAGAAGCGCCTCGACGGCGAGCCGCTCGAGGAATACATCAAGCCCATCGGCGGCGGCTTCTTCTTCACGCTGCCGGGCGTGCGGGACGAGCGCGACTGGCTGGGGCGCTCGCTGATGTCCGCCTGAAGGCCGGGCCTTCCGAGGCCCCGCAAGTTTTTTCATCACTGCCCAGAACAAGGAGATCCATGACCGTGCAGTTCCGCCGCCACTTCCTCGCCACTCTCGTCGCAGGCTTCGCCGGGCTCCATGCCGCCGGCGTGCAGGCCGCCGTGTCGCCGCTCGAGCTGGTCGGACCGATCTCCGACTACAAGATCTACGTCGCCGAGAACGTGCGCAAGCTGGCGGCGGACACGCGCGCCTTCACCGCCGCGGTGAAGGCCGGCGACATCGAGAAGGCGAAGAAGCTCTACGCACCCACGCGCACGAGCTACGAGCGCATCGAGCCGGTGGCAGAGCTCTTCAACGACCTCGACAAGGCCATCGATTCGCGCGCCGACGACCACGAGAAGGCGGAGAAGGACCCCGATTTCGGCGGCTTCCACCGCATCGAGTACGGCCTGTGGGTGCAGAAGAGCACCAAGGAGCTCGCCCCCGTGGCCGACAAGCTGCTGGCCAACGTGCTCGAGTTGCAGAAGCGCCTTTCCGCGCTGACCTTCCCGCCCGAGAAGGTGGTGGGCGGCGCCGCCGTGCTGATGGAGGAGGTGGCCGCCACCAAGATTTCCGGCGAGGAGAACCGCTACAGCCACACCGACCTGTGGGACTTCCAGTCCAACTTCGAGGGTGCCTACAAGATCGTCGAGCTGCTGCGCCCGCTGGTCGTGAAGGAGAACAAAGCCTTCTCGGACAAGACCGAAGCCAACTTCAAGGTGGTTTTCGACACGCTGGCCAAGTACAGGACGGCCGAAGGCGGCTTCGAGACCTACTCGAAGCTCAGCGAGCGCGACCGCAAGCTGCTGGCCGGGCGGGTCAACACGCTGGCCGAAGACCTCTCCAAGCTGCGCGGCATGCTGGGGCTCAACTAGGCTCTCCCCCAGGCCTCGCGCACTTCGCGTCGCTGCGCCGACCCCCTTCCGGGGGCACCACCTGAGGCCCGGCAAAGCCGGTTCCTCGGTGTTTCTGGCCTTGCAGCCCCCTTTTTGAGGGGGTAGTCAGGTTTTCGCGAGTGAGAATTGCTAGCATCTGGGTTTTGCTTAAAGAGATGCGCCCGATATTCAGGGCGTCTCCGCCCCCACCGTGCGAACCAACGATTTCGGCGCAGCGCCGACCACCGCCGTCGCCCTGAGCCTCGACCAGCTTCCCGACAACCAGTGGGCCACCGTGCTCGACGTAGCCCGCCCCGACAGCGCCGACGACCGTGACCTCGTGCTGCGCCTGACCGAAATCGGCTTCGTTCCGGGCGAGGCGGTACGCATCGTCGCCAGCGGCATCCCGGGCCGCGAGCCGCTGGCCGTGCGCCTGGGCCACACCACCTTCGCGCTGCGCCGCCACGAGGCCGCGCTGATCCACGTCACGCCGGGAGCCGCCAACCATGGTTGAAGCCGTCATCCAGGGCCCGGGCCGGCTCGCACCCACCGCCCAGCCGGGTCGCATCGCGCTGCTGGGCAATCCCAACTGCGGCAAGACCGCGCTGTTCAACCTGCTCACCGGCAGCCGCCAGAAGGTCGCCAACTACGCGGGCGTGACCGTCGAGCGCAAGGAAGGCACGCTGCGCACGCCCTCGGGCCGGCGCGTCTTCGTGCTTGACCTGCCCGGCGCCTACAGCCTGAACGCGCTGAGCGCCGACGAGGCCGTCACCCGCGACATCGTCACCGGCCAGAGCAAGGAAGCGCTGCCCGACCTGCTGGTGTGCGTCACCGACGCCACCAACCTCCGCCTGAACCTGCGGCTGGTGCTCGAAGCCCGACGGCTCGGCCTGCCGATGGTGGTGGCGCTCAACATGACCGACATGGCGAAGAAGCAGGGCATCGCGGTCGACACCGCGGTGCTCTCGCGCGAACTCGGCGTGCCGGTCATCGAGACGGTCGGCGTGCACACCGGCGGCGCGCAGGGCCTGCTCGCGGCGCTCGACACGCCCGTGGCCGCCGCCGCGCCGCAGCCCTGGCAGGCGCCGGACCTCGACGACGTGCTCGCCACCCAGCGCGAGGTGCGCCGCATCCTCGGCCTCGCGGTGAAGGAGCCGGTCGGCAGCCTCGCCACCAGCGACCGCATCGACCGCGTGGTGCTTCACCCCGTGTGGGGCATGCTGGTGCTGGCCGTCACCATGTTCCTGATGTTCCAGGCCGTGTTCAGCTGGGCCAACGTGCCGATGGACGCCATCAAGGCCGGCACGGAAGGGGTGGGCACCCTGCTGAAGACCTACATGCCCGAGGGCATGCTGCAGAGCCTGCTGGTCGACGGCGTGGTCGCCGGCGTGGGCGGCGTGATCGTCTTCCTGCCGCAGATTCTGATCCTTTTCCTGTTCATCCTCGCCCTGGAAGACTCGGGCTACCTGCCGCGCGCGGCCTTCCTGCTCGACCGCGTGATGGGCACCGTGGGGCTGTCGGGCCGCTCGTTCATTCCGCTGCTGTCGAGCTTCGCCTGCGCCATTCCGGGCGTGATGGCCACGCGCACCATCAGCAACTGGCGCGACCGCATCACGACGATCATGATCGCGCCGCTGATGACCTGCTCGGCGCGGCTGCCGGTGTATGCACTGCTCATCGCGGCCTTCATCCCGGCGCGCACCGTGGGAGGCATCTTCAACCTCCAGGGCGTGGTGCTGTTCGGGCTCTACGTGTTCGGCATCGTCTCGGCCATGACCGTGGCCTGGGTCATGAAGCGCTTCCGCGACAACGCGCAGCATTCGCCGCTGCTGATGGAGCTGCCGGCCTACCGCTGGCCCAACCTGCGCAACCTGGCGCTGGGCCTGTACGAGCGCGCTTGGATCTTCATCCAGCGCGTGGGCACGATCATCCTCACGCTGACGATCCTGCTGTGGTTCCTCTCGACCTTCCCGTCGCCGCCCGAAGGCGCGACCGGCCCGGCCATCCAGTACAGCCTGGCCGGCATGATCGGCCGCGGCCTGGAGCACATCTTCGCGCCCATCGGCTTCAACTGGCAGATCTCGATCGCGCTGGTGCCGGGCATGGCGGCGCGCGAGGTGGCCGTGGGCGCGCTCGGCACGGTGTATGCGCTGTCGGCCACGGGCGACGACGTGGCGGGTGCGCTGGAGCCGCTCATCGCCGGCAGCTGGACGCTGGCCACCGCGCTGTCGCTGCTGGTCTGGTACGTGTTCGCGCCGCAGTGCATCTCGACGCTGGCTGCCGTGAAGCGCGAGACCGGCTCGTGGAAGTACGTCTGGATCATGGCGGGCTATCTCTTCGCGCTGGCCTACATGGCCTGCTTCATCACCTACCACGTTGCGGTGGCACTCGGAGCGGGGTAAAAGAGCACATCCCCAGGCTTGCCAGCTTCGCGTGGCCGCTACGCCCTCGCCAAGGCAATGCCTGCGGCCCGGCAACGCCGGCTCCGCGGTATCCACCGCGGTGTAGGCTTCGGGATTGGAGTATTTGAGATATGACGCAACAACTGATCGTCGGATTGATCGTCGCGGCCGCCGCGTTCTACGCGGTCTGGCGCTGGATGCCCGCAGGATGGCGCCGCGGTGCCGCGCAGAAGCTGGCGGCCGGCACGCAGCGCGCCGGCCTGATCGACGAAGAACGCGCCAGGGAGCTCGCCGCCTCGCTCGCCAAGACATCGGGCTGCGGCTCGTGCGACACCTGCGGGAGCTGCGCTCCCAAGACCCCCCTCAAGCAACCGCAAGCCGACCAGGCCGTCAATCCCAGCCCGTCCACGCACGGCCGCTGAGACCGATGCCCGCGCACATCCTCGTCGCCGGGGGCGGCATCGGGGGGCTGGCCACTGCGCTGGCACTCGCCCAGCGCCGCCACCGCGCCGACGTCTTCGAACAGGCTGCGGCCTTCGGCGAGATCGGCGCCGGCGTGCAACTGGGCCCCAATGCCACGCGGCGGCTCCAGAAGCTCGACCTCGGCACCGGGCTCGCCGCCATCGCGGCGCGGCCCGAGGCGCTGGCGGTCCACAGCGCCGAAAGCGGCTCCGAGCTGGCTCGCATGCCGCTGGGCGACGCCATGCAGCAGCGCTACGGCGCTCCCTACTTCTGCGTTCATCGCGCCGACCTGCACGGCCTGCTGCTCGAGGCCGTGCGCACGCGCGGTACCGGCACGCTGGTGACCGGCGCCCAGATCCGGCAGGTCGAGACCAGCGACGACCTCGTCTGCCTCTCGAGCACCGACGCGCGCGCCTGGGAGGGCGAAGCCGTGGTCGGGGCCGACGGCCTGTGGAGCATGGTGCGGCGGCAGCTCGACAGCCCCGGCGCCGCGCAGCCGCCACGCGTCACCGGCCACACGGCCTGGCGCGCGCTGGTGGAGCAGTCCGCCTTGCCGGCCGCATTGCGACGTTGCCGGGTCGATGTCTGGCTCGGTCCGCGCCTGCACGCGGTTGCGTATCCGGTGCGCCGCGGCGAATGGCTCAACGTGGTCGTGATCGCCGAGTCCGCCCCCGCCGGCGACGCGCGCGACTGGGACCAGTCCACCAGCATCACCGCCCTGAAGCAGGCCATGGGCCGAAGCTGTGCCGGCCTGCAGTCGCTGCTCGACGCCATGCCCGCCTGGCGCGCATGGTCTCTGGGCGACCGCGCGCCGATGACAGGCCCTGCCGACATGGCGCACGAACGCGTCGCGCTGGTGGGCGACGCTGCGCACCCCATGGTGCCGTACCTCGCGCAGGGCGCGGGCATGGCCATCGAGGACGCGGTGGCGCTCGCCGACGCGATGGCCGACGCGGATGCGGCCGACGTGCCCGCAGCCTTCGCCCGCTACGCCGAGGCGCGCTGGGCTCGCAACGCGCAGGTGCAGGCACGCGCACGCCGCAACGGCGAGATCTTCCACGCCACCGGCCCGGTGCGGCTGGGCCGCGACATGGCGATGCGCCTGCTCGGCGCGAAGCTGCTGGACCAGCCCTGGCTGTACGGCGGCTGATATCCGGCTCGGCCTCCAGGCAGCACCCCAATACCAGGAACACCGCGGAACCGGCTTTGCCGGGCCGCTGGTGCTGCCCCCGGTGAGGGGGGGGCGCGGCGACACGAAGTGCGCGATTGCCTGGGGGAGAGCCTTTTACAAGCTGAAGGTCTGCAGATGGTCGATGCGCTCGGCCAGCCCTTCCTGTCCGAGGTAGTGGCCGTACTTGCCGCCCTGCATCTTCGCAAGCGCGGTCTCCAGCTCGAGCAGCATCGCGTCGCGCTCAGCGATGAACGCGGCAGGCACGTCGATGCCCGCCTTCGCGCATGCATCCGCGATCAGGTGCGCGCTCGCCGGCGCACCGCAGGCCGCGCACTTGACGATGGCCGCGACGTTGGGTTCTGCGCCGTTGTCCAGCAATGCGGCCGTGAGTTCGGGCGAGATCTGGCCGTCGATGTTGCGCAGTGCATCGGCTGCCACCGGCGCGCCGGCGCGCACCAGCGCCGAGGCGGCGGCGAAGGCCCCCTGGCCCACCGCGACGTCGGTGGCCAGCGCGCTGCCCTGTTGCGGTCCGTCGAAGGCCACGCCCGCAGCGGCGAGCTCGGCGATGAGCCGCGCGTCGTCTGTTCCGATCGCATGGCGCAGGGCCACCCGCGCCAGTTGCGGCTTGTGGCGCAGTGTGCCTTCGGCCAGCGGCGTGCGCCAGTCGACGACGGCGCGGCAGTAGAAGGTCACCAGCTTGTCCATCAGGTCGAGGTCGAGCCCATGGTCCTCGTGCCTGTCGTCGAGGTAGGCGAGCAGCGTCTGGCCCGAGAAGTAGTCGCTGGTGGGCGCGAGCGGGTCTTCGTCCAGGTGCAGCGCCGCGAAGGCGCCGTGCAGGTCTGGCGCGATGGTGTTCACGCTGTCTTCGTGCAGCGCGTGTGTCCAGGCAGGCGGCAGGCCTTTCTTCCAGGCGACGATCTGCCCGTGCGCAGCGCCGGGCTCGACCACCGCGTAGATCCTGTCGGTGTACTCGAAGCCGCCGAAGGGCAGGTGCGTGAGCTTGCCGCTCCACGGCGTGCCGCTTTCCTCGGCGGCCTCCTGGGCCAGCTCCTGCTCGTGGTCGATCCAGCCCTGCAGGTCGTTGTAGCCGTCGCTGCCGTTCCAGAAGAGCTCGCTCCAGCTGATGCCCTCCAGGTTGCCGTTCATCTCCAGCGACAGGTCGTAGTCGAGACGCCCGCCGGCGGTCTCCCGCCAGAGCGCGACCAGCGCTTCGGGCAGAGGGCCAGAGCAAAGTGCCTGCACCGCGTCGATCTGCTCTTGCGGCATCGGCGGCTGCGCTTCGAAGATCACGCGATCGGCGAAGAGCACGATGCCGTGCTCGCGCAGTGTGGTCAGCTCGTCGGGTGTGAACCGGATGTCGTTCATGTCGGCGCCTCCATCGTTCTCAAAAATGTAGCGCTTTGAGCTCGCGGGGCAATCCGGTCCACCCCAGCTCCATGAGGGCGTTTGCGGCGGGTGAAGGGCGTGCCGGTGCTTCATCCGCCGCGCGCAGGCTACAGATCCGTGCGCAGCTTCCAGATCTCGGGGAACAGCACCACGTCCAGCATCTTGCGCAGATAGCTCACGCCGCCGGTGCCGCCGGTGCCGCGCTTGAAGCCGATCACGCGCTCGACCGTCGTCACGTGGCGGAAGCGCCAGAGGCGGAAGGCGTCTTCCAGGTCGGTGAGCTTCTCGCCGAGCTGGTAGAGGTCCCAGTGGTCGTGCGGGTTGCGATAGACCGTGAGCCAGGCGGCCTCCACGCCGTCGCTGAGCTCGTAGGGCTGGGTCCAGTCGCGCTCCAGCCGGTCGGCGGGCACGGGCAGGCCGTGGCGCGCGAGCAGGCGCAGCGACTCGTCGTAGAGCGACGGTGCGCGGTACGCGGCATCGACCTGCGCGAGCAGATCGGCGCGGTGCGCGTGCGGCTTGAGCATGGCGGCGTTCTTGTTGCCGAGCGCGAACTCGATGCAGCGGTACTGCGCGCTCTGGAAGCCGCTGGAGCTGGCGAGGTAGGGGCGCATGGCCGTGTACTCGGGCGGCGTCATGGTCGACAGCACGGTCCAGGCGTTGACCAGCTGTTCCATGATGCGGCTCACGCGCGCGAGCATCTTGAAGGCGTCGGGCAGCTTCTCCTGCGCGATGCAGGCGATGGCGGCATGCAGCTCGTGCAGCATCAGCTTCATCCAGAGCTCGCTGGTCTGGTGCTGGACGATGAAGAGCATCTCGTCGTGCGCGGGCGACAGCGGATGCTGCGCGTTGAGGATCTCGTCGAGGTGCAGGTAGTCGCCGTAGCTCATGGACTTGCTGAAGTCCAGCTGCGCCTTCTCCTCGTGGACGATGCTCTCGGGGCTCGCGGAGGTGTTGTTGTCGGCGCTCATGTCACTGCGTTCTTGCGGTTGAATTCGGGGCGTCGCCACTCGCCGGTCTCCAGCACCTGCACGAGGTGCTCGACCGAGTTCCACACGTCCTCGAAGCCGATGTACAGCGGCGTGAAACCGAAGCGCAGGATGTCGGGCATCTGCGAGTCGCCGGCGCGGTAGTCGCCGATCACGCCGCGTGCGATGAGGGCCTGCACGATCGCGTAGGCGCCTTCTTCCCTGCTGAGGCAGACCTGCGAGCCGCGCTGGGCATGGTCGCGCGGCGTGACCAGCGAGAGACCGTGGCCGGCGCAGCGCTCCTCGACCAGCCTGATGAACATGTCGGTCAGCGCGAGCGACTTGGCGCGCAGCGCGGACATCGCACCGTGGTCCCCGTTGAAGGACTCGGCCGCGAGCACCGTGTCGAGCCCGCATTCGAGCCCGGCCAGCGCGATGATCGGCTGCGTGCCGCACAGATAGCGGCCCACGCCCGGAGCGGGGCGGTAGTGCGGCGTGAACTCGAAGGGCGCCGCGTGGCCCCACCAGCCGGACAGCGGCTGCTCGAACTGGCCCGCGTGCCTAGTGTTCACCCAGGCGAAGGCCGGCGCGCCGGGGCCGCCGTTGAGGTACTTGTAGCCGCAGCCGATGGCGTAGTCGGCGTTGCTGTCGTTCAGCGCCACTGGCACGGCGCCTGCGCTGTGCGCAAGGTCCCACACGGTGAGCGCGCCCACGGCGTGTGCTGCGGCGGTGACGGCCTTCATGTCGTGCATGGCGCCGGTGCGGTAGTTGACATGCGTGAGCATCAGCACCGCCACTTCCTCCGTCAGCACCGAATTCGGACCTTGCAGTTCGCTCGCGTCGATCAGCTTCAGCGTGAAGCCGCGTTCGCGGCACAGCGACTCGGCGATGTAGAGGTCGGTCGGGAAGTTGCTGCGCTCGCTGATCACCAGCTTTCGGCCGCTCGCCTTCTGCTGGGAGAGCGCGGCGAACAGCACCTTGTAGAGATTGACGGACGTGCTGTCGGTGCATACCACTTCGCCGGGCGCGGCGCCGATCAGGCGGGCCACCTTGTCGCCCAGGCGCTGCGGCAGGTCGAACCAGCTCGCGGTGTTCCAGGAGCGGATGAGGCCTTCGCCCCATTCCTTGGTCACCACTTCGGCGATGCGCGCGGGTGCGGCCTTGGGCATCACGCCGAGCGAGTTGCCGTCGAGGTACAGCACGCCTTCGGGAATAGTGAATTGGTCGCGCAGGGCGCGCAGCGGATCTTGCGCGTCGAGCGCGCGGCAGTCTTCAAGGGTCGTCATGGCGGAGGTTTCAGCGAGGGAGTTCGCGCAGCACGGCGCGAACGGGGGAAGCATCGGCGCTGACCAGCTTGAGCGGCAGCGCGATGAGTTCGTAGTCGCCTTCGGGCACGTCGTCGAGCACGAGGTTCTCGAGCACGCGCAGGTCGAGGCGGCGGATGCGTTGGTGGCTTTCCAGCGTCTTGCTGTCGGCCGGGTCGATGCTGGCGGTGTCGATGCCGATGAGCTTCACGCCCATGGCGGCCAGGCGCTCGACGGTGGCGGGCGCGTAGGCAGCGAGCTCCGGGTCCCAGCGGCCGACCGGCATCGTTGCGTAGGTGCGCACCAGCACGCGGGCGGGCAGGTGGCTGTCGATGGCGTGGGAGATGTGCTCCCACTCGATCAGCGGGCCCTTGTCGATGGCGTGGATCACGCGGCAGGGGCCGAGGAAGGGCGTCAGGTCGACGTCGCCGATGGTCTGGCCTTCGGGGTCGTAGTGCAGCGGGGCGTCGGCATGGGCGCCGACATGAGGCGAGAGCTTGATCTCGCTGACGTTGACCGGGCAGCCCGGCGAAATGGTCGCGGCCCAGCGCTGCTGGTAGGGTGTGTCGCCGGGAAAGACCGGCGCGCCTTCATGCACGGGCGGCGAGATGTCCCAGATACGGGGGCGGGGTTGCAGTGAACGCATGGCGCGAAGTTAGCGCCGGGCGAGGGGTCGTGGTGTCGGTTATTTCCAACACCAGACGTGACGAGTTGAAGCCGGGGCCGCGATCAGTGCAGCGAAGACAGCGCGGGCAGGCCGTGCCGGGCCCGCGCACGCTCGCAGGCGTCGCTGCCGGCCTCCAGCTCGTGGCACGGATTCGGTCGCCACTCGTAGATGCCGCAGCCCACCGACTGCCCGATCTTGCCGGTGAGTGCGGCGCAGCGCGGCGATGCGTGGTCGGTGCCGCGCATGCGGCAGATGGCGTCGTTCACCTCTACGGCGAGGCCCGAAGGCACCTTGCCGCCGTTCTCGTCGAGCTCATGCACGCTGAAGTCGACGCGGTAGCTGGCGCAGCAGGCGCCGCATTGCTGGCAGGTGTTCATGGTTGCAGGGCTGCGTCGTGCACGCGCCGCAGGAGCCGGCGGCGGATGAGCCCGCTCGCGGGACGGATCAGCAGCCAGTAGAGGTTGAAGCGGCGCCGCGAGGCCTCGTCGCCGCACCAGATGCGCGTGCGGGTGGTGAGGCGCGTGCCCTGGCCCTCGGGCTGGGCGGTGAAGTTGAGCACCAGCTTGGCAAGGCCGGTGGCGTCGAGCGCGGTGAAGGCGCAGGCGTCGGCGAGCGGAACCAGCCCATAGTCGGACTGCCAGAAGCGGCCCGCGAGGCCGAAGGCCAGCTCGCTCTCGCCATCGCGGCCCAGCGGCGTGAACTCGGCCAGGCTGAAGGCAGGGCGGTGCTGCAGGTTCGACGCGAAACCCAATCGACCTGCGAGCCGGTTCGGCAGCTCGCGCAGCGCGATCAGCTGGCGGGCGACCGGGTCGTCGACCACCTCGGGGCGGCTCGCGATCTCGAGCACGCGACCGGGCGCGGCCGGCACGTGGAGGCTGTGCTCCTCCGCGAACTGGTAGCGCGGCAGGTAGCGGTTCATCAGTTCCATGCGCGGCGCTTCGCGGCTCGGAAGGTTGCCTGCCCGATCAGAGCCTGCCGAGCAGCAGGAACTCCATCAGGGCCTTCTGGGCGTGCAGGCGGTTCTCCGCCTCGTCCCACACCACCGACTGCGGACCGTCGATGACCTCGGCCTGCACTTCCTCGCCGCGGTGGGCGGGCAGGCAGTGCATGAAGAGGGCGTCGGACTGGGCCGCGCGCATCATTTCCTCGTCGACGCACCAGTCGGCAAAGGCCTTGCGGCGCGCCTCGTTCTCTGCCTCGTAGCCCATGCTGGTCCAGACGTCGGTGGTGACGAGGTCGGCACCGCGGCAGGCTTCCATCGGGTCCTTGAAGACCTTGTAGCTGTCGCCCGAGCGGATGCCGGCGATCGACTGGTCGACCTCGTAGCCGCTGGGCGTGCTCACGTGCACGGTGAAGCCCAGGATCTCGGCCGCCTGCAGCCAGGTGTTGGCCATGTTGTTGCCGTCGCCGACCCACGCCACCGTCTTGCCCTGGATGGATCCGCGGTGTTCGATGTAGGTGAAGATGTCCGCCAGGATCTGGCAGGGATGGAACTCGTTGGTCAGGCCGTTGATGACCGGCACGCGAGAGTGTGCGGCGAAGGCGTCGATCTTGGTCTGCTCGTAGGTGCGGATCATCACCAGGTCGACCATGCGGCTGATGACCTTGGCGCTGTCCTCGATGGGCTCGGCGCGGCCGAGCTGGCTGTCGCCGGTGGTCAGGTGCACGACGCTGCCGCCGAGCTGGTACATGCCGGCCTCGAAGCTCACGCGGGTGCGCGTGCTGGCCTTCTCGAAGATCATGGCCAGCGTGCGGTCGACCAGCGGCTGGTGCTTCTCGTAGGTCTTGAACTTCTTCTTGATGATCGCCATGCGATCGAAGAGGTAGGCGTATTCGTCGGCCGTGAAGTCCGAGAACTGCAGGTAGTGGCGGATGGCGGGCGCGGTCGTCGTCATTGGGCTGCAGGCTCCGACAGGAAGTTTTTGACGATGGGCGCGAGGATCGCGACGATCTCGTCGGCCTCGGCGATGCTCAGGATGAGCGGCGGCACGAGGCGGATCACCTTGTCGGCCGTCACGCTCAGCAGCAGGCCGGCGTCGCAGGCGCGGTTGAGGATGGCGCCGCAGGGACGGTCGAGCTCGATGCCGATCATCAGGCCCTGGCCGCGCACTTCCTTCACGCCGCTCAGGCCGCCGAGCTCGCGCTCCAGCGCCGCCTTCAGGTGGGCGCCCACGGTGGCGGCGTTCTCGAGCAGGTTCTGCTCTTCCATGATGCGGATGGTCTCGACGCCTGCGCGCATCGCCAGCGGGTTGCCGCCGAAGGTGGTGCCGTGGTTGCCGGGGCCGAAGATGTTGGCGGCCCTGGGGCCGGCCACCACCGCGCCGATCGGCACGCCCGAGCCCAGGCCCTTGGCCAGCGGCATCACGTCGGGCTTGATGCCCGCCCACTGGTGGGCGAACCACTTGCCGGTGCGGCCCATGCCGCACTGCACCTCGTCGATCATCATGAGCCAATCGCGCTCGTCGCACAGCTGGCGCACCTGCTTGAGGTAGTCCCAGCGCATCGGGTTGATGCCGCCTTCGCCCTGGATGGTCTCGAAGAACACGGCGACCACGTTCGGATTGCCTTCGGTGGCCTTCTTTAGCGCCTCGATGTCGTTCAGCGGTACGCGGATGAAGCCCTCGACCAGCGGGCCGAAGCCGGCCTGCACCTTTGGATTGCCGGTGGCCGAGAGGGTGGCGATGCTGCGGCCGTGGAAGGCGGCTTCGTAGACGACGATCTCGGGGCGCTCGATGCCCTTGTCGTGGCCGAACTTGCGCGCCAGCTTGAGGGCGGCTTCGTTGGCTTCGAGGCCGGTGCAGCAGAAGAAGGCGTTGGTGAGGCCCGAGAGTTCGGTCAGCTTGGTGGCGAGCTGCTCCTGGCCGGGCACGTGGTAGTAGTTGGAGCTGTGGATCAGCTTGGTCAGCTGGTCCTGCAGAGCGGGCACCAGCTCGGGGTGGTTGTGGCCCAGCGTGTTCACCGCGATGCCGCCGAGGCCGTCGAGATAGGCCTTGCCCGCGGTGTCCCAGACTCGGCAACCCTGACCGTGCGACAGTGCGATCGGCAGGCGACCGTAGGTGTTCATGACGTGGGGCGAGGTGGGCTGGGCGGTAGCGCTCATTCGGGTTCTCCAGATAGGGAAGGCGGATTCTAGGCGTGTGCCTTGACGGCTTCGTTGAGGATTGCGCATCACAGCAATGCCCCATGTTCAGGATGCAAAAAGGGGCGCGGATAGAATCGCTTGCTGCACCGCAGCACCTGCCTCGGTCGCTTCATTCAACGATGATTTCCCCCACAGCCAAAGAAATCTTCATCCAGGGCATCACCAAGGATGGCCGGACCTTTCGCCCGAGCGATTGGGCCGAGCGTCTGGCCGGCGTGATGAGCTCCTTCCGGCCCGGCGGCGCCTTTCCGGGCAGCTACCTGAGCTATTCGCCGTGGTGCATTCCCACGACCATCAACGGCGTGAAGTGCGTGGTCGTGAACCGCGCGCTGCGCGACGCCGAGCCGATGGCCTGGGACTTCTGCGTGAACTTCGCCAGGGACAACGACCTGCAGGTCGCCGAGGCCTGCCTGGTGCCCGACGCACCCATCCCGCCTGCGTCAGCCTCTGCGCAGATCCCTGCGACCCCACCCAAGAAGGCCTGACAGGGCCTTTTTCTTTGCCCGCCGTCCGGGTCCGCCTGCATCTGCCAACCGTTCGGGCATGAAAAAACCGCCCGAAGGCGGTTTTTCACTTTGCTGCAGCGCACCCCGATCAAACGGCGGACCGGAGGATTCCGGTCCGGGCTTGCCTGACAGGTGTCAGGCGGCGGCCTTTGCAGGCGCGAGGGCGAGGGCCTTGACCTTGGCCGACAGGCGGCTCTTGTCGCGGGCGGCCTTGTTCTTGTGGAAGATGCCCTTGTCGGCGATCGCGTCGACGATGCTCTGGGCCTTCGCGAACAGCTCGCTTGCCTTGGTCTTGTCGCCAGCCAGAACAGCCTTTTCGACGTTCTTGACAGCGGTACGGTACTTGGAACGCAGCGAGGTGTTCGCAGCGTTCAGCTTGGTGTCCTGGCGGACGCGCTTACGGCCGGAGGCGAGGCGCGGGTTCTTTTTCTTGGGCTTGGCGGATGCCATGATTTATGTCCTTAGGTGTCTGAGGATGATGCAGCAAAGCCCTCCATTATAGGCCGGGTTGGCTTTTCCGCCGAATCCGGGCGTTTCGGGGCTCCGGCGGGGCCTAAACTCGGCCCCCGTGTCCCTGCTCAAATCCGCCTCCACCGTCTCCCTGCTGACCCTCGCCTCGCGGATCACGGGCCTCGTGCGCGACGTGCTCTTCGCCTCGGTTTTCGGCGTCAGCGCGCTCACCGATGCCTTCAACGTCGCATTCCGCATCCCGAACCTGTTCCGGCGCGTCTTCGGCGAGGGCGCCTTCAGCCAGGCCTTCGTGCCGGTGCTGGCCGCCCGCAAGACCGAGGCAGGGGAGGAGGGCGCCCGCCAGCTCATCGACCACGTTGCCACGCTGCTGACCTGGACCCTGGTGATCGTCTGCGTGGCCGGCGTGGCCGGGGCGCCGCTGCTGGTCTGGGCCATGGCCAGCGGGCTGCCCGGCTTCGACGCCGCGGTGGTCATGACGCGGTGGATGTTCCCGTACATCGGCTTCATGTCGCTGGTGGCGCTGGCGGGCGGCATCCTCAACACATGGCGCAAGTTCGCGGTGCCGGCGGCGTCGCCGGTGCTGCTCAACGTGGCGCTGATCCTGTCGATCCTGGTCGGGGCGCCGCTCTTCCGGCACTGGGGCATCGAGCCGATCTACGCCCAGTGCGTGGGCGTCATGGCCGGCGGCGTGCTGCAGCTGGCCCTGCAGATTCCCGCATTGCGCAGGCTGGGCCTGCTGCCGCGGCTGGGCATGAGCCTGCGGGCGCTGCGCACCGCCTGGACCGACCCGAACACGCGCAAGGTGCTCAAGCTGATGCTGCCGGCGCTGCTGGGCGTCAGCGTGGCGCAGATCTCGCTGCTCATCAACACGCAGATCGCATCTCACCTCGCGGTGGGCAGCGTCACCTGGATCACCAATGCCGACCGGCTGATGGAGTTCCCGACCGCGATGCTCGGCGTGGCGCTGGGCGTGGTGCTGATGCCGCAGCTGGCCGGCGCCCGCGCCGCCAAGGACGACGCGCGCTATTCCTCGCTGCTCGACTGGGGCCTGCGCCTCGTGGTGCTGCTGTCGGCACCGTGCGCGATCGCCTTGCTGCTGTTCGCCAAGCCGCTGGTGGCGGTGCTCTTCCACAACGGGGCCTACTCGGGCGAGGACGTGAACCGCACGACCTTGGCGCTGATGGGCTATGGCGTCGGGCTCGTCGGTATCGTGGCGGTGAAGGTGCTCGCGCCGGGCTACTACGCCAAGCACGACACGCGCACGCCGATGCTCATCGCCGTGGGCGTGCTGGTGTTGACGCAGATCCTCAACGTGTTCCTGGTGCCGGTCCTGCAGCACGCGGCGCTCACGCTGACGATCGCCATCGGCGCGCTGGTGAATTCGGCCTGGCTGCTCGTCGGGCTGATCCGCCGCGGCAGCTACAAGCCCGAGCCGGGCTGGGGCAGGTTCGCGCTGCAGGTGGCCGCCGGCACCGCGGTGCTGGCGGGCCTGCTGGTGTGGGGCTCGGCGCATTTCGACTGGGTCGCGCTGCGCGAGCAGCGCCTGCTGCGCATCGGCCTGCTGGCCGCGCTGATCGCCGGCTCGGCACTGCTGTATTTCGGCGTGCTGGCGGCGGTCGGCGTGCGGTTGCGCAGCTTCATCCGCCGCTGAGACCTTGCAGGGGCCTTTCAGGCGTGCGCAATACGCGTGTGCCCCTTCTTGACGCTCCGGAAATGCTCCTCTACAAAGCCACATGACGTTCAGCTTTCAGGTTCCGACCGCCCTGGAATATTTCGAGTCGCTGGTGCGCAGCGACGACCAGTTTCCGCTGCTCGAAGCCGCCGCCAGCCTGGCGCAGGACGAGTACCCCGACCTCGACGTGCAGCAGGTGCTGGGCGACGTCGACCAGCTCCTGGCCCGCCTGCGCCGCCGCCTTCCGGCCGACGCCGCACCGCTGGCCCGCCTGCGGGCGCTGAACCAGTTCTTCTTCAGCGACCTGAACTTCGGCGGCAACGTCAACGACTACTACGACCCCGACAACAGCTACCTCAACGCCGTGCTGCGCACCCGCCGCGGCATTCCGATCTCGCTGGCGGTGCTGTGGATGGAGCTGGCGCAGGGCCTGGGCCTGCAGGCACGCGGCATCGGGTTTCCGGGGCACTTCATGCTCAAGGTCACGCTGCCCAAGGGGCAGGTGGTGATCGACCCGTTCACCGGCAAGTCGCTGTCGCGCGAGGAGCTGGGCGAACGCCTGGAGCCCTACAAGCGCAGCAACGGCCTGGTCGGCGACTTCGACGTGCCGCTGGGCCTCTACCTGCAGCCGGCCAGCTCGCGCGAGATCATCGCGCGCATGCTGCGCAACCTGAAGGAAATGCACCACGCGCAGGAAGACTGGCAGCGCGTCATTTCCGTGCAGGACCGCCTGATCGCGCTGCTGCCCAGCGCCTGGGGCGAGTACCGCGACCGCGGCATCGCCCATGCCGAGCAGGGCAACACGACGCTGGCGGTGCGCGACCTCGAAACCTACCTGGCGAAGGCCGAGGACGCCCTGGACCTCGACGCCATCGCCGAGCGGGTCGCCGCCCTGCGCCGGCTGGCGAGCTGAGCAGATGGCAACCCAGGCCGGCGTCAGCTCCGCGCCCGACCTGGGCACACTGCATCAGTTCCACGGCGTGCAGCCCGTGCTGCCGGTGTCGGACGTCACCCGCGCCGCGCGGTGGTTCCGCGACGTGCTGGGCTTCGAGCTCGACTTCATCGCCGGCGAGCCGCCCAGCTACGCCCGGGTAAAGAAGGGCGACCGCAGCTACGGCGACCCGGTCTACCTGCGGCTGTGGCAATGCAACGCGCGCGAGGCGAAACCCTGGCGCGGCGAGATCGTGATCCACGTGGGCAAGGACATCGACGGCCTGCACGCCGCCTACGTGAAGCGCGGCGTGACGGTCATCGAGCCGCCCGTTTCCCAGCCCTGGGGACTGCGCGAATTCGCGATACGCGAACCCGACGGCCATGTGCTGCGCTTTTGCGGCTACCTGCCCTGAAACCCCAGTTTCCGAAACACAAAATTACAAATGGATCGACGCTTCCGTGTCGATCCGGCGTCCGCCCGTCCGACGTGTGAACAGGAGCGGGCAGGTTCCCTGGCCGCTTCACCCCCATCAACCTTCAGGAGAAACGACATGCGATTCATGATTCTGGTCAAGGCCAACGCCGATTCCGAAGCCGGCGTGATGCCCAGCACCGAAATCCTCACCGCCATGGGCAAGTTCAACGAGGAACTGGTCAAGGCCGGCGTGCTGCTGGCGGGCGAGGGCCTGCACCCGAGCTCCAAGGGCGTGCGCGTGCGCTGCGAGGGACCGACCAAGCGCACCGTCATCGACGGCCCCTTCGCCGAGACCAAGGAACTGCTGGCCGGCTTCTGGCTGTTCCAGTGCAAGTCGAAGGAGGAGGCTATCGAGTGGATCAAGCGCAGCCCCTTCCAGGAAGGCGAGATCGAGATCCGCCAGGTGTTCGAGGCCGCCGACTTCGGCGACTCCATGACGCCCGAGCTGCTCGCCCAGGAAGACCGCCTGCGCGCCGAGACCGAGGCCCGCACCAAGGCTGGCGGCTGAGCCGGCCGCGCCGCCACACCGAAGGAGACGCACCATGCGATTCATGCTGCTGATGATTCCCCACGGCTACGAGAACGCCGCGCCCGGCACCGTCCCAGACGACGTCGAGGCGGTGTCGGCCATGATGGCCTACAACGAGTCGCTGCAGAAGGCCGGCGTGCTGGTCAGCTGCGACGGCCTGCACCCGCCCTCGATGGGCGCGCGCGTGAGCTTCAAGAACCGCAAGCCCAAGGTCGTCGACGGCCCCTTCGCCGAGGCCAAGGAAGTGCTGGGCGGCTTCTGGATCATCGACGTGCCCTCGCGCGCCGCCGCCATCGAGTGGGCCAGCCGCTGCCCCGGCGGCGACAACGAGGTCATCGAGGTGCGCCAGATCCAGGAGATGGAAGACTTCCCGGCCGACGTGCAGGCGGTGGCCGGCGAATTCACCTCGATGCAGACGGTGAAGAAGCCCGAGGCATGAGCCGGGGCGAGGGCCGCGCGGACGCTGCCGCCATCCACCGCACCATCGAGGCGGTGTGGCGCATCGAGTCCGCGAAGATCATCGCCACCGTCGCGCGGATGGTGCGCGACGTGGGCCTGGCCGAGGAGCTGGCCCAGGACGCGCTGGTCTCGGCCCTGGAGCAATGGAGCGAATCGGGCGTGCCCGACAACCCCGCTGCATGGCTCACGGCCGTGGCCAAGCGCCGCGCCCTCGACCGCCTGCGCCACCTGCAGCTGGCCGAGCACAAGGCCGGCGAGATCGGCCGCGAGCTCGACGCGCAGCACGAGATGGCGCAGGACGACTTCGCCGAGGCCGTCGATGCCGCGCTGGACGACGACATCGGCGACGACCTGCTGCGGCTGGTGTTCACCGCCTGCCACCCGGTGCTCTCGACCGAGGCGCGGGTGGCGCTCACGCTGCGGGTGATGGGCGGCCTGACCACCGACGAGATCGCCCGCGCCTTCCTCGTGCCCGAGGCCACGGTGGCGCAGCGCATCGTGCGCGCCAAGCGCACCCTGGCCGAGGCGCGCGTGCCCTTCGAGGTGCCGCGCCGGCACGAGCTGGAGGCGCGGCTCGCCTCGGTGCTGGAGGTGATCTACCTGGTCTTCAACGAGGGCTACTCGGCCACCGCCGGCGACGACTGGATGCGCCCCTCGCTGTGCGAGGAAGCGCTGCGCCTGGGCCGCATCGTGGCCGAGCTGGTGCCGAAGGAATCCGAAGTGCACGGGCTGGTCGCGCTGATGGAAATCCAGGCCTCGCGCACCGCCGCGCGCATGGGGCCCTCGGGTGAGCCAGTGCTGCTGCTGGAGCAGAACCGCGCGCGCTGGGACCAGATGCTGATCCGACGCGGCCTCGCTGCGCTCGCGCGGGCCGAGTCGCTGGGCGGCGCGCTCGGCCCCTATGCGCTGCAGGCCGCCATCGCCGCCTGCCACGGCCGCGCGCGCTCCGCCGACGAGACCGATTGGGGCCGCATCGCCGCCCTCTACGACGCGCTGGCCGAACTCGCGCCGTCGCCCATCGTCGAGCTCAACCGCGCGGTGGCGCTGTCGATGGCCTTCGGCCCGGCGGCCGGGCTGGAGGTGGCCGATGCGCTGCTGGACGAGCCCGCGCTCAAGGGCTATCACCTGCTGCCGGCGGTGCGCGGCGACCTGCTCTTCAAGCTCGGCCGCCTCGACGAGGCGCGCAGGGAGTTCGACCGCGCCGCCTCGCTCACGCGCAACACCCGCGAGCGGGCCCTGCTGCTGGGGCGCGCCCGGGCCTGCACTTGACTCGCCCCCAGGCTTCGCGCACTTCGTGTCGCTGCGCCAATCCCCTTCCGGGGGACGATACCTGCGGCCCGGCGGAGCCGGTTCCGCGGTATCTCTGGAAGAAGAGGGTGCGCCTGCGGCTTTCGGATGCCGGCACAGGTTGAACTGAACGACAGCTGAATCTGCTACGAGTCGCGCCGGAGGACAATGCGCGCCATGCTGCGCGCCCCCTTCCTCCGCTTCCTGTGCGTTTCCGGCCTGGCCCTGCTGTCGTCCGCCTCGGCCCTGGCCCAGTTCGAGCCCGCCAAGGTGTGGGTCGAGCCGCCGGCCATCGCCGCGCGCTTTCCCGATCCGCCGGTAAGCTATGCAACGCCGGGCTTTCGCCCGGGCCGCACCGACTTTCCCTCGCATGCCGAAATGCTTGCCTTCCTCGACGAGTTGGCGCGCCAGTCGTCCAGCGTGCGCATCGAGCGCATCGGGACGTCGCAGCAGGGACGCGAGATGCCGCTGGTGGTGCTGGCCGAGCAGGGCCGCGTCGACCCGACCCGGCCCACGGTGATGGTGATCGGCCAGCAGCACGGCAACGAGCCGGCCGGCGGTGAAGCAGTACTGGCGCTGGCGCAGCAGTTCGCCGCGGAACCGGGCTCGGCGCTGCTGAAGAAGGTCAATCTCGTGCTGGTGCCGCGCGGCAATCCCGACGGCGCCGAGCGCTTCACCCGCGTCACCGCCAACGGCATCGACGTCAATCGCGACCACCTGCTGCTGCGCACACCCGAGGCGCGCGTGATCGCGGCGGCCACCCTGCGCTACGCGCCGCAGGTGGTGCTCGACCTGCACGAATTCACTGTCGGCGGGCGCTGGATCGACAAGTTCGGCGCCGTCATGAAATACGACGGCCTGCTGCAGCCCGCCACCGTGGGCAACATCGACGCTGCCATCGCCGCGAGCGCGCAGCGCGACTACGTCGACGCCATCCAGGCCGCCTTCGCGCGGGCCGGGCTGCAGGGCTTCAAGTACCACACCACCTCCGGCGGCAAGTCCGACGATCGCACGGTGTCGATGGGCGGCGTGCAGCCCGACACCGGCCGCAACGTGAGTGCGCTGCACCAGGCCGTGAGCCTGCTGCTCGAAGTGCGCGGTGTGGGGCTGGGCCGGGCGCATTTCGCGCGCCGCGTGCACACGCAGGTGCTCGCGGCCACCACGGTCATCGAGACAGCGGCGAAGCAGGGGCCTGCGCTGATGCAGCTCACCGCGCAGGCCGGCCAGCGCGCCAAGGCCGATGCCTGCCGCGGCGATCTGGTGGTCGAGGCCTGGCAGACGCCGACGAAGCAGCGGCTCGAATTCCTCGATGCGAAGACCGGCGAGGACAAGGCCGTCGACGTCGAATGGCGCGCCGCCGAGCCGCTGAAGATCGTCAATGCGCGTCCTCGCCCCTGCGGCTACCTGCTGGCTTCGAGCGAGACCGTGGCCGTGCAGCGCCTGCAGATGCTGGGCGTGCGCGTGGAACGCATCGACAGTGCGGCGCCATGGTCGGTGGAGCGCTACGAGATCCTCTCGCAGGCCGATGGCCAGCGGCAGGACGCGCGCGGCGCCATCGAGGACGGCGAGGCGATCCGCAGCTTCCGCGTGCGGCTGCGCCACGGCCGCGCGGTGGTGCAGCCGGGCAGCTTCTACGTGTCGCTGGCGCAGCCGCTGTCGCCGCTGGTCAGCGCGGCGCTGGAGCCCGATTCGCAGAACAGCTACGCGGCCAACCGGCTGCTGGAGATCGGCGACGACAAGCTGCTGCGCGTGCCGGGGCCGGCGCCCGCAGGCGTCTGGCACTGAGCGGCGTCAGGCGCGGGAAGACGATCCCGCTTCCGAAGGCGACCCCGGCAGCCCGAACTGGTGCCATGCGCGGCGCAGCTGCGTGTCGGAGCCGAAGCCCGATTGCTCCGCCGCCCGCGTCACGCTTGCGCCCGAGGCCAGCGCCAGCTGGGCCGTCGCGAGCCGCAGCCGCCGCAGGTAGGCCAGCGGCGCCACGCCCGCATGCTCGACGAAGAGCCGCGTGAGGTGCCGCGCAGAGGTGTGCGCCACCTCGGCCATGCGCGGCACGTTCCAGTCGGCCTGCGGCCGCTCGCTCACGGCGTCCTGCACGCGATGCAGGGCGGCGTGCAGGTGGTTGCGGTAGGCGAGGAAGGGCGAGAGCTCTGGATCGTGCGGCCCCCGGCGCAGCGGCATCACCATCGACTGCGCGACCTGCGCCGCGAGCGCCTCTCCGCACAGCTCGCCGATGCGGTGCAGGATCAGGTCGATGCCGGTGGTCACGCCCGCGCTGCTGTAGAGCGGCGGATCGATCACGAACACGCGGTTGCTCACCACCTCGCAGCGCGGCTCGACCTCGCGCAACTCGCCCAGGTGATGGTGGTGCGTGGTGGCGCGACGGCCAGCCAGCGCCCCGGCGTGCGCGGCCAGCACGGCGCCGGCGCAGACCGTCACCAGCTCCAACCGGCCGCGTTCGAAGCGCAGGCCGCGCAGCCAGTGCAGCAGGTCCTGTGTCTCGGGGTTGTCGATGGCGATGGCGTCGCCGGGCAGGCCGACCAGCACGACCCAGCCGGGGCCGTCCCACGCCGTGGGCAGCGGTGAGAGCCCTGCGAGCGCCACGCCGACCGAGCCCATGGCCGTCGGCCGCGGGCTGGCGAACTCGATGGCGAAGCGCTCGGCCCGCCCCGCCGCGTGCAGCCGCTGGTTGGCGATGCGCAGCGCCTCTGCCGGGCCAGCCCAGTCGAGCACGAGGCTGCCGGGCAGGAGGACGAACACTACGCGGATGGGGGCTGGTTCGGGTTGCTGCGGTTCCATTCGTAGTCCATCTGTCGCGCGGTGCGCTCTGCGAGCTCGAGCCCGGCCAGCCGTTCGACGAGGTGCAGGCTCATGTCGATGCCGGCGCTGATGCCCGCCGAGCTGACGATGCGGCCGTTGTCCACCCAGCGCACGCCCTCGCGCACGTCGAGCGAGGGGAAGCGCTCGCGTAGCTCGGCGATGTCTTCCCAGTGGGTCGTGACCGGGTCATCGGTCACCACGCCGCTTCGGGCCAGCAGGAAGGCGCCGGTGCAGACCGAGGCGACGATCTTCGCGCCGGCTGCCTGATCGGCTATCCAGCGCAGGGTGTCGGAGCAGGCCATCGGCGCGTCGACCACGCCGCCGGGAACGATCAGCACGTCGGCCGCCGGACTGCCGGCCAGCGTGTGGCTGGCCAGCAGCCGGAGGCCTGCACGCGCCTGAACGGCCTGGCCTGCGGTGGCGTGGGCCACCGAAGCGACCTCGAACAGCGCCGGCGAGCCCGGCCGCAGCCGCTGCCCGACCCGGCTCGCAGTGGTGAACACCTCGAAGGGGCCGGCGAAGTCCAGCGCCTCGACGCCGTCGAACGCGAGGATCAGCACGCGCCTGGTCATGCCGCTCATGCCGTTCACGCCACGGCCCGTTCGAGCGCCTGCGCCACGGTGCAGACGGTGGCGAACCGCTCATGCAGCACGGCGGCCGTGCGGGCCTTGATGTCGGCGGCGGCGAGCGGGCTGCCGTCGGGATGCTTCATGTCGAAGGTGAGGGTGGCGTCGGTGACGTAGTCCACTTCCCAGCCCAGGTCGGAGGCGTGGCGGGTGGTGGTCTCGCAGCATTGCTCGGTGCGGATGCCGCTCACGATCAGCCGCCCGATGCCGTTCTGCGTGAGCCAAACGTCCAGTCCGCTGTTGACCAGCGCGCTGTGGCGGTGCTTGGTGAAAGTGGCGGCCGCGTCGAAGGCGGCGAGGCCGCCGATGGGGCGCACGTGGCCCGATTCGATCGCGAAGGGGTTGCTCGCGTCGGAGGGCTCGTCGGTGTGGAAGACCCGCACGATGGGCAGGCTCGCGGCTGCGGCGCCTTCGATCAGCGCGTTCTGCGCGGCGAAGTAGGGCGCGGCCTGGCTTTCGTTCCAGTAGGCGCGCTGGCGGAACGACTCCTGGGCGTCGATCACTATCAGACAGGTTTTCATTGCGGGGCTCGCGGGCGGGAGCGGAGTGGATGATGCCGCTCATTCTTGCGGCGCGCCAGCTTCCGGTCCGCTCGGCGCAGGACCAGAATCGATCAGATCAGGACATCGACCGGGGCGAAGGCCCCGTCAGACCAGCGAAGCCGCCTGCAGCTCTTTCTTCAGGTACGCGTAGTACAGCGGCGCCGCCACCAGCCCGGCCGGGCCGAAGACCGCCTCGGCCACGAACATCACCGCCAGCAGTTCCCACACGCTCATCTGCGTGCGCGCGCCCACCACCTTGGCATTGATGACGTACTCGGCCTTGTGGATCACGATCAGGAAGATCAGGCAGGCCGCGGCCGTGACCGGCGACACCGACAGGCCCACCAGCGTGATCACCGAGTTGCAGACCAGGTTGCCCACGATCGGCACCAGGCCGGCCAGGAAGGTGAGGGTGATGAGCGCCGGCGTGTAGGGCAGGTGCGCGTCCCACAGCGGCATGATGAAGAGCAGGAAGATGGCCGTCAGCAGCGTGTTGAAGGCGGCGATCCAGAACTGGGCCGCCACGATCTGGGCGAAGGCCTCGCCGAAGGTCTGCACGCGCCGGTGCAGCTGTTCGGCCAGCGGCAGGCGCCGCATCGGCGCGTGGGACACGGCGGCCAGGCTGCCGATGATCAGGCCCACGTACGAGAAAAGAATGCCGTGCAGCCACGCGCGTCCTGCCACGGCCAGCGAGCCGGCCTGCGCGCGCAGGTAGTTGGCGATCACGCGCTGCACCTCGGCCGCGCCCTCGGGCAGGTAGACCGCGATCTCCACCGGCAGCTTGGAGCGCAGCTCCAGCACGGTGCGCGCGGTGTAGTCGAGCAGCTCGCGGTACTGGTCGGGCGCATCGACGATGTATTCGCGGGCCTGCGACAGCCCCAGCGTTATCAGCGCGATGGGCGCCAGCAGCACCACCGTGACGGCCACCACGCCGGCCCAGCCCTGGGCGCTGCCGGGCCGCCTGGCCAGCGCCGGAATGCGTCCCAGCCCCGAGGCCAGCAGGCGCGCGAACCAGCGCGTGACGAGAAAGCCGATGCAGACGCACAGCAGGCCCGGCAGCAGGTGCTCCCACATCACCAGCATCAGGGCGCCCAGCATCAGCAGGTAGCTGGCGATGGTCACGCCGCGCGATGCGGCCGGACGGAAGGCGGAGGACGCCGGCGAGGCGATGGGGGAGGGCTGCGGCTTGTTGGCCATCCGGTGCGGGTGCGTGCTCTGTTCTTCGAAAAAGTGGACGCAGCAGCCGGCGGTCAGCCGACGACCACGGCCGCGCCTTCGCCGCGCTCGGCGATCACGCCGATCTCGTGCACCGTTTCGCCGGCGGCACGCAGCGTGGCGGCGCAGGCGGCAGCTTCGGCGGCGTCGATGACCACCACCATGCCGATGCCGTTGTTGAAAGTGCGGTTCATCTCGATGTCGTCGATGCCGGCCACCTTCTGCAGCCAGGCGAACAGCTCGGTCTGCGGCCAGCTGCCCTTCTTGAGGTGGGCGGCCGTGCCTTCGGGCAGCACGCGCGGGATGTTCTCGAGCAGGCCGCCGCCGGTGATGTGCGCCAGCGCCTTGATCGGGTGCTTGCCCAGCGCCTCGAGCACCGGCTTCACGTAGAGGTGGGTGGGCTCCATCACGGCCTCGCGGAAGGGCTTGCCGTCGAGGGTGGCGGGCAGGTCGGCCCCACCTTGTTGCGCGCGCTCGATCACCTTGCGCACCAGGCTGAAGCCGTTGGAGTGCACGCCGGCCGAGGCCAGGCCCAGCACCACGTCGCCGGGCTTGACGTTCTGGCCCGTGAGGATCTTCGACTTCTCGACCGCGCCGACCGCGAAGCCCGCCAGGTCGTATTCGCCGGCCGGGTACATGCCGGGCATCTCGGCGGTTTCGCCGCCGATCAGCGCGCAGCCGGAGAGCTCGCAGCCGCGGGCGATGCCGCCGACGACCGCCGCGGCGGTGTCCACGTCGAGCTTGCCGCAGGCGAAGTAGTCGAGGAAGAAGAGGGGCTCGGCGCCCTGCACCAGCACGTCGTTGACGCTCATGGCCACCAGGTCGATGCCGACCGTGTCGTGCATGTTCCATTCGAAGGCCAGCTTGAGCTTGGTGCCCACGCCGTCGGTGCCGCTCACGAGCACGGGTTCCTTGTAGCGCTTGGGCACCTCGAACAGGGCGCCGAAGCCGCCGATGCCGGCCAGCACGCCTTCGCGCAGGGTTTTCTTCGCCAGCGGCTTGATGCGGTCGACCAGGGCGTCGCCTGCATCGATGTCGACACCGGCGTCCTTGTAGCTGAGCGGGGTGGGCGTGGAGGAAGTCATGGGTGGTCGAGGTCGGAAGAGACGCAAAGAGTGGGGGCGGAAGGGGCGCCGGCAACCATGTTGGCCGGGCCGATAGAATTCCCGATGATTTTAAGGGCCCCCGCGGCCCCCTCCATGAACCTTCCCGGGATGAAACAGCTCGCGCTCGATATCGGCATTGCGACGGGCCCCAGCTTCGACGCCTTTTTCGCCGGCCCCAACGAGGCGGCTCTGCGGCACCTGCAAGTGTGGGTGGGCGGCGCCGGCAGCCCCGTGCTGCACTCGCCGGTGCCCACCTACCTGTGGGGCGACGGCGGCAGCGGCAAGACCCATCTGCTCGAATCGGTGCGCGTCGCACTGCGCGAGCAGGGCGCCAGCGTGGGCTGGCTCCATGCGGGCCTGCTGGAGCCGCCCGAGTTCGACGAGCGCTGGGGCGCCGTCCTGCTCGACGACGTGCACCTCTACACCGCCGTGCAGCAGCACGCGGCCTTCAACTGGTTCGTCAACGCCCAGACGCTGCAGCGCGGCGTGGTCGCCGCCGGCGCATTGCCGCCGGCCGACCTGCCGCTGCGCGAGGACCTGCGCACCCGCCTCGGCTGGGGCCATGTCTTCCACATGCAGGTGCTCAGCGAAAGCGAACGCCGCGCGGTGCTGCGCCAGGCGGCCGACGCGCGCGGCGTGATGCTGTCGGACGACGTGCTCGACTACATGCTCCACCGCTTCAGCCGCGACCTCGGCAGCCTGATGGAGCTGCTCACGCAGCTCGACGGCTACGCCCTGCAGACGCAACGCGCGATCACCATTCCGCTGATCCGCTCCATGCTCGAGAACGAATAGAAGAGCGAACAAGGCTTCCAACAACAATGATCAAGAAATTCATCGACAAGCTGCTCGGCAAGGGTGCCGGCGGCACGCAGGGCAAGAGCCGTTTCGGCAAGCGCCAGGAGGTGCCGGCCGAGGTCCACGGAATTGATCCTGCCCTGGTCGACGAGCGGGCGAAGAACGTGGTCACCACGCTCCAGCAGGCAGGCTACGAGGCCTACGTGGTGGGCGGCGCGGTGCGCGACCTTCTGCTGGGCCTGCGTCCCAAGGACTTCGACGTGGCCACCAACGCCACGCCGGAGCAGGTGAAGGCGCTGTTCCGCCGCGCCTTCATCATCGGGCGGCGCTTTCGCATCGTGCACGTGGTGTACGGCCGCGGGCGCGAGCACGAGGTGATCGAGGTCTCGACCTTCCGGGCCTACATGGACAACGCCGCGGCCGAGCAGGTGGCAGGCAACGAGCGCACCAGCAAGGGCGAGCTCGCGAGCATGAAGCACGCGGTGGACGCCAGCGGCCGTGTGCTGCGCGACAACGTCTGGGGCCCGCAGGAAGAAGACGCCGCGCGCCGCGACTTCACCGTGAACGCCATGTACTACGACCCGGCCAACCAGGTGGTGGTGGACTATCACAACGGCATCAAGGACGCCCAGAAGCTCACCCTGCGCATGATCGGCGACCCCGCCACGCGCTACCGCGAAGATCCGGTGCGCATCATCCGCGCCATCCGCTTCTCGGCCAAGCTCGCGGCCCTGGGCTTCAAGCTGGAGGCCAAGACGGCGGCGCCGCTGGTCGAATCGAGCAAGCTGCTGGCCGACGTGCCGCAGAGCCGCCTCTTCGACGAGATGCTCAAGCTGCTGCAGACCGGCCACGCCATCGCGACGGTCGAGCAGCTCCGCAAGCTCGGCCTGGCCCGCGGCATCTACCCGCTGCTCGACGTGGTGGTGGAGCGCGCCGACCAGCCGTTCGTGAAGGCTGCCCTGCAGGACACCGACCGCCGCGTGGGCGAGGGCAAGCCCGTGGCGCCCAGCTTCCTGCTGGCCTGCGTGCTGTGGGCCGACGTGCGCGACGGCTGGGCCCAGCGCCAGGAGGGCCGCAACGGCCAGCGCGCGCAGCCGCCGTTCCCGGCGCTGCAGGACGCGATCGACGACGTGTTCAACGCCCGCATCGGCGACGTGTCGGGCCGCGGCAAGCTGGCGGCCGACATGCGCGAGATCTGGATGATGCAGCCGCGCTTCGACAAGCGCACCGGCTCCACGCCCTACAGCCTGGTCGAGCAGGCCCGCTTCCGTGCCGCCTTCGACTTCATGCGCCTGCGCGCGGACGTGGGCGAGGTGAGCGAAGCCATCGCCGAGTGGTGGCAGGAATTCAGCACCTCCGACGACGCGCGCCGTTCGGACCTGCTGGAGCAGGTGCGCGAGGAGCAGAAGGTGCGCCAGCGCGTGCGCGTGCGCGAAACGCCCCAGCCCCCGAAGCCCCGCGCCGAGCCGGCAGGCCGCCGTGCGGCCGACGCGGGCCGCAGCGACGAGGGCGACGAGGTCGAGACCGTGGCCGTGCCGCCCGACGGCGAAGCCGTGGTGCCGCGCAAGCGCCGGCGTCGGCGCAAGCCGCGCACCGGAGGCGGTGGTGAGGGCGGCGGCAGCGCTGCGGGCGCATGAAGAACAAGCCCGACCGCCCCAGGGGCGACGGTGACGGCAGAAAGGGGAGCTCGCCCCGTGCTCCCGCAGGCAAGCGCGCTGCCCCGCCGCCCGCGAAGCGCGCACAGGCCCGGCCTCCGGGCGGTGCCCAGTCTGCGCGACGTCCGAAGGACGAATACCCGACCGTGCAGGCTTTCGTCGCCATCGGCGCCAACCTGGGTGATGCCCAGGCCGCGGTGAAGGCGGCCATGGAGGCCATCGGCACCATCGAGCGCACCGTGGTCACGGCGCGCTCGTCGCTCTACCGCAGCGCGCCCATCGAATCCTCGGGGCCCGACTACATCAATGCGGTGGTGGCGGTGCGTACCGGCCTGACGGCCGAGGCATTCCTCTCGGAGCTGCAGCTGCTCGAAGACCAGGCCGGGCGCGAGCGGCCCTTCCCCAACGCGCCGCGCACGCTCGACCTGGACCTGCTCACGCATGGCAACACCGTCAAGGACACGCCCGCGCTGAGCCTGCCGCATCCCCGCATGCGCGAGCGGGCCTTCGTGCTCAAGCCGCTGGCCGAGATCGCCCCCGACAAGGTGCCGCGCGCCGCGCTGGCGCGGGTTTCCGGCCAGGTCATCGAGCGCATCCGCAGCTGACCGACGGCGGGGCGGGAGCCCGGCCCCCCGGCCCGGCTTTGCCCTCCCATTACACTTGCACGGTTTTTCATCACCCTGTCACGCGGATGTGACGGGCAAGTTCCGAGATCCCAGGAGAGCGCCACATGTTCGGCAAGCTGCTGCCCCGCGAGGGGAATTTTTTTGAGATGTTCAACCAGCACGCCGAGCGCATCGTCGAGGCGGCGCGGGCCTTCGAGCAACTGGTGGCCAACTACAGCGACGTGCACCTGCGCGAGCAGTACAACCGCGACGTCGACAACGCCGAGCGCGCTGCCGACCGCGTCACGCACGACGTCAACCGGCTGATCCACAAGACCTTCATCACCCCCATCGACCGCGAGCAGATCCACAAGCTCATCAACACGATGGACGACGTGGCCGACCTGATCCAGGACTCGGCGGAGACCATGGCGCTGTACGACGTGCGCCACATGACGGAAGAGATCGTGCGCCTCACCTCGCTGAGCGTGAAGTGCTGCGACCGCCTGAAGGACGCCGTCAAGTTCCTGGGCCGCATCGCTGACCCGACCATGGCAGAGGCCACGCTGAAGACCTGCGAGGAGATCGACCGCCTCGAATCGGACGCCGACCGCGTGATGCGCAGCGCCATGAGCAAGCTGTTTCGCGAGGAGCCCGACGTGCGCGAGGTGATCAAGCTCAAGGCGATCTATGAGCTGCTGGAGACCATCACCGACAAGTGCGAGGACGTGGCCAACGTGATCGAGGGCATCGTCCTCGAGAACTCGTAAGCGGGCAGCGACCGATGGCAACGGTTCAGGTCGCCCTCTGGGTGGTTGTGGTGCTGGTCGCTCTGGCGATCCTGTTCGACTTCATGAACGGATTCCACGACGCCGCCAATTCGATCGCGACGGTGGTCTCCACCGGAGTTCTCAGGCCCGGGCAGGCGGTGGTCTTCGCGGCCTTCTTCAACCTGATCGCGATCTTCATCTTTCATCTCAGCGTGGCCGCCACCGTGGGCAAGGGCATCGCCCAGCCGGGGGTGGTCGACGTGCACGTGGTGTTCGGCGCGCTCGTGGGCGCCATCAGCTGGAACCTCGTGACCTGGTACTACGGCATTCCGAGCAGCTCGTCGCACGCGCTGATCGGCGGCATCGTGGGTGCCGTGATCGCCAAGACCGGCACCAGCGGCCTGGTCGCCTCGGGCATCTGGAAGACGGTGGCCTTCATCTTCGTGTCGCCGCTGCTGGGCTTCGTGCTCGGCTCGCTGATGATGGTCGTGGTGGCATGGGGCTTCCGCCGCGCCACCCCGTCGCGCATCGATCGCTGGTTCCGCCGGCTGCAGCTGGTTTCGGCCGGCGCCTACAGCCTGGGCCACGGCGGCAACGACGCGCAGAAGACCATCGGCATCATCTGGATGCTGCTGATCGCCACGGGCTACGCCTCCGCCAGTGAATCGGCCCCGCCGACCTGGGTCATCGTGAGCTGCTACGCCGCGATCGCGCTGGGCACCATGTTCGGCGGCTGGCGCATCGTCAAGACCATGGGCCAGAAGATCACCAAGCTCAAGCCCGTGGGCGGCTTCTGCGCCGAAACCGGCGGCGCCCTGACGCTGTTCCTGGCCACCGCGCTGGGCATCCCGGTGTCGACCACCCACACCATCACCGGCGCCATCGTCGGCGTCGGCTCCACGCAGCGCGCGAGCGCGGTGCGCTGGGGCGTGGCGGGGAACATCGTGTGGGCCTGGATCTTCACGATCCCGGCTTCGGCGTTCGTGGCGGCTATTGCCTACTGGATCAGCATGCAGCTGTTCTGACGGCGGCTACTGCGAAATCTTCCGTCCCTCTTCGATCTGGTGCTCGAAGTAGCGCTGGAAGCTGAAGACGATGCTCGCCATCAGGATCGTGCTGCCGAAGAAGAGGGCCAGCACGACCGCGCCGATGGTGAACCAGTTGGTGCGGCCCGGTTCGGCGTCGGCCGGGGCGCTGGCGTTGAAGCGGGCGTTCCACTTCTCGGGCGTCATGAGGCCGTAGACGATGGCCATCAGGGCGCAGCCGGCGATGGTGAATCCCAGCAGCGGAATCAGCACCCAGCTCAGCCCGTCGTCCACGCCGTACATGCGCACGCGCTCGATGCCGTAGACGCCCAGCGCGGTAGGAATAGGCAGCAGCCAGCCGAGCCAGTCGCCCAGGCCGCGCAGGTAGAAACGGTGCAGTCCCAGGGGGCCGCCGAGGAAGGAAAGCCAGGCGGCAACGGTCTTGTTTTTCATTCGGGTCTGGTGGTGCTGCCTTCGCCGAGCACCTTCTCCATCAATACGACGTCGCGCCATTCGCCGAACTTCCAGCCGCAGTCCTTGAGCACACCGACGTGCGTGAAGCCCTGGCTGCGATGCACGCCGATGGAGCCCGCGTTGGCCGAGTCGCCGATGACCGCGATCAGCTTGCGCACGCCCGCTGCCTCGGCCGCCTGCGACAGCGCCGCCAAGAGCTTGGCGCCCAGACCCTTGCCGCGCGCTGACTCCGACACGTAGATCGAGTCCTCGGCCGAAAAGCGGTAGGCCGGGCGCGGCTTGAACCAGTTGCAGTAGGCAAAACCCAACACTTCGCCATCTTCTTCCGCGACCAGGTAGGGCAGATTCCTCGCGAGCACATCGGCGCGGCGGGAGGCCATTTCGGCGGGAGAGGGCGGCTCGGTCTCGAAGGTGCCGGTACCGTGCAGCACGTGGTGTGCGTAGATGGCGGTGATGGCTGCGATGTCTTCTTCGCGGCTGGGTCGGATGGCGAGGGGCATGCGGGTGAAACGGGCGGCGCGAGGATCGGGCGAGGTCGGAATTCGGAGAAAAACGCGGGTCGGGCTATAATCGCGGGCTTTTCAGCGTGTCGCTGGCCGGGTGGCCAGTCGCGTGTCTCGACGCTGGAAGAACATTGTGAGCGGGCCTTTTTCAATCCACGAGGCCTGCTGACCACCCAAGGATAAATCATGGTCGTCATTCGACTCTCCCGCGGCGGCTCCAAAGGCCGTCCGTTCTTCAACATCGTCGTGTCGGACAAGCGCGTTCGCCGCGATGGCCGTTTCATCGAGCGCCTGGGCTTCTACAACCCGACCGCCAAGGAAAACGAAGAAAGCATCCGTATCGCCCAGGACCGCCTGGCGTACTGGAAGAGCGTCGGCGCACAAGCTTCGCCCACCGTTCTGCGCCTGATCAAGCAAGCTGCTGCTGCAGCTCCCAAGGCGGCGGCCTAAGCCGCCCGCACGGCGATGCTGCCTTCACTCGAAGCCGCCGAATTGCCGGCGGATGCGATCGAAGTAGGGCGCATCGCCGATGCCTGGGGCATCAAGGGCTGGTTCAAGGTCCTGCCCCACAGCGCCCAACCCGAGGCGCTCTTCTCATCGAAGCGCTGGTTCCTGCAGGCTCCCGGAGCCTCGGCGAGCACAGCCTTCCGGCTCGCGATCCGCGAAGCCAAGGAACATTCCGACTGCATCGTCGCCGCATCCGCGGACGTGCCTGACCGCAACGCGGCCGAGGCGCTGCGCGGTGCGCGCGTGTTCGTGCCGCGCTCGAGCTTCCCGACGGCCGGAGACGACGAGTACTACTGGGTCGACCTGATCGGCCTGGCCGTGGTCAACCGCGAAGGCGTCGCGCTCGGCACGGTGCGCGAGCTTCTCGCCACCGGCCCGCAGACCACGCTCGTGCTGGCCGCCGAAGAGGGCGGCAAGGCGATCGAGCGCATGGTGCCTTTCGTCTCGGCCTTCGTCGACAAGGTCGACCTGCCCGGGCGTCTCATCACGGTCGACTGGCAGCCGGACTACTGACCGGCGGTCCGCGCGGCGCATGCGCTTCGACGTCCTCACGCTCTTTCCCGAACTGTTCGCGCCCTTCATGGCCAGCGGCGTGACCCGACGCGCCTACGAGTCGAAGCAGGTCGAGGTAGTGCTTTGGAATCCGCGCGACTTCGCGCAGGGCAACTACAAGCGCGTGGATGACAGGCCCTTCGGCGGCGGTCCCGGCATGGTCATGATGGCCGAGCCTCTGTCCGACTGCCTCGACGCGGCGCTGGCCGCGCGAGGTGCCGATGCGCCGGTCATCCTGTTTTCCCCCATCGGCGAGGTGCTGCGGCACGAGGTGGTCGAGCGCTGGTCGGGCAGCGAAGGCGCCGTGCTGGTCTGCGGCCGCTACGAGGGCATCGACCAGCGTTTCATCGATGCGCGCGTCACCCACCAGATCAGCCTCGGAGACTTCGTGCTCTCCGGCGGCGAGGTCGCGGCCATGGCGCTGCTCGACGCCGTGGCGCGCCTTCAGCCGGGCGTGCTCGGGGACGAGGCCAGCCACGTGCAGGATAGCTTCAATCCGGCCCTCGACGGCCTGCTCGACTGCCCGCACTACACGCGGCCGGAGCAATGGAACGGGCAGGGCGTTCCGGCGCCGCTGCTCTCGGGCCATCACGCGCAGATCGAGCGCTGGCGGCGCGATCAGCGCCTGGCGATCACGGCCGAGCGGCGCCCCGGGTTGATCGAGGCAGCCCGTGCGGCGGGGCGCCTGGGCAAGGCCGATGAGGCCGTGCTGAAAAAAAAGCTATAATCCTTGGCTCCCCGATCCTCTGTCCGGCCGCGCCCGGTCTTTTCGCGGTCTTCCCGTGAAAGCCAAAGGCGCCTTTTGTGCAGCCCGACAAGATCGAATATCAGGAAATCATGAACCTCATCCAGACCCTCGAGCAGGAAGAAATCGCCCGTCTCGGCAAGACCATCCCCGAATTCATGCCCGGTGACACGGTCATCGTCAGCGTGAACGTCGTCGAAGGCACCCGCAAGCGCGTGCAGGCCTACGAAGGCGTCGTGATCGCCAAGCGCAACCGTGGCCTCAACAGCGGCTTCACCGTTCGCAAGATCTCCAGCGGCGAAGGCGTGGAACGTACCTTCCAGACCTACAGCCCGCTGATCGCCGGCATCGAAGTCAAGCGCCGTGGCGACGTGCGCCGCGCCAAGCTGTACTACCTGCGCGACCGCAGCGGCCGTTCGGCACGCATCAAGGAAAAGCTGCCGAGCAAGTCGACGGCTGCGACGGCCGCTTAAGCGCCGTCTCCTGTCGTGCAAGAAAAGCCGCCGCTCTGGCGGCTTTTTGCGTTGTTGCCCCTGCTTGACGACAAGTTCTCCTTTTTCCGCTCTACTCCCATCCAGTCCCGACCACCCGACTTCGGTACCTTTCCGCTCTTGACCACCTCATCCCCTTCCCAACAGACCGCTTCAGCCGAAATCGTCAACGCCGTGGCGCCGCCCGCGCTGATGCAATTCGACCCGCGAACGGTGCCGTTCGTGGGCGGGGAGGTCCAGGGCCTGCCGGCGGTGGCCGCCGAGCAGCTGACGGCGCAGGCGTTGCGGGCACGTTTCGCCACCCCGCCCATCTGGACGCCCGAAGTGCGCCGCGATGCGCGCACGACCGACCGCGTTCCCGCGCAGGCTGCGGTGCTGGTGCCGATCGTGCAGCGAGCCGAGGGCGCGACCGTGCTGCTGACCGAGCGGACCTCGAACCTGTCGACGCACTCGGGGCAGGTTGCATTTCCCGGCGGCCGAGTCGATCCCGAGGATGCCAACATCGCTGCCGCCGCCCTGCGCGAGGCCTGGGAAGAAGTGGGCCTCTCCGCCCGGTACATAGAGGTGCTGGGCAGCCTGCCGACGTACACGACCGTGACCTCGTTCATCGTCACGCCGGTGGTCGCGCTGGTGCAGCCCGATTTCGAGCTCACCATCAACCCGTACGAAGTGGCCGAAGCCTTCGAGGTGCCGCTTGCCTGGCTGATGGATCCGGCGAATCACCGCCATCACACGGTGCCCGCGCCCGACGGCACCCGGCGCCAGTGGTATTCGATGCCCTACCAGGACGGCGCGGCCGAGCGCTTCGTGTGGGGTGCCACTGCGGGCATGCTGCGCAACCTCTATCGCTTCCTCGCGGCCTGAGCGGGCCTGAACGCGGGCTGAACCTTCGGGCGCTCTCGCTATCATCGAAGGATGAGCTTTTTCGCCATCCTGTGCGCGCTGCTGATCGAGCAGGTGCGGCCTTTGGGCCCGCACAACCCCGTGTACGGCGCGGTGCTTGCGTGGACACGCTGGACCAGCCGCAACTTCGACGCGGGCAAGCCGCATCACGGATGGATCGCCTGGGGGCTCGCCGTGTTCGTGCCCACGCTGGGCGCGCTGGGCGTCCACTGGCTGCTGGTGCTCACGCTGGGCCTGCCCTTCGCGGTGCTCTGGAGCATCGCGGTGCTCTACGTCACGCTGGGCTTCAGGCAGTTCAGCCACCACTTCACCGACATCCGCGACGCGCTCGAGGAAGGCGACCAGCCGCTGGCGCGCTCCCTGCTCGCGCACTGGCAGGGCGTCGACGCGGCGGACCTGCCGCGCAGCGAGATCGTGCGCCACGTCATCGAGCATTCCGTGATCGCGGCGCACCGCCACGTGTTCGGCGTGCTTGCATGGTTCTCGATCGTCGCAGCCATCGGCCTGGGCCCGGCAGGCGCGGTGTTCTACCGCATGAGCGAGTTCGTCTCGCGCTACTGGGCTCACAAGAACGGCGCCGCGGTGCAGCCTTCCAGCGCCTCGGTGCAGGAGGCCGCGGAGCGCGCCTGGCATGCGATCGACTGGCTGCCCGCGCGCATCACCGCGCTGGGCTTCGCGGTGGTCGGCAGCTTCGAGGAGGCGATCGACTGCTGGCGCAACGACGCGCAGCGCTTTCCCAACGAGAACGACGGCGTGATCCTTGCGGCCACCTCCGGTGCGGTGAACGTGCGCTTGGGCGGCGGCTCGCTGCGCCCGATCCCGGTCGCCGATCCGCTGCCGCGCGCCCAGGCCGGCGAATCGCTGGCCGATGGCCGCCGCACCGACAGCGGCAGCACGCCGGGCCGCGAGCCCGAGCCGGCCCACCTGCGCAGCGTCGTCGGCCTGGTCTGGCGCTCGGTCGTGATGTGGATGGTGCTGCTGGCCTTGCTGACCTTGGCTCGCCTGCTCGGCTGAGCAAAGGTTCGAAGCCATGACCCAGCAACAACAGCCGCAGCAACCCGTGCCGTCCTTCTGGAGCCCGCGGATCGCCGCGCTCGAGCCGTACGTGCCCGGCGAGCAGCCGCGTATCGCGAACCTCGTCAAGCTCAACACCAACGAGAACCCGTATCCGCCGTCGTCGATCGCTGTGGAGGCCATCCGCCGTGCCGCCGAAGAAGGCCTGGAGCGCTACCCGGACCCCACTTCGCTAGCGCTGCGCGAGGCCGTCGCCCGCCGGCACGGCCTGCAGCCCGGCGAGGTGTTCGCCGGCAACGGTTCAGACGAAGTGCTCGCGCACGCCTTCTTCGCGTTCTTCCAGCAGTCCGAGCCGCTGCTGATGCCGGACGTGAGCTACAGCTTCTACAAGGTCTATGCGCAGCTCTACGGCATTGCCTGCGAGCAGCAGCCGGTGGACGCGGGCCTGCGCATCGACGTCTATGCCCTTGCCGCCCGTGCGCGCCAGGGTTGCGCAGGCATCGTCATCGCCAATCCGAACGCGCCGACCGGCATCGGCCTGCCGCTGTCGCGCATCGAGCAGCTGCTCGAGGCCTGCCCCGACCGTGTCGTGCTCGTCGACGAGGCCTATGTCGATTTCGGCGGCGAGAGCGCGCTGCCGCTGATCGGCAGGTATCCCAACCTGCTCGTGGTCCAGACCCTCTCGAAGTCGCGCGCCCTGGCCGGCTTGCGCGTGGGCTTCGCCTGCGGCCAGGCGCATCTGATCGACGCGCTGGTCCGCGTCAAGGACAGCTTCAATTCGTACCCGCTCGATCGTCTCGCCTCGGCGGGCGCGATCGCCGCATTCGAAGACGAAGCCTGGTTCCGCGACGCCTGCGCCCGGATCGTCGACACGCGCGAGGGCCTCACGCTGCAGCTCGAGGACCTGGGCTTCGAGGTGCTGCCCTCGCAGACCAACTTCGTCTTCGCGCGCCACCCGAAGCGCGATGCGGCCGAGCTGGCTGCGTTGCTGCGCGAGCGCGCGGTGCTGGTGCGTCACTTCAGGCAGCCGCGCATCGCGCAGTACCTGCGCATCAGCATCGGCACGCGGGAGCAATGCAGCGTGCTCGTGCAGCGACTGCAGGACATCCTCGAATCGACTCCATGAAAGACGCCCAGCCTATGCCGATCGAAGCCTCGGACCCGCGCGCCGAGGCGTGCGCGGCGTTCTGGAATGCCGTCAGCGCCCGGCTCGAGAGCCTGCGGGCCTTGCCCGCCCGCGAGCTGATGGAGGGCCTGAACCAGCTGCTGGAGCCGCACTTCCCGAGGCTGGCCGCCGAGGTTGCCGGCGATCCGCCCGCGTTCAAGCTCGTGCTGACCGCGCACGGGTCGGTGGACGACTTCGAGGATCTGATGACTCTGGTGCGGTCCCGTCCCAGGCTGCCGCAGGTCGAGGTGGAGGCCTTCCGGCAGCGCGCGAGCGACGGCTTCGGCATGCGCATGAACAACTTCGAGCTGGCGAGCTCCGAGGTGCTGGTCAGGCACGAGCCCTATCGGGGTCGGGTGGCGCTGGAGATCGGCTTCTCCAAGCCCATTCCGATGGACATGCGCGACCATGCCCGTCACATGAGCCTGATCATGCTCGACCACATCCTCGGCGAGTACGACTTCGCGGTGAAGGTCGGCGCGGTCGACTACGTCGAGCCGGACGCGCAGGCCGATTTCAAGGGCGTGCCGCTCGACGATTTCGTGCCCCTGTTCGACGCCTGCTGGCGCGAAGAGCTCGGCCACACGGGTGTGTTCGCCCCGGGTGAGCATGCCTGGTCGGGCTTGAGCGCGACGCGCACCTCGGAGGACGGCGGCGAGATCGAGATGGTCGTCATGCGCAACGACTCGGCGACCGCGCTGGTGGGCCGCGCCGACCTGTGCCATCGACTGTCCGTGGCGGTTCCGGTCGAATCGGGCGAGGAGCTGGAAGAGGCCCGCGCCTACGAAGACCGGCTGACGGCGCGGCTGCAGGTCCATGAGGCGGGCTGCTGCACGCACGTGGTGCTGGAGGAGGGCGTGCGCACCATCCACTTCCAGGTGGCCGATCCGGACAGCGCGATCACGCAGGCCCAATCGTTGCAGGACGACATGGAACTGGCGACGACGATGGAGCTTGTCTTCGACCCGACCTGGCAGTCCTACCGGGTCTGGCTCGGCTGAGCCTGTGGCCGGCTGCGCTCAGTAGCGCTTCTGGCTGAGCTCTTCGAACAGCTCGCCGTAGATCCGGTAGCGGCTCGCGCTGATGGCGCCTGGCGCATCGGCGGTCTCCACGTTCGCGATCACGCCGCAACCCGGCTCGTGCAGGTGCGTGCAGTTGTAGAACTTGCAGTCGCCGGCATGCTCGGCGATGTCGGGCATGAGGCTGGCCAGCTGCATCGGCGCGATGTGGTTCAGGCCGAATTCCTGGAAACCCGGCGAGTCGATCAGGCCGGTGGTGCGGGCCTCGTCGATCCAGTACCAGGTGGTGCTGGTGGTCGTGTGCTTGCCCGAGTTGAGGGCTTGCGAGATCTCCTGCGTCAGCACAGCAGCGCCGGGCACCAGCAGGTTGGTCAGCGTGCTCTTGCCGGAGCCCGAGGGGCCCAGCACCAGGGTGGACTTGCCTGCGAGCAGCTTCATCAGCGAGCCGTGGTCCGCCTCGGCCGAGGCCTTCAGCGACAGCGGCAGCACACCGTGGTGCATGCGTCGATAGGGCGCGAGCCTGGCCCATGCGCGCTCGAAGGGTTCGACCAGGTCGCTCTTGTTGAGCGCGATGATCGGCGCGATGCGCTCGGCTTCGGCGGCGATCAGCGCGCGGGCCAGCTGGTGTTCGGAGAACTCCGGCTCGGCCGCTATCAGGATCAGCACATGGTCGAGATTGGCCGCGAAGGACTTGGTGCGGATCTCGTCCTGGCGATAGAAGAGGTTGCGCCGCGGCAGCACCTGCTCGATGGTGCCCTCGTCCTCGCTGGCCTGCCAGTGCACGCGGTCGCCGACCACGGCCTGGCTCTTCTTGCCGCGCGGGTGGCAGATCAGCCGCTCGCCGGAGGGCGTTTCGACCAGGCAGTGGCGCCCGTGGCTGGCGACGACGAGGCCTTCGTGGAGGGCCTTCGCAGCAGCTGCTGCTGCGGGCGCGGCGCGGCCGGGCTTAGCCAAGGACGCGTTCCTCCATCAGGCGGCGGGCGCGGCGCCGACCAGCGCGTCGGCCTGGCGGGCGCAGTCGAAGTCGGTGGCCGACAGGCCGCCCACGTCGTGCGTGTTGAAGCGCACGACGCAGCGGTTGTAGTGCACCGACAGGTCGGGATGGTGGTCTTGCGTGTGCGCCACGAAGGCCAGCGCATTCACGAAGGCGATGGTCTCGAAGTAGTTGGCGAAGCTGAAGGTCTTCTCGATGGCGACATCAGCGCCGTCGCCCGTGAGCTTCCAGCCGTCGAGGCGCGCCAGGGCGGACACGATCTCGGTGGCGCTCAGCGCCTTGCGGGGAGGGAGGTTCTTCCAGTCCTTGGGCTTGAACATGCTGCTCATGATGGGCTTCTGCGGGTGAGGGGCCGGCCGGGTCAGGCCGGGGCTGCCATGCGCGCGAGGCGCTCGGAAGCCGGGGGATGCGAATAGTAGAACTTGACGAACACCGGGTCGGGCGTGAGCGTCGATGCGTTGTCCTGGTAGAGCTTGAGCAGCGCGGCCGACAGGTCGGCGCCGCTGGTCTGGGCCACCGCGTAGGCGTCGGCCTCGAACTCGTGCTTGCGCGAGAGCTGCGCCGGCAAGGGCGCGACGAAGAAGCCGAACACCGGCACGGCCAGCATGAAAAGCAGCAGTGCCAGCGCGCTGTTGGGTGCCGCCATGTTGGGCTGCACGCCCAGGCCCGCATAGAACCAGACCTGCGTCGACACCCAGCCCAGCAGCGCGAAGCCGGCCAGGCTCAGAGCGAACATCGCGACCAGCCGCTTCACGATGTGGCGATGCTTGAAGTGGCCGAGTTCGTGCGCGAGCACCGCCTCGACCTCGCCGGCATTGAGTTGGCGCAGCAGCGTGTCGTAGAACACCACGCGCTTGCTGGCGCCGAAGCCGGTGAAGTAGGCGTTGGCATGGGCGCTGCGCGTGCTGCCGTCCATCACGAAGAGGCCCTTGGCCGCGAAGCCGCAGCGCTTCATGAGGGCCGTCACGCGCTCCTTGAGCGTGGGGTCGTCCAGCGGCTGGAACTTGTTGAACAGCGGTGCGATGAAGGTCGGGTAGATCAGCATCAGCAGCAGGTTGAAGCCCATCCACGCGCCCCAGGCCCAGAGCCACCAGAACCGGCCGGCCGCGCCCATGAGCCAGAGGATCAGCGCGGCGATGGGCAGTCCGATCACCGCGCCCAGGAGCGAGGACTTGAGCGTGTCGGCCAGCCAGAGCTTCCAGGTCATCTTGTTGAAGCCGAAACGCTCCTCGAGCCTGAAGGTCTGCCAGAGCGTGAAGGGCAGCTCGAGCAGTCCGCCGATGGCCGCGAAGGCTGCCAGCAGCACCAGCTGCTGCACCATGCCGCCGCCGATCCAGCCCAGCAGCAGCTTGTTGAGCAGGTCGAGGCCGCCCAGCAGGGTCCACCCGAGCAGCAGCGCCGCGCTCCACGCCATTTCGACGAGGCCGAAACGCGCCTTGGCGATGGTGTAGTCGGCCGCCTTCTGGTGGGCGGCGAGGGTGATGGTCTGGGCGAAAGCGGGAGGGACGGTGCCGCGGTGCTGCGCCACGTGGCGAATCTGCCGCGTGGCCAGCCAGAACTTCACGAGCAGGCCAGCGACGATCGCAGCCGCGAAGGCGATGGTGAAGATGAGCGAATAGGACATGGATCGGCGAGTTTAGCCCTCGCTATCCGGTGCCGCAGCCCTTCGACGACAATCCTGCGATGCCCGAATCCCTTGACCCGACGCCCTCCGAGGCCACGCCCACCCTGAAGAAAAGCGACCAGAACCTTGTCTGGCTGGACTGCGAAATGAGCGGTCTGGACCCCGAGAAAGAGCGCCTGCTCGAAATCGCCGTGGTCGTGACCGGCCCCGACCTCACGCCCCGCATCGACGGCCCCGTGCTCGTCATCCACCAGAGCGACGCCGTGCTCGACGGCATGGACGCCTGGAACAAGGGCACCCACGGCCGCAGCGGGCTGATCGACAAGGTCAAGGCCTCCACCCTCGACGAGGCCGCCGCCGAGCAGCAACTGCTGGAATTCATCGCCAGGTACGTTCCCCGCAGCGGCTCGCCGATGTGCGGCAACACCATCGGGCAGGACCGGCGGTTCCTCGTCAAGTACATGCCCAAGCTCGAGGCGTACTTCCACTACCGCAACCTCGACGTGAGCACGCTGAAGGAACTGGCCAAGCGCTGGAAGCCGGCGGCCTACAACGCCTTCAAGAAGCAGCAGGCGCACACCGCGCTGGCGGACGTGCACGAATCCATCGAGGAACTGGCGCACTACCGAGAGACCTTCCTGCGCCCGGCAGATTGAACGGGGCACGGAATTAGGTAAAAACCCGGATCCGTGCCATAATCGCAGGCTTCGCTGGCCGGGCAGGCAAATTTGAGCCCGGTGAGCGTTTCTCGCATCTCCCTATCTTGCACACCGCGCCCGATCGCAGCTTTTGCTGATCAAAAAGGGCCGCAGCCTCGGGTACCCGCCCGGAGTTGAATGTCGTTGGATGGTTGATGTTTTTAACCACCCAACGGGGCGCCGTCCACGGCGGCGCTCGCGTTTGAGATTGAAATTCATGACCGACGCTTTTGAAGCGCAGGGCGAGTTCGCGCCTGTGCAATCCGCTACCCACAACGAATTCACCGCCGCCGCGGACACCGTGTCCGAGGCGCCCATCCTCGAGGCGCTGGACGCCGCTGCCCCCGAGGCTGCCGCCGCCGAGGAGCCCGCTGCTCCCAACGGCTTCATCAAGCTGGGCCTCGCGCCCGAACTGATCGCCGCCGTGGCCGACATGGGCTTTACCCAGCCCACCGCCGTGCAGGAAAAGGTCGTTCCCATCGCCATGGGCGACCAGGACGGCGCAGCCAAGTCGACGCGATTCGTCGACCTGATGGTCTCCAGCCAGACCGGCTCGGGCAAGACCGCGGCCTTCCTGCTGCCCGTGCTGCACACCCTCATCAAGCGCCAGGCAGAAGCCGAGGCTGCTGCCAGGGCCGAGTTCCAGCGCCTGGCCGAGGAAGCCGCCGCCCGCGGCGAAGCTCCTCCCAAGAAGCCGAAGCGCAAGGATCCGACCAACGCCCGCCATTTCAAGGCGGCCACGCCCGGCGCCCTGGTGCTGTGCCCCACGCGCGAACTCGCGCAACAGGTCGCGCACGACGCCATCGAGCTGGTTCGTCACTGCCGCGGCCTGCGCATTGCGAACGTGGTGGGCGGCATGCCCTACCAGCTCCAGATCGCCCGCCTGCAGAACGCCGACCTGGTGGTCGCCACGCCGGGCCGCCTGCTCGACCTGCAGCGCTCGATGCAGATCAAGCTCGACCAGGTCAAGTTCCTGGTGGTCGACGAAGCCGACCGCATGCTCGACCTGGGCTTTGCCGACGACCTCGCCGAGATCAACCAGCTGACCATCGAGCGCCAGCAGACCATGATGTTCAGCGCCACCTTCGCGCCGCGCATCCAGCAGCTGGCTGCCCGCGTGATGCGCGAGCCGCAGCGCGTGACCATCGACAGCCCGCAGGAAAAGCACGCCAACATCAAGCAGGTTCTGTTCTGGGCCGACAACGCCCAGCACAAGCGCAAGCTGCTCGACCACTGGCTGCGCGATACCAGCATCAACCAGGCCATCGTGTTCGCCAGCACGCAGGTCGAGTGCGATGGCCTCGCCAACGACCTGCAGCAGGACGGCTTCAGCGCCGTCGCGCTGCACGGCGCCCTGAGCCAGGGCCTGCGCAACCGCCGCCTGATGGCGCTGCGCAACGGCCAGGTGCAGATCCTGGTTGCGACCGACGTGGCCGCGCGCGGCATCGACGTGCCGACCATCACCCACGTCTTCAACTTCGGCCTGCCGATGAAGGCGGAGGACTACACCCACCGTATCGGCCGCACCGGCCGTGCGGGCCGCGACGGCATCGCCGTCACCTTCGCGGAGTTCCGCGATCGCCGCCGGATCATGGACATCGAGCACTACAGCCGCCAGCAGTTCAAGGCCGAGGTGATTCCGGGCATGGAGCCGCAGCAGCGCATGCCCCAATCGCGCCCCGACTTCGGCGGCCGCGGCCGTGAAGGCCAATCGCGCGATCGCAAGTTCGGTGGTGGCGGTAGCGGCGGCTACCGTGGCGGCAATGGCGGCGGCTACGCCGGCGCCAGCGGCTTCAACGACCGCAACTCGCGCGGCCCGGGCGCATCGGGTCCGCGCGGCGGCTATCAGGGCCAGAACGCCGGCTTCGGCGGCGGCCGTGACGAAGGTGGCAACGGTGGCGGCTACGGCCGCAAGCCGGGCTGGGGCGACAGCGCTCCGCGCGGCGGCCATGGTCACAGCGGCGGCGGCCGCGGCGACGGCGGCTTCGCGCCCCGCGGCAATGGCGCCGGCCATGGCGGCCCGGGCAAGGTGTTCGTGCCCCGCGACGCCCAGAAGCGCGCGTTCAAGCCCAGCCGCTGATCCCTTGGGGAACGCAGCCTGAGGGCCGCATCCCCCTTCATTACGAAAGCCCGCGTTCTCACGAGCGCGGGCTTTTTTCATTTCGGACGCGTTCCGGGTTTCCGAGCACGCCGATGCCGTCGAGTTTGATTGACATCTGAATCGATGAAAAGTAATGTAATGGCGCATCGCTTCCCCGGCGTCGTCTCTCGACTGCCGGTTCATCGACACCTGCTTTTCGACTTTCGACATGAAAATTGCGATTCTTGGGGGTGGTCATGGCGCCTACGCGGCTGCTGCGGACCTGTCTGAAACCGGCCATGAAGTGCGCCTGTGGCGCCGCGATGCCGCAGCGCTCCAGCCGCTGCTGCGTGCCGGCGCGATCACGCTGAAGGACGCCGACGGCTCGCGCGATGTGCCCATCGCGCTCGCCACCGCCGACATCGGCGCCGCCATGCAAGGCGTCGAGCTGATCGTCATCCCGACCCCCGCCATCGCCCAGCACGACATCGCTCTTGCCATGGCGCCGCACCTGGTCGATGGCCAGGTCGTCTTCCTGCCGCCGGGCACCTTCGGCAGCTACGTGATGGCGCGCACCGTGAAGGACGCCGGCAGCCGTGCCGACGTCGCCTGGGCCGAAACCGGCACCTTGCCCTATCTGGCGCGCAAGCACGGCGACCGCGAGGTCAACGTCACCATCCGCGCGATCCGCCTGCCGACCGGCGTCTATCCGGCCCGCAAGGAGGCGCAGGCCATCGAGGTGATCCGCAGGGCCTATCCGGCGGTGCATGGCTGCGGCGACGCGCTCTCGGGCGCGCTGATGAACGCAGGCCCCGTCATCCACCCGCCGCTGATGGTGATGAACGCCGCGCCGCTGCAGCACTTCGAGCGCTGGGACATCCACAACGAGGGCACGCAGCGCGCCGTGCGCGACGTGACCGACCGTCTCGACCAGGAGCGCATCGCAGTGCGCGAGGCCTTCGGGCAGGGCTCGCCGCACTATCCGCTGGCCGACCACTACAACAACGACCGCTGGATGTACGGCGATGCGCACAAGAAGCTCGTCAAGTCGGGAGACTGGCGCGAGAACATCGACCTGCACACGCACCGCTACATCACCGAGGACACCGAGCTCGGCCTCGCCTTCCTCGCCTCCGCCGCGCGCCATGCGGGCGTGGATGCACCCATCGCGCACGGCCTGCTGGCCATCGTCGGCGGTTTCCTCGGGCGCGACCTGCGGCGCGGCCCCCGTACCTTCGAGAGCCTGGGCTTCGCCGGCCTGAGCACCGCGCAGCTCAAGCAGAGGCTCCACGATGGCGAATGAAACCGGCTCGCTGCCTCGCTTCGCAGCCGTCGGCGCGGGGCGCATGGGTCGCGGCATCGCCATCGCGTTCGCCTATGCCGGCCACCGAATCTCGCTGATCGATCTGCGCCAACGCACCGATGAAGCGTGGCAACGGCTGCGCGGCGAAGCGAAGGCGGAGATCGACGCCAGCCTCTCCGGGCTCGCGCAGCTCGGCGTGATCGACGAGTCGCAGATCGCCGACATCGCTGCGCGCGTCGATTTCGTCGATGCCGCCGCCGCTCCGCACGCACTGGCTGCGGCAGAGCTCGTGTTCGAGGGCGTGCCTGAAACCATGGAGGCCAAGCGCGATGCCTTCGAGCAGCTCAACCGCCATTGCCGCGACGACGCGATCCTCACCTCGACCACCAGCAGCATCCTGGTGACGCAGCTGGCGTCGCTGGTGCGGCTGCCGGGGCGCTTCCTCAACATGCACTGGCTCAACCCGGCGTACGTGATTCCGTTGGTCGAGCTCAGCTGCCATCCCGCTACCGATGCCGCAGTGCTCGCACGCACCAAGGCGCTTATGGAAGAAATCGGCAAGCTGCCCGTGGTCTGCGGTGCATCGCCCGGCTACATCGTCCCCCGCCTGCAGGCGCTGGTGATGAACGAGGCCGCACGAATGATCGAGGAGGGCGCCGCCACCGCCGAGGAAATCGACAAGGCCACGCGCTACGGCCTGGGCCTGCGCTTCGCGGCACTGGGCGTGGTGGAGTTCATCGACTTCGGCGGCTGCGACATCCTGCATCACGCGAGCCGCGAGATGTCGGCGTCGCTCGACGCCGGCCGCTATACCGCGCCGGCCATCGTCGGGAAGATGGTCGAAGAGGGGCGGCTCGGCCTCAAGAGCGGCAGCGGCTTCTACGAATACGAGGGCCGCGATGTCGCGGCCTACCGGCGCGACGTGCTCTCTCGCACGCTAGGCGAGCTGCGGCATGCGGGCCTGTGGCGCGCGCCCGCCGACCGGACATTGTCATGAGCACCATCCGCCGTGCATTTGCCGACCTGTCGGTGGGGCAGGTGCATTACGCGGCATGCGGTGACCGTACGGCACCGGCCGTGCTGCTGCTGCATCAGTCGCCGCGCAGCTGGAACGAATACCGCGCGGTGCTGCCGCTGATCGGTGCGCGCCGCAGGGCCATCGCGATGGACACGGCCGGCTTCGGCGACTCCGCCGATGGTGGCGTGCCGGCAAGCATCGAGCAATGGGCGCGCGTGGCCCGCGAACTGCTCGATGCGCTGGGCATCGAGAAGGCCGACGTGGTGGGCCATCACACCGGCGGCGTCATCGCGCTCGAGCTTGCAGCGGCGTTTCCGCAGCGCGTGCGCAGCATGGTGTTGTCGTCCACGCCGTACACCGACGAGGCCTTTCGCAAGGCGCGAGCGCAGCGTCCGCCCATCGACGAAGTCGCGCCGAGCGAAGACGGCACGCATCTCGCCGCGCTCTGGCAGAAGCGCCAGGGCTTCTATCCGGCCGGCCGCCCCGAACTGCTCGAAGCCTTCGTGCTCGATGCATTGAAGGTCGCGCATGTCGAAGAAGGGCACCGTGCAGTGGCGTCGTACCGCATGGAAGAGCGCCTGGGCCGCATCGCGCAGCCCGTGCTGATCGTGCGCGCGACCGACGATCCTTTCGCTGCTCCCCATGCCGCTGAACTGCAGCACCATCTTCCGCAGGCGCGCATCGTCGACATCGAAGGCGGCATGGTGCCGCTGCCCGATCAGATGCCCGAGGCCTTTGCCCGCACGGTGCTCGACTTCCTGGAGAACCTGCCTTGAAAGCTGTGCGCATCCACGGATTCGATGCCGTGCCCGTGCTGGAGGAGATCGCCGAGCCCATCGCGCAGCCCGGGCGCACCATCGTGCGCATGGAGGCTGCGACGGTCGGGCACATCGACCGCACCGTGTGGCGCGGCAGCTTCCTGCGGCATCCGCCATTGCCCTACACGCCGGGCGTGGAGGCCGCAGGGGTCGTCGTCGCGAGCGGGCGTTTTCAGGTGGGCCAGCGCGTCTGGCTGCGCGGAAGCGGCCTGGGCACGCTCTTCGACGGCACATGGTGCGAGCTGATCGATGCGCCCGACGAAGCGCTGGGCCTGTTGCCCGACGACGTGCCGATGACCTTGGGCGCTGCCTTCTTCTCTCCGACGACATCCGCGTGGGTGGCGCTGCATGAAGTCGCGAAGCTGCAGGCAGGCGAACAGGTGCTGGTGACTGGGGCGAGCGGCGCCGTCGGCTCGCTCGTGATGCAGCTTGCGCGCGATGCCGGCTGCGTCGCGATTGCGGTCGCTGCCGATGCGCAGCCGCCGGAAGCCGGCAGCGCCGATCTGCTCGTGGATACCGTGGGTGGAGATGTGCTCGCTCGTACGCTGCCTGCGGTGCGCCCGGGTGGCCGGGCAGTGCTGGTCGGCTACACGGCGGGCCCGACGCTGTCGCTCGACATCGCGCATTTCCTGCAGCGCGACGTGTCGCTGCTGCCTCTCAACATGTTCCGGCGCGAAGCGGAAGGCCGTGCAGCGGTTCCCGAGCTGCTGGCACGGCTTGCCGATGGGCGCCTGCATCTTGAAGTGCGGCCCTTCGCGCTGGCGGATGCCGCCGTCGCACTCGACTGGATCACCCAGCGCGGCCACCGCGGCCGCGCCGTCCTCGTGCCCCGCCTCTGAGCGGCGGGGCAGGCGCGCTCAGTCTTCTTCCGGCTCGTCGGCCGGCAGGCGCATGTGCAGGTCGATCATCTGCCGCAGCGTCTGCTTGAGCTCTTCCGCGCGGCGTAGCCCGAAGGGCTCCAGCACGCGTCGCTCGTGCTCGCGTGCAAGTTCCATCAGGTGCTCGACGGCCTTGAGCCCCTTGCGCGTGATGCGCACCAGCGTGATGCGGCGATCACTCTCGTGGGGCAGGCGCTCGACCTGTCCGCGTGCTTCCATGCGGTCCAGCAGCCGCGTCACCGTGGGCTGCTTCGTCACGGTGACCTGCGCGAGCTGGCCGATGCTGACCGGCTCGCTGCCCGCGAGCGAGGCCATCACGCGCCACTCCGACACGGAGAAGCCCTGCTGGCGCGCCACTTCGTGGAACTCCGAGGAGATCAGCTGGCTGGCCTGCGCGAGCAGCGCAGGCAGGTAGTCATCGACGAAGCGATGCGATTCGGCGGGTTGATCAGCCATGAAGGCACCTCACAGTCGCCACGGGCACGCTGCTTGCATGTCTAGGGTAATTCATGATTGTGGATACATTCATTTGTCAACATTATAGAAAGCACGATGCAACCTCCTGGTCGCATCGTCCCACGACAGACAACAAGGACCCCGATGGCAGAGCGTTCATTCGTTGAAGAAGTCAAGAAACTGCGGCTTTCTGGTGGGGAAGTCTTCAGGGGTGAAGGCATTCTGGCCGTCACCAAGGCCCTTCTGGAGTCGGGAGTTTCCTATGTGGCCGGCTACCAGGGCGCACCCATCTCGCACCTGATGGACGTGCTTGCCGATGCGCAGGACATCCTCGCAGAGCAGGGCATCCGCTTCGAGAACAGCGCGAGCGAAGCCACCGCGGCCGCCACGCTCGCAGCCTCCGTCAACTACCCGCTGCGCGGTGCCGTCACCTTCAAGGCCACCGTGGGTACCAATGTGGCTTCCGACGCGCTGGCCAACCTGGCCTCGGGCGGCGTGACCGGTGGTGCGCTCATCATCGTGGGCGAGGACTATGGCGAAGGCTCGTCGATCATGCAGGAGCGCAGCCACGCCTTCGCGATGAAGTCGCAGATCTGGCTCCTCGATCCGCGGCCCAACCTGCCCAGCATCGTCGATGCGGTGAAGCAGGGCTTCGATCTCTCCGAAGCCAGCAACACGCCGGTGATGCTGCAGCTGCGCATCCGCGCCTGCCACGTGCACGGCCACTTCGTCGCGGGCGACAACAAGCGCGCGAAGTTCACGCTGAAGGACGCACTCGAGAACCCGCAGCGCGATGTCGGCCGCATTGTGCTGCCGCCCGCGAGCTTCGTGCACGAGCAGGAGAAGGTGAAGGACCGCTGGCCCGCTGCCGTGCGCTTCATCGAGGAGCGCAAGCTCAACGAGTTCTTCTCGGAAGACGCCGACGACATCGGCATCATCGTGCAGGGCGGCAGCTACAACACGCTGGTGCGCGCCCTCGAACGCCTCGGCCTCGCGGACGTCTACGGCAACACCCAGGTGCCGCTGTACGTGATGAACGTCGCCTATCCCGTCATCGAGAGCGAGGTGATCCGCTTCTGCGAAGGCAAGCGCGCGGTGCTCGTGGTGGAAGAGGGACAGCCCAACTTCGTCGAGCAGAACCTCGCGACCATCCTGCGCCAGGCCGGGTCCTCCACGGTGCTGCACGGCAAGGACATGCTGCCGGTGGCCGGTGAATACACCGCCTCCGAGCTGCTCAAGGGCGCGCGCAGCTTCTGCGAGCGCTATGAACGCCTCGCGCCATTGCCGGTGCCCGCGCCCGTGCGCAAGGTGATCCCGCTGACCGAGGTCGCGGCCGAGCCTGCGCAGCCCGTCGCGCCGCTCGGCGAAGTGGTCCACGCCCGTCCGCCGGGCTTCTGCACCGGCTGCCCGGAGCGCCCCATCTTCAGTGCGATGAAGCTGGTCGAGCGCGAGCTCGGCCCGCACCACGTAAGTGCCGACATCGGCTGCCACCTGTTCTCCATCCTGCCGCCCTTCAACATCGGCAACACCACCATGGGCTACGGCCTCGGTGGGGCGGGTGCCGCTGCGCTCAATGCGCCTGCAGGCAAGCGCGCGATCTCGATGATGGGAGACGGCGGCTTCTGGCACAACGGCCTGACCAGCGGCGTCGCCAACGCGGTCTTCAACAAGAGCGACAACCTCACCATCGTCGTCGACAACAACTACACCTCGGCCACCGGCGGGCAGGACATCCTCTCGTCGAACGCCGTCAACAAGACGCGCAGCACCGGCCACGAGATCGAGAGCGCCGTGCGCGGCGTTGGGGTGAAGTGGGTGAAGACCATGCGCCGCACCTACGACATCGCCGGCATGCGCGACGCGCTCAAGGAGGCGCTCACCACCAGGGAGAAGGGCCCGAAGGTGCTGATCGCGCAGTCGGAGTGCATGCTCAACAAGCAGCGCCGCGAGAAGCCGCTGGTGCGCAAGGCCATCGCCGACGGCAAGCGCATGGTGCGCGAGAAGTTCGGCGTCGACTCCGACACCTGCACCGGCGACCACTCCTGCATCCGCCTCTCGGGCTGCCCGTCGCTGTCGATCAAGCCCAACCCCGATCCGCTTCGCACCGACCCGGTCGCGGCCGTGCTCGACAGCTGCGTGGGCTGCGGCGTGTGCGGCGAGGTCTCGCACGCTGCCGTGCTGTGCCCCTCCTTCTACAAGGCGCAGATCGTGAGCAACCCCAGCCGCTGGGACCAGCTGCGCGAGCGCGTGCGCGCGGCCGTCATCGGCTGGATGCAGCGCGGCGAGGCTCGCCGCCGTAAAGCCTATGCCTTCTGAATGAGTCCCTCCATGCAAAGCAAAAACATGGTGTCGAAGTTCCAGGGATGCCACGGAACCGGCTTTGCCGGGCCGCAGGTATCGCCCCCGGTAGGGGGTTGGCGGCTACACGAAGTGAGCAAGCCTGGGGGGGAGCAATGAGCCCGATCAAGATCGCGATCCTCGCCATGGGCGGTGAGGGCGGCGGCGTGCTCGCCGACTGGATCGTCGACATGGGCGAGGCCAACGGCTACGTCGCCCAGACCACCTCCGTGCCGGGCGTGGCCCAGCGCACCGGCGCGACCATCTACTACGTCGAGCTCTACCCCGCGGCGCAGGCCAAGGCCGACAGCGGTACCCCGGTGCTCGCGCTGATGCCGCTGCCGGGCGACGTCGACGTGGTGCTCGCATCCGAGCTGATGGAAGCCGGCCGCGCCGTGCAGCGTGGCCTGGTCACGCGCGAGCGCACCACGCTGATCGCCTCCACGCACCGCGTGTTCTCCATCGCCGAGAAGAGCGCGATGGGCGATGGCCGCGTCGACAGCGGCCAGCTCCTGGCCCACACCGCGAACGCAGCCAAGCGCTTCATCCGCTTCGACATGGCCCAGGCCGCCGAGGCTTCGGGCAGCGTGATCAGCGCGGTGCTCTTCGGTGCGCTGGCGGGCTCGGGCGTGCTGCCGTTCAGCCGTGCGCAGTTCGAGGCGACCATCGAGCGCGGCGGCGTAGGCGTGAAGCCCAGCCTCAAGGCCTTCGGTGCGGCATTCGAACGAGCTCAGGGCGGCGACGATGGCGAGCCGGCGAAGGAGGCACCGGTCGCCGCCCCCGCGCCACAGCCGCGACACCCTGCGGTACGCGCACTGGTCGAGCGTGTGCACAACAGCTTCCCGACGGCAGCACAAGACCTGCTGCTCGAAGGCGTGCGCCGGCTCATCGACTATCAGGACCCGGCCTACGCCGGCCTCTATCTCGACCGCATGGCCGCTATCGCGGCCTTGCCCGCGGGCGATCACCGCCTGCTTCGCGAAACCGCGCGCCACCTCGCGCTCTGGATGTCCTACGAAGACACCGCGCGCGTCGCGGCGCTGAAGACCCGCGCCACTAGGTTCGAGCGCGTGCGTGGCGAGGCGCGCGTGCAGCCCGGCCAGGTGCTCGCCATCAACGAATACATGCATCCGCGCCTGCAGGAGATCTGCGAGACGCTGCCTGGCGGCATCGGCCGCTGGCTCATGAACTCCACGCTGCCGAAGAAGATCGTCGAGCGCTTCACACAGCACGGCCGCGTGATCCAGACCAGCTCGCTGCGCGGCTACCTCATGCTGCGCATGGTGGCGGCATGCAGGCGCTGGCGCCTGTCGACCATGCGCTACGCGGAGGAGAACCGCCGCATCGAGGAATGGCTGCAGCGCATCGCCGCCACGGCGCAGCGCAATCCGGACCTTGCCGTCGAGCTCGCCCAGTGCCAGCGCCTCGTCAAGGGCTACAGCGACACGCACGAGCGCGGCATCCGCAACTACGACACCGTGATGCGCGCCTTCGAGCGCGCGGGCGACAGGCTCGCACCGGCCACGCTGCGCGAACTGCGCGACGCCGCGCTGGCCGACGAACACGGCCACAAGCTGCAGGCCGCGCTGGCGCAGCACGCGCTGGCCTGAAGAGACGAGAACGACGATGAGCACAAATCCAGCCACCCTATCGCTGCGCGTTGCCGAGGCGCGCGAACTGAACCCGCTGATCCGCATGCTGCGCCTGCGCGCCGACGACGGCCGCGCGCTGCCCGGCTTCGCGGCGGGTGCCCATATCCGCGTGCAGGTGTCGCTGCCCGGCGGCAAGACCGACTGGCGCCACTACTCGCTCATCAACTTCGACACGGCGCGCAACGCCACCAACGCACCGACCGAGTACGTGATCGCGGTGCGCAAGGAGGCCGAAGGCCGCGGCGGCTCGCGCTTCATGCACGACGGTCTGAAGGAGGGCGACACCATCGCCATTGAGCCGCCGAAGAACGACTTTCCGCTGCACACCGGCCCGGGCGGCACCGTGCTCGTGGCGGGCGGCATCGGCGTCACGCCCATGGCCACCATGGCCGCGCGCCGCCGCGCCGAGGGTGCTGCCGTGCGCATGCACTACGCCGGTCGCAGCCGCGAGCTGATGGCCTTCCTGCCCGAACTGCAGGCGCTGCTGGGCGACGACCTGCACGTGCACGCCGATGCAGAGGCTGGCGCGCCGCTGGCCATCGACGCTTTGCTCGATGGCGTTCCTGCAGGCGACCGCCTGTATGTGTGCGGCCCCAAGGTCATGCTCGACGCGGTGCTCGAACGCACCCAGGCACGCGGCTGGGAGCACGACCGCGTGCACTTCGAGCTCTTCAACGAGCCCGTCGCGGAAGAGGGCGACCAGCCCTTCGAAGTGGAGCTTGCCCAGTCGGGCCAGCGCTTCACGGTGCCGGCGGACCAGAGCATCCTCGACTGCCTCATCGAGCACGGCTGCGACCCGATGTTCGACTGCAAGCGCGGCGAATGCGGCGTGTGCGCAGTGCCTGTGCTCGAGGGCGAGATCGACCATCGCGACTACGTGCTCACAGCCCGGGAGAAGGCGGAAGGCAACGTCATGCAGATCTGCATCTCGCGCGCCAAGGGGGCGCGCCTCGTGCTGGACATCTGAAGCAAGGAGCCACCAGAGCCATGACCTCCTACAGAGACAACCCCGATGCCATCCGTGCGCTGGTGCAGAACGACCGGGTGCACCGCGACCTGTACACCAGCCAGGAGGTCTTCGAGCTGGAGCAGGAGCACTTCTTCGCCAACACCTGGAACTACGTCGGCCACGAGAGCCAGCTGCCCAGGCCCGGCGACTGGATCAGCAACGAGATCGCCGGCCGCCCGCTGATCGTGGTGCGCCACTCCGACGGCAGCGTGCGCGTGATGATGAACCGCTGTGCCCACAAGGGCTCTCGCCTCGTCAACGGGCCCTGCGGCAACACCGGCAAGTTCTTCCGCTGCCCCTATCACGCCTGGACCTTCAAGACCGACGGCGCGCCGCTGGCGATTCCGCTGAAGACGGGCTACGAGAACACCCAGCTGCACGAGTGCGAGTCGGGCAAGGGCCTGACCACCGTGAAGCACGTGCGCAGCCACCGCGGCTTCATCTTCGTGAAGATCAACGATGCCGGCCCCGATTTCGACGAGTACTTCGGCGACTCGCTGAGCTCCATCGACAACATGGCCGACCGCTCGCCCGAAGGCGAACTGGAGATCGCCGGCGGCTGCCTGCGCTTCGTGCACCAGTGCAACTGGAAGATGTTCGTGGAGAACCTCAACGACACCATGCACCCGATGGTGGCGCACGAGTCGTCGGCCGGCACCGCCAAGCGCATGTGGGCCGACAAGCCCGAGAGCGAGCCCAAGCCCATGGCGGTGGAGCAGTTCGTGCCCTTCATGTCCGACTACAAGTTCTTCGAGGACATGGGCATCCGCACCTACGACAACGGCCACAGCTTCACGGGCGTGCACTTCAGCATCCACAGCAAGTACAAGGCGATCCCCGAGTACGACAACGCGATGAAGGCCCGCTACGGCGAGGAGAAGACTGCGCAGATCCTCGGCATGGCGCGGCACAACACCGTCTACTACCCGAACCTCACGATCAAGGGCGCGATCCAGGCGATCCGCGTGGTCAAGCCGATCTCCGCCGACAAGACCCTCATCGAGAGCTGGACCTTCCGCCTCAAGGGCGCGCCGCCCGAGCTGCTGCAGCGCACCGCCATGTACAACCGCCTCATCAACTCGCCTTTCTCGGTGGTGGGCCATGACGACCTGCAGGCCTATCGCGGCATGCAGGCCGGCCTGCACGCGAGCGGCAACGAGTGGGTCAGCCTGCACCGCGACTACGACCCGGCCGAACTGAAGGGCGGCGAGATCACCACCGGCGGCACCAACGAGCTGCCGATGCGCAACCAGTACCGCAGCTGGGTCCAGCGCATGACGGAGACAATGTAATGGCCAACCCCCAGGCTTCGCGCACTTCGTGTCGCTTCTCCAACCCCCTTGCAGGGGGCAACACCAGCGGCCCGGCAAAGCCGGTTCCGCGGTGTTCTTCGAATGAGGGGGTGCTCGAATGACATCGGTGACGCATCAGGACCTCATCGACTTCGTCGTGAACGAGGCGTACCTGCTCGACACCCGCCGCTACGAGGAGTGGAACGCGCTCTTCACCGACGACGCCTTCTACTGGATACCGTTGATTCCCGACCAGGAAGACGGCCTCAACCACACCTCGCACCTCTACGAGGACAAGCTGCTGCGCGACCTTCGCATCGAGCGCCTGAAGAGCCCGCGCGCCTTCTCGCAGCAGCCGCCGAGCCGCTGCCACCACCTGCTGCAGGTGCCGGTGGTCGAGCAGTTCGACGCGGATGCCAACTGCTACGTGGTGCGCACCTCGTTCCACTACACCGAGTCGCAGGGCGACGAGATCCAGTTCTACGTGGGCACTTTCTTCCACCACCTCACGGTGCAGGACGGCGCGCTGCGCATGACGCTCAAGCGCGTCAACCTGCTCAACTGCGACGCGGCCCTGCCGGCCGTGCAGCTCTTCATCTGACAGGGACGCGATGCCACACGCCACCGTCCATCAAGTCTTCGCGGCCACGGCCGCGCGTACGCCGCAGGCCGAATTCCTCTTCACCGAATCGGTGACCGCCGCCGCCTACGGCATCGAAGCGGGCGCCATCCACTGGGGCGATGCGGCGGAGCGCATCGAGCGCCTGCGCACAGCCTATGCACGGGCCGGCTACGGCCACGGCCATCGCGTCGGCCTGCTGCTGGAGAACCGGCCGGCCTTCATCTTCCACTGGCTCGCGCTGAACGCGCTGGGCGTGAGCGTGGTGCCGATCAACGCAGAGATGCGCTCGGCCGAACTGGTCTACCTGATCGGCCACAGCGAGATCGGCCTGGCCGTCACGCTGCCGGAGCGCGCGGGCGACCTGCGTGCCGCGGCTGCGAAGGCGGGCATCGCCTTCGAGACCATGGGCCCAGACGATGATGTGCCTCCCGCGAAGACAGCCGCGCCGCGCGCCCACGAGCCCGTGGGTGTCGACACCGAATGCGGCCTGCTCTACACCTCCGGCACCACGGGCCGCCCCAAGGGCTGCATCCTGAGCAATGCCTACTTCCTGCGCGCAGGCGAGTGGTATGCGGCGCTCGACGGCGTGTGCAGCATCCGGCCCGACAAGGAGCGCGTGATCACGCCGCTGCCGCTCAACCACATGAACGCGATGGCCTTCTCCACCATGGTGGTGCTGGTCGCTGGCGGCTGCCTGGTGCAGCTCGACCGCTTCCATCCGAAGACCTGGCTGGCGAGCGCGAAGGAGAGCGGCGCGACCATCGTCCACTACCTGGGCGTGATGCCCGCCATGCTGCTGTCCGCGCCTGCATCGGCAGCCGACCGCGACCATGCCATCCGCTGGGGCTTCGGCGCGGGTGTGGACCGCAAGAACCACGCGCCCTTCGAGGAGCGCTTCGGCTTCCCGCTGGTCGAGGCCTGGGCCATGACCGAGACTGGCGCGGCCGCCTGCATCATGGCCAATCGCGAGCCGCGCCTGGTGGGTACCAGCTGCTTCGGGCGGCAGGAGGACTTCGTCGAGATCCGCCTCGTGGGCGACGACGGCAGCGATGTCGGCGTCGATGCACCGGGCGAACTTCTGGTGCGCTCGGCCGGCCCCGATCCGCGGCGCCACTTCTTCTCCGGCTACCTGAAGGACGACGAAGCCACGCGCGAAGCCTGGGCCGACGGCTGGTTCCACACCGGCGACCTGGTACGCCGCGATGCCGAGGGCAACTTCTTCTTCGTCGATCGCAAGAAGAACGTGATCCGCCGCAGCGGCGAGAACATCTCGGCCGTCGAAGTCGAGAGCGTGCTCAACCAGCATCCGGCCGTGAAGGCATCGGCCGTGGCCGCCACGCCCGACGAGGTGCGCGGCGACGAGGTGCTTGCCTGCATCGTGATGCGCGAAGGCGTCGATGCCTCGAAGCCGCAGCAGACGGCGGCCAGCATCGTGGAGCACGCGCTCGCTCAGCTCGCCTACTACAAGGCGCCCGGCTACGTGGCCTTCGTCGATGCGCTGCCGCTCACGCCCTCGCAGAAGATCCAGCGCGGACAGCTGCGCGAGATGGCGCAGTCGCTGCCCGGCCAGGCCCATTGCATCGACACCCGCTCGATGAAGAAGAGGCAGGCATGACGGCGAAGCGGCGGCTTTCCTATGAGGGCGTGGCGGTCGCGGTGCCCGTGACCGTACCCTACGTGCGCTACTCCACGCGCACTGCGCACTGGTTCGTCGGGCAGGCCATCGAGGCGCTGGTGAAGGCCAGCGGCGTGCCCAAGGAACAGATCGACGGCCTGTGCCTCAGCAGCTTCTCGCTCGCGCCCGACACGGCCGTGGGCGTGACGCAGCACCTGGGCCTGTCGCCGCGCTGGCTCGACCACGTGCCCACCGGCGGTGCCTCGGGCGTGATGTGCCTGCGCCGTGCGGCGCGCGCGGTGCAGGCGGGCGATGCCGACATCGTGGCCTGCGTGGGGGCCGACACCAACCACGTCGATTCCTTCCGCCAGACCCTGGGCAGCTTCAGCAACTTCGCACGCGACGCGAGCTATCCCTACGGCTCTGGCGGCCCGAACTCGATCTTCGCGTTCATCACCGCCAACTACATGCGCACCTATGGCGCCCGGCGCGAAGACTTCGGCCGCATCTGCGTGGACCAGCGCACCAACGCGCTGGGCAACCCGAACGCGATGTTCAAGAAGGGGTTGACGCTCGACGAGTACATGGCGGCGCGGCCCATCTCCGACCCGATCCATCTCTTCGATTGCGTGATGCCCTGTGCCGGTGCCGACGCCTTCCTCGTGATGAGCGAGGAGCGCGCCCGCGACCTCGGACTGGCGCACGTGGTGATCCGCGGTGCCATCGAGCGCCACAACGCCTACGCAGAAGACCCGGTGATGGTGCAGGGCGGCTGGCGTAAGGACCGCGACGACCTCTACGCGCAAGCCGGCATCCGGCCCGCGGAACTCGACTTCGTGCAGACCTATGACGACTACCCCGTCATCGTGATGATGCAGTTCGAGGACCTGGGCTTCTGCGAGAAGGGCGAAGGGCCGGCCTTCGTGCAGGCCAACACCATGACCTTCGACGGCAGCTTCCCGAACAACACGAGCGGCGGGCAACTGTCTGCCGGGCAGGCCGGTGCGGCGGGCGGCTTCCTCGGCATGGTCGAGGCGATCCGCCAGTTGATCGGCGAAGCCGGCGCGCGCACCGTGCCCGACGCACAACTGGGCCTCGTCGCCGGCTTCGGCATGGTGACCTACGACCGCTGCCTGTGCACAGGCGCGGTGATCCTCGGGAGATCGGCATGACGATGCCCCTGATGCGCCCCCCGCGCAAGAACCCGGTGCTGCGCACCCGGCAGATGAACCTGCCGCCAGGCGCGCGCGGCCGCGTGGCGCTGGGCCTGACCGCTGCCGCGGCCGAAGGCCGCTTCGAGCTCCAGACCTGCGACGACTGCGGCACGGTGCAGTACCCGCCGCGCGAGGTCTGCCACAAGTGTCTTTCCGCCGCGCTGCGCTGGCGGCAGCAGAGCGGCGAGGGCGAACTGCTCGGCAGCACCACGCTGCATCACAGCAACGACCTGTTCTTCCGCGAGCGGCTGCCCTGGCGGCTGGGCCTGGTGCACCTGGATGCCGGCCCCACGCTCATGGTCCACCTGCACGGCGAGGTCGGCGACGCGCCGCAGCGCGTGCGCGTAGGCGCCCGGCTCGACCGCGCGGGCCAGGCCGTTCTCATTGCTTTTCCGAACGAAGGGAGTCCCCACATGGCCGACGACAAGATGCTGCGCGAAATGACCAGCGACCCCAAGTTCCGCAAGGTGCTGGTGACAGACGGCAAGACCGAGACCGGCCAGGCCATCGTGCGCGCGCTGGTCAAGGCCGGCGCCGACATCGTCTGGGTCGGACACGCCGAGCCCTGGAAGAAGATGGGCGACGGCCTCGACGACATCTCGGCGCTGCCGCAGGTCACGCTGGTGCCGCTGGACCTGACCAACGGCCGGCAGGTGACGGAGCTTGCGGGCTCCATCGGCGGCAAGGTCGACATCGTCATCAACAACGCGGAGGTGCACCGCACCTTCGGCATCGGCGCACGGCGCGGCACCGACGTGGCCAAGGCCGAGATGGACATCAATTACTTCGGACTGCTGCGCCTGGCGCAGGAGTTCGGCCCCGCGCTCAAGGGCCGCTCTGCCGACGGCGTGACGGGCGCGACGGCGTGGGTCAATCTGCTGTCGATCTACGCGCTGAGCAACTTCCCGCCGCACGGCACCTTCAGCGCCTCGAAGGCGGCGGCGCATTCGCTCGCGCAATGCCTGCGCGCGGAGATGCGGCCCGCGGGCATCCGCGTGATCAACGTGTTCCCCGGTCCCATCGACGACGAATGGAACCAGCACACGCCGCCGCCCAAGCTCGCTCCCGCCGCGCTGGCCAACGCCATCGTGAAGGCGCTGCGCGACGGCGTGGAAGACGTGTACCCCGGCGACGTGGCACAGGAGTGGCTGGAGCGCTGGCGCGACAACCCCAAGGTGCTCGAGCGCGAGCTGGCCGCAGGAGCATGAGGCACACCCCCAGGCTTCGCGCACTTCGTGTCGCTTCGCCAACCCCCTTGCAGGGGGCAACACCTGCGGCCTGGCAAAGCCGGTTGCGCGGTGTTCCTGGAATAGAGATCGGAGAATGAAATGACGAGAGCCACAGAACCGATGTCCACCGCCGAGATCCTCGGCGGTCTGGTGACTGCCATGGCCAGCGGCCGCATCCGCGTGATCGACCTCACGCAGACCCTGACGCCCGAGTTCCCGCAGATCGCGCTGCCGCCCGAGATGGGCCAGTGCTGGCCCTTCCGCATCGAGGAGGTGTCGAAGTACGACGAGCGCGGTCCCGGCTGGTACTGGAACAACTTCTCCTGCGGCGAACACACCGGCACGCACTTCGATGCGCCGATCCACTGGATATCGGGCCGCGACCTGCCGAACAACTCGGTCGACACCATCCCCGTGCAGCACTTCGTGGCGCCGGCCTGCGTGATCGACTGCTCGCCGCAGGTGAAGGACGACCCCGACTACCTGCTGACCCTGGAAGACATCGAGGCCTACGAGGCTGCCCATGGCCGCATCCCGAAGGGCGCATGGGTGCTGATGCGCACCGACTGGTCGAAGCGCACCGACCCCGAGGCCTACCAGAACTTCGACGAGACGGGCCAGCACACGCCGGGCCCGAGCACCGCGGCCGTGCGCTTCCTGGTCGAGCAGCGCGACGTACTGGGCTTCGGCTCGGAGGCAATCGGCACCGATGCAGGGCAGGGCTACCACCTGCGCCCGCCGTACCCGTGCCATTACTACATGCACGGTGCGGGCCGCTACGGGCTGCAGTGCCTGAGCAACCTCGACCTGCTGCCGCCTTCGGGTGCGGTGCTGATCTGCCCGCCGCTGAAGATCGAGAAGGGCAGTGGCAGTCCGCTGCGCGTGCTGGCGCTGGTGGGAGCGCAGGCATGAGCGCGGCTGCCCCCAGGGTCGCAGCCGTCACCGGCGGCAGCGCCGGCATCGGCAAGGCCATCTGCGAAGACCTGCTTGCACAGGGCTACGAGGTGGTGTCGCTCGCGCGCCGCAAGGCCGAGATCGACCATCCGAAGCTGCACAGCATCGAGGTCGACCTGAGCGACCGCGCCGCCACCGGCGAGGCGGTGCGCGAACTGGTCGAGCGCTTCTCGCCCACCACCATCGTGCACAACGCCGGCGTGATCCGAGCCGCGCTGCTGCCCGACGTGAAGCTCGACGACCTCGACGCGCTGGTCGACCTGCACCTGGGCTGTGCGATCCAGCTCGTGCAAGGTGCATTGCCCGCGATGCGTGCGCAGCGCTTCGGCCGCGTTGTGCTGCTGTCGTCGCGCGCTGCGCTGGGGCTGGCCACGCGCACCAGCTATTCAGCCACCAAGGCCGGCATGCTGGGCATGGCGCGCACCTGGGCGCTGGAGCTTGCGGCCGACGGCATCACGGTGAACGTGGTGGCACCGGGCCCCATTCGCACCGACATGTTCTACGACGTGGTCGAGGCCGGCAGCGAGAAGGAACGCGCGCTCGCCGCATCGGTACCCGTCAGGCGGCTAGGCGAATCGGCCGACGTGGCACGCGCCGTGCGTTTCTTCGCCGATGCCGACAACAGCTTCGTCACTGGCCAGGTGCTGTACGTGTGCGGCGGCACCAGCGTCGGCAGCCTGGCCCTCTGAACCTGTTCTTCCTTTCCTGCTTTCTCTCGTCCCTCAAAAAAACCACCTCTGGAGCTCCGCCATGAAAGTACTGAATCGAATTCGCACATTCGCGGCCATCGCCGCGGGCCTCGGCGCGCTGAGTGCCGCGGGCGCGTGGGCCGCCGATCTCAAGGTCGGCTTCATCACTTCGATGTCGGGGCCGGTGTCGTCGCTGGGCATTCCATACGACAAGGGCATGAAGGCGGCCGTGGCCTACAAGTCGGAAGTCGGCGGCCGCAAGGTCCAGGTGATCCAGCTCGACGACGCGTCCGACCCCTCCACCGCGGCGCGCAACGCGCGCAAGCTGATCGAGGAGGACAAGGTCGACGTCATCATCGGCACGGCCGGCGCACCGGGTTCGCTGGCGATCGCCGGCGTGGCGCGCGAGACGAAGACGCCGCTGATCTCCATCGCCAACGCCGACCTGCCCGGCGACGACGGCGCATGGATGGTGACGCTGCCCCAGCCCGCGCCGCTGATGATGGGCGCGATGGTCGAGAAGATGAAGCAGTCGGGCGTGAAGACGGTGGCCTACATCGGCTATTCCGACGCCTGGGGCGACCTGGTGTACGACGCGCTGACGAAGTCGGCGCCGGCTGCGGGCATCAAGGTGGTGAGCAACGAGCGCTATGCGCGCAGCGATTCGTCGGTGGCCGGCCAGGTGCTGAAGATCGTGGCGCTGCGCCCCGACGCGGTGATCACCGGCGCATCGGGCACGCCCGGCGCGCTGCCCTACCTGGCGCTGCAGGAGCGCGGCTACAAGGGAAAGATCTACGGCATGCATTCGCTGATCAACCCCGACTTCATCCGCGTCGGCGGTCCCTCGGTCGAAGGCCTGCTGGCACCCACGGGCCCGGTGGTGGTGGCCGAGCAGCTGCCCGACGCCAACCCGATGAAGAAGATCGCGATGGACTTCCGCTCCGCCTTCCAGAAGGCCAACGGCGCGCCGCCCACCGACACCTTCTCGGCCTACAGCTTCGATGCCTGGCTGATCTATCTCGACGCCGCGCAGCGCGCGCTGGCCAGCAAGGCCGAACCCGGCACGCCGCAGTTCCGCGTTGCGCTGCGCGATGCCATCGTGAGCACCAAGGAGCTGGTGGGCACGCACAGCGTCTACAACTTCAAGCCGACCGACCGCTACGGCTCGGACGACCGCTCGCGCGTCGTGGTGCGGCTCGACAAGGGCCAATGGAAGCTCGTCCCCTGAAACGCCCGACCTGAAGACCCCCATGAAAAAGATCACCCGCATCCTCGCCGCCACGGCCGCCGCTGCAGCCGCACTGGCCGCGGCGCAGGCCATGGCCGCCGACCTGAAGATCGGCTTCATCAGTTCGCTCTCCGGCCCGGTGGCCGCGCTGGGCGTGCCCTACGAGAAGGGCATCCGCGCCGCCATCGCCGAGCGCCCCGAGATCGCCGGGCGCAAGGTGCAGCTCATCGTGCTCGACGATGCCTCCGACCCCACCACCGCGGGCCGCAACGCCCGCAAGCTGGTGACCGAGGACAAGGTCGACGTGCTCATCGGCACCTCGGGCGTGCCGGGCGCGATGGCCATCGCCTCGGTGGCGCGCGAGCTCAACACGCCGCTGATCTCGCCCACGCCGGTGACCATTCCCGGCCCGGAGGGCGCGTGGACAGTGACGGTTTCGCAGCCTTTCCAGCTCATGGTGGCGGGCGTGGTCGAGCGCATGAAAGCGTCGGGCGTGAAGACGGTGGCCTTCATCGGCTTCTCCGACGCGCTGGGCGACCTGGCCTACGACTCGCTGGTCAAGAGCGCCGACGCCGCCGGCATCAAGGTGGTGGCGAACGAGCGCTATGCGCGCAGCGATTCGTCGGTGGCCGGGCAGGTGCTGAAGATCGTCGCGGCCCGGCCCGACGCGGTGTTCGCGGGCAACTCGGGCACACCCGGCGCGCTGCCCTACATCGCGCTGGCCGAGCGCGGCTACAAGGGCAGGATCTACGGCACCCACGGCCTCATCAACGCCGACTTCGTGCGCGTGGGCGGCGCCTCCATCGAGGGCCTGCAGGTGCCCAGCGGCCCGGTGCTGGTGGCCGACCAGCTGCCCGACAGCAACCCGATCAAGAAGGTGTCGATGGGCTTTCGCAATGCGTACCAGAAGCTCAACGGCGCGGTGCCGACCGATGCCTTCTCGTCGTACACCTACGACGCCTACCTGCTGCTGGCCGACGCGGCCTCGCGCACCAAGGGCGAGCCCGGCACGCCGGCCTACCGCACGGCGCTGCGCGATGCGATCGTGAGCACGAAGGAGCTGGTGGGCACGCACGGCGTCTACACCTTCAAGCCCGACGACCGCTACGGTTCCGACCAGCGCGGCGTGGTGATCGTGCAGATGACAAAGGGCCAGTGGAAGCTGGTGCCGCAATGAGCTCGCCCCCAGGCTGCGCGCACTGCATGTCGCTTCGCCAATCCCCGACCGGGGGCAACGCCGGTGTCCCGGCGAAGCCGGTTCCACGGTGTTTCGCGAAGTAGCGCAGCGCTACCCGAGTCAGGAGTAAGTCCATGAACACTTATCGCAATCGCCCCGATCTCGTCGCGGCGCTGGTGCAGGACGACCGGGTCCACCGCGACCTGTACCTCAGCGAGGAGCTTTTCGCGCTGGAGCAGGAGCACCTTTTCGCCGGCACCTGGGTCTTCCTGGGCCATGCGAGCCAGGTGCCGCAGCCCGGCGACTTCGTGACGCAGGAGATCGCCGGGCGGCCGCTGCTAATGGTGCGCCAGCCCGGTGGCGATGTGCACGTGCTCTACAACCGCTGCGCCCACAAGGGCACGCAGCTGGTGACGGACGAGTGCGGCAACACCGGTCGCTTCTTCCGCTGCCCGTACCACGCCTGGACCTACAAGCTCGACGGCGCGCCGCTCGGCCTGCCGCTGAAGAACGGCTACGAGGGCACGCAGCTCAAGGCCTGCGAGTCGGGGCAGGGGCTCTCGGTGGTGAAGAACGTCAAGGTGTACCGCGACTTCGTGTTCGTGCGGCTCTCCGACACCGGCCCTTCGTTCGACGAGTACTTCGGCGAGGTGCTGGGCGCCATCGACAACATGGTCGACCGTTCGCCCGAAGGCAAGCTCACGGTGGGCGGTGGCGTGCTGCGCAACATCGTCCACTGCAACTGGAAGATGTACCTGGAGAACATCAACGACACGGTGCACCCGATGTCCACGCACGAGTCGGCCACCAAGGCGGCCGAGGCGCTGTGGGAGGGCCATGCGCCCACCGACCCCAAGCCGATGGCGATGGAGCAGATCCTGCCCTTCGGCTCGGGCTATGAGTTCTTCGACCGGATGGGCGGACGCGTGTTCGCCAATGGGCACAGCGTGCTGGGGGTGAACTTCAGCATCCACTCCAACTACGCGCAGCTGCCCGAATACGAAGCCGCCATGCGCGCCGCGCACGGTGAGGCGCGTGCGGCCGAGATTCTTCAGCGCTCGCCGCAGAACTCGGTCTTCTTCCCGAGCCTGTCGGTCAAGGGCTCGCCGCTGGCCATCCGCGTGATCCGCCCGCTGGCGGCCGACCGCACGCTGATCGAGGCCTGGAGCTTCAGCGCCGCCGGCGCGCCTGCGCTGCTCTTCGAGCGGGCCATGAGCTACAACCGGCTGGTGTTCTCGCCGATGTCGGTGGTCGCGCACGACGACGTGCACCTGTTCGAGAGCATCCAGCAGGGCCTGCGTGCCGGCGGCAACGAATGGGTGAGCCTGCATCGCAACTTCGACCCGGCCGAGAAGCAGCAGGCCACGATCACCACCAACGGCACCAACGAGCTGCTGATGCGCAACCAGTTCCGCGCCTGGGCGAAGGCCATGGCGGCGGGCATGGAGGCCACGGCATGACGGACCCGCGCGATTTCGTGGCTCACGAGGCGGCGCTGCTCGACGAACGCCGCTTCGACGACTGGCTGGCCCTGTTCTCCGAGGACGGCCACTACTGGGTGCCGCTGCTCGGCGCGGCGCAGGCCGATCCGTTCTCGCACAACTCGCTGGCCTACGAGGACCGGCTTCTGCTGCAGCTGCGCGTGGAGCGTCTGAAGAACCCGCGCGCGCATTCGCAGCACCCCGCAAGCCACAGCCAGCATGTGCTGCAGCCCTCGCGCATCGAACGCGAGGAGGGCGACGAAGCGTGGCTGCGCACGCCGTTCCTCTATGTCGAGGCGCGCGGCGAAGGCCAGCTGCTGCTCAGCGGGACGGCGCGCCACCACCTCGTTCGCACATCCACGGGATGGCTGATCCGCGAGAAGCGCGTCGACCTGCTCAATGCGGGGCGAGCCTTGCCGGCCATCCAGCTGTTCATCTGATCGCCCGAGTTACCCACCCACCTCTGTCCATTCCAACCATCCTCACCGGAGCTACGACATGAAGAGCCTGATGCAGACCTTGACGCGCGGTGCCCTTGCCGCCGCGCTGACCGCCTGTGGCATTGCCAGCGCCATCGCCGCCGACCTCAAGGTCGGCCTGAGCGTGTCGCTGTCGGGGCCGAATTCCTCGCTGGGCGTGCCCTATGCCAAGGGCATGCAGGCCGCGCTGGCCTACAAGCCCGAGGTGAACGGCCGCAAGATCCAGCTCGTCGTGCTCGACGACGGTTCCGACCCGACCACGGCCGGGCGCAACGCGCGCAAGCTGATCGAGGAGGAGAAGGTCGACGTGCTCATGGGCACTTCCGGCGTGCCCGCCGCCATCGCGATGGCGCAGGTCGGCAAGGAAGCGAAGACGCCCCTGATCGGCCTCACGCCCATCCTGCTGGACGCCAACGACAACCCCTGGGTGATGACGGTGGCCCAGCCCACGCAGCTCATGATCGACGCGGTGGTCGAGCGCATGAAGCGCAACAACGTGAAGACCGTGGGCTACATCGGCTTCTCCGATGCCTGGGGCGACCTGGTGTACGAGGCGCTGATGAAGGCCGCGCCCGCCGCCGGAATCAAGGTGGTGAGCAACGAGCGCTATGCGCGCTCCGACGCCTCGGTGACCGGCCAGGTGCTGAAGATCGTGGCGCTGCGCCCCGACGCGGTGATGACCGGCGGCGCCGGCACGCCCGGCGCGCTGCCTTTCCTGGCGCTGCAGGAGCGCGGCTTCAAGGGCGGCGTGTACGGCCAGCACGGCCTCATCAACCCCGACTTCGTGCGCGTGGTCGGTGCTGCCGGCCAGAACGCGCTGATGCCGACGGGCCCGGTGATCGTCGCCGAGCAGCTGCCGGCCGACTACCCGACGAAGAAGATCGCGACCGACTTCCGTGCCGTCTTCCAGAAGGTCAACAACGCACCGACCAGCGATGCCTTCTCTGCCTATTCCTTCGACGGCTGGCTGGTGTTCGCCGATGCGGCATCGCGCGCGATGAAGAAGGCCGAGCCGGGCACGCCCGAGTTCCGCGTGGCGCTGCGCGACGCCATCTTCAGCACCAAGGAAGTGGTGGGCACGCACGGCGTCTACACCTTCAAGCCCGGCAGCCTCTACGGCGTGGATGAACGCGCCCGGGTGATCGTCAAGCTCGACAACGGCCAATGGAAGCTCGCACCTTGAACCTCCTGCCTTCGACTCTGCGGAGGGCCGCGCGATGACCTGGGACGTGGCCCTCATCCTCATCACCGACGGCCTCGCCAACGGTGCCATCTACCTGCTGGCCGGCCTCGGGCTGGTGCTGATCTTCTCGGTCACGCGGGTGGTGTTCGTGCCCTTCGGCGACATCGCGGCCTTCGCGGCGCTGTCGCTCGCGGCCTTCGAGACCGGCCGCGTGCCGCCGACGATCGGCATGGTCGCGGTGCTCGCTGCGCTGGCGCTTGCCACCGAGATCGGCAGCCTGGTGCGGCGTGGCGAGACCGCGCGCATTCCGAAGGCGGTGCTGACCTGGGGCGTGCTGCCCGCCATTCCCTGCGCGCTGGCGTGGCTCGCAGCCCGGCCCGGCGTGCCGGTGGCGGTGCACATCGCGGTGGCGGTTCTGCTGGTGGTGCCCATCGCGCCGCTGCTGGCGCGAGTGGTTTTCCAGCCGATCGCCGATGCCTCGGTGCTGGTGCTGCTGATCGTGTCGCTCGCGCTGCACTTCCTGCTGTCGGGCCTGGGCCTGCTGTTCTTCGGGCCCGAGGGCTCGCGCACCACGCCGCTGACCAGTGCCGTGTTCACGCTGGGCGAGGGCTTCACAGTCAGCGGCCAGGTGGTGCTGATGGTGGGGGCGGCCATCGTGCTGAGCGGGCTGTTCTTCCTGGTGTTCGAGCGCACGGTGGCCGGCAAGGCGCTGCGCGCGACGGCGGTGAACCGCGTGGGCGCGCGGCTGGTCGGCATCCGGCCGGTGCGCACGGCGCTGCTGGCGTACGGCTGCGCCTCGCTGCTGGCGGGGCTGATCGGCGTGCTGATCGCGCCGGTGACGACGATGTACTACGACTCGGGTTTCATCATCGGGCTGAAGGCCTTCGTGGCCGCGATCATCGGCGGGCTCGTGAGCTACCCGATGACGGCCGTGGGCGCGCTCGCGGTCGGCGTGGTGGAGAGCTTCGCCTCGTTCTGGAGCGGCGCATTGAAGGACGTGATCGTGTTCAGCCTGCTGATCCCGGTGCTGATGCTGCGCTCCTTCGCGGCCGCGCATGCCGAAGAGGAAGAAGACGAGGTGGAAGAATGAACGGCAATCGCAAGCGCATGGCGTGGATCGCCGCGCTGGTCGTGGTGCTGGCACTGGTGCCGGTGTTCGCGGGCAGCTTCACCGTCTCGCTGCTCAACGACATCGGCATCGGCGCGCTCGTGGCGCTGGGCCTCGTGCTGCTGACCGGCGTGGGCGGCGCCACCTCCTTCGGGCAGGCGGCCTTCGTGGGCATCGCCGCCTACGCGACCGCGTGGCTCACCACCACGCAGGGCATGTCGCCCTGGCTCGGGCTGTTGTTCGCGCTGCTGCTCACGGGGCTGTCGGCATTGGCCATCGGCATGCTCACGCTGCGGCTGGGCGGGCATTTCCTGCCGCTGAGCACCATCGCCTGGGGGCTCTCCATCGCGATGCTGTTCGGCAACGTGGATGGCCTGGGCCGGCACACGGGCCTGTCGAACATACCGGCGCTGCAGATCGCAGGCTGGTCGCTGGCCGAGCCGCGTGCGATGTACTTCCTGATCTGGACGGTGGTGGGCCTGGCCTGCCTGTTCAGCCACAACCTGCTGCAGTCTCGGCCGGGGCGTGCCATCCGCGGGCTGCGCGGCGGTGCGACGCTGCTGGCGAGCGTGGGCGCCGATGCATATCGCGTGCGGCTCTCGCTGTTCGTCACCGCGGCGCTGCTCGCGGGGCTGGCGGGCTGGCTCTACGCGCACATGAACCGCTTCGTGAGTCCGTCGCCCTTCGACGTGCGCGCCAGCATCGAGTACTTGCTGATGGCGGTGGCCGGCGGCCTGGGCCAGTTGGGTGGAGCGCTCGTGGGTGCCGCGCTGGTGCTGGTGCTGAAGAACGGCCTGCAGGACGTGCTGCCGATGCTCACGCAGCGCGCCGGCCAGCTGGAGGCGGTGGCCTTTGCCGCGCTCTTCATCCTGCTGCTGCACTTCGCGCGCGGTGGCGTGATGGGGCTGCTGCGCCGCTGGACGCGACGCCGCGCCGGCGCGCGGGGGCCTTCGCGCCACGAAGGGCCCGCGGTCGAACCGCTGCCCAACCGCACGCTGCCCGCGCGCGGCTCGCCCGTGCTGTCGGTGAACGGCGCGGTCAAGCGCTTCGGCGGCCTGGTGGCGGTGAACGACGTGAGCTTCGACGTGAAGGCCGGCGAGATCGTCGGGCTGATCGGGCCGAACGGCGCGGGCAAGTCGACCATGTTCAATCTGCTGACCTGCACGCTGCCGATGAGCTCGGGCCAGGTGCGCTTCCTCGAGCACGACATCGCCGGCATGCCGCAGCGCGAGGTGGCGCGGCTGGGGCTGGCGCGCACCTTCCAGCACGTGAAGCTGCGCCCGCACATGAGCCTGCTCGACAACGTGGCGCTGGGTGCGCATTCGCGCACGCGCTCGGGCATCCTGAAGGCGGGCCTGCGGCTCGATCGCACGGAAGAGCAGCAGATCCTGCAGGAAGCGCAGCGCCAGCTCGACCGCATCGGCCTGGGCGACCGCGCGCACGAGCAGGCGGGCAGCCTGCCGCTGGGCACGCAGCGCATCCTGGAGATCGCTCGCGCGCTGGCCGCCGACCCGGTGCTGCTGGTGCTCGACGAGCCCGCGGCCGGGCTGCGGCGCAAGGAGAAGATGGCGCTCGGCGACCTTCTGCGCAAGCTGCGCGAGGAAGGCGTGACCATCCTCATCGTGGAACACGACATGGACTTCGTGATGAAACTGGTGGATCGGCTGGTGGTGATGAATTTCGGCTCCAAGCTCGTGGAGGGCGTGCCGTCGGCGGTGCGTGCCGACGAGCGCGTTCAGGCGGCCTACCTGGGGAGCGTCGTATGAGCGCCCCACGACCGCCCGAAGGCACGGACCCCCGTCAGGGGGCGCGTGAAGTACACGAAGCGACGAGCATGGGGGTGTCGGTATGACAGCGATGCTCGAGATCGGCGACCTGCATGTCTCCTATGGACAGGTGGAGGCGGTACGCGGTGTGTCGCTCGACCTTCAGCCGGGCCAGATCATCTCGGTGATCGGCCCCAACGGCGCGGGCAAGACCACGCTGCTGGCCGCCGCCATGGGCCTGCTGCCGTGCAGGGGCACGCTGCGCTTCGAGGGCGAGGACCTGCAGGGGCTGGACGTGGAGGCGCGCGTGGAGCGCGGCCTGTGCCTCGTGCCCGAGAAGCGAGAGCTCTTCGGCGAGCTCACCGTGCTCGACAACCTGCAGCTCGGAGCATTCGCCAAGCGGCTGCGCGGCGATGCGATGAAGAAGCGGCTGCAGTCGGTGTACGACCGCTTTCCGCGTCTGGCCGAACGCCGCTCGCAGCGCGCTGACACGCTCTCGGGCGGCGAGCGCCAGATGCTGGCCGTGGGCCGCGCGCTGATGTCGGCGCCGCGCCTGCTGATGCTCGACGAGCCCAGCCTCGGCCTGGCGCCGCTGATCGTGCGCGACATCCTGGCGATCGTGCGCAAGCTGCGGGAGGACGGCGTATCGATCCTGCTGGTGGAGCAGAACGCGCGCGCCGCGCTCGAAAGCTCCGATCACGGCTATGTGCTGGAGACGGGCGAGATCGCGCTCTCCGGGGCCTCCGCCGAACTGGCGAGCGACTCGCGGGTGCAGGCGACCTACCTCGGCGGGGGCACGCACGATGACGACTGAACCCCGCGCCGTGCCGCCCGCGCAGCGCACGCTGCCGGCGATGCTGCAGCGGCAGGCCGGGCTGTTCGGCTCGCGCGCGCTGCTGAAGATCGCGGGGAGCGAGTGGACGCATCGCGATTCAGCCCGCGTCGCGGCGGCGCGGGCCGGCGCGCTGGCGGCGGCCGGCGTGGTGCGCGGCGATCGCATCGCGGTGATGTGCGGCAACCGCGTCGAGTTCCTCGAGAGCTTCCTGGGCGCGGGATGGCTGGGGGCGTCGACGGTGCCGGTCAATACGGCGTCGATGGGGCCGCAGATCGAATACTTCCTCGCGAACAGCGAGGCGAAGCTGCTGGTGATCGAAGGCGCCTTCCTGGAACGGCTCGCGGCGGCGGACCTGGGGCGCACCGCGCTGCGGGAGATCTGGGTCGTCGGCGAGATCGTCTCGGGTGCCTGGCAGGCGCCTGCGGGCGTGCGCGTCGTGGCGTATCCCGCGCATGGAGAACCCGTCGAGCCGGCATCCGTGCAGCCCGGCGACGCACTCGCGATCCTCTACACCTCGGGCACGACCGGGCCCGCCAAGGGTGTGGTCTGCCCGCACGCACAGTATTTCTGGTGGGGGGTGAACAGCGCGGAGGTGCTCGGCGTGGGCGCCGACGACGTGCTTTGCACCACGCTGCCGCTCTTCCACATCAACGCGCTCAACACCTTCGCCCAGGCCGCGCTGACGGGCTCGCAGGTCGTGTTCGAGACGCGCTTCTCGGCGTCGGGCTTCTGGCCGACGATGCGCGCGAGCGGGGCGACTGTGGTCTACCTGCTGGGCGCGATGGTGCCGATCCTGCTGGCCCAGCCCGAAGGTGCCGGGGAGCGCGACCACCGCGTGCGCATCGGACTGGGGCCCGGCGTGCCGGCCGCCGCCGGAGCCGCGTTCAAGGCGCGCACGGGCGTGTCGCTGCTGGAGGGCTATGGCTCGACCGAGACCAACTTCGCCATCGCCACCGCACCGGATTCGCCGCGCGGCGGCGTGATGGGCTGGCTGCGCCCGGGTTTTCAGGCGCGCGTGGCCGACGAGGACGACGTGGCCCTGCCGGCCGGCGAGGCGGGCGAACTGCTGCTGCGCGCCGACGAACCCCATGCCTTCGCGAGCGGCTACTTCAACATGCCGGAGAAGACGGTCGAGGCCTGGCGCAACCTCTGGTTCCACACCGGCGACCGCGTGGTACGCGATGCGGACGGGGCCTTCCGCTTCGTCGACCGCATCAAGGACGCGATCCGGCGGCGCGGGGAGAACATCTCCTCGTTCGAGGTCGAGCAGGTGCTGCTGAGCCATCCAGGCGTGGCTTCGTGCGCGGTGTATCCCGTGCGCTCCGAACTCGCCGAGGACGAGGTGATGGCCGCGCTGGTGGCCCGCGAAGGCGCGGCCATCGACCCCGCCGAGCTCGCGCGCTTCTGCGAGGGCCGGCTGCCGTACTTCGCCGTGCCGCGCTACATCGACGTGCTGGCCGACCTGCCGCGCACCGAGAACGGCAAGGTCCAGAAGTTCAAGCTGCGGGAACGCGGCGTGGGGCCGCAGACCTGGGACGGCCGGCCCGCGAAGGCCTGAGCATGACGAGCCTGGCGCCGCAGCTTCCTCTTTCCGGGCGTGTGGCGTTCGTGACGGGAGCGGGGCAGGGCCTGGGCGCGGCCATCGCGAAGGGGCTGGCACAGGCGGGCGCGCGGGTGGCGCTGGCCGACATCGAGCTGTCGTCGGCGGTGGCCGTGGCCGATGGGATCGGCGGCCTCGCGCTGCGGCTCGACGTGCGCGACGAAGCGGCATTCCGCCAGTGCTTCGACAGGGCGGTGGCGCATTTCGGCTGTGTCGACATCATGGTCAACAACGCGGCGCGTACGCCATCGACCTCGCTGTGGGACATCACGCCCGAGGAGTGGGACGACGTGCTGGCCATCAACCTGCGCGGCAGCTTCTTCGGCTGCCGCATCGCAGGGCGCCACATGCGCGAGCGCGGCGAGGGGCGCATCGTCAATCTCGGTTCGATGGCTGGGCAGCAGGCGAGCAGCGCGACGGGCGTGCACTACGCGGCGAGCAAGGCCGGGCTGCTGGCGCTGACGCGGTCGTTCGCGCAGGAGCTGGCGCCTCATGGCGTGACGGTGAATGCGCTCGCGCCGGCGGCGATCCGTAGTCCCGCGCTCGATGCCATGGAGCCGGCGAGGCAACAGGCACTGCAGGCCGGCATCCCGCTCGGCCGCTTCGGACTGGCCGAGGAAGTGGCTGCGGCCGTGGTCTACCTGGCTTCTCCTGCGGCGGCCTTCATGACCGGTGCGACGCTGGACCTCAACGGCGGCCGTTTCATGCGCTGACAAGGCTTGCCGGGCCATCCGGTTAAAATGGTTCAGAACTAAATCATTCAGGTATGCAATCAAATTCACTGACTGGCCGGCACGCCCTCGTCACGGGCGCTGCGCGCGGCATCGGGGCGGAGATCGCCCGCACCCTGGCTGCCGAAGGCGCCACGCTGACATTGCTGGGTCGTGACCGCGAGGCGCTGCAGCGGGTGGCGGATTCGCTCGCCGGCAGCGGGCACGGCGTCGTCGCCGCGGACGTGGCGAACCCGCAGGCCGTGCAGGCGGCGTTCGCTGAGGCACGCGCGGCGCGCGGGCCCGTGGCGGTGCTCGTCAACAACGCGGGGGCGGCGGAGAGCGCGCCTTTCCTCAAGACCTCGTTCGAGCTCTGGCAGCGGATGCTGTCGGTCAACCTCACTGGCAGCTTCCTCTGCGCGCAGGCGGCGCTGCCGGACATGCTCGACGCGGGCTGGGGGCGCATCGTCAACATCGCCAGCACGGCGGGGCAGAAGGGCTACGCCTACGTGGCGGCCTATACCGCGGCCAAGCACGGTGTGGTCGGGCTCACGCGCTCGCTGGCGCTGGAGGTGGCGCGCAAGGGCATCACGGTGAATGCCGTGTGCCCGGGCTATACCGACACCGACATCCTGCGCAACAGCGTCGCCAACGTGGTCGGCAAGACCGGGCGCAGCGAGGCTGATGCGCTCGCGGAGTTCTCCAGCGTCAATCCGCAGAAGCGCATCGTGCAGCCGGCCGAAGTGGCCGATGCCGTGCGCTGGCTGTGCGGCGAGGGCGCCGCATCGGTCACCGGCCAGTCGATCTCGGTTTCAGGGGGAGAAGTGACATGACCACACGCAACGACGCCTCGCATGCCGTGCTGAGCGATGCGGAAGAACTGGGCCACGAGGCCCGCGCCGGCCACGACGACCACGCGGTGCTCAAGCTGTGGCTTCGCATGCTGGCCAGCACCACGCAGATCGAGTCCGAGATCCGCCGCCGCCTGCGCGAGCGTTTCGGCATCTCGCTGGCGCGCTTCGACTACATGGCGCAGCTCTACCGCTACAAGGACGGGCTGAAGATGCGCGTGCTGTCGCGCTACCTGATGGTGACCGGCGGCAATGTCACCGGCCTGACGGACGAACTCGAGCGCGAAGGCATGGTTGCCCGCGCGCCGAGCCCCGACGACCGCCGCGCCTGGATCGTGAGCCTCACGCCCACCGGCCGCCGCACCTTCGAGACCATGGCGAGCGAGCACGAGCAGTGGATCCTCGAGATGTTCTCGGGCCTCGACATGAAGACCGTCAAGCAGCTGCACACGCAGCTCGGCCTGCTGCGCGTGCACGTAATGCGCGGCGAACCGGCAAGCGAGGAGGGCTGAGCATGGCCGAGGGCAGCGAGTTCTGCAGGCCGCGGCTGATCCGCTTCTCGGACTGCGATCCGGCGGGCATCGTCTTCTATCCGCAGTACTTCGTGATGCTCAACGGCCTCGTCGAAGACTGGGTGAACGAAGGCCTGGGCCTCAGCTACCACGGGCTGGTGGCGCAGCGGCGCATCGGCCTGCCCACGGTGAAGCTCGAGGTCGACTTCCGAGCGGTGAGCCGCATGGGCGACCAGGTGATGCTGGGGCTGGCCGTGGAGCGCCTCGGTTCCCGTTCGTTGACCTTGCAGGTGCGCTGCTTCGAGCCGGTGAGCGGAGAAGTGCGCATGCAGATGCAGCAGGTGCTGGTGACCACGTCGCTGGAGACCCATCGGGCCGTCGCCATTCCGGACGACATGCGCGCGGCCATCGTGCGCAACGCGCCTGCGCTGGGCTGAATCCTCTTCAGGCCGCGGGGTCGCCGCCGGCTGCCGCATCCTGCGCGCGCTTCTTCAGCCAGCCACTGAGCTCTTTCTTTCCCTTGGCATTGGCCGATCGCCATGCCTTACGCGCCGCTGTGATGAAGCGCTCCTCCGCCGCGTCCGGCACTTCGCTGGGCCGGTCTTCCTCGTCGAGCCAGCCGAGCTCGACGCCGCAGTGCCTTTCGATCTGCCTGGCCAGGTTGTCGCCAATGGGACGGGAGCTCTTGATCTGGCTCCACATGCTGGGGGAAATCTCGATCTTCTTCGCGAACGCCTGGTCCAGCCCCTTGGCTGGCAAGCCTGCGGCAACGGCCTCTTCGAGAAAGCGGCGGTGCAGCGCAAGCGCATTGCGGCGGCGCGCGACGGTGATATTGGGCACTGTTCAAAAACAACAACAAGACAAAAAAAGATTGTCCCGGTTGTTGACGCCGTCGTAAACACTATTTACAGTTGCCTTCAATCGCGGCCCCAAGCCGTACCTTTTTTCCAACCCCTAACGGCCGACAACGGCAATTTTTGACTCAGGAACCATCGTGAACACCGCACTGATCCTCACCAGCATTCGTCCCGCATCGGGCCGATCGCTCGTGCGCGTCTGGGCGTGCGGTGGTTTCGACGGCATGCCGTCGGTCCGATCGAACCAGCACCAGAGCCACGTGTATTCCACGAAAGCCGCAGCCAGCCTGCGTTTTGGAAAAACCGAGGATCAGGTGCTACCGGGTGGAGGTTGCGCATAGGCGCACACCTTCCAAGCTCTCTCGTTCAGAGGCCCGGAAACCGCAAGGTTCCGGGCCTTTTTGTTTTGTCGTGCGGTTTCTTGTTTTGCCATTCCGGGTGTGCCTTCACCACACCGCCAGAGCCCACCGCGTAGACGGTCTGGCGGGATGTGCAGGAATTGATCACTCCTGTGCAGCGACGTCGTACGGGACAGCGCCCAGCGTGCTGTCCGTCGCGTGAGGACACAACCGAAATGGAAAGCGGACTGCCGTTTTCTCGAACGACGACATGACCGAACCCGAGCGGGACGGGGCCATGCAGATGGCCCTCCCGTGGAAACCGGCCGCAAAGATTGAGCGGCGCCGGAACTCGTAACCGGACACTTTTTTGTCTTGCCGCCCGCGTTAGCTCAATGGATCAGAGCACTTGCCTACGAAGCAAGGGGTTGCACGTTCGAGTCGTGCACGTGGGGCCAGATTCTTTTCGTTCCTTTTCCGCTGTCACATCACCAGGGAGTAGTCACCATGCGCAAGCGCAACACCCCGATCCGGATGATCAACGTGCGCCCGGCGCAGCCGCGTGAACGCACCACCATGCTGGCACTTGCCCGGCGCTTCGGTTTCAGCGCCGGAGCACTCCGTGGCGATGAGGGCCAGCCGGGGCGCGAGCCGCAGCAGCCCGACGGACTCGATCTCGACCAGCGCGTCCGCGCAGTCGGCGAGTGGTGAGCCGACAGGCATCCGCTGCTTCTTCTTCATGGTGCGCGTAGCTCAATGGCAGAGCCGCGGGTTGTGGTCCCGCTGACGACGGTTCGATTCCGTTCGCGCACCCCATGGCTTCGTTCCTTCATTCACCAACCCTGCAACCTTCGCCGCGAAAGGAGGCGATTCATGCACCCTCACGTCCTGCAACTCGATATTCAGGGCACGCCGCAAGCCTGGATCTCGCTGGAGCAGGCGGTGTTGCACTACGCGACCGGCTCGGTCGCCTGGGAAGACGGCGACCAGCCGCTGGCCACGCTGCGCGGTGGATTCAACGTGGCGCGCGGCGTGCAGTCGCGCATCGAGGTCGCGCCGATCATTGCGCTGCGCGGCGCATCGAAGATCAACCTCTTCGAAGTGATTCCGAGCGTCACCAAGAGCAAGCTGCTGCGTCGCGACCGCTACACCTGTGCCTACTGCGCAGGCGTCTTCCACGAGCGCGACCTGCAGTGCGAGCACGTGCTGCCCGAATCGCGCGGAGGTCCGTGGACCTGGACCAACCTCGTGAGCGCATGCGCGGTCTGCAACAACCGCAAGGCTGCGCGCACGCCGGAGGAAGCAGGCATGCCTCTGGTCTACCTGCCGTATGTGCCGAGCCGCTACGAGAACTTCCTGCTGGAAGGCCGCAACATCCGCGCGGACGTGCACGAGTGGCTGGCGAAGCGGTTGCCCAAGGGCTCGCGGCTGCAATAGAGGCGGAGCAATGACGGTCGTCCTGGCTCGCGCTCATGAAAAAAGCCCGCTGTCCTTCGGACGGCGGGCTTTTCTTGTTCGTGCGAAAGACCGCTGGTCAGCGCCCGATGCCGAAGAATCGATAGGCGATCACCCCAGCGGCAGCCAGGCCACCGACGATCGCCAGGACGACTCGTGTCGTTCGATTGGAGCCGCGCTTCGAACGGGGCCAGTGGTCCGGCCCGATCAGGTCGATGGGGACGGTGGGTTTGCCTATGTCGGACGCCTTTTCCATGGGAGGCAATATAGCTTACGCCCGAAAGCATGGCTCCGAGCCGGGCACATTCGTCGGCGTTGGACGGCGCGAGTCGAAGCCGGCGTAGAGCGCGCAAAAAAATACCCGCATGAGCGGGCCGAACGAGCCTTGACGGCTTCGAAGTTGCTATCCCTGGGTCTTTCTTGTTCGATGCGTGACAGCAGGAGCAAGATGCCACGTCGCATGGAGGCCACTTGTAACTCCGGGGCAAGCGGCATGTAGCTGATGGAGTAAATCGTGAAATATTTCCTCATGAACAAAGAAATCATTCTCGAAAGCTTGAAGAGAGCGTTGGAGAGCTGGGTGCGCAATGCTTCGGCAGCGCAGCTGTGGCAGGTGCATCAGGAGGGCGGGCTTGGCGCGTCGATCGAGGCGGACGAGGACGTGGTGCAGGTGCGCATCGTCCTTGGCGGTGTGCGCGATGCGCTCTCGGATCTCGGCAGGACCGACGGGCGCCTGCCGGTCACAGAGGCCTACCTGGGCACAGCTGCCTGGGGAGCGCCCCCGCCGCAGGGAAACCCCGACCGCGAGCAATGGTTCCTGTCGAGTGAACTGGCACAGGCGCACGCGCGCCAATACTTGGCCGCCGAAGTCGTGGAGAGAGGGGATCTACTGGAGCGTTGCGTCGACGAGTGGATCGTGCGTCATCAGTAAAGCGCGCCCGGGTCTTGCTCGTGACCTAGCCGCATGTCGGCCGGGCAAAGAAAAAGCCTCCTCGGAATGATCGGAGGAGGCTTAGTCAAAAAAATAGCGCGGAGACCGCGCTATTTTTGGTGTTGGTGGTGGGCCCTGAGTGACTCGAACACTCGACCTACGGATTAAGAGTCCAAGGGAAACCTGAGAAAAATCAACAACTTACCTTCAGATTTTGTTCCGCAACCGCAAAAATGAGGGGTCTTGAAACCCAGCATCCATGCGGGTGTCTTGGAAATTGCGGAACAAATCCCGCGGCTATTTGGGTTCCTTCTTGGAGGCTGCGATCCGCACCTTCTTGCCGACTTTATGGCGGATGTACTTCGAAGTCATCGCCTCGGTCGAGTGGCCCAGCAGGGTCTGCGCATCCTTGATGCCGGCCGACTCGTCGGTATCCGTGGCCGCCTTTGCGCGCAGGTCACGAAACTGGAACGTGGTGATGTCGATGCCCGCGCTTTTCCTGGCCTTGTCGAAGCGCTTGCGCAGCATCGCGGCCGTCATCGGAGCGCCGCGCTCGTTCACCAGTAGCGGGGCCGACTGCTTAGGCCTGGCCGCCTTGAACACGCGGATCTCCTCGATCAGTTCTTCCAGCGCGTTCTCCACCACGATCCGCAGCTTCGCCTGAGTCTTGCCCTGACGCACCCGCAGGTACTCGCCGCGGATGTGGTCCTCGCTCATGCCGAGCACGTCGGCCGGCCGCTGGCCGGTGATGTGCGCAAGGCGCAGGGCGAAGCGCAGGGGCTCGCATGAGTGCTCCAGCACCCGGTTGAGCATGCCGTCATCGACGTAGGCGTCCCGGGCTGTCTCGCGGAAACCCTTGATGCCGGCGCACGGATTCGACAGCTTCGTGAAGCCGTTGGCCCGCGCGTAGTTCCACATGTGTGAGATCAGCGCCTTCTCGCGGTTGGCGCGCACCTGGCCCCACTTCGCCGGGATCGGCACGATCTTGCGGCCGTTCTTCACGCGCTCGGCGTTCTGGGCTTCGGCGATCTTCACGGCCTCCTTCACGCGCCAGTGCAGGTACTGGTTGATGTGCTTCGGCTCGATCTTGTCGAGCGGTGCCGGCGGAGTGTTGAAGAACTTCAGGATCCACTCCAGTTCCTTCTCGTTGTCGCGGCGGGTCCTGGGCGCCTTCGTGGGCAGGATGTCGCGCCGGTAGGCCTTAGCCACGGCCGCGAGCGTGCCCTCGGTGACAGGCGGCGCATAGGCGGGCTTCGGCTTGGAGGCCAACTCGCTCCAGCGCTTCACCGCAAGGGCGTAGTCGGACCCCAGCGGGATTTCCTTTCGGGGCTTGCCGCCGGTGTCGAGGTAGTAGTGGATGAGGTTGCCGCGCGGACGCGCGCGCATCCCCCGCGGCAGGTTGGCCCACCGCGATGGCTTACGACCCATGCTCAAGCTCCGATCAATCCGGGCGTCCACCCGTCGCTGTCTGGAGTGTCGTCTGCTCGGCCTTCGACGGCAGAGCGGGTGACGACCGGGTGGCCGGTAGCGCTCACGCGAAACGGCAAACCCTGGCCGCGAAGCCACTCGATCTGCTTCGACTTGATCTTGAAGCCGGTGAGCTTCGCAAGTTCAGGGTCTGTCAAGAAGAACTCCGCTGCAGTCACGCGGATGCTCCACTTCGCGAGGCCTCTGCAACCACAGCCTTCACGACGGCGTTCCGGATGCTCGCCCGTGCGCTCACGGGAACTGCGCTCCAGATGGCCGGGAAGTGCGCATCAATGTGCTCCATCACGTTGTAGGCCACCATATCGGCGTCGATCTTGATCGCCGGTTTGGACACCAGGCGGAGGGTAGGCTTCCGTGTGGTCGTCGTGCTCATACCGGCCTCCCGCAGACGATGGGGAAGGGCCACGAGCGGGCGAGTTCACGCTGTTCCTCGCGCTCGCGGTGGAGTGCTTCGAACCAGGCCTGCCGACGACGCCGATGCTCTTCATCACCGACGCCACGCTCCACGCAGATCAGCAGGCGGCTCACCTTGCGAATCCTCAGATAGCCAACCGCTCGGCACGCGCCCGGCGTTCCCTTGCGGACGCGGGTGCCATCCGCCCGGAACGACATCGTCGTAGTGCCGTTGCCTGGTTGTCCGGGCAACTGCTCCATTCGCACGAGGCCGGCGGCGACGAGATCCTCGGCCGTGCCGGTGAAGCAGTCCGCGTCAAGCTCTTGGCTGACCAGCACACCTGGGGCATGCACCTGCTTCGTCATGCTGCCACCCCCTGCGCCCCCGCTTCATCGAGGGTGTCGTGGGCGAGCTTGAGAAGGCGCAACGCGCCCCACAGCGCCACGTCGTCGTCCGCTTCAAGCGAGGCCTCCAGCACTGCTGTAGCCACGGCCAGGGGAGCGGACGCGTCTTCGCACATCTGGACATCTCGGGCCTTCACGCCAGCACTCAGGACCTCCTTGGCCTTCTCTGCGCAGGTCTTGGCGCCGTGGAGCAGGTCGGTTCCGATGTCTGAGAGTCGAGACTCAATAATCCCGATGACTTCGCTGACCATGAAGTACGGGCCCTCGTAGATGCCAAGTGCTTCGAAGGCTGCAGGCGTTACCTCGGACGACGGCTTGGCTGCTTCCCCATCAAGTTGCTGCGTACCATCTTCACCAGGAACCCCGGCGAGGGTTTCAGCGAGCGTCAGTTGCTTGAAGTAGCTGCCATCGAAGCTCTCGCCTCCGCCGATCATCTGAGACAGCACAGAAGCGAATCCAGCGCGCAGTTCGGGGTGAGCGGTGATGTCCGAGAGGTAGCCGTTGACGAAGTTGTACTGTGCGGTGCCGGGATCGCGGTGGCGGCGATAGCATTCGCGCTCACCGGTGAGTGCGCTGCCCTCGTCGATCATCTTGATCGCAATGTCGCGACCTCGCAGGAAATCGGCTTCAGTGGTGTCCACAGCTTCCGGCAGTCCCGAAATACCGGTGAGGTCCATCAGGCTGTTCGCCTCATCGAGCAGCACCCAGGCATCGCGCAACGTGGATTCGATCACGTGCCCGAGCGACAGGGCGATCACGCCGTCGATTGCGGCGAGCGACGTGAACATGCCCGTGTAGGCTGCGTCCACATCCGCCCGGGTGAGGGGTTGGCGGTACATCGGCGCGATGGCCGGCGGCAGCATGTCTTCAATGACCGCTCGCAGAAGTATCTCCGGTGCGTCGCCCGGATCCGTCAGCCCGACGGAATGGTGGGCGAGCTGCAGCTTCTCCTGTCCTAGCTTGAGGTTGTTGAAGATCTTGTCCAGCCGGGCCTGCAGCGCGCTCTTCTCGGCCTTCGGCTTGGCCTTGGCGCGGGCCCTTTCGAGTACGGCGTTCATGCTCGCACCCCGCCGGCGTTCAGGTCGTCGATGGCGCGCTGGGCGTGCTGTTCCACTGTCCAGTAGCACATCGACAAAAACTGGTCGCCCAGGCGGAAGCCACGCTGGCCGCCGTACAGCTCGTCACGAGAACTGGCCGAAAGGTGTTCGGCAATCGAGCTGGCGTGCAGGATCGCCTTTTGGGCCGTTTCAGTTGCGCCCAGGCCTGCAGCTCGTGCATTGGCCGTCGCGAGGAGACTGGTGACGCAGTCCACCATGCCGGCGAGGCCGGGTGCATCGCTCGGCTCGTCGAACGAGCCGTCGCCGCCGAAGTTGTGCGTCAGCAGTGCCGCGACGGTGGCCGCCTGGTCGAGCAGGTGGACCAATTGTTCGGGGGCGCTCGAAGGCGCTGCCACTAGGTGGAGCGGCGCAGGTGCCCTCGGGGGCCGTGGAGGCTCGGTTGCGCCCGCCGGCGCGAGCGTGGCATCATTCGTCATGATTCGTTCCTTGTTAGAGGGGTTTCGGGTCACAGAAGTCGTCATGCGGGTCCAAGCGCATGGCGACTTCGCCTTTTCTGGTGCAATTGAATTTGATTCTTCGGCTGCGCTTTGCGGGAGAGTGACGCGCGTCACGTCTTTCCCAGCGCTTCATGCGGCCTCCTTCTCGTTGAGTAACTCTGCGAGCTTGGACAGGCCTCGCGGCGTGATGCGGCACTGCTCGACCATCTTTTCGCTGCCGTCGCTGCGCTCAACCGTGGTCACCTTGTGTTCGAGCAAGCCGGACTGGATGCGGCTCTGATAGCCCAGCCAACCAGTGCCACCGGCGCGGCGGTAAATCCACTCGTGCTCGCTCAGCCAGAGAAACAGCTTTTTCGGCTGGATCTGCAGGTGCTTGGCCGCGGACTGGATGCACATAGAGCCATCAGCCAGGGCGATCCGGGTGAGGGCCTCGACCTTCGGCGTCATAGTCTCGACCTGCTCGGTCAGCACCTTGTTTTGATCGGCGAGATCGGCAGCCAGACGCAAGGCCTCCGGCATGGTCTGCGGCACGTAGAAGCGGCCACCGGCAGTCACCGTCTCCAGTTCGCTCATGCGGTCGAAGACCTTGGCCTGCAATTCGTAGCTGTAGCTCATGGCCATCAGGCATGCCTCGCGCTTGGGGAAGCGGTAGCAGGGGCGCTCTTGGCCGTTACCACCGCGATAGACGGAGGAAAAATTTCCTGCGTCTCGGCCAAGCACCTGAGGCACTTTCTTGAGCAAGTCGGAGTGCGCCAGCTTCGCGCCTGCTTCCCCGCGTTCGCTATTGATGACTTCAACCAGTTCGAGGCTGGTCATGGTGACAGCGCTGGCGGTAACCAGGGGGGCGAGGTTGCTCATTGCTGTCCCTTATGCCTTGGTTGCTGATCAAGTTCTCGAGTGCGTTCGAGGCGCATCGTGATTTCGCCGGTGAGGCTGCGAAAACCTTCCGCAGCCTTCCGCACCAAGTACGCCTGCAGATCGTCGGGCAGGCGCACGGCAATGTTTGGTTTCTGCTTTGCTCGCATCGTCATAAAATCCCATCCGTATTAATTGGTATTGAAGAGTCGATGTTCGTCATTCTGCATGGCAAATATCTACTAGTCAATACTGTTCAAGATCATTCATGACCAATTTTCCTGAGACGTTCGCGCAGCGGCTCATCAGAGCGCGATCCGGACACGGCTGGAGCCAGCAAGAACTGGCTGAGGTGAGCGGCGTTGCGGCTGCTCAGATCAGCCGATACGAGTCGGGGCGCACCTCGCCACGCCCTGAAGTGGCGGCGAAGTTGGCAAAGGCTCTCGCGGTTTCGTTTGATTGGCTCCTGCGAGGGCAAGGCGTGCCAGAAATTGGTGCTGAAATTGCCGTGTACCCGACGGGGCGCCACGTCTATGAAGTCGAAGTGGACGATGACGTGAAGCAGCAGATCGAGCAGGTCGCTGTAGCGATGGGTATGACGAATGAAATGGCGTTTCGCTGGCTCGCGCTGCAAGGACTCAAGATGAGGGCATCGAAACTTGACGTCGGCGACCCCGCGCAAGATGAATTGCGGCGCCGGATCGAGGCTTTGGAAATCGCTGTAAACGGCTCTGAAGGTCGCAACACTAAGGGCAAGCAGTAAGGTTCTCTTTGTTTGAACGGCTTCCCCTCCTCGCAAATTGCCTGCACCTGCTTGCAATATCAGGGGGAAATGTTTCGCCAAGATTTGCGAGCGGCGCCCAGCGCTCCGCCGACAGTGTCTAGCTGATGCATGAGTGCGGGTCTGTCCGAACGGCATGTCCGGACTGTCGCTTGAAGCTTGAACTCAGTCACCGCAATTGCGGTTGAGTAGCGAAACTGCGGTGAACCGCTAGTCGCTTTCTAGGCTGCGACGTGCCTCCGGAAACCGTGCGTCGAGTGTGCGAGAGGACAATCCGCTCTTTTTGGGGTGACGAAGCAGAATTGCCTCTTTGACTGCTGCTTCATCTTTGAACCCTGATCTTGATCGCCCGTCGGATCCAGGCTCAAGGAGAAGAGCAAGTAGCGCTCCTGAGAGGTTTAATAGATTTGTGCGTTCTTTGCTGCCTAACGGGCGGCCCAACTCTTCCTTCGACTCACTTTTCTTCGTTGCAAAGCTAAAGCTGTAGTGGCTTTCGAGAGAGACTGCGTTGAGCCAGGTTGCTATGTCTTCGCGCAAGAATGTCTGTCCGTTGACGGATGCCCCACCAGTGTTAAGCCAGCGCTTGAAATCCCTTGCATCCTTCCACCTGATGGCTCGACCGAGCATTTCTCTGAATTCAACCGTCAGTAGTGATTCTGCGGGGGGCAGAAATTCTTTATCGTCGGGAGGCTGAAAGAGCAGTCCGGCGGCGACTGCGCGAACATAGCTGAGGTTCATGCGCTGGGCGACTGCAACGCATCTTTTTCGGTCGTCGTCGGTCGCGATTGCTGGGTCCACGCCAATGATCAATAGCGCCACCTGCCCGAGGGTGAAACGGGTCGCGAAGTCCCAGGCCGCAAATGGGCGGTGTTGGATCGATTCCATGGTCAGATTGGCGAGGATCGTGATCGTGATCGTGATCGTGATCGTGATCGTGATCGTGATCGTGATCGTGATCGCAAGTCGAACCGAGCATCCGCTCGGGTCCCGAGATCACACCCGTGATATTGCCATCAACACGAGGGATAGCGGTGGGCAGGGGCGCGTGCTCGGCACAAACCCTCTAGTAGCCGGGAACGATCCGGAGGAGAGTGGCGCTGCCCTTGGGGGCGAGGAGGACGAAATGGCGCTATACAAGTACGCGCAGGTGCTCGTGCAATCTAACGACGCTGCATTCGACGCACTGCACAATCCCGGCGTTGCTGCACCTCATCCAGGCATCTACCGGTGCACAAACTGCGGCGATGAGATCTCGATTGCTGGAGGCCATACGTTGCCTCCTCAGAACCATCGGCAGCACACATCGGTATCACCGATCAGGTGGCAATTGATCGTCTATTCGCAAACGCAGCCTTAGCGACTGGAAGCTTGATAGCCCAGTCGGCTCAACTTGGCCGTCTGGCTCGGTGCTCGGCACAAGGTTAATGGGGTTGCGGGGCGTGACAGCGCTTGCATAAAGCAGGCAACTCTTGATACGTAGTAAGGTAGATGACCAGGCACATTCACTTGGCAGTCAAAGTTCGGAACAATCCTTGCGAATAGCGTTGGAACTGGGGAACAAGTCTTCCCCGGTCGGTTTCTGAAAGCACTCGCCGGTCGTAAATTGGCAGGCTGTCTGGTTTAGTGACTCCGCTGCTGAGCGAATGCAAGACGCTGTCAAAGCGAGCTCGATCTGCAAGATACGCCATGATCGCGTGCAGATGATTCATTTCATCTGGATTTCTGTACTCACACGCCACCTCGAACTGAGCGGCTTCTTTTCCTGCAGCGACTGGGTCAAGTGCAAGCAATTTGCTGAATCGCAATTCGTCGATTGTTTTTAGCAGAATGAGATAGGCAGAAAGACTTGACCATTGATCGTTGCTCAGAATGCCTATCTGCGCCGCTAGCTGTATTGCCTTCTGAATGTGACGAAGACTAGGATTTAAAACACCGCTCGCCTGCACCATCGCAGAACGGAATTCGTAGCTGTCTACGGCACTTGGCAGGTACATTTCCCCCATGGCCCGGATGAAGCTTTCGTATCTGCTTCCAAGATTGTTGCCCCTTACCCCTTCTAATTGGAGCGGCACACTAAATGCGACAAACTTCGAGAGGTAGTTCGTGGCGTCAGTACGACGACCATAGGTGTGCCGAATGGACTCGTGAATCGATTGAGAATTCCAGAAAAGCACGAAAACGACGTTCTCCGCACCGAAAAGATGCTTAATTCGTTCGAGTACCTCCAGCGCAAATGAGGGGCGGCATCGGTCGAGTTCATCCACAAGTACAACCAATGGATGCCCCAGCTTGCCGGTCAACTCGCTGAGCATCTGCATGAAGTTCTTCTGGATGCGTTCAGTTGCAGAATAGGATGCGAAGAGCTTCTCCACGGCCTTTTCCGAGAACGACCCTGCGCTTTCTTTGAGCGCACCTACAGCGCCTTTGGCTAGCTCGTCAGTGTCGTCCACGGAGAGTCCTATGGCTCGGACGCCGAGGGTAATCCCGGCTTTCGCCGCGACTGGAGCTGCGCTCTTGAGCACTGCTCCCGCCGCTTCCAGGAATTTCTTCTTTACGGCTGAGGTCGGCTTGAGTGCTTCATAGATCGCTGCCGCAATCACCGCGAACGGATCATCATGGTGGTCATACCGAAAGACATCGATGGAGACCACTGGCCGGGTCCCGTCGGGCCCGCGAAGTCGCCGTGCCAATTCGGTTGCGATCCAAGTCTTTCCGTCGCCCCATTGAGCATCAACCGCGATGACTCTCGGGGTAGCCAAGCGATCTGACGGCACCTTTGCGAGCACCTCGATGTTGCTCTCCATTGCAGCCAGGAAGGCTCCTCTATTGAGATGGTCGGGGGATTGCGGCTCTGCAGTGCTCGCCATTTATGGGCTCCAGGTTGATCGTGATGTTCGTAGCCGGCGGTAGCTCTATTGGTGAGGAAACGTGAAGGAGGGGCTTGAAATCCTCTTCACGCATAGCCTTCAAGTGGAGTTCGACTACCAAGTATGAAAAAGCCCGCACCATGGGGGCTCGATTCGAAGGGTAGGGCTCTCTACCAGCCGTGAGTGCGATAGCGCTCGGCGATCTCGATATAGGCGCCATGCATCTCGTCGGTGTAGCAGAGCCAGAAGCTGTAGAGGATCAAGAGCAGTGACGCCAGCGAGAAGGAAGCAAACGTCCAGAACGCGAAAGATGAATCAGTGGCAGTGGCCGGGCTCATGAGGCTGGGGACCATTAGCAGCTCGGCGATGCCCCAGCCGAAGAAGAACAGGCATAGTCCAGTAGCGAAATAGGCGGTCCAGCGCCATTTTCCAAGCTTGTGCGCAATCCGACCCGTATCGAGCAGTTCCAGCATTTCCGCCTCCAGTGGAGGTAGCCTAGCCGGATTTCGCATTTGTCGCGATAGGGATCGAGCCGCGGCCTAAAGAACAGGGGACTCAAAATCCCCCACCGCAGGACATCGGCTCACAGGGCGGTTCTCCGAGCCCCTGCTGAACGACATGAAGGGTCTCGCAGGCGCCCTGTGACCCGCAGGTACATTTAGGCCATGGGACTAGACGCACAAGTAATCGGCATCGGGCCGTTCTCGCAGGACATCGCTGAGTCGCTTGAATACGGCGCCCAGCGTTACGCGGAAGTTGAGCCTGGCGCGACAGTCGTGACCACGGTGTTTCTAGCAGCGACGAGCGGGGAGAGCCACGACCTTGCAGAGGCGTTCGGCGTTGGCGCCTTCGAAATGGGAAAGCACCATCTGGATGCCCAAAAGGTAAGCATCGAGAAGCTGCGAAGCTTGGGCGATGAGCGGGGGATCGCTGACTTCCTGAATCTCCGAGATCACGGGTTCGAGTTCTACTACCTCCCCAACGGGTAGCTCCGGGGCGCGGCTGGGGCCGTTGCGCAGACGGTTCGCGCAAACATGGCGGTTCGATTCCGGCCCCGGGAATGACAAAGCCCGCGCGAGGCGGGCTTAGAACCGTTATGCAGTTCGAGCTAGTTTCGGCTGATCCTCATGAGCACGGTGTACCTGTTCGCCGGATTGGGGTCGTCGTGAAGAGCCTGAACGAAGATGTACGGCATATCGCCTGGGATCTGACTGAATCTATCCGCGGCAATGTAGCGAAAGTTTCTCCAGCTAGATTGAGCACTGGCCACGGTGATGGCAGGGGTCGCGAAGTTTGGGTAGGAAGGTACAGTCCGCCGCAGGACATGCAGGCCCGAAAGCCGGACAGCGGGCTCTGATGCTGTTGCCTCGTCGTAGTTCACGAACCACAGCTCCAGATCGCTGCTGGAATGAACGTCCCAGATCGGCGTATCGAAGCTGTTTTGCATCGTATAGACGATGCTCGCTGATCGATTGGCTGGCGGGACCAGATTGCTGCCGGACCACAGCAGTTTGCGTATGCTGTTTCCTCGACCTCCGGGATTTGCAGTCCAATCGTCACCCACGTAGAGCGCATCTGACATTGGCGCCGAGCCCGTGAAGCCTGTGAGCAAGAATCCATCCGAGCAGCAGTTTGGGAGGAGGCTCGGTGTCGTCGCCAAATTCCCATTCCAGGTCATCGTTGCGCGCGGCGAATCGCCGGAGTTGATCACGAAGGTGCTTCTGTTCGGATCAAATCGAAGATTGTGGATATGGAGGTCTGAAGCGGCGCCTACCGGAGCAATCCATGCAGCGAAGCAATCTTGCGGCGAAGTTCCGCAGTTCGGCCAGGACCAACTGCTGGTAGTACCCGCCGTACCCGAGGGGACGCCAGATGGCTCGGCGATCTTTAGTACATACGAGACGTTGACCGGATGACCGGTGGCGCATGGAGCATCAATCCGAACGCCGTATTGAGCTGCATAGAGGTTTTGTGCACCGTCCTCGGTCCAACCCCAGGGAAGAACAGTTGCGGTGACATCGAGATTTCTGATGACGCTCAGCTGGCCACCTGTGTCCATCCGAAAGATCCGTGCCCCAGAGCAGGCCTTGGGGGCCTCGGCAACGAAAACAGACCCGCTCGAATGCACAAAAATTGATGACGGTACTTCGGTAATGTCGGTAGGGAGCGGGCTTCCGAAGTTGACCCAGGTAGCGGCGTTGTCTGTGGAGTAGACAACCCGGAATGTTGGGTCCGTAGGGGACGTTTTCTTTACAGCCCACAGACGATTTGATGGGCCAATGAAAGCGGGTGAGATGTCGGTGGCAACCTCTTCGATCGTTGCCGCAGCAGCGACACCTAGCCCTGTTTGAAGGATGACCGCGACAAGAATCCCGCGAAGCATGTTCCTCATTTGCCCTCCGATGTTGTTGAGCATCGGAGCGTAGCATTCGGGGTCATCGCGGTGGTTTCTTGTTCAGAGCCATGACTTGTCAGTTGGGGAAATCACGACAGAAAAGCCCGTGTTCAAGCTTTCCGAGGATCCGCGCTAGAAGAGCGCATGCCTGAACCTCGCGGCCGTCGCCATCCTCTATTCCTGCGGCTGCTCAAGCCGGTCGAGCCGGTCTACCCGGATGCGTTCTCCCGCGTCGCCTGGGACGAGGAGGACATGCCAGAGGACGCACAGGGAATCGTCTACATCGTCACGCGGCACTGCGCGCAAATGCGAAGGTGGGCTCAGCAACTGCGCGAACTGCATGCTGCTGACGAGACGTACAAGACGGAGGAAGGGGTCAGCCCGCTGAGTGCAGCGCCGCTGCGAGAGGTAAATCTTCGAGCGCTCGGAACAAGCCTCGATCTGTACTCGGAGGAGGGGCATGAGCTGCGCTCCGGTCGTTTCGCAGTCCGCGCCTATCTCACCACTGATCTGCTGGCCGTCATCACGGAACGCACCGGTATCAACGCGGTGGGCTTCGTGTCCTTCAGCCTGAAGTGGGCTGTCGATGCATTCGATCTAGAAGACGAGGTCGAGCTGGAACTGGAACTCGACCAGGCATGGATCGCGCCGGAGTTTCGTCGGCGTGGCTGGGGCGAGCTTTATGCGATCGCCGTCGCGCATGCCGTGAGGCAGCACATGGATCATGTTCACGCTACGACGAGGTGGCCCCGAGACTTCATTGCCCCGGTCGAGCTGACGGTGTGCGCTGACCTGTACAGCACGAGCGGTGAAGCGCTGCTCCGCAAATGCGCCGACTACGTCGCGATGGAGTTCGATCTCTGGCCGCGGCTGGCGCGGATGGAGGTGTCGAGGATCGTGTTGGATGGGCGGTGGTAGCTATGCTTGATTCCTACACGCGGAACTCGGACTAGACTGTTGCGCACAAAGGAAGGATCTGCACTTGACTGAGCTGAAGCAAAACCATCATTTCATTCCGAGGTTCTGGCTGCGAGGTTTTCGTAGCGGCACCGGGCAGTTGTTCGGCCGTCGAGATGGGATTGCCCGGCCAGTTGCGGTTGGCAATGTCATGCAATCTGACTGGCTTTATACGGTCTACGACAACGACTGGATCGCTTCGGACGAAATTGAGAATCAATTGTCCGTGCTTGAAAAAAAGCACGCTGCGGTGCTTCGAAGATTCGTTGTGCCTGCTGCACAGGTGAGCGACGCCGACCGCAAGGAACTCTGTGCTGCCTTGGCACTTCAAGCCTGCCGACATCCTGATGTCATGCGGCGTGGCTTTCGCTTGTCCAAGGAGTTGGGAGTCACGTTCATGACTGCGCCGTGGCTCTCGAAAGAGGACTTTGCGCAAAAGCTGGTGACATATGGTGTTGGCGCGTCGGAGGCGGAAAATATTCATGGACAACTAGTATCGGCGCCGATTGAGCAGTTGGCCGGAGCAGTGCTTGCACTACTTGATCTTCCTCCTTGGGATCCAGAGTTGCCGGAGCAAGAGGCGCTAAAAGCGCACCCCATCATTCAGACTCAACTTGAAGCGTTGTCTATGTTGGTCCTCGATGCTCCGCTTGGGAGCACGTTTGTGATCGGGGACACACCTATTCCACAAGACCGGCTTGGTGCGGGGTTCTCTGTGCCCTTGTCTAAGTCTGTGGCAGTTCGGTTGTTTCCAGCGAGCACGCCTAAGATAACTAGGTGCGCAGCCTCCGCATCGGAGGTCGATGCAATCAATCGGGAGCAGTGGGATCGAGCGCTGCACACTATCGTGGGTTCGAGCCTTGCGCAGCTTCAGGCTTTCTGAGATTTTGGCAATGTCTCAGACGCTGCGAGGCTTATTTTTTTGGGGCAAACCCAGTGGCCGAGTTGGAGAAGTCGCGGGGTGAGCACCCATGAAAAAGCCGCCTCAAGGGCGGCTTTGGAAATTGAATCCTCAACTTTGGACTAGTCTGATGAGGTTGGATTTACCATTGCTGCGTCCACGGTCAGATAGTTGGCCTGATCTGTCCGGCGAAGTCCAATGGACTTAACGCCCACCATCGCGCCTGGCATCTGATTGTCTGGGGTCGGACCAACGGCTCCGACGCCAATCGTTATCTCGACGGCAATCTCATACAAGCCTTCGTGAAAGCCATGGTGCTTAATCAACATCTCGGTGATCTCCTTGAGATCGTGAGAGATGAGGTTGGGTTCAATGGACTGGGACATCGATGCTCTCCCAGCGAACTGGAGAAGACGAAGTTGCGATCACTTGACTGATCTCTCCTTCAAGCACTATTCGATGAACATGCTCAACCTTGCGCGGAATGCCATTTCGCGCACTAACATACTCGTGGATTGCCTCGGCCACAACAGCATTCAATGAGCGCCCATCGTGGGCCGCGAGCATGACTGCGGCCTTGTGGCATTCGGGTTCAATCCTGACATTGAACTGTCCCGTAAAGGATTTTTGAGGTTCTTTCCCCACCTCTTTACAAGTTTGAATGTAGTCTTCTATGGCTGCCTCAAACTCAGACTGAAGCTCTCGCGCTGTGGCCGCCTCATAGGTCACCAAGTCGGTTACGAACATTAGCTTTCCACGAAGGACGCCACGCTCGACATCCACTTCAGCGGTTCCTTGGAAGTCCTTGTATTTAAGGATATTGGTCATGGTTTGCTAGATGAGCCCGTAGTCTTTGAGGTGCGCCACGATGTCAACAATGCACCCCTTGTCCACATCTGGAGACGGGTGCGGTTCATGGCAAGAGATGATGGCCCCGATCCCGGGGTGGTGGAACTTTCGGCGTGAGCCGCTGCCGTTGAGCATGACGTAGCCCAGACCTTCGAGCACGGTCCTCAGATCGTCCCACTTGAAATCTGCAGGAGGTGGTGTTCTGCACAGCTTCTCCAGCGCCTTTGCATGTTTAGACATAGCTTAGTTCAGAACGGCCAAGTATTGTAACTATTTTTTGGTTACTGTCGAGTCGCGACCGTTTGATGCAGTTTTGCATGTCTAGAACCATCTTTCCTCAATGGTTTTCCCTGTTCTGGCCCTTACGCCCGCCGGATCTCGACCGGCCCGATGCCGCTGTAAACGGTCGCTCCATCCTTCAGGGAAGTGACTGTCCAGCGCTCAGCGCTGTGGCCAGGCGTGACCTTATAGTCGCCCGGCGTCAGCGGCAGGGCACGTTCCTCGCGCGCTGTGCTGCTGTACTAGGCCGGCGTGTAGAGGCTGGTGGGCTCGCAGGGGAAGAATTCAGCTTGGCTCACGGTCGATTGTCGCGGCCTAGAAAAGGTCATCGACGGGCGGAGGTGGCGCATCAGGCTCCGTAGCCGGCGGTTCGGTCGCCTTAGTCTTCTTCGCGCGCGGCGGCAGCGGCGCCGGGACCGAGTCGAACTGGCCTATCCGCTGCTTGAAGAACGAGGCCGCCTCGGCGACGGGGCAGACTCAACTGTCTGCCGATTTTGGGCTGCGCGCAGGTTAGGCGTCGGGCAGCCTAAAGAACCGCTCAATGTCCGCAACGGTCTGCTCAATGAGTGCCGTGTCCTCCGGATGCTCAACCAGATCCACCAGCAGATTTGCCAAATTCTTTCGAAGAGTTGGTCGCTGCTGAGCGGCGATCTCGGCCAAGTACTCCACCAGCGCTCGCATTGACGGCTCGGCATCAGCTCCGACGAGCTTGAGCGGCGCTCGTTCGGTCTTCGGCCCCTTGCCAGTCTCCAGCCACTCCGGTGAGACACCCAGCGCCCTGGCGATGGATACGAGTTCCCTTGGGCGCTGCCTCAGACCAGACTCGATGTTGCCGATGGCGCTCTGCGTCACACCAGCCTCGTCTGCCAGTTGAACCTGGCTCCAACCAATCTCGCATCTTTGCTCTCGGATGCGACTGCCAATGGACATGGCCGCTACCGCTTCGCGCTCTTGAGGCCGCGTGCCATTGCGAGCATCGCTGCCTGCTGAGCCTCGCCCAGCGACCGGTAGATCTGGACCAACTCCGCTTCTTCAGCATTGGCTACCGATTGGGCGGGAATCGGGGCGGTGTCGGGCTCCATCTCCCCATCTCCCTCCACCAGCCACTCGGGGCTGATCCCGAGAACTCGAGACGCCCGTATGTGGTTCTCGACGCTCAGCGTCTTGCTGCTGCCCAGCATCACTTTGCTGACGGCCGCCGCGGAGATTCCCAGAGCTGCCGCAAGGGCGCTTGGTGACATTTTTCGCTCGGAGAGGGCCAGCCGGAGCCGGTCGCTGTAGGTGAGTGCATTAACCATGGTTGAGATTGTGCCAGACCGCCGGATAACTGTGGAAATAATTGTTGAAAACAAAAGTGGCTCATGGTTAAATGCGAACCATGAAGAAGCATCTCGCCATCGAACTTTTGGGCGGCACTGTGTCTGCTGCGGCGAAGACCCTCGGGGTGTCATACGCCGCGGTCCACAAGTGGCCTGACGAGCTTCCACGCCGTATCGCTGATCGCGTGGAGGGGGCGTATGCGCGCCGAAAGCGCCAGATAGCAGCCCAGGTGGCTGCAGCCGAGGCTGCGCTGGCTGCGAGCTTGGCAGAGGAATAACGTGCGCGCTCATCACTTGACCCTCCGCGGGCCGGATGAACGGGTGACATCGACATCCTGTGCGGCAAACCGCACGTCTACGTCGCCATCCACCCACCGAATCACCAATCTGCTGGTCCGCAGCATCACTCGCGCCGGGGCTCGTCCATCCGGATCGGCATTGGTGCTCAGCGTTGTGCGCGTGCTGTTGTGGATGAGGTCCGGGTCGTGGGCGGCTGGCAGGGCATGGGGTGTGTTCATGACTGGGCAGTCTGGGCGCGCTCACCCGCAAGCACCAGCAAGACGTGCAGCACGCTCTTGCACGCGCCGCAAGCGGCTGCATGGAGGTGCAACCTGGCGCATGCCGTCGCAAGGAGCTGCAACGTGACAGTCGAGCCGCCTGAAGACCGCGCTCGGAAGATCGTGTCGAGCATCCTCAAGGCCACCCAGCGCGACGCCTCTCAGACCGCGATTGCCGCGGCCATGGGGGTGAGTGAGTCCACGGTCTCCAGGCTGCTCAGCGATCACCTGGACAAGCTGGCGCTGGTGATGGCTCATGCAGGCCTGAGAGTCGTCGCGCAGGACATGCGGTGCTTCCCACCTGACTACGTGGACGCGCTGCTGCTCATGGCCAAGCAGCACCTGAGCGCCGTGCAGACGGTTCGCACCCTGGAATGGGACTGATGCGCGGCCCGATCAATCGCGTGATCTACATCGCGCACTTCCTCTACTACCTCCGCGTCCATCGCTCCTGGTCGAGTGCGATGTGGTGCATGGCCCATGAGGGCAGAGCTTGGAGATCGCAGTAATGGCCCGCGCACGCAACATCAAACCCGGCTTCTTTCGCAACGCGGACCTGGTGGAACTCCCCTACGAGGCTCGACTGCTCTTCATCGGGCTGTGGACGATTGCTGACCGCAAGGGGCGACTCGAAGACCGCCCCAAGCAAATCAAGATGGAGCTTTTCCCTGCAGACAACCTGGACTGCGATGCGCTCCTGGATGAACTCGCGCAGATCGGGGTGGTGGAACGGTATCAGCACGGTGACAAGCGATACCTGCAGGTGGTGAATTTCGAGAAGCACCAGAACCCCCACAGGGACGAGAAGGCAAGCAGCATCCCGGGACCGGGCGAAGAGGCTGCTGAAATAGTCGATGAACAAGACTCGCACGATGCAAGCACTGTGCAAGCACCGTGCACCGATGGTGGCGACACCGTGGCAATCGGGCTGATTCCTGATTCCCGATTCCTGAATCCTGATTCCGGAAATACCCCCCTTACCCCCCAAGGGGGGCAGCGTGCCCGAAAACCTTCGGTTGACCTCGGCGTCGTGCTGGCAGGGTTCGAGGCGTTTTACGCGGCGTACCCTCGCAAGGCGGGCAAGAAAGCGGCGTCGAAGGCGTGGATCACGCTGAGGCCTGATGCGGCTTTGCAGGCCACGATCCTCGGGGCGCTTGCGGCACAGAAGCCGCACCTCGACACCCGAGAGAACGGACGGTTCATTCCGCATGCCTCGACGTGGCTCAACCAAGGCCGATGGGAGGACGAGATTCCGGGCGCAACGGCCAGGGCTGCGCCGGTCACTGACGACGGCCGGCAGTGGTGGCAGGCTGCCGGCTTCGAGCATCCGGGTGAAGCGGCGAACGCCCGCTGCCACATCGGCAACTACCGCGACTTTCGTGACGGCAAGCGGATCCCCGACGAGGTGGCTGCTTGAACGTCATCGAGCTGAAGCACATGCTGGCCAGCCAGGCTGCCGAGGTCGCGCGCATGCTGCTGCCACAGGGCAAGCAGCGAGGCTCCGAGTGGAAGGCCGGGAACACGAGCGGCGAGCCCGGAGACAGCCTTTCGGTGTCCATCCGCGGGCACAAGGCCGGGGTGTGGAAGGACTTCGCGAGCGGGGAAGGTGGGGACCTGATCGACCTTTGGATGGCATGCCGTGGCTTGTCGATGGTCGAGGCCTTGAAGGACATCAAGCGCCACTTCGGCATCCGCGACGAGTTGGTGAAGCCGCCCGAGAAGGCCTACCGCCGGCCGGAAAGACCGAAGTGCCAGTCCGCGAAGGGGCGCGTTCACGAGTGGCTGACCGGCCGCGGTCTGACCGACGACACGATCAAGGCCTTCCGAATTGCCGAGCAGTTGCAGCACGGCAAGACCTACGCGGTGTTTCCTTTTATTGACGAGACCGGCGCGCTGTTGAACTTCAAGTACCGCAATCCGGACGAAAAGAAGGACATGCGGCAGGAGAAGGATGCAGCGCCGTGCCTGTTCGGCTGGCACCTGATCGACCCGAAGGCGCGTACCGTCACGATTACAGAGGGCGAGATCGACGCCATGACGCTTCATCAGATGCGCGTGCCGGCGCTGTCGGTCAACCAAGGCGCGGGGAATCACCAGTGGATCGAGGTGGACTGGGAAAAGCTGGAGCGCTTCGACGACATCCTGATCTGCTTCGACAACGACGAGGCCGGCGACAAGGGCGCGGCCGAGGTCATCAACCGACTGGGCATCGAGCGTTGCCGACGTGTCCGCCTCGGGGCCAAGGACGCCAACCAGTGGCTGCAGGATGGTGCCGAGGCGGTCGATTTCCAGCAGGCGATGGAAGACGCTCGCCCGCTCGACCCCGACGAGCTGCGCAACGCCGATGAGTACACGCAGGCGGTCATCGAGTTGTTCTATCCGCCGCCGGGAACACCTGTCGCGCCAGCGCTGTACATCGACAAGGAGCTGGAGTGGTTCCGCTTCCGCATGGCCGAGTACACCTGCTGGACCGGCATCAACGGGCACGGCAAGAGCCTGATGCTCGATCAGATCCTGCTCGGCTTGATGTTGCAAGGCGAGCGCGTCGTGATCTTTTCGGGCGAAATGGGTGCTGTGCGCCACCTGAGGCGCATTCACAAGCAGGCCACGGGACTGGACCGACCCACACGGGAATACATCCAGGCGGTTGGTGCCTGGCTGCGAGAGAAGCTCTGGATCTTCGACCTGGTGGGCGTCGCCAAACTGGACCGCCTGCTGGAAGTATTTGCGTATGCGGCGCGGCGCTACGGCGTGCGGCACTTCGTCATCGACAGCCTGATGATGATCGACGTCCCCCAGGACGGGCCTGGCTCGATCACCAAGCAGAACGAGGCGGTGCAGAAGTTGGTGTCGTTCAAGAAGACGCACAACGTGCACGTCCACCTGGTGGCCCACCCGCGCAAGCTGCGCGATGAAGCAGAGGCGCCGGGAAAGATGGAGGTCGCCGGTGCCGGCGGCATCGTCAACGGCGCCGACAACGTGTTCTCCATCTGGCGGGCCCAGAAGGACGAGGCTCCCGCCAACCCCAACGACCCCGAAGCCGTGGCCGCGTGGGAAGCCATGCAGTCGGACATCGACGCGAAGCTGATCCTCAAGAAGCAGCGTGAGGACGGTGTGCAGGACTACACGCAGGTCCTTTGGTTCGACAAGCCCTCGATGCAGTACCGCACCAGCCAACGGCGTTACCCGCTGCGCTTCGTCGAGTTCTCAATCCAAGATCAGGAGGTGGGATGAAGCCGGCTAAGACCCACCAGCTGTTCCGCCGCCAGATGGCAGGTTGGGTGCCGCTGAGTTCGATGCTGTCAACGGAGTGCCAAACCCGAACGCTTGTGGCTCCCTTGAACTCCTCGCCGATAGCACGTGATCCGCACGGATCAGCATCGTCAACTGAGGATGCCCTTCCTCCGCAATGGTGGCTTCCAAGAAGCCATTCAAGACGGGCGTCACCGTCGTGCAAAACAGCGTTGGCACGGGACCCAGCGGAGTCTCCATGGTCCTAATGAGCGTTCCGTACTGCCATATAGGCACATTGTTGAAGAAGATGATTTGCCAATTAAGCATTGCGCCAGCCCTTCAAAAAATGGTTGTGTCGGCGCTTTCCATTCTGCCCCTCGCGGGTCTTGACCATTTCAAACTAAGGAGGGCTTGATGCCATGAGCATGCGCGAGTTTGAGCAGTACCTGAAGGCGTCCGATTTCTTCGCCGACACCATGAACGCACACCGCGCGGCAACGGCCGAGGTGATCGCGGCCTTCGCCCATCTGCTGAGGCGCCGCGGCGTGAGCGATGCCGAGTTCAAGGAGCTGCTTCGGCGCCTGGAGGATGCCACTGGCCGTCCTTCGGTGGACGGAAGTCGGCGCAACCTTGCGGCTCGGATCGGCGACAGCCTGAAGGGCCGCGCATGAAGGTCATCGAGCGCTACGCCAGCGCGGTTCGCTCGACGAACCTGGAGATCAACGAGCGCACGACGCGATCCGACTCGGACGTGCTCGGCGCGATGGGGCTCGCCGGCCGGGAATTCCCCTTGGCAGTGGCACTGCAGCGGCTGTTCCTGGGCGACGGCACCGCGGCGCGCGAGCTGGTCGAGATCCTGGCCGACGACGCATGGCGGCAGGCGAGGGCGATGAAGGTGAAGCTCAACCGGGTTCAGGCCTACGACCTGGCGCAGGGCTGTGTTGCGTGGCACCGGAACCCTACCTGCGAGCACTGCGGCGGGCATGGTGCGACGGTGATCCCTGGCAGCACGACGTTGGGCGTGAAATGCAAGCCCTGCAAGGGCACTGGTCGCACTTCACTGAGCAGGATCTTCAAGGAGCACGCGGAGGTCGCGGACTGGCTGGTAGCCCACATGGAGCGGCATCAGGCCATGGCAGGGCCGGAGGCGATGAAGCAGATTGCTGGCTATCTGGACCTGAAGATCGCCGTGGCAAAGGCAGCAGGGTAAAAAATATTTACTCTGAAGCAGGTTCTCGGCTAAAATGACGCTGCCTGTACAAATCCCGGGTGAGCCGGGAACAATAAGAGCAGCCCGATCCTTGATGGCGGAGCTTTCTCTTCAGGTTGATGACCCGTCTCGCGCAAGCTTGGCGGGTTTCTTCTTTCTACTATCGGCTCGGCACTACGGAATCCACGTGGTGTCGTTCCCCATGGCATCGAATATTGCAATGGATACGTGGTCACCCTTCCACATGCAAGTTAAGCCGTAGGTCATGTTCAGCCAATCAAGCCTCGCGCGTCCTTCCACGCTGTAAGCAACAACAATCATCCAGCGTTTTGAGCCTGCAGGGGCTAATGTGCGCAGCTTCGTGATGTCACTCATGATCGCGGCATCCATACTCGGCTTACCTGCATACGTACCCGCGTGGTGAGCGCTCTCGACTTTAAGTTCTACCCAGTATTGTTCCCCTTGATGTACATAGGCAAGATCGCAGGTCTTTTGCGATCCTGGGTAGGGAATCTCTCGGCCCATTACATTGAAGTGGGCCAATATTTGAAGGGCCATTTCGGCCTGCGCCGTGACCTCGTACTGCGCGCCCGTAGAAATATACGAGGCCAGACGGGCGGCCAGTGGCGTGAGCGCATTGAGAAGTTCGGTGGGAGTCATAGCATCTTCATGGTCGAGTTCAGATCGTCACAGCTCGTCGAAAGCCGGCCCGATGGCGGGCGACTGGACACAACGACTTCGTAAGGCGCTAGTGCGTCATCTGTTGTGCCTCGTAAAGTCGCGGGCGGCCTGAGACAAATTTCTGCTTTTTCGAGTGCGATGGGCCAACCGCCTAGCGTTCGCGATCTGCAACTTCTCGCTTGACGCGACGTACCGCCTGTTTGTGAGACTCGGTGCTGGTGTCGGAGACTCCTCCGCGGGTGACGGTAGTAGTCCCGTTCGACGTAGTGATGGTGATTGTTTGGCCATCCCCTCCCTTGACTCTGGTGGTTTGAGGCGGCGCCGCAATTGATTGCGATACGGCAACCATCAACACAGTCGAGACGACAGCAATTCGCCAGATGGACATACTCATCCTCACCTCCAGTTGTTGATAGTGCTTATCGTGACTGGTTGAGCGTTGTGCCGTATCCCATAAACATGGGGCTCGGGGTCTGTGCCCTTGAGGCTGATCTTCGAGGTTGATCATCAGTGCCTTGCCCGCCTTGTGCGGGCTTTTTCATTACTGAGGTGCCCATGCTCATCGCCTTGATCGTCCTGGTCATGTTGAATCTGGCGCTGACCATCGTGGTGTTCTGCTGCCAGCGCGCGCTGTGGGCACGGCTGCCGGCGCCCGTGTCGGTGGAGAACACGGTCGGCGAAGTGATCTCCGCCACGCAGGCGGCCGAAGCATGGATCGCTCGGCAGCAGGAACTGCGCAAGCATCCGCCCACGCTCACCCCCGAGGCACTGTCGCAGGTGGCTTCGTACCGTGCGAAGTACGGCGAGGCGACACAAGGGAAGACGGACCTTGAGGTGTTGGCGCTGTTCCGACTCAACCTGGCGTGACTGCGAAGTTCGACAACAACGACGGCCGCATCCGTGGTCGCGCATTGCAGGCAAGACGCCTAAAGGTGTGGAGCAAGGACCCTCGATGCGCCAAGTGCCGCAAGCTGTGCGAGTTCAACGCACTACCCGGTCGCGGCTTCCAGCTCGATCACAAGAACCCGATCATCAAGGGTGGCCCAGACACCGAGGAGAACTGCCAAGTGCTCTGCTGTGGCCCAGGCAGCTGCCATGACATGAAGACGGCCAAAGACCTTGGCCATGCCCCTACGGTGCGCATCACCGAGGACGGATGGCCGGAAGGGATGTGAGCGGGTGCCCTCGTGCATGTCTCTTTTCGCCCACTGTTGCGAAATTGCGGCTGGATTTTTAAGGCCACTCCCGGGGGGGAGGCGAATTTTTCGAGGGGGGGCTCCTTGGAAACCGGGCGCATCCCTCTCTTTTCACATCTCCAATTTGAAGGACGACCCTGATGCCCCGTGCAAGAACGCCGCTGGCGAAGGCAAAGGCGGCTGGCGCGGAAATCATCCATCCTGAACGGTTCCGAGACCGGAAGGGCCCGAAGAAGCCGCGCGCAGTTGGCGACCCCTACGTTGGCATGTCCGACAAGGAAAAGAAGGTGTGGGCGGAGTTTCGTGCCGAGTTGCCGTGGCTGACGAGCAGCCATCGCACCCTGTTGCGCCTGGCGTGCTACTGGACTGCAAAGCTGGACGAAAAGGAGTTCGGTGTCAGTGCCACCCAGGCCCTGAGTTCGATCCTGTCGAAGCTGGGAGCCACACCCGTCGATGAGACCAAAGTGAATCATGGCGACGACGAAGACGAAGACCCCGCCGACGAGTTTTTCAACTGATCGGGTCAGGGCCTACGCCGACGCAGTCGTAGCCGGCAAGATCGTTGCGGGCCCGCATGTCCGCAACAGCTGCAGGCGGCACTTGGAGGATCTGAAGAAGGGCCCGGACCGCGGGCTGTACTTCGACCATGAGGCTGCGGAGAAGGCGTTCAGGTTCTTCGAGAAGGTGTTGAAGCTCTCCGAGGGGCAGTTCGAGGGGAAGGCGTTCCAACTGCACCCGAGCCAGGCCTTCATCGTGGGTTCGCTGTTCGGCTGGAAGCGTGCTGACGGCACGCGGCGGTTTCGCCGCTCCTTCATCGAGCAGGGCAAGGGGAACGGGAAAAGCCCGCTGGCTGGCGGCATCGGGTTGTATGGCCTGGTCGCAGACGGGGAGGCCGGCGCGCAGGTCTACGCTGCTGCGGCGAAGAAGGAGCAGGCCGGCATCCTGTTCGCCGACGCCGTGAAGATGGTGAAGGCTTCGCCGGGTCTGAAGAGGAGACTCGAGTTCTCTGGTGGCGAGGGGCGCGAGTACAACATCGCGCACCATCGCAGCGGGAGCTTCTTCCGGCCGGTGTCGCGCGACACGGGAAAGACCGGTTCGGGCCCGCGGCCTCACTTCGTCCTGGGTGATGAGGTCCACGAGTTGCCGGACCGTAAGAGCATCGAAATGCTGGAGCGGGGCTTCAAGTTCCGCCGGCAGCCGTTGCTGTTCATGATCACGAACAGCGGCAGCGATCGGAACTCGGTCGCGTGGGAGGAGCACGAGCACGCGGTCAAGGTGGCTGCGGGACACACCGAGGCAGTGAACGATCCGACGTTCGTAGGCGACGTGATCGACGACACAACCTTCAGCTACGTTTGCGCGCTGGACGATGGCGACGACCCGTTGCGAGATCCGAGCTGCTGGCCGAAGGTGAACCCGCTGCTGGGCGTGACCATCACCGAGCAGTACCTGGCCGACGTGGTCGCCACGGCGAAAGCGATTCCTGGTCAGCTGAACGGCATTCTGCGGCTGCATTTCTGCGTCTGGACGGACGCCGAGACGGCGTGGATGACGCGGACCACGCTGGAGCCGGCGCTGGTCGAGTTCGATCCAGTGGTCGAGCATGCAGGCGAAGAGGTGTTCATCGGCCTGGACCTCTCCCAGTTCCGGGACATTACCGCCAAGGCTTCGGTGGTGCGCACGGGAACGACGGCAGATAACAAGCCGACGTTCGACGCCTGGATCGAGGCCTGGACGCCCGGTGACACGTTGCTGGCGCGCGAGCTGCGTGACAAGCTGCCGTACAGCGTCTGGAGAGACAAGGGCTTCATCCACGCGCCGGCTGGCGAGAGCATCAGCTTCCGTCACGTTGCGCAGGCTTTGGCGGACGATGCCAAGCAGTACGACGTGAAGCTGGTGGCTTACGACCGCTACGCCTTCCGGAAATTCGAGGAGGAGGTCGATGACATCGGCCTGAGCGTCGAATTCGTCGCCCACCCGCAAGGCGGCACGAAGAAGGGCGAGCCAACCGAAGGGATGATCAAGGCGGCGGAGGCGAAGAAGGCAAAGGCCGAGGGCTTGTGGATGCCGGGATCGGTGAGGCTGCTCGAAGAGGCCCTGCTTGAAAACCGCATCCGGCTGCGGAAGAACCCGGTGCTGGTGTCCGCAATGATGTCTGCGGTCATCGAAGAGGACAAATGGGGCAATCACTGGATCGCGAAGAAGCGCTCCATCAACAAGATCGACGCGGCCGTCGCACTAGCGATGGCGATCGGAGGGGCGCACGCTGGAGAAACAGTGCAGGCGCCCAAGTACCAGATGTTCGTCATCGGCTGACGAACGGAATCGAATCACCACCGAGGCCCGTCCCGTGCGGGCCTTTTTCATTGGAGCCACGTATGGACCGTGCTTATTCCACCTTGGAGATCAAGGCGCTTGGCGACGATAGCGGCGACGGACGCCGCACGTTCAAGGGCATCGCCTCCACGCCGACCGCCGACCGCGTGGGCGATGTGATGGAGCCAGAGGGCGCGCAGTTCAAGCTGCCCATCCCATTCCTATGGATGCACGACAGCAGCGATCCGATCGGCTGGATCACTGGCGCAAAGGTCACTGCGAAGGGCATCGAGGTCGAGGGTGAGGTCGCCACGATCGCCGAGGACGGCCCACTGAAAGAGCGCCTGAGCACTGCCTGGCAGATGCTGAAGGCGAAGCTCGTGCGCGGCCTGTCCATCGGCTTCAAGCCCATCGAGGCCGCGCAGATCAAGGGCTCCTTCGGTCTGCGCTACACGAAATGGCTCTGGTTCGAGCTGTCGGCCGTCACCGTGCCGGCCAACGCCGAAGCCTCCCTCACTGCGATCAAGTCGATCGATCGGGCCCTGCTCGCCGCGTCTGGCAAGCAGCAGGACCGGGTTGTTCGCCTGCTCGCCCCCGGCGTCTCGGGAAATCCGCAAGCCCGAAAGGGCGTCGTCTACCTCAATCCCTGAAAGAACATCATGAACCTGCAAGAACAGATCAAGCGCCTCATGGAGACGCGCACCCAGAAGGCCCTCGAACTGGAGGGCGTGCAGAAGAAGGCCCTCGACGAAGGCCGCACGAAGGACGAGACCGAGCGCGAGACGTTCAAGAACCTCACCGAGGACATCGCCCAGATCGACGCCGAACTGGCCGACTTGCGCCAGCTCGAAGCGCTGCAGATCGAGAAATCCACTCCTGCCGCTGGCGGCAATCCGGCGGCAGCGACTGGTGCTCGCGGTGCTCTGGCCACCGGCGGCGCCCCCGCTATCCACATGAAGAAGGATGCGGACGAGAAGTTCAAGGGCCAGAACTACACCCGCATGGTCATCGCCAAGGCGCTCGCACGTCTGAGCGATGGTGAAGCGACTGCCATCCAGATCGCGGAGCAGCGCTGGGGCAGGACCAACCCGACGCTCATCAACGTGATGAAAGCTGCCGTGCCCGGCGGCGGCTCGGGTTCGGGAGAGTGGGGCTCCGAACTCGTTGCGATCAACCAGCAGTACAACGGCGACTTCATCGAGTTCCTGTACTCGATGACGGTCTACGACAAGCTGCCGCTGCGCCAGGTGCCGGCCAATGTGCAGATCAAGGGCCAGGATGGCGCCGCGACTGCCTACTGGGTAGGCCAGTCGAAGGCCATCCCGGCAACCACCGCCGATTTCTCCGCGGTCAACCTGACCCCGCTGAAGGTCGCCGCCCTGGCAGTGGTCTCGAACGAACTGCTGCGCGATTCGAGTCCGGCAGCCGAGCAACTGGTTCGTGACGCACTCGCTGAAGCCAGTGCCCAGCGTGTGGACACGACGTTTATCTCGGCAGCAGCAGCGGTAGCGGGTGTGTCGCCGGCCGGCATCCTGAACGGCCTGACAGGCATCACCTCAGCGGGCACGGACGGCGAAGGCCTGCGCTCGGACATCAAGGCGCTGTATGCCCCCTTCATCGCAGCTAAGAACGCCAACGGCCTGCAACTGGTGACCACGCCGTCGCTCGGCAAGGCGATCCAGCTCATGACCAACGCCTTGGGCCAGACCGAGTTCCCCGGCATCACCGCCAACGGCGGCACGCTGCTGGGTGATCCGGTGGTCACCGGCGACAACGTCGGCTCGGGTCAGCTGATCCTGCTGAAGCCCAGCGACATCTACCGCATCGGCGATTCCGGCATCGAGGTCTCGATCAGCCGCGAGGCAATGATCGAGCAGGACACGGCACCCACCGGCGCCACCGATACGCCTACGGCCGCCTCCGCGAACATGACCTCCATGTTCCAGACCGAATCGACCGCGATCAAGGTGGTGCGGTCGATCAACTTCGCGAAGCGCCGGGCCTCTGCAGTGGCCTTCGTGACCGGAGCCGACTACGGCGCCCCCGTCACGCCCTGATCGTGACCAGCCGGGCCCTTCGGGGCTCGGCCACCTTCCTTAAGGAGCCGACATGTCCAAGAACCTCATCGCCCTCAAGCCATTCACCTATGCGGGTCGAGCCCTGCAGGCGGGTGACCCGTTCACTGCTTCGAGCGCGGAGGCCCGTGCACTGTGCGCGATTCGCCGCGCCGCTCCTGCCGACACGTACCAGACCGCCGAGGCAAAACCTGAGGTGACGAAGGAGACGCCTGAAGTGAAGAAGCCGTCTGGCAGGGCTGCATCGAAAAAGGCGAGCAGCAAGGAATGAGCGCACTGTCGCGCCTCGTGAACAGCGCGCGTACCAAGGCGGCCAGCATCATTGCTCCGCGCACGGTGCAGCCCGGCGGCTTGGTGTCGCTGAATTCGGGCGGTGTCTGGCACGACATCACTCCGGCGCAACCGCCGGGGTACTTCCAGCTGGACATCAACGTCCGGCCGGAGACTGTGCTGTCCTTCCCCGCTGTGTTCTCGTGCGCGACGGTGATCTCAAACGACATTGGCAAGCTATGCACACGCCTGATGGAGCGGGGCGAAAACGGCATCTGGACCGAGACGACCAGCGCCGCCTACTCACCGGTCTTGCGCCGGCCGAACCACTATCAGAACCAGATCCAGTTCAAGCAGTGGTGGGTCATCTCGAAGCTCATCTGGGGCAACTCCTATGTGCTGAAGGTTCGAGATGGTCGCGGCATCGTGGTTGCGCTCTACATCCTCGATCCAGCCCTTGTGATGCCGATGATCTCGCCGGACGGCTCGATCTTCTACCAGTTGGCCAAGGACAACCTCTCCGGCCTGCAGGAGGCGACTATCTATGTGCCTGCGTCCGAGATCATCCACGACCGGATGAACTGCCTTTTCCACCCGCTGGTAGGCGTGGGCCCGCTCTATGCGGCCATGCTGCCGGCGTCGAGTGGCCTGGAAATGCTGCGGGACTCACAGCGCTTCTTCAAGCAGGGAGCGAAGCCCAGCGGCCTATTGGTTGCGCCTGGCGCGATCTCCGACCCGACGGCGAAGGAACTGAAGGAGTACTGGAACAACAACTTCACGGGGCCGAACGCCGGCAAGGTCGCAGTGGTCGGCGATGGCCTGCGCTACGAAGCTATTCGCATGACTGCAGTGGATGCGCAAATGAAGGAACAACTGGGCCTGACTGCCGAGATGGTGGCGCAGGTCTTCCACGTCCCGCTGTTCAAGGTCGGAGGACAGCTACCGGCGGGCCAGAAGGTCGGCGATCTGAACCAGATCTACTTCAACGACGCGCTCCACTCGCTGATCGAGGAGATGGAGGCTGCGCTGGATGACGGTCTGAGCTTGCCTGACAAGTACCGCACCGAGCTTGATCTGGACAACCTGCTGCGCATGGATCCGGCGACGCAAGCCGATGTAGCCGTGAAGCTGGTGGGCGGAGGCCTAAAGACGCCGAACGAGGGGCGCCGTGGGTTCAATCTGCCCCCGTTGACCGGTGGCGATACGGTCTACATGCAACAGCAGGACTTCCCGCTTGACCAGGTTCGGCTGAACAAGATCGCACCGCCAGCGCCTCCAGCACCGGCTTCAGCACCTGCTGAACCTGAGTCGCAGCCTCCCGCCGACGACGGCGACATCACGGACGAGGAGCAGCGCGAGCTGGCCGACTACATCGCAAAGGAGCTGGCATGCGAGCCGATCTGAAAGCCTTGGCCGACATCGTGATCCAGTCCGTGAAAGCTGCGGTAGCGCCCTTGGCAAGACGGCTGGATGACCTCGATTCGGTGATCAAAGGAGTGCCCGAATCCCTAGGGCCCCACATCGAGCAGACCGTCAAGAAGGCCGTCGATGCGCTGCCGCCCGCCAAAGACGGCAAAGACTTCCCGGTGGAAGAAGTACAGCGGATGGTGGCTGATGCTGTAGCTGCACTCCCTCCCGCAAAGGATGGGGCGGACGGTGCAAGCGTGACGGTGGCCGACCTGGAGCCGCTGGTCTCCGATGTCGTCGCGAAAGCCATTGCTCTGATTCCTGCGCCGAAGGAGGAAAGCACCTTTCCGGCGGAGGAAGTGCGTCGAATGGTGGAGGAAGAGGTCGAGAAATCGTTCTCTGCGATTCCGCGTCCCAAGGATGGCGAGCCCGGCAGGAGCGTGACGGCAGAAGAGTTGGCGCCCATGGTGACGGATGAGGTCGCCAAGGCTGTTGCTGCGATCCCTGCGCCCAAGGACGGCGAGAGCGTGCCGGTCGAAGAGGTCAAGAAAATGATCGATGAGGCGGTTGCAGCCGCGGTTGCTGCGATTCCCCCAGCCCAAGACGGCCGCGATGGCCAAGCCGGCAGAGATGCGCTGCAGATCGAACTCCTGCCGGAGATCGATCTCGCGAAGTCCTACGCGCGCGGCACCTATGCACGGCATGCAGGCGGGATGTGGCGGGCGTTCGAGGCCACGAAAGGCCTGCACGGCTGGGAGTGCGTCGTGGACGGCATCGCCGAGTTGCGCATCGATCAGCCCGGCGGGCGCGAATTCACCCTGGTCGCGCGCACGTCGAGCGGTGCTGAGGTGGCGAAGTCGATCAAGGTAGCCGCGCTCGTGGACAAAGGGGTCTTCCGCGCGGAGGAGGCCTACGAGGCCGGCGACGGCGTGACCTGGGGCGGCTCGTTCTTCATCGCACAGAAGGATGCACCTATCGGCAAGCCCGGCGAGCCTGGCTGCAATGGTTGGCGCCTGGCAGTGAAGCGCGGTCGCGACGCCGGAAAGGCGGTGCTGCTGTGACCATGCTCGTGACGCTGGGGCAAGCCTCCGAACACCTACGCCGTGACGGAGACGATGACGACGCGGACCTGACGCTGAAGATCCACGCTGCCTCGGGCTCGGTGCTCAACTATCTCAAGGGCGCCAATCACTTCCAGCCTGAGCTGGACGGAGAAGGCAAGCCGGTGCTCGACGACGACGGGAAACCGGTCTACACCACGCAGGTGCTGTACGAAGTGCAGGCGGCGGTCCTGCTGATGGTCGGCTACCTGTACAAGGACCGCGACAACGACAAGAACCACGAGTACGAGACCGGCTACCTCCCGCGGCCGATCACGGCGCTTTTGTACAACCTGCGGACTCCGGCGCTGGCATGACGCTCGAAGCCGGAACCCTCAACCGCCGGGTGTCGCTGCAGCGCAAGGTTGTCGCGCAGGACCAGACCACCGAAGCGCAGGTGGAGACTTGGGTGGAGGTGGCCAAGGTCTGGGCGAACATCCGCTACCTCAACGGCACCGAGACGATCAAGGCGGCCACGCCAACCAGCATCGCCAAGGCCTCGATTCGCATCCGCGCGCGCGATGACGTGGCTGACACCTGGCGCGTCGTGCGCACGAAGGGCGGCAAGGACACGTTCTTCAACATCACCGCGGTCCTGCTCGACGAGCAGGGCGGCGAGTTCATCGACCTGGCGGTCGAGACCGGAGGCAGCCATGGCTGACACCCGGACCATGAAGGGTCTCGACGGGCTGCTCGACCAGATGCAGAAGCTTCCGGCCAAAATCGTCAGCAAGCGCGGCGGTGTTGTCGCCCCTGCGCTGCGCAAGGGCGGCGTCGTGATCCAGAAGCAAGCGCAGGCCAACATCCGCGCCGTCACGCGCAACAAGATCGGCGAGGGCTACATCAACACGGACACACTGGAAAAGGCCGTGGTCGTGCGCCGCGACCCGAACCCGCAGCGCAGCGGCGCCGCCGAGCGCTACCGTGTGGTGATTGCCCGAGGGCGGAAGTACCCGGGCGGCCGCGTCAACAAGAACGGCGGAAAGCCCCTGACGGCCGTGATGACAGGGAGGTATCTGGAATACGGCACCGAGGATCAGCCCGCTGAACCCTGGATGACGCCGGCCTACGTGAACAAGCGCGATGCCGCGCTGAACACGGTGGTCGAAGAGATGGGCAAGGGCCTGCAGAAGGCGATCCGCAAGGCAGAGCAGGGGGCGAAGAAGTAATGCTGCCGAAGATCCAGCACCTGCTGAAGGCCTCACCGGCCGTCACCGCGCTGATCGGCGCCGGCACGGACCCGGTGACCGACCCGGTGCGCGTCTACCGCCATGGCGACGCGCCGCAGGGCGTCGTTCGGCCTTATGTCACCTGGAACGTGCCCGCCGGCGACGTGGAGAACACGTTTGACGGTGCAGACGCGGACCTGTTCCGCGTGCATGTCGATTGCTGGTCCGACGGCGACGCCGAAGTGGAGCAACTGGCCAAGGCCGTGCGCACCGCCCTGGAGGTGGAGGCCTACTGCGTGGGCTACTACGCCGACGACCGCAACCTGGAGACGAAGCGCTACCGCATGGGCTTCGCCTTCGATTTCATCCTCTCGCGCGAATAGCGCCCCGCGTTTCCCAACCCTTGGCCGCCTTGAGCGGCCTTTCCTTTTTGCGAAAGGCAAAACTATGGCAACCACCAAGCCTGTCATCAAGAGTCAGGGCACCGAGCTCTACTACGCATCGGGACCAACCGCTGTCACCAAGATCGTGTGCCCCACGGGTATCAGTGGCCTGGGTGGTGCGCGCGGCCAGATCGATGTGACCTGCCTTGACGATACCGAAGACGAAGAGTTCGTCGGCGGCCTCGGCACCCCCGGCCAGGTGACGATCCCGTTCAACCTGCACAAGTCCGAGATCAGCCACGAGGCGCTGATGGCACTGAAGGCCTCAGGCGAAACCGTGTCCTGGGGCATCTACAGCTCCAACGCGGCCACTGCACCGACGGCCGTGGCCTCGGTCATGCAGCCCGTGGTCGGCCGTGTTTCCGCGGTCTTCAATGCCTACGTGGCCGACGTTGCCATCGACATTGGCGCGAAGGACATCTGGAAAGGCACGATCACGCTGCAGCGCAGCGGCCCGGTGACCTGGGACCTGCTGACGGCATGAGCAAGTACGTCGCCTTCTTCGTTTCGACGGAGATCCACAAGCGCACCGTCGAACTCGCCGACGGTTCCAAGCATGAGCTGCACTTCCGCGAGTTGCCGGTGGCGGACTATCGCAAGTTTCAGATCGCCGAAGCTTCGAAGGACGAGGATGTGCGGGCTGCCAGCATCTCCCGGATGATCGCGGCCAGCATGTGCGAGGCTGACGGCTCGCCGGCTGTCACTGTCGAAGAGGCGATGAACATGAAGCCGAACGTGAGCAGCCGCCTCTTCGATGTGGTCCTCTCGCTGGGAGGCATCGGCACCAAGGGGGAAGCATCGCCTCCGGAGGCGAAGAGTGGTTCTGGCACGTCCTCGCTCTCGCCCTCGGAGGCCGATCCGTCGCAGAGTGGAAAAACGCCATCTCCCTCGGAGAGTTCGAGCGATGGGTCGCGTTCTACCGAAGCCACCCCTTCGACGACCACCACCGATACCACCGGCCAGCGGCCCTGATCGCCCACAGCATTGCGGGGCAGCCTTTCGAGGACCTTATCGAGTTCCTTCAGCCACCGCCGACCGACGGCTACACCTCCGCGGACCTTGATCTGTTCAAGGCCGCCAGGATTCGGCCACCCCCGAGGAAATCTGAATGAGCATTGGCACCATCACCGTCGATCTGCTGGCGCGCACCGGTTCGTTCGAAACGGACATGAACCGATCCGCCAAGCTGGCCGAGAAGCGAGCGAAGGAGATCGACGCGGCCGTGACCAAGGCCGGCGCCGCCATTGGCCTCGCGCTCAGTGCGGCCGGCGTGGCTGCGCTGGCCATGGCTAGGAACGTCATCGACGGGCTGGATGCGCTGAACGATGTGAAGGACGCCACGGGCGCCAGCATCGAGAACATCAGCGCTCTGGAAGATGTCGCGCTGCGCACTGGCACCACGCTGGAGAACGTGTCAGGCATCCTGGTCAAGTTCAACAGCGCGTTGAAGGAGGCTGACGGAAAGAATGGCGTCTCGCAGGCGCTGCAGGCTATTGGCCTCGATGCTGCGGAGCTGAAGAAGCTCGACCCGGCCGAGGCGCTGCGCCAGACCGCTGTGGCGCTATCGGGCTTCGCCGACGACGGTAACAAGGCCCGGCTCGTGCAGGAGCTGTTCGGTAAGTCGATCAAGGACGCGGCGCCATTCCTGAACGACCTGGCCGAGAAGACGAAGCTGGTGGGCACCGTGACGGACGAGCAGACCGCGGCCGCCGAGAAGTTCAACAAGCAGCTGTTCGATCTCCAGAAGAACTCCCTCGACGCGAAGCGGGCCCTGTTGTCCGACTTGCTTCCGGGCATCTCGCGCGTGATCGAGGAGTTCACCATCGGCCGCAAGGTCGCCGGCGGCTTTCTCGACGCGCTACTGACGTTCGGCACCATCAACCCATTCCGTGACCAAGCCGGCAACCTGAAGGCCCTGCGCTCTGAAATCGAAGGTCTGGAGGGCGACCGTGCCCGTTACCAGCGCGCTGGCTCGGATACCCGGGCGATCGACGAAGCGCTGGCCAACAGCCGCAAGCAGTACACGTACCTGAAGGCTATCCAGCAGCGCGACGCCCTGGCCGACGTGGGCGACACGTCGGATGCCGTATCGCGCCGATTCCTGCGTGAGCCGCCCAAGCCGACCGTGGGTGAGTTCAAGGAGCCGAAAGGGACGAAGGGCCACAAGGACAACAGCGCCGCGCAGGAGGCCAAGGCCCAGCTGACGCAGGACCTCGAAGACATGAAGAAGAACACGGCGTTGCTGGCCACTGCCTTCGACAACGACGAGAAGATCCTGTCGGCCAAGCGCGCGGCCAGCCTGATCAGCGATGTCGAGTACTACGCCAAGAAGCGCGACATCATCATTGCCACCGGCGAGGTCGAGGACGCCGGCCTACAGGCGAGCATTGACCGGCTGAAGCGCGAGCAGACCACGCTGACGGGCAAGGACGCGATCGACAATCAGCGCAAGCTGAACGACGCCGAAGCCGAGCTGCGCAAGAGCCGCGCCGAGACCGCGACGCAGCTGACCACGCTGAACATCGAGGCCGAGGCCTCGGCCAAGAGGCTGACGACTTCGATGGAGGATGCACGCGCCGCGGCCCAGTCGCTGCTCGATGTCACCAACCGGGCGCGCGCCCTGGAGCTGTCCGGGATGGGGCGCGGCTCGAAACAGCGCGACTTCGACGCGGCAATCAACCAGATCGAGCAGACCTACGAGCAGAAGCGCCAGGATCTGGAGCGCGACCGCCGGAACAACAAGTTCGCTGGCCGCGAGGACGACTACAAGCGCGAGCTGGCGCTGATCGAGGAGTTCCAGAAGAAATCGATCGACAGCTACGTCAGCTCGTATGCCCTCATCGAGGAGAAGCAGCGCGATTTTCTGCTCGGTGCGTCCGAGGGCGCAAAGAACTACGCCGACGAGGCGGCGAACGTCTACAAGCAGACCGAGGACGCGGTCAAGAACGCCTTCGGCAACATGGAAGACGCGCTGGTCGAGTTCGTGAAGACCGGCAAGCTGGACTTCAAGAGCCTGATCGACTCGATCATCTCGGATGTCGCGCGCCTGGTGATTCGAGCGCAGGTCACTGGTCCGCTTGCCAACATGGTGAACGATGCCCTCAACAACATCAGTCCCGGCAAGGTGAGTGGCGATGCCGATTACCTGAAGTTGATCGGCCTATCTGGCAACTCTGGGCTGTCCATCACCGGTGGCAGCGGCGGAGGCGGGAGCAATTGGCTGGGCGACCTGTTCAGCGGCATCGGCAACATCTTCGGCGGCTTTTTTGCCGATGGCGGATCGCCGCCGATCGGGAAGGTCTCGGTGGTGGGCGAGCGCGGCCCGGAGCTGTTCGTGCCGAACACCGCGGGCAAGGTGATCCCGAATCACCAGCTGGCACGCGCGAGCGGCGGCGTCACCACGAACAACTACTACAACGTCGGCGAAGTGGCCACGGTCGGCATGCTGAAAAGGGCGCTGGCGGCGCAGCAGGCTCAGACCGCAGCCGGCCTGGTGCGAAGCCAGGACTACGGGGGGCGCCTGTCATGAGCGTGATCGCGCTGCCGAACGGGTTCTGCCCCAACAGCTTCACCATGCAGATGATCACGAACCAGCGCATGGCCGCTTCCCCGTATGGCGGAAGCGAGCAGGTCGTGGACATGGGGAACGATCGCTGGATGGTGTCGCTGTCGCTGCCGAACCGCCTGTTCGCGGACGCAGCGCGTGTCGAGGCATTCATTGCTGCGCTGCGCGGCATGACAAACACGGTTGCGCTGTACCACTGGATCCGCAAGCAGCCGCGCGGGACCATGCGCGGGTCTCCGACAGCGCAGGCGGCCGCTGCCGGTGCGCAGGTCCTGCAGTTGAACACTACGGCAGGGGCGACCCTGAGGGCAGGAGACCTGATCGGCGTCTCCGGTCTCCTGCTGATGGTCGCCGAAGACACGGTGGCCAACGGCGCCGGCTACATGATCGTCTATATCGTGAACCGGCTGCGCGTGCCGGTAGCCAATGGTGCGCCCGTGACCTGGGACAAGCCGACGACCCTGTTTCGCCAGACCTCTCAGTCTGCAGCACTTCAGTACGTGCCGGGCTACGCAACCTCGGTGTCGTTCGACTTCGCGGAGGCTATCGGATGAGATCGCTGTCTCCCACGATGGTGGCCGCACTCAGTGCGCCGGTGGTGAACGTGGCTCAGCTGGTTCTCATGGACTTCGGCGGCGGCCTGGTGATCGCTCTGAACTCGCGCAATCACGACATCGAGTGGGGCGGTGTGGTGTACCGCGGCGCAGCTGGGCTCGGCACCATCAGCCCGATTGATGACTCGCCGGGCGAGGTGAAGGGGCTCCAACTACAGATGTCTGGTGTCCCCGTCGAGTATCTGTCGATGGCGCTCGATGATGCTGCGGTGGTGCAGGGCGCCCGATTGGTGGTTCGGCTGGCGGTGCTCAATGACGCAGGCGCCGTGGTCGATGCGCCGATCGACTGGGATGGGTACATGGATACGACGCCGATCGAGACTGACGGTGTTACGTGCACGATCACCGCGACCGCTGAAAGCTCCGCAGTGGACTTTTTGCGCGGCAATCCCAGAACGACCAGCAACGCAGATCAGCAAGCTATGTATCCGGGCGACCGGGCCATGGAATTCATCGTGTCGCAAGACGGTGTTCCCATCGTCTGGCCCACCAAACAGTACTACATCGACAGCCGATGAGACTTCCAAACTGGCAAGAGCGTTTTTCCGACTTCGGCAAGGCGCGCGCAAGCATGCCCTTCGCCTGGGGCTCGAACGACTGCTGTACCTTCGCGGCAGCCGCGGTGGAGGCGATCACGGGCAAGAACCCGATGTCCTCGGTCGCGTCTTACACCACGGAGATCGCGGCCATGCGACTCGTCGTTGCCGCCGCAGGATTGCGGGCGCTGGCGTGTGAGTACCTGGGCTCATCGGTATCGCCCCTCATGGCTGGCGTGGGCGACGTGGTGCTCGTGGAGAACGAAGGGCGCGAGATGCTGGCTGTGTGCAACGGTGCGAACGTGATGGCACCGTCCAAGCTCGGCATGGTGGCACTGGACATGAGCGCCGCAAAAGCGGCCTGGAGGATCTGATGCCACAGGCGATTGCATGGGGAATCAGCGTCCTGGCTGGGGCTGGCGGAACCATCACTCTCGGGATGCTGGTCGCCGCCTACGCCATCACCCTCGTCGGAACGTTGGCGCTAAGCAGCTACCAGAAGCGCAAGGCCGAGCGCATGGCTAAGGCGCAGTTCGACGCCGCGCAGGTGGATCGCCTTGTGAACGTGTCCGGCACTGTGGCACCTCGCCGGCTGGCGCTGGGCCGACTGCGCACCGGCGGTCAGGTTTTCTACAAGGCCTCAGTCGGTCAGTACAAAGAGCTGTTCATCATGTGCGTGGCCCTGGCCGAGCACGAGATCGACGGCATCGAGCAGATCTATCTCAACGATCAGCCGGTAGAGGTCAACGCGCAGGGACAGGTGACGACCGCACCCTACGGGCGACCCGCTACGATCAGCGCCGAGAAGCAGGTGCCCTACGGCTCCCTGACTGTCACGCTCGACTTCGACCCGATTCCGGGCTCCGTATCGGCCACAGAGTCGCCCCCTGGACAGGTCGGCGGCCACGAGGTGCAGTGCAGCGTTGACGGCCGCGTCGTGACCATCATCGACCCCTTGCCAGGCTGGCTGCTGCGCGTCAACTACCAGTACTCGGGCTTCAATTCCTTTGTGCGGATCCTCTCGCACCTCGGCTCTCCCGACCAGCCGGCGGACTGGGAACTCACGCAGATGCTGCCGGGCACCTGGACCGCTGAGCACCGGGCCCGCGGCGTCGCCTATCTCGTGTGCCACTTCGCCTACAACGACGGGGCACTCCCATCGGGCATCCCCACGGTGACGGCTCAGATCCGCGCCGCCAAGCTGTACGACCCCCGAACCGGCACCACGCAGTTCTCCGAGAACCCTGCGCTGATGATGCGCCACGTCCTGCTGCATCCGCAGTTTGGCAAGCGCACCAGCATCCGCCCCTCGGAGGATGCGCGCATCATCGCCGCGGCGAATGCATGTGATGTCGGCATCAGCTACACAGGCAGCGACTGGGTGCAGATGTACCGCTCGGCCGGGATCTACCTCGAAGGTTCGCCCGCGCGCGATGTGCTGGACGACTTGGCGCAATCGATGGCCGGGGAGTGGGCCTATGCCGCCGCCGAGTTCTTCGTGCGCCCTGGTGTGTATCAGTTGCCGGTCATGGACCTGACCGAAGCCGATCTGGCCGTGGTGCAAACCGATAGTGAAGGCTCGATCTCTCAAAGCGCGATTCGCATCAGCCCACACCGCCCACGCAATGAGAAGGTCAACACGGTCGCGATTCGCATCTGGGACCAGGCAGCGAGCTACGTGATGACGCCGATCACGCCGTTCACCAGCGACGCACTCGTGGCGAAGGATGGGGCCGTTCTCACGCAGGAGGTGACTATGCCGGGCGTGTTCTACGCCGGCCAGGCGCGGCACATCGCCGGCATCATGCTGCGCGATGCGCGCGACCCGCTCACGGTGACGCTGCCGTTCAAGCTGCGCGCTTACCCGCTCGAGTTGTTCGACGGCGTGCGATTGACTCTCGCGCACTTCGGATGGGTGAACAAGGAGTTCCGAATCCTGAGCCGCACGTTCTCACCGGAGGGGTTCGTGGTGCTCACGCTGAAGGAGACCACGGCCGCGATCTTCGCTTTCGGCGGCGCGTTCCCGCCAGAGGGCTATGCAACGAACAGTAACCTCCCGAAGCCTTGGGACATCCGGCCCCCGTCAATCCAGACGATTACCAGCGGCGAGAGCGAGCTGATCGTCCAGACGGACGGAACGCTGATCAACGGGGTGCGCGTGACCTGGAACCCCATCGCGGACCAGTCGATTGTCAGCGGCGGCCAGGTGGAGGTCCGATACCGCGTTCTCCCGGATGGCGACTGGATCAGCGTGTTCGTCCCGGGCGACGCGACGGAGGCGAGGTTCGCTGGTCTGCCAGATCTTGCCGTCATCCTGATCAAGGCGCGCACGCGCAACAGCGTGGCCTCCAGCGACTGGAGCATGCAGTACCAGCACACGGTGATCGGCAAGACCGAGCCGCCGCCCGACGTGGAGAACCTTACGATCGCGGGGAGTGTCCTCTCCTGGAGCCTGACGCGACGAGTGCCCGACTTGGCCGGCTTCGTCTTTCGTTTCCACTACGGCCAGAACCTCGACTGGAACAGTGCCGCGCCGCTGCACGACGGGCTCGTGACGGAAAGCCCTTGGGAGCCAGAGACGCGGCCCGGCGGCGTGGTCACGATCATGGTGAAGGCGCAGGACACTAGCGGCAATCAGTCGCGCCTGGTCGGTAGCGTCGTCATGAACCTGGGTGATCCGCCGATCGCCAACATCGTCGAGGAGTGGGACTACAAGGCGCTGGGCTGGCCAGCGGCAGCCGGTGAGCAGAGCGGCTGGACGCTGGTGAGTGGCAATCCCACTGCGAACCCGCTGGATTCCTTCTACGGTTCCGATGCGCAAGCCTTCTATGGCGGCGACACGGACCCTTTCTACAAGGCCGAGTCGTATTCGGAGATGGTCTACGTGACAACCGAACTCCCCGTTAGCTCGGCGCTGGCCGGCTCGATCATGACGCTGCTGGCCGACGTTGAGGGCGTGGACCTCCGCATCGACTACAGGCTGGCCGGGCCCGGTGTGTTCTATGGGCCCGACGCGGATTCGTTCTATGGACCTGACACGGATCCTCGATATGGCCTCGCTGGCGACTGGATGCCATGGCCAGGCCAGCTGGTCGTCGTGAACGATGTCTACCAGTTCCGCGTCATCATCGGCGCCGGCGCGACGCGGGGCATCCTGAAGGGCCTGGCGGTCACAGTCGATGCGCCTGATCTAGAAGAGCTACTTCCGGACGTGCCGATCTCCGCCGGTGGCACGGTCATCCCCTACACGAAGGCGTTCACAAAGATCGTCGTCGTCTCCGCAACGCTGCAGGCCAACGCAAGCGGCGCCGAGACGATTCGCATCGACAAGACCAACCCTCTGGCTCCGGTGATCGGGGCCTACAACGCTGCCGGGACCGCAGTGTCCGGCGCCACAGCAGACATCACGATCCGCGGCTACTAGCTCGCACCTCATCGCAACCAACAGCCCGCCTTCGAGCGGGCTTTTTCGCTCATCGAAAGGAGCAAGCATGGCAGCACCACCCGCAAGAGACGACATTTCCGGCAGCGGCGCTACGCCGAGCAACGGGCAGGCGCGCACGGGCTTCGGCAAGCTCTATGACTACTTGATTGGGCTCCTGGGCCTGACCGGCAACGCCAGTGACGCCAGGGATGCGCTCGGCATCGGCTCGGTGATCACTTTCCGCAACCTGCTGATTAACAGCAACTTCTCGATCAACCAGCGCGGCTATGTCTCAGGCACCGCCACCGGGACCGCCAACCAGTACACGCTGGACCGCTGGCGCGTGGTCACCTCCGGGCAGAACATCTCGTTCGGCTCCGCCTCGCCTGACCGCATCGTGACTGCGCCGGCTGGCGGCATGGAGCAGGTGATCGAAGGTGCCGCCATCGAGGGCGGCGTCTACACGCTGAGCTGGGCAGGCACGGCAACTGCAACCGTGAATGGCGCAGCGATCACCAACGGCGGCAATACCGCGGCGCTGACTGCTGGCGCTAACGTGACGGTGCGATTCACTGGCGGGACTGTGGACAAGCCGCAGTTCGAGCGCGGGACCAAAGTCACGCCTTATGAACGCCGTCCTCCGGGCCTCGAACTTCTCCTCGCTCAGCGCTACTACGAGGTAGGGCAAGGCGAAGTCTCGGGTAACGGCCCCACAGGCATCGAGTACGCCTCGCGCGTTCACTTCAAGGCGACAAAGCGGGCCACACCGACGGTCACTTCGGCGATCGTCTCCAGCGTCAACGCCACCGTGCTGGACATCACCGCGGTGGACGCGAATGTAGCGCGCGTGCGCGTGCAGCCGCTGGCCTCCGGCGGCTTCATCGGCGTGGCTTCTTACACGGCATCTGCGGAGCTCTGAACCATGTACACGATCTACCCTGACCACATCCTGCGCCAGTCCGATGGCGCACGCATTCCGCTCGATCCGGAGAACTCCGACTTCGCGGCCTTTCAGGAATGGCAGGCAGGCGGCGGGGAGGCTGACCAGCCGCCAGGTCCTACCTTCGAGCAGCGCACCGCGGTGTTGCTGGCCAAGGTGGACGATCACCTGAACGCAGCCGCACGAGCCAAGGGCTACGACAGCATCATCACGGCGGCGCTGCGCGCTGCACTGCCGGCCAGCCGCTTCCATGAAGAGGGCATCGCCTTCGGGACCTGGATGGACGCTGTCTATGCCAAGTGCTACGACGTGCTGGCGGCCGTGCAGAGCGGACAAGCCGAAGAGCCGGACGAGGCGCAGCTGATCGCGATGCTGCCGGAGCCGCAGCTGCCGGCGCAGGGGACCAGATGAACCAGCAACCCCTGACCGACATCGTCGCGCTCGCCATCTTGATCGCCGCAGCCTTCTTTTCGCGCGCGGTGGCCGAAGCGGTCGGCCCCTACCTGGTGATCGTGGTGGCCTCGGCCATCGGCGCTTCGTTCGCGCTGGCACGGCGTGAGAAGTCCACCCGCGGCCGTGCGCTGTGGTTCTTCACGCGAGTGGTTGGGCTGGCCGTGCTGCTGACCGCCGGGGCGGCGGCGGCGGTCAGCGCCTACCGGCCTGACCTGTCGCCGCGCGTGCTGCTTGCGCCGATCGCGCTGCTCATCGGCTTCATCGGCGACGGCTGGCCGCGGCTGCTCGCCAAGGCGGTGCAGATGCTCTACGGCCTCATGGACCTGGCGCGGCCTGGCACGAAGGATGGAAAGGATCTGCCATGAACGAGCTGTACCTGTTCGCCCTGGTGAACGCCGGGCTGTGCGCCGGCATCGTGTTCATCTCGATCTGCCGCCTCAACACCATGCAGGGCACCGTCCTCGTGCGTGTGCAGAGCGAGTACGCCGGCTACATCGGCGGGGCGTTGGCCTCGGCGCTGCAGCCCTGGTGGAACGAGTGGCCGCAGTGGGGCTCGCTGGCGATCGCTGGCTGCCTGCTGGCCGGTCTGCTGTTCAGCGGTCACGCATGGCGCCGAGACCGGCCACCGGCCACGGCCACCGCGCCGGCGCCGCTTTCCGACTTCCCGGAGATCCACCAATGACCCTCGACGAAATCACCCGTACCGCCATCGATCCGGCGCTGGCCTGGCTTCCGCCTAAGATGGACAGCCTGGAGGCCCGGCAGGAGCTGCTGACAATCGGCCTGCAGGAGTCACGGTTCGAGCATCGGTGGCAGGTGCTCAACGACCCGAAGAAGAAGGGCCCGGCGCGGTCTTTCTGGCAGGGAGAGCAGGGCGGCGGCATGGTCACGGGCACCATGACCCACCCGGCCAGCAAGGGGCTCGTGCGCGCGGCGTGCGCGGAGCGCAAGGTCGCCTTCACGTCCTGGGCGATCTGGACGGCCATCGAGAACGACGACGTGCTGGCGGCGATCCTGGCCAGGCTGCTGCTGTGGACCGAGCCGGGCCCGCTGCCGCGCGTGACGGACGAGGATTCAGCCTGGGACCTGTACCTGCATGCCTGGCGCCCTGGTGCCTACGCGCGCGGCATGCCGGCCGAGCGGGACGCCCTGCGCAAGAAGTGGGACGTCAACCACCGCCGCGTGCGCGCCTTCCTGGGCGCACCGTCGTGATCCTCCCGGATCTGAAAACCCCGCTGCTCTGGGCGCTGGGCCTGGGGCTCGTGGCCGCGCTGGCCACGACCGGCATCGAGCGCACGCGCGCGGCAGGTGCTCGCGCCGACGCCGCCACCGCCCGCGGGGAACTGGCCGACTACCGCGCCACGGCCGCCGAGTCCGGCCGGCTGGCGGAGCGCGCGGCGCGCAACACCGAACGGACCTGGCGCTCTCGCGTCGATGGAGTGATCCAAGATGGACAGAAACAACTCACTGCCGTGCGTGCTGACGCCGCTACTGCTATCGCTGCTGCTCGCGAGCTGCACGGCCAGCTTGCCGCCTATCGCGCCGCCGCCCGTGCAGCCACCGCAGCGCCCGCCGCTGCCGCAGGAGGGACGCCAGCCTCCGACCCCCTCGATCTGCTCGCCGACCTGTTCGGCCGGGCTGACGCGCGAGCGGGAGAACTGGCGCGCATCGCTGATGAACGCGGCGCTGCCGGCTCTACCTGCGAGTATTGGGCTGAAGCCACCAGACCCTGAATCAGGCCAGGGCGCGCGGTAGTGGCGGCGCTGTCGCTGACACTAGCCACGAAAAAACCGAGAGCTTCTACCAAGGAGGAACGGTAGTCAGCATCAGCAGGCCGATGACGATGTGGATGTTTCTGTAGGTGGTTTGCAGCCAGCGCACATTCGCATAGGCGAGGCCAGCGTGAAGGGTTCGCCAAGTCGCGAACAGATGAATGGCATATAAGCCGATTGCTAGGGAAAGAATCGACGGAACAAGTCCCCGCCAAGCCATCACTGTCAGTGTGATGTAGGCCAAGCTGAACAAGAGGGTCCCTGCTGCAAACGATGCTCTCTGGCCAAAGGCTACGGCATTCGTTCGGATGTTATTTCGCTGATCTGCGTCATGATCGCGTGTCTCGTGGATCAAGTGCCCTGCAGCAAAGACAAGCCCAAAGTAGCAGCCGATAACCACACTTCGGGGCGAAACCGGAGACAGCGCGGCATATCCAAGCAGGAAGTGCAGCGTACCGCCCAGGACATGCAGCAGCGAGTTCAGCAAAGGCACTCCCTTGCCGTTGAGGCCTGGAAGTGAATAGACGGCACTGAGCATTGCGATTAGCACTGCTATGGCAAAAGAGCTCTTGCCGATCAGTGCAAAGACTAACAATGCGAGGGCCAGCAACGCCCAAGCAAGAAACCTCATCCTCTCAGCGTTTTCACCTTTGGCGAGGTAAGTCCCTTGAGCTCGCGTTGGGTCGTGGAGATCTGTGTGTCCTCCCGACCAATCGTTCAGGACGAAGACATGTGCTACGAGCAGGAGATTGCCTGCAATCAAAGCTGCGGCGGTGAGCAATGTTGCTGCGCCAAAACCGGACATCGCGAAGCAGGCGCCGATGACTGGTGCTCCCTGGAGTACGCAGACCTCATCAAAGCGAATGCAGGTCAGGAGGCGCCAGAGCGACAAGAGATGCTGCCGGATGGCGGGTTGCCTGATGTCAGGCTGTCTCATGAGTTAGTGCTTCGCAAACTGGTGGTACGAGGGTCGCTCTGGCCTTCAATGCTCCGGCTGGCGTAGTAGAGCCTCAGCCAGAGTGCAAAGCCGACCTCTTGCGACCAATAGTAGCGTCGCACCGTAGCGCTCATGTCGTTGTGATAGAGCAAAGGGGGAGTGCTCGCCAGGTACGCGAAGTCATTGGATGCGAGGACTTGCAGGATGTGTGTTGCCTCGTTGCGCTGGGCGGAAGTGATGGGTGAACTCTCTAATGTGTTCACTAGCGAGGCAACCTTTGGCCATATTGCCTGGTCGGGGACGATCGGTTGAAGCCTGGATGTAGGTATTTCCAGCGCGCAACCTAAGCGGCGCAGATCTGCTTGCCTCAGGTGGATCATCGTGGGAGCGCCAGCGTAGTAGACCCAGATCGCAGGGTCGTCGGCATGCCTTCTGAGCGATTCGCACAACAAACGCGCGCCGGACGGGTCTTTTTCAGCTAGAAACAGGTACATGTGCATCTGAATGCCGATGTCCGCGGGATTGGGATCCGCCCCCGGATCGAGGCATTGGTAAGCTGTGCGCGGTGCCAGCCAGGTGCGATAGAGACCGTCATCCGTGCGAAAGCGCCGCATGATCCCCATTGCCTTCGACAACTTTATGCGGTCTTTGCCAGGCGCCACGCGCCACACGAGCGCGGTATCGTCCGAATCCGGCGTGATCGCACAGCCGAGAACGCCGATCGTTTGAGCATCGGGTCTGCCGTGATAACGGACAAGGCCGTCGTCCTCGATCTGTTGAGTGAGGAAATCGCGTGCACGCCTCAGCATTTCTTCCATGCTGGCGACGTGCTCGATCGGACCTGCGATGTCCAGCATGATCGCGTTGAGATAGGTGTTGAGTTCGACTTGAGGCTTCTCGAAGCGAGTCTCGCTCGTGAACGAAGTGAGCCAATAGCCGGGCGCGCTCTGCGCGCGAGCAATACGTTCGACTGCTCGGCTCGCTGATTGGTCGAGGAAGCGCTCATGGGGATCACCCGCGGCCGGTAAATCAAAGGATTTCTCACGCAGCAACCGAGCTTCGCCGCCAGGATGAGCGCGCACTAAAACTGCCAGCTTGTGCCGCCCTGGCCGTAAGTCATCCGCGGGAATTCGCAGCCGCCATCCGGCATGACTTCTTTCGGCCAGCGTCTGAACAACATCTGGACGCTCGAAAAAGTGGCTGGTGCCCGCCACCTCATGTCCATCGATCAGAACTGCGACGTCTTGGGGTGAACTCGAATCCACGAGTGCCCAACCAGCGACATCGATTCGCCGCTCCACCCGATCACCTTTGGCTGCGTCATGTACTACGACATCTAGGAACTCGATCAAGTCCACATTGCCGCGCAGATCCATGAACAGGTCGCGCTGCACAGGTGGATGAGACAGTTCGGCCACGAAAGCTGCGTTTCGCACGTCCCACATAGGCTGCATCCTGTCGTCGGCCTTTGTAGTCAACATCCTTGTGTCGGATTCGCCGGTGTACCAGAAGGCGCCGATTGCCTGGATGGCGATAGACGCCGCACAGGCGCCGGCAAATACCACTCGCGTACTTCGCGACATACTCGCCAGAATGGGGGGAAGCATCCACACGAGTAGCGGCACGAGGTCCGTTAGCCAGCGAGGCCCCCACGCGATGCCTTGCCGCCAATCAACCATCGCGTAGCCGATGACCTGGGCGATGATGGCTATGCACAACGCTATCGTCAGCCCGCGATCACTTTTTTCCCGAAACGCACGAACGACGAGAAATGGAACAAACAGCAAAAAGGGAGAAAAGACGAATAAGCCGCGCGTGGGACTGAATAGCAGTCCCGCGATGCCCTCAAGAGTGTTGTCGTTGAAGTCGCTAGGGTGAACGGTGAGGGCGTAGGCACCTGCTACATGCCCGACCACACCCAAGTTGTACGTCAGCGTGAGCAAGACTGGCACTGCGCCTGCTAGAACGAACCAAGTCCACCGCTTCCCCGCCCATTGCAGTCCCCACAACCCGAGCGCTGCGGCCAGGATGGCATCGGGAGGTCTATTTGCTGCAATCAGCGCACATAGGAATCCAGCCACCGCTATGCGTGCAAATGTTCGTGGGCCTGTGATGAGCCACATGGTTGCGATGATCAGGAGCTGTGCCAGCCCATGCATCCAGAGTGCTTGGCTGCTGATCACCCATGCAGTCGTTCCGAAGGCGAAGGCAAGGCTAAGCAGTGATGCGGTGCGCGCATCTGTTCGTCTGCGCAGCAGCAGGTACAGCAACGCGACCGATGTCGCCGCGATCAAGGAGGCGCACAGTTTCTCCATGATGCGAGCCACTTTGTCAGTGACGTGCGGCTGCCAGCCGATGCTGTCCAGATAATGCGCTGCCGGTAGGTACAGAGGGGTGAGGACGAGCGGGACGACCAGCGGATACTTCGATACCAGCTGGTTCCGACGTCCCCGCTGAAGCCAAAACGCCGTCCCATCATGCGTGTCAGCTGTTGGAGCTGAACGGCCCAGCGCAACTGGTCCGGCAATCGGATCCATCAACACCGTATGGTTTCGAAGGATCGAAAAGGGCAGGTAACGCGCTGCGAAGGTATCTGCTGCGGATATCAGGCGGCCATTGGCGTTGAAGACCACGAACGCGAAAATGGCCAACATCAGGGCGATCACCGCATCACGTAGATAAGACCCTGGCGGCCCTTGCTGTTCTGTTCCGCTTGGCCGTCCAGGGTCGGTTCCGGTCATCTCAATGCTTTCTGAGGGATAGTCCTGAGCTTCATCGGCAGTTCGGCTGCCGAACAGGATTATGCATTTGTAAGCTATAGTTACTAGTCTTGCCGTTTCGCGGCCGGAGTCCTCATGCAGCGCCGCTATTCACTCGATCGGCATCTAGTACCGGCCGACCTCGCCATCTTCACCATCTGTGCGAGCAACTATTTGGCCCACGCCTGCGTGCTAGGGGCTTCTGTGCGTCAGCACCAACCGGGGGCTACTCTGGTTGTCTTCCTGCTGGATGAACTGCCGGACGGAATTGAACTGCCGGAACACGTGGTACTTGTTGCAGCCGAAGCCGTCTTCGAGCGTCGGGAATGGAATCATCGACGCAGCCACTACAGCTTTCTGGAATTCGCAACAAGCGTGAAGCCGGCCTGCTTCCGCTTTCTGTTGGACCAGGGCGTGCAACGCGCGATCTATCTTGATCCGGACATCCGCGTGTTTCAGAGAGTCGATCAGTTCTGGGACGGCGCGGGCGCAGACGCCGAACTTGTACTTACGCCGCATACGCTGGCGCCGCTTCCGGACGATGGATGTATGCCGGATGATCTCGTCATCCTGCGGGCGGGTCTCTACAACCTCGGCTTCGCTGCGCTGCGAGACACACCGCGCGCTCGGTTCCTGCTGCAATGGTGGGATGAGAAGTTGCGCACGCTGTGCTTTGAAGATGTGCGCACGGGTGTGTTTACTGATCAGAAGTGGATGGACAACGCGCCATTGCTTGTGCCCGGAGCGAACGTCCTGCGGCACATAGGCTTCAACGCCGCGTATTGGAATCTTCACGAACGCAGCCCCTACTGGTTGGGCGATCGCTGGCAGATGAAGGCCGCGAGTGGGGAGATGCGGGATCTCGTCTTCTTTCACTTCAGCGGTTTCAACCCCGACTTGAAGCGGCTGTCGCGCTATGAGAGCCGCTTCGGCTGGAACCTGCCGGGCGACGCGCAGACCTTGTTCGGCGAGTACGCGCACGCACTGAAAGATGCTGGTATCGACCGATTCCGCACGTTGGAACTCCCGCGGGTTTCGTTCGCCGACGGTGCCACATGGGATCGGGCATGCCGTGCGCTGTATCGCCAGTTGCTCACCGAAGGAGTGGACTTGGGTGACCCGCTGGAGGATCCGGCGTTCTTGGGTTGGGCAAGAGACAAAGCGCCCGGCGATCATGTGACTCGGTACATGCGAACGGTGCTTGAGATGCGTGCCGATCTTGTGAACGCATTTGATGATGGCCACGATGCAGTGGGTCTGATGGCCTGGATGCGAACCTCCGGCCTGCGCGAACTAGGCCTTGATCGCAGCCTCGTGGAGCGTCTGGGAATTGCCGGCAAGTCCGACCAGATGAGCGTGAACTACATCGGTTACCTCAGCGCCCATCTTGGGGTCGGAGAGGCGGCGCGAAACAGTGTTGTGGGTCTGGATGCCGCGGGAATTGCCGTCCGCTGCCATGATATTTCGTTCGATACGACAGCACCGACGGGGCGGTACACCCTCCCGACCCCGCGCTGGGCCTCAGGCGTGCCTGCCGCGACGATCGTCGGCTGCAATGCGGACATGCTGCCCGATGTGCTGTCGAAACTGCCGTCGGAGTTTCTGAGCCAGTATCGCATCGGCTGTTGGTACTGGGAGACTCCCGACTTCCCGGAGGACTGGACGGATCGGTTCGAATTGGTGGATGAGATCTGGGTCGGGACACAGTTCGTCGCTGATGCCATTCGGCAGAAAACCACCATCCCTGTCACAGTGATGCCCCCCACGGTAATGCCACCGCCGGTCAAGCGCGACCGCGCGTGGCTTACGGAACTATTGCCGGAGATCAGGAGCGACGAGTTCGTCTTTCTTTTTCAGTTCGATGTTGCTTCCGTTCCATTCCGGAAAAATCCAGAAGGTGTAGTCGCTGCTTTTGTTGAAGCCTTTCGGCCGTCGGAGGATGTTCGATTGGTCGTCAAGGCGCTGAACGCAAAGGCGGCGCCTGACCTGATGCAGTCGCTGCGCGATTCGGCAGAAGGCCATCGCATTTCTTTCCTATCCGAAGCGATGGACAGCGACGAGCGCTTCCGTCTGCTGGCGTCTGTGGACGGCTTTGTCTCGCTGCATCGGGCTGAAGGTTTCGGTCTCTCGATTGCTGAAGCGATGGCATATGGCCTGCCCGTGGTGACTACGGGTTGGAGTGGCAATGCAGACTTCACGCATCCCAACAACGCAGCATTGGTGCCTTTCGATCTCGTGCGCAGCAATTCTGCCCACGGGCCGTATGGAGCGGGGACGCTCTGGGCTGAACCCAAGATCGACGCCGCTGCCAAACTGATGCGGCGTGTGTGGTTGGACCTCACATGGCGGGCACAAATTGCACAGGCGGGGCAGCAAACTGTGGCCTCTCAGTTCTCCGCCGGTGTGGTGGGCACTGCTATGCGGGCTCGCCTCGTGCAGGTCGCTGGATTGCGTCGGGGTCAAGTTGCCGCTCGGCAACGATCGGCCCTCAAGAATGCCGCCAAGGTTCTGCAATCGCGTAACACATCGCTTTTAACCACTGTGCTTCGCGATATGGTCCGTTACCCTGGCTACTACCTCGTTCGGATGCCACGCGTGCCCCGGCTGTTGTTGCGCCATGGGATTTACGGGGTGGCAACGAGGGCAGAGGCCCTCGCGACTGCCACCGTCGATGTCAAGGGCCAGTATCGCGTCACGCGCATGCTGGCCCAACTACGCAAGCGACTGCTGAAGTGGCGAGGCGATAGTCCGCGTCTGCGCTGATGCCCTTGCGGGAACTCCAGCCGCGATAGCGATCGCCACGGCGCAGACCGAGATCAACAAGGTCGAGTCATTCAGCACGCGCCTGTTCGTAGCCGGCTGGCGCCCATTCGTCGGCTGGATTTGTGGATTCGCTGTGGGCTTCAAGTTCATCGGCGGTCCGGTGCTGTTCATGGTGACCCAGGCGCTGGGGCATCCTGTGATGCAGCCGATCTTCGGGACCGAAGAGATCTGGCCGCTGCTGCTGGGCATGTTGGGGCTCGGAGAGCCTGCACCATTGACGAGGCGCGCGACATGCTGATGCTCCAGTCTGTGAGCGCGATCAGGGCATGCCCGGCAGGTGACGATGCGCCCGATATGAAGAAGAGACGGTCGAGATCTGACCTTGCCGGTTGGTCAGGGCCTTGAGGTGGGGATTCGCCGATAAGCAATGCAACGACGTAGTCTCGACATGAGAGTGGATGCAATCGTACCCACGCCATGGCTCACCACCGGTAATGCTTTTTCCCATGAGCGTCACGATCAGTGGATGGCGCGCAAAAGAAAAAACCTCCCAGTCTTTCGACGGGAGGTTTCTCTGTTTGCGGAACACGTTCTGCAATTGCGGAACAGTGCTCCTTAAGAAATAGCGCGAAAACCGCGCAGTTCCTAGTGTTGGTGGTGGGCCCTGAGTGACTCGAACACTCGACCTACGGATTAAGAGTCCGCTGCTCTACCAACTGAGCTAAGAGCCCTTGCGTTGAAAACGTTTAGTGTTTTCTGGCAAGACCACGAGTATATCCCATAAATCGAGCTTGTCCAAAAAATTTGTGACTTGCAGCGTTAGGATTCGTCATCACCGATGGGGCAGGGCCCCTCAACCCAGGAGAACTTCGATGAGCGACGCCAGCACCACGCCACATATCTTGATCACCGGCGCTGCCGGCGCACTCGGCCGCGCGGTGGCCCAGCACTTCATCGACCAGGATGCGCGCCTTGCGCTGGTCGATCACCACGCGGGTCGTCTGGCCGAGGTGTTTCCCGGGCTCGACAATTCGCAGCACCTGCTGCTGTCCGGCGACGTGACTTCCACGACCGAGATGGCCGCTCTTGCAGAGCAGGCGCTCAAGTCCTTCGGCCGCATCGACACACTGGTGCACATCGCGGGTGGCTTCGAGATGGGAGAGGCGACCCACGCGCTCTCCCGCGCAAGCTGGGACCGCATGATGAATCTCAATGCCTGGTCGTTCGTCGCCGTGACGCAGGCGGTGCTGCCTTCGATGATCGGGCGTCGCTCCGGCAGCGTCATCGCCGTCACTGCGAAGGTCGCGGCGCGCGGCGTACCGGCCATGGCTGCGTACATCGCATCGAAGAGCGCATTGCAAAGGCTGGTGGAGGCCATGGCGGCCGAGGCGGCGCCGCATGGCGTCAACATCAACAGCGTGGCTCCCAGCGTGCTCGATACGCCCGCTAACCGGCAGGCGATGCCCGATGCGAACCCCGCCGAATGGGTGTCGACATCGGTCGCCGCGCAGACCATCGCCTTCCTCGCGTCGCCTGGCGCGGTAGCGCTGCATGGGCAGCATCTGACGCTCGATAGCTGAGCCAAAAGAGAAAAGGCCCTGGCGGATGCCAAGGCCTTTTCGGTGTCGGTTGGTGGAGAGGAGGAGGATCGAACTCCCGACCTCCGCATTGCGAACGCGGCGCTCTCCCAGCTGAGCTACCCCCCCAACGCAAGGCGAATTTTAACCAGAACTCCCGTTTTGGCGCATGCCGCCGTGCCAAGATGCGCGCCTCGTGAAACACGGAGCAAAGACTGCATGGCCTCGTTCGAACCCGCCTGGCTGGAAGGCATGTACAACAACCTCGCGCGGGTCAGGAACCATCCCGCGTATTTCGAGCGCTGGGCGAAGGAATCGGCTGCGGAGCGCGAAGCTCTTCCGGCCCGCATCGACGTGCCCTACGGCCAGGGCGTGAACGAGACGCTCGACATCTTTCCCGCGCCGGTGCCCGATGCGCCGGTACTTGTCTTCATCCACGGCGGCTACTGGCGCGCGATGGACAAGAAAGACCATTCCTTCATCGCCCCGGCTTTCAACGATCGCGGCATCTGCGTGGTGCAGCCCAACTACGCGCTGTGCCCCGGAACTTCCGAGCGGCCGGTCACGGTGCCCGGCATCATGCTGCAGATGGTGCGTGCGCTCGAATGGACGTGGCGCCACATTGCTGATCACGGCGGCGATCCGACGCGGATCACCGTCGCGGGACACTCGGCGGGTGGACACATGGCGGCAGCGCTGCTCGCCTGCGACTGGAAGGCAGTCGCCCCCGACCTGCCTGCGCATCTGGTGCGCAATGCGCTGTCGATCTCGGGCCTCTACGATCTCCGTCCGCTGCAGCGCACGCCGTTCCTCGAGAACACGCTCAAGCTGACCGACGCCGATGTACTGCGCGCCAGTCCTGCCTTGTGGCCGGCGCCGAAGCGCGGCCAGCTCTATGCGGTTGCCGGCGGCAGCGAAAGCGAGGAATTCATCCGCCACAACGCCATGATCCGCGACGCGTGGGGCCGCAACACCGTGCCGGTGTGCGAGGTGCTCCCAGGGCTCAACCACTTCGACGTGGTGGACGCGCTCGCCGATCCGGCGCATTCGCTGCACCGTCACGCGGTGCAGCTCCTGGAAGCCTGACGGGGGCAGTTACATCAGCAGGTGCTCGCCGGCGTTGTCGCCGCCGAGCGTCACGTAGTTGACCTTGCGGATGTCCATCAGCGCGCGGCCGCCCGCGTAGCTGATCGAGCTCTGGACGTCCTGCTCCATCTCGATCAGCGTATCGGCCAGCTTGCCCTTGATGGGTTCGAGGATGCGCTTGCCCTCGACGTGCTTGTATTCGCCCTTGTTGAAGTCGCTGGCCGAGCCGTAGTACTCCTTGAACAGCTTGCCTTCGACCTCGACGGTCTTGCCGGGCGATTCCTCGTGCCCCGCGAACAGCGAGCCGATCATGACCATCGACGCGCCGAATCGCACGCTCTTGGCGATGTCGCCGTGGTCGCGGATGCCTCCGTCGGCAATGATCGGCTTGGTCGCCACGCGGGCGCACCACTTGAGCGCCGACAGCTGCCAGCCGCCCGTGCCGAAGCCGGTCTTGAGCTTGGTGATGCAGACCTTGCCCGGGCCGATGCCGACCTTGGTCGCGTCGGCGCCCCAGTTCTCGAGGTCGATCACCGCCTCGGGCGTGCCGACGTTGCCGGCGATCACGAAGGTCTTCGGCAGCTTCTGCTTGAGGTAGCCGATCATGTTCTTCACGCTGTCTGCGTGGCCGTGCGCGATGTCGATCGTGACGTACTCGGGCACGAGGCCCTGGGCCACCAGCTGGTCGACGGTGTCGTAGTCCGCCTTCTTCACGCCCAGCGAGATGGAGGCGAACACGCCCTTGCCCTGCATGTCCTTGACGAACTTGACGTTGTCGAGGTCGAAGCGGTGCATCACGTAGAAGTAGCCGTTCTGCGCCAGCCACAGGCAGATCGACTCGTCCACCACCGTCTTCATGTTGGCGGGAACCACCGGCAGGCGGAAGCAGCGCTCGCCCAGCGTGACGCTGGTGTCGCACTCGGAACGGCTCTCCACGCGGCACTTGCGCGGGAGGAGGATGATGTTGTCGTAATCGAAAATCTGCATGACCAGGCTCCTGGAAGGAATCGTTGAGAGGAACGAATGAGCGCTTGGTCCGGCCGGTTCCTGCAGTACGTTTCGCAAAGGAAACGCCCACAAAAAACCGGGCGCAAGAAACTTGGGCCCGGTGATTGATTTTACGCGGACTCGCGAAGTCAGGTCTTCCGCTTCTTCGTATAACCCGCATACGCCGTGGTTTCTACAATCGGAGGATGTTGTTTAACGATCCCGCGGCCGACGCCAACCCCCCAGCGCTGCCGCTGCTCCAGAATCTGAACGCGGAGCAACTCGCCGCGGTCACGTTGCCAGAAGGCAACGCCCTCATCCTGGCAGGCGCCGGCTCCGGCAAGACGCGGGTGCTCACCACCCGCATCGCCTGGCTGCTGCAGACGGGCCAGGTCTCCGCCGGCGGCATCCTGGCCGTGACCTTCACCAACAAGGCCGCCAAGGAAATGATGACGCGCCTGACGGCGATGCTGCCCGTCAACGTGCGCGGCATGTGGATCGGCACCTTCCACGGCCTGTGCAACCGCCTGCTGCGTGCGCACTGGAAGCTCGCCAACCTGCCTTCCACCTTCCAGATCCTCGACACGCAGGACCAGCTCTCGGCCATCAAGCGCCTGATGAAGCAGTTCAACGTCGACGACGAACGCTTCCCCGCCAAGCAGACCCAGTGGTTCATCGCCGGCGCCAAGGAAGACGGCCTGCGCCCCGACGCCATCGAGGTGCGCAACGACGACGACCGCAAGAAGGTCGAGCTCTATCGCCTCTACGAAGAACAGTGCCAGCGCGAGGGCGTGGTCGACTTCGGCGAGCTCATGCTTCGCAGCTACGAGCTGCTTCGCGACAACGAACCGGTGCGCGAGCACTACCAGCGGCGCTTCCGCCACATCCTGATCGACGAGTTCCAGGACACCAACCGCCTGCAGTACGCGTGGATCAAGATGCTTGCGGGCAACACCGTCGAGGGCCGCTTCGTCCCGGGCGAGCACAACAGCGTGATCGCCGTGGGCGACGACGACCAGAGCATCTATGCTTTCCGCGGTGCGCGCGTGGGCAACATGACCGACTTCGTGCGCGAGTTCGACGTGCGCCACCAGATCAAGCTGGAGCAGAACTACCGCAGCTACAGCAACATCCTCGATTCCGCCAACGAGCTCATCGGCCACAACAAGAAGCGGCTGGGCAAGAACCTGCGCACCGACCAGGGCCCCGGCGAGCCCGTGCGCGTGTACGAGGCCCCCACCGACCTCGCGGAGGCGCAGTGGATGGTCGAGGAAATGCGCCAGCTGGTGCGCGACGGCTACGAGCGCAAGGAAATGGCCGTGCTCTACCGCAGCAATGCGCAGAGCCGGGTGCTCGAAACCGCGCTCTTCAACGCCTCGGTGCCGTACCGTGTGTACGGCGGCCTGCGCTTTTTCGAGCGCGCCGAAATCAAGCACGCGCTGGCCTACCTGCGCCTGCTGGAGAACAAGGACGACGACACCAGCTTCCTGCGCGTCGTCAACTTCCCGCCGCGCGGCATCGGCGCGCGCACGCTCGAAACCCTGCAGGACGCCGCGCGCGCGGCCAACCGTTCGCTGCACGACGCGGTGAGCGTGGTCGGCGGCAAGGCGGGTGCGAACCTCACGGGCTTCGTCGCCAAGATCGACGTGCTGCGCGAGCAGACCCAGGGCGCGAGCCTGCGCGAGATCATCGAACTGGTGCTCGACCACAGCGGGCTCGTCGAGCACTACAGGGCCGACCGCGAAGGCGCGGACCGCATCGAGAACCTGGAGGAACTGGTGAACGCGGCCGAGAGCTTCGTCACGCAGGAAGGCTTCGGCCGCGACGCCGTGGCGCTGCCGGTGGACGAGTTGCGCCAGTCGCCCGCGAGCCAGGGCCTGGACCCGAACCGCCCGGTGCTCGATGAGCCCCTGGCGCCCGATGCAGAGACCGGCGAAACGCTGAGTCCGCTGGCCGCCTTCCTCACGCATGCCGCGCTCGAATCGGGCGACAACCAGGCACAGGCGGGCCAGGACGCGGTGCAGCTCATGACCGTGCACGCCGCCAAGGGCCTGGAGTTCGACTGCGTGTTCATCACCGGCATGGAAGAGGGCCTGTTCCCCCACGAGAACTCGATGAGCGATTTCGAGGCGCTGGAGGAAGAGCGCCGGCTGATGTACGTGGCGATCACGCGTGCCCGCAAGCGCCTGTACCTGAGCCACTCGCAGACCCGCATGCTGCACGGTCAGACCCGCTACAACGTCAAGAGCCGCTTCTTCGACGAGCTGCCCGAAGGCGCTCTCAAGTGGCTCACGCCCAAGAACCAGGGCTTCGCGCCCTCGGCCTTCGGCTATGGCGGCGGGTATGGCAGCACCCGCGGCGGCTCAGGCGGATACGGTGGCGGTTATGGCGGCAGTTCGGGCGGAGGCCGCGACAAGGACACCTTCGCCAGTCCGCCCGTGCCGCCGCAGAAGACCGCGCCTTCGCACGGCCTGCGCTCGGGCATGCAGGTGTTCCACAACAAGTTCGGCGAAGGCACCGTGACCGCACTCGAGGGCACCGGCGACGATGCACGCGCTCAGGTCAAGTTCGCGCGCCACGGCGTGAAGTGGCTGGCGCTGTCGGTGGCCAAGCTCACGCCGATCTGATCCGGCGGTCCAACGGATAGCGGACGGCGGCAGTCAAGCTGCCGTGCCTGCCGCGGCGGAGGCGGCGATCAGTCGGGGTAGAAGGTGTCGCGGAAGGTGAACCAGTTCGACGCCTGTGTCATCGCCGCGAGCGTCAGCACGGTGCCGAGCATCAGCAGGTTGCCGGCCGTCATCGCACCGGTGTCGGAGCCCAGCGAGCCCACGCCGATCACGATGGTGCCCACCAGCGCCGCTGCCAGCAGGCCGAGCAGCAGCACGCCGCACCACGCCAGCCAGTACAGCGCATAGGCGCCGAAGTTGCGGAACATCGCGACCAGGCTGAAGAAGATGCTCTTCACCGGCTCGACGCGGTGCCAGTGAACCAGCGCGGGCGCATGCCAGATGGCGGCAATCAGCGGCAGGGTGAGGCACATCTGCAGCAGGTTGGCCAACTGGAAGCGGCTGCTTTCCATTACCTCCTTGGCAGGGGCCTCGCCGGCGAAGTAGCTGCGCATGAACTGGCCGCCATCGACGACCGCGGTCACGAAGACCGTCAGCAGGCAGTACACCGCCGAGATCACGCCGAGCACTGCCAGCGAGCGCCATTCCGCCCGCATGGCCCGCGCCACCGACAGGAACATGAGCGCGCCGGTCGGCTTCCTCGGGCCGGGCGTGCCGTCCGTTTCGGCAGCCTTGTCGCTGGCGGAGGCGTCGGCCACCGAGGCCGCGACCATGAAGCCCAGCGTGGAGAAGGGCAGCAGCACGAAGGGAAGGAACCTGCCGATGACCGGCAGCTGCGAGATCGTCGAGATCAGCGCCATGAACATCAGGAACAGCGACACGAAGGCCAGCGGCTGCCGCCAGAAGTTCTTGAGCCCTAGGCGGACCCATTCCACGCCGGTTCGCGCCGGCACGAGGTTGAGTTTCATGTGTGCAGGTCAGGCAGCCAGCAGCGGCTCGAGGGCCTGCGCCATGGCATGCGGATGGGTGGCGCGCTCACGCAGCACGCGCTCGAAGTGCGTGGGGTCATGGGGCTTGAGCATGCTCGCCTCGCGAGGCAGATGGAAGTCCCAGAGCCGCGAGATCCAGAAGCGCAGCGCCGCGGCGCGCAGCATCGCGGGCAGCAGGGCGCGCTCGGACGCGTTCAGCGCACGCACGGACTCGTAGGCCGACAGCAGCGCATCGGCGCGTTCGGGATCGTGGCGGCCGGTGGGCAGGTCGATGGCCCAGTCGTTCAGGCACACGGCCAGGTCGAACAGCCAGGTGTCGGTGCCGGCGAAGTAGAAGTCGAACACGCCCGTCAGCCGCGGGGCGGCGCCGGGCTCGCCGTCGGTCGCGAACATCACGTTGTCGCGGAACATGTCGGCGTGCACCGGGCCGCGCGGCAGCGCCGCATAGGCCGACGATTCTGCGATGTGATTCTGGTAGGCCAGCTCGGCGCGCAGCAGGTTCGCCTGTGATTCCTCGATGTACGGCAGCACCACCGGCACCGTCTCGTTCCACCAGGGCAGGCCGCGCAGGTTCGGCTGGATGCGGGGGTAGTCGCGCCCCGCGAGATGCATGCGCGCCAGCATCGAGCCCAGTTCGGTGCAGTGCGCCGCGGTCGGGGCCAGCTCGCTGCGGCCCGAAAGCTTCTGCACCACCGCAGCCGGCTTGCCGGCGACGACATGCAGCAGGTCGCAGGACGCGGCGGCCTCGGCGGGGGGCGTGGGCTGTCCCTTGCGGACCTTGCCTGCCGTATCGGGCTCGGGTTGCGCCACCGGGGCAGGTACCGGCAGGCCGGCGTCCGCCAGATGCTTCATCAGGCAAAGGTAGTAGGGCAGCTGCTCGGCGCTCAGGCGCTCGAACAGTGTCAGCACGAACTCGCCGGACTCGGTGGTCGCGAAGTAGTTGGTGTTCTCGATGCCGCCCTCGATGCCGCGCAGCTCGCGCAGCGGGCCCAGCCCCAGGCTCTGGACGAGCGCGTCGGCCTCGCCGAAGCCGACTTCGGTAAAAACTGCCATGGCGGTACTCAGCGCCGCATTGCTGCCGCGAAAACCAGAACGGAAGGCCTCATTGCGGTCAGAACTTCAGCACGTTCCAGACACGGGGGCCGTTGGCGCCGGTTTCGCTCGAACCCTGGCGGCCGGTGGCGGCATCTGCCGGCAGCACCTCGTAGCCGGGCATGTTCGACTTGGGCTTGACGTTGATGCTCTGGGTGCGGCCGCCGTAGCGCACTTCGTCGACCGAGGCTCCGCTGTCCTCGGTGTGGATGTTCTCCACCTTCTGGTTGCGTCGGCCCTCGGCCTTGGCCTGCTCCTGATTTGGGAGCGCCTCGGCCGGAGCCGCCGCGGGGGCGGGCGTGGCCTGCTGCGCCTGCACGGCGGCAAAGGGGGTTGCGAAGGCCAGCGCCAGCAGGATGCGGCGGGCGACCAGGAGTGTGGAGCTAGGCATGCAAGCATTGTAGGCTCGCAGCCGCTTGCGGACCGTCGGTTGACACCTCACGCCGTCGTGGTTCGGGGCGCCGGCGCGGGCACGGCAAAATGGCCCGATGACCGACAAGAAAACGCTGCTGCTCGTCGATGGCTCGAGCTACCTCTACCGCGCCTTCCACGCCATGCCCGACCTTCGGGCCGTGCCAGGCGACCCGAAGAGCCCGGCGACCGGCGCCATCCGGGGAATGATCAACATGATGACCGCGCTGCGCCGCGAGGTGCGCGCGGACTACGCCGCCTGCATCTTCGACGCGCCCGGCAAGACCTTCCGCGACGACTGGTACCCCGAGTACAAGGCCAACCGCTCGCCCATGCCCGACGACCTGCGCAGCCAGATCGAACCCATCCATGAAGTGGTGAAGCTGCTCGGCTGGCCCGTGCTCAGCGTGCCCGACGTGGAGGCCGACGACGTCATCGGCACGCTCGCCCGGATCGCCGCCTCGCAGGGCGTCGAGGTCATCGTCTCCAGCGGCGACAAGGACCTGAGCCAGTTGGTCGACGAGCACATCACCATCATCGACACGATGAACGGCAAGAAGCGCGACGTGGCCGGCGTCACGGCCGAGTTCGGCGTGCCGCCCAGCCTGATGATCGACTACCAGACGCTGGTGGGCGACTCGGTCGACAACGTGCCCGGCGTTCCCAAGGTCGGCCCCAAGACGGCCGCCAAGTGGCTGCTCGAATACGGCTCGCTCGACGCGCTGATCGAGCGCGCCGCCGAGGTGAAGGGCGCCGCGGGCGAGAACCTGCGCAACGCCCTCGGGCAGCTGCCGCTGAGCCGGCGCCTGGTGACCATCCGCACCGACTGCGACCTCGACGGCCACGTCACCGGCCTGCCCTCGCTCGAAGGCCTGCCCGTGGGCGCGCCGCAGACTGCCGAGCTGAAGCCCTTCTACGAGAAGTTCGGGTTCAAGAGCCTGGTCAAGGGGCTCGAGGCGCAGGCCGTGCCGCCCGAGCTGATCGAGGAAAACCTCAGGAAGAAGGCGGCTTCCGGCAAGGCCGATGCCGACCAGGGCGGCCTGTTCGACGAGCCTTCCGAGATGCAGGCGCTGGAGGCCGCCTCGCCTGCAAGCAACCTGAAGTACGAGACCATCACGACCTGGGAGCAGCTCGACGCCTGGCTCGCCAAGCTCGAGGCGGCGGATCTCGCCGCCATCGACACCGAGACCAACTCGCTCGACGAGATGGTCGCGCAGATCGTGGGCATCAGCTTCAGCGTCACCCCGGGCGAGGCCGCGTACATCCCGCTGATGCACAACTACCCCGACGCGCCGCAGCAGCTGCCCTTCGACGAGGTGCTCGCGAAACTCCGGCCCTGGCTGGAGAACGGCGCGAAGAAGAAGCTCGGCCAGCACATCAAGTACGACCGGCACGTGTTCGCCAACCATGGCATCGAGGTGCAGGGTTACGCGCACGACACCATGCTGCAGAGCTATGTGCTCGAGGTGCACAAGCCGCACGGCCTTTCGAGCCTCGCCGAGCGCCACCTGGGCCGCAGCGGCATCTCGTACGAAGACCTGTGCGGCAAGGGCGCGCACCAGATCCCGTTCAGCCAGGTCGACATCGCCAAGGCCGCCGAGTATTCGTGCGAGGACAGCGACCAGACGCTGGACGTGCACAACACGCTCTGGCCGCGCCTGCAGGCCGACGAGAAGCTGCGCTTCATCTACCAGCTCGAGATGGATTCGAGCGAGGCGCTCTACCGCGTGGAACGCAACGGCGTGCTGATCGACGCACCCACGCTGGCCGCGCAGAGCCACGAGCTCGGCAAGCGCATCATGGAGCTGGAGCAGGAGGCCTACGAGATCGCGGGCCAGCCCTTCAACCTCGGCTCGCCCAAGCAGATCGGGGAGATCTTCTTCACCAAGCTGGGCCTGCCCGTGGTCAAGAAGACGCCGAGCGGCGCGCCCAGCACCGACGAAGAGGTGCTCGAAAAGCTGGCCGAAGACTACCCCCTGCCGGCCAAGATCCTCGAGCACCGCAGCCTCTCCAAGCTCAAGGGCACCTACACTGACAAGCTCGGCCAGCTCGCCAACCCGCGTACCGGCCGAGTGCACACGCACTATGCGCAGGCGGTGGCCGTCACGGGCCGCCTGAGCAGCAACGACCCGAACCTGCAGAACATCCCGATCCGCACGCCCGAAGGCCGGCGCGTGCGCGAGGCCTTCGTGGCGCCGGCGGGCAGCGTGATCGCCAGCGCCGACTACTCGCAGATCGAGCTGCGCATCATGGCCCACATCAGCGGCGACGAATCGCTGCTGCGTGCGTTCACCGAAGGCATCGACGTGCACCGCGCGACGGCCGCCGAGGTGTTCGGCTCCACGCCCGACCAGGTGTCGAGCGAACAGCGCCGCTACGCCAAGGTCATCAACTTCGGCCTGATCTACGGCATGAGCAGCTTCGGGCTCGCCAAGAACCTGGGCATCGAGAACAAGGCTGCGGCCTCCTACATCGAGCGCTACTTCGCGCGCTATCCGGGCGTGAAGGCCTACATGGACGAGACCAAGGCGCTGGCCAAGGAGCAGGGCTACGTCGAGACCGTGTTCGGCCGGCGCCTGTACCTGCCCGAGATCAATTCGCCCAACGGCCCGCGCCGCGGTGGCGCCGAGCGCGCGGCCATCAACGCGCCGATGCAGGGCACCGCGGCCGACCTCATCAAGCTCAGCATGGTCAAGGTACAGAACGTGCTGGACGAGGAGAAGCGCGCCACGCGGATGATCATGCAGGTGCACGACGAACTGGTGTTCGAGGTGCCCGAGGCCGAGATCGAATGGGTGCGCACCGAGATCCCGCGCATCATGGCGGGCGTCGCTTCGCTGAAGGTGCCGTTGCTGGCCGAGATCGGTGTCGGTCCCAACTGGGACAAGGCGCACTGACGAGTCAGCGCGACGCGGCGCAAGTCGGCGCACAGGCAAGAAAAAGAAGACACAGCAGGGAACGGACAAGCACGCGGCAACCAGCCAGCCAGAGAAGAAAGAAACCACAGCACATGAAGAACCGATTCCCGCAACGCGGATTCCTGCTCGCCGCCGTCTGCGCCGCCTTCGTCGGCAGCGCTTTCGCGGCGCCCGATGCCAACGTCGCAGCGCTCGCGGCCAAGGAAAAGCCGGCCCTGCTCGACACGCTGAAGGAGCTGGTCTCCATCGAGTCCGGCAGCCGCGATCTCGACGGCCTCGAGAAGATCTCCGACCTCATCGCCGCGAAGTTCAAGGCGCTCGGCGGCGAGGTCGAGCTGATCGACCCCAGCGCGGAGGCCTACCGCATGGAAGACACGCCCGAGAAGATCGGCCGCGTGGTGCGCGCCACCTTCAAGGGCACCGGCAAGAAGAAGATCCTGCTGATCGCGCACATGGACACGGTCTACACCGTGGGCATGATCAACAGGCAGCCCTTCCGCATCGACGGCGACAAGGCCTACGGCCTGGGCATCGCCGACGACAAGCAGGGCGTGGCCGTCATCACGCACATCGTGTCGATGCTGCAGGCGATGAAGTTCAAGGACTACGGCACCCTCACCGTGCTCATCAACGGCGACGAGGAGATCAGCTCGCCCGGCGCACGCGCGCTCATCACGCGCATGGGCGGCGAGCACGATGCGGTGCTGTCGTTCGAGGGCGCCTACGTCAAGGAGGACAAGCTCTCGCTCGCCACGGCCGGCATCGCCTCGGTCACGCTGAACGTCACCGGCAAGGCCTCGCATGCGGGCTCGGCGCCGGAGCTGGGCGTGAATGCGCTGTACGAGCTCTCGCACCAGATCCTGCAGATGCGCGACCTGTCCGACCCGGCCACGGGCCTGAAGATGAACTGGACCATCTCCAAGTCGGGCAGCAACCGCAACGTGATCCCGGCCAGCGCCACCGCGGGCGCCGACGTGCGCGTGCTCAAGGTGAGCGACTACGACCGCATCGAGCAGCAGGTGAACGAGCGGGTGAAGAAGCAGCTCATTCCCGAGGCCAAGGTGGAGCTGAAGTTCGAGCGGCGCCGTCCGCCGCTGGAAGCAACCGACGCCTCGCGCGCGCTGGCCCGGCACGCCCAGCAGATCTACAAGGACGAGCTCGGCCTGCCGCTGGGCGCGGACGACAAGGCCGCCGGCGGCGGCACCGACGCCGCCTTCGCCGCGCTGAAGACCAAGGCGCCGGTCATCGAGCGTTTCGGCCTGCAGGGCTTCGGCGCGCACTCGGCCGATGCCGAGTACGTGCTGATCAACTCGATCGAGCCGCGCCTCTACCTCGGCGCGCGCATGGTGATGGACATCGCCCGCGGCAAGGCGCCAGTGGGCAACTGACCCCTTCGCTCGCGATGCGACTGCGCCACATCGAAGTCTTCAACGCGATCATGCTCACGGGCAGCGTGAGCGCGGCGGCGCGGCTCATCAACATCACGCAGCCGGCGGTGAGCCGCACGCTGCAGCATGCCGAGCTGCAGCTGGGCTTTCCGCTGTTCCAGCGCGCCAAGGGCCGGCTCACGCCGACCACCGAGGCGCTCACGCTGTACCCGCACATCGAGCGGCTCTTCGCGCAGCTCGACGAGGTGCAGCGGCTCGCCTCCAACCTGCGCACCGCGGGCGACACGGGCGAACTGCGCATCCTGAGCGTGCTGGCGCTGAGCTACGACATCCTGCCGCGCGCGCTCAAGGCATTCCGGGAGAAGCATCCGGGCTATGCGATCACGGTGGAGTCGCTGCATTCGCCGCAGATCATGTCGGCGCTGCTGCTGCAGGAGGCCGACGTGGGCTTCGCATTCAGCCCGGCGGTGCATCCTTCGCTCACGCAGGAGACGCTGGCCGACAGCCGCATGGTGTGCATCGCGCCCAAGGGCATGCTGCCGCGGGCGCTGGTGCGCAACGGCTCGGTTGCGCTTCACGACCTCGTGGACCGGCCGGTGATCGGCCTGGACAGCCGCGACCCCGTGGGCACCAGCCTGAGCCAGGCCTGCCGGCAGGCGGGTGTGGGCTTCCAGCAGGCGGTGGTGACGGTGCAGACCTACCACGCGGCATTGGCCATGGCGCACCATGGCATCGGCATTGCGCTGGTCGACGGCTGCACCGCGCGCTCGGCCGACCGCGAGAAGGTCGACGTGTTGATGCTGGAGCCGCACATCCCGGTGCCGATCCGCGCTCTGCGCTTTGCGGCGCGGCCCGATTCGGTGGCGGTGCGCGGCATCACCCGCTGCATGCAGCAGGCGATCCAGGAAACGATCTAGGGCCTAGGCTCCCAAGGCCTGCGCGACGCGCAGCGCCGAACCGAAGGCCAGGGTGAAGCCCAGTGCGCCGTGGCCAGTGTTGAACAGCATGTTCGAAGGTGCGCCGTCCAGCCGGCCGATGATCGGCAGGCCCTTGGGTGTGGCGGGGCGCATGCCGGTCCACGGGTGCAGTTCTTCGAGCCGGCTCGCATGCGGGAAAAGGGCGCGCGTGGCGGCCGCCAGCGTCTCGATGCGCGTGGCCGGAATGCTCGCGTCGTGCCCCACCAGTTCAGCCATGCCCGCCACCCGAAGGCGCGAGCCGATGCGCGCGAACACCACCTTGCGCGCACTGTCGGTCACGTTCACGCGCGGGGCGGCGCCGGGGGCAGCGTCGACCTCCACCGTGATGCTGTAGCCCTTGAGCGGATACACCGGCAGGTAGGCTCCGAGCGCGCGCCCCAGCTTGTGCGAGGCCGAGCCCAGCGCCATCACGAAGGCATCGGCTTCCACGTCGCCGTTGCCGGTGCGCACCGCGGCGACGCGGCTTGCGCTGCGCACGAAGCTGCTCACCTCCGTGCCGGAGATGAAGCGCACGCCGCGCTCGGACAGGGCCTTCGCCAGCTCGGTGCACACCTTGAGGCAGTCGGCCGCGCATTCGCTCGGCGTGTAGACGGCGCCTGCCATCCTGTCGCGGTAGCCGGCGAGCGCGGGCTCGATCGCAATGCATTCCTCGGGCGTCACCAGCCGCTGCTCGCTGCCCATGGTGCGCTGCAGTTCGAGCTGCGCTCGCGCGCTTTCGAGCGATGCTGTGCTGGCGTAGAGCACCAGCTTGCCGGTGGCGGAGAAATCGCAGTCGGGCGAGAGTTCGGCGCGCATGGCCTCGAACTCGATGCGGCTCGATGCGGCCAGCTCCAGCAGCCGCGCGGTGGTTTCGCGCGAGGTGCGCGCGTTGCAGGCTGCGAGAAACTCCATGCCCCAGCGCCATTGAAGCGGATCGAGCTGCGGGCGCAGCTTCAGCGGCGAGCTGGACGACAGCAGCAGCTTGGGCAGCTGCCTCCAGATCGACGGATCGGCCAGCGGCTGCACGTAGGAGTAGCTCAGCTGCGCGCCATTGCCGCCGCTGGCGCCCGAGCCGGGGGCGGCGCGGTCGATCACGGTGACTTGATGGCCCTGGCGGTCGAGCTGCCAGGCGGTCGCCAGGCCCACGATGCCGGCGCCGAGCACACACACATGCATGGGGCAGCTTTCCGGAGATTGAGTCGAGAACAGTGAACGCGACTGTAGGCGCGCGCGGCCGACGCCGGAAATGCCAAAAGCGCCCCCGCCCATAACCTTTGGGCATGGCCCGGCCTGCTATTGGAATTTGTCGTTTCATTCGTCCCCTTCCTACACTGGCCGCCTGTTCAGTTCAACCGTATGAGGGCCCGAATGAAACGCTCCGTCCTGATGGCCTCCGTGGCCTCCATCGCTGCCTCGCTGCTCTTCGCCTCCACGGGCGCCCAGGCTGCCGACACGCTCGCCAAGATCGCGCAGTCCGGCAAGATCACGCTGGCCTACCGTGAGTCGTCGGTGCCCTTCAGCTACCTCGAAGGGCCCGGCAAGCCGATCGGGATCGCGGTCGATCTTTCCAACGCCGTGGTCGAGGCGGTGAAGAAGAAGCTGAACAAGCCCGACCTGCAGGTGGCGCTGATGCCCGTGACCTCGCAGAACCGCATTCCCCTGATCACCAACGGCACCATCGACCTGGAGTGCGGCTCCACCACCAACAACACCGCACGCGGCAAGGAAGTGGCCTTCGCCATCAACCACTTCTATACCGGCACTCGCCTGCTCGTGAAGAAGTCCTCCAACATCAAGAACTACGCCGACCTCGCGAAGAAGACCATCGCCAGCACCACGGGCACCACCAATGTGCTGGTCATGCGCAAGTACAACATCGAGAAGAACCTCGGCATGGACATCGTGCTCGGCAAGGACCACGCCGACGCGTTCCTGCTGCTCGAGAGCGACCGTGTCGTGGCCTTCGCCATGGACGACATCCTGCTGTACGGCCTGATCGCCAACGCCAAGACGCCGGGCGACTACGAGGTGGTGGGCGACTCGCTGCAGGTGGAGCCCTACGCCTGCATGCTGCCGAAGGACGACCCCGCCTTCAAGAAGCTGGTGGACGACACCTTCGCGGGCCTGATGAAGAGCGGCGAGTTCGAGAAGCTCTACAACAAGTGGTTCATGCAGCCGATCCCCCCGAAGAACGTGCCGCTGAACCTGCCGATGAGCCCGCAGCTGAAGGAAAACCTCAAGGCCCTCAGCGACAAGCCCGCGACTTGAGGCCACCCCCGGGCTGCGCGCACTTCGCGTCGCGCACGCCACCCCCTTCCCGGGGGGCAATACCAGCGGGCCGGCGAAGCCGGTTCCGCGGTATTCCTGAAACAGAGATAGAGACAGAGAGATCATGAGTTCGACCAACGTCGTCGGCATTCTTGGCGGCATGGGCCCGGCGGCCGGCGCCGACTTCGTGCGGCTGTTCGTGCAGGCCTGCGCGCAGCAGCTGCGCGCGCGCGGCGAACCGGTGCGCGACCAGTCCTTTCCCGAGCACTGGCTGGCCCAGGTGCCGGTTCCCGACCGCACCGACGCGCTGGCTTGTCCCGAACAGGGCGCGCACCAGCCGCTGGAGCCGATGCTGCAGGCGCTGGGCCGCCTCGCCGCGCTCGGCAGCCGTGCCGTGGCCATCGCCTGCAACACGGCCCATGCCTGGCACGCGAGCCTTCAGGAGCGCTTTCCGCAGGTCGAGCTGCTGCACATGGCGCGCGAGACGGCGCAGCACCTGGCCCGCCAGGGCGCGACCGGCGTGGCGCTGATGGCCACCGAGGGCACCTACCGCGTGCGGCTCTACGAGCAGGCGCTGGCCGAGGCCGGACTGGGCTGCCACATCCCTTTGCCCGATGAGCGCCAGGCCATCACGCGAGGCATCTTCGACGGCGTGAAGGCCGGCAACATGCTGCTGGCCGAGCAATGCTTCTCGGAGGTCGCGCTGAGGCTGGCCGAGCGGCACGGCCCGGTCTCCATCATCATGGGCTGCACCGAGGTGCCGCTGGGCCTGCAGGACTCGGCCGCGGTGGCAGGGCTCGACCTTGTCGACCCGGCGCAGGTGCTCGCGGCGGCGCTGGCCCGGCGGGCCTACGGGGCGCGCCAACCCCATTGAAGTTTGGGGGACATAGGGGCAGCGGCCGATTTCGCCTACATTGCGGCGTGCGTTTTTCCACAACGCCACGTCCCTTGTCCGACGATCCAACCGGAGCCCGATACATGCCTCTCGACGACGACAGCCGTTCCGACTTCGATTCGCTTCGCCCCGGCGACAGCACCGAGCAGGGTGCCACGCGCCGCACCGCCCTCAAGGCCGCCATCGGCGTGGGCTATGCCGCAGCCGTGATGCCGGTGAGGGCGCAGACCGCCATCAGCACCCCGGCCGACGGCCTGAAGGCCGGCCCCATCAAGTACGCCGTCGGGGACTTCGAGGTGCCCGCCTATGCGGCGGCGCCCGCCGGAAAGACCGGCCTGCCGGTGATCCTGGTGATCCAGGAGATCTTCGGCGTGCACGAATACATCGCCGACACCTGCCGCCGCTTCGCCAAGCTCGGCTACCTGGCCATCGCCCCCGAGCTGTACGCGCGCCAGGGCGACCCGCGCGGCTACACCGACATCCCGAAGCTGCAGGCCGATATCGTCTCCAAGGTGCCCGACGCGCAGGTCATGGCCGACCTCGACGGCGCACTGGCCTATGCCAAGGCCAACGGCGGCGACACCAGCAAGACCGGCATCACCGGCTTCTGCTGGGGCGGACGCATCGTCTGGCTCTATGCGGCCACCGGCAAGGTCAAGGCGGGCGTGGCCTGGTATGGCCGCCTGGTCGGCCAGGCCAGCGAGCTGACGCCGAAGCACCCGGTCGATGTCGCCGCCAGCCTGCAGGCGCCGGTGCTCGGCCTCTATGGCGGAAAAGACCAGGGCATCCCCCTTGACACGGTTGATAAGATGAAAGCAGCTCTGGCAACCGGAACCCCGGCGGCCAAGGCCTCGAACTTCGTCGTGTATCCCGAAGCGGGCCACGCGTTCCATGCCGACTACCGACCCAGCTATGTGAAGAGCGCGGCGGAAGACGGCTGGCAGCGTGCCACGGCCTGGTTCAAAGCCAACGGCGTCGCCTGAAGACGGCGCCCGTCAGCCAACCCCGCCGAAGGCCGTCCTCGTGACGGCCTTTCTCTTTTTATGATCGGTATGCGGCCCCGGAAAAGTTCCAGCGGCCGTCTTTCTTGCGCAAGCAGCTATGAATTTGATAGTCATCATCGCGGCGACCCTGGTTGCCGGTATCGGAAGCGTGTGGGTCGCGGCCCTGCTGTTGAAGGTGGGGGTGCGCAGCGGCTCGGGCGGCGTGAACCCGCAGCACCTGTTGAGCCTGGCGGCCGGCGCGCTGCTCGCCACCGCATTCATGCACCTGCTGCCCGAGGCCTTCGAAAGCCGCATCGAGCCCGGACTGCTGTTCGGCGTGCTGCTGTTCGGGCTGGTGTTCTTCTTCCTGCTCGACAAGGCGGAGCTGTGGCACCACGGGCACGAGCACCATCATGGCGAAGAGAAGAAGGGCGCGGCAGACGGCCACGATCACCACCACCACGGGCACGACCACTCCCACGGCCATGTCCATGCACACGACCATGACCACAGCCACGGCCCCCGCACGGGCGGCTGGGCCGTGCTCACCGGCGACAGCGTGCACTGCTTCGGCGACGGCATCCTGATCGCCTCCGCCTTCACCGCCGACCTGCGCCTGGGCATCGTGGCCGCGCTCGCGGTGCTGGCGCACGAGATCCCGCACCACATCGGCGACCTCGTCGTGCTGCGACAGAGTTCCGCCAACCAGCGCGCGGCGCTGGTGAAGGTGTCGCTCGCCGGCACCATGACCGCGCTGGGCGGCATCGTGGGTTGGTGGCTGGTCGACCAGCTGCACGGCCTGCTGCCGTACTTCCTGGTGCTGGCTGGCAGCAGCTTCGTCTACGTGGCGCTGGCCGACCTGATCCCGCAGCTGCAGAAGCGCCTGCCCGCGCGCCAGACCGCCGCGCAGATCCTTTGGCTGGTGGCGGGCATTGCGCTGGTCACGCTGGTCAGCCGTCTCGCGCACGGCGAGCACGGGCACGAGCACGGCCATGACGACCCCGGCCACGGGGAGCATGGCCACGTGCACAAGGACTGATCTTCAGGCCGGCGCGCGAAACTTTCCGACACCGACACCTCGCGCCGGATGATCCGCAACGGCCCAAACAGGCGCACCATAGGGGGCCTGTCAGAAACAAGCCGAGGAACAGATCATGAACGCCACCGCGCGATCCGCTTCACCCGCCGAAGACGATGAGGACGACCTGCCCGTCGACGACTTCGAGGAGCCCGACACCGACGTGGGCGACGATCTCTCGGAGGAAACGGGCATCGATCTTTCCGATGCGAGCGAACTCGACGCGGACAACGTGCCGGCCGACGAAGAATTCGACCGCGTGATGAACGCGCCCGATTGAAGGGCTCGCCCGGCTCGCGAACTTTCACTTTCCTTGTGTCGCTGCGGGCTCCAGGGCATCCCCGCAGAGGGGCTGTTCGCTAGCGCCGCGTGATCACCTGCCCGTTGCGCGCCCCGCAGTGCGCTCCGTTGCGCCATGTCAGCGCGCCGTTCACGATCACCGCTTCGATGCCTTCGGCCGGCTGCATCGGTGATTCGTAGTTCGCGGTGTCGCGCACCGTCGCGGCATCGAAGATCACCACGTCGGCGTGGTGGCCCGGCTTCAGCGTGCCGCGCTCGTGCAGGCCGAAGTTGCGTGCGGTGAGCCCTGTCATCTTCCATACTGCCGTCTCCAGCGGGAACAGGCCGACGTCGCGGCTGTAGTGCCCCAGCACGCGCGGGAAGGTGCCCCACAGGCGCGGGTGCGGCTTGTCGCCCAGCGGGATGCCGTCGGAGCCGATCATGGTCTCGTCGAAGGCGAGGATGCGCTGCACGTCGTCCTCGTCCATCATGAAGTAGATCGCGCTGCCGGGCTGCAGCCGCTTCGCCGCCTCTTCGCCCGACACGCCCCATTCGGCCGCGATGTCCTTCAGGTCGCGGCCCGCGCATTCGGGGTGCGGCACGCTCGAGGCGATGAGCACGCGGCCTTCCATCATCCCGCGGTCGGTGCGGATCATGGTGGAGCCGGCGGTGTAGGGGTAGCAGTCGAGCCCGATGCACTGGTGCTTCATCGCTTCCTCGATGAAGGGCAGCGTGACCTTCGTCTTGCCGAAGTTGCGCGTGTTCTGCACCTTGTGGTGCGACACCACCACCGGAATGCCCAGCGCGCGCCCGATGTGGAAGGTTTCCTCCAGCGACTCCATCACGCGGTCGCTCTCGTCGCGCATGTGCGTCACGTAAAGCGCCTTGCGCGAAGTGAGCGGGCGGCCGACCTCGATGATCTCCTCGGTCGTCGCCTTCACCGCCGGCGGGTAGAAGGTGCCGGTCGACAGGCCGATGGCGCCGGCCTGCATCGCTTCCTCGACCATCGCCTGCATGGCCTTGATCTCGGCTTCGTTCGCGGGCCGGTCGAGGTCGGACATGGCGACCGCGCGCAATGTCGAATGGCCCACCATCGCAGCGACGTTCACCGACGAAGGCGTGGCGCGCAGCGCATCGAGGTACGCGGCGAAGCTGGTGAAGCGGCCTTCTGCGGGCGAATCGAGCAGGCTCAGCGGCATCGGCAGGTCCATGTCGGCGCGCAGCGGCGCGGCGCTGATGCCGCAGTTGCCCGCCACCACGGTCGTCACGCCCTGCGACACCTTGAACGGCATCTGCGCCTGAGACAGCACCGCCTGGTCGTCGTGCGTGTGCGAATCGATGAAGCCCGGCGCGACGATGCGGCCGCTGGCGTCGATCGTCTGTTCCGCCGTGTGGCCCGCGAGCTTGCCGATGGCGACGATGCGGTCGCCGACGATGCCGACGTCGGCGTCGAAGCGCGGAGCCTTGGTGCCGTCGATCACGGTGCCGCCGCGGATCAGCAGTTCGTAGTGGGGGAGCTTGTCGGACACGGGGGAATCCTTTCTTTCGAGTTTCTTGTCTCTCTTCAGCGGAAATGGCAGGCGACCAGATGGCTTCCGTTCGCGGACGACGAAGGCCGCTCGCCGAGCTCCGGCGCCTTCTCCTTGCACACGGCCTGCGCCATCGGGCAGCGGGTGTGGAAGCGGCAGCCCGAGGGCGGGTTGGCCGGGCTCGGCGGATCGCCCTGCAGCAGCATGCGGCGCGCCGGCGTGCGCGGGTTGGGCACCGGCACGGCCGACAGAAGAATCTCGGTGTACGGATGCAGCGGCGCCGAGAACAGCGTGTCGCGGTCGGCGATCTCGACGATGTGGCCGAGGTACATCACGGCGACGCGGTGGCTGATGTGCCGCACCACCGCGAGGTCGTGCGCGACGAAGAGGTACGCGATGCCGAACTCGGCCTGCAGGTCCATCAGCAGGTTGACCACCTGCGCCTGCACCGACACGTCGAGCGCCGACACCGGCTCGTCGCACACGATCAGCTTCGGGTTCAGCGCCAGGGCGCGCGCGATGCCCAGGCGCTGCCGCTGCCCGCCCGAGAACTCGTGCGGAAACTTCTTCGCCGCCTCGGGCCGCAGCCCCACGCGCGAGAAGAGCCACTGCACGCGTTCGCGCCGCTCGGCGGCCGCGCCCATGCCGAAGTTGCGCAGCGGTTCCGCCACGATGTCTCCGGCCGTCAGCCGCGGATTCAGCGAGGCATACGGGTCCTGGAAGATGATCTGCAAATCGCGCCGGCGCATGCGCATGTCCTCGGCCGAGAGCGACAGCAGCTCCCGGCCTTCGAGCTGCACCGAGCCCGAGGTCGGCTCGACCAGCCGCATCACCGACTTGGCCGTGGTCGTCTTGCCGCAGCCCGATTCGCCGACCAGCGACAGCGTCTCGCCGCGCGCGACGTCGAAGGAGACGCCGTTCACCGCCTGGATCGACGGCCTGGCCGGCCGCAGCCAGCGCTTGGGCGTGGTGTAGTGCTTGCGCAGGTCACGCACTTTCAGCAAGGGCGTTGCAGCGGTTGTCGTCATGCGGCGATCTCCTCGGCACCGGCCCAGTTCTCCTCGACGGCGAAGCAGGCCACCACGTGGTCGCCGCCTTGCTGCGTCAGCCGCGGCGTTTCGGCGCGGCAGCGTTCGCGCGCCTGGCTGCAGCGTGCCGCGAAGGCGCAGCCTCGGCCCAGCTCGTGCGCGGCCGGCACCAGCCCCGGAATCTCGGTGAGCCGCGTGCTCGCGGTATTCATGGCGGGCATCGAGGCCATCAGTGCACGGGTGTAGGGGTGCAGCGGGCGGTCGAACAGATCGACCACGTCGGCTTCCTCGACCTTCTTCCCGGCGTACATGACGACCACGCGGTCGCAGCTCTCGGCGACCACGCCGAGGTCGTGCGTGATCATCACCACGCCCATGCCCAGCTCCTTCTGCAGCCGCTTGATGAGGTCGAGGATCTGGGCCTGGATGGTCACGTCCAGCGCGGTCGTCGGCTCGTCGGCGATCAGCACCTCGGGGTTGCAGGCCAGGGCCAGCGCGATCATCACGCGCTGGCGCATGCCGCCGGAGAGCTGGTGCGGGTACTCGTTCACGCGGCGCTCGGGCTCGGGAATCTGCACCACCCGCAGCATCTCGACCGCGCGCTTCATCGCGTCGGCGCGGTTGGCCTTCTGGTGCAGCTGCACTGTCTCCGCGATCTGCCGGCCCACGGTGAGCACCGGGTTCAGCGAGGTCATCGGCTCCTGGAAGATCATCGAGATGCGGTTGCCGCGGATCTGGCGCATCTCGCGCTCGCTCAGCCGCATCAGGTCGGTGCCGCGCAGCCGCACGGCGCCCATGTGACGGCCGGGCGGCGTGGGCACCAGCCGCAGGATCGACAGGGCGGTGACGCTCTTGCCGCAGCCCGACTCGCCGACCACGCCGAGCGTGCGGCCAGCGCGCACCGTATAGGAAACGCCGTCGACCGAGCGCACCACGCCCGCGAGAGTGTGGAAGTGCGTGCGCAGGTTGTCGACTTCGAGCAGCGGCTCGCCGGGTGCGAGCGCGATGTGGGACATGGGGATCGTCATGGCCTGCCGTCCTTCACAGTTGCCGTGCCAGGCGCGGGTCCAGCGCGTCGCGCAGGCCGTCGCCCAGCAGGTTGATGGCCAGCACCGTGGCCGCCAGCAGCAGGCCCGGGTACAGGATGATGTGGAACGCCACCGCCACGAAGTTGCGGCCCTCGGCCATCATGTTGCCCCAGCTCGGCGTCTGCGAAGGCACGCCCACGCCGAGGAAGGACAGCGCAGCCTCCGTCAGCACGGCGGCGGCGGCCACGAAGGTGGCCTGCACGATCAGCGGCGCTACGGTGTTCGGCAGCACGTGGCGCACCAGGATCACCGGAAGGCGCGTGCCCACCGCGTGCGCGGCCTCCACGAAGAGCTGCTCGCGCAGGGTGAGCGCCAGCGAGCGCACCAGCCGCACCACGCGCGGTATCTCCGGCACCGTGATGGCGACGATCACCGTCGTCAGGCTGGCGCGGGTCACGGCCATCAGCGCGATCGCCAGCAGGATGCCCGGGATGGCCATGAGCCCGTCCATCACCCGCATGATCGGCCCGTCCGCCCATCGCACGAAGCCCGCCACCAGCCCCAGCGCGACGCCGAAGAAGGTGGCCAGCAGCGCCACCGAGGCGCCGACGATCATCGACACCCGTCCACCCCACACGGCGCGGCTGAACACGTCGCGCCCCAGCGCGTCGGTGCCGAACCAGTGCTCGGCCGAGGGCAGCTGCATGCGCGCGAGCGGGTCGATGTCCTGCGGGTCGTGCGTTGCGATCCACGGCGCGGCGATGGAAAGCGCCGCCACCGCGATCAGCAGCAGCGCGCCGACGATCAGCGTCGGGTGCTTGCGCAGCCAGCGCAGGCGCGGCGGAACGAAGGGGGCCTCGGCCGGCGGCGCGACTTCGGCTTGGGCAGGCGTCGCGGGCACGTCGATGTCGCTCATGGGAAGTACGGAGGACATTGCGGGTTCAGTACTGGATTCGCGGATCGAAGAGCCGGTAGCTCAGGTCGATCAGCAGGTTGATCAGCACGTACACGCCCGCCGACAGCAGCAGCACGCTCTGGATCACGGGGTAGTCGTGCCGCTGCACCGAGTCGATCACCAGCCGGCCCACGCCGGGAATGGCGAACACCGTCTCGGTGACCACCACGCCGCCGATCAGCAGCGCGATGCCCGCGCCCACGGTGGTGGCGATGGGAATGGCCGCGTTGCGCAGCGCATGCCCCAGCACCGGCAGCACGCCCAGGCCCTTGGCGCGCGCGGTGCGGATGTAGTCCTCGTGCAGCACTTCGAGCACGGTGGCGCGCGTCATGCGCGTCACCAGCGCGATGTAGACCAGGGCCAGGTTCACGCAGGGCAGCACCAGCGAGCGCAGCCACTCGCCCGGGCCCTCTGCGAAGCGCACGTAGCCCTGCACCGGAAACCACGGCAGCTGGATCGCGAAGCTGTAGACCAGCAGGTAGCCCACCAGGAAGACGGGTACCGAGAAGGCCAGCACCGCGAAGAGCATCACCAGCCGGTCGATCCAGCTGCCCGCGCGGTAGGCCGCGAGCGTGCCCAGCGGCACCGACACCACCAGCGTGATGAGCATGGTCAGCGCGGCGATCGACACCGTGGGTTCCAGCCGCTGGCCCAGCAGCTGCGTGACGGGCATCTGCGTGAAGATCGAAGTGCCCAGGTCGCCGGTGAAGAGCTTGCCGATCCACAGCCCGAACTGCTGCCACAGCGGCAGGTTCAGGCCGAGCGCGGCGCGCAGCTTCTCGATGTCTTCGGTGGTGGCGAGGTCGCCCGCGATGAGTGCGGCCGGGTCGCCCGGCGAGAGGTGGATCAGCAGGAACACCACCACGGCCACCACCGCCATGACGGGCAGGGTCGCGATGAAGCGTCGAACGATGTAGCCCATGGCGGTGTCCTTCCGGCCCTTACTGCCTGTCGAGCGCCCAGACCGTCGGCATGCCGGACCAGAGCTTGTCCAGGCCCTTCAGGCTGGTGCGCGCTGCGAAGGCGGCCGAGTACTGGCCGGCGTTGATGTACGGCACGGCCTCGTAGGCGCGGGCCTGGAAGGCGTCGAGCAGTTCCTTGCGCTTGGCGGGCACGGTCTCCTTCAGCCAGGCGGTGCGCAGGTCGTCGAGCTGCTTGTCGCAGGGCCAGCCGGGCAGGGTGTTGCCGCAGGCTGCGCTCAGGTAGGCGTTGCTGATGGGCGAGTTGGCGTCGAACTCGCCGGCCACGGTGACGTAGATGTTCCAGCCGCCGGCGTCGGGTGCATCGCGCTTGGCGCGGCGCGCGCCGATGGAAGCCCAGTCCATGGTCTGGGCATCGACGTTCAGGCCGATGCTCTTCATGGTCTGCGCGGCCATCAGCGCCTCGGCGTTCAGGTAGGGCACGTCGCTGGGTACCAGCAGCACCACCTTCTCGCCCTTGTAGCCGGCGTCGGCGAGCATCTTCTTGGCCTTGGCGACGTCGGCCTTGCGGTAGGGCTCGGCGCCGGCCGCGGTGTCGTTGGGACTGCCGCAGATGAAATAGGTGGCGCAGTAGGCCATGCGCATGTCCAGCGGGAAGCCCATGGCCGCCATGAAGCGCTCCTGGCTCACGGCCTGCAGCAGTGCCTGGCGCACCTTCGGATTGTTGAAGGGTGGATGCAGCTGGTTCATCACCAGGAAGCCCTGGTAGGCGCCGCCGGAGCCGATCTTCACGCCCGTGTCGGTGCGCAGCGGCGCGATGTAGTCGGGCGGCAGCTGCTCGATGATGTCGACCTCGCCGCGCTTGAGGGCTGCCACCGCGCTGTTGGCGTCGGGCAGGTAGAGCCACTCGACGCGGTCGAAGTTGCTCTTCTTGCTGCCGGCCAGGCCGCTCGGCGGTTCGCTGCGCGCCACGTAGTTGGGGTTGCGCACGAACACGGCCTTGTTGCCCGGCACCCATTCGTCGCGCTTGAACACGTACGGGCCGGAGCCCAGCACTTCGGTCAGCGGCGCGGTGGCCGGCAGCTTCGCCAGCCGCTCGGGCAGCACCACCGGCGGAAAGCCCGAGGGCTTCGCCAGCGCGTCGAGCACCATGCCGAAGGGTTCGGCGAGCGTGAGCGTGAAGGTGCGCGCGTCCGTCGCCTTCCACTCGGCGCCGCTGGCCGCCATGGCGCGGCCGAGGCTGTCGCGCGCGGCCCAGCGCTGCAGCGACGCGACCGCGTCGGCCGAGGTGACGGCGCTGCCGTCGGAGAACTTGAGGTTGGGGCGCAGCGTGAAGCTCCACTGCTTGCCGTCCTTCGAGGCGGTGTACTTCTCCACCATCTGCGGCTGCGGCTTGCCGTTCGCGTCCTGCGCGAAGAGCGTGTCGTACACCATGTAGCCGAAGTTGCGCGAGATGTAGGCGGTGGTGAAGGTCGGGTCGAGGATCTTCAGGTCGGCATGCGCCACCACCTTCAGCGTCTTGGGCTGCGGCGTCTGGGCATGCGCGGGAAGGCTCGCCGCGAAGGCGGTGGAAAGGGCCAGGGCGGCGAGAGCGCCAAGCGTCCGTCGTTTCATCGTCGGTTCTCCGGTGAGGGAAGGCAGCAGGAAAGGAAGGCGAAAGAAGGAGGCCTCAGGCCGCGACGCCGATCGGCCATTTCGGCAGGCGGGCCTTGCGATAGGGCAGCGTGTTCAGGTCGAGTGTGACGGCGCCCGGCGCGCCCGCATAGATGACGTGCTTCGCCACCTTGGAGTACGACGCGTAGAAATGCTGCGACGACTTCACGACGATGATCTTCTTCGCAGCGAGGTCGCAACCGAGCTGCGTGAACAGGTCTGTGCCCATCGCCTGGTTGCGCAGCGTGATCAGCACGATCTCGATGCCGTTGGCCTCGACGAGCGCGCTGTCGCCCATCAGCGTGGGCGTGCCGGCCAGGCCGGTCATCACCAGGTCGTGCTTGAGCGCCTTCACGGTGCATTCGAGGTCGAGCGGGTCGCCGGACAGGGGGCTGATCTTGCCGCCGATGCGCATCGGCAGCTTCGCGCCCACGCCGGCGTCGAAGGCGATGCGCACCGCGATCGGGTCCCACAGCGGGCCCAGCGCCGCGTTGGCGATGCCGCGTTCGACCATGCGTCGCAGGATGAATGTGGAGTCGCTCGCGGCGCCGCCGCCGGGGTTGTCGGCACCGTCGGAGATCACCACCGGGCCGCCCTCGAAGGCCAGCGCCTCGTCGAGCGATGCATCGATGCCGGGGTAGTTCACGGTGAGGCCGTCGCGCATCGCGATGACCTCGTCGGCGAGCTGGCGCGCCAGCATGTCGGCCTTGGCCTTGTCGCCGTCGGTGTAGACCAGCACCTTGGTGCCCATCTCGGGCACGTCGCCCCAAGAGAACCCGTGCGTGAGCGAGATAGAGAGCACGCCGTCCTTGCCCTCGAGCGACTGCATGCGCTCGACGAAGCCGCGCGCCGGCTGGCGCGAGGTGTGGACGGTGACGATCATGTCGCAGTCGACCACCGCCGCCACCGGACGCACCTTGCCCTCGACCGCGGCGGCGCAGATGTCGACCAGCTCCAGCCCGCGTTCGAGCACGTCGGTGTGCGGGTACTCCTTGAAGGAGATCATGACGTCGGCGTTGGAGATCATCTCGGGCGTGAGGTGGTTGTGCGGATCGAGCTCCGCGCCGATCACCACGTCGGGCCCGACGATCTGCCGCACGCGCGCCAGCAGGTCGCCTTCGCAGTCGTCGTAGCCGTCGGCGACCATCGCGCCGTGCAGGCCGAGCAGCACCATGTCGACCGGCAGCACGGCGCGCAGGTCGTTCAGCAGCTCGTCGCGCAGCGTCTCGTAGGCGTGGCGCGTGGTGGTGCCGCTGGGCTGCGCGCCGGCCACCATGCCTTCGAACAGCGTCCAGCCATTGTCGGCGCCGCGCATGCGGGCGGCCCACAGCGGGCCCGAGAAGAGCGTCATCGCCTCGGGGTGCTTGCCGGCGGGGAAGTAGCCGCGGTCCTTGAAGGAGGCGAGACCCGTCGGCATCGGGCCGAAGGTGTTGGTTTCGGTGGCCAGGGAAGCACTGAAGACGCGCATGGTCGGACCTCGTGGAGTGTTTGTGTGGTTGTTGTGAGAAGCAGGCCGGGCTCAGCCCGCGGCCGCACGCAGCCGCTGCGGACCCAGCATTTCCGCCGTGAGCCCGAAGGAGGCGATGCGCTCCGGCAGCGGCAGCCCGCGCGCGAGCGCGGCGCAGGCCTCGCCCATGGCAGCCGAGGTCTGGATGCCGTAGCCGCCCTGTGCCGCCACCCAGAAGAAGCCGGGCACGCCGGGCTCGAAGCCGCCGACCAGGTCGCCGTCGGGCACGAAGGAGCGCAGGCCGGCCCAGGTGCGCGTGGGGCGGCGGATGGAGAGCGTGGTCGCCTCCTCGATGCGGTGCATGGCGATGGCGATGTCCATCTCCTCGGGCTGCACGTCCTGCGGCTCGACCGGGTCGGCATTGGCCGGCGAGCCCAGCAGCATGCCGGCGTCGGGCTTGATGTACCAGCCTTCGTCGGCGCCGAACACCATCGGCCAGTGCGCCACGCTCTGGCCTTCGGGCGGAGCGAAGATGAAGGCAGAGCGCCGGCGCGGCTCGATGCCCAGCGGAGGCACGCCGGCCATGCGGGCGATGGTGTCGACCCATGCGCCGGCGGCGTTGAGAACCACGGGCGCTTCGTAGACTGAGCCGCCGGCTTCGACGCGCCAGCGTTCGCCCACGCGCTCGATGGCCGTCACGCCCGCATCGCACACCAGCCTGCCGCCCGCGCGGCGCATGCCGCGCAGGTAGCCCTGGTGGATGGCGTGCACGTCCATGTCGGCGGCGTCGGGCTCGTACACGGCGCCCAGCACCTGTTCGGGGCGCAGCGCGGGCACCATCTCGCGCGCCTGCTCGCCGCTCAGGCGGGAGGCGCCGGTGTCCATGGCGCGCAGCACTTCCCAGTGGGCTTCGAGCTCGGCCATGTGTTCTGCGCCCGCCACCATCATCGCGCCGCGCGGCGTGAGCAGCGGATGCTCGCTGAAGCCTTCGGGCGGGTGTTCGAGGAAGGCGCGGCTCGCCATGGTGAGGGCGCGCACCTGCGCTGTGCCGTAGCTTTCCATGAAGAGGGCGGCGGATCGGCCGGTGGAGTGATAGCCCGGTTGCGATTCGCGTTCGAGAAGGATCACGCGTGCGTGCGGAGCGAGCCAGTGGGCCACCGAGGCCCCGGCGATGCCGCCGCCGATCACGAGGAAGTCAGCCACGACGGGCTCTGCAGTGCTTGAAGTCATCGACGAAAAGTGTAGGAACAATTTTGCGTATACGCAAATTGATTCGGCAGCTCCAAGGGGAAACCATGATGCACCGACCTGGTGAAATTTGCGTTCGCGCAATTTGCGTATACGCAACTTCCGGGCCCGCCCAGCGCGGGTCGGCATGGATGAGGCGCGCCCCGGCTGGCAGAATTGCCGGCACCACAAGAGAAAGCCAAGCGTGAATCCACACACAGGGACCAAGACGGGGACGAAGCCCAGGGAAGAGCCGCCCACGCTGGACCGCGCCACCTTCGGCAACCGCCTGCGCAGCGCGCGCAAGCGTTTCGGCTGGACGCTGGCGCAACTGGCGGAGCGCTCGGGCGTATCGATCACCACCATCTCGCGCGCCGAGCGTGGCCAGCTCGCGCTGGGCTACGAGAACTTCACCGCGCTGGGCCGCGCGCTCGAGATGGACATGAACGCGATGTTCGCCGGCGCAGGCGTCAAGCCCGCGCAGCTCGACGGGCCGGTGGTCACCCGCTCCGGCAAGGGCGTGGTCTACAAGGGGCTTTCCATCGCCTACGAATTCCTCGGCACCACCGCGGCCGGCAAGCAGATGAGCCCCATCGTCGGCACGGTGCACGCGCGCAAGATCCACGGTCCGGAAGACTTCGTGCGGCATGGCGGGGAGGAGTTCGCCTATGTGCTGTCGGGCGAGATCGAGGTGCACTTCGACAACGGCGAGGTGGTGCGCATGGCCAAGGGCGACTCGCTCTACTTCGACAGCCGCCTGGGCCACGCGTACATCAGCGTGAGCCGGCAGCTCGCACGCATCGTGGGCATGACCATCGGCGAGAGCGGGCACATGCAGTCGGCGCGGGAGGGAGAGGAGCGTCCCATGCCGGCACCAGCCGCCCGGCAGGGCGAGGAGCCCGTTGCGTCGGCGTTGCCCGCGAAGGCGTCGAAGGGGCAGTCGAAGCCCTCGCGGAAAGCCGCGGCGGCAAAGAGCGCGTAGCCGCCCCTGCGCCGTGTCTCCGATTTGCTCGCCGCGCGGGGCCGCATGGCTATGCTGTGCGCCGTCATCCACTCCAGAGAAAAAACCATGACCTCGCGTCTGCCTTCATTCCCGCTTCGCTCCATGGCGCTGGCCTGCGGCCTTGCGCTCGGCGCCGTCGCCGGCGCCCACGCGGCCCCCGATGCGAAGCTGCTCGCTGCCGCCGAGAAGGCGCAGCCCGCGGTGATCGACAACCTCAAGGAGATGGTGCTGATCGAATCGGGCAGCCTCAACGTCGACGGCCTGCTCAAGATGGCCGACGTGGTGGAAGGGCGCCTGAAGGCTGCCGGCTTCAAGACCGAGCGCCGCAAGGCCACGGCCGGCGCGGGTGCCGACATCGTGATCGGCACGCTCAAGGGCACGGGCAAGCGCAAGATCATGCTGCAGGGCCACATGGACACGGTGTACGCGCCGGGCATTCTCAACAGCCAGCCCTACAAGATCGACGGCAACCGCATCTACGGCCCCGGCATCGCCGACGACAAGGGCGGCCTCGCGGTCATGCTGGCTTCGCTGAAGATCCTGGCCGACGCCGGCTGGCGCGACTACGACACGCTCACCGTGCTGATGAACCCCGACGAGGAAGTGGGCTCGGTCGGCTCCGGCGAGCTGATCGCGACCATCGCCGACCAGCACGACACGGTGCTGTCGTTCGAGCCGACGGTGGCGAAGTCGGTGGTCAAGGGCGAATCGCTGCTGCTCGGCGCGGCCGGCATCGCCACGGCCACGCTCGAGGTGAAGGGTCGCGCGTCGCACGCTGGCGCAGCGCCCGATCTGGGCCGCAACGCGCTGTACGAGCTCTCGTACCAGATGCTGCAGACCAAGGATCTCGCCAAGGACATTCCGGGCGTGACGCTCAACTGGACCGTGGCGCGCGCCACCGGCCCGCTCAACCAGATCACCGAGAAGGCGCAGGCGCAGGGCGACGTCCGCATCACCCAGCCCGGTGCCGAGAAGAAGCTGGCCGAGGCGCTGCAGGCGAAGATCGCATCGGGCAAGCTGATCCCCGACACCGAGACCACGGTGAAGGTGGAGGTGGGCCGCCCGGCCTTCATCGCGGGCGACAAGGGTCGCGCGCTGGCCGAGAAGGCGCAGGCCATCTACAAGGAAATCGACCGCGAACTCGCGCTGACGCCGATGACCGGCGGCGGCACCGACGCGGGCTACGCAGGCCGCTCGGGCAAGGCCACGGTGGTCGAGAGCTTCGGCCTCGCGGGCTTCGGCTATCACGCACGCGACGAGTACATCGAAGCCGATTCGATCGTGCCGCGCATCTACCTCGTCACGCGGCTGCTGACGGAGATCGGCAAGAACTGAGGTTGAAGGGAAGCGGCGCCGCCGCGACGTTTCCGTCGCGGCGGGGCGCGGGCGTCGCTGCGCCCGTTACTGCTGCCTCGGGTCCCCGGGGCGATGCTGCTGGTGCTGCTGGCGTTCCGCCGCAGCGGCTGCCATGCGTTGCTGTTGTTGCTGCTGAGCCTGCTGCTGCTGGTGCGCCATCTGCTGGGCCTGCTGCTGCGCGCGAGCCTGTTGCTGCTGCATCTGCTGCTGGCGCTGTTGCTGCATGGCCTGCATCTGCTGTTGTTGCTGTTGCTGCTGCATGCGTGCGGCCTGTTGCTGTGCCTGTTGTTGGGCCTGCTGCTGGCGGCGCATCTGCTCCTGCTGGGCCATCTGCTGTTGCTGCTGTCGGGCCTGCTGTTGCTGCATCGCCTGCTGGCGCTGAATCTGCTCCTGCTGTCGCTGGGCCTGCTGCTGAGCACGCGCCTGTTGGTCGGCCTGTTGTTGGCGACGCATCTGCTCCTGCTGCGACTGCTCCCTGCGTGACTGGTCGAGCTGGGCCTGCTGCTGGCGTCGCTGTTCCTGAGCTGCCTGCTGTTGCTGTTGCTGGCGCTGCTGCTGTTGCTGTTGCTGTTGCTGCGCGAGCTGTGCCTGCTGCTGGGCTTGCTGTTGCTGCGGCGGGGGCTGCATCAGGCCCCGAGCCTGGCGTGCCTGCTGGTCGCGCGCCTGCTGCTGGGCCTGCTGTTGAGCCTGTTGCTGCCGGCGCATCTGCTCCTGCTGCGCGATCTGTTGCTGCTGGCGGGCCTGGTTCTGGGCCTGCTGTTGCTGCTGCATGGCCTGCTGGCGCTGAGCCTGTTCCTGTTGCCGCTGCTGGGCCTGCTGTTGGGCTCGCGCCTGCTGCTGTTGTTGCTGAGCCTGCGCGAACGCGGCCTGCTGCTGGACGCGCTGCTGTTGCTGCTGTGCCTGCTGCGCTTGTTGAGCCTGCTGCTGGGCGAAGAGGGCCCGCTGCTGCTGTTGCTGCACCTGCTGCATCGCGCCCGGGTTCGCCGCGAAATTGGCAGGCGCTCCAGGGGGCAGTACGCCGCGCGGTCCGGCATTGTTGTTGTAGACGTTGACGTTGCGCACGTTGTTGACCACGGTGGTCGAGCGCGAGATGTAGGTGCTGTTGTTGTAGACCACCGCAGGCCGCGCGAAGGCCGGCTGCGGGCCGGGGCCACGGTCGCGATCACGCCAGCGCGGAGCGCCCCAGTTCATGTTCCACGAATGCCAGCCCCAGTCGTGGCGCTCCAGTGCCGCGCCCACGATCACGCCGGCACCGAACGCGAGCGCGCCTGCCGCCAGCACCTGGCCGCCGCTATAGCCCGGCGACGACACCACCTGCACCGGAGGTGCGTAGGCGTAACCCGGATACACCGGCTGCGGCTCGCCGTAGATCACCTGCGGGTCATAGGCGGGCACGTACACCACGTCGGGCTGCACCGGCTCGATGGTGATGAACTGCTGCGGCGGTTCGACCACGACGGGTCCTGCATACACGGGCTGCACGTCGGGGGCCGGCGCGTAGTTCGGTGGCGGCGCGGCGGTGACCACGCGCAGCTTGTCGTTGTTCTTGAGGCGGCCGGCCTTGGCGGCGCGCTGGCGCATGACCTGGATCGCGTTCATCACGTCGGCCGGGTCGTTGTAGTAGGCCTGGCCGAGTGCCTGTGTCCACGGAATGTTGCCGGCCATCTGGTCGACCACGGGACGGAATGCGGTGAGCGACTTCACGCTCGGGTCCCAGGGCTGCTGGTTGGCCGCGTCGGCCAGCGGGCCGGCCTTGAGGTTGCGGTTCTGCGCGAGCCATTCGTGCGCCGCGGTGATCTGGTCGGGGTAGGTGGCGCCGGCCAGGATCTGCGCGACCAGCTTGTCGGGGTACAGCGCGATGGGCGCGACCAGCTGGTAGAGCTGCTCGGCGCTGGGTGGCGTGTGGGCGGCCTGTACGGGTGCGGCGACAGGGGCCTGCTGCTGCGTCTGCGGTACCGACGGTGGCGGGATGGAGCCCGCAGGGTCCTGCGTCGATGCGAGAGGGGCGGGGGTGCTGGTGGGAGCCTTGTCGCAGCCTGCGAGGACGAGGGCACTGATGCACAGCGAGATCGTCAACAGCCGCGGGGCGGTAGAGAGGTTTTTTGTCATCTGGATTTCCATGAAGACGCCCGGGGGCATACCCGGACTTCTTCAACGGAACTCGGCATCAAGCGATGACAGAGCTTGCGCCGCGGATGCAACGGTCTGTGTCGGTTCCGTGCCGCCAAGCCTGTCGGCGCAGAACCACACGGCGCGGAGGCCGCGGCCTTACTTCGAGCCGCCGGTGTACTTGGTGACGGTGGCCGCGCTCACGTGGTAGCCGCTCACGCCCATCATCGAATCGTTGCGCAGGGTCTGCAGCTTGCCGGTGACCCATACCGTGTCCATTGCGCGGAACTTGGCACCCTTCTGCGGCACCACGTGCAGGATCTGGTTGGCAGGCGGCGGCGGCGTGTGGATGCAGGCGCCGAAGTAGGGCACCAGCAGGAATTCGGTGACCTCGCCCTTGGCTTCCTCGAGCGGCACGATGAAGCCGGGGATCTTGATCTCCGCGCCGTTCATCGCCGGATTGGTCGGTGCGTTGTTCGACACCTCCTGCATCTTCATGAGCAGCTCGTTGGCGCGCGGGTCGCCGTCGTCGAGCGCGCTCAGGTCCATGCCCTTGAACTCCTTGGCCGGGTCCCAGTCCTTGGGCACCAGCTCTTCCCAGGTGATCTGGCGCGGCTGGCCCGGTGCGGCCTTGGAGGCCGCTGCGGGAGAAGCCTTGCCGCCCAGCGGATTGGCGGCGGTGGTGTCCTTGGGGGCGGGTTCGGCGGCCCAGGCAGCGGCCGCGAGGCCGGCACCTGCGATCAGCATCGAAAGCCGAGTGAAAGCTTTGCTCGTGGACAAGGTCTTCTGTGCGATGGGCATGGTTCAAATCCTCGGTGAGAGGCCGTCTGCAAGAGAGAGTCGATAGGCGCGGATGCCGGGCAAGAGGCTTGCCAGCCAACCGGCGGCCAGCAGGCTCGCCATCAGCAGCCATTCGTTCAGTGTAGGTTCGGAAAGGCTCAATGTCAGCCCGAACTGCGACTGCAGCCATGGCGAGAGCAGGGCGATGCCGAGCACCGCCATCACCACGCCCAGCACCACGCCGAGCACGGTGACCAGCGCACCTTCGAGGGCAAGCAGCGCCAGCACATGGCGCAGGCCCGCGCCCACCGCGCGCAGCACCGCGAGTTCGCGGCGCCGCTCGTTGAGGCCCGCCATCACCACCGACACCAGCCCCGCGAGGCTCACCAGCGCGACCAGTGCCGACATCAGCAGCAGCGCGTTCTCGCCGACGCCGATCACGCTCCACAGCTCGTCGAGCGCCACGCCGGGCAGGATGGCCATCAGCGGTTCGCCGGTGTAGGTCGAGATCCAGCGCTGCACGCCGAACACGGCAGCGCGGTTCTTCAGGCCCACCAGCACGGCCGTCACGTTCTTGGGCGTGAGGTCGAACTTGCGCACCTGCTCGGGCGAGATGTGCACGCCCGGCATCGGCGCGCCGCCCACCCATTCGAGGTGGATGGCTTCCATGGCCGCGAGGCCGATGTGCACCGTGCGGTCAACCGGCGTGCCGGTACGTGCGAGCACGCCGACCACGGTGAAGGGCTTGTCCGCATGCTCGGCCACGTTGAGCTCGCCGCTGCCGTGCGCGAGCGTGATCTTCTGGCCCACGTGGTAGTTGAGCTTGTCGGCCACCTCGGCGCCGACCACCGCGTCGAAGAGCTCGCTGAAGGGCTTGCCCTCGCGCAGCTTCAGCGTCTGCCTGTCGCCGTAGCGGAAGCGGGTGAAGTAGTCGGTGGAGGTGGCCAGCACCGAGAAGCCGCGATGCGAATCACCAAGCGACAGCGGCACCACCCAGTCGACGCCCGGGTGCGACGAGAGCGCCTGCACGCTCTTCCAGGAGATATTGTTGGTGGCCGCGCCGATGCGGAACACCGAGTAAAGCAGCAGCTGCGTGGAGCCGGTACGCGCGCCCACGATCAGGTCGGTGCCCGATACGGACGATGCGAAGTTCTCGCGCAGCTCGGTGCGGATGCGTTCCACGCCCAGCAGCAGGAAGGTGGAGAGCGCGATGGAGAACACCGTCAGCGCGAGCGTGAAGCGCCGGTTCCAGGCGCTGCGCCATGCAATGGAAAAGAGTGCCTTCATTGGCAGGCCTCCGCGCGTCGCGCCGCGGTATTCGCCTTGGGAGCGGACCGGCGGCTCATGCGTCCACCGCCATCGCGCTGGTGGCCGCGCGGTTGATCTCGGGCAGCAGCACATGCCGCGCGAAGCGTTGGGCGATGCGCTGGTCGTGGCTCACGAACACGAGCGCGCTGTGGTGCTCCGCGCAGGCCGTCAGCAGCACGTCGAGGAAGGCCTCGCGCCGGTCTTCGTCGAGCGCGGAGGTGGGTTCGTCGGCGATCACCACTTCGGGTTGGCCGATGAGCGCGCGTGCCGCGGCCACGCGCTGCTGCTGACCCACGGAGAGCTGCAGCGCCTGCCGGTTCCACAGGTTGCGGTCCAGGCCCATCTGGTCGAGCAGGTGCTCGGCCTCGCCGCGCGAGCTGCCGTTGCGCGACGCATTGGCCTCGCGCCGCTGCGAGAAGCGGCAGGGCAGCAGCACGTTGTCGATCACGCTCAGGTACGGCAGCAGGTTGAACTGCTGGAAGATGTAGCCCACGTGCGCCACGCGGCTGCGGTCGCGCTGCGTGCCCGAGAGCTTCGACCAGTCGTGGCCGAGCAGCGTGACGCGGCCTTCGTCGGCCACCAGCACGCCGGCCAGCAGCGACAGCAGCGTGCTCTTGCCGCAGCCGCTCGGCCCGTGCAGGAACACCGATTCGCCGGCCGTGATCCGGAAGGCCTCGATGTCGATGCAGGGGGTCTTGGCCGATGGCCATGTGAAGCGCAGCGCCTCGGCTGCGAGCACGACGCGCAGGGCCGATGAGCCCTGCGCCGAAGGAAGGTCGCTCACGGTGTCACTTGCCCCAGCTCAGGCGCGCGGGCTGCGAGGCCTGGGCGCCGGCGGGGCGCTTGAGCTGGCGCTTGAACTGGCCCTGCGCGGTGGCGATCTGCGAGTCGATCTGGCGCAGGCCCTTGAAGGCGCCGAACAGGTTCAGGTCGATGAACTTCGCGGCGGCTGCGTTGGTGCAGTTGAAGGAGAAGGTGGCGTCGAGGTCGGCGTGGCCGACGGGCTCGTTGGGGTCGGGGTTGCCGAGGCCCAGCGCGCCTGAGCGCAGGTCGACCGGGCCCAGCTTGCAGTTGGCGGCGGGGTCGACGACGAAGAGCTTGTCGGCCGCACGCAGCTGGGCGACCGCGTCTTCCACGATCTTCTTCTCGGCGTCGGTCTTGGGGGCGCGTTCGAATCCGACGATGTTGTCCAGCGGCGATTCCATGTCGATCACCACCGTGGGGCCGTCGACGGCCACGTCGAGCTTGAGCTGGCCGTGCACGTGGGCGTGCTGCTGCTGGGCCTGGGCGGTGAGGAAGGGGGCTGCCGCGAACATCGCGGCGGCTGCGATTGCAAGACCGGTGGTACGTCGGAGTCGGATGTGCTTCATGGTTCGGCGCCTTGCCGGGTCGGCAGCCCCGGCGTGTTGCTCCATTCGCTCCAGCTGCCGGCATAGAGCGCGGTCGTCCCGAATCCCGCGATCTGCATGGCGAGCAGGTTGGGCACGGCGCTCACGCCGCTGCCGCACTGGTGGACGACGGTCGCCGCGTCGCGTCCCGCGAGCAGCGCTTCGAACTCGGCACGCAATTGCGATGCCGGCTTGAACCTGCCGTCGGGACCGATGTTGTCGGCGAAAGGCCGGTTGAGGGCCCCGGGGATGTGACCGGCGATCGGGTCCAGAGGTTCCACCTCGCCACGGTAACGTGCACCGGCGCGTGCGTCGATCAGGTTCTGGTCAGGCTGGCCGAGCCGGCGCAACACCGTTTCAGTGGTGACCAGCTTCGCGATGGGCTCGCCCGCGACGAAGTTCGACTGGAAGCGCGCGGGCTCCTCGCGGCTCGTGACTTCGCCGCCTGCGGCCTGCCATGCCTGCAGTCCGCCGTCGAGCACGGCCACCGCGTCGTGGCCCATCCACTTGAGCATCCACCACAGGCGGCCGCAGTAGTTGGCGCCGTTGCGGTCGTACACCACCGCCTGCATGTCGTTGGCGAAGCCGACGCTGGAGAGCCAGGCGGCGAACTTCTCGCGGCTGGGCAGCGGATGGCGCCCGCCCGATGCGGGCACGCCGTCCTCCTGCGCCACGACGACTTCGCCGTGCGCGCCTGGGGCGCCGTGCTTCGCGCTGAGGTCGGTGTCGAGGTTGGCGTAAAGCGCGCCCGGAATGTGTGCGGCCGCATATTGCTGCGCGCCGGCTTCGGGCTTCATGAGGTCGAAGCTGCAGTCGAACACCATGAAAGGCTTGCCGCTGGCCTGCAGCTGCTGCAGTTGTTCGACGGAGATGAGGGTGTCGTACATGGCGCTTGCTCCTTCGGGAATCTGGAAATGCACGCTGCGCGCGTCAGTGTTCCTCGGCCGGGGCCTTGGGCACGGCCCGTTGTCGCAACACGGTTGCAGCAATGCCGCTCGCGATGATAAGTGTCATGCCGGCCCAGCCGGCCGCGTCGATGCGGTCGTCGAACAGCACCACGCTGTAGAAGGCCGCGAACACGATGCCCGAATACTGCAGGTTCGCGACCACCAGCGTGCCGGCCTGCGTCTTCGCGGTGGCGTAGGCGCGCGTCATGCACAGCTGGCCGAGCGCGGCGAGCAGGCCGATGGGCAGCAGCCACAGCGCGTGCTGCCAGGTCCAGGAGCCGCCGCCCGAGAAACCGGTGACCGCCGTGGCGATGCCGCCGGCCACCGCAGAGCCGACCGCGAAGTAGAAGACGGTGCGCAGCTCGGGCTCCCCGATGCGGGAGAGAGCCACCACCTGCATGTAGGCGAAGGCGGCCGTCAGGCCCGAAAGAAGCCCCAGCAGGCCCGCGAAGCCCTCGTTGCCGTTCACCGTGGGCTTGAGCATGAGCACCACGCCCACGAAGCCCGCAAGCACCGTCATCGCCAGCGCGCCCTGCAGCGGCGGGCGCTCCACGCGGCCGTCGCGTCCGGGCACCGGCACCCAGGCCAGCAGCGCGCCGCCGACCAGGAAGGCCGCGACCCACACGCTGCTCATGTAGTTGAGCGTGACGGCGGTGGCCAGCGGCATGTGGGCGATGGCATAGAACCACGCGCCGAGCGAGACCACGCCGATCGTGCTGCGCCACGCGTGCATGCCCGGGTACCTCGTGCCCAGCGGCACGCCGCGATTGCGCGCCAGCAGCCACAGGAACACGATGCCGATCAGGCCGCGCCCGAGCACCATCTCGCCGCTGTTGAACCACGCCGAGGCGACCTTCACGACCACGCTCATCGTCGCGAACAGGAAGGCCCCCAGCACCATCCAGAGCGCTTGCACTATTGGTTCTCCCCCAGGCTTCGCGCACTTCGTGTCGCTTCTCCCGCCCCCTCGCCGGGGGCAACACCGCAGGCCCGGCAAAGCCGGTTCCTCGGTGTTCCCAGAACACCCGTGGATGCCGCGTTCATCGGCTCAGGCGTTCTGCATCGCGGCGCGGTACCACTCGTGGAACTGCTGCATGCCGTCTTCCATCGGGCTCTGGTAGGGACCGGTCTCGTTGTCGCCGCGCAGCATCAGCGCGCGGCGGCCGGCATCCATGCGCTCGGCGATCTCGTCGTCTTCCACGCAGGTCTCCATGTAGGCGGCCTGCTGGGCTTCGACGAACTCGCGCTCGAAGGCGACGATTTCCTCGGGATAGAAGAACTCGACCATGTTGAGCGTCTTCGTCGGGCTCACGGGGTGCAGTGTCGACACCGTGAGCACGTGCGGATACCACTCGACCATGACGTGCGGGTAGTAGGTCAGCCAGATGGCGCCGTACTTCGGCGGCTTGCCCTCGCGGTACTTGAGCAGCTGCTCCTGCCACTTCTGGTAGACGGGACTTCCGGCGCGGCCCAGGCGGTTGGCCACGCCCACCGTCTGCACCGAATAGCGCGGCTTGAACTCCCAGCGCAGGTCGTCGCAGGTGACGAAGCTGCCCAGGCCGGGGTGGAACGGGCCGACATGGTAGTCCTCGAGGTAGACCTCGATGAAGGTCTTCCAGTTGTAGTTGCACTCGTGCAGCTCGACGCGGTCGAGCGCGTAGCCGCTGAAGTCCAGGTCGGCCTGCGGGCCGAGGCCGGCCATGTCGGCCGCCACGTCGGGGCCGCAGCCGTCTGCGTTCTTCTCGAACAGCAGGCCGTTCCACTCGGTGAGCGGGTAGTTGTGCAGGTTCAGGCAGGGGTCCTGCTGGAAGTGGGGGGCGCCGATCAGCGTGCCGGTGGTGCGCGGGTCGGCCGCGGCGTAGGTCCAGCGGTGCAGCGGGCAGACGATGTTGCCGCCCGACTGGCTCTCGAGCTTGCCGCGGCCCTGCAGGATCAGGGCCTGGCGGTGGCGGCAGACGTTGGAAATCAGTTCCACGCCCTTGGGCGTGTGGACGAGTGCACGGCCCTGGTGTTCCTGGGGCAGGGTGTGGAAGTCGCCCATCTCGGGCACGGCCAGGCGATGGCCGACATAGCGGGGCCCTCGCGAGAAAAGGTTCTGCATCTCGCGGGCGAAGAGCGCCTCGTCGAAATACGCGGAAACTGGAAGTTGGCTCGCGGCCTGCTGCAGTTGAAGACTTAAATCAGACATGGAGGACCTGACCAAGCTCCCCACAGGGAGGAAAGGAAGAAAAAGAACGGAAGGCGCCGCCGCAAGAGGTGGCTGGGCGGCCCGAAGCGGTGTTGAACGTCGTCAACGAGAGAAGTTCGCATTGTACCCGGGGGGGCGCTCGGGGTTCCCCCGAGGTTTTCCATGCCATTTCGCGATGTGCGATGGGCCTTTCGCCATGGGAAGCGCGAAAGGCGCCGCGGCCGCTCCGGGGAAGGGCGGTCCCGGAAGGGGCGCCATTGTTCCGGTCACGGTCCTAAAATGCCTCGTTTCACCCAAGTTTCGCTTGCATGCCCAAGGTGCCTCCCCCTTCCTCGTCCAGCCCGGCGGCAACGCCCGACACGGGTCCGCTGCCAGCCAGTTACGAAGCCGGACTCCAGGAGCTGGAGCAACTGGTCGCGGAACTCGAGTCGGGCCAGCTGCCGCTGGACCAGCTGCTCGTCAGTTACCAGCGCGGCGCGGCGCTGCTCGCCTTCTGCCGCGACAAGCTGCAGGCGGTCGAAGACCAGATCAAGGTGCTCGATTCGGGCAGCCTGAAGGTCTGGACGCCTGAATGAGCGCCGCCCCGCTGAATACCGCCGCCCACTGGGACGCCCGCACGCTGGCCGGCTGGAGCGAACCCCACCTGGCGAATGTCGAAGCGGCGCTGTCGCGCTGGGTCGGCGTCGATGCCCCCGTGCTGCTGGGCGACGCCATGCGCTACGCCGTGCTCGACGGCGGCAAGCGCCTGCGGCCGCTTTTGGTGCTGGCCGCGAGCGAGGCCGTGGGCGGCAACAAGGCCGCCGCCCTGCGTGCAGCCTGCGCCACCGAGCTGATCCATGCCTATTCGCTGGTGCACGACGACCTGCCGTGCATGGACAACGACGTGCTGCGCCGCGGCAAGCCCACGGTGCACGTGAAGTTCGGCGAGGCCGATGCCCTGCTGGCGGGCGACGCCTTGCAGGCCCTGGCCTTCGAGCTGCTCACCCCCGAGGGCGACGAGATTCCCGCCACCACCCAGGCCATGCTGTGCCGCCTGCTCGCGCGCGCCGCGGGCAGCCAGGGCATGGCCGGCGGCCAGGCGATCGACCTGGCCAGCGTCGGCATCGCCTTGAACGAAGCGCAGCTGCGCGAGATGCACCGCCTGAAGACCGGCGCGCTGCTGCAGGGCAGCGTCGAGATGGGCGCCGCCTGCGGCACCGTGAGCGCTGCTGCGCTGGCCGCGCTGCGCGACTACGGCGCAGCCATCGGCCTCGCGTTCCAGGTGGTCGACGACATCCTCGACGTCACGGCCGACTCGCAGACCCTAGGCAAGACCGCCGGCAAGGACGCCGCGGCCGACAAGCCCACCTATGTGTCGCTGCTGGGCCTCGACGGCGCCCGCGCCCAGGCCCGCCAGCTGCTGGCCGATGCGCTCGCCGCGCTGGAGCGCAGCGGCCTGGACGACACCGCGGCTCTTCGCGCGTTGGCCCACATGGTGGTCGACCGCGACCGATGAAATGAGACCACCCCCGAATCTCCGCGCACTTCGTGTCGCTTCGGATCCCCCCTCGAGGGGGCGCACCCCGATGGCCCGGCAAAGCCGGTTCCATGGGTGCCCCGGCATGGCCTGCTTCGCGGCCTTCGGCTCCGTGGCCATCTACTAGAAGAAGATTTTTCCAATGGCTGCTCCGCTGCTTCCCACACTCCACGATCCTTCGCCCATCCGCAAATACGACCGGGCCCAGCTGCGCCAGCTGTCCGACGAGGTGCGCGCCTGCGTGCTCGACAACGTCTCCCGCACCGGCGGCCACCTGAGCTCGAACCTCGGCACGGTGGAGCTGACGGTGGCGCTGCACCACGTCTTCAACACGCCGCACGACCGGCTGGTGTGGGACGTGGGCCACCAGACCTACCCGCACAAGATACTCACGGGCCGGCGCGAGCGCATGCCCACGCTGCGGCAGATCGGCGGCATCTCGGGCTTTCCGCAGCGCACCGAGAGCGAGTACGACACCTTCGGCACCGCCCATTCGTCGACCAGCATCTCGGCCGCGCTCGGCATGGCCATGGCCGCCAAGCAGAAGGGCGAGGACCGCCACACGGTGGCCATCATCGGCGACGGCGCGCTCACGGCCGGCATGGCCTTCGAGGCGCTGAACAACGCGGGCGTGTGCGACTGCAAGCTGCTCGTGATCCTGAACGACAACGATATGTCGATCAGCCCGCCGGTGGGCGCGCTCAACCGCTACCTCGCGCAGTTGATGAGCGGCAACTTCTATGCCGCCGCCAAGAACGTCGGCAAGAGCGTGCTGCGCAACGCGCCGCCGCTGTTCGAGCTGGCCAAGCGGCTGGAGCAGCATGCCAAGGGCATGGTCGTGCCCGCCACGCTGTTCGAGCAGTTCGGCTTCAACTACGTCGGCCCGATCGACGGCCACGACATCGATTCGCTGGTGCCCACGCTCGAGAACCTCAAGCACCTCGACGGCCCGCAGTTCCTGCACGTGGTCACCAAGAAGGGCCAGGGCTACAAGTTGGCCGAGGCCGACCCGGTGGCCTACCACGGCCCCGGCAAGTTCGACCCGCAGGTGGGGCTCGTCAAGCCGGCCTCCGCGGCCAAGCAGACCTTCACGCAGGTGTTCGGCCAGTGGCTGTGCGACACCGCCGCGGCCGACGGCCGCCTCGTGGGCATCACGCCCGCGATGCGCGAGGGCTCGGGGCTCGTCGAGTTCGAGAAGCGCTTCCCCGACCGCTACTACGACGTCGGCATTGCCGAGCAGCACGCCGTGACCTTCGCCGCGGGCCTTGCATGCGAGGGGCTGAAGCCGGTGGTCGCGATCTACTCGACCTTCCTGCAGCGCGCCTACGACCAGCTGATCCACGACGTTGCCATCCAGAACCTGCCGGTGGTATTCGCGCTCGACCGCGCGGGCCTGGTGGGTGCCGATGGCGCAACGCACGCGGGCGCATACGACATCCCGTTCCTGCGCTGCATTCCGAACATGAGCATCGCCTGTCCGGCCGACGAGCGCGAGACGCGCCAGCTGCTGACGAGCGCCTACGAGCAGAACCACCCGGTGGCGGTGCGCTATCCGCGTGGGTCGGGTGCCGGCGTGGCGCCGCATCTCACGCTCGACGCGCTGCCCTTCGGCAAGGGCGAGGTCCGCCGCGAGGGCAAGCGCATCGCCATCCTGGCCTTCGGCACGCTGCTGTACCCGGCGCTCACGGTGGCCGAGTCGCTCGACGCCACGGTGGTCAACATGCGCTGGGCCAAGCCGCTCGACGTGGAGCTGCTGCTGAAGGTCGCGGGCACGCACGATGCCATCGTCACGCTGGAAGAGGGCGCGATCATGGGCGGCGCTGGCAGCGCGGTGCTCGAGGCGCTGCAGCATGCCGGCGTGCAGAAGCCGGTGCTGCAGCTGGGACTGCCCGACCAGTTCATCGAGCATGGCGATCCGGCGAAGTTGCTGGCCGGCATCGGGCTCGATGCGGCGGGTATCGAGAAGTCCATCGTGGACCGCTTCGGCCGCGGCTGATTTGGATTCGCTCCTTCCCCGCTGGGGGAAGGCTGGGATGGGGGCAGACGGCGCTTCAGGCGCCACGGCCGTTCGAAGGCTGCCGTGCCCCCACCCCGACCCTCCCCCAGCAGGGGAGGGAGGAAGACAGCTCAGCTTCCCAGGTAGGCGTCCTGCACCTTCGGATTGCCCAGCAGCTCCCGCCCGGTGCCCGACAGCACGATGCTGCCCGTCTCGATCACATAGGCCCGGTCGGCGATCTTCAGAGCCTGGCGCACGTTCTGCTCCACCAGGAAGATCGTCAGCCCTTGCTTGTTGATCTCGCGCAGCGTGCGGAAGATGTCCTGCACGATGATCGGCGCCAGGCCCATCGAGGGCTCGTCCAGCAGCAGCACGCGCGGCTTGGCCATCAGCGCGCGGCCGATGGCCAGCATCTGCTGCTCGCCGCCCGAGAGGTTGCCGGCCAGGCCGTCGGCCCGGTCCTTCAGCACCGGGAAGAGGCCGTAGATGCGTTCCAGGTCGGCCGCGCGGGCGGCGGCGCCGTCACGGCGCGTGTAGCCGCCCAGCTCCAGGTTGTCGCGTACGGTGAGCGTGGTCAGCGTGGCGCGGCCTTCGGCCACCTGCACCACGCCGCCGGACACGATCCTGTGCGGCGACAGCCCCGTGATGTCCTGGCCGGCAAAGGTCACTCGACCGGACGTCTTCTTCACCAGCCCCGACAGCGCCAGCAGCGTGGTCGACTTGCCTGCGCCATTGGCGCCGACCAGCGTGGTGATCTGCCCTTCGTGCAGCTCGAAGTCGATGCCCTTGACCGCCTGCACATGGCCGAAGTTCACCTTCAGGTCCTGCACCTGCAGCAATGGGGTCGTCGTGCCGGCGCTCATGCAGCGGTCTCCTGGTCGTTCGTGGCTTCGTCGTCTTCGCGGCCGAGGTAGGCCTCGATCACCTGCGGGTCGTTGCGGATCTGCTCGGGGCCGCCGCGCGCGATGATGCGTCCGAAGTTCAGCACCGCGATCTGCTGGCACAGGCCCATCACGAAGCGCATGTCGTGCTCGATCATGAAGACCGTGAAGCCGCGCGCCGCGATGTTGTCGATCTCGACCATCAGCTCGCTCTTCTCGGTGCTGTTCATGCCGGCCACCGGCTCGTCCAGCAGCAGCAGCGTCGGCTCGGTGGCCAGCGCGCGCGCCAGCTCCAGCTTGCGCTGGTCGCCGTACGAGAGGTTGTCGGCCACGTCGTCGGCCTTGTGGTCGAGCTTGACCCAGCTCAGCAGTTCGCGTGCGCGGTCGCGGGCGCGCTTTTCCTCGGCGCGGAACAGGCCGGTGCCCGCCAGCAGGCCCAGGGGGCCGTAGCGCAGCTTGGAGTCCATGCCCACGGTCACGTTCTCCAGCAGCGACATCTCCTTGAAGATGCGGATGTTTTGGAAGGTGCGCGCGATGCCGCCGCGGGTTATCTGGAAGGGCTTGCGGCCCGCCAGGTCCTGGCCCTGGAAGTGGATCGTGCCGCTTGTGGTGGGCAGCAGGCCGGTGATCAGGTTGAACACCGTCGTCTTGCCCGCGCCGTTCGGGCCGATGAGCCCGAAGATGCCGCCCTTGGGAATGTCCAGGTTCACGTCCTGCAGGACCTTGAGGCCGCCGAAGTGGCGAGACACGCCCTTCAGAGTCAGAAGCGTCTGTTCGCTCATGCTGCGCCCCCCTTGCGGCCGAACCACTGGCGGATGCGTGCCGGGTCCCAGATGCCCTTGGGCAGGAACAGCACGATCAGCACCAGGATGAAGCCGTTGACCACGAGGCGGAACGCGCCCAGGCCGCGCAGCGTTTCCGGGAGCAGCGTGAGGATGGTGCTGCCCAGCACCGGGCCGGTGAGGCCGCCGATGCCGCCGAGAATCGTCATCGTCAGGATGTCCACCGCGCGGTTGAAGCCGTATTCGGCCGGGCCGATGAAGAAGGTCAGGTGCGCGTTCAGCGTGCCCGCCAGGCCGGCGATGGCGCCGCCCAGCACGAAGGCCAGCATCTTGTGGCCTGCCACGTCGATGCTCATCAGGCCGGCGGCGGTCTCGTCCTCCTTGATGGCCTCGAAGGCGCGGCCCACCTTGGAGCGGCGGATGCGCCACAGCACCAGCAGCGTGAGGACCAGCGCCAGCGCCACGTGCCACCACTCGGTGGATTGCGGAATGCCGTTCAGGCCCAGCGCGCCGCCGGTGAGCGGCTCGGCGTTGAGCACCGCGATGCGCACCACCTCGCCGAAGGCCAGCGTGGCCATCGCGAGGTACACGCCCGACAGCCGCAGCGTCGGCTTGCCGATGATGAAGGCGACCAGCGCCGGCGCGGCCATGCCGGCGGCGATGGCCACCGGGAAGGGCGCGCCGTAGTTCAGCGTGAGGATCGACGCGGTGTACGCACCGATGCCCATGAAGGCGGCGTTGGCCAGCGCGAGCATGCCGCAGGCCAGCGTGAGCCAGATCGAGAGCGCCAGCAGGCCGTTGATGCCCAGCGAGAGCACCAGGTTGCTGTAGACCGACCAGAAGTTGTCGAAGGCTTCCATCTCAGACGGCCCTCCGCCGGGCAGCCCTAAGGTGGGCCAGCGCCGCAGCGCAGGTGCAGGCGTGGCGGCTCATACCTTGCGCTCCTTGAGCGAGCCGAACAGGCCCTTCGGACGCACCAGCAGCACGAGGAACAGCAGGCCGAATGCCACCGCGTCGCGCATGTTGGAGCCCACGTAGGCCACCGACAGCACCTCGGCGAAGCCGAGGAACAGGCCGCCGAGCAGCGCGCCGCGGATGTCGCCCATGCCGCCCAGGATGATCACCGCGATGCCCTTCTCGAGCATCGGCTGGCCCATCAACGGGAAGAGCGCGTTCGAATACAGGCCGATCAGCACGCCCGCCACGCCGCCCAGGCCGGCGGCCACGAAGGAGGTCAGGTAGAACAGGCCCTCGACGTTCACGCCCACCAGGTACGCCGCCTTGGGCGATTCGGCGATGGCGCGCAGCGCGCGGCCCAGTTGCGTGCGCTGCAGCGACAGCATCAGCACGCCCATCAGCACGAAGGACGCGAGCACGATGCCCAGTTCGAGCGCGGTGACATGGATGCCGGCGATCACCAGAGCGTCGTCGGGAATGGTGCCGGGCGGAAAGCGCAGGTTCTCCGCGCCGAAGATGCCCTGGATGCCGTTGTTCAGGATGATGGCCACGCCGATGGTGGCGATCATCGGGATCAGGTGGGGCGCGTTGCGCTTTCGCAGGGGCTTGAGCACCAGCACGTCGATCAGCAGCCCCAGCATGCCGCACAGGACGAAGGCGAAGGGCAGGCCGGCCCAGAGCGGCAGGCCCGACAGGCGCATGAATTCGGCCGCCGCGTAGGCACCCACCATGAACACCGCGCCGTGCGAGAGGTTGATGACGCCGAGCACGCCGAAGATGAGGGTGAAGCCGAGCGCGAAGAGTGCGTAGACGCACCCGAGCGACAAGGCATTGACTAGCTGCTGATCGAGCACGATGGGCTTTCGTCAGGCCGCGACACGGGCGTGCTGCGGCAAATCAAAAAAGAAAACGGCGCAGTGACTGTCCTGCGCCATGTGGGGAAAGCAAGGCGGGCCGCCCGGCCCGCCATCGAGACGGTTTGCCGTGCTTACTTCTCGATCACGAACGCGGTGCCCTTCGTGACGCTCACGATGGCTGTCTGCTGCGCGTCGTAGCCGGCGGGCTTGCCGGCCTTGTCCTTGGCGCGCGCGAAAGCGAAGGCGCCGGTGGCGCCGGTCCACTTCACGTTGGGCAGCGCGTCGCGCAGCGCGGTGCGGTCGGCGGCCAGGTTGCCCGACAGCTTCACGCCCTTGAGCGCCTGGGCCACCACGTACAGGCCGTCGTAGGCCTGCGCGGCGAACTGGTCGGGCGCCATCTTGAACTTGTCGTTGTAGGCCTTCTGGAACTTGGTGTTCTCGGGCGTCGCGTTGCTGGCCGACCAGGGGCTGCCGACGTACAGGTTGTCCGAGCTGCCCTTGGCCAGGTCGAAGATCTTGGTCGAGTTCATGCCGTTGCCGCCGATGACCGGCACGTTCAGGCCGAGCTGGCGGGCCTGTACCATGATCGGTGCGCCTTCGGCCAGCAGGGCCGACAGCACGATGGCGTCGGGGTTGGTGGCCTTGATCTTGGTGAGCTGGGCCTTGAAGTCGACGTCGCCCTTGGCGAAGGTCTCGGTCGTGGTCACGGGCAGCTTCAGGTCTTCGAGGGCCTTCTTGAAGTTGTCGTAGCCGCTCTTGGTGAACACGTCGTCGTTGCCGTAGAGCACCGCGACCTTCTTCACGTTGGCGTGCTTGATGGCCACGCGCAGCGTCTCGGGCAGCACGTCGGCTTCGGTCACGGAGTTGCGGAAGACGTAGTCGCCGATCGAGGTGATGCCGTCGGCGGTGTTCGAGGTGCCGAAGGCCACCGTCTTGGCGGCCTGGGCGATCGGGTCGGCCGCCTGGGCCGAGTTCGACAGCGTGGGGCCGAAGGTCATGAGGACCTTGTCCTGGAAGATCAGCTTCTTGAAGACGTTGATCGCGTCTTCCTTCTTGCCCTGCTCGTCCTCGACGGCCAGGACGATCTTGTCGCCGTTGATGCCGCCGGCGGCGTTGATTTCGTCTGCCGCCAGCTGGAAGCCGTTGCGGATGGCGGACCCGTACTGCGCGGCGCCGCCGGACAGTGCGGCGGCGACGCCGATCTTGATGTCGGCGGCTTGAGCGCCGAGGGCGGTGGCCGCGGCGAATGCGAGCAGCGCGGGCTTGAAGGAATTGGAGAGTCTCATGTCTTGATGTCGAAGTCGGGATATGTGTAAGGCGATTAACATTTTATGCCTCGTCCCCGGATGCGCTGTTTCGGCCGCGCATTCCCTCTTCCCGGCCTTATTGCGGCGCAGGGTAAACCCCCGCCGATCGCTGTAAGCGCGTTTTTACAATTGCCCCGGACTCACGCCAAAGTCCTCAACGCGGTCACAAGCCGCGTTTCGTTTTTTCAAAGAACTCGGAGAGCTATCTAATGGATCGTCGTTCCCTCATCAAAAACGCCGGCATCGCCGGCGTTCTGGCTGCCGGCATCGCCCCCGCGGTTCACGCGCAAGCCGCAGTTCGCTGGCGCCTGGCGTCGAGCTTTCCCAAGTCGCTGGACACCATCTTCGGTACCGCCGAAGTGTTCGCGAAGAGCGTCAGCGACATGACGGGCGGCAAGTTCCAGATCTCCGTGCATGCCGGCGGCGAGCTGATGCCCGCGTTCGGCGTGGTCGACGGCGTGCAGAACGCCTCGGTCGAAATGGCCCACACGGCTCCGTACTACTTCTACGGCAAGGACCCGACCTTCTGCCTGGGCTGCGCGGTGCCCTTCGGCATGAACACCCGCCAGCAGAACGCCTGGATGTACGAAGGCAACGGCCTGAAGCTGATGCGCGCCTTCTACGCCAAGTACAACATCATCAACCTGCCGGGCGGCAACACGGGCGCGCAGATGGGCGGCTGGTTCCGCAAGGAGATCAAGTCGGTCGCCGACCTGAAGGGCCTGAAGTTCCGCACCAACCCGTTCGCCGGCAAGGTGCTCGAGCCCTTCGGCGTGATCCCGCAATCCATCCCTGGCGCCGACCTGTACCCCGCGCTCGAAAAGGGCACGCTGGACGGCCTGGAATGGGTCGGCCCGTACGACGACCAGAAGCTGGGCTTCAACAAGATCGCCCCGTTCTACTACTACCCCGGCTGGTGGGAAGGCGGCCCCGAGCTGGACTTCTACATCAACACCAAGGCGTGGGAAGGCCTGTCGGCCGAGTACAAGGCGATCGTCGAGGCGGCTGCCGCGCATGCCAACATCACGATGACGGCCAAGTACGACTCGAAGAACCCGATCGCGCTGAAGCAGCTGGTCGGCTCGGGCACCAAGCTGCGCCCGTTCTCGCAGGACGTGATGAACGCCGCCTTCAAGTCGGCCCAGCAGATCTACTCGGACCTGAACAACACCAACCCCGAGTGGAAGAAGATCTACGGCGACTGGTCGAAATTCCTGGCCGACCAGAACGCCTGGTTCCGCTACACCGAAGGCACCTTCGACCGCTTCATGCAGCAGCAGAAGCTGTAAGAGGCTTCGTCTCCTCGCACAGGAAGCCCTGCCGGTCCCGGCGGGGCTTTTTTTCGTCCATGCTCCGCCTTCCGATTTCCTGCAGGTCCCGCCCGATGCTCCGAACGTCGTCCTTCGCCACGTTGCTCTTCACCGCCGTGCTCGCGCCGAACGTCCACGCCGCCGGCGGCACGGGCGGCTACGCGCTGCCGTGGAGCACGCACGGCGAGGTGCTCGAATACCGCTCCTGCGGCTGCGGTGATTCATGCTGGGTCGCCGAGCTGCGCGATGCGCGCACCAAGGCGCTGAAGGCACGGCTGCGCTGCGACTGCGAGCGGCTGCACGCCACGGTGGGGCCGAGGGGCAAGGAGAGGGCGCAGGCTGCGAGCTGTCCGGTGGGCGGAGACGGCATCGACAAGCCGCAGGCCATCGGCGAAGCGATGCAGCGGCTGCTTCGCCGGTAGGGTTCGCTACGCCTGCGGCGGCGCGGGCGATATCGTCCGCTTCGCCACCTGCTCGCCGAAGGCGACGAGCACGGCCGCGTCGGCCGAGTGGAACCAGGTCATGCCGCCGAATCGCCGGCGCACCAGCAGGCGCGGCGCGATCACGCGTTCGAGCATGCGGATGTGCACCAGCTTGAGCTGCGCCACGTCCTGCGCGCTCACGCGCTTGTCCCAGAGCCAGGTCTGCACCAGCACGTCGCCTTCGAGCCGGGTGCGGCTGTAGACGATCCAGTAGCCGACCCACACCACGCAAAGCGCCGCGATGCCCATCACCACCAGCGCGCTGGTCGACCAGTCGGCCGAGCGCAGCGAGGGCAGGCTCCAGATGCCGAATGCGAAGAGATCGATGACCAGTACCACCGCCAGCGTGCGCAGCAGAGGGGGGAAGGCGGGGCTTTCGATGATGGCCCTGGCCGTGTCGCCGCCAGGGCTTCGGTCGTCGTCTTGTTGTTGTCGTTCTTCAGCGGGGCCGTGGGCTTGGTCGCTCACGGCTTGGTGGCTTCGCCGGAGGCCGGCGGCGCGTCGGTGGACGGCGGCGGCGTGGAGGATTCGTCCTTCTTCTCGTTGCCGAAGGGGTCTTCCATGTTCACGCCGTTGCTGTCGGGCGAGGTGGGCTGCTCTTCCACCGGCATGTCGAGGTTGACCTTGTCGATGTCGACGACCTTTTCCTTCTCGAGGAACACGGTGACCGTCTGCGGGAAGAAGATCACGATGGCCACCAGCAGCAGCTGCATCGCCACCCACGGCACCGCGCCCAGGTAGATGTCGCGCGACTCCACCTTCTTGGGCAGCGCCCCGTTCTTGAAGAGCGTGTCCGCGATGCCCCGCAAGTAGAAGAGCGCGAAGCCGAAGGGCGGGTGCATGAACGAGGTCTGCATGTTCACGCACAGCAGCACGCCGAACCACACCATGTCGATGCCCAGCTTGTGGGCCACCGGGCCCAGCAGCGGCAGGATGATGAAGGCGATCTCGAAGAAGTCGAGGAAGAACGCGAGGAAGAACACGAAGATGTTCACCGCGATCAGGAAGCCGACCTGCCCGCCGGGCAGGCCCGAGAGCATGTGCTCGATCCACTTGGCGCCGTCCACGCCCTGGAACACCAGCGAGAACACGCGCGAGCCGATCAGGATGAACACCACCATGGCCGTCAGGCGCATCGTGCCTTCCATGGCGTCCTTCAGCAGCTGCCAGTTCAGGCGGCGGTGGACCAGCGCCAGGATCAGTGCGCCCACCGCGCCCATGGCGCCGGCTTCGGTCGGAGTGGCGATGGCCTTGTCCATGAAGGGCAGGCCGCCCATCGAGCCGAGCACCGCGAAGATCAGGATGGCCGAGGGAATGATGCCGCGCAGGCACTTGCCCCACAGCGCCCAGCCGTTGAGCGTGCGCGCGCTGGCCGGCAGGCCCGGCACGTAGCTCGGGTAGATGCGCCCGATCAGGAAGGTGTAGATCGCGAAGATCAGCACCTGCAGGATCGACGGGCCCCATGCGCCCTTGTACATCTGGCCCACGTCGGTGCCGAGCTGGTCGGCCATGACGATCAGCACCAGCGATGGCGGCACCAGCTGCGTGATGGTGCCCGAGGCCGCCAGCACGCCGGTGGAATAGCGCATGTTGTAGCCGTAGCGCATCATGATCGGCAGCGAGATCATCGCCATCGCGATCACCTGGCCGGCCACCGTGCCGGTGATGGCGCCGAGGATGAAGCCCACGATGATCACCGAGTAGCCGAGGCCGCCGCGCACCGGGCCGAAGAGCTGGCCCATGGAGTCGAGCATGTCCTCGGCCAGCCCGCATTTCTCGAGCACCGCCCCCATCAATGTGAAGAACGGAATGGCGAGCAGCGTTTCGTTGGAGAGGATGCCGAAGACGTTCAGCGGCAGGTTGGCCATGAAGCCGGCCGGGAACCAGCCCATCTCGATGGCGAAGAAGCCGCAGATCAGGCCGAGGGCCGAGAGCGAGAACGCGACCGGGAAGCCGATCAGCATGATCACCACGAGCCCCGCGAACATGATCGGGGCGAAATTTTCCATGTGCATTTCTACTTGTCCTGCGGTGCGGGAGAGGGCGATGGCATGAGGGCGCGGAGAACTGCGCCCGTCACTGCACCGGCTTCTCGTAGTGCGTGTCCATCTCGATCAGGCCGCGCAGGTAGGCGATGCGCTTGATGATTTCCGAGACGCCCTGCAGGAACATCGCGCCGAAGCCCACCGGCATCAGCAGCGCCGCGGGCCAGCGGATGAGGCCGCCGATGTTGCCCGACATCTCGCCCGTGACCCACATGTTCCAGAAGAAGGGCCAGGTCAGGTAAGCGAAGAGGCCCATCACCGGCAGCAGGAAGAAGATGAGCCCGAAGAGGTCGACGTAGACCGGGCCGTAGCCCTTGAGCTTGCCGTAGATGATGTCCACGCGCACGTGCTCGTTGAAGCGCAGCACCACGGGGGCGCCCAGCATCACGGTGGCGGCGAAGAGATACCACTGGATCTCGAGCCAGGCGTTGCTGCTGAAGTCGAGGCCGTAGCGGATGAGGGCGTTGCCGGCGGAGATGAGCGATGCCGCCAGGACGGCGTAGCCGGCGATCTTGCCGAGTTTTTCGCTGATCCAGTCCATGCCGGTCGCGAACTTGAGGAATGCAGACAAGAGGGTGTCTCCCACGAATCCCGATGATGGAGCGCCGGCCCCTGGTGGGGGCTGCGCAAAGCCCGCGATGTTACCCCCGTGAACCTTTGTATTGACTCGCAACAAGGGGCGGGGTTTTCCCGGAATGCGGGCCTGGCGGCAGGCCGCGAAAGCCCGTCCGGCGCGGCGGTCGCCATAATCGTCCATGTCCTCGCGCCTTCCGCCTTCCACGCCCTCGGGCGCCGCCGGCCAGCCCCATTCGATCGATTCGCCCGACATGTGCAGGGCCGGGCGGGAGCTTCTTTCGCTGGCGCTGATTGACGCGCGCAACCACACGCTGCACCTCCTCTCGCTCTACGAACAGGCCCTGGGCGCCCAGGCGCTGGCCCGGCCGCCCGGCGCGGACGACGAGGGCGTGGTGCCCGCCGCCTGGCTGGCCGGCCACATCGGCTGGTTCGCCGAATGGTGGATCGGGCGCAACACCCAGCGAGCCTTCGGCGCCGACTGCCCGATGCGGCCGACGCGGCTGGCGCCCATCGATCCCGGCGCGGACGACTGGTGGAACCCTGCCCATTCCGGCCCCGGCCGCCGCTGGCCGCCCGACCTGCCGGACCTCGCCCAGACCAAGGCCTACCTGCTCGAGACGCTGGAAAGCACGTTGGAGCTGCTCGACAACGCCGCCGAGACCGACGCCGGCCTGTACTTCTATCGCCTTGCGCTCTTCCATGAGGACATGCGCGGCGAGCAGTTCGTGGTGATGGCGCAGACGATGGGCCTGCCCCTGGGCGTCGAGCAGGCGCCCATCGCCGTCACGCGCGAGCCGCTGCTGCTGCCGGCCACGCGCTGGGAGCTGGGCATGCCTGACAGCGGCTTCGCCTTCGCGCAGGAGCGTGCCGCGCACCGCCTGGACGTGCCCGAATTCGAGATCGACGCCCAGCCCGTCACCTGGAACCAGTACGTCGAGTTCGTCGAGGACGGCGGCTACGACCGCGAGGAGCTCTGGCACGGCGAAGGATGGCGCTGGCTCAACGCGCAGATCGAGGGCCGGCGCGGGCCGCGCCATGTCGAGCAGATCGGCGCGGCGCGCAACGGCACCGGCGGTTCGGTGCTGCAGCAGCGCTTCGGCGCCACCGTGCGCGCGGCCGGGCACCACAGCGCCGTGCACCTGAGCTGGTGGGAGGCCGACGCCTGGGCGCGCTGGGCCGGCCGGCGGCTGGCGACCGAGGTCGAATGGGAGATCGCCGCGCACACGGCGTCGCGGCGCGGCTTCCGCTGGGCCGACGTGCACGAGTGGACCTCGGGCACGCTGCAGCCCTGGCCCGGCTACCGGGCCGATCCATGGAGCGCGGGCACCGAGTTCGATCCGGCCGCCGCCTTCGGAAGGGCGCGCGTGCTGCGCGGCGCATCTTTCGCGACACGTGCGCGCCTGCGCTCGCCGCGCCGCCGCGGCTTCGCGCTGCCGGATCGCGACGACGGCTTCTTCGGCTTCAGGACCTGCGCGCTCTGACCTGAAGGACGCTGGCGCTCAGCGCTCGCTGCCTTCCTCGGAGGTTAGGGGCGGCGCCACCTCCTCGAGCGGCTTGCGTTCCGCATCGGCCGCATGTCGCAGCGCCAGCAGCCCCGCCACGATGACCAGCCCGGCGCCGATGCTGTAGCCCACCATCACCGCTCCGCGGCTGCCCGTCTCGATCAGCAGGCCGAACAGCAGCGGCGCCGCGAAGCCGCCCGCGCCCATGCCGATCGCATAGAAGATCGCGATGGCGAGCGCGCGCATCTCCAGCGGAAACACCTCGCTCACCGTGAGGTACGCCGAGCTCGCCGCGGCCGAGGCCAGGAAGAACACCGCCGACCAGCACAGCGCCTGACCGCGTGCGTCGAGCCAGCCCTGCATGAAGGCCCAGCCGGTGAGCGCGAGGCCGATGCCCGCGAGCACATAGGTCAGCGCGATCATCCGGCGACGGCCCACGGTGTCGAACAGCGGCCCCAGCAGCAGCGGCCCCAGCACGTTGCCCAGCGCGAACGGAAAGATGTAGAGCGCAACGTTGCCCTCGGGCACGCCGTAGAACCGGGTGAGTACCAGCGCGTAGGTGAAGAAGATCGCGTTGTAGAAGAAGGCCTGGGAAATCATCAGCGCCAGCGCGACCACGCTGCGTTGCGGATAGCGCTTGAACAGCACGCGCGCCACCTGGCGCATCGGCGGGCTCTCGGGACGCGCGGCGGTGTAGTTCACGACGAAGTCCCGCGGGGCCGGCAGCGGGCCGTGCTGCGCCTCGACCTCCGCCTCGATGCGCTCGACGATGCGCCGCGCCTCGTCGGCGCGCCCGTGCGCGACCAGCCACCGCGGGCTCTCGGGCACGTGGCGCCGCACCAGCAGGATGGCCACCGCCAGCACGGCACCCAGTGCGAAGCCTGCGCGCCAGCCCCACACCGGGCCGATCACGCGCGCGTCGAGCAGGACGAGGCTGAGCGCCGCGCCCAGCGCCGCACCGATCCAGAAGCTGCCGTTGATCGCGAGGTTCACACGCCCGCGCACGCGAGCCGGAATCAGCTCGTCGATGGCCGAGTTGATGGCCGCGTACTCGCCGCCGATGCCCAGCCCGGTGACGAAGCGGCACAGCGCGAAGAAGGCGAAGTTCGGCGAGAAGGCCGTCGCCAGCGTGCCGACCGTGTAGACGGCGAGGGTGATGAGAAAGAGCTTCTTGCGCCCGAGCCGGTCGGTCATGCGCCCGAAGAGCAGGGCGCCGAGCACCGCGCCCGCGACATACACCGACCCCGACAGCCCGATCTCCCCGGCCGTGAGCCCCAGCGTGTCGGGCCGCTCCAGCACTGCGCCGATGGAGCCCACCAGCGTGACCTCGAGCCCGTCGAGCACCCAGGCCACGCCCAGCGCGATCACCACGCGCCAGTGCCAGCGCGACCATGGAAGTCGGTCGAGGCGGGCGGGGATGTCTGTCTGCAGCGTGGTCATCGGCGGCCCGACAGATTCTGGGAACCTGTGGACCGCCGGGGTGTAGGACCGCGCCGCTCGCGCGGCGACGCCTGCTGCCCCTCAAGGGGGCTGAAAGGGCGCTGAAGGATCAGGCCGTCTCGGCCAGCGCGTCGGCCAGCGCGTTCACCAGGCGGTCGATCTCGGCCTTCTCTGCGATGAAGGGCGGGGCGAGCTGGATGGTGTCGCCGCCGTAGCGCACGTAGAAGCCCTTCTTCCAGCAGTTCATCGCGATCTCGTACGGGCGGCGCGCGGGTTCGCCAGGCAGGGCCGCGATGGTCAGGCCGGCGGCCAGGCCGTAGTTGCGGATGTCGGTCACGTGCTTGCTGCCCTTGAGGCTGTGCACCGCGTTCTCGAAGTGCGGCGCGAGCGCCTGCACGCGGCCGATCATGTCTTCCTTCTTCAGCACGTCGAGCGCGGCGATGCCGGCGGCGCAGGCCACCGGATGCGCGCTGTAGGTGTAGCCGTGCGGGAACTCGAGCATGTAGTCGGGGCCGCCCGCCGCCATGAAGGTGTCGTAGATGTCCTTGCTCGCGACCACCGCGCCCATCGGCTGCGCGCCGTTGGTGATCTGCTTGGCGATGTTCATGATGTCGGGCGTCACGCCGAAGGCTTCTGCGCCGGTGAGCGCGCCGCAGCGGCCGAAGCCGGTGATGACCTCGTCGAAGATCAGCAGGATGTTGTTGGCGGTGCAGATCTCGCGAAGGCGCTTCAGGTAGCCCTTGGGCGGGATCACCACGCCGGCCGAGCCCGCGAAGGGCTCGACGATCACGGCCGCGATGTTCGACGCGTCGTGCAGCGCGATGATGTCCAGCAGGCGGTCGGCCAGCTCCACGCCGTTGTCGGCCATGCCGCGCGTGAAGGCATTGGAGGCGAGCTGCGTGTGCGGCAGGTGGTCGGCCTCCACGCCCTGGCCGAAGAGCTTGCGGTTGGCCGCGATGCCGCCGACCGAGATGCCGCCGTAGTTGACGCCGTGGTAGCCCTTCTCGCGGCCGATCAGGCGGGTCTTGCTGGCCTGACCCTTGGTGCGCCAGTAGGCGCGCGCCAGCTTCAGCGAGGTGTCGGCAGCTTCCGAGCCCGAGCCGGTGAAGAAGACGTAGTCGAGGCCGGCGGGCGTCATCTCCTTGATCTTGTTGGCCAGCTCGAAGGACAGCGGATGGCCGAACTGGAAGGCCGGCGAGTAGTCGAGCTTCGCGATCTGGCGGCTCACCGCCTCGGTGATCTCGGGGCGGCCGTGGCCCAGGCCCGAGCACCACAGGCCCGAGAGGCCGTCGAAGATCTTGCGGCCGTCGGCGTCGGTGAAGTAGGCGCCCTTGGCCTCCACGATGAGCCTCGGATCGGCCTTGAAGTTGCGGTTGCCGGTGTAGGGCATCCAGTGCGCTTCGAGCCAGGCGGCGTCGGTGCGCACGGCGGACGTCGGTTCGATGGCGGGCGTGGCGATGGTCATGGCGTTTCCCGCGCGCGGCGGGCTCCGGAGGTGATGGAATGCGCCGATTGTTCGCAAGCCGTTCAGTGTGGAGAATGGCGCAATATCAATGTTCACTTGACGTTTCATGCAAGTAAAGGCGAAAGCCCGAAATGGTGCCTCCGGCACCCGCAACCGCGCCGTCCTGGGGCAGCTCAGCGACATGGACCTGCGCCTGCTCAAGGTGTTCAAGAGCGTGGTCGACTGCGGCGGCATGGCGGCCGCCGAGCTGGAGCTGAACATCGGCACTTCCACCGTGAGCCGCCACGTGAAGGACCTGGAAACGCGCCTCGGCCTCGTGCTGTGCCGGCGGGGCAGGGCGGGCTTCGCGCTCACCGCCGAGGGGCAGCGCGTGTACGACGAGACGCTGCGCCTGCTGGCCTCGGTCGACGCCTTCCGTGGCAGCATCGACGACATCCACAACCGCATGGGCGGCCAGCTCGACGTGGCGCTGTTCGACAAGACGGCCACCAACCCGCAGGCGCGCATCGGCGAGGCGATCGCGCGTTTCACCGAGATCGCGCCCGAGGTGCGGCTGGCCGTGCACGTGGGCTCGATCAACGCCATCGAGCAGGGCGTGCTGGAGGGCAACTTCCAGATCGGCATCATCCCGGCGCACCGCGCCTCCAAGAGCCTGGTGTATGCCGACCTGTTCGACGAGACCATGCTGCTGTACTGCGGCGCGGGGCATCCGCTCTTCGGCGTGCGCCACGACAAGCTCACCTGGGCCAGGCTGCGCGAGCACCATTTCGCGGGGCTGGGCTACCACTCGCCCAACATGGAACTGAGCCACCGCGCGAAGCTGTCGCGCATGGCCACCGGTTTCGACCAGGAGGCGATCGCGACGCTGATTCTTTCGGGGCGCTTCCTGGGCTTCCTGCCCGACCACTACGCGCAGGTGTTCGAGGCGCGCGGGCTCATGAAGGCGGTGCTGCCGGCGCGCTTCAACTACGCGTGCCGCTTCGTGAGCCTGCTGCGGCGTTCGCCGAAGCCGTCGCGGGCGGTGCTGGCGTTCCAGGAATGCCTGGAGCAGGCGCACCGGAAGTAGATGAAGTAGCAGGGGAAGTCAGCGCTGCCCGCTCGGCAGCAGCAGGTGCTTGGCGCCGATGTGCGCCTCCATCTCGTGCATGTGCTGCTCGGCGTCGACCATGTGCTCGGCCATCAGCCGGCGCACCTCTGCGGCGTCTTCCCTGCGGTAGGCCGCCAGCAGCTGCGTGTGGTAGTCGACGTTGGCCTCGCCGAAGTGGTGGTGGTCGAGCGCCTTCTTGTAGACCACGAGGTCGCGCAGCAGGTCGTTGAGGAAGCGGCACATGAAGGAGAGCACCGGATTGGGGCAGCTCTCCGCCAGCATGGTGTGGAAGGCCAGTTCGGCCTCGCGCTGGATGCGCAGCTCGTCCTCGCTGGTCGGCTCGACCGTGCACAGCCGCACGTTCTCTTCCAGCTTCTCGAACTGCTCCGGCGTCAGACGGCCCACCACGCTCACCGCCAGCTCGGGCTCCAGCGCCTTGCGCAGCTGGTAGATGTGGTGGCCGTCGAGATGGTGGAAGTGCAGGAAATTGCGCAGCGGCTCCGAGGCATGCTCCACCGACACCTGCTGCAGGTAGGCACCGCCGCCGGGGCCGGTGCGGATGGAGATCAGGCCGCGCACCTCCAGCGCCTTGAGCGCCTCGCGCACGGTGCTCTTCGAATAGCCGAAGAGCTCGATCAGTTCCTTCTCGTTCGGCAGCCGGTCGCCGGGCTGCTTGCGCTCCGCCACGATCCATCGCTTGACGTCTTCGACGATGACGTCAGAGAGCTTCTGCCGCTTAGGACGGTTCTGCCCCACTTTCATTCGCTCACCCCCAGGCTTCGCGCACTTCGTGTCGCTTCGCCCACCCCCTCGCCGGGGGCAATGCCAGCGGCCCGGCAAGGCCGGTTCCGCGGCATTTCACGATCAGATGGAGACGAATTCATGCGTTCGGAGCGATGGAAAAACAGAAGGTGACCTGTAAGCAGGTATTGGGCCCCAAGGGAAGGGCAGCAGATTTTGGCACGGCTGTTGCTAGCGGGTTTTTACCAGCATATTAATCCTATTTATCCGCTTAAATTTGCCGGCGATCGCGAGCAGCTCGTTTGCCACCTCCTTCCCCCTTCCTTCTTCTTTTTTCTTCCCACCACGACCGGAGAACTCATGCAACGCAGACAACTTCTTCAGCTGGCCGCCCTGTCGGCTGCCCCCGCCTCGCTCCTGGGCGGCCGCGCCGCCTTCGCCCAGTCGGCGGACGCGATCCGATTCGGCTGCCCGGTGCCGATGTCGGGCGCCTTCGCGGCCAACGGCAAGTTCGCCGACCTGGGCATGAAGCTGGCGATCGAGCAGTACGGCAGCGTGCTGAAGCGCCCGCTGGCCTACACGGTGCTCGACACCGAAGGCAAGCCGGCCACCGCCGTGCGCAAGGTGCAGGAAGCCTCGCAGCAGCAGGGCGCGAAGTTCTTCGCCGGCGGCATCCTGTCGTCGGAAGCGCTGGCCATGGGCAAGGAGGCGGAGAAGGCCGGTGGCCTGTTCATCACCACCGCGGGCGCCGACGAGATCACAGGCAAGGACTGCAACCCCGCCACCTTCCGCTGGTCGGTGCCCACCTTCGGTGCGATCGAGCAGACGGTGCGCCCGCTGATCGCCTCCATGCCGAAGGCCAAGCGCTGGTACACGATCACGCCGCAGTACGTGTTCGGCGACGGCCTGCTGAGCGCCGCCAAGAACATCTTCCAGGAGAAGGGCATCGAGCACGTGGGCAACAGCTACCACTCGCTCAACGAGAAGGAGTTCAGCGGCTATCTCACCAACGCCATGGCCGCCAAGCCCGACGTGCTGCTGCTGCTGAATTTCGGCGCGCAGTCGTCGGCCGCGCTGCGCCAGGCGGTGAGCTTCGGCATGCACAAGAACACGACGATCCTCATGGCCTGGGCCTCGGGGCTCGAACAGTTCGACGAGCTGGGCGCCGACCTGTGCGACGGCGTCTATTTCGGCGCGCAGTACTGGCACACGGCCGACACGCCGCTCAACAAGGACCTCGTGAAGCGCACCGCCGACAAGCTCAAGATCGTGCCCAACTACAGCCTCGCCGGCTCGTACATCTGCACCAAGATCCTGATCGACGGCATCGTGAAGGCCGGCTCGGTCGACCAGAAGGCGGTGATCGCCGCGCTCGAAGGCATGAAGTTCGACGGCCTCACCGGCAGCGAGGAGATCCGCAAGGCCGACCACCAGGTCATCAAGGACTACTACCTGCTCAAGGGCAAGGCCAAGTCGAAGATGAAGGACGCGGCGGACTACGTCGACGTGGTCAGCTCGGGCAAGTCCTTCCTCGCCGTGGACAAGACAGGCTGCAAGCTGGGCTGACCCCCAGGCTTGCCCACTTCGTGTGGCCGCCAACCCCCTTGCAGGGAGCGACACCTGCGGCCCGGCGAAGCCGGCTCCGCGGTGTTCCCGAAAGGGAGCGTGCCCGAGCGTCTGCCATTACCTACACCTATGTCCGTCTACCTGCTACAGACCATCAACGGAATCGGCATCGGCATGCTGTATTTCCTGCTGGCGGTCGGCCTGTCCATCGTGTTCGGCCTGCTGCGCTTCGTGAACTTCGCGCACGGTGCCTTCTACCTGCTGGGCGCCTACCTCTGCTTCCAGGCCCTTCAGTGGGGCATGAACTTCTGGCTGGCGCTGCTGCTGGTGCCGCTATTCGTGGGCGCGCTGGGCTGGCTGGCCGAGAAGCTGCTGCTGCGCCGCGTGTACGCCAAGGCGCACGAGTTCCACATCCTCGTGACGGTGGGCCTCGCGCTCGCGGTGCAGGAGATGGTGATCGTGTTCTGGGGCCCGCTGGGCAACAGCGTCGCCACGCCCGACCTGCTGCAGGGCGTGGTCATGTGGGGCTCGTTCGTCTATCCGAAGTACCGGCTCTTCGTGATCGGCTTCACCGCCGTGCTCGCGGTGCTGCTGTGGTGGGTGCTAGAGGGCACGCGCCTGGGCAGCGCGGTGCGCGCGGGCAGCGAGTCGACCGAGATGGTGTCGCTGCTCGGCATCAACGTGTTCCGCGTGTTCAGTCTGGTGTTCGCGCTCGGCGCGGCCACGGCGGCGCTGGCCGGTGTGCTGGCCGCGCCCATCCGCGGCGCCGAGCCCTTCATGGGCGTCGAGGCGCTGGCCGTGGCCTTCGTGGTCGTGGTGATCGGCGGGCTCGGCAGCTTCGGCGGTGCGCTCGTGGGCGGCCTGCTGATCGGCATCGTGCAGAGCCTCATGAGCACCATCTGGCCGCCGGGCGCGAGCCTGATGATCTACATCGCGATGGCGGCCGTGCTGCTGCTGCGCCCCCACGGCCTGCTCGGCCGAAGCGTATGAGCCACCCCGACTCTCGCCCACTTCGTGTGGCTCGCATCCCCCTCGAGGGGCGCACCCGCCGGTCCGGCAGAGCCGGTTCCGCGGGTGCCTGCGAACGGACCCGTTCCCGGCCGCGCATCGCTCTGCCCGTTTCGGGGCCGATGCGCCGCAACATGAACCATTGAAGGAGGGATCCATCGTGTCCCGCAATACCACTTTCCTCTTGGCGCTCATCGCGGTGCTCGGCCTGCCGCTGGTGCTGAGCTCGGGTTCGCTCGCGAGCGAGGTGCTGATCTACGCGCTGGCCGCGCTGGGCTGCAACCTGCTGCTGGGCTATACTGGGCTGCTCTCCTTCGGGCAGGGCATCTTCTTCGGGCTGGGCAGCTACACCATCGCCATCCTGCTCACGCGGCTGAGCCTGCCGATGCCGCTAGCGCTGCTCGCCGCCGTGGCGATGGGCGCACTGGGCGCGGCGGTGGTGGGCTGGGTTGCCATCCGGCAGCGCGGCACCTACTTCGTGATGCTCACGCTGGCCTTCGCGCAGATGTTCTATTTCATCGCCTACACCGCCACCGGCCTCACCGGCGGCGACAACGGCCTGCTCGACGTGCCGCGCCCCGGCTTCATGGACACGCCCTGGAAGTACTACGCCTTCGTGGCCGTGGTGTTCCTCGTCGCCTTCGGCCTGCTGCTGCGCGTGACCGATTCGGTCTTCGGTCGCACGCTGCTGGCGATCCGTGACAACGAGGACCGCGCCGCCGCCGTGGGCTACGACCTCAAGCGCTTCAAGCTGCTGGCCTTCGTGATCTCGGGCGCCGTCACCGGCCTCGCGGGCGGGCTGCACGCCATGATGACCGGCATCGCTCCGCTGTCGAACGCCGAGTACCACACGAGCGAGATGATCCTCGTCATCACCGTGATCGGCGGCACCGGCAATCTGTTCGCCTCGGTGCTGGGCTCGGCGTTCTACGTGCTGCTGGCCGACTGGCTCTCCACGCTGTGGCCGCGCTGGCTGCTGCTGCTGGGGCTGCTGCTGATCGGCGTGAGCATCGGCATGCAGCGCGGGCTCTGGGGGCTGGGCGAGAGTGCCTGGAAGCGCATCTTTCGCAAGTCACCGGCGGCCCCGGCCCCGGCCGCGCCTGCCGCAGCTGTCTCGCCTGCCGCGGAAGGAGAAAAAGCATGAGCGACGTTCTTATAGAAGCCGTCGGCGTCACCAAGCACTACGGCAAGTTCGCGGCGCTCGGCGGGGTCGACCTGAAGATCCGGCGCAACACGGTGCACTCGGTGATCGGTCCCAACGGCGCGGGCAAGACCACGCTGTTCCACATGCTCACCGGCACCGGCATGACCACCGGCGGACGCATCCTGTTCGACGGCCATGACGTCACGCGCGAGCCCGACCACAAGCGCGTGCAGCGCGGCATGGCGCGCTCGTTCCAGGTCACGGCGCTGTTCGCGAGCCTTGCGGTGCGCGAGAACCTGCGCGTGGCGGCCCAGGGCGTGTCGCCGCGGCAGGCCATGAACTGCTGGCGCGCGCCGGTCGGCGAACTGGCCTGCACCCGGATCGTCGACGAGGTGCTGCAGCGCATCGGGCTGGAGCGGCTGGCGGACACGCCGGCCGGCGAACTCTCGCACGGCCAGCAGCGCCGGCTCGAGGTTGGCATGGCGCTTGCGGCGAGACCGAAGGCGATCTTCCTCGACGAGCCGACATCGGGCATGGGCATCGACGACCTGGACGACATGAAGCAGCTGATCCGTGGCCTGCGCGACGCGCACACCGTGGTTCTCATCGAGCACAACATGAACATCGTGATGGACATCTCCGACACTGTCACCGTGATGCAGCTGGGCCGCGTGCTGGCCGAGGGGCTTCCGGGCGACATCCGGGCCGATGCGCGCGTGCGCAGCGCCTACCTGGGCAACATGATCACCGGAGGCAAGGCATGAGCGGCGCCCGCGACAACATCCTCGAAGTCGAGAAGCTGCACGCCCACTACGGCAAGAGCCACGTGCTGCAGGGCGTGTCGATGACCGTGGGCGAGGCCGAACTGGTCACGCTGCTTGGGCGCAACGGCGCGGGCAAGTCGACCACGCTCAAGAGCATCGCCGGGGCGGTCACGCCCACCAGCGGGCGGGTGCGCTTCCAGGGTGCGGACATCGCCGGCATGCCGGCGCACCGCATCGCCACGCGCGGCGTGTGCCTGGTGCCCGAGCACCGCGGCATCTTCAAGCTGCTGACGGTGGAAGAGAACCTGCTGCTCGGCCTGCGGCGCCAGTCGCCCTGGCAGCTGGACGACATCTACCGGATCTTCCCGCGCCTGAAGGAGCGCCGGCGCAACGGCGGCGGGCAGCTCTCGGGCGGCGAGCAGCAGATGCTGGCGATCGGCCGGGCGCTGATGAACCATCCGCGCCTGCTGATCCTCGACGAGCCGGTCGAGGGCCTGGCGCCCGTGATCGTCGAGGAGATCGTCGCGCAGCTCAAGACCATCAAGGCCGCGGGCGTGGCGATCCTGCTGGTCGAGCAGAACCTCGAGGTCTGCGTGCAGCTGGCCGACCGCCACTACATCGTGGAGCAGGGCGTGATCGTGCACGAGGCCGGCAATGCCGACTTCATGGCCGACCACGAAGTCAAGGACCGCTACCTGGGCGTGGGCCTCGCCTGAGCGCCCTCCCTACGCAACGCATCAACCGTTTTCGAAAGCCATGAAAAACTCTCACAACGAACTCCGCATCGACGGCCAGCGGCTCTGGAACTCCTTGATGGAACTGGCGCAACTGGGCGCTACCGAGAAAGGCGGCGTCTGCCGCATCGCGCTGACCGATCTCGACCGCCAGGGCCGCGACCTGTTCTCGCGCTGGGCCCGCGAGGCCGGCTGCGAGGTGCGTGTCGACGCCATCGGCAACATCTTCGCGCGCCGCGCCGGCCGCAACAACGCGCTGCCGCCGGTGGCCACGGGCAGCCACATCGACACCCAGCCCACGGGCGGCAAGTTCGACGGCAACTACGGCGTGCTCGCCGGGCTGGAGGTGATCCGCACCCTGAACGACGCCGGGGTGCAGACCGAGGCGCCGCTCGAGGTGGCGGTGTGGACCAACGAGGAAGGCTCGCGCTTCGTGCCGGTGATGATGGGCTCGGGCGTGTTCGCCGGCGCGTTCACGCTGGAGCATGCGCTGGCGCAGCGCGACAACGACGGCATCAGCGTCTCCGAGGCGCTGGCCGCCATCGGCTATGCGGGCAGCGCGCCCGTCTCGGCAGAAGCGTCGCCGGTGAGCGCGTACTTCGAGGCGCACATCGAGCAGGGCCCGGTGCTCGAAGCCAACGAGCGCGTGATCGGCGTGGTCGAGGGAGCGCTGGGCCAGCGCTGGTACGACGTGGTGGTGCAGGGCATGGAAGCCCATGCCGGTCCCACGCCGATGGAGCTGCGCAAGGACGCGCTGCTGGCTGCTTCCGAGCTGGTGATCGAGGTCAACCGCATCGCGCTGGCCCACGCGCCGCACGCGCGCGGCACGGTCGGCTGGATCGACGCGTACCCGAACTCGCGCAACGTGATTCCGGGCCGGGTGAAGCTCAGCGTCGACCTGCGCGCGGCCGACGACACGGTGCTGTCGGCGCTGGACGCCGCGCTCAAGGAAACCGTGCAGCGCATTGCCGCGAAGGCCAAGGTCGAGATGTCGGTGGAGCAGGTCGTGTACTTCCCGCCGCAGCCCTTCACGCCCGGGCTTGTTGCGGCCGTGCGCGACGCCGCGCAGGCGCAGGGCCTGAGCTGGATGAACGTGATCAGCGGCGCGGGCCACGACGCGGTGTACCTCGCGCGCGTCTGCCCCACGGCGATGATCTTCGTGCCCTGCCGCGACGGCATCAGCCACAACGAGATCGAGGACGCGCAGCCCGATCACCTGGAGGCAGGCTGCAACGTGCTGCTGCAGGCGATGCTGCAGAGCGCGGGAGCGGCGCAATGAAGGTGCTGATCGCGCGTCTGAACCACGAGACCAATACCTTCTCTCCGGTGCCCACGCCGCTCGCGGCCTTCGGGCCCGACGGCCCCACCTTCGGCGAGCAGGCCTACCGCGACAACAAGGGCATGCGCACGGCGATGTCCGCCTTCATCGATCTCGCCGAGCAGGCGGGCGCGACCGTGGTCACGCCGGTGTCGGCCTCGGCCAACCCGAGCGGCCCGGTCGATGCGCAGGCCTACACGCTGCTCACCCAGTTCATCGTCGACGCGGCCCCGGGCTGCGACGCCATCCTGCTCGACCTGCACGGCGCGATGGTGGCGCACAACAGCGCCGATGGCGAAGGCGACCTGCTGCTGCGCCTGCGCGCGGCGGCGCCGGGCGTGCCCATCGGCGTGGCGCTCGACCTGCACGCCAACGTCACGCCCGCGATGGTGGAGAACGCCGACGTGATCGTCGGCTTCAAGACCTACCCGCACGTCGACATGTACGAGACCGGCGAGCATGCCGGCCGGCTGCTCTTCGACATGCTCGCCGGACGCAGCAAGCCGCACATGCGCTGGCACCGGCTGCCGCTGATGGCGCACACGCTGCGCAGCGCCTCCTTCACCGGCGCGATGAAGCAGGCCATCGAGGCGGCGCGCGAGGCGGAGGAGTCGGAATCGCTGGCGGTGTCGATCCTCGCGGGCTTCTCGCTGTCGGACATCGAGGCGCCTTGCATGAGCGTGATCGCGGTCGACGCGCATTCGCCCGAACGCGCACAGGCCACGGCCGACCGCATCGCGGCGCAGATGTGGGCGCAGCGCGAGGCCTTCGTCTACCGCAGCGAGCCGCTGGCGGAGTCGATCGCGCGCGCGAAGCTGATCGCCGAAGGTGCGACGCGGCCGGTGCTGCTGCTCGACCATGGCGACAACTGCATGTCGGGCGGAAGCTGCGACACCATGGACGTGCTGCAGGAGGCGCTGGCCCAGGGCCTGCACGGCATCGGCGTCGGTCCGCTGTGCGACCCCGAGGCGGTGGCGCAGCTCGTCGCGGCGGGCGAGGGCGCGCAGGTGACGGTCGCGCTGGGCAACAAGGTCTCGCTCGCGGGCATCGGGCTCGAGAAGACGCCGGTGCGCCTGACGGGCATCGTGCGCACCATCGGCAACGGCGAATACGTTATCACCGGGCCCACCTACACCGGCCAGCGCAGCAGCATGGGCCGCACGGTGCTCTTCGACATCGGCGCGGCGCGCATCGTGGTGACCGAGCGAACGCAGGAGCCGTGGGACATCGGCGTCTTCGAGTGCGCGGGGCTCGATCCGCGCAAGGAGCGCTTCCTGCTGCTCAAGTCGCGCATGTACTGCCGGCCGGTTTTCGAGCCGCTCTCGGCAGCGCTGGTGGAGTGCGACAGCCCGGGGGTCACGAGTTCGGACTACGGGCTGTTCCCGTTCGGCAAGGTCAGGCGGCCGGTGTTTCCGCTCGACGCCATGTGACTGCCTGGAACGGGGGGCGGGCGGCCAGGCGCGGAGGTTTCGCGAAGGGCTGCGTTCGGCCGTCCGATCCCGCATCTCATGACCTGCCACGTCATCGACGCGCATCGCGTGCGGGGCGACCATTCCTTCACCCCGCGATGTTGCGGGTCGACACCCGGAAAGGAATGGTCACCATGAACACTGCCACACACGATGCCACCGCCATTGCCCAACACTACATCGCGGTCTGGAACGAAACCGACGCCGAGCGCCGCGCCGCGCTGATCGAGGCCGGCTGGACCGCCGACGCGCGCTACGTCGATCCGCTCGCCCAGGCCATCGGCCGAGAGCAGATCAGCGCGCTGGTGGGGGTGGTGCACCAGCGCTATCCGGGTTTCCGCTTCAACCTGCTGGGCAAGGCCGATTCGCACGGCGACCATCTGCGCTTCTCGTGGACGCTGGGGCCCAGCGGCGCAGAAGACCTGATCCAGGGCACCGACTTCGCGCAGGTCGATGCGGGCAAGCTGCGGTCGGTGACGGGCTTCCTGGACAAGGTGCCGGTCGGCGCCTGAGCGCCGCAGTCTGAACGAAGGCTGAACGGACTGGCGGTGTTTCAGTCCGGCGCGCCGGCAGGCCGCCCGCGCCACAGCTTGCGGTAGACGGTCGCGCGGCTGATGCCCAGGGTCCGCGCGGCCTCCGCCACGTTGCCGCGGGCATCGGCCACGGCCTTGCGGATCAGCGCGGTTTCCACGTCGCGCAGCCTCGGCCTGTTGTCGGGAGACGGGCTCGCGGAAGCCGCCACGCCACTGCCGCCGGGCTGGGGCCGCACCTGCACCCGCAGGCCCGACCACAGCGGCACCTCGAGCATCGCATCGCCGCGGCGGGCCGCGTCGAACATCATGTGCAGAGGCAGCGCGAAGAGGTCGTTGAAGTTCAGGGCGTGCCCGCCGTGCGGCAGCGGCTGGTGCAGCATCTGCCGCGCCGCTGCGTTGGCGCCGGTCACGCCGCCCACCGCGTCGATGCACAGCAGCCCTTCCGTGGCTTCGCCGCCCGAACTGCCCGGCCACGCCAGGCGCAGCAGCAGTTCGCAGGGCTCGCGCTTGACCAGCATGTTCTCGATGTTGCGCGCCGACAGGGTCGCCAGGTGGCGCAGCTCGGGGCGTTCGGCCACGTGCACCCCGGTCAGGTCGAGCATGCCGATGCAGTCGCCCCGGGGGCCGAAGAGCGGCGCGCCGGCGCAGCTGTAGACGCTGGTGTCGTCGAAGAAATGTTCGCCGCGGTGCAGCCAGACCGATTCCTGCTCGGCCAGGGCGGTACCGATGGCGCTGGTGCCGATGGCGCGCTCCGACAGGTCGACGCCGATGCGCCCGATGTCCCGCGCATAGCGGCTGGCAGCATCGGTGCCGTCGGGCAGGTTGCCCACGTCGACCACGATGCCCTCTGCATCGGTCAGTACGGCGAAATAGCGGGTGTCGGCGATGGCGCGGGAGAGCTGCTCGATCACCGGGCGGGCCGCGGCGACCAGCGCGCGGTTGCGCTCGACGATGTCCTTGCCGGCCGAGCGGCTCACGGGGTCGAACTGGACGCGCTGCTGCGGCCGGCGGCCGGCCTCGATGCAGCGCTGCCAGGAGCGGGTGATCCAGGAGTCGATGCGGGCGGCCCCCCGCGCTCTTTGGGGTGACTCGCCTTCTATCAGTTCGCGGCGGGCTTGGGCGATTGCCAGGGAACGCTCAGGAGGCTGCGAAACGATTGATACAGACATCGTGGTTTTTCGCGCATGTATGCAGGCTTTTCCCAGCCCGCCGGACGGCAGGCTGTTTCATTTTGAGAATTTCGCGCGCTCTGTGCAAGTGTCAAGGGTTTTGCCTAGGATAGTGCGAAAGGCCGGCATCCAAGATGCTTTTGCTCAAACAGCCATCACCTTTTACGGAGACAGCCAAATGCAGGTCGCTTTCAAGGTCAACGGCCGCCCGGTCACGGTCGACGCTCCTCCCAACACCTTTCTCGTACACGCTCTGCGCGAGCATCTCCATCTCACAGGCACCCACGTCGGCTGCGACACCGCCCAGTGCGGCGCCTGCACCGTCCACCTGAACGGTCGGGCCGTCAAGTCGTGCAACATCCTGGTGGCGCAGGCGGCGGGCGCCGAAGTCACCACCATCGAGGGCATCGCCGAAGCCGACGGCACCATGCACCCCATGCAGGCGGCATTCAAGGAGTGCCACGGCCTGCAGTGCGGCTTCTGCACCCCGGGCATGGTCATGAGCGCCATCGATCTGTGCACCCACCATCCCAAGTCGAGCGAGACCGAGATCCGCGAGCTGCTCGACGGCAACCTGTGCCGCTGCACGGGCTACCAGAACATCGTCAAAGCAGTGAAGATGGGCGGCGAGGCCATGGCCTCGGGCACTCCCGTCAAGGCAACGGCAACGGCCTGAGGAGAGCGACATCATGGGCGCTTCCGATTTCTCGAACCTGCCGCACATCGGCGAGGCGGTCCGCCGCAAGGAGGACTACCGATTCCTCACCGGTTCGGGCAACTACACCGACGACATCACGCTGGCCAACCAGAGCCATGCGGTCTTCGTGCGCTCGCCGCACGCCCACGCCGTCGTCAAGTCGGTCGACACCGCCGAGGCGCTGAAGATGCCCGGCGTCATCGGCATCTTCAGCGGCAAGGACATCGAGGGCAAGATGGGCGGGCTGCCCTGCGGCTGGCTCATCAACAACCCCGACGGCACCCCGATGAAGGAGCCGATGCACCCGATCCTGGCCATCAAGAAGGTGCGCTACGTGGGCGACCACGTGGCCATGGTGGTGGCCGAGACGGTGGAGCAGGCCAGGAATGCCGCCGAGGCGGTGGTGGTCGACTACGAGGTGCTGCCCGCGCTGGTGAGCGTGGCCGACGCCGCGAAGAAGGCCGGCGGCGTCACGCTGCACGACGAGGCCCCCGACAACCAGTGCTACAAGTGGGCGCTGGGCGACAAGGCGGCGGTCGATGCGGTGTTCGCCGGCGCCGCGCACGTGACCAAGCTGGACCTCGTCAACAACCGGCTGGTGCCCAACCCCATCGAGCCGCGCGTGGCCATCGGCAGCTACAACCGCGCCGGCGACGACTACACGCTGTACGTCTCCAACCAGAACCCGCACGTCGAGCGCCTGTTGATGACGGCCTTCGTGCTGGGCCTGCCGGAGCACAAGGTCCGGGTGATCGCGCCCGACGTGGGTGGCGGCTTCGGCTCCAAGATCTTCCTGTACGCGGAAGACGTGTGCCTGACGTGGGCCGCGAGGCAGCTCAACCGCAACATCAAGTGGACGGCCGACCGTTCGGAGTGCTTCCTGTCGGATGCGCACGGGCGTGACCACGTGAGCCACGCCGAGATGGCGATGGACAAGGACGGCAAGTTCCTCGCGATGCGCGTGCACACCGACGCCAACCTGGGCGCCTACCTGTCGACCTTCTCGACGGCGGTGCCCACCATCCTCTACGCCACCCTGCTGGCCGGCCAGTACACCACGCCGCAGATCTACGTCGAGGTGGATGCCTGGTTCACCAACACCGCGCCGGTGGATGCCTACCGCGGGGCGGGGCGGCCCGAGGCCACCTACCTGCTGGAGCGGCTGGTGTCGCGCTGCGCCTGGGAAATGAACCTGGGGCAGGACGAGATCCGCAAGCGCAACTTCATCACCGCGTTCCCGTACCAGACGCCCGTGGCGCTGCAGTACGACACGGGCGACTTCCATGCCTGCATGGACAAGGCGCGCGTGCTGGCGGAAGTCGATGGCTATGCGGCGCGCAAGGCTGCGAGCGAAGCCAACGGCAAGCTGCGCGGCATCGGGTATTCGAGCTACATCGAGGCCTGCGGCATCGCGCCGTCGAACATCGCAGGCGCCCTCGGCGCACGTGCGGGCCTGTTCGAATGCGGCGAGATTCGCGTGCACCCGACCGGCAGCGTGACGGTGTTCACCGGCTCGCACAGCCACGGCCAGGGCCACGAGACCACCTTCGCGCAGGTCGTGGCGGCGCGGCTGGGCATTCCGGTCGAGAACGTCGACGTGGTGCACGGCGACACCGGCCGCGTGCCCTTCGGAATGGGCACCTACGGTTCGCGCTCCATCTCGGTGGGCGGCGCGGCCATCATGAAGGCGCTCGACAAGATCGAGACCAAGGCCAAGAAGATCGCCGCGCACCTGATGGAAGCCAGCGACGCCGACGTCGAGTTCGCCAACGGCGAGTTCACGGTCAAGGGCACCGACAAGAAAATCCCGTTCGGCCAGGTGGCGCTGACGGCCTACGTGCCGCACAACTACCCGCTCGACAAGCTGGAGCCCGGCCTGAACGAGACCGCCTTCTACGACCCGACCAACTTCACCTTCCCGGGCGGCACCTACATCTGCGAGGTCGAGGTCGACAAGCAGACCGGCGAGGTCCGCGTCGACCGCTTCACCGCGGTGGACGACTTCGGCACCATCATCAATCCGATGATCGTCGAGGGCCAGGTGCACGGCGGGCTGGTGCAGGGCATCGGGCAGGCGCTGCTCGAGAACTGCGTCTACGACAAGGAGACCGGCCAGCTGCTCACCGGCAGCTTCATGGACTACGCCATGCCGCGCGCCGGCGACTTCCCTCAGTTCAAGCTCGACACCGTGTGCACCCCGTGCACGCACAACCCGCTGGGCACCAAGGGCTGCGGCGAAGCGGGGGCCATCGGCTCGCCGCCGGCCGTGATCAATGCGGTGCTCGACGCGCTGGCGCCGCTGGGCGTCAAGGATTTCGACATGCCCGCATCGCCCGCCCGCGTCTGGGAAGCGATGCAGGCTGCAGCCGCCAACCCCTGAACTAGAACAAAGAAGGAACCACACCATGTACGCCTTCACACTCGAACGGCCCGCCTCGGTGGCCGACGCGGCAAGACTCGTGGCCTCCGGCGCCAAGCCGCTGGCCGGCGGACAGACCCTGCTGGCTTCCATGAAGCTGCGGCTTTCGGCACCCGAGCAGCTCGTGGACCTGAGCGGCATCAAGGAGATCGCCGGCATCACGAAAAGCGGCGACGCCATCACCATCGGCGCCATGTCGCGCCACCTGGACGTGGCGAACAACGCCGACGTGAAGGCCGCCTACCCGGCGCTGGCCGACCTGGCCTCGCGCATCGGCGACCGGCAGGTGCGCGCGATGGGCACCATCGGCGGCTCGGTGGCCAACAACGACCCGGCCGCCTGCTACCCCAGCGCCGTGCTGGCCTCGGGCGCGACCATCGTCACCTCCAAGCGAGAGATCGCGGCCGATGACTTCTTCCAGGGCCTCTTCACCACTGCGCTGGAAGAAGACGAGCTCATCACCGCCATCCGCTTTCCCGTGCCGAAGCGTGCGGCCTACGAGAAGCTGCGCCAGAAGGCGTCGCACTTCCCGCTGGTCGGCGTGTTCCTCGCACAGTACGACGGCGGCGTGCGCGTGGCTATCACCGGCGCGGGCAATGGCGTGTTCCGTCATGCAGGGCTGGAAGATGCGCTCAACAAGAGCTTCACCGCCGCGGCTGCCGCCGCCGTGAAGATCGACGCGAGCGACCTGAACAGCGACCTGCATGCATCGGCCGCCTACCGTGCGAACCTGATCAGCGTGCTGACGCAAAGGGCCGTGACCAAGGCGCTGGGCTGACGCAGTCGGGCGCGGAGGGTTCGGACCGAACCGGACACGTGAAGGGTGCGAAGGTTTCGTGAGAGGCGCAAAGGAACAGCCAGGAATTTTTTTCGGTTTCTCTTTCGCGTTCTTCGCGCGATCCTCGCGCCCTTCGCGTCCGGATGTCCGCCTCCGCCTTCGCAACGGCCATCCATTACCCTAGGCCATGATCTTTCCCAGCATCGACTCCCTCTCCGCCGGACTCATGCAGGCCGGCTATTTCGCCGACCGGCGACTGGCCACGGCCGTGTTCCTCGCGCTGAAGCTGCAGCGTCCCCTGCTGCTCGAAGGCGAGCCCGGCGTGGGCAAGACCGAGCTGGCGAAGGCGCTTTCGACGGCGCTGGGGCGGGAGCTGCTGCGGCTGCAGTGCTACGACGGCCTGGAGCAGCGCGAGGCGCTCTATGAATGGAACTACGCCGCGCAGCTGCTGCACATGCGCGCCGCCGAGGCGACGGGCGCGGCCCGCGACGTGGAGGCCGAGGTCTACCAGCCGCACTACCTGATCCGCCGTCCGCTGCTGCAGGCGCTGCAGACGCCGCTGCCGGGTGCCGTGCTGCTGATCGACGAGGTCGACCGCGCCGACGAGCCCTTCGAGGCCTTCCTGCTCGAGTACCTGGGCGAGTACCAGGTCAGCATTCCCGAGCTGGGCACGGTGCGCGCGGTGGTGCCCCCGGTGACCATCCTCACGAGCAACCGCACGCGCGAGCTCAACGATGCGGTCAAGCGCCGCTGCCTCTATCACTGGCTCGACTACCCCGAGCGCGAGCGCGAGCTGGCCATCGTGCGTGCACGTGTGCCCGAAGCCGGCGAGAAGCTGTCGGCGCAAGTCGCCGCCTTCGTCGCGCGGCTGCGCGAGGCACCGTTCGCCAATGCCTTCCAGCGCGCGCCCGGCATTGCCGAGAGCGTCGAATGGGCGAGGGCGCTGATCGCGCTCGACACAGTCGAACTCGACCCCGAAGTGGTGGTCGACACCGCCGGCATCCTCTTCAAGCAGCGCGACGACGTGGCCGCCCTGACGCAGGAGCTGGCATCGGACCTGCTCAAGCCGGAGGCGTGAACTGTCGATGGCCACCACCGGCGTGCAGCAACTCGGCGACGTCCGCAGCGGAAAGCTCGCGGGCAACATCACCGCCTTCGGCCGTGCGCTGCGCCGCGCGGGCGTGCGCACCGACGCGATGCGCATCGCCCTCGCGGCCGAGGCCGCTTCGCTCGTGGGCGTGGAAGACAGGCTCGACCTGAGCGCCGCCATGGAGGCGGTGATGGTCAGCCGCGAGCAGGACCGCATGGTGTTCCGCGAGCTCTTCGACGCCTGGTTCCGCGACCCGGAGCTTGCGAACAAGCTGCTGGCCCAGATGCTGCCGAGCGCCGAAGGCAAGGCCGAGCCGTCCAAGCGCCGGCCGCGCGTACGGGAGGCCCTGAGCGCACCGCGCGCGCTCGCCAGGCCGGTGGAGCCGGCCAAGCCCGATCGCGAGGTCGAGTTCGACGCCGCCATGACGTCGAGCGACAGGCAGCGCCTGCAGCATGCCGACTTCAACGCGCTCGGCGCCGCCGAGTACCGCCTGGTGGAGCGGCTCGCGCGCGACATCCGCCTGCCGATTCCCGAACTGCCATCGCGCCGCCTGCGCGTGGCCGGCGAGGCGGGCCGCCAGCATGCGCGCATGCACTGGCCGGGCGTGCTGCACGAGGCGGCGCGCACCGGCGGCGAGATCATGCGGCTGCCCCGGCTGGCCCGGCGCGAGCAGCCGCTGCCGCTGCTGGTGCTGGTCGACGTCTCGGGCTCGATGGAGCGCTATGCGCGCCTGCTGCTGGCCTTTCTGCATGCCGCGACGCGCCGTGCCGGCCGCCGCGACGTGTTCGCCTTCGGCACCCGGCTGACCGACCTGACGCCCGCATTCCGGCTGGCCGACACGGACGAGATGCTCGGCGCCGCCAGCCTCGCCATCGACGACTTCGCAGGCGGCACCCGCTTCGGCGCCTCGCTGGCCGAGCTGAGGCGTGCCCATGCCCGCCGGCTGACCGGCCGCCGCACGCTGGTGCTGGTGATCAGCGACGGGCTCGATACCGGCGAGCCCTCGCTGCTGGAGCATGAGCTGCTGTGGCTCAAGCGCCATTCGCGCCGGCTCCTGTGGCTCAACCCGCTGCTGCGCTTCGAGGGCTACGCCCCTCTGGCGCGTGGGGCCGCCGTGCTGCACCGGCAGGCGGACGCGATGCTGGCGGTCCACAATCTCAGCGCACTCGAACAGCTCGCCGCGAGCCTCGCCGCACTGATGCGGTCCGGCCGCTAGCGGCGCCCAGGAAGGAAGACAAAGGAACCCCACCATGGAAATGCTCGGAAACCGCCGCCTAGGCATCACCCAACAACAGGCATGGGAAGCGCTCAACGATCCCGAGACGCTGAAGAAGTGCATTCCCGGCTGCGACAAGTTCGAGCTCACGGGCGAGAACCAGTACAGCGTCGCGCTGGCCCTGAAGATCGGCCCGGTCTCGGCCAAGTTCAACGGCAAGGTGCAGCTCTCGGACATCTCTGCACCGCATGGCTACAAGCTCACCTTCGAAGGGCAGGGCGGCGTGGCGGGCTTCGCCAAGGGCTCTTCGAGCGTCACGCTCAAGCCGGTCGCCACGGACGCGGCGGCCACCCCTGCCGGTGATGCCGTCGTGCACGAGGCCGATGCGGCGACGCCGCCTGACGCCGCCCCCGCCGGCTGCGAACTCGACTACACCGTGCAGGCCCAGGTCGGCGGCAAGATCGCCCAGCTGGGCCAGCGGCTGATCGACGGCGCGGCCAAGTCCACGGCCGACGATTTCTTCAAGCGCTTCGAGGCCGAGATGCAGAGCCGCTACGGGCCGCCGCCTGCGCCTGCCGAGGAAGCCGCCGAGGCGCCTGCCGAGAAGAGCGGGATGATGTCCGGCCTCATGAAGAAGATCGGCCTCGGCAAGAAGGACGACAAGGACGCGCCCGCCGCTCCCGGCGGCGACGCGGCCTGAACCCGGGACTGCAGCGTCATGGAAAACCTCGACGTCATGGTGCTGCGCACGCTGCGCGACTGGCGGCGTGCCGGCAAGCGCGCGCTGCTGGCGACGGTGGTGCGTACCTGGGGTTCGTCGCCCCGGCCGGTGGGTTCGATCATGGCCCTGGCGGAAGACGGTGCGGTGGTCGGCTCGGTCTCTGGCGGCTGCATCGAGGACGACCTGATCGCGCGCTACAGCCATGCCCACGGCAAGGCGGAAGACGTGCCGCTGGGCGCGCCGCCCTCGCTCGTGAAATACGGCATCACCGCCGACGAGGCACACCGCTTCGGCCTGCCCTGCGGCGGCACGCTGGAGCTGCTGCTCGAATACGCGCCCGACGCCGGCTCGCTCGAGCAGCTGGTAGCGCAGCTGGAGCAGGGCAAGCTGATGCAGCGCACGGTGACGCTCGCCACCGGCGCGGTGCGGCTCGCCGAAGCCAAGGCGCCCGACGAACTCACGGTGAACGACACCGAGCTGACCAACACCTTCGGCCCCGAGTACCGCATGCTGCTGATCGGCGCCGGCCAGCTCGCCGAATACCTGGCCACCATGGCCAAGTTCAGCGGCTTCGCCGTCACGCTGTGCGACCCTCGCGCCGAGTACCGCACCGCATGGTCGCTGCCCGGCGTGCACATCACGACCGAGATGCCCGACGACGCCGTGACCGCCTTCAGGCCCGACCGCCGCAGCTGCGTGGTCGCGCTCACGCACGACCCCAAGCTCGACGACCTCGCGCTGCTGGAGGCGCTCCAAAGCGACGCCTTCTACGTCGGCGCCATCGGCTCGCGGCGCAATGCCGATGCGCGGCGCGGTCGCATGATCGAGCACTTCGACCAGACCGAGGAGTCGCTCGCGCGCCTGCGCGGGCCCATCGGCATCTACATCGGCAGCAAGACGCCGCCGGAGATCGCGGTGAGCGTGATGGCGGAAATCCTCGCGGTGAAGAACGCGGTGACGCTGCCGCGCGAGATGGAAGTGGCGCAGGCCAAGGAGCGGCTGCTGTCCTCGTGACCTTTGTGGCCCCGGTGCCCCTCGTGACCCGTATGACCGCGCGGCTCGATCAGCCCTCGTAGGGCGGGATCGGCCCCTGGTCCGATGGTGCCGGCGGCGGCACGTCGCCGTTCTTCTGGCGTTCCCGGAACAGCGCGGCGCGCATCAGGAAGATGGTGGTCACAGGCGTGGTCAGCGCCACGAACAGCACGATCAGCACCGCGTGCATGAAGAGGCTGTGGCCCTGCGCCGAGAAGTACACGATGGTAGCGACCGTCATCGACCACACGCCGCCGGTGGCACCCAGCGTGGGCGCATGGATGCGTCGGAAGAAGGTCGGCAGCCGCACCAGCCCGAAGGAGCCGATGGCGGCGAAGGCCGCGCCCAGCACCGCGAAGACGGCGGTGACGATCTCGGCCCACAGCGGCATCGGGCCCACGATGAAATCGCTCATCGGAATACCTCCGTGCTTCGCACCGCGGTGCGAGCTTGCTTGGGGCGGCCCGGCGCGGCGCTCATTCGATCACCTCCCCGCGCAGCAGGAACTTGGCCATCGCCGTCGAGCTCACGAAGCCGAACAGCGCGATCAGCATCGCGGCGGCGAAGTACACGTCGCTCGCGTAGACGATGCCCAGCACCAGCATCATCAGCATGCCGTTGATGTAGAGGCAGTCCAGCGCCATCACGCGGTCTTGGGCGGAAGGGCCGATCAGCAGGCGCGCGACGGCGCAGAGCATCGCCACCGCCAGCAGGAACAGCGCGAACTTGAGCGACCAGAAAAGGATGGGCGTCATGATTCGAAGATCTCCATCAGCGGACGTTCGTAGCGGCTCTTGATCTGCGCGATGAAGGCTGCTTCGTCGTCGAGGTCGAACACGTGGATCAGCAGGGTGGTGCGATCGAAGGCCACCTCGCCCCAGGCGGTGCCGGGCGTGAGGCACATGATCATCGAGAGCACCGCGAGGCCGTTGGGGTCGCGCAGGTCGAGCGGTATGCGCAGGAAGCTCGCATGGATGCTCTCGCTGCGGCGCGTGAGCAGCGCACGCGCCACCGCGAACACCGACACCGACATGTCGTAGAGCACGATGCAGCACAGCCGCAGCGCCACGCCGGGCCGGCGCATGCGTACCGTGGCCGGCCGCAGGCCCTTGGTCAGCAGCGGCACGGCAATGGCGAGCAGCACGCCCGAAAGGAGCGTGCTTGCCTCGAGCGACTGGTTGAGCAGCAGCCAGATGACGAACAGCGCGAGCGACAGCGGCGGAGATGGGATCAGGCGTCTCATTGCGCGCCTGCCTTTCCTTCGGCCTTGGCGGCGGGCACCGGGTTCGGAACCTGCCGCGCTTCCATCACTGCAGCGCGATAGGCCGTGGGCGTGCGCAGGCCCTTGGCGGTGGCCATCGCGTGGCGCATCACCGGTTCGGCCCAGATCGTGAGCGCGATGCCGGCGACGATGAGCCCCGCCACGGGCAGCACTTCGAGCGCCGGCAGCGAGGGCAGGTTGCCATGCGGCTGGGTCCAGAAATGGCGGATGCCGGTGCGGCTCAGCGCGATCAGCGCGAGGAAGCCCGATGCGATCAGCAGCACGAGAAAGGTCCAGCCGGCCATGCCGACGGCGCCGCTGCCATTCATCAAGCCGGAGAGCATCGCGAACTTGCCGACGAAGCCCGAAAGCGGCGGCAGGCCGGTCAGCAGCAGCGTGCAGATCATGAAGCTCAGGCCGAGAAAAGCGACGCCCGCCGGGATGGCCCGGCCGTAGAGCGCCTGCGCGTCGTCGTCGAGGTTCACGTCGCTCAGCGCGCTCAGGTCTTCGGCCAGGAAGGGCGCCGTGCCCGCGACCTCGTGCGGCGCCACGCTCATGCCGGCATTGCGCCAGCGCTCGATCATGTCGGTCAGCAGGAAGAAGGCGCTCACCGCGAGCGTGGAGCTCAGCAGGTAGAAGAGGGCGCCGGCCCACACGGCCGGTTGGCCCAGCCCCACCGCGGCGAGCAGCGTGCCGGCCGACATCAGCACGCTGAAGCCCGCGAGGTTGGAAAGCCGCTGCGTGCCGAGGATGCCCAGGGCCGCGACGAAGAGCGTGGCGATGCCCGCGCCCACCAGCACCGGCTGGCCGAAGGCGGCCGAGGCGCCGGTGTCGGGCGCGAAAAGCACCGTCCACAGCCGCAGCACGGTGTAGACGCCCAGCTTGGTGAGCAGCGCGAACACCGCGCCCACCGGAGACACCGCCGCGCTGTAGGCCGGCACCAGCCAGAAGTTGAGCGGCCACGCGCCCGCCTTGGCGAAGAAGGCGGTGAAGAGGATGGCCGTGGCCGCGTGCACCAGCCCGCGGTCGCCCGGCGAGAGCTCGGCGATGCGCATGCCCAGGTCGGCCATGTTGAGCGTGCCGGTCACGCCGTAGAGGATGGCCGCGCCGATCAGGAACAGCGAGGAGGCCGCGAGGTTGATCGCGATGTAGTGCAGCCCCGCCTGCACGCGCAGCCGGCCCGAACCGTGCAGCAGCAGGCCGTAGGAGGCCGCGAGCATCACCTCGAAGAACACGAACAGGTTGAACAGGTCGCCAGTGAGGAAGGCGCCGTTCAGCCCCATGAGCTGCAGCTGCAGCAGCGGATGGAAGTGCACGCCCGCGCGGTCCCAGCGCGAGGTGGAGTAGATCGACGCCGCGAAGGCGATCACGCCGGTGAGCGCCACCATCATGGTCGAGAGCCGGTCGGCCACCAGCACGATGCCGAAGGGCGCGCGCCAGTTGCCCGGCAGGTAGACGCCGATGGAGCCGGGTCCGCCGCCCGTGTCGGGCGCGTTCACCCAGCGCAGCAGCGCCAGCGCGGCCAGCAGGCCGACCAGGCCGGAGATCACGCTCAGGGCCGACTTGGCGCGCCGGCGGTTCTCGCCCAGCAGCAGCATGAGTGCGGCCGTGAGCATGGGCACGAGGATCGGCACCGCCACCAGGTGCGGCATGCTGAACTCGAGCAGCTGGTCGAGCAGGTGGAAGATCTCTTTCATCGGCCTTCCCCCGGGCTTGCCGCTGCGTGCGCCGCGCCGACCCCCTCAAGGGGGCGCGCGCCTTCGGGTGCTTGCGCGTCGCTCATTCCGCCTCCTGCCGTTCTTCACCGTCCACGTGGTCGGTGCCGGTGAGGCCGCGCGAGGCGAGCATCACGACGAGGAAGAGCGCCGTCATCGCGAAGCCGATCACGATGGCGGTGAGCACCAGCGCCTGCGGCATCGGGTCGGCCGTGTTGGCCAGCGTGGCGGTGAGGCCCTTGACGAGCACCGGCTCGCTGTCGACCTTGAGCCGTCCCATGCTGAAGATGAAGAGGTTGACCGCGTACGAGATCAGCGTCAGGCCCATGATGACCTGGAAGGTGCGCGGGCGCAGCAGCATGTAGACGCCAGAGCCGGTGAGCACCCCGATGGCGAGTGCGAGCACGATTTCCATCAGGCGGCCCCTCCCTCGGAGGTGGGGGCGGCGGTCGCCTCCGCGTCTTTTTCTTTTTGCTCGTCGGCCCAGCGGTGGCTTCGTATCGACTGGTGGGCCAGCGCGGTCAGGATCAGCATGGTGGCGCCGAGCACCAGCGCGAACACACCGGTGTCGAAGAAGAGGGCGCTGGGCACGTGCACCTCGCCCAGGATCGGCAGGTGCAGGTGCGCGGTGTGCGTGGTCAGGAAGGGGTAGCCGAGGAACACCGCACCGGCGCCGGTGGCCAGCGCCAGCAGCAGGCCGATGGCGATCCAGCGGCGCGGGTAGATGCGCAGGTGCTCCTCCACCCATTCGGTGCCCGAGACGATGAACTGCAGCACCAGCGCGACCGACATCACCAGCCCCGCGACGAAGCCGCCGCCCGGCGCGTTGTGGCCGCGCATGAAGAAGTAGACCGACACCAGCACCGATACCGGCAGCAGCAGGCGCACCAGCACGGCCGGCACCATCAGGTAGCCGACGGCCGTGTCCTTGGCGCGGCGCGGGTTCAGCAGGTCGCTGCTGCCGTCGTCGGCCTGCAGCCGCTGCTGGATCGGCAGGGCCATCGATTCGATGGCCGGGCGGAAGCGCCGCAGCAGCGCATACACGGTGAGCGCGACGATGCCGAGCACGGTGATCTCGCCGAAGGTGTCGAAGCCGCGGAAGTCGACCAGCATCACGTTGACCACATTGGTGCCGCCGCCCTCGGTGAGCGCGCGTTCGAGGAAGAAGGGCGAGATGCTCTGCGGAAAGGTGCGCGTCATCATGGCCCAGGCCAGCGCGGCCATGCCGCTGCCGGCGATGGCGGCGATCAGCAGGTCGCGGCCGCGCCGGCCCCAGGGCTTGAGCCGCGCGCGCGCGGGCTGAACCACGTCCTTGCTGCGCATCGGCAGCCAGCGCAGGCCCAGCAGGATCAGCACGGTGGTGACGGCCTCGACCACCAGCTGCGTCAGCGCGAGGTCGGGCGCAGAGAACCAGATGTAGGTGACGCACGAGACCAGCCCCGCGGCCGCGGCCAGCATCAGTGCCGCCAGCCGGTGGAACTTGGCCTGCCACGCGGCGGCCACCGCGCATGTGCCGCCGATGAGCCAGGTCATGGCGAACATCGGCGAGAAGGGCAGCAGCTCGCGCGTGCCGGGCGCGGCGGGCGTGAGCTGCAGGGAGGCTGTCGCGCCCGCCACCGCCACGACCACCAGCAGCAGCAGTTGCCACTGCATGCGCTTCGTGCCGAAGAGACGGCGGCTGCGCCGGCCAGCCTCGCTCAGCAGCGCGATCAGGTGCTCGAAGATGACCTGGCCGTCGAAGCGGTGCAGCAGGGGCGTGTTCTCGAGGCCGCCGCGCGCGCGCTGGCGGCGTTGCAGCAGGTAAAGCGCGGCGCCGCCGGCCAGCGCCACGAAGCTCATCAAGAGCGGCAGGTTGAAGCCGTGCCACACGGCCAGGCTGTACTCGGGCAGCGTGCCGCCGACCACCGGTGATGCAGCCGCGGCGAGCATCGGCCCGACCGACCACGCTGGCGCCACGCCCACCACCAGGCACACCAGCACCAGCAGCTCGACCGGCACCCGCATCCAATGCGGCGGTTCGTGCGGATGCTTGGGCACCTCGTCGCCGCAGGGCGGGCCGAAGAACACGTCGAAGACGAAGCGCGCCGAGTAGGCCACGCTGAAGATGCCGGCCAGCGTGGCGATCAGCGGCAGGCTGAGGTCGACCCACGGCGTGGCCTGGATGAACACCGTCTCCGCGAAGAACATCTCCTTCGAGAGGAAGCCGTTGAGCAGCGGCACGCCGGCCATCGAGGCGCTCGCGATGATGGCCAGCGTGCCGGTGATCGGCATGAGCCGCATCAGGCCGCTGAGCTTGCGGATGTCGCGCGTGCCCGTCTCGTGGTCGATGATGCCGGCCGCCATGAAGAGCGACGCCTTGAAAGTGGCGTGGTTCATCACGTGGAAGACCGCCGCCACCGCCGCGAGCGGGCTGTTCAGCCCCAGCAGCAGCGTGATGAGCCCGAGGTGCGAGATGGTGGAGTAGGCCAGCAGCGCCTTCAGGTCGCGCTGGAACATCGCGATGAAGCCGCCGAGCAGCAGCGTGACGGCACCGGCACCGCCCACCATCCAGAACCACTGCTCGGTGCCCGAGAGCACCGGCCACAGCCGCGCCATCAGGAACACGCCCAGCTTCACCATGGTGGCCGAGTGCAGGTAGGCCGACACCGGCGTGGGCGCTGCCATGGCGCGCGGCAGCCAGAAGTGGAAGGGGAACTGCGCGCTCTTGGTGAAGGCGCCCAGCAATATCAGCGTGAGAGCCGTCGGATACAGCGCGTGCGCGCGGATGAGCTCGCCCGAGGCCAGCACCGTGTCGAGCTCGTAGCTGCCGGTGATGCGGCCCAGCACCAGCACGCCCGCCAGCAGGCACAGCCCGCCCGCGCCGGTGACCGTGAGCGCCATGCGCGCGCCGCGCCGCGCGTCGCGGCGGTGGTGCCAGTAGCCGATCAGCAGGAAGGAGAACAGGCTGGTGAGCTCCCAGAACAGCACCATCTGGATCAGGTTGCCCGAGAGCACCACGCCCATCATCGCGCCCATGAACGCGAGGAAGAACGAGAAGAAGCGAGGCACCGGGTCGGAGGCCGACATGTAGTAGCGCGCGTACAGCACCACTAGCGCGCCGATGCCCAGCACCAGCATGCAGAAGAGCCACGCGAAGCCGTCCATGCGGAACACGAGGTTCAGGCCCAGTGCGGGCAGCCATTCGATCTGCTGCCGCAGCACGCCGCCGTTGGCGATCTTGGGGAAGAACCATGCGGCCTGGATGGCGCAACCCAGCGCGACCAGCCCTGCCAGCGTCGACTCCCTGTTGCGCGCGTTGGAAGGCATCAACGCGGCCAGCACGCTGGCGATGAAGGGGAGGGCGACGAGAAAGACCAGGGGCATTGGGGTCGATTCTATCGGGCGACCCTATGGAATGCCTTATCTATAACCGCAAGACATAAGGCAGTTTTAGTGCGGTTTTCATCTGCTTCAGGAAGCGAAAGCCTGCACGCTGCGGATGCCGAGCCAGGTGAGGAAGAGCGACCCGCCCAGATGGGCGGCTGCAGTCACCATGGCCACGCCGAGCCTGCCTTCCAGCAGCATGGTCGTGACCTCGGCCGAGAAGCTCGAGAAGGTGGTGAGCCCGCCCAGGAAGCCCGTCACCAGCGCGAGCCGCCAGACGGGATCGAGATCGGGCAGCAGCTGGAAGGTGGCGACGGCGATCCCTATGAGGTAGCCGCCGATCAGGTTGGCCGCCAGCGTGCCCCAGGGGATGAGGCCGCCGACGCCGAACCACAGGGCCAGGCCCCAGCGGGCCAGGGCGCCGATCGAGGCGCCGATGCAGATGGCGATGATTGGAAGGAGCATGCCCTGATTGTCAGGGCGCCATCTGCTGAGGCAGCCAGGTCACGAGTTGCGGCACGAAGTAGATGATGAGCACCGCCGCCACCATGAGGAAGAACATCGGCAGCGTGACGCGCGCGATGTAGAGCAGGTCCTTGCCCGTCATGCCCTGCAGTACGAACAGGTTGAAGCCCACGGGCGGCGTGATCTGCGCCATCTCGACCACAAGCACGATGAAGATGCCGAACCAGACCGGGTCGATGCCCGCCGCGTTCACGGTCGGCATGATCACGCCCATGGTCAGCACGACCATCGAGATGCCGTCGAGGAAGCAGCCGAGAACGATATAGAACGCCGCCAGCATCAGGATCAGCTGGAACTTCGACAGGCCCAGCGAGCCGATCCATTCGGCCAGGTGCCGTGGCAGACCGATGTAGCCCATGGCCAGCGTGAGGAAGGCAGCGCCCGCGAGGATCAGCGCCATCATGCAGTACAGGCGCGTGGCGCCAAGCAGCGCCTCCTTGAAGCTGTTCCACGTCAGCGAGCCCTGCGCGGCCGAAATGACCATCGCGCCCACCACGCCGACCGCAGCCGCCTCGGTTGCCGTGGCGATGCCCGCGTAGATGGAGCCGAGCACCGACAGGATCAGCAGCGCCACCGGGATCAGCGACATCGAAGCCCTGAGCTTCTCGGCGAAGGGCAGCTTCGCGTCGGCCGGCGGCACCCGGTCGGGATTGCGCAGCGCCCAGAAAACGATGTAGCCCGAGAAAAGCAGCGCCAGCATGATGCCGGGGATGACGCCCGCGATGAACAGCCGCGCGATCGACACGTCCGCGCTCACGCCGTAGACGATCATGATGATCGAGGGCGGGATCAGCAGCCCCAGCGTGCCGGCGCCGGCCAGCGTACCGATGACCATGTCGTCGGGGTAACCGCGCCGCTTGAGCTCGGGCAGGCTCATCTTGCCGATGGTGGCGCAGGTCGCGGCGCTGGACCCGGACACCGCGGCGAACACCGCGCAGCCCGCCACGTTGGTGTGCAGCAGCCGGCCGGGCAGGCTCTGCATCCACGGGGCGAGGCCCTTGAACATGTCCTGCGAGAGCCGCGTGCGGAACAGGATCTCGCCCATCCACACGAACAGCGGCAGCGCGGTGAGCGTCCAGCTGGATGCCGATCCCCAGATGGTCACGGCCATGGCGTCGCCCGCCGGGCGCGAGGAAAAAATCTGCATGGCGATCCACGCCACGCCCGAGAGCGTGAGGCCGATCCAGACGCCGCTGCCGAGGATGAGGAACAGCGCGGCGATCAGCACGCCCGCGATGGCGATGTCACTCATGGCGAAGCGCCTCCGTTTCGGCCGGCTTGGCGGGGCGGCCGCGCCACTCGATCACGAACTCGTCCAGCGACGCGACCGCGAAGACGATGGCGCCGAGCGCCATCGACAGCTGCGGAATCCACAGCGGCGTGGCGTCGTTGCTGGTGGAGATGTCGTGGTAGTCGTAGGACTGCCAGGCCAGCCGCATGCTGTACCAGGCGAACAGCAGCGCCAGCAGCGCCGCCGCGCCCATCGCCCACCGCTCCAGCCACCGCTGTGCCGCGGGCGGCAGGTTCTGCAGCACCAGCGTCACGCGGATGTGTTCGCCGCGCTTGAGTGTGTGCGCGAGCGCCATGAAGCCAGCGCCGGCCATCAGGTAGCCGGCGTAGGCGTCGATGCCGGGGATGTTGAAATGCAGCTGCCGACCGAGGATGGACAGCAGCACCATCACCAGCAGGCCGATCATGAAAAGCGCCGCCAGTGCGGCGGCGCTCATGTAGAGAAAGTCGAGCGTCTTGCGCATCGGGTGCGTTCGGTTCGAGTCCGCGTCACATCTTCTTGTAGGCGTCGATCACGGCCTGCCCTTCGGCGCCGGCCTTCTCGGTCCACTCCTTGATCATGGTGTCGCCGACCTTCTTCATGTCTGCCTTGAGCTGTGCGGAGGGCACGTGCACCGTCATGCCGTTCTTCTTGAGCAGGTCGAGGTACTCAAGGTTCTTCTTCTTCGACAGCTCCCAACCGCGCTTCTCGGCGTCGGCCGCAGCCTTCAGCACTGCGTCCTGCGTAGGCTTGTCGAGGGCGTCGAAGGCCTTCTTGTTCATGAGCACCGCATTCTTCGGCAGCCAGGCCTGCGTGTCGTAGAAGTTCTTGATGTACTCGTAGGTCTTGGTGTCGTAGCCGGTGGAGCCCGAGGACATGTACGACTCGATCACGCCGGTTGCCATGGCCTGGGAGAGCTCGGCCTGCTGCACCGTGACCGGCTGGGCGCCGACGAGCTCGCCGATGCGCGCGGTGGCGGGGCTGTAGGCGCGCCACTTCACGCCCTTCAGGTCAGCGGCCGACGCGATCTCCTTCTTCACGAAGATGCCCTGCGGCGGCCATGCCACCGTGTAGAGCAGCACGATGCCCTGTTCGCCCAGCTTCTTCTCCAGTGCAGGCTTCTGCGCCTGATAGAGCTTCCACGCCGCGTCGTAGCTGTCGGCGAGGAAGGGAATGCCATCGGCTCCGAACATCTGCCATTCGTTCTGGTAGTTCACGAGCAGGATCTCGCCGAGCTGGGCCTGGCCACCCTGCACCGCGCGCTTGATCTCCGGCGCCTTGAACAGCGAGGCATTGGCATGCACCGTGATCTTGAGCTTGCCGCCGCTGCCCTTTTCCACGTCGCCCGCGAACTGCGTGATGTTCTCCGTGTGGAAGTTGGTCGCGGGGTAGGCGGTGGGCAGGTCCCACTTGGTCTGCGCGAAGGCTGCGGCGCCGAGGGTCAGGCCAGCGAGGGCGATGCCGAACTTGTGATTCATGAGCTCTCCGGAACGTATGGAATTGATGACGCAAATGAGCTTACGTGCAAATTCCGGGCCACTTGCTGAGGCCTTTCCCTGCCATCTCCCCGGTCGTCTCCCTGACATGGCGCGCATGAAAAAGCCGCCCGAAGGCGGCCTTGCATATTTCTACCGGAGCGAGATCAGGGCTTGGCGGCCTTCGCTTCCTTCGTTCCTTTGGAGGAGGCCGGTGCCGCGTCGCCGAAGCCCTTGCCATTGACCGTCAGGCCTTCGGCGGACAGCTTGGCCGCCTTCTTCTCCTTGACGCCCTTCACGCGCTGCATGAAGTCGGGCCAGTCCTTGAACTCGCCCTGCTTGCGCGCTTCGAGGATGCGCTTGGACATCGACGGGCCGACGCCCTTGATGCCGTCGAGATCGGCTTCCGTGCCCTTGTTGACATCGACGGCCGCGGATGCGGCGATCGCGAACAGCATGGCGGTGGTGGCCAGGATCTTCTTGAACATGATTGTTAACTCCCTCTATTCGTTGATGAATGACAGCCGACGCAATCGTCGGCCCGCGCTCAACGAGGTACTGAAAGAGGGCGTTGACCTATGAAGGCCCCGCAGGCCTTCATGTGACCATTGTTCAGGAACGTGATCAGAGTTCTTCGACGCGGCGAGGCGGATAGCTGTCCCAGGCCTGGCAGCCGGGGCAATGCCAGAAGTACTGGTGCGCCTCGAAGCCGCAGGCCGCACAGCGGTAGCGCATGAGCGGCCGCGTGGCCTGGTCGAGCGCGCGCTGCACCTGCGGGTGGAACTGCTCGTGCTCGAAGCGTTCGCCCGCGAGCCAGCGCGAGGCGGCGACTAGCGAAGGCTGCTGCGCGAGGTGGGCGATGTAGCCATCGCGCGGCGTCGGGTTCGGCTCCTCGGCCGTGGCGCTCGGCTTGCCGCCCAGTGCCATCAGCGCCTCGAGCACGTCGATGGACGGCGACTCCACGTAGCGCCGCTGCAGCAGTTCGAGCGCGTCGGCTTCGCGGTGTGCGGCCACAGCGGCCTGCTGCAACGCGGCGGCATAGAGCGGCAGCGCCAGCGGCGCGGTGTCGCTGAGCGCCACGAGCGTGTCGAAGGCCGCGCTCGCCTCGCCCTTGCGCAGCTGCAGGTTGGCGGTGTCGATGGCCGGGCGTGGTGCCTGCGGTGCCAGCTCGACGGCTTGCGCCAGCAGCTTTTCGGCGCCGGGCAGGTCGCCCGCCGCCACGCGCTCCGTCGCCTGTTCGCAGAGATGGTGCGCGCGGCGCGTGCTGTAGCTGGCCTGGTCGGACTCGTCGAGCTTCTGCGCCACGTCGGCGGCCTGCGCCCATTCGCGCGAGCGCTCGTAGATGGCCAGCAGCGCGAGCCGTGCCTCGTTTTCGTAGCGCGTGCCCTCGAGCTTCTGCAGCGCGGCTTCGGCGCGGTCGAGCAGGCCGGCGCGCAGGAAGTCCTGCGCCAGGGCGTGCTGCGCGCGCTCGCGGTCGCTGCGGCTGAGGTCGCCGCGGCCCAGCAGGTGCTCGTGCACGCGCACCGCGCGCTGGTACTCGCCGCGGCGGCGGAACAGGTTGCCGAGCGCGAAGTGCAGCTCCTGCGTGTCGGGGTCGTTCTGCACGGCCTCGATGAAGGCGTCGATGGCCTGGTCCTGCTGCTCGTTGAGCAGGAAGTTGAGGCCGCGGAAGTAGGCCTTGGGTGCCTGGCGGTTCTCGAGCTTGAGTTGCCGGATGTCGAAGCGCGATGCGAGCCAGCCCAGCACGAAGGCGACGGGCAGGCTGATCAGCAGCCAGCTGGGATCAAAGTCCATGTTGACGTACGGCGGGGAGGTCGGTGGCGGAGATGGTCGGTGCTGCGGTTGCCACCGCAGCGGCCGTGGCAACAGGTGTTGCGGGCGACTGGGCTTCGCTTGCGGCCGGCATCTGTGCCGCCGCGGCGACGCGGTGCTTCCACCAGCCCGGCAGCATGCCCAGCGCTCCCACCACGAGGCCGCCCGCGAAGGCAGCGAGCACGACCAGCACCAGCGGTGCGCGCCAGTAGGTACCGAAGAAGAAGTAGACGGTCGCGTCGTGCTGGTTGTTCAGCGCGAAGGCGAAGAGCGTAAAAAAAATGGCTGCCTTGAGCAGCCACAGGAGGTATTTCATAGCCGTTCCCGTTGCCGGGAGCATTCTACGTTTGCGGGCATTCCGATCGTCCGCGCGTCAGGCCTTGCGGCCCTTGGCTTCCTTGCCCGCGTCGAGCTCGGCCGTCTTTGCGTCGACGGCTTCGCGCAGCGCCTTGCCGGGCTTGAAGTGCGGCACCCGCTTCTCGGGGATCTGCACGCTCTCGCCCGAGCGCGGGTTGCGGCCGATGCGCGGCGGGCGCCTGTTGACCGAGAAGCTGCCGAAGCCGCGGATCTCGATGCGGTGGCCGCGCACCAGCGCGTCGCTCATGGCGTCGAGGATGGTCTTGACGGCGTATTCGGCATCGCGGTGCGTGAGCTGTGCAAAGCGGGCTGCGAGTTCTTCGACGAGGTCCGAGCGTGTCATAGGCCAAACATAAACGAAAAACGTGGGCGAAAAAAAAGACAGAGCGGCCCCAGGGCCTGCTCTGTCTTCCGGTTCAGCTTACTTGCTGTCGTTGCTGTCCAGCTTGGCGCGCAGCAGGGCGCCCAGGCTGGTCGTGCCCGCGTTCTCGCGTGCCGACTGCTGGCTCAGGCTGGCCATGGCGCCTTGCTCGTCGACCATGTCCTTCTGCTTGATCGACAGCTGGATGTTGCGGGTCTTGCGATCCACGTTCACGACGATGGCCGTGACTTCGTCGCCTTCCTTCAGCACGTTGCGGGCATCTTCGACGCGGTCGCGCGAGATTTCCGAAGCACGCAGGTAGCCGACGATGTCTTCGCCGAGGTCGATTTCAGCGCCACGGGCGTCGACCGTCTTGACCTTGCCGGTCACGATCTGGCCCTTGTCGTTCACCGTGGTGAAGGTGGTGAACGGGTCGCTGTCGAGCTGCTTGATGCCCAGCGAGATGCGCTCGCGGTCGACGTCGACTGCCAGCACGATCGCTTCGACTTCCTGGCCCTTCTTGTAGTTGCGAACGGCAGTTTCGCCGGCTTCGTTCCACGAGAGGTCGGACAGGTGAACCAGGCCGTCGATGCCGGCAGCCAGACCCACGAACACGCCGAAGTCGGTGATCGACTTGATCGGGCCCTTGACGCGGTCGCCGCGCTTGGTGTTCTGCGCGAATTCCTGCCACGGGTTGGCCTTGCACTGCTTCATGCCCAGGCTGATGCGGCGCTTGTCTTCGTCGATTTCCAGGACCATGACTTCGACTTCGTCGCCCAGCGAGACGATCTTGTTCGGAGCGATGTTCTTGTTGGTCCAGTCCATTTCGGAGACGTGCACCAGGCCTTCGATGCCGGGCTCGAGCTCGACGAACGCGCCGTAGTCGGCGATGTTCGTGACCTTGCCGAACAGGCGGGTGCCTTGCGGGTAGCGGCGCGAAACGCCCATCCACGGGTCGTCGCCCATCTGCTTCAGACCCAGCGACACGCGGTTCTTCTCGGTGTCGAACTTGAGGATCTTGGCGGTGATTTCCTGGCCGGCCTGAACGACTTCGCTCGGGTGGCGGACACGGCGCCATGCCATGTCGGTGATGTGCAGCAGGCCGTCGATGCCGCCGAGGTCCACGAACGCACCGTATTCGGTGATGTTCTTGACCACGCCGCGCACCACTGCGCCTTCCTTCAGCGTTTCCATCAGCTTGGCGCGTTCTTCGCCCATGCTGGCCTCGACCACGGCGCGGCGCGACAGCACGACGTTGTTGCGCTTGCGGTCCAGCTTGATGACCTTGAATTCGAGGGTCTTGTTCTCGTAGGGGGTCAGGTCCTTGATCGGACGCGTGTCGATCAGCGAGCCCGGCAGGAATGCGCGGATGCCGTTGACCAGGACCGTCAGGCCGCCCTTGACCTTGCCGCTGGTGGTGCCGGTGACGAAGTCGCCCGATTCCAGCGCCTTCTCGAGGGCCAGCCACGAAGCCAGACGCTTGGCGGTGTCGCGCGAGAGGATGGTGTCGCCGTAGCCGTTTTCAACGCTGCCGATGGCAACGGAAACGAAGTCGCCGGCCTGCACTTCGAGTTCGCCCTTGTCGTTCTTGAACTCTTCGATCGGCACATACGCTTCGGACTTCAGGCCGGCGTTGACGACGACGTGGTTGTGTTCGACACGCACGACTTCGGCGGTGATGACCTCGCCCGTGCGCATTTCGGAACGCTTCAGGGACTCTTCGAACAGATCGGCAAAAGATTCAGACATTTAGTTTCCTTCCGTCAGGCAGGGTTGGCAGGCGCTCTTGCGAAATTGCGTGCGGCTGCTGTGGGTCTGTAGACGGCGGTTTGGTGGGCATGAGCCCGGTTGGTTGAACAACCAGCAGGCCGGTGCGCTGTCGCGCGGAAGGAGCCTGCTGGAGCGGTATGCACCTACGGATATGCCGTTGGGCGCCAGCTTTTCAAGCGGACCTGAAAGGCTGTCACTTCAAGCCGCTCAAGCGGGCTTGAACGGCTGAATTTCCTGCCACCAGGCCAACACCGTGTCGATCGATTGCTCGATGGACAACTGCGAGTTGTCGAGATGGCGGGCGTCCTGCGCCGGCTTCAGGGGGGCGACGCTGCGGGACGAATCCCTGGCGTCACGGGCCTCCAAGTCGGAGCGAAGACTGTCGAGTGTAGTCGAAATCCCCTTTGAAATCAACTGCTTATGCCGCCGTTCGGCGCGCTGGGCGGCGCTGGCCGTGAGGAAGACCTTGAGCGCGGCATCCGGGAAGATCACCGTGCCCATGTCGCGGCCGTCGGCCACCAGGCCCGGCAGCTGGCGGAAACGCTGCTGCAGGGCCAGCAGCGCCTCGCGCACGGCCGGCAGCGCGGAAACGCGGGAGGCGTCCATGCCGGCGGCTTCGGTGCGGATCTCTTCGCTCACGTCCTCGCCGTCGAGCAGCACCTTCCCTTCGGTGAACTGCAGGGGCAGGGCGGCCGCCAGGGCGGCGACCTCGGCCTCGTGTTCCAGGTCGGCGCTCAGGCCCGCGCGGCGCACGGCCAGGCCGGTCACGCGGTAGAGCGAGCCCGAATCGAGGTAGTGGTAGCCCAGCAGGCGCGCGACTTCGGCCGCCAGCGTGCCCTTACCCGAGGCGGTCGGGCCGTCGATGCAGATCACCGGCACCTCGGTGGCCTGCGCCACGGAGAAGAGCGTCTCGAAGTAGTCGGGGAAGGTCTTGGCGACGCAGTGCGGATCGAGGATGCGCACCGGCACGCCGGCCGGGTTGAACGCCGCCAGCGAGAAGCACATGGCCACGCGGTGGTCGTCGTAGGTGCGGATGCTCGCGGGGCGCCAGCCGGCCTGCGCCAGCGGATGCACCCGGATGAAATCGGGCCCGGCCTCGACCGTGGCGCCGAGCTTGCTCAGCTCGTTGGCCATGGCGTCGATGCGGTCGGTTTCCTTCACGCGCCAGCTCGCGATGTTGCGCAGCGTGGTGGGGCCGTCGGCATAGAGCGCCATCACGGCCAGCGTCATCGCGGCATCGGGGATGTGGTTGGCGTCGAGGTCTATGGCCTTGAGCGGCCAGGCGCCCCGGCGGATCTCGAGCCAGTTGGGCCCGCTGTCGACCAGCGCACCCATCTGGCGGGCGGCGTCTATGAACCGGATGTCGCCCTGGATGGAGTCGGCGCCCACGCCTTCGATGCGGATGCCCTCCTTGCCGGAAACGCCGGTGGCGATGGCGCCGAGCGCGATGAAATAGCTGGCGGAGGAGGCATCCGCCTCCACGTGGATCTCGCCGGGCGAGCTGTAGCGGCTGCCCGCGGGTATGGTGAAGCGCTCCCAGCCGTCGCGGTGGACCTGGATGCCGAAGCGCGCCAGCAGGTTCAGCGTGATCTCGATGTACGGCTTGGAGATCAGCTCGCCGACCACCTCGATCACGATGTCGTTGGCCGCGGCCAGCGGCAGCCCCAGCAGCAGGGCAGTGAGGAACTGGCTCGACACGTCGCCGCGCACGCGGATCGGGGCGTCGAGCGCCAGGTCGCCGTGCGGCACAGGATGGATGCGCAGCGGCGGATAGCCGGGGTTGCCGAGGTAGTCGATGCGGCAGCCGAGCTGCGTCAGCGCATCGACGAGGTCGCCGATGGGGCGCTCGTGCATGCGCGGAACACCGCTGAGCTCGAATTCGCCGCCCAGCAGCGACAGCGCCGCCGTCAGCGGGCGCATTGCCGTGCCGGCGTTGCCGAGGAAAAGCGGCAGCAGCGTTTCGCCGGACTTGAGCCGTCCGCCCAGCCCGGTGACGCGCAGCGTGCTGCCCGCCTGTTCGATGCCGCAACCCAGGGCGCGCAGCGCGTCGAGCATCACGCGGGTGTCGTCGGAATCGAGCAGGTCGTGGATGGCGGTGGTGCCGCTGGCGAGTGCCGCGAGCAGCAGCACGCGGTTCGAAATGCTCTTGGAGCCCGGCAGGCGCACCGTACCGGCCGCGCCGGCGAGCGGCGGGAGGTCGAGGAAGGTCGTCGAGAACATCTCAGTTGTCCTGCTGCTGCGACGCGCTGTCGGCGGCCGGCTTCCAGGCCGCCCGCGTCTTGCTGGCTGTGGCAATCGACAGCTCCAGGCCCTGCAGGTCGTTGGCGGCCATCAACGCCTCGAAGTCGTCGAGCGCCTTGCGGAAGGCTCGAGACTGCTCCAGCACATGCTCGCGGTTGGCCAGCAGCACGTCGCGCCACATGACCGGATCGCTCGCGGCGATGCGCGAGAAGTCGCGGAAGCCCGGGCCCGCAAGGCTCAGGAAGCGCTCGCCCTGCGGCTGCGCGGCCAGGCCGTTGATGTACGCGAATGCCAGCAGGTGCGGCAGGTGGCTCACGGCGGCGAAGGCGCCGTCGTGCTCCTCGTGCGTCATCGTGACGACGTTGGCGCCGATGCCGCTCCACACCTGGGTGGCCCGCTGCACGTTGGAGCGCAGCGTGGTCTTCACCGGGGTCAGCACGACCTGGCGTCCGGCGAAGAGCGACGCCTCCGCGTGCTCGATGCCCGAGAGCTCCTTGCCCGCGATAGGGTGCGCCGGCACGAAATTCGCGAACTGGCGCTGCAGGCCGTTGCGCGCGGCCTCGATCACGTCGCCCTTGGTCGAGCCCACGTCCATCACCAGCGTCTCGCTGGAGATGCCGTGGCGGATGGCCTTGAAGGTGGCTTCGGAAGCAGCCACCGGCACCGCCAGCAGCACGATGTCGGCGCCCGACACCGCCAGCAGCGCCGAGGGCGCCGCCACGTCGATCACGCCGAGCTGGCGCGCCCGCTCGGTGGTGGAGGGCGACTTGCTGTAGCCCACCACGCGTTTCACCAGCTTCGCGCGCTTGAGTGCGAGCGCGAAGGAGCCGCCCATCAGGCCGCAGCCGATCAGTCCCAGTTGTTCGAACATGCTGTCTCTGTGTGTCTGCCTGCCGGTCAGGCCTTGACGGGGTAGGCGCCGAGCACCTTGTAGAAGGCGCAGAGGCCGCGCAGCTCGGCCAGCGCGGCAGCCACGTTGGGCTGCGAGGGATGGCCGTCGAGGTCGATGTAGAAGTAGTACTCCCACTGGCCGGTGCGCGCGGGGCGCGACTCGAAGCGCGTCATCGAGACGTTGTTGAGCTTCAGTGGTACCAGCAGGTCGTGCACTGCGCCGGGCCGGTTGGGAACCGAGACGATCAGGCTCGTGCAGTCGCGGCCCGATGCCGGCGGCATGGCCAGCGTCTGCGGCAGGCAGATCACCGAAAAGCGGGTGCGGTTGTACGAGTCGTCCTGGATCGCGTGCGCCACGATGTGCAGGCCGAAGCGCGTGGAGGCACGTTCGCCCGCCAGCGCAGCCCACTTGGGATTGGTGGCCGCGAGGCGCGCGCCCTCGGCGTTGCTCGATACGGCACGCCGCTCGGCATTGGGCAGGTGCTTGGACAGCCAGGTCTGGCATTGCGCCAGCGCCTGCGGATGGGCCAGCACCGCCTCGACGCCTTCGAGCGAATTGCTGCTGCGCAGCAGGTGGTGGCGGATCAGCAGGCTGACCTCGCCGACGACGTGCGTGGGCGAGTGCAGGAACAGGTCCAGCGAGCGCGTGACCACGCCCTCGGTCGAGTTCTCGACGCCGACCACGCCGTATTGGGCGCTGCCCGCGGCGGTGGCATGGAACACCTCGTCGAAGCTGGCGCAGTAGATCAGGTCGGCGGCGCCGCCGAAGTATTCGATGGCGGCCTGCTCGCAGAAGGTGCCTTCGGGGCCGAGCACGGCAACGCGCTGCGGCGACTCGAGCGCCAGGCAGGCCGACATGATCTCGCGCCAGATGGCGGCAACGTGGAGGTCCTTGAGCGGACCGCCATTGCTCTTCTGCATCTTGTCGATGACCTGCGCCACGCGGTCGGGGCGGAAGAACGGCGTGCCCTCGCGCTTCTTGACCTCGCCGACCAGTTCGGCCACGTGGGCCCGCTCGTTGAGCAGGCTCAGCAGGCGCTGGTCGAGCGAGTCGATCTGCACGCGCAGATCGGCCAGGCTTTCGGAATTGTCGGGAGAGGAGGAGGGCGGTGTGGGTGCGGAGGCGGTCATCGGTGCGAGCGGCTGGGCATGCGCCTAGGCATGCGATCGCTCGAATTCTCGCATGTAGGCCACCAGAGCCTGCACCCCTGCCAGCGGCATGGCGTTGTAAATGCTCGCGCGCATGCCCCCGACCGACTTGTGGCCCTTGAGCTGCAGCAGCCCGGCTTCGCGAGCGCCGGCGAGGAAGGCCTCGTTGCGGCTCTCGTCAGCCAGGAAGAACGGCACGTTCATGCGCGAACGGCAGCCCGGGTCGATGCGGTTGGCGTAGAAGTCGGAGCCATCGATGAAGTCGTACAGCAGCTTCGCCTTGGCGATGTTGCGCTGCTCCATGGCGGCGACACCGGTGTACTCGCCCTCGGTCTGCTCCAGCAGCCACTTGAACGTGAGCCCTGCCATGTAGATGCCCCAGGTCGGCGGGGTGTTGTACATGGACTGGTTGTCGGCCACGGTCTTGTAGTTGAAGGCGCTCGGGCAGATCTCTAGCGCATGGCCGATCAGGTCGTCACGGACGACCACGATGGTCAGCCCGGCGGGGCCGAGGTTCTTCTGGGCGCCGCCGAAGGCCAGGCCGACGCGGCTCCAGTCGACGCTGCGCGAGGCGACGTGCGAGGAGAAGTCGATGACCAGCGGCGCGCTGCTGCCGAGAGCGGCCAGATCGGGCAGTTGCTGGAATTCGATGCCGTTGATCGTTTCGTTCGAGCACACGTGCACGTACGAGGCATCCTTGGAGAGCTGCCAGGTCGCGGGATCGGGCAGCTTCGTGTGCTGGTTGTCGGCATTGCTGGCGGCCACGCGCGCATTGCAGTAGCGCTGGGCTTCCTTGTGCGACTTGGTGCTCCAGCTGCCGGTGATAACGAAGTCGGTGGTCTTGCCGCGCGAGAGGTTCAGCGGAACGATGGCGTTCTCGCCAAGCCCGCCGCCCTGCATGAACAGGATGTGGAAGTTCGAGGGAATCGCCAGCAGCGTGCGGAGGTCGGCTTCGGCCTGCGTGCAGATCGAACCGAACTCCTTGCCGCGATGGCTCATCTCCATCACGCTCATGCCGCTGCCCTGCCAGTCGAGCATTTCGGCGGCGGCGCGTTGCAGCACCGCCTCCGGCATGGCAGCCGGACCGGCCGAGAAGTTGTAGGGGCGCTTGCCGGCCGGCGTCTGCTGCTGGGTCACGTTTCTCTTACTTCTTTGCTGGGGCCTTGGCAGGCGCCTTGGCGGGGGCTGCGCCACCGTCGGTCGGTGCGCCGAGGGCCTTGGCGACGGCGGTGTCGAGCGCCTGCATCTTGGGCTCGACCGTGGCACGCGTCTCGGACACGAGCTTTTCCGTCAGGGCGGTCTGCATCTTGGGATTCAATTCCTGGTACTTCTTGCTCAGGGGCGAGTTGATCCAGGCCAGCAGCTGCTTGAGCTCGTCTTCGCTGAAGTTCTGTTCCATCAGCGGGGTCAGGGCGCCGGGGGCCAGTTGCACGGCCTTGTCGCGGACGATGGGGTAGGTCTCGTCGAAGTACTTCTTCAGCTCGGCGTCGGCGGCCTTGGCGGCGGCTTCGCGCTTGGCCTCGGGCACTTGCGTCTGCAGGTACTGCGAACCCGCCTGCGCGATCGGGGCACTCGACTGCTCGACCAGGCCACGAGCCAGCGACTCGATTCCGGGGCGCTGGATGTCGATGAACTGCTTGATGAGCGTGGCCTTGTCCTGGGCCAGGGCGGCCATCGAGCTGCTTGCCAGGGCGACCGTCAGAAGTGCGAGTTTGATTTTTTTCACTGAGGATTCTCCGTTGAAGATGAGGAAGTATCGTCTGCTTCAGGCTCGGATTCGCCGTTTGCGTCGTTTTCGACGATACGTTGTAGCCCGCTGAGTTTGGCGCCTTCGTCGAGCCCGATCAGCGTGACGCCTTGCGTCGCGCGACCCAGTTCACGAATCTCGGCAACCCGGGTGCGCACCAGCACGCCCTTGTCGGTGATGAGCATGATCTCATCATCCGCATGCACGAGAGTGGCGGCAACGACCTTGCCATTGCGCTCACTCTGTTGAATCGCGATCATGCCCTTGGTTCCCCGCCCATGACGGGTGTATTCGGTAATGCTTGTTCGCTTTCCGTAACCATTTTCCGTGGCCGTGAGCACGCTCTGCTGCTCGTCCTCGGCCACCAGCATCGCGATAACGCCCTGTCCGGCCTCGAGCGACATGCCGCGCACGCCGCGTGCATTGCGGCCCAGCGGACGGACGTCCTCCTCGTCGAAGCGCACGGCCTTGCCGCCGTCGCTGAAGAGCATCACGTCGTGCTTGCCGTCGGTGAGTGCGGCGCCGATCAGGTAGTCGCCCTCGTCGAGGTTGACCGCGATGATGCCGCCCTTGCGCGGGTTGCTGAATTCGTCGAGCGCGGTCTTCTTGACCGTGCCCATCGAGGTCGCCATGAATACGTACTGGTCGGCCGGGAAGTTGCGCTTCTCGCCGGTCAGGGGCAGGACCACGTTGATCTTCTCGCCTTCCTGCAGCGGGAACATGTTGACGATCGGTCGGCCGCGGGAGCCGCGCGATCCCACCGGCACCTCCCAGACCTTGAGCCAATAGAGTCGGCCGCGGTTCGAGAAGCAGAGGATGTAGTCGTGCGTGTTGGCGATGAAGAGCTGGTCGATCCAGTCGTCGTCCTTGGTGGCGGTGGCCTGCTTGCCGCGGCCTCCGCGCTTCTGGGCCCGGTATTCGCCGAGGGGCTGGCTCTTGATGTAGCCGCTGTGCGAGAGCGTGACCACCATGTCGGTCGGCGTGATCAGGTCCTCGGTCGAGAGGTCGTAGGCGCTGTGCTCCACCTGGCTGCGGCGCGCGCCGATCTTCGATTGGCCGAACTCCTGCTTGAGGGTGCCGAGTTCATCGCCGATGATGGTCGAGACGCGCTCGGGCTTGGCCAGGATGTCGAGCAGGTCGTCGATCTCGGCCATCACTTCCTTGTACTCGGCGACGATCTTGTCCTGCTCCAGGCCGGTCAGGCGCTGCAGGCGCATCTGGAGGATTTCCTGGGCCTGCGTCTCCGAGAGGCGATAGAGGCCATCGCTGCCCATGCCGAAATCGCGCTCGAGGCCCTCGGGACGGTAGTCGTCGGCGTTGACCACACCGCCGTCGGCGCGCGTGCGCGTGAGCATCTCGCGCACCAGCTTGCTGTCCCAGCTGCGCGTCATGAGCTCGGCCTTGGCGACCGGCGGAGTGGGCGATTCGCGGATGATGCGGATGAACTCGTCGATGTTCGCCAGCGCCACCGCCAGGCCTTCGAGCACGTGGCCGCGCTCGCGCGCCTTGCGCAGGTTGAAGACCGTGCGGCGGGTGACCACTTCGCGGCGGTGCTGCAGGAAGACCTCGATCAGGTCCTTCAGGTTGCAAAGCTTCGGCTGGCCGTCGACCAGCGCCACCATGTTGATGCCGAAGGTGTCCTGCAGCTGGGTCTGCTTGTAGAGGTTGTTGAGCACCACCTCGGGCACTTCGCCGCGCTTGAGCTCGATGACCAGCCGCATGCCCGACTTGTCGGACTCGTCCTGGATGTGGCTGATGCCCTCGATCTTCTTCTCGTGCACGAGCTCGGCCATGCGCTCCTGCAGCGTCTTCTTGTTGACCTGGTAGGGGAGCTCGTCGACGATGATCGCCTGGCGCTGGCCGCGGTCGATGTCCTCGAAGTGGCACTTGGCGCGCATCACGACCTTGCCGCGGCCGGTGCGGTAGCCGTCCTTCACGCCGTTGATGCCGTAGATGATGCCGGCGGTGGGGAAGTCGGGGGCGGGGACGATCTCCATCAGCTCGTCGATGCTGGCTTCGGGGTTGCGAAGCAGGTGCAGGCAGGCGTCCACCACCTCGTTCAGGTTGTGCGGCGGGATATTCGTGGCCATGCCGACCGCAATACCGCCGGAGCCATTGACCAGCAAATTCGGCAGCTGGCTCGGCAACACCTTGGGCTCTTTTTCGGAGCCGTCGTAATTGTCCTGAAAGTCGACGGTTTCCTTGTCGATATCGGCCAGCATTTCGTGCGCAATTTTCGCCAGCCGGATTTCCGTATACCGCATTGCGGCCGCGTTGTCTCCATCGACGGACCCGAAGTTGCCTTGGCCGTCGACCAGCATGTGGCGCATGGAGAAGTCCTGGGCCAGGCGGACGATGGTGTCGTAGACCGACTGGTCGCCGTGCGGGTGGTACTTACCGATCACGTCGCCGACGATACGGGCCGACTTCTTGTACGGGCGGTTCCAGTCGTTGTTCAGCTCGTGCATCGCGTAGAGCACCCGGCGGTGCACCGGCTTGAGGCCGTCGCGGGCGTCGGGGAGTGCTCGGCCCACGATCACGCTCATGGCGTAATCGAGGTAGCTGCTGCGCATTTCCTCTTCGAGACTGATGGGCAGGGTTTCTTTTGCGAAGGAGGTCATGAGCAAGGGACTGGCGGCAGGAAGGCGAAATTTTACGCTGTGAGGGGTGTCGCACCGCCGCAACACAAGGCGCCTATTCCGCCTCCGTCCTACGCTTCCGGGCCGTCCCGCGGGCTGTTTGCCAAAGACCCTATGGCACAATCGCCTCAACGTTTTGGGTGGTGGTCACTTAAAGCGTCCTTGATTCGCAGCGCGGCTGCGGCTTTTTCCCCAAGAGGAGAACCATGAAGAAACTGAATAAAGTGGCGATGATGTTTGCAGTCGCTGCGCTCGCCACTGCCGCCGGCGCGCAGACCCGTGTCACCGCTGCGGACGGCGGTCCTACGATCGACAACTGGCAAAACGGCACCGGCGAACTGGTTTGGAAGAACGGCACGAACGAACTGTGCTGGCGCGATGCCAACTGGACGCCTGCTACGGCTGCCGCTGGTTGCGACGGTGCTCTGGTTCCTGCAGCTCCGGTTGCTGCCACCCCGACTCCTGGCGCGCCGACCCCCCCGCCCGCTCCGCAAGTCGCCGCTTCGAAGGTGACCTTCGCTGCTGACGCCTTCTTCGACTTCGACAAGTCGGTTCTGAAGCCCGAAGGCCGCGCCAAGCTGACCGACCTGGTCGAGAAGATCCGTGGCGTGAACCTGGAAGTCATCATCGCTGTCGGCCACACCGACTCGATCGGTACCGACGCCTACAACCAGCGTCTGTCGGTGCGTCGCGCCGAAGCCGTCAAGGCCTTCCTGGTCTCGAAGGGCATCGAACGCAACCGCGTCTACACCGAAGGCAAGGGCAAGAAGCAGCCTGTGGCTGACAACCGCACCAAGGAAGGCCGCGCCAAGAACCGTCGCGTGGAAATCGAAGTGGTCGGCACCCGCGCCAACTAATCGATCGATTCCATCGACAATGAAACCCCGCTTCGGCGGGGTTTTTTTATGGCTGCCGAATTCGCGATTGATCTTCGGCAAAGGCTTGCGGTGTTTATCGGACATCGACCGTTTCATAATCGCTTCATGACAGAAAACCTGAATGCCGATCCGGCCGAACTGGCCAAGTTTTCAGAACTCGCACATCGCTGGTGGGATTTGGAAAGTGAATTTCGGCCGCTGCATGAAATCAATCCATTGCGTCTGGAATGGATTGACGGTATTGCGCCGATTTCGCAGCGTCGTGTGCTCGATATCGGCTGCGGCGGCGGAATCCTGGCGGATTCGATGGCCCGCAAAGGGGCTGACGTTCTGGGCATCGATCTCGCCGGCAAGGCGCTCAAGGTCGCCCAGTTGCATGCGCTCGAGGCTGGCACCCGGGGAGTGAAGTACCGGGAGATCAGTGCGGAGGCGCTGGCTGCCGAGCAGCCGGGCAGTTTCGACGTCGTGACCTGCATGGAGATGCTCGAGCATGTGCCGCAGCCGGCTTCGGTGATCCAGGCCTGCGCTGCGCTCGTGAAGCCGGGTGGATGGGTGTTCTTCTCGACGATCAACCGCAACCTGAAGTCCTTCATGCTGGCGATCGTGGGAGCGGAATACGTGCTCGGCATGCTGCCCCGCGGTACCCATGAATATGCAAAGCTGATCCGGCCCAGCGAGCTGGCCGGGTACTGCCGGGCGGCCGGCCTGGATCTTCGCCATACGCGAGGGATGGAACACAACCCCCTGACCCGCCGCTACTGGCTCAGCGACGACACCAGCGTCAATTACATGTTCGCCACGCAAAAGCCTGGGCCGCAGGAATGATCGGCCGCGAAACAAGGGCCGTGCTGTTCGACCTGGATGGCACCCTGATCGACAGTGCACCCGACCTCGGCGCCGCCGCCGACAAGATGCGCACCGACCGCGGCCTCGATTCCTATCCGCTGGAGCGCTATCGTCCCATGGCCGGGGCAGGGGCGCGCGGCATGTTGGGCGTGGCGTTCGGCATCACGCCCGAGTCGCCGGAGTTCCCCGAGCTGCGCGAAGAGTTCTTCGTAGCCTACGAGCGCCGCATGCTCCTCAATACGCAGGTGTTCGATGGAGTGCAGGCGCTGATCGAGGCGCTGCGGGAGCGTGGCCTTCTGTGGGGCGTGGTCACCAACAAGTCGATGCGCTTCACCGATCCGCTGACCCAGGCCCTTCCGCTCTTCGCCACTGCCGGCGCGGTCGTGAGCGGCGACACCACGCCGTTCGCGAAACCGCATCCCGAGCCTTTGCACGAGGCTGCACGCCGGCTCGGCGTGCCTTCCGACGCCTGCATCTACGTCGGCGACGACGAGCGCGACATCATCGCGGGCCGCGCCGCGGGAATGCGCACGGTTGCGGCAACCTACGGCTACATGGGCTCGCAGGCCGATTCGACGCTTTGGCAGGCCGACGCATCGATCTCTTCACCCCTCGAGCTCTTGAAGTTGCTCATTAGCGCCTAAAATACGTTCTCCAGGGGCTGCACTGGTTTCGACGTGGGTTCGGAGTCGCAGCGGGGCATGTCGAGCTGAATGCGCTCGTAAAACAGATTCAAACAAACTAACTGCAAACGACGAACGTTTCGCACTCGCTGCTTAATTGCCAGTGAGCCTTGCAACAGTTGGCCGATGGGCTGGGCAAGGGGGTCTGGAGCAATCCTGACCTCCCGGCTGCAAGGATAACTACATGGGCTGGCTCCGATCCGGGTACCTTGGGTCGGGGCGAGAAAATAGGGTACTGGCGTCCGGTTTAGCGTGTGACTGCGCGACTCCGGAAGCGAGACTCAAAACAGATCACTAAACATGTAGAACTGCGCGATGAAGGCTTGCGGACGGGGGTTCAAATCCCCCCAGCTCCACCAACATAACGTCCGAGGGCGTTCACTGAAGTCCGGTGAACGCCCTTTTTCATTGGGGAATCGCCTGCTGGTGGTCCGATGAAATCCGATGAAGTCCACTGGCAGCCGAGCCAAAAGCGGGGAACAGACCGGGGAACATAGGGCAGAATTTGAGACTTTCGGGGTATTGTTCCCCGGTTTTCCTGCTTTTTGGACTGCCCTGCCCATGTTGACTGACAAACACTGCAAGAACGCCTCCTGTTCGCCAGACAAGAAGCGTGCACGCTTCACCGATTCCTCTGGCCTGTATCTGGAGGTGAGCCCTGCCGGTTCGAAGCGGTGGTTCTGGAAGACCTATGCTAATGGGAAAGAGGGGCGAATGGCTCTGGGCAGCTATCCGACGATGAGCTTGGCGGAGGCGCGAAAGGCCCGAGACACCGCCAAGCTTCAGAAGGCGGGCGGTATCGATCCGATCCAGGCGCGTAAGGTGCAAAAGCTCAAGGCGACCAACGCCGCCGGTGACACCTTTAGTGTGGTTGCCATGGAGTGGTACGGGAAGCAGAAGGATCAATGGAGCGCCGGCCATGCGGAGCGTGCGCTGCGCCAGTTCGAGCGTGACCTGTTCCCTTGGCTGGGCGGGCGTCGATTGGCTGAGATTGAGCCTGTGGAGCTTCTGGCTACGCTTCGCAAGGTGGAGGAGCGTGGTGCGATTGAGACGGCTGATCGAGGCCTGATGCTGGCTCGACAGGTGTGGCGTTATGGAGTGGCTACCGGTAGGGCGAGTCGCGACATCACGGCCGACCTGAAGGGGGCGCTACAGCCTTACAGGGGCCGACATTTCGCAGCAGTAACCGATCCGACCGAGCTAGGCAAGTTATTGCGTGCGATCCGCGCTTACAAAGGCGGTCCTATCGTTCGGGCTGCGCTGCAGCTCGCCCCCATGTTGTTCCAGCGGCCCGGCGAGTTGCGCGCAGCCGCCTGGGCGGAGATGGATCTCGACACAGCGCTCTGGACAATCCCTGCCGCGAGGATGAAGCGGGAGAAGGCTGGCAAAGAGCATGGCAGTCCTCACCTGGTTCCGCTTCCGACGCAGGCGGTGAGGGTGCTGCGCGACTTGCACCCCTTAACGGGGCATGGCGCTCTCGTTTTCCCCGGAGAGCGCAGTCATGAGCGGCCGATCTCCGAGAATTCCGTTCGAACGGCACTAATTGCCATGGGCTACACCGCGCAAATTCAGACATGGCATGGCTTCCGGGCCACGGCGCGCACAATGTTGGCGGAACGGCTGGATTGTGACCCGCTGGTCATTGAGGCCCAGCTTGCGCATGCAGTGAAGGATGCCAATGGCCGGGCCTACAACCGCACGCAGTACATGCAACATCGCACTCGAATGATGCAGCAGTGGGCGGACTATCTGGACCAGCTTCACGAAGGAGCGCCCTGATTCGATTCCTGGCGGCGACCAGCTACTAAGCCGGACACATCCAAAGGTTTCCGGCTTTTTTATTTTCTCCTCTGAAGAGAGCCATTCTTCAGTCCGATAGGGTCCGCCTCAATCCGACGCATGTTGGGGGTATCTGGAGGGGTATCGAAATGGCGGTTTTGGGGTATGCGAAACCGGCTCAGGTACCCCTTGGTTAGAGCGGCATGGGCAGCCGTATTTTTCACGTGCGACTGTCCCAAGGTGAACAGCCGATCTGCTTCTAGAGGGCTGTACGCATGGGTATTCAGGCGCGCGCTGGCTGTCCTTCAGAAGGTGTAGTGCATGACGACCTGCATCAGCCGTAATAGTCCGCCCAAGGCCATCATTGACGGCTGAGCGTTTTAGGACGTGACGTCTGCAACGTGCTGGAGCAGGCCGAACCCTACGCGCCATGCTCGGCCATCGCAGTGCACGGTGGCCGTGCGCTGGTTCAGGCGCACGATCTGTCCAACGTGACGCTTGAGGCTCTGGTCCGGGAAGCTGACGCGCTGGCCGATCTGGAAGTCCTGCTTGCGGTTGATCTCCGGCGGCGGCCGCAGCGGCGTTGCAGACGCCGGTGAGGATGACGTGGCGGTCGATCCATTCGGCTGCTCTTCGGCCGGGACGATGGCGGCGTACAGCACGCTGAAGCGCTGCTTGCTGAGTTCATCGATAAGAGTGGCCTGACGGTCCTTCATGGCCACGATGCGGGCCTCGCGCAGCTTGCCCGTGCCCCAGTCCCAGTACTGCACCAGTTGGCCCATGTGCAGCTGCGAGCGTGCCTGCACGATGCGTCTTGGGTCAGCCATGAGTTGCTCGATGACCCAACTGAGCTGGTACAGCTCGGCGCTGGTGGCCATGGGGAGATCTTCGATCTGCTTGACACGCATGCTGGCGATTTTGCCAGCGGCGATGCGCTCAGGCAGCGAGCTTTTCGGTCCTGGCGAGCTCGCCGGCGACCGCCCACGGCAGCAGTTCGTCGATGCGGTTGATTGGGTGGTCAGCGATGCGGTCGAGCACGTGGCGCAGGTAGGCTTGCGGATCAATGCCGACGAGCTTGGCCGAGCCGATCAAGGTGTAGATCACCGCCGCGCTGTGCCCGCCGGTGTCGGAACCGAGATGCAGATAGTTCTTGCGCCCGATCGCGACACCTCGCAGCGCGCGCTCGGCCGCGTTGTTGTGCGCTTCGATCCGCCCGTCGTCGACGAAGCGCGTCAGCGCGGTCCAGTTGCTCAGCGAGTACCCGATCGCCAATGCCATCGGCGATTTCGCCGAGACCTGCGACAGCGCTGCGTTGAACCACTCCTTCAGTTCGCCCAGCATTGCAGCGGTGCGTTCCTGGCGAACCCGCATTCGCTCGTGTGGCGGCTTGCCCCGGATCTCGGCTTCCACACCGAAGACCTTGCCAATGCGCTGCAGCGCCTGGTGCGCCAGCGTTCCGCCGAGCTTGTGCTGGCGCTCGTGGATGTCCCACACCTTGCGGCGTGCATGGCTCCAGCAAGCCGCCTCGACCACCCGGCCGTCTTCGTACAGCGGGTGGTAGCCGGCGAAGGCATCGGCCTGCAGGATCCCCTTGAAGTGCCGCAGGTGGCGCACCGGATGTTCGCCCCTGCGGTTTGCCGAGTACTGGAACCACACGGCCGGCGGCGCCGTGTCGCCGCTGGGTCGGTCGTCCCTCACGTACACCCACAGGCGTCCGGTACGCGCCTTGGCCCCCGCGCCGCCGAGCACGCGGATTGGCGTGTCGTCGCCATGGATCTTGTCGGCCGCCAGTACGTAGCGGCCAATGGCTTCGGCCAGCGGACTTAACAGGCGTGCCGCTTGGGCCACCCAGTCCGCCAGTGTCGAGCGCTGCAGCTCCACACCTTCACGCGCGTAGATCTGGCACAGCCGATACAAGGGTGTGTGATCGCAATACTTGCTCACCAGCACGTGTGTGAGCAGTCCGGTGCCGGCCATGCAGCGATCGATGGGGCGGCTCGGCGCTGGCGCCTGGGTGATCGTGCTGCAGCTCGCGCAGGCGAGCTTGGGCCGAACGTGGCGCACGACATGGAAGCTGCCCGGCTCGTAGTCGAGTACCTCCGAGACGTCCTGGCCGATCTCGCGAAGGCCACGGCCGCAGGCCTGGCAGTTGCACCCGCTGTGCGGCGTATGCATCACGGTACGCCGCGGCAAGTGCTCCGGCAGATCACGCACGCCGGTGCGCTCGCGGGCCTGCCGCTTCTTGCGACCTTGCTCGATGGGCGTGACGTTAGAAGACTGCTCATCGTCGTCGACACTCTCGGCTTGCTTCGCCGATGTCACTGCCGGTTGCGTGAGCTGCCCGCCCACGAGCTCAAGTTGAGCGTATTCAAGCTGCTCGCTGGAGCGGCCGTACCTCATGCGACGCAAATACGCCACCTCGACCTTGAGCTTCTCGACGGTGAGCAGCGCGATCTTCAGTGCCTCCTTCGAACGCTCCACTTCGCCGCTGAGCATGGCGTTGGTGGCAAGCAGTTCCTGCGAGGTCATCGGTGCGACTGTGCTCGCCGGCGCCAACTCCCGCCACAGTAGTTGCTCTGTCAACGTCGGGCAGCCGGCTAAGCCGCCGCGCGTGGCTGCCAGGTGCGTTCGGGTCTTCGCCAGTCAATGCCTTCAAGCAGCATCGATAGCTGTGCAGTGCTTAGCGAGATCACTCCGCCCTCGGCTTGGGGCCAGACGAATCGACCTCGCTCCAGCCGCTTGGCCAGCAGGCACATACCGTCACCGTCGCTCCACAGGAGCTTGATCAGGTCGCCCCGGCGGCCACGGAAGACGAAGACGTGGCCGGAGTACGGATCCTCGGTGAGCGCCGTTTGCACCTTCGCCGCCAGCGTGTCCATGCCGCAGCGCATGTCCGTCACGCCAGCGGCCAGCCATACTCGGGTGCCCGCACGCGGGCCGATCATGCACTCTGGCGCAGTGCGCGCAGGACAAGGCACAGGCTGTCCTCGTCGACGGCCCCGCGCAGGCGCAATTGCGCGCCTGCGAACTCCAGCTCGATGACGCCGTTGCGCGGTGCCGGCCTCGATGGCGACGGGGTGGGTCCAGTCGACGTTGGAATCGCCACAACCGCGGCTGCTGGCGTCACCTCTATCGGCAACAGCACCGCGGCTGGCGCTGCGCCTACGGCCCGGAGATGCTCCCTGCGCCACTTGAAGAGCATATTGGCGTTGACGCCACCGCGCAGCGCGATCGCCGACACGGAAGCGCCCGGCGCCAGGCTCTGTCGCACCAACTCTTGCTTGAATGCCTGGTCATGATGCCGCCGGCTGGTCTTCCCTGTGTCTTGCTCACTCTTCATGGTGTGCACCATCTCCGTTTAGCGCACACCTCCAAGCGGGTCTGCGATTCGGGTCAGATGCTTCCCGCGGCCCGCGCCTCAGGCAAGGACGGCCTTCGCCGGACTATTACCATCAGCCATGGGGGCGCTCTCGATTTCTCTCGCACCGCATCTCAGGATGTCCAGTGCCACCGCGTTGCACACGCTAGCGACGGCGGCTTCAGACTGTGAGCAGTCGGTCGCGCATCCGGAGTCGAAAGCCTCCTTCCAGCAAGAGGAGGCACTCGGACTCACCGACCGAGCCTGACGCGTTTCAGCAACGGCCGAGCAAACGGGAGAGGGCCCATCGCTGCCTTTCAATTCGCAGATTCATGTGTGCGCTCAAAGATAGTTAGCAGACGCAGCCTTCTGAGCCGCTCCGAGTCCGCTCAATGAGACAAGGGCCCTTCCTCTCTGGCGCTTTCGCGCAATAAAGGGCAACCGCCACGTGGATCACCTCCTTGATGGATCGGCCCCCGGTACAGCGCCAGCGTCACCGCTTCCGGGCTAGGGCCGCGCCCACGGTCTCGCTTCGCGTGCGCCATCGTCTTTCGTCCAAGCCAGCGCTCGTGCCCCTCGACGGGTGTCACGCCCTTAAGGAAGGCAGCAATGGCGTGCGTCAAAGGCATCGTGGCTCACTCCTCATTGAGTGGCTTGATGCGGCTGTAGGTCTTGCCAGCAAGAACGCGTTGGACTTGCTCCACGTTCCTTGCCCCGACCACCTCGAAAATCTGCTGGGCCGTCTGCCCCTTCGCCGCCAAGTCGCGGATCGCCAGCACCTGCCCAGGCGACAGGACGTCCGACCGCCCTCCCAGGACCTTCAGGTAGAAGTCGTCGTCACGCCACAACTCGGCAAGGAAGAGATTGGGCACGCCAGCCCGCACACCCACCCGGCAAGCGAACACCGCAATGGCCCGGTCACGCTCTTCCAGGCTGACCTCGAGCTGGCCGGTGAGCCGTTGCTCATGGAGGAATCGCAGGCCCTTGAATCCCCCTGAAATCATGTTGAGGGACTTGCCGGCCTCCATCTGCTCGTCGACCATCTGCTCTTCCCAGGCCATGATGCCCTCGTAGCTGTGGTTCAGGACGACCAGCTCTGAGCCAAGCATGACGTTCGCATCCCCCGTGTACGACCGCCATGCTGCGTGGAAGCGCTTGTTGCTGCCGCCCCGTATCTCAGCCAGGTGCTCTTCCATCCGCACCAACCAGTTCCGGCTGGTGATGCCCACGTAATACACCTGGTTCAAGATGTCGCCGCTGTGGTCCATGAACGTCAAGCTGTGCGCGTATCCCTGGTGCCCTTCGGAGACATCGCCGTAACCCATCATCAAGACCTGGAGCGGGATACTGATGGACCTAGTCAGCCCGGTGGCCTCCTTCACGACGATGTGCAGAACGACCCGCTGCTCGTGCGCGGGGCGCGTGAATTGCGGGTGCTCAAAGTACGCGTTCCACCGCATGTCGGTGTGCTTCGTCGCGGCGTCGTACTTGAAGACGACATCGGCGTCGATGACAGCGAGCTCGCAGAGGTGAAGCTTGCGTGGCTGCTTGTTGTGCTCAAGAAGGCGGCGGGGAATGCTGCCGACTGGCTGTGCATAGTTCTTCTCAGACCTCTTCAGGAAGGCTTCGAGCTGGAAGTACAGCAGTGACACAGGCAAGGAGCCAATTTTTCCGTGCTGGACGTGACCCAGCAGGTGGTGGATGGAGTGGAGGTCGAGATACCGCACGGCGGGCGTGCTCAGCGCCTTTTTCGCGGGTAAGGGCTTCTTGGGCGGTGGCAGCTTCATCGTTTCAGTCTTGCTCCAGTGACCGTTGTCACGTCCGTCGGAACGACAGCTGATAGCGGAAGTAGCCCGCGAGGTCAAGCAAGATTGTGTCTAACATGACGCGATGCAAGCCAACACCGACCAATACCAGCCGCTCGAAAATCTTCGCCCAGAGGGGGAAAACCCGCTCGCCTGCCTCGCCGTCTATAGTCAAAGTGAGGCAAGGTGATCCCGTCCCAGTGTGCCGCTATCCACCAAGTGTTGGTACGCGCACGCGTCAACTTTAAGCACAGAGGAGAGCATGATGGCACTCAAACCTGGACCTAAGCCGATTGCCAAATCAACGGGCAAGCCTGATCAGCGCCGCCGTGATAACAAAACGACGCCAGGAAATAACTCGTCCCTCAAACCGAGTAAATCGAGCAACCCCCCAAAGAACAAATGACAGGAGTTCTCGTTACTTTGACCTTCTGAGCCAGCAGTCATCGGATGGGGCTGGCGTTGGCGTCGGGCCAACCGCTTGCGGCCGCGCCGCGCCTGCTGATCGGCGGGTGCATGGGCCATCCGCTGGTCCTGCAAGAAATTTCGCGCAGTCGGCTCACCGTTCATGCTGGATGGCGCCTGTGGCGGATGCTCCGACCGGCTGCTTCTGGCCGATGCCTGGCCCTTCAGCGTTGCAGTCGCCCTGATGCTTTGCGTTCACAGCAGCCGGCCGATGGAGACTGGGTGCAGCCGGTCGCTTCATATCGTGGACTGTCGGCAATCGAAGAAAGCGGACCTTGGCCTGCCGCCGTAGTCAGGCATCTGCAGGCTTGCAAGTGCTGCTGTGCTTCACATGAGATTGGTCGAAGACGAGCGCATTTGGCGCAGACCTTGGAGGCGATTTGGCCGTGGCGCAGCCTTGCTCTAACGGGAGGGCGTTGCTCCGACCTAGCGAAGCGGCCTCCCGAGCAATTGGTCGGCAAAATTAGGCCTCCGTTGCCGACGCGAACTTTGTCTCATCCACAAGGCCGAGCCGGCGCAACTCGCCCAGGATGATGGGTCCTAGCGCAGTCTTGGTAGGGTCCAGGTCCGTCAGCAACTGCCTTGCGCCGGCAGCGGTCAAGTTTTCGCCAGGTGGTGCAAGAGCCTCAAGTGCTGCGGCCGCGATTCTCGAAAGGCCCAGCTCCACGTAGGCGGTTCCAGCTTCCGTTGAGACTCCCAGTTCAAGAGCGAGCGCGAACGGATAAACGTCAGGCACTAGGGCCTCGTTCCCCGTAGCGCGCAGCGCCAGGAGTAAGACGTCTCGATAAGCCTTGCCGAGCTGCACAAATTGGAATCGAACGACATCTTCGATGAGCGAGAACGCCTCGTAGATGTGTTGATTGATGGTCTTCGGCTTTGGCGGTTCTTTACCTTCTTTTTTGGCTGCGGCGGCCTTGCGCTCTTCCGTTCTCTTGCGACGGTCTGCCCAGAGCTTCAGCATCACGGGATAGGGCATGCCCTTCATCCACCAGAGGGCCAATGGAGCAGCGAGCATTCCGAATTTCATCGATCTGCCAGTCACCAGTTCGACCATACGACCGAAAATCTTCTCATAGTGCCCGGTCGGTGCTTCAGCCGGCAGGACGGGGATTAGCTCGCGGACTGCACCCTCGTCAATCTTGGCTACGAGGAAGTCGTAAAGCTTGCGAAGCCCGAACGGGTCGATGGTCCAGTTCTCCGCCAGGATGTCGTCCGGTAGTCCGATATTTGCGCGCGCGCTTTCCGCAGCGCCCACCAGATCTTCGACAATCATGCTGTCCGATGTCGGCAGAATGTGGGCGAGATAGGGCCTGAGGTCCTTTCGAGCGGCATGTGCGACCAGTAGACCGGCGCAAGCTCGAATGCGAAACGTCTCTGGTTTGCTGACTTGTTCTGCTGGCAGCACACCGTCGAGCAACGCCTGCGTGACCGCTGCTCCATCGTTGACGAGAGTCTCAGCGAGAGCCGGCTTGACTCGGAACGGCACGAACTGGTCCATCGGCTTGGTGTCCCACTCTTCATAGTTGAGGAGGAACACATTGCCGACAATGTCGTGGTTTAGCCTGCCGGCCCGGCCGGCGAAGTTCCAGAGCACGGCTGGGTCTAGTGGCTTGCCTGCCCCCCGAGTCGGAGTGTCGATGAACACGTTGCGAGCCGGGAGGTTGACCCCCTGGGCAAGAGTCGTGGTGCAGACTAGATACTTGAGGCCGCCCTCGTCTTGCTTGAACGAGGTTTCTATCGCTTCGCGAAGCAAGCTCGGCATCCGACCGTAGTGATAGGCGACGCCTTGCCGCACCATGGACGCCAACTGGTACTCAGGGTGGACGTGCTCTTGAATGAACGTTGACAGATCCTCCAGCGACCCATCTCTGAGCTCCCCGTCCTTTGATTTCAGGAGGGTGGTGAGCAACACAGCAGTCTTCTCGGCTTCTCGCGCTCCTGTCTCGTAAAGGAGTGACCCGTCGTTGCCGCCCAGTTCAACAGCCACGTTGGCAAGGCGGCTGGCCTTGTTTTGAAGCGAACGCTCAACTCGTACGTTGCCCATCGGCATCCGAACGCCGTCGCGCCCCATGAGGGCAATGTTTAGCTGGAAGTGCTTGCCTTTGACCTTGCTGAGAACAATGCGGTTCTGCTGGACCGGCGACAGCCTGGTTGAGAGGGACACCAGGTCTGCGACGCCAAAAGACCTGGCCACGGCCGGCATCCCCTCAGCGCCAGGTGCTAGCAAGATGACCTTGGTTGTCGAGGACCGTTGCGCGATCCTTTCCAGGCAGTCCTGAAGAATCATGCCTCGCGCGTCGTCAGCGATGTTCTGGGCCTCATCGACAACTACGATGTCGAAAGACAGGTCGTCTTGCGCCAGTGAGAGAAGGCTGCTGAGCCGTTCCTGGGTGAGCACGAAGATTTGCTTCGGCCTCTGAAGCTGGTCAAGAGATGGAACCGCCGAGATTCTGGTGTCAGAATGCCCGCCGAATCGGGCGTGCAGCTTGCTCTGAACTTCTGACAGCAAGGCGCGCGTCGGCGTCAGGTACACCGCTGTGAAGTGCTCGCTGCTCTCGGCCTGCCGGCAAATGTGTTCAAGCACCAGGAAGGACTTGCCAGCCGACGTTGGCGCGGTGATGACTTGTGCAGCCTTTGCTGGCAGGTTGTTCCAGACCCTGCGCTGATACGCAGTGAGCGCGCGAGTCTCGTTTCCAATTTGGACACTGCTGGCCCGTTCGGATATCCGGCGATTGACAAGCCCAAGCAGGGTGTCATCACCTTTGCCGATATTCTGCTCAGCGAACTTCAGGCTAGGGAAATTTCCCAGCTCACCCAGAAGGCGAAGCGCGCGCTCACGGGCACCTCCATCCTCGGTGACCAGCAGCGACTGGATGGCAATCTCTTGAGCTTGACGGTGCAGCGTTTCGTCTTCGGTTTGGACGAAGACCTCAGCACAATACAAAAGCTTGGCAACGTCGTCGGCGCTGACATCCTCGGTCTCAGGGGCTTTCGCTAGCGTCTTGGCGACGCCAGCCGACTGCAGGCCGGCCAGCAGCGTCCAGTACTTGTCATTGCTTGTGAAGCGCTGTGACAGCTCAAGGGCAAACGAGCTCATGGCTGTACCTTCTTGGGCATATATCCCATGGCGCCGTAGAAAAGCTCGCGCACCTCATCCGCATCAGGGACGACGACGAAGTAGACGAGGCATTTATTGGGGTCTGCACCGTGCTCGGTGAGGTGCTTCATGGCAGCCTTCTGGTGGTGTTCAAGTTCCTGTGCATAGGCGGCGGCAAGCGCCTTCTCATGAAAACCAGGTTGTTGCTGGTTGTTCACTGGGGGGAGGCCCTTGAACAGCTTGTCATCCGAGTACAGCACCACGCCCACGTAGCGCTCGCGTTTGGGAACATCGTCGGGCGACGCCATGATGTCGAAGTAACGCAAAGCGACCTTGCGGCTCTTCTCGTCCAGCGTGTCAAGGTTGCCCAAGTCTCTGACGATGGAGTACTCGCGTCGATATTGCTTCTTGTTGGAAGTGAAGTCCGCAACCGACTCCGCGAAGTCAGCGGCGCCGGCGTTGGCGGTTTTGCTTAGCTTCGACTCCAAGAAATAGATCACCAACCAGCCGCCCTCGACGGTGGCATGAATACCGTCGAGGCCATGCACAGGCATGTTGTTATTGGTCTTCAAGGACATCTTGGCGGCCAGCTGCGCCGCGCCAAGGTGCTCGATGGCCACGCAGTAGGCAAGCACCTCGCCCACCTCGCTCGAGCGGTGGGGGTACTTCTCGTTAAATTCAAGGAAAGCATCGCGCGTCGCGCCTGCAATTGAGAGGGCAATGCTCATGTCGCCAGGTGGGAGGGCGGCCTGCTCGGCATCAAACTCAAGCCTTCGCTTGCGAGATAGGGCGTAGTTTGCCGTACAGCTCCAGAGGTATCGAGCGAGGCTTTGCACGTTCGCCAGGTTCTCTTGGAGTCGCACGTGCATGAGGCTGGTCGGTGGCTGCGACGGATCTACAGAGGCGGCCGCTAGTGCGACGTACTTAGAAAGCTGGACGTAGTCTTTGAGCGCGACCAAGTCTGCTTCGAGCTTTTCCAGCCCTTCATTGGACTCTCCCATCTCGCGATTCCTCCCCCTGTGGCGATGGTCTTTTGTTGAGCACCGATTGTTGCTTGGAATTCGTCACCAGTAGTGTCGAGCTTGTCATCTGGTGCCGATCAGTATGGAGGCAGTCCAGCGTGCTGCAGTCCGGTACACCAAAAAGTCCGATAGAGCGGCCTCGCGCATCACACAGATTAGTGATGAGGCTAGGCGCGTCCACCGAGCGCAGGCGGCGACGGAGCAACCAAGGTGCGCAAAAAGGCGAAGACAGCGCATCGACGAAACGCAAACTACTTGGCGCCGTAAGCCACGAACTCAGCTCCAGCCGCCATCGCGGAACTGCGCGCCGTGAGCATCAAGGCGTTTAACTGCTTGAAGCGAAGCCGTTCGCCCTCGCTAACCTTGGGCTTGGGCGTGACGACCAAGCAGTCGTCATGGCGGGCCTTGGTTAGACGGGGCTGTAAGATTGCCAAGACAGGCGCTACGCGTGTCGCAGCGCGCAATGCGGCGACCAACCCTTTGCGATTAGGCTGAAGGACCCCGTCCCGCCAGATCGCGCGGGCCATGGCTTTGCCTTTGCCCTCTTCTAGGCGCTGCGCCAGCTTGTCCTTATTGAGGTGGCGGATGTTCTTGATGCCCTGTGCCACCACCACCTCGTAATCGGATACAGAGACGCGGCGGTTGGGGTCGACCCTGCCGGTAGTCTCATCCGCAGCGGTGGCCTTGGCATGAATCAACGTGAGCTGTTGTGTCTTTTCGTCGAAATGGATGAAGTCGGCCGCCTCCATCGAACCGTCGTCACAAGCCAGCCAGCCCGTTGTGTAGGACTTCTTGATGTATCCGAATAAGGACGTATCGACGGGATCCAGGATGCAGTCGACCAGCGTCGAGCCCGCCGGCACTGGGGGTTTTTCGTTGTGCAGGTCGTACCCGGTGAAATCAACAAACTTCCAGGGCAGTACCTGATCGGTGTGGCCTCGAAGGAAGCAGCGGCCATCAGCAACAGCGTGCCCGCTGTCGTAGGACAGAACTAGCGTGTGGGGATGGTCAAGGAACTCCCTGCACTCGTCCGCCAGTTCCTTATCGGCGCCGCGCTTGTGCCAAGCCAACACCACCTCCATCTTCTCCGGATCGCTCTTGGTAGGGGCCGATGAGACAGTTATGCCCAGCTTTCCCACCACATGGCCATCAAGGCTCACCTCGACCAACAAGTTCGGGGACTTGGGAATGGCTGTGACGGCATACCGGGCCTGTCGAGCCCACCGCTCGGCTTTGTCGAGCTCCGCCTGCGGCGCATCGTGGTCCAGAAGTACACTGGGACGTACAGCAACGGCATATGCATCGCGCACGCCGCCCAGGGAAGTGACAGGTTGCGCGAGGTAGGAGAAGCGGTCGGAGACCGCGGGCGGGCTCGACAGGTGCGCCAGCAAATGCCCGATCTGCTCGGTGAAATCGTTCCAGGAAGCGGGTCGTCCCAGCCAGATGCGCCCGACACCTGGGGCGACACCTATGGTCTTGGCCTCCTTGGTGATTGCATTGGCCAGGCCGCCAATCTCTGGACGGCTGCGCAAAGCAGACAGCGTGTAGGTCTGGTCCCCCAGCGGGTCCAGCGCGTCCTCCAGCGCTGAGCCGGTCAAGGTCTTGCTGTCGGGTTTGACGCTGACCTGGGCATGTACGCCGTTCAGCCAGACGACGCTGGCTTGGTCACCGATGAAGGCGCGGGCCATGAGGTCGCGACTGACCACCCGGGCATGCGTGATCGACATTTCCATCGTGCGACGCAGCGCGCTGTCGGAGACGACCAGCGCCACCTTGTCAGCCTGCACGGCGACGACGGCCAATTGATGCGTGATGTCCGCTAGCGCATTGCCAGTTAACCAGGCGGGCGCGCGGGTCTCGCGAACGATCAGCGAGGCGAAGGTCAGGCCGTTGAACCTTGCAGGCGGGTTCGCGTGCACCTCGGTACGCGTGTCGGACAAGGCCGATTTCATGTCCTGAAGGACAGCCTGGACCAAGGCTTGATCCTTGAGCTTCCCGGATGCCTCGAGGAACACAGCGGCCACGTAGGGACGCAGGTGGTCAGGGACCAAGTCTGCCGGCGAGACAACCGAGGCCCCCGCAGCAGCGGCCACAGCCCCTGCGCCGGCTGTGCCTACTGCCGGTGCGGCAGCACTGGTGAGCGGGCGCTTTGCCTTCGCGCTCGTGGTCTTGGCAGCGCTGGCCTTAGCCGATGCCGCCTTCTTGCGCGCCATGCGTGCACCATTCGTTGTCAAAGCGTTCCCCTGCGGTCGTGTCGCGCGACATGTTAGTGAGAGGGCTCGACAGCCGCATCCCTAGTTTTAGGGAGAAAGCGCCTGTGCGTCAGAGTACGGAAGGTAGCTTCCCGGGGGGCGTCCTCGCTAGAGGACAAGCGCAGCGGCACGGAGCTACAACAACGGCAGCACCACTTTAAACAGTCGCAATTGACGACGGAAACGTTCGCTGGTGCGAACGGCAGCTCTGGGGCGGCTAGCGGGAGTACAGATCTAGCGGTCGAAGGACAGCAAGCGCGTAGCCGCCCTTCAGGTGTGCCCGCTCCAGACTGACAACAGTCGTTGACGTCCAAGGTTCGAGCGACCGGTATTCGTGAGACCGGGCATCTGCGCCGCTAGCATTGCCGTCGTCAACCGCTTGCGGCGACGCGGAGCAGGACCACACGGATTGTTTCGTGCCTCGCAACCGCGGCATCCTGGCAACGACAATCCTAGACGCTCGGCAAAGCTCTGCCGCTGCAAATGATCGTCAACGACTTCGCTCCCCTGGTCATGGCGACATAAAGGTCTTTGGTACCGAGCGAGTCGGCGTCCAAGATCACCGCATGGTCGTACTCGAGCCCCTTGACCAGCAACGTCGTGCCAATGAGCTTCCGGTGCCTGATCGGCCTGCCCGTGTACCGCATTTCCCTCTGGTACAGGTTCGCCGCTTCAAGGAACGTTGCCCCTGCCCCGTCTATGTGCAGCTTCAGGACGTTCATGAAGCGGTAGAGCAAATCCCGACGGTAGGCCGCAGTCTCAGGGTTGTCCCTCAGCAGCAAGACAAAGGCTTTGAGGTTCTTGCTCGTCGGAGTCGTGAGATACAGGTTCGCGGCCGCCAGCAACTCGGGATACTTCGTGGCCTTCGTCTCCTTGGCAATGTTGCCAAGCTTGGTGCCAGCAGTCAGCGCCTTGTCGACGGCGGTGAAGCAGTCCTTGGCGAAGTCCAGGACGTGCAGGAACCTGGCCTTCGTGGTCTTCGCCGAGTCAAGCTTCTTGACGAACGAGAAGAGCGCCTTGCCTTCCACTTCCTCAATGGAAGAGAACCGGCCTGACATGGTCCGAGCCAGGCGGTGGGTCTTGTTTTTGGACTCCTGATCCCCACCGTGCAGGGCAATGACGGAGGCGGTGTTGCCTAAGTGCTCGCACAGAAGTGCATACTGCTTGTTGGGTAGGTACTGGGGATCGGTGTAGGCCCGTTTGACGCATGCAGGCAGGCCGTTCATGAGGTCAATCTTCTGACCCCGCTCCAAGCTCTCTCTGGCGGCCTTGAGCCAAGCGCCCAATAGCGGCTGTCCTGCATTGTCCCAACGCCATGGCTTCTCCAACTGGCCCAAGCAGCCAAAGTGCGGATAGATGCTGGCGTCCCAGTCCACGGGCTTGTCGTCGTCGAAGTCAAAAATGGCCTGCATGGGATCACCCAGAATGCGGCTTGGCAGCACTTCGGCCAAGGCACACACAAGACCATGCTGCAGATCCGAGCAGTCTTGGTACTCGTCCACGTAGACGCCCGCGTAGGTGGCCTTGACTACACGGCGAACGAAGTCCTTTTTCAGCAGGCTTGAACATGCCTCGTAGAGCGTCGCCCACTGCTTGCTCGTCGGGTTTTCAATCTTCCACCCAGAGTTCTTCGGGTAGGCGAGGCACAAGCGAAGGGACCAACTGGCAATGGTGTCAATCTGGTATCGGGACGGAGGAACACCGAGGGTGCTCATCTTCGTCTTGATGGAATTGACCCCGGCGAACGTGTGCGTCAAGATCAACTGACGGTGAGCGCCCGCCTTCACCGCCATGGCAATCAGGTGCGTCTTGCCGTAGCCAGCGGGAGCGATGACATACCCCTTGCCGGTGCACTCATCCAGCTTGATTGCCAGTTCCTCAGACATGCGCAGCCCATGCCCAAAGCTTGGAGAGCTTGATGGCGATGTCTTTTTCTGAGAAGCCTGGATCCGCGAAAGCAGGCGTCAACGTCTTGAACCACTGATCACCGCGGGTTGTGTCTTTGAACCAACCTGCCTTCTTCGCCGCCAACCCAATGTCGGCTCGCAGCTTGGCACTCTCAACCCACTTTCCAATGTCTTGATCCAAATCGGCCATGAACCGCGAGCGTACCTGGTCGTATGCGGGGAAACTCAACACATCCTGCGCAAGCTTGACGCTATCGATCACGCTGGCCCACGGCAAGTCCTGAAAAGCCCGTTCCTCCAACGACAACTTGCCGTCCCATACCGTCACGGGAATGCCAAGAGCAACGAGCTCGGCCACGTCAGCCGGTGAGAACTGGTCGTCAGCGTCGGCGTCGGCAAGAACCGCCACTTCATAGCAAAGCGACTTGAAGGCTTTCGCCAGTGCCTTGACCTTGTTGCCGCTGGCCGCATTGAGCAGGGACAGGCCGTGGTACGAAAACGGATCTTTGCCCCTTCCTAGCTGGTAGTCGTCAAAGCCCCTCAAGAAGCCCACCTCCGTGGCCCCCTCGCAAACGAGAACCTTCTTTGCCAAGAACGCTTCCGTGCTGGACCGAATCTTCCCCTGAACTTCGTGCTCTTTGAGACTGTCGGATGCGGCCGAAATGATCTGAACACTTCCGCCCTTGCGGTGGACTATGTAGAGCTCGCCCACGGTGAGTTCACGAAGCACGACAGGTGAATGGGTCGTCAGGAAATACTGACCCCGCTTGTCCTCTCGCACGTGCTTCAAGAGCCGAGAAATGCGGTGAGGCTCAAGCCCGAATTCAACCTCGTCAAAGAGTGTCACATGGCCTTCTTCAAGGCCCATTTTCTGAATGCCGCACAACAGCATTCGCCGTGACCCCAGACCCAACTGGCGAAGCGGAATGTCGCCGTCATGAAGAGCGAGGCCCCCGACCTTCAGGTTCACCGAACTCAGATCCAAGTGGGCCTTATAGGCGTCCACCACAGGCACACCCAAAATCTTTGCCACCTCCTGAGACTTCACTGCAGCAGCGTCAAAGTTCTTCAAGGTGTTGGGCCTGTCAGCGTCAAGTGAGGTCCGGGCCGTTCTTGAAGCATTGGCAAGCAACTCGTTCAAGCTCTGGGCTTCAGTGAGCTTCGCCAAGGCCGTGCCTGTCGCCCACGAAAGCTGCCTCTCGCTGTAGGCTCCGATCAGACCCACACTGACCTTGTTGCGATCAGCTTGCTTGAAGGGCACACCGTCAGGATTGCGATCACAGACGACGAGCCACTTGGGCTCCAGATCCTTGCCGACCGCAAGGCGGATTGTCAGGACGGATTCAAGGGCGTCATCGGCCTCGTCAACAATCTTCCCGGTCTTGGCGTCCCAACCTCGCAGGTACTGGCCGTACTTGTTGAGGGAGAGAAAGTCTTCAACGAGATCGCCGATGGACACCTCAATGACGATAGCGTTCTCTACCTTGCCGTTGTAGAAATCCGAGTCGCTGAGGGTCAGGTTCCACTGAGGATAGAAGGCATACCTGATCGCCTCAAGGATCGTGGACTTGGACGAGTCGCCCTTCCCAATGAGACAGAAGATGTCCGCTGTTGGAAGGCTCCAGTCAAGGTCTTTAACTCCGCGAAAGTTCCTGATTGATATTTCTCTGATTCTCACGAAGCCTGCTCCCTATATTTTGTTCAAAACGAAGAGGCCATGTGCCCAGTGATCTCAGCCCCCATGCACATAGCGCGCCTCCAGTTGCTCCAGATAAAACTCCACATTGCTGCTGATCTTTTCGATGACATTGGGCAGGTAAAAAACCATGTCGTCCATGGTCAGATCTTCGCCGTCGTAGCCATGGTAATTTTTTAAGTACTGAGCAATCTCTTGCCTCTCATGCTCGCTCAGGTTTTTCACGGGGTCGCTGACCTGGTAGGCATGAAGATCGGACAAGTGAATGGCCTTGCAACCAAAGTCGTAGGCAACTTGCTCCCAGCCACCCAAGAAGTGGGCGAAGGCCACCATGCTCTTGTCGCTCAGCGTGATCTTCTTGCCGTTCTCCTGATATGACCACCTTGCACCGCTCGTGACGGTCTTTTCCATAAGGGACACAGCAACGTCCTTGGCTGTCTCAGGACGCCAGAGGAAGGACAGGCGAAGCAAGGTATCAAGCTCTTGGCGCATTAGGCCAATGCACACACCGTGGCAACCCTGGTCGTACAGCAGACCGAACGACTTCCTGTTCTCAAGACTTCTCGCCTTGGCACCAGCAAGGAACGCTCTAGACACCTGCCCACTATCCATCTTGCTTGTCATGGTGCGGAGCCTAAACGGCCACGACCGTTCTCAGCACGTGAAGCCCCTTGGGGCTGGCGACAGCCGGGGGTTTGGGCAAGGTGAATCATGTTGTGTAGCGAGCTATGCAGTTCCCACACATCCACTCGCCATCGTCATAGATTCCACCTGTCATGTCCGTCTTCTGATGGCACCAACCACACTCAGCAATGATCCCGCCATCGTCTTCCCAAGCAGGTTCGGCCTCTACGAAACGCGGTTGGTTTGAAGGCAGGAGCTTCGGATCTGGTGGGGTGGCGAACCGACCACAGTTGGAACACCACAGGCCACCATGGTGTTCAATCGCGCTGTCCTTCTTGCAGTGCCTGCATACGACAAGATCAACCTGCACGGCAGGCACAACAGCGACGGGCACGAGCTGCGCAATGCTCTCTATCCTGCGGCAACGCATGCCGTTATTCTGGAGGTGCGTCAGCAACGGATCAAAACCCTTGTCGCCGCTCAAGACGAAGCACTGAGTGTCCGGGGCCGTCTCAAATGTCCTGCCAAGCTCAAAGGCAATGTGAAAATCCAAGGCGTTCTTGCCGGTGCCTGAAATCTTCAGGAAATCCACCCGACTGAACCTATGGGCCGTGGAAGGCTTCTTGGAAGCCTTGGGCAGGTTCTGGTTGGCACCTACGAAGATGATGGCCCGGTAGCTCTCGTCCAGCAGAGACAGATCTACCTTGTGCTTGTTCTCAAGGTCAACGAGAAGCAGCTTCTTGCTCATGCCGCCTCACATGACGTTGAGCATGAGCCGACCCACCGAGTTGGTCAGGTCACGAGCAAAGAGGGCAAACCAGCGCTGCGAATCGTCTCCGAAGTGCGACTCCGAAAATCCGTTCCTTGAGTTCGCAATCGCATTGGTCAAGGTGGGCATGGCGTTGACGATCTGCGAGCAGTTTGCGGACGTCTTGATGCAAAAGCCACAGCCCTAGGCGAGCGACAGTTCGAGGCGTTTCCCGAGAGCCAACAAAGCAGCTGCAACCGTGTCGATTTTCGTTGCATGGTGCAAATCAAGAAGGCGTGTCACTTCTTGCGGCTTCGCATCCATTCGGCGCGCCAGCTCAGCTGGTCGCGCTCCCTGGGCAATCATTTCATTCAGCAAAAGAACTTTTGCTGAAACACTAGCGGGGAGATCGATACCGACCTGTCCACGCTTCAACGGAGAAGGCAACGGCACAGCACGCCGGTCTTCAAAGTAGAAGTCCATCGCAGTGGTCAGGGCATCCACCGCAAGGTTAAGAACTTCAGACCGGGTTTTTGCACCCGTCAGAGCTTCTGGGATGTCAGAAAATGACATCACAAATCCGTCACCGTCCCGCGCAATTGTTGCGGGGTAACTAAACATTCATTTCACCTTTACTTCACACCTAGTTGGCGGAGGATGAGCGTCCGAAGGCCAACACCCAATTCTTCCGTTGTGTGGCGTGGAAGAGTTGTTTGCCTACCGTTTAAATAGACTTTGGTATGTCTCTTGCCTTCAAGGAAGGTGGCGCCGAGCGAGCGGAGATACCGCTTGAATTCCGAAGTTCGCATAACTCATCCGTTTCAAAAATCGTGTTTGTTGCCGGGACATAAGTGACTTCCTTTGAGTTCGCAAAATTGCGTGGTTGATGCACTTCCCCCATGAAGGGCAAGCGAGACAAGGTGTAGAGGGTCGGAGGGGGCGAACCCCTGCACACTGTCCGGTGTAGAGTATAAACAAAAATGTTGATGACTGCAATGTCTCACCAGGGCGGCGGTCATTGCGTTCGCTGACGGATTCGGGTAGCGGAGGAGCTACGCCTTGGCGATAGGCACCTGGCGCCAGTCAGTGGAGTGTTGCGGAGTCCGACGCTGCTGTCTCATGGTCCATTCGCGCCGATCACCGGCCGTCCCTGTGCTGGCGATTTACAGCGTTCCTTTGCCGTATCGATCGTTGACAACGTCGACGGCACGCAGCCATACAAGATGGGCCTGCGAATGAAATACGTGCGTGGATAGTGGCTTGCCAGTCCAGCGGAAATGCCCGTGATTTTGGATGGGTGTGATGCAGGGCGCTGGACTGCGCTGCCTCAACAGGCTGCTCCGTTAGAAAGAAGCCGTTTCGTTAGAAACACGCCGCACAGAGAAAAACGGCGGCAGTGCCTAAGTCACTGTCACCATTCAATTTTTTGGTCGGCCCGAAAGGAATTAAACCTTCGGCCCTCTGGTCCTAAACCAGATGCGCTGCGCATCCCTATGGGTTCATCCCAGCCCGACGAACAGGTCGTTTCGCGCTGCATCGAAAATGCGCTCAGCTATCCTTCGCACCAGGAGGTGCAAGAGATGGCTTGGCAATGGATATGGAGTATTTTCGGGAGCGGCGCTGTCGCGGCTGTCCTGCTGTCCATCGCTGGCTTCCTTAGTAGGGCCCAGCTGGCGCATTGGCTGAACAAGGACATTGAAGCCATCAAGGCGAGGCATCAGCATGACTTGGCTAATCAGCTCGCGGAGTCTCAGCGCGCGCTTGAGACACACAAGGTGGGATTGATCGCGGAGGCGGAACGCACGCGAGCATCCCAGGACGTGCGCAAATCGATTGCTTTGATGATGGCTGAGAAGAAGTTCAACGCTCTAAACCGCATGCACGCCGCCGTGCAGAACTTCGCATCGGAAGTGCTGCAGTTGCTCCAATCGTCATCCCCAATGCGCAACCGCACTGATTTGGATCAGGCCGACGTGCGGGCGCGCGAGCTTCGTCAGGCGATGCGCGACGCCTCAATGTTCTTCACGCCAGACGAAATGGAGTCGTTCTACCGACTCCATAACCGGGCTCAAGGGGCGATCGCGTCCGCACGCATGAACGAGCACCGTTTGCCGGAAAAATCTGTAGAAGCCCAAGAGCAATCACTGCTGCCAGCTCAACTGGCGGTAAACGAGATCATCGCTCGACGGTTGAACGCGATGTTGGGGATGGACGAGTAGCGACAGCTGGTCGGACCAGTAGGCCCTAGCCGTGAACCTGGAACCCATCAGAGGTCGTGACGATTTACGACGCCCTCGTCGCGAACAAGTCATACGACAAGCTCTGACCGCTGGGAAAGTCGTTGGAGGCGGCTCGCAGTTTCGATGTCGGCGAATCGCTCCTTTCCTGTCGTTTGCGCCGCTCGAGTCGTGGAGGCGCGATGGCAGCAATGTGGCCGTGACCATGCGCTCGACTTTCAGGAACCAGCGCCCGCAATCGCTGCACAGCTGTCCTTCTCGTACGCACGCTTCAGACTGCCTGAGGTCGTTCGGCACCGGACGATCAATGACGGTGAAAGGCATGAAGGGGTCTCTGGCCTTAGTCTGCGTCGTGACCGTTCTACAGAGAGATCGGACGCTAGTCTGGACCACCACCGAGTCACGTCGTAAGCGTTTCAACAGGCTAAGTCTTTAACTCCATTGCGTCGTGCGCAAAGCGCGCCTTTAGATCGTCGACTAACCACCTGGCCGCGGGCCCGGGCGGCTCCGAGGCGCGACGGAACGCCGCCATCGTCAGTGAAAAGCCGGCAGGCAGCATGTCCTCGACATCGAGTGAAACCAGCGCGCCGCTCGCAAGGTCGCCCTGCACCATGTGCATCGGCATGTTGCCCCAGCCCACGCCGTCCCTGAGAAATGCGTGCTTGGTGGAAAGATCTGCCAATCTCCAGGTCGAAGCCGACTTGACGCCGAAGTCCCGGCCCGCGCTCAACTCCGATCGGTCAGTGAGAACGAGTTGGACGTGCTTGGCCAAGGCAGCCTTTGGAATTCTTCGCTTGAAGCTCGCCAGCGGGTGGTCAGGTGCGGCCACGGTGACCAATGTCACCTGGCCAATGCTCTCGCTGCTCAGCGACGGAAACTCGACCGCCAGCGGCGCCAGTATTCCCAGGCTGCAGCGTCCGTCCAGCACCGGCTGGTATCCCGCACCCAGACCTTCCACGAACAACCTCAACGGAGTGAGCGGAAATCGGCTCACAAACGCCTTCGCGGCCGCACTGACGAGCGCCGTCGGAAAAAAGACGTCCACCACGACAGAGAGTTCCGCTTCCAACCCGGCAGACATCAACCTTGCGCGGGCCTTCATCGTGTCGACGCCGGACACGATGTTGCGTGCGTCCGCGAGCAAGAGAACGCCTTCGGGTGTCAGCTTGGGGTACCGGCCTGACCTGTCGAACAGAACGACGCCGATTTGGCCCTCCAGGCTGCTGACCCACCCGCTCACCGCGGACTGGACGCGATTGAGCCGCCGGGCCGCCGCCGAGAAGCTGCCTTCATCCACGGCCGCGATGAAGGTTCGCAGCTGGTCCAGGGACACGCCATCGAGCATTTGAACTCCTTCCATCTCCAGGGCAGATGGATTAAATCTCAATATACCGGCTTCTCAGAATGATGCCGCGTCCCCACCATTCAAGCCACGGGAAAAGACTTCCCGAGGCCCTGTACGCCGAAGCGGACAGGTCGGACTTCTTCATCAATCTTTCGAGGCTCTCATGCAACTCCTTCATCTCGACTCCAGTGTGCTCGGCGGCGCGTCCGTCAGCAGGCAACTTTCAGCCGAACTCGTCGCGCGCCACCGCGCCCTGCACCCCGGCATCCAGGTCGTGTCCCGCGACCTGGCGGCCGACCCGGCGCTGCACCTCTCCGGCGCCCACATGGCCGCCTTCAACGGTGCAGCCACCGAAGACGCGACCATCACGGCGGATCTGGTCAAGGGCAACGCGTACATGGACGAACTCTTCGCGTCGGACATCCTCGTCATCGGCGCGCCCATGTACAACTTGTCGATTCCGACGCCACTCAAGGCCTGGATCGACCGTATCGCAGTCGCAGGCAAGACCTTCCGCTATACCGCCACCGGCCCCGAGGGCCTGCTGAAGGGCAAGAAGGCATTCATCGCCTCAGCGCGAGGGGGTGTGTATTCGGCTGGAAGCCCGGCGGCGGGTCTCGAACACCAGGAGAGCTACCTCATCGGCTTGCTTGCGTTCCTGGGAATCACCGACGTGACCGTTGTGCGAGCTGAAGGCATCGCCATGGGCCCCGAGGCCAAAAAGGCTGCCGTCGCAGAGGCGCTTGCCGACATCGCAGCCATCTCGGCCTAAGGCCCCGACGTTCAATCAATCATCAATTAAGGAATCTTCATGACTTACTCAATCATCGGCTCGGGCAACGTCGGTTCGACGCTGGCCCGTCAGTTCGCGCGCAGCGGCATCGCTGTCGGCGTCGCCAACACGCGTGGACCCGACACCATCGAAACCCTCGAGAAGGAACTCGCTGGCTACGTCACGGCATTGACCTTGCAGGATGCGGTCAAGGCAGACGTGGTCATTCTCGCGGTGCCCTTCAGCGCACACGTCGATGTCGCCCGCGCTGCAGGGCAGTGGACCGACAAGATCGTGGTCGACGCCATGAACACCTACGGCGTTCCGCCGGAAGCGCTGAAAGGTCAGCCGTCCACGGTCGTGGTGGCGTCTGCCTTCCCTGGTGCACGCGTGGTCAAGACGTTCAATCAACTTCCCGCCAGGCTGCTGGCGATGAATCCGGTTGAGCACGGCGGACGGCGGGTCATGTTCGTGGCCGGTGATGAGACGCAGGCCACCGCCGTCATCTCGAAGCTGGTCGGCGACCTGGGCTTTGCACCGATCGTCCTCGGGACACTCGCGGAGTCCGGTACGTTGCTGGACAAGGGCGGCGCGCTGGTTCTGCAGAACCTTATCAAGCAGGGGTGACTCTCGCTCGCGCTTCTGCTTGAGACCTTCGAATAGCTCATCGCATCACGGCACGTCCGACGACTGCGATGAGTCGCGAAGCAGTCATTCAAAAATCTGCGGCCAACGACCGTAGTCGCTGCAGAGCTGTCGGCGCCGAAGTAAAAGTGGCTCAGATTCCGGTCGACGCCAACAGGTCATAGAGGTTTGTTAACCGGCTCGACGGATGATCAGAATCCAGATGCGATCCGTCGCTTCAGGCCAAGAGCTGATCGATTTGGTCGAGGAACATCGCCAGTTCGCCCTGTTTGCCCGTACTCGTTGACCGCCATTCGTCAATCGGTCTGACCATCGCAAGTTGGCGAGCATCAACTGATAGCTTCTCCAACTGCTGATCAACCAGACCACGCCCTTGCAGGTAATACTGCCCCCATCGGGCGAAGCTCAGAACCCACATCGAAACCGTCAAGGCGTCGTCCCATCGAGCCCAGTTTGACGTGCTTGCGAGGGGCTGATGCAAGATCCGCTTCTGTCGTGCCAAGTGTGCTCGCATCAAGCTCAGGCTCTCTTGCTGCCGAGCAGGGCTGCTGTACGCAAACAGGAATGCAGCGACATTGGTTGTCTGACCCTCGCGTGCCGCAACAAACAGCCGGGGCCCGTGCCTCGGGTCCGGCTCCAGCAAAGCATCCAGCTCCTGAATCCAGATCTCGCATGCGTCGTCGTTCTTGGCGCGTTCACTCTCGAGCAACGGTAAGAGCACATCCCGGAAAAGCCAAGGTTCGGCCCATGCCAATCTCTTCATATGACCGCGCATGGAGTCGACGAGACGGCTCAGATCAGCGGCAAGCATTTCTGCCGGCAATGCCTCGTGCAATGCAATGATCAATGCCTTATAGATTTCAGCCCGCACCGGATCTCCCGCGGCATGATTCACCATCCAGCCCAAGGCCCGCACCTTCTCGAAGTCCGGGAGGGGGGCGACGGATCGAACCACGGTGGCTGTCCCGTTAGGCTCTTCAAGTTGCCGCTCAATCGCATTCAAACCCATCCATTGCAGTAGGCCGCTGCTACTTCGAATGAGGTGATTCAGTTGTACCGAACTCGTATCGAATTGAATCGACAATGAAACCTCACTGGCGATCTGGCTCAACAGAGATAGTCTTACAACATCTGCGGCGTCCGCCTCTACCGGAACCGCAACGACTTGGGTCTCGAACATCGCCAGCAATGCGTCTGGAGCAAACCACCATAGAAATTTGATGGTGTAGAACTCTGCCCATGTCAATGCTACGAACTTTGTCGCATGGATCAAGCTGTGTGGGCGATAAGAGCTGTATAGCAGGGACTCGATCGGCTCTCGAAAGAACCAGGCTCTCGTCACAGCCAGTTCCTTTTCTCCTTCGTCATGTGTGCGATTGAAGGATGCCTCGAGGAATCGCGCCAGGAAGTTCAGGAATTCATGCTCCGACGCGAGTTCACGAAATCGCGGGTCTTCTGCGTGCGAGTGAGCGAGCACCTCACCGATAACCTCCCAGTTCGCAGAGAAATCTGCGAGGGTGCTGGCATCCTGGCGCAAGCAGTTGCGCAGACCGTCTGCCTGGGGAAGTGCGAGCGAGTTTTCCTTGAGCAGCCCCAGCGCATCCATCCTTTCTTTCAAGAGATCGCCGCTCAAACCCCGCAGCGACGGCTCACCGGACCACGCGCCGAGCACATCGCCTGCTTGGCGTTTCTCGAGAAAGCGCAGGGGTTCGTAACGCCGCATCGCAGTAAGCGGCAACGCCGAGTCAAAGAGAAGTCCGATGGAAGGGCCATCGGCTTCGCTGTCGAGCTGCGTAGCCTGGGCTTCCTGCATCAATCCTGACTTGTATTGCTCCACCTTGAGCAGAACATCCGCAGGAATTGGAGTTACCAGTAACGGATGGTTTTCGGTCGCCTTTTGGAGTGAGTTAGACAGGTTGAAACCTGCGACCGGTAGTCCCTCCTGCCCGAGTACCAGGATATAGCGATCATGCAGCCGGCCTTCCTTCAGGCCGAAGATGCGCAGCTTGATGCTTCTGAGCAAGGGCCGGCTCTGCTCGCAGCCCGCCATCAGGTTGTTGATCCGTCCCAAAGCACGGTCTCCGGACTCCTTGCAGGTCTCCTCTTTGTCCTTGGATACCTTGGGCAGGGAGGTGAAGACGATGTAGTCGGCGTCCGGTGCTGCAGATATCGTGATCAAGCCCAGACCGGCCGCTTCGAAATAGGGATCGAAGATCACCACTTGATGTTGTCGATACTTCTGCAGCAGCGTCTTGAACCACTCCACGAACTGCAACCTTCCATCGCCGTCACCCTGATTTCGACGCAGGAAGAACTGTCCTTCCGATCTGGGTGGACGGAGCCGCGTAAAAAGCGAGGCAAGATCGCGGTTGACTGGGACCCAGGGGTCCGCTTTGCGTTCACCGATACGGTTGGCGAATCCCAAGCTGCCGCGATTGATCGTCAAGGCGGCCTTCACACGGTCAGCGGCAGAAGGCCTAACGGCTCTCTCGAGCCAGTCGAACTTGACCGCATTCCTGCTATGCCCCAGCGCGTGGCTTTGAATATGGATCTCCCGGACGTATGAAACACGCCAACGACAGCACAAGAGACTCTCGCGTGGATTCTCGACATTGAAGCCGAAGATCTCCAGCTCAGTGCTGTCTGTCCTGCTTCGAATTTGTTCGCTCAGTTCGAACCGCCCTTCGAACGCTCCTTCTGCATCTTGCTGTGCCGACGTGAGGCTGGCGTAAATGAGCTGGTCGCCGTTCGTGATGCTCAGCTTGAATTGAAAGCCTTTGAAGTTCGGCACTTGCGACGGGGTGAACCGCACGACCAGCGTAGGCGGAACATCAATCCAGCTCACGTCGAGCAGTTGCCGCTCTTCTTCGTCCAGGGCAGGGAAGACCAGCAGTTCAAGGTCGCCGAGTCTAGTGATGTCGACTCCCCCAAAATCCAAGCCCGTATCGGTGTCGAGTTGCTTCACCGCCAATGTCGTCAGAGCGGAATCGTAGTCTTGGCCAATGCGAAACAACGCCTGCTTGGTCGTCTGGGTGATTGAAGCGCTGAAGGCTCCCGATCCGCCATGCGGGCTCGACGGCGAACCTCGTTCATAGGCGTCTTTGTTAAGCAAATATGCCACTGGTCGGTAAACCAGTCCCGCGGCATCGAGCGCAGTGGTTCCAAACCGTTTCTTGAGCTGATCGGACAATCTGAGCTTGAGTTCTTCGCTGATCGCGGTGACGGGCTGGCCAGCGCTCAGCTGCCGCAAGAGTTCTGGGCATTGGATGCTGCTGACATAGAGGGTGAGCCGAACAACTTGCGCGTGGAAACCCTCGAACTTCTCAAAATAGTCCTTGTGCCCTGCGGCCCATTGCTCGTCGGCATAGGTGTAAGGCAGCAAGCGGCCATAGATCACGCGGTTCTCGATGGACTGGTCCGTCTTGATCTGCAAGACCCACAACTGCAGAGCACACGGGAGGGCCTCTCGCGAGAAAAGACGTGCCAATCTGTCGTCATTGAGGAGATCATCGAGTACAGGAGACATTGATTTCGGCGCCTTTCAATAAATCTTCAAACCTCATGCTCGCGCTGATGCGCCGAGCGCGACGTCCCCGACAGGGGCGAGGGACATGGAGCATCAGTCAAACGTCGTGGCCAGGGTGGACTGCCTCGTCCAGAAATGGACAGCTAGGGCCGCAGAAGCTGCCGTGGCTCCGGTGCGACGCCTCCGAAGATGGAGCCGATGAACAGCAAGGCAACACCGATGGCAGACACGTGGATGCCGCGGCAGGTGCGAATTGGCTGGGATCCGGTTCGAAAAATGCAGATACCGGCAGATCTGGGCCTGACTATCCGCTGGCTCGTAACAACGCACGATCCTGACTTTCCGGCCGCCAGGCGAAGCGCGTGAACCTGCGTTCTCTATCCAGTTCACTCAGGCAAATATCCTGGGCTGTCACATCAATGACGACGCTGAACTGGGGTGGGTTGGAATAGGGAACATACATCAGATCGCCGGCTTTGATTCCTTCTTGATCCGGGTAGGCAGCAGCCGGGGCTGTGGCGACTTCCCAGCCGATCTTGAAGTGATAGTTGAGCCAGTTCTCGCCGTTAGCACCTTCGTCAGCGGTTGGCGTATTGGTCATTCGCACGCTAGAGGAAAGTTGCATTGCATCTTCTTCGTCGACGGCAATGGCTGGCAATAGTTCGTAAAGGTAGGCGTAGGCCGCAACCAAGTGGTCTTTTTTTGCCTTCTGCGCCATGGGCTCAATGCGTTTCAAAAGGCTGTGGCCAATGTCCCAGGCTAGCCATGCCAGCAGTGCTCGCACTTGTCCGAGCTCTTCAAACTCCTGGACCTCGCTGTCGTCGGCGCGAACATCGCAAGCGATGCCTTGGGAACGCCCGAAAAGGATGACCATCGACTGTGACAGGAGATCCTGGCGGGTTTCCGAGTCGATGAATCCGCCCATCTGCCGCCATTGGGGGAGGTGCCGAAGACGCCGGAATTCCCTCACCAACGAGAGCACCGCGACGAGTTGCACCGCGCAGGTACGAGTCTTGGCCGCTCGAAGGTCAGGACGGGTCTCGTTTTGCGCCGCTTTGAGCTGCTTGATCATGCGACTGACGACTTGCTTTAGTCGCTTTCTCACTGCATCGACCGCTTGCAGGGGCAAGGGAGCAACAGGTTCTTGGCTGGCCTCCTCGTGTTCTGTGCCGACAAGCTCTTCTTCCGAGAGCGGCTGTGACTCGGTGATCGATGCCGCAGATCTTGGCAGCCCTTGGCCCAATCGGTAGATGAGTGCATCGAGCACCTCAAGAAGGCTTCCTGATTGCAGAAGGCGCTTTCTTCTGCTATTTCTTGTGCCGACGGTTTCACCGATGTGAACAGCGAGCGATGCTGGCCGCACTGGAGCCGTCGTGGCTTGTTCGCTTGAGCCTGGCCGCCCGATGCTGGAGGGAGGCAATACCACCTGTTCAGGATCGTCAAAAATGGCCTTCTCTATCTGCTGGATAAGAGATGCAATGTTGGCGCCGCTAAAGTCCAAGCCGGCCAGCGCGTCCCGAAGCGCTGTTCTGTACGAGCGCGCTACACCACGGCTCAGAGCATCATCATGGTGCACGATGATGCGCAGGAGCCTGCCGCCGCGGCCGCTGAGCTCTAGCCATCGCACTGCAGGCGCCTTCTCGCCCAGTTCTGCGATTGCCTCCCTATCCTCGGAACGCTCAAGGGCCGCAGGGGTTGTGTGGGAACCATCCTCCATGTGCACTACGAACTCAGCGAATTCTTCAGACTCGGACCTTGGGATCATGACTTTTGAAGTCCCCGCGGCGAGAGCAACGATCCGCACTGGAGCGCTCGGAGTTTCGTCGTCGTTCTCGCTTTCTTGGTGCGTGATTGGTATTGCGCGCAACTCCGAGTCATCCATCGCAGGAGCTGAAAAACCCAGTGCAAGATCCCTGGCGAAGCGCGAACTGGCAAGCTCGATGTTGGGCCGAACGAGCATGGCCTCGAAGTTTGCGCGCTCGCCTCCAAGCCAGGCCGGTCGGCTTGGGTTCGCACTGCCTGCGACGAGCATATGGGAGTCGCCGAAGTCGAGCAGGAGTGCCTTGGCGTGAAGATAGTGTGCAGCCTGCTCCGACCAGAGCTCTCGCGCGTCGACGAACTGCGAACGAAGTCCCTTGGGGCGACCGCCGAGCGCTACGGTCTTGGGATCGATGATCACTTTGATCGCGGCTCCAGGCCAGCGGGCCTCCAACGACTTCAAAAGTGCATGCTGAGTGTCGAAGAATGCGCCAGTGACCACCACGCGTTCGGGCATCGCCGGCATCGCTCGGTCGAGCTGTTCGAGCAATGAAGGCCCGCTGTTGGATTGCCCAAGCAAGCGGATATCGGAAAGCTTCGATTCAACGCCAGTTGCTTGCGGAACAAGTTCGCCGATCCTGTGTGCGGCCTCCAGCACGGACGGCGCCAGTTTGTCCTCCTGGGTCCGAAGCCACTCGCGGATCAGGCTCCAGACGTGGCTAAGCACTAGCTTGTGCGCCGGATCGGCATCTGGCCCCACGTCGATGTACGTCGTGACCTCCCGATTGAAGCCGAAGCCTGAAAGCGTGAGGTTGTGGCTGCCAATGAACAGGGCACAGCGCTTCTTGCTGGCGAGCAGGCAGATCTTTGGGTGGAAAGCACCAGGCGCGGCCATGGGGATGAGCGCATACGCCGAACCGGCCAGACGCGGCCTCAAAGATGGCGTGGCCCATGAACGAGCGCACTGGACGCTGTCCATGAGCACTACGTTGTGCCTCGACTCGGCCGCCTGAAGACGCCGAAGTACTACTTCCTCGTAGAACGGGAGCGTTGCATTGAAGGTCGTTATCAGAGAAGCGTCAAATTTCGCACCTTTGAGAGCTGGCAGTAGGGAGATGCCGTCGTTGGTTTCACTCATGGGCAGCCTCGAAGAGCTGGATGCCAAGTGTGGTGGCCCGTAGGTCTCCACTGCTGTCGGTCTCGCGAGCTAGGGCGCCGACATCCCGCAAGATCCGGATCGCCTGGCGGATACGGGGATTGGTCTTCGCGGGCACGGGAATGTCGCCGCGCGCCTCGATTCCCCGCTCAGTTGGATGAACGCGAAAGGTGGCAGTCGAACTTTGTCGCAGCTTGCGTAGTGCGACATGCAAATGAGTTTTCAGGATCCAAGCAATAAGGTCTGCGACGACGGCTGACAACGTCATGCCGTTCCACTTTACGCAGCGCTCGCGAAACGATCCCAAGTTGATCGGGGAATCTTGAAGCTGCGCCTGGTCCATGGTCAGAGAGCCATAGGCTGGGGCTTCTTGGTTCTCCCGCATGCGAAGAAGTGCCAACATGTTCACCACAGACGCCAGAAATGCAGGCTCCTGATCCAGTTGCAAGCGCTCCCTGGAAATGCGAGCAGCAGCCCAGGACAACTCATGCTCATTCGCCATGAAGTCGCCAAGTGCAGGGGCGCCAGACTCCAGGGAACTGCACAGCGCACCGAAGGTTTTTGCCTTCAACTTGCCCAGTGCTTTGAGAAGCTCTGGGCGCTTCGCCAGCGACTGGCTGAACTCCTCTATGGAGCTTGGCGGCACTGGCTCCGTTACCAACGCGGTGAGCGAGATGGAAAATGCCTTCTGCATCGCAACGGATACCAGGTCATTGCGGACGTAGTAGGCCCAGGCCAAGCGGGTGTGGGCCAAGGATGCTGGAGGACGCCATGCTGTCCCGTCCACGAGGGACTCTGTGTAGGTGGCGGCGCGGAAGGTCGCTTCGTCAAGTGCGGAGAGTCCGGCGGCTTGCAATGCGCCGGCCAGATGCAGCAAGAGCGCCAGGCTCTTGCGTCGTTGGGCGCCTTGTGCCTCGAACTCAGACTTCCGGTCGAAGAAAATGTCGAGCAAAGCCGCTTGTTCGCCCTGCCGCTGAGGCAGGCAACAAGGGCAGAAATCTTGGAGCGCATCCAGCGTCTTTGCCGAGACGATATCCGCGTCCACAGCTTGCCAGAACGAGCGGCCGTCAACGCCCATGTTGAACGCCTGTGCGATCGGCTCGCCGCGCTCGCGCGTGTAGCTCAACCACGGCTTCTCGACCGTGGCCAAGATGCCGAGTTGCGTCAGTGTTCCCGCGTAGTACTGACCGAGGCCGCCTAGCTTGTTGGCAAAGTAGCGTTCGGTCGATTGCTCTCGGGTCGTGTAGGTCGATAGCCGGATCGACTTGCCTTCTCCGACCAGCCTGACAGCATCGTTGAGCGTTTCTCGCCCAACCATCGCGGGTCCGTGGCGTGCCGCGTCGTCACCCATGACTTGCGCATGGCGCTCGGCAATCATCGTGAAAAGACAGTCGGCCCTTCTGTAAGCCTCAAGGAAGGCGTTGAAGTCCTGGCGGCGAATGTCTCGCTCCTCATACGAGCGGATCAACCATGGATAAAAGCTGTAGTACCGTGCCCTGTCTGTGACATTTGTAATGCCGGGAAGCAACTGAGAATAGATCTGGATGCATGGTCCTTGAGTACCAATATGGTCCAGACCTCCAATGGTGTGGGGAGGCGTTACCCAGCTGGTTTTTATCGACATGGTTTTTAATTCAGCTCAATACTGGTGATCTAGTCCGTTCGCCTTTGCGCTGACACGGTGCTATTTACGCGGCGCGCGGCCAGTCATCCGGCACGAGCTTCAATCCGTCGCGCCAGCGCTCGCGCAGCGCCTCTTGAAACCGGGCGTCGTCACTGAAGTCTGGGTGATCGGTAATGAGCACCTGGAACTTGCCTTGCAAGGTCTCGACGACATCGAAGATCAGGCCGAAGAGCCTTTTGACGGCCCGGCGGTCCGTGTCGATCTTCTCCTGTGTCACGCCATTGTCGGGTACGGTGTCGGGGGAGAAATGCGCCTGCGATAGTTGGTCCAGAAGCAGGAAGGAGGGTACCGGGCGGCCACGGCTCGCGAACCATGTGTGCAAGGCGAGGTGTGCGACGATGTGGTAGCCAACGTGGTTTTCCCCGCTGCCGATCTCGCGCATGGGCACCGGCCGCTCCGGCGTGTCGGCCACGACGGTCAAGTTGCGCGAATCGAGGCGCAGTGGCGAATCAGAGTATTCCAAGTCGATCTGCTTGGCATAGTTGGAGAGGTATCGGTTGACATTGGACAGACAAGAGTCCAACTTCGCCTGAATCGTGTCCGTACTAACGGCCTCGTCGAGCTGGACCTCTTGCATCCGCAGCGCTTTCAGCCGTGCCTGTTGCTCGCTGATGTCCGGCATCTGAGGGATGTTCTCCATGTACAAGCTGATGCGTCCTAAAACCATGGCGCGCCGTGCTTCGGTGTCGGCGGCCAACTGCAGGCGCTGGCTGCCGCGCTTGACGGCCGTGAGCAGCGTTCGGTTGTCGTCGAGGCGGCGGCGTACGTCGGCGAGCTGGGTCTCCACTTCTTGTATCGCGGTTGCGATGCGCGGGGTCGCGGCATCCATCGCGCCGCTGCGCTCACCGATGTAGTCCTGCGCGGCGCGCAGATCACCGATCGACGGCACCTGTGAGGCTTCGGGCAGGTCCTGCAGGCACAGCGGGCAAGCATGCCCCGGCGCATCATGCTCAAAAACCGTCACCGCCTGGAGCCGGGCCGTATGTTCGCGAGCCTCTGCGGCATAGCCCCTGGAACTGCCTTCGAAGCTGCGGGCGCGCTCGAGCGTCGACTGGAGCGTGCGCTGCTGTCGTACAAGTTCGCTACGCACGTCGGAGAGGCGACGGAACTCGACATCGTCGCCAGCTTCCGATGTGGCAGATGGCACGGGGGTGTTTTGTACTACGCGCAGAGCCTCGATCTTCTCTTGCCAGGAGGCGTTGTCGTCAAGCGTGCTCAGGCCGATTGCCTTCGCCTCGGCTAGCAATGTGTCGGCGCGACTTAGACCCTCCCCGCGAATGGCTGCTGCCTCCGCGAGCTTGCGCTCGATCTGCCGGATCTCAGCGCGCACGCGCTTGAGTTCCTGCTGCTGAGCGACGTATTCGTCGGTGACGGCACCAAGGAAGTAGGGGAGGGTGTCCTTGATCGACTGCGCCACGAAGCGATCATTTGATCCGTGAAACAGGTACTTGCGCTGCGCGATCTCGGACTGCGATTGGAAACAGAAGGTGAGCGCGTGACTGATCGTGGCGGCCAACGGATCCCGAGTCTGGCCTGGAGGGGGCTCGTGCAAATAATCGGAGATGCCAGCCCAAGACGCCAGCAACGCGCGCAGACCGTCGCGATTGGTGGTCGCACGTAGCATATCGGCGGTGGGGATCGGTACCTCACCGTCGGCTTGCACATATATCACTTCGTTGGACTTCCCGTCGCCTTTTGGCAACTGGCGCGCCACGAATGCTTGACCGCGACCGGTCTCAAGAAGCAGGCCGAACCACGCGACATTGCGTCGCACCTTGCCTTCCGGTACGTCGATTTCCTTAGCGCCCAAGGCGTAGTCGATGATGCCCAGAAGAGACGACTTACCGGTGCGTGGATCGCCCGAGATGATGTTGACTCTGCCCGGCTTGAAGGGCACCACTCGGTGCCGGCCATCGTGACTGTAGACTACGACGGCGCGAATCTGGATCATGCTTGTACTCCCAACAGCGCCAGTACGGTTTGCGGCGCGCCCGCTTTGCACAGCCAGCGGCCGACAAACGTCGCCTGCCGCATGCAGTCCCTTACCTCGGCGCTTGAATCACGCAAGTAGGCATTGATTTTCTTCAGAGATGCCGCGTTGGCCTTGAGTCGGTAGCCATCGAGCGACAGCAGTTCATGCTGTGTCCCGAACAGCAGTGCCTCGCGCACCGCCGCGCGCAAGACGACCACGCCCTTGGCGACAGCTGAACGTTCCAGTGGGTGGTCATTTACCCATGTGGGCAGCGAGGTGGCGATCGAGCGAGGCAATTGTTCACGCGTCTGCCCACGCAACACTAAGCTTGTACCGACGAACGCCAGTGCGAACGGCAGGCTGCCCGTGTCACTGCCGAGCGCAATGGCCTCGGTGTGATAGCCCCGCGCGAGGTGCCATACGGCGATCGCGCAGAAGGCCGGATTGAGCAAGTTGCGCTGCTCGATGGTGCGGTCTTGCCAGACACTCATGCCACGCAACCCTTACCGGACTCACTTAAGACCGCCTGCAGCCGCGCCTGGAATTCGGGATGCCAGCCGAGGCGCAGATCCTCTGCCAGCATGTGCAGCGAACCTCGACAGACCCAGGGCACATTGACGCCCGATCGGATCGGCACATGTGCGTCCTCGGCCCACTTTAGGATGGCCCGGCCGGCCCGGGCCATGGCGTCCTCAGAGGCGCTGGCGCCGAGTTCGTCGCAGGCCTGAGCGAACTGCAGTTCCCACTCCGTATGTAGGCGCTGGTCGTACTTCTGCAGGTCGGCATCGAACAGCAGGTCGTCGCGAGTCCAGGCCGAGCGCTGACGGAAAGCCTGCAAGTAGCTAGTGATCGCGTTGCGAATGCGTAGTTGGCTGCCTCCGACTAGCTCCACCTGCTTGTAGAAAGGGCGGCTGGCGAACTCTGGCAACTGCTCCAGTGCCACCATCAACGCGTCAAGCTCGCTGTCGATCGGCAGAGAATTGGGCTTTAGCGACTCCTGGATCTCCGTGATCTGGGCATCGATCTCCGCGCGTGGGATGCCACCGGCGGGTTGGACCAGTTCGTCGAGCACACGCCTGAACCACCAACCTTCGAGCATTTGGACTGACAAGTCCTGGTGGTGCAGGGAGACATGGTAGAGCTCAGACTGCAATTGCGCTTCGATAGCGGCTACGTCGGGCTGGGACGGCAAGACGTAGACACGGCCCAATAGGGCCTCGCGCTCAGCTTCCTCTAATCCTAGGTACGCTTCGAACGCTTCCTTGAGCTCGGTATTGCTCGATGTGATTGCAGCCTGCTTGAGCAGCTTGGCCGCCTCGGCCACGTCGCGTCCAGCCCCTTCTACACCTAATGCGGCGCAGGCGCTGCCCGCGGGGGCGTCTGCAGTGGTGATCAAGAATCGGGCTGTCTCGAGCGGAATCTCTCCGCTGGCCAATCCGACAAGCCAGATTCGCAGGGTCTTCCACACCTCTGAGCTCAAGTCAGTCAAGTTGGCTACTGCGTTAAGAGAGTGCTTGGTCTGCAGCACGGCGTCGGCCTTGCCGCTGACCTCGAAGCTCACATCGTCCAGCGTCTCAATGCTGACCGTGAAGTCGCCGACGCGACTGCGTCGGATGGACCAAAGCAGCGCGATCCGGACCTGGTAGAGATAGCCCGCCATCGAACCGGCGGCGCCGAAAGTGGAAAGGGCTGGACTCATGGAGATGAACCTCCTGGGAGCACTATGCAATCGAAGGGGTTCGGGCTCCGAACAGTTGCACGAATGCCTGCAGTATCTCGGTCTTGCCCGAAGCGTTCGCACCGACGAATGCGATGAGACCCGCGCTTAGCGGGATGCCTGCCGGAGGGAAGGCCAAAACACCGGAGCCCAGTGATCGTGACACTTTCGATATGCATGGCCGATGTCCCTCGTAGTCGGTATTCTCATTGCTTTGGTCCTGCAACTCGGCGGCAGCGTTGCATTCGTCTAGCCTGCTGGGCGAATCCCTTCTCGTAGCCACGTACACCTACTCCTGCAGTACATCAGTTCGTCAATGGAGAGCCCGTCTCTGTATCCACTGGATCTTGGGCCACTAAGCTCACAGACCACAGTCCCTCGGCCTCCTGCTGCAGAATCAAAAGATCATAGGTCCGGACCATGTCGAGCAGTCCTGAGTGGCCATAGAGCTTCGGTGAGAAGGCTGGATCGGTGCGCTTCAGATATTGCCCGAGGGCCCCGAGACCGACTTTGCCTTCGGAGGTATCGCTGGCGAGCAGGCTGACTGCATCGACGAGGAAACGCGGCCTACGTTTGGCTGCCGGCTTCGTCGCTTCCGGCTTTACCATCGCTGCCTTCACGATTGCTTTCTCGGGCGTGTCCGGTAGTAGTTCAGACGCTTCTGGTCTCACCCACTCGAAGAATTGGTCGCTGGCATTGCGCAATGCGTCTGGTGTCTTGGCTTCGCCGACGATACACACCGTCGCGCCGCGCTCGCGAAGCTTTCGGCACAGGTATGCAAAGTCGGAATCACTGGTAACCAGGCAAAAGGTCTCGGCCCGATGATCAAACATGGCCTCCATTGCATCGAGAGCCAGCGCGATGTCTGCGGTGTTCTTGCCGGCCGCGTACTGATACTGCAGGCAGGGGGTGAATGCCAACCGAACCAGAGCATCCTGCCATTTGTGCGCAAGAGTGCCGTGATTCCCGTAGCCGCGACGCAAGACAACACGACCGAACTGAGCGATCACGCGCAATGCATACTCAAGAATCTCTGGGGTGACGTTGTCGCAGTCAACTAGGACGGCGACGCGCATCTCACCATTCGCGGATGAGGGATTCATTTACGCGCTGTTTCAGCACGAGACGGTAAAGATACTTCGGGACCGCTTTGAGTTCGCATGCTCTTCGCCTTATGGCCTCGTCTGCAGAAGCACAAGGCGCCGTGAGTCAATCAGCGGTATCTGGCAAGGATCGTCTGCAGGCGATCCTTGGCTGCGGGCTTCAGCCGTTCGGATCCCGCTAGCTCACCGGCTTTGGCGAGGATGCTGTTCTTCGCTTCGGTTTGAGATGTCTTGTAGAACTGAAGAAGTTGCTGGGCGTTGTCGGAGACAGGCGTGGGGACAGCTTTCGATGCTGCACGATAGACCATGCGCTCCGGACCTGGCAGAACGCCGGAAAGCTTCGGCTGAAGCACAGTCAGCATCGCAAGCTGGATGCCGATGGTCTCGACATACTCGTCCTGATACCACCTGCCCTGGCTCTTCTCGAAGGCCATTTCGTAGCGCTGCAAGATCGGCGGCAGCCCGTTGAGAATCTCGTTCGTGACCTTTTCGCTGCCGACACCCGCTTGCGCAAGGCCATAGAAAATCATTGCCGCGTTGTCCGCATTCAGAACCGTATCAACGCTCCTGCCACCTTCATCGCGCAGCCACAGCGGCTCGTCAGGGTAGGCAATCTGTCGCTTCTCCATCGCACGAAGCGCGAGCACGTACTGATTCAAAAGGCTGGAACTCTGGACGGCAGGGTACGGAAGTGCTGGAAGCGTTGCTCTACCGCAGGCGGACACCATCACGATTGCACAAAGAGCGAGTACGAATCGAATTCGGAGCAGCAGTTTCATGTGGCCGAATGTAATCTTTGGTTACGCAAACGGTATCCCATATTCAAGCGATGGATAAGCCAGCGCAGCGGCCAGCCTGCTTTCTGGCCTTCGGCGGCAACATCAGCAACCCGGGGAGCATCGGCAAGTTCCCGAGCCCGTCGTCAAGTCACCTGTCAGGGGCGGAGGGAGCTCAGCAGGGGCAGTAGCTCGAGGCACAATGCTGCCTCCCGTCAGAGGACAGCCGCGAGATGAGACCCGCCGCAGTGGAATTTGGCGAGGTGCTTCGCATCTTGAATTTCCGTTCTTGGCGCAAGCCTGATTCGGGGACTTCCCGCAAGGAGCAAAGTCGCGTTCGGTCGCGGCGTGTTGAGGCTGGATCGAGGCGTTCCTTTCATGCGCGAGGACTTGCGGTTCGTGCGTGGCTCCTGCACCATCCGCAGCACATAAGCAGGAGGGAATCGATGCCAGACGACAAGAATTCTGTCTCGCCCGAGGCAGCTGGAAAGCCCAAGGCAAAGCCTGAGGAAAAACCATCGGCGCCGCTGCCGGCTTCTCCGGGAGCTGAAAGACAAAGGTTCAAGCTCGAGCGATGGAACACCATTGCGCGCTGGAGCGCCGCATTTGTGATGCTCCTCGTCCTGATCTATGTCATTGTCGGACCCGAGCGCGCATACGTTCCCCACGCGCGCGTTCTGATCTACCTTATCGCCGGCGTGACGTTGGCGCTGATGACGGGAGCGGAGCTCGCCAACAAGTTCGAGCTCAAAGGCCCTGGGTTTGCGGTCACGCTCGTGGGGGCCGCTGCGGTCGCTCTCGGAACGGTGGCCGCGCTCGTGCATCTGACCAAGCCCGAAACAGAAGTGGTTGTCATCGACATCCTCGACGGCAACTTGGAGCCGGCGATGTTCGCCGACGAGATGGTGACCCTGCGGCCCGAGGCGGGCCAGAGCGAAATCACTTCGGTGGCGAAGAATGGCAAGCTCTATGTGGTGTACCCGAGCGACGTGGGCGTCGTGTTCATGATGCTTCGGTACGACGGCAGCAGTCCTTACACGGCCAAGATTCTCAGGCCCGCCAGCAACCGACTCACGCTCAAGAAGGGCAAGAACGGGAAGGGCGAAAACGTACTGACCCCGGTTACGTGAAGGGAGACAGCATGTGGATTCGAGGAGCTACCGTGGCGTCGATGCTGGCGCTTTCTTCTGGCCTAGCATTCACGCAGGGCAATGTGGCGGGGGACTTCTGCAAGGTTCGCGCCCTGAAAGATATGGAGTCGAGCTATCCGTCGGGATTCATCAGCCTGGGCCCGTCGCAGATATTCGCGTTCTCGAACAATTGGCGCAACGAGGGGTTGCAAGAGTCGTTCGATCGTGAGGCGAAATTCGCCAGCGGGAGGAAGATCGTGGCCCAGCTGGACTCGACATACGGATCCGGCAAGGAAACCGCACGACTGCTATCCCTGCATCTTTCGTTGAAGACGGCGCAGATCTGGGTCATGACGACGGACATCCGCTCGGGCAGCATGAACGCCATGCCGGTTGACAGTGGCGGGGCCTTCGCTGCCGCCGCCATGTTCTTCGATAAGATCGTGTGCACCGCGACCATTGCCACGACGACGATCAAGGCCAAGGTCGCCAGCGCGGATCTGCCCTCCGGTTATCGCTTGCTTCAGGATGCGCAGACAGATCCCTATGTACTCGCGAGCGTTCGCACCGACCTCGCTGCGAAGTACTATGACCGTCTCAACAACGCGAAGGCACTCGAGCTCGACCAGTTCAAGCAGAGGGCGCCGTTGGATTTCGAAAAGGCGCAGAGATCGAACCAGCTCATCAGGCTCGAGATGAAGCGCAACGTCTCGAGCTTCAAGTTCGACCAGAGTATGGTCGATGCTTGGGGGAACACCGCCGATTCTCTCGGGGCGAGCAATGTCCAGCGCTTGCAGCGGCAGAGAGATCTCGCGGACGCCATACAGCGTGCGCAGATCCGCAGCGGCTCGCTAAACAAGTACCAAGTCCAGCTCCCTTCGAGTGGCGGATCGAAATGACGGGCGGCGAACCGGGTTTGTCGGCGCAGTGCCACCGGGCCGGCCGGACGGAGCCACAGTGCTCTGACATTCGATCAGATGCGAAGGCGTGGCCCCGGCACTGGTGGGCATCATCCCCGAGCGCCTTGGCGCTCCGCACGGACGCGGTGCCCATCCGCGTTTCGCGCTCAAAGTCGCCAGGAGGCTGGAGAGCGCCAGCGTAGACATTGTCGCCGCGGACTTCGGCGTGAGCGGCCGACACCTGCATCGTGTGTTTCGCGAGGCCCTGGGCAGCAGCCCCAAGGCGTTCGCAATGCTCACGCTCCGATCGCACGCTGCGCACCAGGACGTCAGCGTGGGCTGGACGGGCATCGTTGCTGCCGCAGGCTGCCACGACCAAGGTGAGTTCTTTCTCAGCAGCAGCCGAGCGCCAAGTCCATGCTCCCCAAAAAAGGGGATGTATCCAAATCGGGATTTGTCTGAGGATTCTCATCCACCGGATGGAGGAACCTATGCGAAATCTTGTCCCAGTTTGGCGCTTGGTCTTGTCAGTTTGGGTGCTCGGCCTATGGGGGTGTGCCGCATCTTCGAACTTCTCGCGCGCCATGGACGACCCCATCAAAATGGTCGGCAAGGCGAGTTCCATCGCGGGGGATGCAACGAGTACGGTCATCGCGCTCCAGGCCATCGGGGTGAGTTCCGACGTGCTCGTCACCCCAGTTAGTACGCTTGCTTGTGAATATCCCAACACCGGCACCGCTGCGGCAGTGCGAACCTTGTCGGTGTATTCGAACGGTCTCGAGATCGTTCAGGACATAGGATCGGCGCCCGAAGATAAATCGTATGCCGGCTACATTCGTCAATTCAAGAAGAACAACGAAGCCCTGACCTCCAAAGCCAAGACAGATGTGCAGCGCCAGGCTGAGGTCCACGCGCTGTTGGCCAGGCAGCAGGCACGCTGCGTTGCGATGCTCGCCGCAGACCTCAACGCATCCACCACGTTCCACAGTCTGCCAGGAATTACAGGAGGAGCCACTCCTGCCATCGTCGGCACACTCATCTCCTTGGATAAGCTCGCGAAGACTCTGCTTGAACAGGCGGAAAGGTTGCAGCGTGAAGCGGCCGTTCGCAAGACCCTTGACGATCTGACACCGCAGTTCGAAAGCGCGACCCGCGTCCTGGCTGCAGAGCCCAACACCTTCTTTGGGCCACTCGTTGTCTACGACCCGTCAATGGACAATGAGGCAACTCGGATGAACAAGTCGGTCCTTGGTGCGGCTCTCACCATCGACCGATGGATGACCGCCAAGGTCATGGTGCAGCAGTGGCGCGCGTTGGCCCCTTGCAGAGTCACCGTGGAGCTTGGTACTCAATGCCTGGGTGATGCGCAGAGGCTGGCGGTGGCAAACGCATTTGCAGCGAACGCAAGAAAATATCAAGCCTTGTCGCAACTTGATGCGGAAAGACTCTTGAATGGCATTTCCAAGGCAACGGATGCCGCGAAGAGCGCCAGCAGACTTGATGGCGTCGGTGGATTCCTCGATGCCCTGATGGGTCTCGCGGGAGCGCTCTCAGACGTGGACGCTGCCTACGTTGCTACGCAAAAAGCAGATTAAGGGGTGATGCCATGCAGCTTGTTGCATTGATTCCCCAGGGTCTGAAGATCAGCAGTTCGGAGATGTCGGCAGTCAGCAGCGCAATCCAGGTTCAGTTGCAGCGTGACTTTACGGCCTGGGGAATTACCGCGGGCTGTACCTGGTATCCCAGAGTCGAGGACATGCCTGGAGGCGTGTGGCCCGTATTCATTAGGGACAACGCGGCAGGAATTGCCGGCTTTCATGCGCAACCGAACTGCGAGATGCATCCACCGATGCCGCCGTTCGCCGTGGTTGCTTACGCTCCGGAGGGCGCTTGGTCGGTCGGCGCTAGCCACGAAATCCTCGAAATGCTGGTCGACCCCCGAGGTGACGCAATGTCGTGGGGTCCGGATCCAAGAGGTTCCGGCGAGTCAGTCGAGTACCTGATGGAGATATGTGATCCATGTCAGGCGCCGGCGCTCGCTTATCAAGTCGATGACCATCAGTGGCCGCTGGTCTCCGACTTCTGCCTACCCTCCTACTATCGCAGGGGCACCGCCCTGGCGCCTTACACATGCCGGAACAGCATCCCAGCACCCTTGAGCACGGCCCTCGGGGGACTCGTCTCGTACAGGGCGGGTGAGCAGTGGTATCAGTTGGTTGGGGGGCGTATTGTCAAGGTTGATGCCGATCGGCTAATGGGAGACGTGTCGGCGCAGGCCTTGAACTTTCGTGGCAGGATCGACCGCAAGGATGGTGTCTATGCAGGTCCGCCAAGCTCCGGAACGTCCTCAGCGAGAGCGAAGATTCGCGCGTCGATGCTTGCGCTCGCATCTCAGAGTCGAAAGCAGGTAGCGCGCCAACTTAGAAGGGAACTCGCGCGCCTCGATGAGATGGCCGCTGAGGCAAAGACCAAATTGACACGAAAAGTTGACGGCCAGTTGTAATGCCTGACGTCTACTAGATGACCAGGTGTTGGCGCCGACAGAAATTGAGCCAGTGGGGGCGGTTAAAAATTTGGAATGGTCTTATGTCATTAGCCCAAGACTCTCGGTATTCGATGGAGTGAAAATCCAGGGATATCTTGATCCATTCTTCGTTGTACCAACGGATGTAGGAGTCGACCACCTCGATGAACTGCTCGGTGGTGGCGTTCTTCCAGTATCAGGATAGAACAGCTCGTTCTTGAGCCGACCGAAGAAGCCTTCACAAGCTGCGTTGTCAGGTGAACATGCCTTGCGAGACTGTTGATTTGGGAGCGTCGTCGTCTGCGTCGGCTTTGCGGCCGCTATTTCGTGATGCCACCGACCTCCGGAGACTTGGCCGCTTGGGTACGGGCGGTCGGCTCGATAGCCGCCATCGGCTTCTCGATTGGTCTCGTGGGATGACCGGATGCTCACTGCTCGCATACCCAGGGCTAAGGGTATCCAAGATTCTTCGCAGGCCGATAACACACGCCATTGTGGTCGCTGGGTCGTGCTTGGTTCGGGTGTTCTCTTTACAGGCGCATGGGTTGGCTCGGTGTGCTAGCGGGGAGCACTCATTCGCTGAGCTACGAATTCCCGCCGAAGGTTGATCGGTCGGCTTCGAGCCGGTAGCGCCTGGACCGGGACGAGACTGAGAGGGCATCACAGGTTTCGCCATCCTGCTCGCGCTAGATGCGAGCTTTTTTGCCTCTCAGGCATGGGCAATCCGCTCGGAAATTCCACTGACTTACCGCTGGTCGCCGTGATCGGCTGCAACGCTATTCATGCCGCGTTCCCCGAGTCCGCCCATGAGATGGGCTCAGCAACTCACTTGGCGCAACGTTCAGTGCGTGAGCAAGACGGTGGATGTTGAATAGCGAGACGTTTTTCAGTCCACGTTCGATCTGACTGATGTATGTCACGTGCATATCGCTGAAGTCCGCGAGTTGCTCTTGAGTCAGCTTGCGTTCGTCCCTAAACGTACGCACGGCAAGCCCAAAGTTCAACTGAACATCCTCCTTGCTGGCTAGTTTGGAGGTCGACTTCGGCATCACCCGGAGTCTGAAAATTCTAGACTCAGAAATCCATAGACGATGAATCTATATCTGGCAAACTATGCGAAATATAGATCTAAAAATCTATGGCGCTTTGTCCAAGAAGGCTTGGGTAGCGATTCCAGAAATCTTCAAACACATATGACTTCCTTGAGCTTTGGAGGAGGCGCGTACTTGCTGTGCGCGACTGAGCGGATTGGGTGCGTCCGAGCACCGGATACGCCCCGGCTCAAGGGCATTTCCACCGAAAACCTAGGAGAAATCACATGACCAACTTCGTCCACTGCCGCGGCTGCGGCCACCAGATCCACGAAACCGCCCCGACATGCCCCAAATGCGGTGCCCCCCAGACCCCCGCAGGGCAGGGACCTGCCACAGCGCAGGCACCGCTTTCCGGAAGCCCGAGTCCCTACGGCTCGATCCCTTGGTTCCGCCAGCGCTGGGCGCTGGTCTGCATTTTCCTGGTGTTCCCGCCGGCTGCCGTAGTCATTGCCTGGAGTGGCGAGATCTACTACCTCGTCGGCACCACCATCAAGACCTTCCCAAAGAGCGCCAAGATCATCATGACGGTGATGATGGCGGTACTGCTGATCGCCCTGGCAAGCGATGACGAAGCCTTCCAGGGCTTCGCCGGCATGCTGCTCGTCGGCGGCGCCATCGGCTTGTCGATCCGTAGGTGAGCCGAGCGGCCAATAACTTCTTCCTCTCCACACACCATGAAAACCATCATCAAGGCGCTGCTCGCGCCGTGCATGTCCGTGGGCGCCGCATTCCTGCTGGCCGGCTGCGGCCCCTCGACCCTGGAGTTCCGCAACGCCGAGGTCGTCAACGGCAAGATCTTCCGGGCTGGTGCCGACAAGCCGTACTCAGGGCACCTTACCAACATTCCCGCACGTACAGCCATCATGGGTCGCAGGGACTATGGGGCTTACCACCAGACCCTTTCCAACGTCTACACGTCGCTGGGCATCCAGGCGGACATCTACACCGCTGTCGCTGTCTGCGACGTCGATGTCGATCAAGGCGTTCTGGATGGCAAGGCAGTCTGCCGCGCCACTGCGGACCAACTGCTGTCCGACGAGATGAGCTTCGACAAGGGAGCGCTGGATGGACGCATCAAGACCTACTTTCCTCGCAACGGCAGCAAGCTCGCAGCAGAAGCGCAGTTCGACAACGGCGTCCTGGATGGCGACATGACGATGTACGGGCCCGAGTCCGGGCGCAAGATCCTGCAGGTGAGCTTCAAGCAGGGGAAGGTGCACGGCAAACAGGAAATCGTCGACGACGAGACCGGCAAGCTGGTCTTTCGCGCCACGTACTCCAAGGGCCTGGTCGACGGCGAGCTCGTACGCTATTCACGCGGCACCGACCGGCTGGTGTACCGCGTCAGGATGGTCGACGGGGTCAAGGACGGCATCGAAGAAAACTACGACGTTTTCTCCGGCAAGCTCAGGGATCGCAGCGGGTGGAAGATGGGCAAGCCCCATGGTGACGTCGTGGTCGCCACGCTGGACAGCGACAGGAACACAACGGACGAGCTCAAGGTCGTGGCCAGGTACGACAACGGCGTGGAAGTGCCGTTGGCACCGACAGCGAAGTCGGCAGTGACGGTGGTGCCACCGGGCGCTGCCTCCAATGTGCAGGGCTGCGTGGATACGCAGATCGTCGCCTTCCGCGTCCAGCATGGTGAGGACGAGTTGATCACCGCCGACCAGCTCGGCGAATGGGAGGCCGAGTGCCGCAGTGGCAAACGCCCAGGCTGATGCCTCCGTCTCGACCTTCCAATTCCTCTCAAGCCGCCTTCGGGCGGCTTTTTCGTTTCTGCATGCCGTCTCGCCTGGCCGTGCCCGGCCCTGTCCGGCCGTGTGGCCGGGCGCTATGCCGTCTGCTCATTGACGCAGCGCGGCCCGAACCCTTCCCAGACACCCAATTGCCCGACCCCATCGGGCCAAGACTTGGAGACCCCATGGAACTCATTACCCCCGAGTTGCGCCAGTTGCTGCTCGCCAACGGCGAAGCCTCGCGCGATAACCCTCGCTTCGATCCACCTCCCGTGGTCAAGTGGTTCAACCCCTGCGGGGCCGCTACCTGGCTCATCACCGAGCTGGACCCCGATGACGAAGACCTGGCCTACGGCCTGGGCGACCTCGGCATGGGCATGCCTGAGACGGGCCATGTGTCCGTGCAAGAGCTGATGTCGATCCGACTGATGGGCGGTGCCCTCGGCATCGAGCGTGACCTGTACTGGAAGGCGAACAAGCCCTTGAGCGAATACGCACGCCTGGCACGGCTTGCTGGCCGCATCGTCGACTGACGCCTGTTCCTCCTTCGCTCCCCGAATTCAGCAAGAGCCTCCGAAGAGCCCGGTCCGGCCTCGCCGTCGACCGGGCTTTTTGCCGCCTGGGTCCGGCCTTTCCAGCTCTTCTCTTCCTCTTTTTTCCACCTGCTTTCAAAGGAGCACTTTCACCTTGTCTTCCCTTCAATGTCCCAACTGCGGCTGCGACCGCATCGAAACCCGCGACATCGCCCAGCGAACCGGCGGCACGCTCGGCGGCCTGGCAGGTGCCGCCGGCGGCGTTGCCGGTGCGCTTCGCGGCGCGCGCGTCGGCTTCGCCGTCGGTATGGCCGCCGGTCCGGCCGGCGGAACGATCGGCACTGTCATCGGCGTGGTGCTCGGTGGCCTGGGCGGCGGCGCCCTGGGCACCGAGGTCGGCGCCATCTTCGGGCGCGTTGTCGATGACCGTGTCCTGAACAACTGCAGGTGCACCAACTGCGGCCACACCTTCAGCGGCCGACGCGGTGCGTCCGACGGACCGTGGTCGTCCCCGGACCCAGCGCCGGCGTCGTCAACGTTCCGGACAGCGGGGCCGTCCCCAGCCGACGCTCCGTTCTACGACGACCCCGAAGACCCGGATCTGGACTGACGCAGCACTCACGGTCCCGGTTCTTCTTTTCTTCCCCATTTCCTTCCTCATTCTCTTCCCGATTCCCAATGGCACATCTCATCGAACAAATGGCCTTCGCAGGTGATACCCCTTGGCATCGCCTGGGTCACCGTCTCCCGCCCAAGCAGCCGATCGACGTCTGGGCTCGCAGTGCCGGCATGGACTGGACCATCCGAGAAACCTCCGTGCGCTACATGACCGAAGGTCCGGAGACAGACCCGTCGCTCCAGACCCTGGAGTCCTTCCAGGACCACAAGGTCCTCTACCGCAGCGATACCCAGGCCCCCCTGTCGGTCGTGAGCAGCCGCTACCAGGTCGTGCAGCCCCGGGCGGTGCTCGAGTTCTACCGCGACCTTACTGAGATCGGTGGCTACGAGATGGAAACCGCCGGTGTGCTCAAGGCCGGACGCAAGTTTTGGGCACTGGCGCGCACCGGCAAACAGGCCGTCCTCAAGGGCTCGGACGTCGTCGACGGCTACCTGCTGCTCGCCACCTCCTGCGATGGCACGCTTGCCACTACTGTCACCCCGACCACCGTCCGGGTGGTCTGCAACAACACCCTGTCCATCGCGCTGGACGGCACGAGCAACGCGATTCGGGTGCCCCATAACACCCGCTTCGACGCCGACGCCATCAAGCAGAAGCTGGGGATTGCTGTCTCCCAGTGGGATCACTTCATGCACCGCATGAAGCAGCTGTCCGAACGCAAGGTCAAAGGGAAAGAACCGCTGGACTACTTCCTGCACGTGCTGTGCGGACCGAACGCCCATGAGGCCATCCGCAGGCAGGGCGACACCGGACAGTCGGGCCTGCCGAATGACCGTGCCCTGAATACAGTGCAAGCCCTCTACGAGGGCAGGGGACGAGGCGCCGCACTCGCTGCCGCGAAGGGCACAGCGTGGGGCCTGCTCAACGCGGTGACCGAGTTCGTCGACCACGAACGCCGGGCCCGCAGCCCCGAATACCGGCTCGACAGCGCCTGGTTCGGCCAAGGCGCGGCGATCAAGCAACGCGCCCTTGACCGCGTACTTCAGCTCACGTCCTGAAGCCCTCTCACAGGGGCTTTTTACCCCCCGTCCCCCCAAAAAGAGGCCTCTCTCCTTCACGGGAGAGGGGCTTTTTGCCGGACGGACATCAGAACCTCTCAAGGAGAAAAACATGGTGAATACACGCGCGGAGCGTCTGCGAGCGACGTACCCCACAGGGCGGCCGCAACTCCAACTGGTCCAGCCGCCTCAGCCCCAACACCCGCGCTGCGACCGATGGCCTGACATGCGCGAGCCCGGAATCGGAGACCTCGATGCGGCCGCTGCCCTCGACCGGGATCCCTTCAAGTCCCAGGTCCGTCTCTGGATGGAGAAGACCGGTCGACAGGACCTGTTGCATCCGACGCAGATCCAGGACGACAGCCTTGCCTACTGGAGTCGGCTGCTCGAACCGATCGTGGCGGCGCACTACACGCTCAGGACGGGGCGCAAGGTCCGGCGCGTCAACACCACGCTGCGGCACCCGCGGCACTCGTGGATGCGCGCCATGGTCACGCGCGAAGTCGTGGCGTCTTCCGATGTCCAGCTTCTCGAATGCTTCTCCGTTGGCATGAACCTCACCGACCTCTGGGCTCAAGGTGTCCCCGAGCACATCAGGCTGCGGGTGTTGCACCAGCTCGCGGTCACAGGCGCGAACGCCGCCGACGTGATCGTGCTGCTGGGCGGCCAGCACCTGCAGGTCTACCGGATCGAACGCTGCGAAGCCGAGATCGCGCGACTTATCCGACAGGAGCAAGCGTTCTGGCGATGTGTCGAGCTCGACAAGACCCCGTCTGCACCGGACAACGACGCACAGATGCCGTGACGCACCGACGTCAGGGTGAGAACCGCACTTGGCTCGGCGGCACTTGCTCGTTCTTTTCAGTGTGCGCGCCAGAGCTTCCACCACGGGCGCCGCGCCGTTCTCTTCTCGAGTGGGCGCATGTCCAGGGTGTCGTAGCTCGTGAACGGTGCACCGGCACGTCGGCGCAATTCCGTCTCAAGTTCGTGGGCAGTGCCGCGTGCATGAAGGTCTCCCTCCAGGGCCTTCCTGCGCCACTCCACTGCCATCGCACTCAGCACCTCATCAGGCAGCTCTTGCATCGTCGTCATGCAGAGATTGTGCCGCCTGAGGCGGCATGTCTTGACGAGTGTCCCAGCGCCGCGCGCACGAAGCGTTTTTCCTCTCCCTTTTCCTTTCTTCTTTTTCCAAGCAGTCCCATGAACATCGATCCAACTCTTCACGGTCCGGTGGCTCACGAGCCTTCTGCATTTCCGCCGGCAGGCCTTTATTGCTACATCGCCCGAACGCTGCGAGTCAGCGCATGCCATCTGCCCTGGGAGGTTGCGCGGCAGATTCACGCCGAACATCAGGCTGTAGAAGGCGACAACACCTCACAGTCCCATCTCGCTGGCTTACGGGTCCTCGAGCTGGACGACTTCAGCTGGCGCGTCGACGTCACCGCCGACAACATCGCAGCAGCCCAAGCGCTGGGATGGCACGAACTGCGTCGATTGCTCCGGCTCGCGCAGACCTACCAATGCGAGGCCCTGGAACTGGCCGCCGACAACCCGGCGTTGCCAAGCGTCTTGGACTTCGTGGTCTTTGCATGGCCTTGAATCGAAGTCGTGTCCATGCGAAGTCAACAGCCCTTGACCCCAGAACCAACCCGCCTCGTGCGGGTTTTTTTACGCCTGTTCCATGCGCAACAAAAACCACTCTCCTCGGACAAATATTCCCTTCATCCTCGCCGTGAACCTGTCTTCTCTCGGGCTTCACGCGAAGGTTTCATCCATTCGTTCGTTCATTGCGCAGGCCTGACATGGGAAGCATCGTCTACCGCGCCACCAAGGATCAGGCCATCCACGATGAATTGGCCAGTGTCGGCGCCTACGCCACGGTGCTGGCACACCGCGTGATCGGCAACCGCCTGTGGTTCCTTGCCCAACACCGTGCCGGTGAGCGCACCGGGTGCAAATGGATCGGGCTGACGCTCGTCGAATCCCGCAAGGGGGAGGTGGCCGTCAAGAGCATGGACGAGACCTGCGGGCCTTGCTACTACGACTGCCCGCTGTCGTTCCTCGCACAGGCCGATGCGCCTGCAGGGCCCTATGCGGGGCCTTGGCGTGAGAGGGTGCGCGCGTTCCATGCGAGCCGATCCGCAAGGCGTGCAGCGATCCGGCCAGGTGTGCGCATCTCGTACGACGCTCGGATCTATGCGCTGCAGCGTTGCCTCGGCCGCCGAGGGTGGGATGTCGCGCGCGAGAGTGACGGCCAAGCCTTCCGCATGAAATCCCACCAACTCGCCAGCGCCACGCTGCTTCCACCTCTGGAGCCAACCGCATGAACATTCATTTCGAGCGGCACGAGACGGTGCCTGCCTACACACGGAACCTCACCTCCAAGGACCAGATCAAGTGGTCGGCCGAATTCGAGGTGCCAGCGATCGGAGCCGACATTCTGATTCGCCTCAACGGCATTGGCCGGGCCAGGGTGGTGGGCTATGCCACCCAAGGCGGTTACCTGGGCGTGATGTCCGTTCCATGCACTCCGCCCGACTGGTGGATCCGCCAGAACGGCCCGCCCACACCGGACAACGCCGCCTTGGCCTTCGGTGCGGAGATTGCGCTGCTGTCATCCAAGGAGGCGCGATGAACCATCGTCAGTCGAATGTCGAGTTCGTCGTCGATTTGATGGAGTACAGCGAACACGGTGCGCTTATTCAAGCCTTCGTGATCCATGCGCTCAAGCAGTACGCGAGACGGGTTGCGGCGGTCACGCCCGAGCAGTTGGACACCGGTCTCGTGAGTGGCCATGCCTGGCATGGCTGCGCCGTCGAAGTGGGTAGGAAGCTGGCGCAATGGCTGGGCGAGGAAATATCCGAGCCTCCGGGCGCGTGCCATGCCGCGGCCAACGCCAGGGAATCCTCGGGCGATTCCGACAGCTGAGCGCTTGCGATCCAGTCGAACGACCCGAGTGCCGCCATGGCGCTCGCACCGGGCCGTCGCTGCCTTTCTTGGACCTGCGAGTCCGTTTTACCCCCGCGCATGTCCTGAATCCTTCTGAGCCTTCCAGGCGGAGCGAGGGAGGGGAGGGCATGCGCTGCCTTGCCGCAATCCGCGGCCCACCCCGAGGAGCAGATCTTGGTCACCATGCATTCGCGTGGTCGATCGAAGCGATTCGTCGCATCGGTCGCATCACCGTCGACTTTCACATATCACTTCACGCGCATCAGCCGCAACGCCAAGACCGGCCCGATGCCAGTCACCACGACGAGTGCGAACTCCTGTCCACCCGGCTGCAGCCTCAAGCACAACGGCTGCTATGCCGACAGCGGGCCTCTGGCGCTTCACTGGAGAGCTGTCTCGGAAGGAGGGCGCGGCAGCAGTTTCGACGAGTTGCTGCAGGAGATCTCGACGCTGCGTCGACACGCCCTGTGGCGGCACAACCAGGCGGGAGATCTGACGCCGTCCTCGCCAGGCGTGATCGACGAGAAGCTGCTCATCCAACTGGCGCTTGCGAACAAGGGGCGGCGCGGGTTTACCTACACCCACTACCCGCCCACGCCAGCGAACCGCATTGCTATCCAGAGGGCCAACCAAATCGGCTTCACTGTCAACCTGAGCGCGGAGACGCTTGCCCAGGCCGATGCTTATGCCGCGCTCGGAGTCGCGCCCGTCGTGGTCCTTCTGCCTGCCGGAATGACCAAGGCTGTTCGGACGCCTGCAGGTCGTCACGTCGTCGTGTGCCCCGCCAGCCTCGGCAGCAGCGATTGCCTGAATTGCGGCATCTGCCAGCAACGCGATCGGATCGCCATCATGGGATTCCCGGCGCACGGGAGCGGCGCAAGGCACGTCCAGGCGATCTTCTTCGGGCGGCATGTCCAATGAAGGCGACCCATGCCGTCAGCGAAGCGGCGGGACAGGAAGGTGCACCAGAGCTTGACGAAGAATTCCTTCTTCTCGTGGACCGTGTCATGCTGGCTCGCAAGCAATGTGATCCGTATCAATTGGAACAGGTCCATCGCGCTGCAGCGGAGGAGACGCGGATTGCCAACCTTACTGCTCAACATGAGTCCAACGCGAAGCACCGCGGTGATCTCGGTAGAGTCTGATGCGCGATACGACCTTGACAGATATTCGAACCAAATCAACGCTGAACAAGCATTGAGACGCCTGAAAAGTCCTCCTTGGTTTCGCCTTCTCGGCGAGCCTAGGAGGACTCCGTCGCAGGTTTCATTTTTTTGATTGCATGGGTGCAAGAAGCTTGAGCATCGAGGTTTGGTGATGTGATGGCGCGCCACTGTGTGACACTTGCCACCAGTCGTTCAGCAGCATTATGGGTCGTTGAAAAATAAGGAAGAGCGCTGACAACGGCCGTCCATTTGCCCAGCGTATGCTTGCGCCTTTTCCAGTTTGAAAGCTCCCATGGCAAAGACTTATCTTCAGGTTCAGAAGCAGATTGAGCAATTGCAAAAGGAGGCTGAGCAATTGCGCAACAAGGAAGCCAGCGGCGTTCTCAGTCGCATCAAAGAAGCTATCGCGGTGTACGGTTTCACCGCTGCTGATCTTGGTTTTGGCAGATCAACCGGAAGAGGCGCCGTGGTGAAAGAAGCCACCGCGAAGAAGGGGCGCAAGACCAAGAAGTTGGCTGCGGCCAATGGTGCACCGAAATTCAAGGACGATCAGGGCAATGTCTGGAGCGGCCGCGGCCCACGCCCTGCTTGGTTCAAGGCAGCACTCGAGGCGGGCAAGTCGGCCGATGAGATGCTGGTGAAATAGTCGGCTCTCATGAGAGAGCGGTCAGGGTGATCGCACGCGCCGGCGCCCCAGTTGGGCTCCGTGCGTGACCGTGGCGGAAGAAGGTGCGGGAGTTTCACGCGAAGCGCGCGGCGACGTGAGCGGGCAAGAACCCAGTATCCACAGGATCCTTGCGGCGGCGCTGCACCAGGTCCTCAAGGTCGTACATCCGCAGGTCAAAAAGCGTCAATGAATCGGCGCACCAGTCGCCGCTTGCTTACAGCGAGAGGTACGGGCTGCAATCCTCCATGTGCAGCCTCGCACTCCGCGCAGGCAATCACCACCGCCGTTTCCTCCAGGGTGCCGAGGCCATCGTCATCAAACGAGTTGACAGCGATCAGGTAAACGGGTTGCCAATTGTTCCTTTTGAGGTGAGTCTGACCGCAGCTTGTGCATAGACGAACGCCCTCGTAGTCCTCTATGTCATGGCAGGCGAAACCACGCTTCTCCAGATCCTTACGGGCAGCGTTGACTCCGCACTTCATGCAGTACGACTTCAGCACGCGGGCGTTTCTCACCTCCAAGGTGCTTGGCGGGCCAGGTTTCTGAAAGCGTTCTTCATTGCGGTGCAAGTTCACGTGAAGATGATCGATGAGCGCTTCGCAATTCGAGCAGTGCTTCGAAGGGACTTTATTCCAATAGGGGGACATGTTGTTTTTCTCTTGTTGAGATGGTTCGGAGACTCGCGTGGCGCAGGCGAGCAACTCCACACTGAATGGCTGACGTGTTCAGGCCTACGGCTTTGGGGTGGCTGCAGATGTAATGGCGAGTTGTTGCACGTCGGCCGGTGGCATCCCTCGCGGTCAAAGGGGATCTGTCCTTGTCTAGCATGAGGAAGGTGCTTCTCGGCGTTCTGGAGAACGTTTCGCTGGGCGAAGAACAGCTGTACGTGCTGTCATCTCATGGCTTGCCTCGGTAAGAATTCAACCAGCTGCGACTTGGATGTGGGGAGGCCGGGAGTTCGTGGCCCTTGCTGCGTAACCCGAGCATGAGCGGAAAAGATCAGTGCCGCCGCTGGAGCAGGCTTATGCCTCGTCACAGGTCTAGCGACCGAAGGAGGCGATAAGGCTTTGGCTTTAGCAGAAAGCCGGATTCAGGAGATCAATGCCGACGCCCTTGCATTTGATCCACGGTCCTGACGGGCGCTCGTGGCCGTCACACGCCCAGAGAGCAGCCACGGCGTCTTTTCGGTGCTCATAACAGTAGCGGCGCTGGTAGCCCACATCGTCAAGACCAACTACCACGGCGGTCGTGAAGTTAAATTGCTTTACCGCACACACTTGGCCTTGAACGACGCGAACGTCGGTGTATCCACTGGCCAAGAGTGTCTCTGCGAGAGCGCAAGCAATCGTTTGGGGTTGGATTGGATCGCGGGAGCGGGGATAGGTCTCAGACGACATCCTTCGCATTCTGTTCGCTCTCTGAACTCGGCTTGTCACAGATGGAGTTCAAGAAAGTGGTTCCAAGACCAGAGACATTGAGTGTCTCTGGTCTTCTCCCTTTCTCTTGCCAGTCTGCAGAGAGGTGATCCTCTCTGGGAGTATTGATCAGAGTGAGGCTTTCGGCCTCACTAGAGCTGAGAAGAGAGAGGTGCTGCCGCATCTCTCTCCTTCTAGTCAGAGGGAGTCATCTGACTCCCTATAAATAACAATATAAACGCCGGGGCATGGCTCCCGCACTTTTTATGCCGGATGCCTGGCTACTTCCCAGCGCCTGGCAGATGATGATGCGAGGTGGGTAAATTTTTACTCAAGTTGTGCGCTATTATTTTTGAGACACATCTCATCGGCGCAATTCGCTGCAGAGCGCTTTCAGCGTCTTGGTGATATCGCGACCGGAGGTTTGTCAACTCGGCGGCAATCCTGCATTTGCCAACTTGATATTGATAATCATACAGATCGCCTTGTTACCGAACGGTACGAAAACCTGGGACAAGTCGAAGAACCTGGGTTACGACATCCCATCCGTAGATGGCATTGCATGAATGCATGCGCTGAACTCATCATTTCTGTCGCGCTGTAGTCATCCTATGTGTCACCGCCTGCACGAGACTTCGCGACAAAGCTCAGTGTTGGAACCTTCGCTGCACACCCTGAAGAGCGGCTCCTCGATCTGCACAGCCGCAGTTCGGGGTGAGCCGGCTATAGGCGTTATGCCGCAGTCGAATGAGAAATGGTCTTGACGGCCATCATTTGCCCGAATCTTCAAATGCTTGCATGGCTTTCTTCACCAGGATCTTCTTCGCCGCGTTGAGTGCTTGATTTCCATGCGACGGGTTCTCGGTCCTGGCTCTTTCCGATGGGGGCGACACAGCCTCCCTTGAAGTTGTCCACGTCGTTTGATGCCTGGGTTGCTGAACACTGGCAGTCTGGCCAGTGTGCACATGGGTTGTCATGTGGCGGTCGTCAAGCGTACTGGGTGAGGCTGGCTGCACTCGAGTCACTGGGTGCGCCGTTGCAATGTTTGGGCTAGTAGGCGGATAGCCTGCTACGAAAGCGTCTTTGATCGGCGTCTGGGATGACGACCTCGTTTGCCTGGGATACGGCATTGGTACAGTGTGCGTTGAAAACTGCCGAGGTTGCCAATGTTCGGCAACCTTGGCAGTCTGTCCAAGAGATCCCGCCCCAGCATGATTGGAAGGCCCCGAAGGACTTGGTTGCACATGAGAGCTTGGCTGCCTGTTCGCAAGGTAAGAAGAAGCGGTATACGCATATTCTTGAAATAGGTTTTTCACTGGCGGATGCTGTACAGGTTGATAAACCGTGTCAGTGCGATTTTGCGCGTATGGGAAGAGATGAGGGGCGGTTGGAACAGGCCAGCGGCTCACGCCTGCCGCGGTCGCGCTCTGTTCGGGGAGGTGGTCAAGACCTTGGAGGGACCATAGATCTGGTCCGCGACCCCCACTGATTCCAGGTTGCGACCTTCTTATTACGCCAACATCTGTGGCCGCCCGTCGAAGCGTGTCTTCAGGAATCTGCGCTTGTCCGCCAAGGCGAATCACGGTGTCGCTCCTCATCGGCCCGCGCATAAGAGCATCTCGCAAGAAGTTGGCCGCACGCTGGCGTTGCGTGTATCTCTTCTGCGTAACCTGAAGTGCCTTCCGTTTTGCGAGTGGGCCGTATATGTGTGTGCCGTTCCATTGGAGGACTGCGATGGGAATCATCCCCCCGTTAACTTCAACCTGTACAGTGACAATCTCAAAGCCAAATCCTTCATCGCGCGGTCCAATTGTGGATTTCACCCGCAGCAGGCCAGACACTTCCTCCTCATCTTGCTTGTCCTCGGAAAAGCTGATCTTCGATATCACAAATACGACCGAGGCGCTATTGCAGACTGCCAATCGTCCTACGACGGCTGCGGGCGTGGATGCGAGCTTGTCATCGATCGTTGTTGTGATCAGCACCGCGCAGTCATAGTCTCGCGCAAACTGGGCGTATAGGAGGCCGGCTTTCGTCTCTAGACGTCTGTCGATTCGGGGGAGTCCGTCGAAAATGATCAGAGCGGGGGCACGGCCAAAAGCCTGCAATGCCCCGTCCAGATCTCGCAAATTTTCTTCATGGGAGGCGCTCTCCAAGTCGAAATAGACAATGCTGTCGGCTTCGGATTGAAGTGCCCTGAGCTGGAGATCAAACTTGCTTCTGTCAAGGCTATTGGTTGTGCATACAACAACCAAGCCCTTGCGGACGTTGCTGAGATCTGGCCAGTACGGAATTCCGCCGCCCGAAACAGCCGACGCAATCCACGCGGAAACCTTCGTTTTTCCAGAGTCGGCCGGACCGGCGATCACATGCAAAGACCCCTTGCAAATGTTTCTCTCCCACAGAAAATCGTGCGGCCGGACCTCAGAAATTCCCATTTTTTCGAGTTGCTTCGGCTTATCATGTTTGCTTCCAAATATTTCTTGGGTCGCAAGCCTGTCGTCAGATCTTTCTTCCATCTCGTCGTCGCGGTGTTATCAATCCAGTCTGGGAAGTGCGATTTCTAAAATCGTAGTCCAACCATCTACTCTAGCTGAGATCGTCTTCCTTTGAGAGCGAATGACTCGCTCGGTTTAGTCAAATAGTCATTTCTGGAAGGCGGCATATTGCAGTTCGTGGAGGTTCTCCTGTTTGAACTCTGCCGAAGTCAGGAGAGGCAGGCTACGGTCGGATCGTGCCTCGTGTGGTAGTTGCGCAAACCTTCGATCAGGGCTGCGGCGTCGCAGCGTGAGCGGAACCATTCGGCGGGCAGGCACTCGTTGCGGAACTTGCCGCTGCGGCCACTTGGGGAGCCGTTTTGTCAAGGCTTGCTGATTTCCCGGCCGACGAACCCCTGTCCGTTGTCCGTGCGCATGAGCAACGGCACGTCATATGCCGGCGCTTCGCGCCATGAGCCAAGTTTCAATTCCGCTACTGGGTTGTCCGACGCCGTCTCAGCGCCCCTTCTGCGGCAATGAGGCGATCCACGCATCCAGCTCATCCTCCCGGTAGCCCATGGCGCTCTGCCCAATCTGAACTGCTCTGGGAAAGGTGTTGTCGAAGTAGCGGCCCTTTGGATTTTGACGCTCATAAAAGCTCGAGCGAGAAAGGCCCGTGCGGGAGATAGCTTCCTTGGCGCGAAGGAGCCTCGCGCTGGACTTCGCGGCAGACGGCCTTTCCGCGTGAAATCTCGGCTCCGCGACAGCTGGTGCCGCTGGAGCGCGATGCGATACCTGAGTATCCGCGATCGCGCGTTCTTTGATCTCGAAGCCGGATTCCAGGCAATACCGGACGGCATCCACGCGGCGCAGATATGTCCCTGGCGCGGGAGAGAGCGCTTGTGTCCGGGCCGCAGTAAAGATCTGGAGCTTCTCCCGGACCACCCAGGTCTGCAGGTCCTGTAGGCGGTGCGCACATGCGTCTAGCCAGCGTTCTCTTTCCGACGATATCAATGGCTTGAGAACTTCACTTGAGAGAGCTGCAACTTCCTCTCGCCTACGCTGCATGATCATCTGCCGCGCCGAATATGAGCGCGGGTACAAACGCCTGGAAGCGAACTCATCTGTCCAGACTGCTCGCGTCTCGGATGAGGGCTGCATCTCCTCGATGCGACCGACCAGCGCATCGGCGATCGAAAACGTTAGCTCGCTGCAGGTAAGGAAGTCCTTGTCGGGCAAATCGACGATCCGAGCCTGCAGCCCGGTGCGACTAGGCGCGTCAGATTGTTGGTCAGTAGGGGGCGACAAGCCAGGAGCGTTCATTGGAAGGGATGTCTCACCACATACTCGTATGCGTCTTCGATTAGAAAGATTCTAGAGGCGGGCCAAGGAAATCGGCGGCGTGTTCGTCAAGTGCGACGTGAGCCAGGAAGTCGACGGTCAGGTCGCCGTGGCGGCCGCCCTCAAGCTCGGCAATCTGGTCGGCCTCGTCGGCTCCGCTGGCATCGCCCCGGCCGAGAAGACCATGGGCAAGAATGACCCGCACGCACTGGCCGCCTTCAGCGAGGCCGTCGCGGTCAACCTGATCGGCAGCTTCAACATCCGTCCGATGCTAGGCACCGTGGTGTCCTCTTTGCGCGAGGTGATGCTCCAACGTTCGCCGGCCGGCTGTACGGGATCTTGTAGTCACCCTAGATTCACCAGGTTTTATATCACGACGTGATATAGTTGGCTGACTCCGGCGTTCATTCCATGTCCCCTTCTGCCTACAAGCTCCGCAAGAACGACTTCGAGGCGCTCTCCCAGTTCCGCTACCAGATGCGCCGTTTCGAGCGCTTCTCCGAACGCGCCGCACAGGCCGAGGGCCTCACGCCGCAGCAGTACCTGGTGCTGCTGCACATCAAGGGCGTGCCGGGGCGCGACTGGGCCTCGGTTGGCGAGATCGCCGAACGCCTGCAGCTGCAGCCGCACGGCGCAGTTGCGCTCGTCACGCGCTGCGAAGCGCTCGGACTGGTGCAGCGCCGGCGCAGCGAAACGGACCGCCGGCAGATCGAGGTGCACCTGCTCGCCGAGGGCGAGAGGCTGTTGCTGCGGCTGGCCGAGCTCCACCGCGCGGAACTGCGCTCGCTCAAGGGCGTGTTCGACGTGCCGCAAATCGATCTTCCGGAAATTCCATGAGCTCCAAAGCCAACTCCCATCCGCCGCGCGGCGACTTCGCGCTCAACACGCGCCTCATGCGCATCACCGTCATGGCGGCCGTCATCGGCGCCGTCAGTACCGTGGCCGCGCGCGTGCTGCTTGACCTGATCCGCTTCTTCACCAACCTGTTCTTCTTCCAGACTTTCTCGCTGGCCGACCGTTCGCCGGCCACGCACACGCTGGGCGCCTGGGTCATCGTGGCGCCGGTGATAGGCGGTCTGATCGTCGGCCTGGTCGCGCGCTACGGCTCCGACAAGATCCGCGGCCACGGCATTCCCGAGGCCATCGAGGCGATCCTGTTTGGCAAGAGCAAGATGTCGCCGAAGGTGGCGCTGCTCAAGCCGCTGTCTTCGGGCATCGTCATCGGCAGCGGCGGGCCCTTCGGCGCGGAGGGGCCGATCATCATGACCGGCGGCGCCATCGGCTCGCTGATCGCGCAGCACTTCCACCTCACCGCGGCCGAGCGCAAGGCGCTGCTGGTGGCAGGCGCCACCGCAGGCATGACGGCAGTGTTCGGCACGCCGGTGGCGGCCGTGCTGCTGGCCGTCGAACTGCTGCTGTTCGAGCTGCGCCCGCGCAGCCTGCTGCCGGTGGCCGCGGCCTGCGCGGTGGCGGGCTTCGCGCGGCCGCTGCTGATGGACCCGGGCCCGCTCTTTCCGCTGCAGACCGCTGTGCCCGGCCCGCTCGCCATGCTGTCGTGCGTGATCGCGGGCGTGCTGTGCGGCGTGCTGTCGGCGTCGCTCTCGATCTCGCTCTACAAGGTGGAAGACTGGTTCGGCAAGCTGCCGGTGCACTGGATGTGGTGGCCCGCCATCGGCGGCCTCGCGGTCGGCATCGGCGGCTGGCTGCAGCCGCGTGCGCTGGGCGTGGGCTACGACGTGATCGGCGACCTGCTGCACAACCACCTTGCGCTGGGCGTGGTGGTCGCGCTGCTGGCGGTGAAGGCGGTGATCTGGGTCATCTCGCTGGGCTCGGGCACCTCGGGCGGCGTGCTCGCGCCCCTGCTGATGATGGGCGCGGGCCTGGGCGTGGTGATCTCGCACGTGCTGCCCGGCAATGATCCGATGCTGTGGCCGCTGGTCTGCATGGCGGCCACGCTGGGTGGCGTGATGCGCGCGCCGCTCACAGCCACCATCTTCGCCTTCGGGCTCACGCACGACAGCAACGCGCTGCTGCCGCTGCTGGCCACTTCGGCCGTGGCCTACGGCTTCACCGTGCTGACGATGCGCCGTTCGATCCTCACCGAGAAGATCGCGCGCCGCGGCTATCACATCTACCGCGAGTACGGCATCGATCCGATGGAGCGGCATTCGGTGGAAGAAGTGATGACGCGCGAGGTGCGCAGCATCGACGCGGCCATGCCGGTGGCGCAGGCGATGTTCGAGCATTTCGGCGAGGGGCAGGCGCACCGCGCGTTCCCGGTGTTGCGCAACGGCGCGGTGATCGGCGTGGCCGACCGAGCCATGCTCGCCGCACGCGGCACGCGCGACCCCATCGCCACGGTCGGCGATGCCTGCGCCGACGCCCCGCTCTATTTCGCGGTGCCGGGCGAGAACTGCCGCGCCGTTGCCACGCGCCTCGCGCGCCACAGGCTGGAGCGCCTGCCGGTGGTGAAGGACGCGCAGTCGTTCGCGCTGGTCGGCATCGTGGCGCGCAGCGACTTGATCAAGCCGTCGCTTGCGCACTTCGACGAAGAGGAAAAGCGCGAGCGCATGCGTGGACTGCCGTGGCAGGCCTGAGTGACCTGCCCCCTGTAGACGTGCCAATGTTGAGTTAGCGAGTCCAAGGTTGTGGAGACTACTTGATCTCCGGTGATTGCCTTGCATCGCCAGCGCGCTGGCGATGCAAGGCAGCGAAGCTGGCCGGCGGGATGTTTTGTGGCGGGCGGTCCAGTCCACACCAATATCTCGACATCCCGTACGCAGTTCGATCACCCCAGCTCCACCAACATAACGTCCAAGGGCGTTCACTGAAGTCCGGTGAACGCCCTTTTTCATTGGGGAACCTCCACTTGGCGGTCCAGTGATGTCCGATTAAGTCCACTGGTAGCCGGCGTAAAACCGGGGGAACAGACCGGGGAACAATGGAGCAGAATCCGAGCCATCCGGGACTCTGACTTGTATCTGGAGGTCAGTCCCGCCGGCTCAAAGCGGTGGTTCTGGAAGACCTACGCGAACGGGAAGGAGGGGCGCATGGCTTTGGGCAGCTATCCCGCTATGAGCTTGGCAGAGGCACGCAAGGCTCGGGATACAAGCTGCTAGAGAGCACGTCCGTGGTCATCGTACTGTCGAAGGTACTGGAACTGCTCTTCTTAATAAGGGACTTGGAGGATCTTTGCGTGGCCATGTTGGTGAATGAGTACGACATGGATCGATTGAGTGACCGATTGCATAGCCGAGGGGATTGAGCGTGAGTCTGAGTGCCTCTTCAAGGATCTGATCCTTGAAGAGGCACTCATTCGGCCAGCCAAATTGTTTTTTTTGGGGAAGCAGAGTCGCGTCTTGCGTGGCAGATGAGCGCATCGGCCCCGCCCAATTGAAGCACCGGGCCCGCCTCTCAATGGGCGTTCGAGGATTTGACGCTGACCCAGTGGAAGTACGGATAGCGTAGACAGGGAATCAGCCAGGACCGTCGCTCGCAGCCGCGAGCAGCGGCACCAAGACGTCGCTGATGGGTGTTGGAATGTTGTGAGCCTGACCGCGACGTGAGACGACACCGTTGCGAATGTCCCATTCGAGCGGACGGCCGGCTTCGCGATCCGTGAGGATGGATGTGCCCATGTCGGCGGGAGACGCCTGGAACTTGTCGAGGATCGCCTGCGGCACCTCGTCGCCAAGCTCGGCGCCCTCGGCGCGGGCCACCGCCAGACATTCCTGCAGATAGCCTAGGGTGAGCCTGGAGATGTCGGACCGGCCGAACATGCCCGAGCGACGCTGCGTAAGCGCCATGAGTCCGGCCACCGCGTTCTGCAGCAGCTTGCGCCAGGCCAGGCATTTGAAATCTGCCGCCAGTTCGACGAAACAGCGGGTGCCTTGCATCGCCTCGGCGATCACGCGGGAAGCCGGCGCGTCCGGCAGGCTGAGGCGAGCGTCGCCACGCAAGCGCACCGAGCCATCGGGCTGCGCCTGCGCGGGAAACCACACGATGGCGGGCACGATCCGCCCACGCGGGCAATGTGGCGCGACCCTCTCCAACTGCTCGACGCCGTTTTGCAGAACGCACACGACGGTTTCCGGGCCGGTCAGTGCGGCAAGCCATGCTGCGGCTGCCTCGATCTGCGTCGCTTTGACAGCCAGAAAGACGAGGTCGACCGGGTGATCGATCTGGATGGGATTCGTCCGGATCGGACCAGGAATGGTGATGAGGCGATCGCCATCGCGCAGCGCCAGATGACCGCGGGACGTGCGGCCGCACAGCAACGGCGTGCGGCCGACCTCGTGCAGCACCGCCGCGATCGTGGTGCCGATGGCACCTGGACCCACGACTGCCACGGATGGACTGCTTTCTGGATTCATGCAACGGGACTCCTGCGGCTTGGTTGCAGAGCACCTGCTTGCGTGGCGGTTGTCTGCTTAGGATGAGTACTGTAATATATTTCAGATGAGCGATTATGTTGGTAACGGAGTTTCTTTGGATGGAGGACGGCTCGGGCAATGGATAGGAAGCATCCAGGCCCGCTGCGGCAATCTGGCTGCCAGCGAAGCGAAGGTCGTGGCTCTTCTGCTCGCCGATCCCTTATTCGTCGGCGCGAGCACAACCGCGCAAGTTGCGGCTCGTGCGGGCGTTTCGCCACCGAGCGTCGTCCGCGCCGCGCGTGCCATCGGGTTCTCCGGGTTCACCGAGCTCAAGATCGAGATCGCTCGCGCCCGCGGCACGACCCGGTTTTTCGCACCGCCTGAAATTCTCGGTGCGGACGCGACGTCCGCCACGGTGCTCGAAACGTCCATCCGCGCAGGCACCGACGCACTGGCCGCACTCGCCGGGGCCGTCGAACTCCCTGCTGTCGACGAGGCGGTCCGCGCCATCCAGTCGGCGCGCCAGGTCATCGCGTACGGCACCGGCCCGTCGGCAACCGTCGCCGCCGATGCAGTCTTCCGCCTGCGAGCAGTCGGCGTGACGAGCATCGGCATTCCCGACCACCTGTCGGCGATGATCGCGACGCGCCTGCTCGGACCTGGCGATGTCGTCATCGCCGTGAGTTCGACGGGACGCACGGCGGCCACGCTCGCCGTCGCCGATGCGGCTTCCTCGGCTGGGGCGTCGCTCATCGCCATCACCAACCAGTACGGCACACCGCTGGCCACGCTTGCGGACGTTGCGCTGGTCGTTGGCGGCGCGCCGCTTCCGGCGCAGATGGCCGCGGCGGGGAGCCGGCTGGCGCAGCTCGTCGTGATCGATGCGCTGGTCGCGATGCTTGCGTTGCGAGACCCGGAGCGCAGCCGACGGGCAGAACGGGCGGGCATCGACCTGCCCGACATCTCCTGATGCATCCCGGCACGGTCGCGCTCGTGCTCGTTGCGGCGACAGCGCATGCGCTGTGGAACATCGCCTCGAAGTACAAGCGTGGCGAGACCTTCCTGTTCGTGTGGGCCTATACCTGCGCCTCGGCGCTGCTGTGCGTACCGATCGGCATTGCCCTCATGGCCGAGGGGCAACAGGTGCTTGATTGGCGGCTCGTGGTGGGTTCTGCGGTCTCAGCGGCATTGCACATCGCGTACTCGCTCATCCTGCAGGCCGGCTACGACCGTGCGGAGCTCGGGGTGGTCTACTCGGTCGCCCGCGGCACGGGGCCCATGCTGACGATGCTGTTCGCGGTTCTCCTGTTGGGAGAGCGGCTCACCACGGTCGCCATGCTCGGCGCGTTGGTGATCATCGCGGGCATCCTCGTCGTCGCGGGCAATCTGTTCAGAAGTGGCTCCCGCCATCCGGTGCCGGGGATCCTCTGGGGGGCCGCGACAGGCGGCACCATCGCCGCATACACTCTCTGGGACAGCTACTCGGTCACCTCGTGGTACCTGGCGCCTGTGATCTATTACGCAGGCACGCTGCTGCTCCAAGGCCTGATCCTGACACCCATCGCGCTGCTGCGGCGGCATCGGATTCCCGATGTCCTCCGTGCCGATGCCGTGCCGATCCTCATCGTGGCCGTGTTGTCCCCGCTCGCCTATATCCTCGTTCTCACCGCGATGCTGAGTGCGCCGGTGGCTTTGATCGCGCCGCTGCGCGAGTCGTCCATCGTCATCGGCTCTTTCCTCGCGTGCTGGCTCTTTCGTGAGGACCATCTCGCACGGCGCGTTGTCGGGGGCGTGATCGTGCTGGCCGGGATTGCGGCGATCAGCCTTTGATGTTCATGCGGGGGACTCAGGGGCTGGCGCGATTGCGAATTGGGGTTTCGGTAGCAGGGGAGGGCCGCCGAGCTTGGCCTTCGTCGCGCGGAGAAAGAGTCCCCTATCTTTACTTCAAAAAGCCTCGAGCGCCAGCGCCGTCACGCTCTCGGCACCTTCGACGATGCTGTCGCGGATGTCCGGCACCTTGTTCAGGATGTGCTCGGCATAGAAGCGCGCGGTGGCGATCTTGGCCAGCATGAAGTCGGTGTCGAAGCTGCGCGAGGCGAGGTCCTGCGCAATGATCAGCGAGCGCGCGAGCTGCCAGCCGGCCACGAGGTTGCCCGCGAGCATCAGGTAGGGCACGCTGCCCGCGAACACCGCGTTGGGCGAGGCCTTGGTCTGGCCGGCCACGAAATCGACGACTTCGACGAAGGCTTCGCGCGCAGCCTTCAGGCGCTTGAGCACGGCCGCGGCAGCGGGGTTGTCGCTCTTGGCGAGTTCGGCTTCGGTCTTCTCGATCTGCGCGGCGATCGCCTTGGCCGTCTGGCCGCCGTCGCGCGCCGTCTTGCGGCCCACGAGGTCGTTGGCCTGGATGGCGGTGGTGCCTTCGTAGATCGTCAGGATCTTGGCGTCGCGGTAGTACTGCGCGGCGCCGGTCTCCTCGATGAAGCCCATGCCGCCGTGCACCTGCACACCCAGCGACGCCACTTCGAGGCTCATCTCGGTGCTGTAGCCCTTCACCAGCGGCACCATGAATTCGTAGAAGGCCTGGTTCTGCTTGCGCGCGTCGGCGTCGGGGTGATGGTGCGCGGCGTCGTAGGCCGCAGCCGCCACGCTGGACATGGCGCGGCAGCCCTCGGTATAGGCGCGCATCGTCATCAGCATGCGCTTGACGTCGGGGTGATGGATGATCGGCGCGCTGGCATTGATGGAGCCATCGACCGGGCGGCTCTGCACGCGGTCCTTCGCGTAGGCCACGGCGTGCTGGTAGGCGCGCTCTGCAATCGCGATGCCCTGCATGCCCACGGCGTAGCGCGCGGAGTTCATCATGATGAACATGTACTCGAGGCCGCGGTTCTCCTGGCCCACCAGGTAGCCGATTGCACCGCCATGGTCGCCGTACTGCAGCACGGCGGTGGGCGAGGCCTTGATGCCCATCTTGTGCTCGATGCTCACGCAATGCACGTCGTTGCGCTCCCCGAGCGAGCCGTCCTTGTTCACGAGGAACTTGGGCACCACGAACAGGCTGATGCCCTTCACGCCTTCGGGCGCGCCCGTCACGCGGGCCAGCACCAGGTGCACGATGTTCTCCGCCATGTCGTGCTCGCCGTAGGTGATGAAGATCTTGGTGCCGAACACCTTGTAGGTGCCATCGGGCTGCGGCTCGGCGCGGCTGCGCACCATGGCGAGGTCGCTGCCGGCCTGAGGCTCGGTGAGGTTCATCGTGCCGGTCCACTGGCCGCTCACGATCTTCTCGAGATAGGTGGCCTTGAGCTCGTCGGAACCGGCCGTGAGCAGCGCCTCGATGGCGCCGTCGCTCAAGAGCGGGCACAGCGCGAAGCTCATGTTGGCCGAGTTGAGCATCTCGCCGCAGGCCGCGCCGATGGTCTTGGGCAGGCCCTGGCCGCCGAAGTCCGCCGGATGCTGCAGCCCCTGCCAGCCGCCCGCCACGTACTGCGCGAAGGCTTCCTTGAAGCCCGGCGTGGTGGTGACCGCACCATCCTTGAACGACGAGGGATCGCGGTCGCCCGCCACGTTCAGCGGCGCGATCACGTCCTGGTTGAAGCGCGCGCACTCTTCGAGCACGGCCTGTGCGGTTTCGAGGCCGGCATCCTCGAAGCCCGGCAGCTTCGCGATCTCGCCGATGTTGGCCAGATGTTCGATGCCGAACAGCATGTCTTTCAGGGGTGCTATGTAACCCATCTCTATCTTGCTTTTGCAGCAACTCCAAAGTAATCGGGAAATGTGGCCGGGCCGCATAGGGGGCAGCAGCCAGGCGGCAAGAGGCCGCTCGGTATGAATCTGAAGGACTAGCCTTGCTTGTCCATCTTTTCGTGTGCATCCACGAGCTGCGCCAGCAGCTTCATGAAGACGGCGCGATCCTCTGGCGACAGCGGCTCGATCAACAGCTCCTGCGATCGGTGGATGCTTTCCTGCAGGTCGTTGATCAGGTTCAGGCCGTCCTTGGTGATCACCGAAAGTCTTGACCGCCGGTCGTCTGGATTGACGCGCGTTTCGACGAGCCCCTTGTCGCCAAGGCGTTTGAGCACTTCCGCCGTCGTCGTCCGATCCAGGGAAAGCTCCCGGCCGATGGCCTTCTGATCAAGCCAGGGGTTCATGGAAAGTGCCGTCAACATGCCGACCTGCAGCGGCGTGATGCTCTCGGACTTGCACAGATCGAAGAAGATCGCCTGGCCGATCTGGGTCAATCGACGAATCAGGAAGCCCGGGCGACGCCACATCACTTCGCGCAGCGGATTGAAAGGCTCGGGGCCCTGAGGTTTTGCCGCCTCTGCTACGCCACCTGTCTTCTTCTGAGCGGGGGAACGCTTCGTCATCATCTCGAGATCGCCGATAGTCAGCCGGCGAGTGTACCGGCTGCCCTGTGTGTGAATGGATAGCCAATCGCGCCTCCACCGCTACGACAGGTCGATTTTCAGATGCTCGCCGAGCTGGCGATGGAACCCGTCCTCATCGTCCCAAGGGATCATGTGGCCGGCGCCCTGGACCCGACACTGCACCAGGCCTGGCGCGAGTGCTTCGATCTCCGTCAGGTCTTCCGCAAGCACCACGCCGCCTCGTCCCGCCGTCATGAGAAGCCCGGGCGTCTGCAGCTTGGCCAGGTCGGCGTGGATGTCGTCGCTGTGAAAACCGGCATGCGCCTGCACGATGGCCTCCTCGCTGCAGGTATGCAGCCACTCGGCCCGCAGTTGCAGCTGTTCGTCGGTCCAGGTCGGCGCGTAGGGGCGAAGCTCGTCGGCCGTCACACCCTCGATGGCCATCCGGATCGACTCCACATACCAGGACAGCGGCACCGGATAAGGCCGGCGGCCGGGACCGGAGACAGGGGGGTCGACCAGCAGCAGCCTGTCGATGCGACGGGCGTCGCGCGCGGCTGCGCGAATCGCCACGCGCGCGCCCATCGAATGACCCAGCAGCGTCACGGACGACCAACCCTGAACCTCCAGCAGCGCGAGCACGTCGGTCGCCATGGCATCGAGGCTCGCGTCCATGCCGGGCGCGCTGGAGGACAAGCCGCGCCCACGAAAGTCCAGAACATGGACGTCGAAGTGGCGAGCCAGCCGCTCGGCAACGAAACCCCAGGTGATCGCGGGGCTCGTGATGCCGGGCAGCAGGAGCATGCGCGAGCCGTGCCCGCCATAGCGCAGCAAGTGCAGCCGCACCCCGTTCGCGCGTACGTGATAGCCATGAAGAAGGGAACTCATTGCGACTCCGAACTGTTCCATGCACAGTCGCTCTCGCTCCAGGCCGGTGTTGAAAATTGCATCGATGAAAAATCCTGTCATTGCGCCGGGGCTTGCGGCACCCGGCGTGGCCTGTCTCAAGGCCGCGGCGGTCTTCCCAACCAGCCGCGGATGCGGTTCCAGAGCACGCTCCACATCATCGCGGCCATGGAGACAGTGGGCTGCGGCTCACCGGCCGACACCGCCTGCCCGCCCAGCCTGCGGGTGATCTGCTTGCCGAAGTCCGCCACCATGCGGCGCACGAAATCCTTCACTAGGCCGGAGCGGGAGAATTGCGCGAGCGGGCCCTGCAGTGCGTAGATCATGTCTATGTGCACCCGGGTGTTGTCGGTCGACAGCGCCTCCAGCCGATAGCTGATGTCGCCCTGGGTGCGCGATTTGCTCAGGCTGTCCTGCCCGGCCCCCCGGAGGACGGCGCGCTTGGCCGCGTCGTCGCGCTCCAGCCGCGCCGCGCCGGCGAAGGCCGCCGACATCGGGCCGAACTTGATGGCGATGGTGCCCTTGACTCTTTCGCCCTCGTGCGAGTCGATGGTCGCGCCCGGCAGGCACGAAGCCACCGCAGGCAGGTCACCCATGAATTCCCACACCCGATCAAGCGGATAAGGCACGTCGAAATGGACTTCGATCGCGTTGCCCTTCGCCTTGGCCTTGGCCATCGGGACCGGATCGACTTCCGCCATGTCCGCCGCAGCGGACGGTTCGGAGGCGGCCGGCTTCCCGGTCGATGAAGTGGATGTCGAAGTGGATGACGGGGTGGCCGATCCGGCCTGCGCCGCCGCGGCGACACGCTTCATCGTGACCGAGCGCGGCGCGCTCAATCGTTGCCGCAGTTGCTCGAACTGCGCGTCGGGGCTGATGCGCTGTTGCTGAAGGACGTCCAGGATGGCGTCCACGATGCCCTGGTACCCGGTGCAACGGCACAGGTTCCCGGACAGCTCGAGACGCACGCACGCTTCATCAGCTTCGGGCAGGCGAAGCACGATGTCGCGCGCGGTGGTGAGCATCCCCGGCGTGCAGAAGCCGCACTGCAGTGCGTGGTGGCGCGTGAATGCCTGCCGCAGCCGCTGCATCACCGCGTCGTCTTCGTAGCCTTCGATGGTGGTGACCTCGCGGCCTTCGCAAGCCACGGCGAACGTGATGCACGAGCGCGTGGGCTGGCCGTCGACGAGCACCGTGCAGGCGCCGCAGACGCCATGTTCGCAGCCGAGATGCGTTCCTGTCAGGTGCAGTTCGTCGCGCAGGAAGTCGCCAAGATGCATCCTCGGCTCGGTCTGCCGGCTGAAGCTGCGGCCGTTCACTTGAATGGAAATCGGGTCCAAGTCTTTTTACTCCGCTTGTCTGGTGTCGGCAAAGATGCCGGACTGATCGAGTGCGCGCTCCAGGCTGGCCGTGAAGAGCTTGCGGTCGATGGCGTCGCGTTCGGGGAGTGCGGTTTGCACGGCTGCTCGCAGTGCCTCGCGCCCCGCCGCGCCCGTGCCCTTGAGCGCGATCTCGGCCGCCAGCGAATGCAGCAGCAGGGGAGGGCCGTCAGCGGCTCCCAAGACGATTCGCGCTCGCTTGCGTGAGGCATCGAAATAGACCGCCGCACTGGCCTCTGCAAATTCGCCCGGCTTGCGGCAGACCTTGTGATAGCCCCAACGCGTCGTGTGAGTCTGCGAAGGCACCGCGACGGAGACGATGAGTTCATCGGACTCGAGCACGGTCGTGTAGGCGCCGAGCATGAACGCGTCGGCCTCGACCGTGCGTTCGCCTCGCGGCGACCTGACCGTCACGCGTGCGCCGAGTGCCGCGAAGGTTACGACCCAGTCGGCCGCGGGATCGGCATGCGCCAGGCTGCCGCCGACGGTACCTCGGGTGCGGATCGCGCGATAGGCGATTCCGCGAGCAACCTGGCGCATGGGGTGTTCCGCCAGCGGCGCATGCACGCCGTCCTCTATCTCGGCGTGGGTGACGGCAGCGCCGATCTCGATCCAGTCGGCCTTGCGGCTCACCGTCCGAAGGTCGGGAATGTGTGCGACGTCGACCACCTGTGCAGGCCGCGCCAGCCTCAGGTTGAGCATCGGTCCGAGCGACTGGCTGCCGCTCATTGCCTTTGTGGCGCCTGCGCCGGCGGCCAGCGCTGCGATCGCCTCATCCACTTCGAGGACGCGCGCGTATGCGAATTTCGGCGCTTTCATCGAGCGTGCTCCTGTTGGCTCTTCGCGCCTTCCAGCGCCGTGAGCAGGCGGCGTGGCGTCAACGGCGTCATCAGCACTTCGGCGGCGCCCGTGCCGCGCAGGGCGTCGTTCACGGCATTGAAGATCACTGCCGGCGGTGCGATCGCGCCGCCTTCGCCCACGCCCTTGGCACCGAATTCGGTGTGCGGCGAAGGCGTCTCGAAGTGTTCTATGCGGATGCGCGGCACTTCCGTGGCGCCGGGCAGGATGTAGTCCGCCAGGGTGGAAGCCAGCGGCTGGCCCTGTTCGTCGTACGGGCTCTCCTCGTACATCGCGGTGCCGATGCCCTGTGCGATGCCGCCGATGGTCTGCCCTTCCACAATCATCGGATTGACCATGGTTCCGCAGTCTTCGACGACGACGTAGTCGAGGATCTCGACTTCGCCGGTCTCGGTATCGACGGCCACCACCACCGCATGTGTCGCATACGTGAAGGTGCCGGTATCGACGTTGGGCTTGTACGCACGAGACACCTCCAGGCCACCGAGATGAACGTCGGCAGGCAGGTCCTGCGGCGTGAGGTACCAAGCGCCTCCGACTTCCGACAGGGGGATCGACTTGTCGCCGGCCACGGCGCGTCCTTCGATCAATGCGACGGTTGGCGCATCCACGCCCATGAGGTAGCCCGCGATCGACTGGATGCGAGGCAGGAGCTCCTTGCACGCGACCGAGATGGCCCCTCCGGACATGACCGTGGCGCGCGAGGCGTAGGTGCCTGAGGAGAACGGGGTGAGCGCGGTGTCGCCATGCACCACCCGAATCCTGGCCACCGGGATGCCGAGCACGTCGTTGGCGATCTGCGCGAAGCTGGTCTCCATGCCCTGGCCGTGCGAGTGCACGCCGACACGCACTTCGAGTCCACCGTCGGCGGTCATCCTGACCACTGCCTGGTCGAAGCCGGGCACCACCGGCAGGCCCCAGTTGGCGAACACCGTCGTGCCGTGGGCGGACTGCTCGGTATAGGTGGCCGTGCCGAAGCCGATGAGGCGGCCGTCCGGCTCGCCGCGTGCCTGCCGCTCGCGTACCGCGTCCAGTCCGATCATCTCCACGGCGCGCCGCAGGCTTGCGGGGAAGTCGCCGCTGTCGAAGTGTTTGTTGGCCACGTTGACATAGGGCATGGCGGCGGCTGGTACGAGATTCTGCATTCGCACTTCCCAGGGCTCGCGCCCCACTGTACGCGCCACTGCATCCATGAGCAGCTCGATCGCGAAGCAGACGCCGGTGCGCGCGACGCCGCGATAGGCCATGAACCCGGGCTTGTTGGTTGCGACGCAGAGGGTCTCGCACCGATAGCCTCGAAAGCTGTAGGGGCCGGGCAGGTTGCCGATCGCCTGCCCGGGCTCCAGGCCGACGAAGAAGGGATAGTAGGAATAGGCGCCGCCGTCGATGGTGATGATGGCATCCAGCGCCAGCAGCTTTCCGGTGCGGTCCGCATAGGCGGTGAGCCGATAGTGATGCTGCCGCGTATTGGCACCGACGATCAGGTGCTCGCGCCGGTCCTCGAGGTAACGGAACGGCGTGCGGTACGTCTTGGCGAGCCAGGCAACGCACAGGTCTTCAGGGTAGAGCTGCCCCTTGTAGCCGAAGGCGCCGCCGACGTCTGGCGACACGACGCGCACGGCTTCCTCGTTCATCGAGAGGTGCTGGGCGATTCCCACGCGCAGCAGATGCGGAACCTGCGTCGCACTGACGACCACGAGTTGATCGGTCTGGAAGTCCCAGTAGGCGAGCACCGACTTGCCCTCCAGCGGCACGATGCACTGGCGCGACAGCTCGACCGTGCGGCTGACCTTCACCTCGGCCTTCGCGGCAAGCTCCTCGAAGTCGCGGTTGGCGCGCAGCGTGAGAAACACGTTGTCCTTCCAATCGGGATGCATGAACTCTCCCGTGGCTGCGAGAGCGGATTCGGCGCTGTGATAGACGGGCAGCTCTTCATATGAGACCTGCACTTCCTCCAACAGGTCTTCCGCCATGGCGCGCGTCGGCGCAACCGCCATCGCGATGGCCTCGCCGACGTGACGGACCTTGCCGGAGGCCAGTGGCGGCAATGCCGAGTACTGGTAGGTGGGCAGCGAGGACGGCGAGCCGATGTCTGCCGCGTCGGGCATCATCTCCCGCAGGAACACCTTCCCGGCCAGCGCCTCGGGAATCTCGACGCCTGTGACGACGGCATGGGCCAGCGAGCTGCGCAGGAACGCGACCTCCTGGAGCCCCGGCAGCACGAAGTCGCCCACGAAGTTGCCCTTGCCGACCAGATGGCGCGCGTCTTCCTTGCGAGGCACCCGGGCGCCGATGCCTTCGCGCTTCAACAGCCGTGCAGGAATGTCTGCTTGGTCCATGCGTTTCCTTCTCCTTCCGATTTCCATGTGCCGGGCTGCACCGGATGTGCAGCATCGAACACGCGAGATACGAACCGGCCGAATCGATCAAGCCCATCCATCACGGCCACGCTCCCCTGCGAAGGGACGGCCTCGAAGCTTCTTCGCAGGCGGTTCGGCGCGTGGATCGAGACGCCGGCTCGCATGCGCGGCACCTCCGTCCAAAGTGTGATCCGGTCAACAGGCATTGCCGAGTAAGTCAGTTAACTTGCATAAGTGTAAGAGCCATTTGATTGCGTGGAAAGATGTTTCGCTGAAGCCCGGCATAGGGAGCGCAAGTTCTCACGAACATGGTGCATTTCTCCAATGAAAATGCGCCATATCGAGGCGAATTGGCAGATTTCCAAAGTCCATCTTGGGGCATCGGAATTCCGTAGAAACCCGAACAAAAAACACGAGACAAATCGATATTTATGTCAGTACACTGACTACTTTCGATGCTCAAGATCGACAGGATGGAATCATGGAATGGATCAAGGTCGCTTCAGCGCAAGAGCTGAGTAACGACGAAGCGAAGACCGTCAATGTCGCGGGCCAAGGTGTCGCGCTCTTTCGTATCGACGGCGAGTTCTTTGCCACGGACAGCATGTGCACGCATGCCACTGCGCTGCTCTCGGAAGGCTATGTGGAGGACGGCTGCGTGGAATGCCCGCTGCACCAGGGCCGCTTCGACATTCGTACGGGCAAGGCGATGTGCACGCCGGTTACCGTGGATCTGCGCACCCATCCCGTCAAGCGGGAAGGCGACGACATCTATGTGTTGTCGCCCGAAGCCAAATGACGTCGCCCGGCGTTCTCATCATCGGCGCGGGCCAGGCGGCCGCAGTTGCGGCACGTGCGCTGCGCGAACTGGGCTTTCGCGGCGGCATCACGATGGTGGGGCGGGAGCGCCACAAGCCGTATGAGCGGCCGCCGTTGTCGAAGGCCGTTCTGGTGGCAGCGCAAGAGCCCTGTCTCGACGTTCTGGCGCAGGAGGTCTGGGCACTCGGCGACATCGACTTGCTGAGAGGCAGCGATGCGGTCGGCCTGGATGTCTCGAAGCGGCAGGTCCGCCTTGCCGCTGGCCAGATGCTCGCCTACGACACGTGCCTTCTTGCCACGGGTGGGGAGGCGAACACGCTGACATCGGCTCCAGCTGGCCATCCGCACGTGCACTACGTGCGCACGCTGGACGATGCGCGCAGGCTGCGCGCCGCCCTTCATGGCAAACCGCGAGTCGCCATTCTGGGTGGCGGCTTCCTCGGCCTCGAGATCGCTCACGCTGCGATGTCGATAGGCGCGGCGGTGACAGTGCTCGAGCGCGCGACATCCTTGCTCGATCGCTTCCTGCCGCCAGAGGCGTCGACGTGGCTCGAATCCGGGCTGCGCGAGGCCGGTGTACGGCTGCTGCTCGGGACCTTTCTCGGCGGCATCTATTCGATGCCTGGCGGTCGCATGCGGCTGGTCACCGATGCGGGCGATCTGGAGGTGGATGAAGTCGTCGTCGCCGTCGGCCTCTCGCCCAATGATTCGCTGGCCCGCGATGCGGGCTTGGCGATTGCGGCGGGCGGCGGCGTCCTGGTCGACGCGCAGTGCCGCACCAGCGACGAGCGCGTCTTCGCATGCGGCGACTGCACCAGCCAGCAGCGCCCCGGACAGACGGCGCCCGCGCGATTGGAGTCGTGGCAGAACGCCAACGACCAAGCACGCACCGCAGCTGCAGCCATGCTCGGCGTGCCCATTCCCGCGCCAGCGGTTCCCTGGTTCTGGACCGACCAGGGCAAACACAACATCCAGATGCTCGGATTGCCGGCGCCGGGTCTGGACTACCTGCGTCGAGGCGATCCGGCCTCCGGCAAAGCGCTGTGGATCGGCCATCGGGGCGGCGTTCCGCTTCATGGCGTTGCCCTGAATGCGGGCGCCGATCTGCGCGCCATTCGTCCGCTCTTCGAAAAGGGGCTGCCCGTGCCGCTCGACGACTTCCCGCTGAACGCCACCAACCTGCGCGCCTGGGCCAGGCAGATGCAGGCCGGCGCCGCTGCCACCGTTTAACCACCTCTCAGAGCCAAGGAGCTTTCCATGTATCAATCGCAGGCGGTCATCGGCATCACCAATGCCCGAAAGAACCCGCCCCTGGAGCAGTGCGTCTGGCCCGCCGACGCGCTCAACAACATCCCCGATTGGGTGTACACCAGCCAAGCCATCTATGACCAGGAGATCGAGCGCATCTTCCGTGGGGACACCTGGAACTTTGTCGCCCTGGAAGCCGAAATTCCGAACCCTGGCGACTACAAACGCGGCTATGTAGGTGCCACCGCGGTAGTGATTGTTCGCGCGGAAGACAACACGATCTCCGTCTTCGAGAACCGCTGCGCCCACCGCGGTGCCGAATTCTGCCGCTCCAGCCACGGCAACGCCAAGGAGTTCGTCTGCCCCTACCACCAGTGGTCGTACGACCTCAAGGGCAATTTGCAGGGCGTTCCGTTCAAGCGCGGAATCAACAAGATCGGCGGCATGCCGCCGGACTTCAAGAACGCGGAGCACGGTACCCGCCAGCTGCGCGTGGCGACGCGCAACGGCGTGGTGTTCGCCACCTACTCCGACAACACTCCGCCGTTGGAAGAGTACATGACCAAGGAGATCGTCGAGGAGTTCGACGTTCCCTTCTCGGGCAAGAAACTCAGGATCCTGGGCTACTGCCGCAACGAGCTTCCGTGCAACTGGAAGATGTACCACGAGAACCTCAAGGATCCGTACCACGCAACGCTGCTGCACTCGTTCCTTGTGGTGTTCGGCCTTCTCGTGCCGGGCATCAAGTCGATCGTCTTCGCGGACAAGGAACATGGCCGCCACGGCTACATGGCGTCGTCCAAGCCCGACCAGGTCTATGCCACCGTCGCCGCCGACGACAAGGCGGAGATGCGGTCGTTCAGCGACAACCTCCGGCTGCGCGACGAGCGGTTCCTGGACTATGTGCGCGAGTTCGACTCCCCCTGGTCCGCCAACATGATGACCATGTGGCCGAACCTGATCGTGCAGCGCCAGATGAACACGATGGGTGTGCGCCAGATCATCCCGAATGGCCCGAACAGCATGGTGATGCAGTGGACCATGTTCGGTTATGAGGACGACACGCCGGAAATGACGCGGCACCGCCTGCGCCAGGGCAACCTGATGGGGCCGTCGGGCTTCCTCGGCCTCGAGGACAACGAGGCGCTGAAGTTCGTGCAGGAGGGCATCCGCAATTCGTCCACGGACAACAACGTCGTCAAGCTTGATGCCGGCCATCAGGGCACGGCACGCAACCTGATCTCGGAGTCGTGCATCCGGTCGCTCTACGAGTACTACCGGGCCGTCATGGGCATCCGTGTCGCGGAGAACGCAGCATGAGGGAGCAACTCGCCTACGCCAGCTCTGTGGTGTTGCCCCTTCGCGCGGCCGAACTGCGCGCCGAGATCGACTCCTTTCATGTCGAGTACTGCGCCGCGCTCGATGCCAATGACGTCGAGCGTTGGCCCGAGTTCTTCAGCAAGGAAGCGACGTACCGGATCACCTCGCGCCAGAACGCGCTGCTGAACATGCCGGTGGGGCTCGTGTACTGCGAGGGCCTGGACATGATCACCGACCGCGCGCTCGCCGTGGCGCACTCGCAGATGTTCGCGCCCCGGCACATGCTGCATGTCCTGGGCATCACGCGGGTGCTGCGGGAGACGGGCGACACGGTCAGCTCGCAGACCCCCTTCATCCTGATGCAGACCCTCGTCGAGGGGCCTTCCACCGTGCATCTCGCGGGCATCTACCACGACCGTTTCGTGCGCGAAGGCGCAAGGCTGCTCATCGCCAGCCGCGAAGTGGTGCACGACACCGAGATTCTTGACACAGCCCTGGCCTACCCGGTCTGAACCCGATGAGGACAATGATGAATCGAACTCCCAAGATCGCGCTCGAAGAGCACTTCTCCGCCCCCGGCTTCGATGCGTACTCCGCCAAGTACACGCGCGCGCTGCCGGTCGACTTCGTGGCCCGGCTCGACGCCAGGCTGAGCGACTTCGACGACCGGCGCCTCGCCGAGATGGATGCCGGCAACATCGAATACGCCGTGCTGTCGCAGACGATGCCCGGCGTACAGGCCGAGGTGGATAGAACCACCGCCGTGCGGCGCGCACGCGAGAACAACGAGTTCCTCGCCGAGCGCGTGGCGCGCCATCCACAGCGCTTCGGCGCCTTTGCCCACGTTGCGCTGCAGGATCCGACCGAGGCGGCGCGAGAGCTGGAGCGCACGGTCGTCGAGCACAGCTTCAAGGGGGCCATGATCAATGGCCACACCCTGGGGCGCTATTACGAGGGCAGCGAATTCGACGTGTTCTGGGAGCGCGCGCAGGCGCTCGGCGTGCCCATCTACCTGCACCCCAACGCGTTCAGCCAGCCACCTGCGCTGCTCGAAGGCATGCCGGTGCTCCAGGGAGCTGCCTGGGGATGGGGCGTGGAAACGGCAGGGCACGCCTTGCGCCTGCTGTTCGGCGGGGTGTTCGACCGCTTCCCGCGACTGACCTTGCTGCTGGGCCACATGGGCGAGGCCCTGCCGTATCAACGCTGGCGCATCGACAGCCGCTTCGCCGCGTATCCCTCGGGCATCAAGCTGGCCCGCAAGCCCAGCGAGTACATCGGCAGCAACATCCTGATCACGACGTCCGGGGTGTGCTCCGCGCCGGCACTGCTGGGCGCCATCGGCGAGCTCGGCGCCCATGCCGTGCTCTTCTCCGTGGATTACCCCTACGAGTCCACCGCCGAGGCCTGCGCCTTCATCGAGCAGGCGCCGCTCGACGCGCGCACCCGCGAGCTGGTGTGCCACGGCAATGCGCGCCGGCTCTTCAAGCTCGGCAGCCCGCAGGACCTTGCGCTCCTGCAGATCTGAACTTTTCAAACAAAGGACGAAACATGCCAGTCAGCGATTACCAGATGGTCAAGGCCTGGAACGAGGTTCTGAAGCTCAGCAAGGTGGAGCCGGGCCAGAAGGTCTCGATCCTGTGCGGCCCCCACACCCATCCGCAGACGCTTCAGACCGCGACGATTGCAGCCCAGGCCGCGGGCGCGGTCGTCACCAGAATCGAGCTGCAGCCCATCAACGCCGAGAAGGCCCCCAGCCGGGACCTGATGAACTACCTGGGCGAGACGCCGCTCACCAACAATCCGGTTGCGCTCGCGGCGATGAAGAACAGCGACATCGTGCTGGACCTGATGCTGCTGCTGTTCTCTCCCGAGCAGATGGAGATCCTCGAGTCGGGGACGAAGATCCTCCTGGCCGTCGAGCCGCCTGAGGTGCTGGTGCGGGCGGTGCCCACCGAGGCCGATCGCGAGCGCGTGCTTGCCGCATCGAAGCTGCTCAAGGCCGCCAGGAAGATGCACGTGACCTCGCCGGCCGGCACGGACGTGACTTTCAAGCTCGGCGACTACCCGACCATCTCCGAGTACGGCTTCTGCGAGGAGCCCGGGCGCTGGGACCATTGGCCCAGCGGCTTCCTCTTCACCTTCGCCAATGAAGGCGGCAGCGACGGCACCATCGTGATCGACCGCGGCGACATCCTGCTGCCGCAGAAGAACTATGTCTCGGACAAGATCACCATGCATCTGCGCGAAGGCTTCGTGCGCAGCATCGAGGGTGACATCGACGCCGCCTTGCTGCGCGAGTTCATGGAGGCCTACAAGGACCCCGAGGCCTACGCCATCGCGCACATCGGCTGGGGGATGCAGCCGCGCTGCTATTGGCACACGCTGTCGCTGGTGGACCGCGAAGCCACGTCCGGGCAGGACGCGCGTGCGTTCGAAGGCAACTTCCTGTTCTCGCTGGGCCCCAACAACGAGGCCGGAGGGCCTCGCACCACGCCCTGCCACCTGGACATTCCCTTGCGCAACTGCACGGTGGAGCTCGACGACGTCGTCGTGGTTCGCGACGGCAAGGTCATCGACGAGGCCTTCCGATGAGCGCCGATCCGGAGATCTACCAGAAGCAGGGCTTCGGCAATGCCGTCGCGCCGAAGGCGCCGTACGGCCTGCTGATCATCGACTTCGTCAACGGATTCGCCGATCCGCTCACGTTCGGCGGCGGCAACATCGAGCCGGCCATCGAATGCGCTCGCGGCCTGCTGGCCGCCGCGCGCGAGCGCGGATGGCCCATCGTCCACACGCGGGTCGTGTACCAGGACGACGGCGCTGACGCCAACATCTTCGCGCTCAAGGTGCCGCCCATCCTCGCCCTGCGCGAGGACGCGCCGCAAAGCCAGATCGTCGCGCAACTGCAGCCGCGCAGCGGCGAGCTGGTGCTGCGCAAGATCCATCCGTCGGCCTTCTTTGGCACCTCGCTGGCGTCTTGGTTGTCGGAACGCGGCGTGCAGACCTTGCTGATCGCGGGATGCACCACCAGTGGGTGTGTCCGTGCCAGCGTGGTCGATGCCATGTGCCACGGCTTTCGCCCCCTGGTCGTCACGGACTGCGTGGGCGACCGGTCGCTGCAGGCGCACGAGGCCAACCTCTTCGACATGGACCAGAAGTACGCGACCCTGATGCCCCGCGACGCCGCACTGCAGGCGACCGAAGCAGCGCAGCCGCGCGGCGTCCCGGCCTGAAGCCTGGCCGCGCCCCACGATTCCCGACCCACCTCTCGTCAAAACCCGGGCGCATGCCCTGCCAGCGACCCTACCTGGAGAAGAAGATGACCCTCAAACTCATTGCCGCGATGGCGGTCTCACTCGCGACGCTCGCCTTCCAAAGCCGCGCCGACGTCGTCAAGGTGGGTGTGATCGCACCCATGTCCGGACCGTTCTCCGCGGTGGGGCAGACCTGGGAGGGTGCGACCAAGGCCTATCAGAAGCTTAACGGCACCACTGCGGGCGGACACACGATCGAGGTCATCTACCGCGACCTGCCGGACATCAATCCCGCGCAGGCCAAGGCATTGGCCCAGGAGCTCATCATCAAGGAAGGCGCCCAGTACATCGCCGGCCTGTATTTCACGCCCGATACCTTGGCTGTCGCCGCACTCGCACAGGAGGCGAAGGTGCCCGTCGTGATCTTCAATGCGTCGACCTCGTCGCTTCTCGAGAAGTCTGACTACCTGCTGCGCACCTCGTACACACTGCCGCAGATGGCGGTGCCGGTGGCGAAGTACGCGCTCGAGAAGAACGTGAGGAACGTCGTGTCGCTGGTCAGCGACTTCGGCCCAGGCCTCGACGCCGAGAAGGCCTTCAACACCGCTTTCGTCGCCGGCGGCGGCAAGCTGCTCGAAGCAATCCGTGCGCCGCTGAAGACGACGGACTTCGGCCCCCTGATGCAGCGCGTGAAGGCGCTCAAGCCCGATGCGCTCTACGTCTTCGGTCCGGGGGGGCCGGCCACCTACGCGATGGTCAAGGCCTACAACGAAGCGGGGTTGAGGGCCGCGGGCGTGCGCTTCCTGGGCACGGGCGAGACGGATGAAGACCAACTGCGCGCGATCGGCCCCGAACTGCTGGGAATCGAGACCGGCATGTTCTATTCGGCGACGCACAACTCGCCGCTGAGCAATGCCGCCGTCAAGGCCTTGGCCGAAGTGGCACCCAAGGCCATCCCGACCGTCCAGCTCGCGAATGCGTACGACGGCCTGCATGTGATCTATCACATGGTCAAGGCGACCGATGGCAAGCGCGACGGGCCCAAGGCCATTGCCGCCGCCAAGGGCTTTTCCTGGGAAAGCCCGCGTGGCCCGGTGAAGATCGACCCCGCCTCCCGCGAGTTCGTGCAGAACGTCTACATGCGGGTGGTCGAGAAGGATGCGGCCGGGCGCTTCGTCAATCGCGAGTTCCGCACCTTCGAGATGCAGCCCGACTACGGCCGCATCCAGAACGCAACCAAGTAGGAAGAGGCTGCAGCATGTCCGTTGCGCTTCTCAGCAGCATCCTGGTCGACGGGATCACGTACGCCATGATCCTGTTCATGATCACCGTGGGCCTGTCGATGACCATGGGCCTGATGCGGGTGGTGAATCTGGCCCATGGTGCCTTCGCGATGCTCGGCGGCTTTCTCGCGGCCAGCATTCCGCAGCGCTTGGGCGTGCCCATCGGGCTGGGTTTCATTCTGGCGATCGCCATCGTGGCCCTGGTGGCGGTGCTTTTCGAGCGCATCCTGCTGCGCCGTTTCTACCGGCGCGACGATCTCGACCAGATGCTCGTGACCATCGGCCTGATGTTCGTCGCGACGGCGGCGGTCAACCTGATGTTCGGATCGTCGGTGACATCCGTCGCGCTTCCCGAGGCATTCGGCGGCTCTGTGGACCTGGGGTTTCGCTCCATTCCCCGGCACCGGCTCATCGTCGTCGCCTGCGGGCTCGTGGTCGTCGGCGTCCTGTGGCTGAGCGTGGACCGGTCTTCCTTCGGCATCCGGGTGCGCGCCGCGGTCGACAACGCGCCGATCGCCCGGGCCATCGGCATCGACACGACCAGGATCTATGCGGCCACCTTCGCGATCGGTGCCGCGCTCGCGGCGCTGGGCGGCATCGCCGGTGCAGAGATGCTGCCGATGGAGCCGACCTACGCCTCCAAGTACCTCGTGATCCTCCTGGCCGTCGTCGCCGTGGGAGGCAACGGAAATCTGTTCGGCTCTTTCTTCGCAGCGTTGCTGCTCGGCATCGTGGAGACCTCGATGAAATACATGGTTCCGCAGCTCGCATCGGCTGCCTTTTTCCTGACGATGATCATCGTCTTGCTGGTCCGCCCGCAGGGGCTGTTCGGGAGGCAGGCATGAGCGCGGTGATTCCACCCATGGCAATGGCTGCGCCGGCGCGCTTGCGCCCGTGGAAGCAGTTGCGCGCCGAGATCGTGCTGATGCTCGCGGGGCTGCTGGCTTTCGCGCTGTTCCCGCAGGACCTCGGATTGCTGACCAACATGGCCACGATGTCGATCTTTGCACTGTCGCTGAGCCTCGTGCTCGGACAGGCGGGCATCGCGACCCTGGGCCAGGCCGCGCTGTACGGCACCGGCGCCTATGTCGCGGGCTGGACCGCGCTGTACCTGACGACCGATCCCATCGCCGGGCTACTACTCGGCGGCCTGGGCGGAGGGCTGATCGCGCTGCTGAGCGGTGCCGTCATGCTGCGCTCGACCAAGCTCACGCTGGTGATGCTCACCATCGCCGTGGCGCAGCTGCTGCTCGAGCTCGCCAACTGGGCCAGGTGGCTCACCGGCGGCGACGACGGACTTGCCGGCTTCGAGGTTGCGCCGCTGTTCGGCATCTGGGAGTTCAACTTCATGGGCCACACCGGCTATTTCTACGCGCTCGGCGCGCTGGTGCTGGTTTACTTCCTGGTGCGCAACCTGGTCGAATCGCCCTTCGGCCTGACGGCCAGGGCCATACGGCAGGACCCGGGGCGCGTCCAGGCGCTGGGCGGGCGCGTGTACCTGCACCTGTTGGCCGTCTACACCGTGGGCGGCGTCGTGGCGGGGCTCGCGGGCGCACTGACGGCACAGACCAGCAAGGTGGCCAATCTCTCCATGCTGGACTTCACGACGTCCGCGGGTGTGGTGGTCATGATCGTGCTGGGCGGCACGCGCCGCCTGGCGGGTGCGGTGCTCGGCACCGTCGCGTACATGACCATCCACCACATCGCGTCGACCTTGAACCCGTATCACTGGCTGTTCGTCATCGGGTCGATGTTGATCGTCGTGCTCATCGTTCTGCCGGAAGGCCTGATCGGGCTTCTTGACCGGGCCGTGGCATTCGCCAGGCGGCCGGGCCGCAGCGGGGGAGGCCGATGACCCACCGGTTGCAAACCCAGAATCTCTGCCATTCCTTCGGAGGTCTGGCGGTCACGCAGAACGTCACGCTGTCCCTACCGCAGGGTGCACGCACGGCGCTGATCGGTCCCAACGGGGCCGGCAAGACGACGCTGGTCAACCTGCTGAGTGGAGCGATGCGCCCGCAGTCGGGCGATATCCGGTTGGACGGCTGCTCGATCGTCCAGCTGCCGCAGTACGCACGCGTGCGCAGCGGCATCGTCCGCACGTTCCAGATCAGCCGCCTGTTCAAGGACCTCACCGTGGCGGAGAACGTCAGGGTCGCGGTGCTGCAGCGGCTGCGGGCCTCGATGCAGTGGTGGCCCTCGCAGGCGCGTTCGGCGCGTGTTCGCGACGAGGTTCACGAGACGCTCGGCATGCTGGGCCTGCATCCCTACGCGAACCGGGTGGTAGGACACCTCGCGCTCGGGGAACAGCGGCTTGCGGAGATCGCCCTGGCGCTCGCGATGAAGCCGCAGGTGCTGCTGCTGGACGAGCCCGGCGCGGGTGTGCCGCAAGGAGAAGGCGGCCGCATCATGGACGCCATCGAAAGCCTGCCGAAGGAACTGTCCGTGCTGCTCATCGAGCACGACATGGACCTGGTGTTCCGCTTCGCCTCACACATCATCGTGCTCGTTGCCGGTGCGGTGATGGTCGAGGGCACGCCGCAGGAGGTCGCCGCCAACGAACAAGTCAAGCAAATCTACTTCGGACGAGACGGCCATGCCCAAGCTCCCTATTGAACTCCGGTTCGACGATGTCACGACCGGCTACGGCGGCGTGCCGGTCGTCGAGCATCTCAGCTTCAGCGTGCGCGAAGGCGAGCGTCTGGGCCTCATCGGGCGCAACGGCGCCGGCAAGACCACTACGCTGGCAACCGCGATCGGCCTGGCCGACCTGATGCAGGGTCGTATCCACTTCGGCGGCAACGACATCGGCGGGGCTACCACGTATGCGCGCGCACGGGCAGGGCTCGGCTACGTGCCGCAGAGCCGCGACATCTTTCCTTCGCTGACGGTAGAGGAGAACCTGCTGTCGGGCCTGCAGGGACGCTCGGCCGGCGTGGCCCTGCCGCCGGTCTATGCACTGTTCCCGCGGCTCAAGGAGCGGCGGCGCAACGGTGGCACGCAGCTGTCGGGCGGCGAGCAGCAGATGCTGTCCGTGGCACGGGCACTCGTCGGCCAGCCGCGCATACTGCTGCTCGACGAGCCGCTGGAGGGCCTCGCTCCGATGGTGCGAGAGGAACTGATGGACGCCATCGTCCGGATGAGCGACCAGCTCGGAGTCGGCTGCGTCCTCGTGGAGCAGCACGTCGACGTCGTTCTCGACTTCTCCACGAACGTCATCGTGCTGGAGCGGGGCGTCGCCGCTTATTCCGGCTCCGCGTCGGCCCTGCGCGAAGAAGAGGACCTTCTGAACCGCACCATCGGCATCCAGAAATGCTGAAGCCGATGCGTGCGAGTGCCGAGACAAGCAGTTTGCCTCTTCAGGGAGCGCTGAGTTTGCCGGAAATTTCAATCCTGTCATGCAGAACCTTCGCGCGCTCCTGAGCCCGCTGCGTGCGTTCGATGCGGTGTATCGGGCCAAGGGGGTGTCGCGAGCCGCTCAATTGCTCCACGTCACTCCCGGGGCCGTGAGCCAGCAGATCAAGCTGCTGGAAGCGGGGCTGGGCGTGCAGCTGTTCCAGAGGGCCGGTCGCGAGATCGAACTCACCGCAGTGGGAGAACGACTCGCCACCCGCGTCTGCGACGCCTTCGATCGCCTGCACGACGCGCTGGGCGACCTGGCCGACAGCCAGCGGGAGAAACGGCTCCGCCTCAAGGTGCCTCCGAGCATCGCCATCCGCTGGCTGGTTCCCCGCCTTCACGGCTTCCATGCGCTTCATCCCGACATCGGCCTGGAGATCGCGACGATCGCACTCGCGGATGACGTCCGACTTGAAGGCGCCGACTGCGCAATCCGGCACGGCATGGGCGAGTGGGCCGATGTGGAGCTCGACCACCTGTTCGACGACGAATTCGTCCCGGTCTGCGCACCCGCCCTGGCGGGGCAGTTCCAGGTGCCTGGCGATCTGCTGCGGGCCGAACTGCTGCACTCCATGCTGCGCCCGCAGGCCTGGCCGCTGTGGCTCGGCTCGGCCGGCCTGTCGGATACCCCATGCCTGCCGGGAATCGCGTTGGCGAATGCTGCGTTGTGCTATCAGGCCGCAGCGGATGGCCTGGGCGTGGCAATGGCGCAGCGGGCCTACGTGCAAGATGACCTGCGCACCGGGCGCCTCGTGGTTGCGGTGGACCATGTCGCCAGGACGGAGCTCGGTTACTACCTCGTCTGCGACCCTTTGAAAGCGGCCACGGCACCGGTCCGGCTTTTTCGGGATTGGATCCGCTCGGTGCGCTAGGCGCGCCGCGGGGAGCGCGCGGTCGCGTCATCGCGCTAATCGGCCTTGAATCCTGAGGCCTTGACGACCGGTTCCCAGAACCCGCGCATTTCGTCGAACCTGGCGCGCGCTTCGGCGGGCGAGCTTCCCGTGTTCATGAAGCCGAGCATGCGGACCTTGCTCGCGAACTGCTCGGTGGAAGCCGCCTTGCGCACGGCGGTGCTCCATTCGGAGACTACGGCCGCGGGCGTGCCGGGGGCCAGGCATATGGCCAGTACGCCGACTGCGGTGAGTTCCTTGCGGCCGAGTTCGCCAAAGGTCGGCACGTTCGGCAGCAGCGGCGAGCGTTGTGCGGAGGTGACGGCCAGCACGCGCAGCTTGCCGGCGTTGTGGTGCTGCGCAAAGTCTCCGACCGTGGACGTGCCCGCCGCGACATTGGCGCCCGTCAGGTTCACGATCATCGGCGCTGCGCCCTGGAACGGTATGTCCTGCAGCGGTGTGCCGATAATCCTGGCGATCTGAAGTCCCAGGAAGTGCGTCGGACCGCCCGATGCCGCGTGGCCGAAGTTGGCTTTCTCCGGGTGCGTACGCACCCATTGGGCGTATTCGGCGAAGGTCTTGACGGGCGAGGAGGAGGGCACGGCCAGTGCCATCGGGAACTCGACCACCGTCGACACCGGCAGGATGTCCCTCTGCGGGTCGTAGTTGAGCTTGTTGAAGACGAAGGGGTAGATCGATGCGAGAAAGTCGGGGCACAGCATGGCCACGCTGCCGTCGGTGGGAGCGGCGCGCATCGCATCGATCGCGATCTTCCCGCCTGCGCCCGGCTTGTTCTCCACCACCACAGTGCGATCGAGCGGGCCATGCAATTGATCGGCAAGCGCGCGCGTCACCACGTCGAGCGTGCCACCGGGCGAGAAGCCGACCAAGATCTTGGCGGGTGGGCGGCCGGCTTGCTGCCCGATGGCCGGTGATGCACCGACGAACGCGGCAACGATGAGTGCGAGGTTGTTGAGCCAGGCGGTACGCGGTTTATTCACGGGATGCTCCAGGAGAAAGCTCACATCGGTTGTTCGAGCGTCGACTCGTGCTTGCGAGCAGATCGAAGGCTCGCCCAGAGAACGCATCCGTCTCGCGGGCGAGGCATTTCAGCGGCCGCGAAACACGGGAGGGCGCTTCTCGGCGAAGGCGCGGCGCCCCTCCAGCCGATCTTCGCTGTCCCTGAGCAGCCCGAAGGCCTGGCGCTCCAGGGCCAGCCCGCCCGCTAGCGGCAGCTCGCGTCCGTTCATCGCCAGGCGCTTGGCGGCGGTCATCGCCAGCGGGGCATTGGCTGCCATCGCGCCTGCGAGCTGCAGGGCTGCCTGCTGCAATTCGGAGAAGGGAACCACCTTGCTGACCAACCCGATCCGCAGCGCTTCCGCGGCGTCGATGCGTTCACCGGTGAGCAGCATCCACATCGCGTCCGACTGGCCGACCGCGCGGATCAGGCGCTGCGTGCCACCGGCGCCTGGGATGCTGCCAACCCGCACTTCCGGCAAACCGAAGCGTGCGTTGTCGGAGCAGATGCGAATGTCCGCCAGCAAGGCCAGCTCCAGCCCGCCGCCCAGGGCGTAACCGTTGATGGCGGCAATGACGGGCTTGTCGGTCTGCAGCGTGCCGAAGTTGAAATGTCCGGTTCCGCAGCGAAAGACCTGCCGCGCCGCGCTGTCGGCGGGCGGCATGGTCTTCTTGAGGTCCGCGCCTGTGCAGAAGGCGCGCTCTCCCGCACCCGTGAGGACGAGCACGCGGACGTCCTCGTCGTTCGAAACCTCGTCCCAGATCTCGAGCAATTGCTCGTTCGACTCCGGGTCGATGGAGTTCATGGCCTCGGGCCGATTCAGGGTGACGACGGCGACGCCGTTCTGGACTTTCTTGACGATGGGCATGGTTGTGCTTCAGTTCTGGGAAGGGCTGGGGGCGATCACCGAATCGATGGCCGCGGCCGGCATGCCGAGCTCGGCCAGCACCTCCCGGGTGTGCTGGCCCAGGGTGGGGGCGGGGCGTCGCGCCCGGGGCCGCTCCCCGACCGCGCCGATGACGCTGCGTGGCAGCGTCATCGACCCGGCGACCGGGTGCTGCAGCTGCTCCGCGAGCGCCGCTTCGAGGAAGGGCGCGGACTGCGCCACCTCCGCATAGTTGTTGATGGGGCCGCAGATGATGTCCACGGCTGCGAACTTCTCCAGCCAGAAGGCGCGGGGATGCGCGAGCATGCGCTCTTCGAGCAGGCGCAGCAGCGTCTCGCGGTGCTGGAGCCGGCCCTTGTTGTCGGCGAAGCGTGGATCGCAGGCCAGTTCAGGCGCGCCTATGGCGGCACACAGGGCCTGCCACCGTGCGGGGTGATAGGCCGCCACCATGATCCATCCGTCGGCGCAGCGCAGGGCTTCGTTCGGGGTCGAATACGGCGCGGCGTGCCCCTGCGGCCCGGGCACGTGGCCGTCCGCGAAGTAGGACGCGAAGCTCACGTGCTGAAGCGCGATGGCGCTTGCGAACATGCTGGCTTCGACGTGCTGCCCCTGGCCCGTGCGTTGCCGGTCCGAGAGGGCGGCCAGGACTGCGATGGTCGCCAGCGACCCCGTGACCAGGTCGACCACCGGCACCGGCACCTTGCACGGCTCCCCGTCGCGCGCGCCGGTGACGCTCATCAGGCCGCTCACGGCCTGGAGCACGCCGTCGACCCCGGGAAGATCCTTGCTGGCGCCGTGCTGGCCATATGCCGAGACCGAGCAGTAGATGAGCCGCGGATTGCCCGCGGACACCGTTGCGTAGTCCAGGCCGAGGCGCGCCATCACGCCCGGGCGGAAGCTCTCGACCAGCACATCCGCCTGCGCGACCAGCGCCTGCGCCGCCTGCAGGTGCTCGGGGTGCTTGAGGTCGAGCACGACACTGCGCTTGTTGCGATTGAGCGCCATGAAGGCGACCCCCTCGCCCCGCACCCAGGGCGAAAGGGCCCGCGAGAGATCGCCTGCAGGCGCTTCGACCTTCACCACGTCGGCGCCCAGGTCGGCCATGCACAGCGTGCAGGTCGGACCGGCCATCACCTGCGTGAAGTCGATCACTTTCAAACCGCTCAATGCATTGGCGAGCATGCGATCTTCAGTCTTGTTGGATTGCTCATGTCGTGATGTCGGCGCGCTATACGGAGGGGCTGCCGAGGCTGCGCCCGCCGCAGACGTACAGGAGCTGGCCGGTGACGTAGCTCGAGCCGGGTTCCGCGAAGAACCGGACGGCGCGGCCGATGTCCTCCGGCTGGCCGATGCGTTCCATCGGCACGGTCTTGTGGAGCCCCTGCCGGACCTCCTCGGTCAGTGTTTCGAACAGCGGCGTCTCCACGATGCCGGGCGCGATGGCGTTCACGGTGATGCCCTTGCGCGCATATTCGAGCGCCAGCGAGCGCGTCAGGCTCACCACCGCGCCCTTGGAGGCGGAGTAGGCCGCCTGGCCGCGGTTGCCCAGCCATGCGCGCGAGCCGATGTTGATGATGCGGCCGAACCGGTTCTCCGCCATCTGTGCCAAAACCGCCCTCGAGCAGATGAACTGCGAATGGAGGTTGACCTCGATCACGCGGGTCCAGAACGCGAGATCCATCTTCGAGACCAACTTGTCGCCGCCGATGCCTGCGTTGTTGACCAGGATGTCGATGCGGCCATGAGATGCGAGAAGCCGGGCCACCGTCGCCTCCACCTGCTCCACCGAGCTGACGTCGACCTTGAAGGTCCGCACGTCGAAGCCCTCGCCCGAAAGGGCCTGCTCGGCGGCCTGCAGCGCCGCCTCGTCGAAGTCCCACAGCGCGATGCGGCATCCGGCTTGTGCGAGCTCGCGGGCGATGCCGAGGCCGATGCCCTTGGCGCCACCGGTCACGACGGCAACGAGGCCGTGCAGCGAGGCCGGCGTGGTTGTGCTTGTCTGGTTCATGATGCTTGCAATCAAAGCGAAAGAATGTTGATGGAGCAGGCGGCGTGGTCCACGCCCCAGATGCCGCCACCGGTCACCTGCGTGAGGCCGATGCGCGCTCCGCGCACCTGCCGTGCGCCGGCACGGCCTTGCAGCTGCTCGCAGACCTCCACGACCTGTGCGACGCCCGTCGCTCCCGGCGGATGCCCCTTGGCGATCAGTCCGCCGCTGGGGTTGACCGGCACGCGTCCGCCAAGCGTGGTCGCGCCGCTTTGCAGGAGGCTTGCCGCCTCGCCCCGGCTGCAAAGACCAAGCGCCTCGTAATAGAGCAGCTCGGAAATGGTGAATGCGTCGTGCACCTCCAGCAGGCTGAGATCCTGCGGTCCGATGCCGGCCTGTTCATAGGCCAGCCTGGCGGCGCGCGCGGTGATCTCGGCCTCAGTCATGTCGACCGGTGCGGTCTCGAACAGGCCCGACTGCACCACCGATGCCAGGACCCGGACCGGCTTTGCAACGCCCCTGGAGGGCTTGGTGCTGAGCACTAGCGCCGCCGCCCCGTCGACCACCGCGGGGCAGCACTGGAGCAGCGTGAGCGGCTCGGCCACCGGGCGGGACGCCAGAATCTCCTCGCGGCTCGCCAGCTTGGCGAACGTAGCGACGGGATTCAGGACGCCGTGCTTTCGATTCTTGACGGAGATGTCTGCCAGCGTCTCCAGCGTGAGGCCGTGGTCGTGCATGTATCGCCTGGCGCGCATGGCATACAGGGCCGGCATGATCATTCCGCGTCGGTTGTTCCAGTCCTTCTGGCTGAGCTGCAGCGGGCCACCGCCAAGGCTGCTCAGGTGGTCCATGCCGAACACCACCACGGTGTCGTACTGGCCGACCTTGAGCGCCTGCAGCGCAAGATTCAACGCAGTGGCGCCGCTGGAGCAGGCGTTGTCCACGTTGTAGACGGCACCGCCCTCGGCATGCAGCTCGCGCAATGCACGCTGGCCGGGCAGCATGGCCCCCAGCGCGTTGCCGCAGTAGAACGCCTGCACCTCCGAGAGCTGCGTGCCGGCATCGGCAAGGGCATCGAGAATCGCTGCCTGGGCCATGGCTTCTTCGGTCAGTTCGGGAAAGCGGCCGAAGTCCGTAATGCCGACCCCGGTGATCAGTGGTTGCTTCATCTCGCATCACTCCTTGAAGGCATAGTCGGGCGTGCTGTCCGGCAACGCGAAGGGCACCACCCGCAGGCGGCTGCCGATGGCCGGCGGCTCGGTGCCGAACAGCAGCCGCCCGAACGCCCGCACGCCGGGCGCGAAGTCGACCATGGCGAGGCCGTAGGGCGGCTTCTCCTTGCCGGGGTGGACGATCGTGAAGCTGTAGAGGGAGCCGGTGGGGCCGAGCTCGATCTCTTCGACCTGCTGGTCTTCGTGAACGAATTCGATCGGCGGGAACTGGGGTGGCTGGCTGGCCACGCGTGTGGCGACAAGCACCATGCCGCCGGGGGTGTCGCGGAAGGGGGATTCCGTTCGCTTGATGATCTTCAAAAGGTGTCTCCTGTTCGTGTGGAGCTGGCCACAGCAACAGGAAGTATCGAGACGCACACCCTCGTGGTCATTGGATTTCTGCTCGGCATTCTTTAGGCTCGCTAAAACATGTAGCCAGGCTAAAGAAAGGCCAGTCAAACTGATAGGACGGCGGCCCGGGCGCAACCGCATACTGGGTCGATGAAAGAACAAATCAACGTACCGGTCACCTTGATGCGCGGTGGCACGAGCAAGGCCGTTTTCCTCTCGCAGCAGGACGTGCCCGCCGATGCCGAGGCGCGCCTGCGATTTCTGCTGGCTCTGTTCGGCAGCCCGGATGTGCGGCAGATCGACGGGCTCGGCGGCGCAGACATCCTGACGAGCAAGTGCGCCATCATCGGGCCGCCGTCGCGCCCGGATGCGGACATCGACTACACCTTCGTGCAGATCGGCATCGACCAGCCCACGGTCAGCTTCGAGATCGTCTGCGGCAACATTTCGTCGGCCACGGGGGTGTATGCGTTGCAGGAGAAGCTGGTTCCCGTGCAGGAGCCCGTCACCACCGTTCGGGTGCACAACACGAACACCGGAAAGATCCTTCGAATGACGGTGCAATGCGCCGATGGCGAGCCGCGCGTGGAGGGAGACAGCGAAGTGGATGGCGTGCCCGGCACCGGCGCAGAGGTGGCGCTGGATTACTCCGACACCAGCGGCTCCACGACCGGCAAGCTGCTGCCCACCGGGCAGGCGCGCGATTGGGTCCACGTGTCGAAGCTCGGCCGCGAAATACCGGTGTCGGTGGTCGATGTCGGCACGGCGTGCGTGTTCATCCGCGCGGCGGACCTGGGCATCAACGGCACGGAACTGCCGGGCCAGCTCGGCCCCGAGATCTACGAGATGGCCGAGGAGGTGAGGCGCTGGGTTGTCGAACGCTGCAATCTTCCTTCGTCGGGCATCCTGACGCCGTACCAGATCCTGATCAGCGAAGCCCAGGACTACCGGACCATTGCCGGCGACCGCATCGTGCAGTCATCGGAAATCGACTTCGTCGCGCGCATGGTGCTCAACGGTGGCGCCATGCACAAGGCGTTTCCTGGCGGCGGCTCGGTATGCCTCTCGGTCGCGGCGCAGATCGCGGGAACCATTCCGGCCGAAGCGCGAGGCACGCACGCCGGCCCGACGCGCATCCGCATCGGCCATCCGAGCGGGGTGCTCAAGATCTTCGCGAATGTCGAGCATGCGGGCGATAACGAATGGACTGTGCGCGAAGTGCACTTCACGCGCACGGCGCGGCGGCTTTTCGACGGAACGGCCTATGTGCGGCGATCGCGCCTCGAGGTGCCCGCAGAAGAAGGCACGTCCATGCGTGCGAGTACGGCGGTGATGTCGCCATGAGTACCCAGGATCTTTTCTCGCTGCAGGGCCGAACGGCGCTCATCACCGGTGGCTCGCGAGGCATCGGCCGCATGATCGCCGAGGGGTTCCTGGCGCACGGCGCACGTGTCTACATCAGCGCGAGAAAGGCCGAGGCCTGCGACTTGGCCGCGCGCGAACTCGCGGGCACGGGCCACTGCGTATCGCTGCCGCACGACGTGTCCACGGTCGCGGGCTGCCAAGCGATGGCCGACGCCTACGCCCGCCATGAATCGACGCTGGACATCCTGGTCAACAACGCCGGAGCCGCATGGGGAGAAGACTTCGATGCTTTTTCGGAGAGCGGCTGGGATAAGGTGGTCGACCTGAACCTGAAGACGCCTTTCTTCCTGACGAAGGCGCTCGCCGGACCGCTGCGCGCCGCGGCCAAGGCGCGGGTCGGGAAGATCATCAACATCGCTTCGACCGACGGCATCGGGCTCAACCCACAGGAGAACTACTCCTACGTTGCGAGCAAGGCAGGACTGGTTCACCTGACGCGACGCATGGCGATGCGCCTGGCACAGGACAACATCGCGGTCAGCGCCATTGCGCCGGGTGCATTTCCCTCCGAGATGAACCGCAATGCTCGCGACCATGGGGAGGTGCTGTCTGGGCACATTCCCGCCCGTCGCATCGGCACGCCGGACGACATCGCAGGCGCAGCCATATTCCTGGCTTCGCGCGCGGGAGACTACGTGATGGGTGCCACCCTGGTGGTGGACGGCGGCGTGACCCACGCGCGCCCCTACCGGTGAAGTCCTGAGGCGGAACTTCGGCTGCGTTCATGCCGGCACGACGTGATGCCGGCCGATGAGCGCCCCGGGGGGCCTCATCCTCCGGCCATCAGCCGGTCATTGATGTACGTGGCGGGAGGCTTGCCGAACGCCTTCTTGAACATCGTGATGAAGGCCGAGGGCGACTCGTAGCCGAGGTCGTAGGCGACCTGCTGCACGGTCGCTCCTCCGGACAGTTCCCGAAGCGCGACCATCATGTGCAGCTGGCGCCGCCAGCGTCCGAAGCTCAGGCCGGTCAAGGCTGTGCACAGCCGGTTCAGCGTCCGCTCGCTCATGCCGAGCTGGCGCGCCCAATCTTGCTGCGTACGGCGGTCGGACGGATCCCGCATCATGGCGCGGGACACCTTTCGCAGCCGCGCATCCTCGGGCATGGGCAAGGAGACTTCCTCCTTTGGCATGGCGCAGAGCTGGTCCAGCAGCACATGGGCGAGCCGATCGGTCGGCCCGCCTGGCTCGTAGGAGGGCGGTTGTTCCGCCAGGTACTGGATCATCTCGCCGAGCATCGGGCTGATGCGCAAGGTGCAGCAGCTGGCAGGCAAGGGCGCGGCATCGCGCGCAACGAACAGATAGAAGATCACCGCGTTCGCCGTGCTGTGGTTGCTGTGCGGCGTGCCGCCCGGAATCCACACGCCCGCCTGGGGCGGAACCATCCACATTGCACCGGGTACGTCGCAGGAGACCGCCCCCCGCAGCGCCATCACCAACTGGCCCGATCGATGCACGTGAATCGGAACCTCGCGCTCGCGCTCCTCGACATCCACGCGATGTGCCATGACGGGCACCGAAGGTTCGTAGTCCAGGTCGAGGTTGGCGCGAGACGTGGTACGGACGGAGCGGTTCATTCCCGGTGACCGAAAAGAGAAATCATTTGTCCAAGTTTACGATTCTTGCCTCGCATGAGGATGCCTAGCATCTGCACATGCAAATGATTCGCAACAAGTTCGAAGCCGGATCGACGCCCTCGAACACGATCTCCAGGGGCGCCGCATGATCACGCGGCCTCGTTTCTCCAGGCAGGAGTGGCTCTTCTCGCTCAAGAGCTTTTTCGCGGCCATGCTCGCGCTTTACCTGTCCAGCCGTTTCGGGCTGCCCCGACCCTTCTGGTCCATGATGACCGCGTACATCGTCGCCCATCCCCTGGCAGGCCATGTGCGGTCGAAGTCGCTTTACCGCCTGTGCGGCACCGTGCTGGGATGTGCGGCCACCGTAGTGCTGATCCCGTCGCTGTCCGGGTCGCCGGTGCTTCTGTCGCTCGCGCTGGCGCTGTGGGTGGGCTCGTGCCTCTACCTGTCGCTGATGGACCGGAGCGCGCGCTCCTATGCCTTCATGCTCGCAGGCTACTCTGCGGCGCTGATCGGCTTTCCGCTGGTGGAGGCACCCGCGGCGATGTTCGACACCGCCATCGCCCGAACCGAGGAGATCGCGCTCGGCATCGTCTGCGCGAGTCTCGTGCACAGCGTCGTGTTGCCCACCAGCCTTGCGCCTTCACTCCTCGGGCTGATCGACCGCACGCTGGGCGATGTACGCCGGTGGGCCGGCGACCTGATGAGCGCTGGTGCCGAGGAGGAGGTTCGCAAGCGGCTGGCACAGGACAGGCGGCGTATCGCCACCGACATCACCCAGTTGCGCCTGCTCGCAACCCACGTGCCTTTCGATACCGGCGGCCTGCGATGGACTCGACATGCCGTGGGCGACCTGCACGACGGCCTTGCGGCACTGGCGCCATCGCTTTCGGCCCTGGAGGACCGGCTCGCAGCATTGCGCGATGCAACAGGCGGTGTGCCCGAACCGGTCACGCGGGCCATGGCGCAAGGCAGCGCCTGCCTCGATGCCGAGGCACCACCCGTGGCCGTGGACGGCGTCCTCGCCGCTGTCCGGGCTGAGGGCGTGGACTGGCGGAATTCGCTCTGGGTGCGTGCGCTGAGCATCGACGTGGCCGCTCATGTCGACGAGCTGGTCGCGGGATGGCGCCGGTGCAACGCGCTTCGCGCCGACATCGCCGCCGGGCTGGTCGGCCATGCGTCGCCTCCGAAGCGGGCAGAGGCTTCGCGGCCTTCGGTCCTCCACGTGGACAGGGGCCTGGCGCTGCGCTCCGCGTTCACGGTCGTGCTTTCCACCTGCACTGCATGCACGGCGTGGATCTTCAGCGGTTGGCGCGCGGGATCGTCCATGGCCATGGCGGCAGCGGTCTTCTGCAGTTTCTTCGCCACCATGGACGACCCCGTGCCCGGCATGCACAAGTTCCTGATCGCCCTGCTGTGGTCGATGCCGGTGTCTGCCTTCTACATCCTTGGCGTCATGCCGCTGGCGCACGACTTCGGCATGCTGGTGCTGTGTATTGCGCCCCTGTTCCTGGTCGTGGGCGGCTACCTCGCTCGTCCGGCAAGCAGCCTCACGGCACTTGGGATGTTTTTCGGCGTGGCCGGCACGCTGGCCCTGCACGACATTGCCAGCGCCGACTGGGTCAGCTTTCTCGAGGGCAATCTGGCGCTCTTCGCCGGTGCCCTGATTGCCGCACGCGTTACCGCCATCGTGCGCAGCGTGAGCAGCGAATGGAGCGCGCGGCGCATCCACCGGGCCACCTGGCGCGATCTTTCCGGGATGGCGGCGCGCCCGAAGCGCGCGCTGGCGCGTGACGCATTCGCCGGCCGCATGCTGGACCGCATCGCGCTGCTGGTTCCGCGCACGGCTGGCGGCGCGGCGGACCAGGGCAGCGAGGCGGTGCAGCTCGCCATGCGCGAACTTCGCATCGGCGCGAGCATCGGCGTCCTTCAGCAGCATCGCCACCTGCTGCCCGAAACGCCTGTGCGCGAGCTGCTGGCCGCGCTCGAGCGAGCCTTCCTCGCCCAAGCCACGGAATCGCTGACGCGGCTAGACGCGCTGTTGCCGCAGATCGACCGGCTGCTGGCCCTTTGCCTCGCAAGCACCGGGTGCGAACCCGCTGTCTCGGCCCTCGTGGGGCTGCGCAGGGATCTCTTTCCTTCTGCGCCTTCGGACCTCCACCCATGATCGAAACGAGCTTCTTCGGCATCTACGTTCCCGGCCTGCTCCTGCTTGCAGGAGGCGCGATGGCTTGCGCCTGGTGGGTTCGCCGCCTGCTGTCGCTGCTCGGTGTCTACCGGTGGGTGTGGCATCCACCGCTCTTCGATCTGGGGCTGTATCTCCTGTCGCTTTATGCGCTGGTCCGGCTGGCCGGCGCCATCTCCTCCTGAACTGATCCGTTGTCCTGCTGCTCGATCATGAATACCAAATCCGTCCGCCTTCCCGCCTGGCTGTCGCACCCGGCTCCATCTCTCTTGCGCATGCTGTTGACCGCGCTGGTTGCTGCGGCAGCCTGCTGGGCCGGCCTGCAACTCTGGGACCACTATGAGCTGGCGCCCTGGACGCGCAACGGCCGGGTGCGCGCCGACGTCGTCCAGGTGGCGCCCGATGTTTCCGGCATGGTGGCCGTCGTGGCGGTGCGCGACAACCAGCCGGTCGTGGCGGGCGAGTTGCTCTTCTCGATCGACGAAGCCCGCTTCGCGCTGGCGCTGCAGCAGGCCGAAGCTGCAGTCGCCGCTCAGCGGATCGTCATCGGCAATCAGCAGGTCGCGCTGGCCCAGGCGCAGCGCGAGCGCCGCCGCAACGACGAACTGGAGGGCCTTGTCGCGCAGGAGGTGCGCGAGCAGTCGCGCCTGCGTGTCGAGCAAGCCAGGGGGGCGCTGCTGGCGGCCGAAACGGCCCTGCGCCAGGCGCAGGTGGCGCTTGACGTGGCGCGCCTGAACCTGCAACGCGCAGAAGTGCGCGCGCCGGCGGCGGGCCGTGTCACCAATCTCGACCTGCGCCGGGGCGCCTATGCGACCGCAGGCCACCCTGCATTGGCGCTTGTGGCTGACGGTTCGATCTACGTCGAGGGCTACTTCGAGGAAAACAAGCTGTCGCGCATCCGGCTGGGTGACCGGGTGCGAGTGACCCCCATGGACGCGCCCTCGCTCGAAGGCGAGGTCGACAGCATTGCCGCAGGCATCGGCGACCGCGACCGCAGCACCGGTGCCAACCTGCTGTCCAGCGTGAACCCTACATTCAACTGGGTGCGGCTCGCCCAGCGCGTTCCGGTGCGAGTGAAGCTCGACCCGCTGCCCGCCAATGCTCGCCTGGTCGTCGGGCAGACTGTCTCTGTCGAGGTGATGGAGGCCCGAGCAGCCTCCACCGCCGCCGCGGCTCGCGTTCAGGAGCCGCGGTCATGAAGCCGCCTCTCGTCCTCGCGCTTGCAACCGCTGCCGCATGCGTGATGTTGGCTGGCTGTGCACATGGTCCCGTCGGCCCCGACTACGTCGCACCGGCCGCGATCACCGCAGCGCAGTCCGCTTCGGCCGGGCCGTTCCTCTCCGGCGGCGCGGCCACATCGGATGCAACGATGCCCGCGCACTGGTGGCGCCTTTTCGACGACCCGCAGCTCGAGGGCCTGATCGCCCGGGCCCTGGCGCACAACACCGATCTGCGGCAAGCCCTGGCTACCTTCGAGCGTGCCATGGCCCTCGAGGCAGAGGCGCACGGGAGCGAACAGCCCTCGATCACCCTCAATGGCGGTCCGAGCTTCGGTCATAGCTCGGGCTTGTCGGTGCTGCAACCCGGCCATGCGCCGCCGAGCCGGCTCAACTACAGCATGGGCATGGCCGTGTCCTACCAGCTGGACCTCTTCGGCCAACTGCATCGCGCCATCGAGGCTGCCGAAGCGGATGCCGGCGCCGCGCGCGCCGCGGTGGACCTGGTGCGCGTGAGCGTTGCCGGCGGCACGGCGCAGGCATATGGCGCAGTGTGCGCCACCGGGCTGCAGTTGCGCGTGGCACAGGTGTCGATGCGCCTGCAGGAGGACGCGCTCGGGCTGGCGCTGCGGCTGCAGCGCGCGGGCAAGGCCGGCACCATGGACGCCGCGCGTGCGCGCGCCCAGCTCGAAACCCTCCGCGCCGCGATTCCCCCGCTGGAATCCCGGCGCCAGCAGGCGCTGTATCGGCTCGCCACGCTCACGGGTGCGCCGCCGCGCGACCTTCCCGAGGCCGTCGGCCATTGCGAGCAGCCTCCACGCGTAGCCGGACTGCTGCCCGTGGGCGACGGTGCGGCGCTGCTCGCCCGGCGCCCCGACGTGCGGCAGGCCGAGCGAAGCCTGGCCTCCGCGACGGCGCGAATCGGTGTCGCGACGGGCGATCTGTATCCCAAGGTGACGCTGGGCCTCTCATCGGCGTCCACCGGCTTTGTCGAACGGTTCGCCAACCGCGAGGCCTTCAGCTACAGCGTGGGCCCGCTGATCAGCTGGTCCTTTCCCAACACGGGTGTCGCACGAGCGCGCATCACCCAGGCAGAAGCAACGGCTCACGTCGCAGTCGCGCGGTTCGAGGGCACCGTGCTGAATGCGCTGCGAGAAGCCGAAGCCGCGCTGGACACCTACGGCCGCGAGCTCGATCGGCATGCGGCTCTGGCTGCCGCGCGTGACCAGAGCCTGATCGTGGCCGACCAGGCGCAGGCGCTGCTGATCAACGGAAAGGTCGGCCAGTTCGATGCGCTGGACGCCCAACGCACCCTGGCCTCGCACGAAGCCGCGCTGGCTGAGTCCGACGCCCGGCTGGCGGAGTACCAAGTCGGGGTTTTCATGGCCCTGGGTGGCGGATGGGAGAGTGGCCCCGCTGCGTCGCACCCGTGAGGGTGAAGGGCAGTTATCTGCAATGGGACGCTTCGCGAGTGACGGGATGAATGATGGACGGATTCGAGCTTCTCAGGACATTTTCGGAAGTGGCCTTCCAAGGCAGCTTCTCGCGCGCGGCCGGCAGGCTCGGTATCTCGAAGGCCAGCGTGAGCAAGCACGTTGCAGCACTGGAGTCGCGCTTCAATGTCCGCTTGCTCAACCGCTCGACGCGTTCAGTCTCCCTCACCGACGCAGGCCGCTTGCTGCAGGCGCGATGTGCGCCCCTGATGGAGATGATCGAGCAGACCACGAGCGAACTGCAGGCACGCGGCTCGCACCCCAGCGGTCGCCTGTTGATCACCGCGCCCCACGGAATGGTCCAGACGGCGTTTCCGCGCCTGCTGGGAGACTTCCTCACTTGCTATCCCGACGTGCAGCTCGACCTGAAACTGAGCAACCGCATGATCGATCTTGTCGACGAGGGAGTGGACATCGCCTTGCGGTTCGGGCGGATCGGCGACGAGAACCTGATCGTGCGGCGCCTGCGCCGGATGGGTCTCACACTTTGCGCCACGCCGCGCTACTGGGCGCGGCGCGGCATTCCGTTGAAGCCTGATGACATGCGAAAGCACGATGTCCTCGCATACTCCGTCACGCCAGGGCCTCCACAGATCGCATTCGAAGTGGACGGCCAGCCGTACAACGTTCCCGTTCGGGGACGCATGGACGCCAACGATGCGAGTGCGTTGATTGGCGCAGCACTGGCGGATATCGGCGCGGTGTGCGTTCCCGACCTGCTTGCGCAACCCTACGTGGAAAGCGCTCACTTGGTTCCGGTTCTCAGAGACTTCATGCCCAGCGACATCTGGCTCTATGCAGTCTACACACAGCGCCGCCAGAACAGCGCCGCTCTCCGTGTCCTTCTCGCGATGCTGGAAGTTCGTATGCGCGACAGCGCTGCTTCCCTTCCGATCTTGATAGGTGCCGCGCCTATACCTCCTCTGTAACGGCGAACCGTGAGCCTCTTCAATTCGCGCTTCGGTACGGAACAGCTAACAGAAGGATGCCGCGTGCGGGTAGTTCAAAACTAGGTATTCGGAGCACCTGAGCGCGGGCTTGGGTCACATGGATCGGCACGCCGGCCTTCGTGGGTACTGCACGGGCCTGATGCTTCTCTCGTCGCGCTAGAGCGGAGAGCGCATGGCCACGCGGGTGGATCCGACGCACGCCAGCGCGCGGCACCAGTTCGTGGCCAAGGCCGAGTGGTCACACACGCCGCAGCTGCGTCGTACGTGCCAGTGGGTAATGCCCAGGATGGACTTCAGGCAGGGCGGTCGGTGGATCATCGAGGGCACCGGCCTTTCGAAGAAGGGTTGCCATTCGGTGCGCGTTACACGCCAGTATCGCGGGAAGCAGGGCAAGCAGGGCAAGCAGGGCAGTCTGCCCGTGGCCCGCCAGTTGTACCTGCCCGAGGACTGGGCGTCGGAGCCTGAGCGTCCCGCCAATGCCCATCGGCAAGCGTCCGAAACGCATATTCAGCCCCCGCACTTCACAGATGGCGAAAAAGCTGCGATTGCATGTCTGATTTATTTAATATACATTAAATGCTTATTGTTATATTCTGCATTCCAGAACGACATTCATCTGCAGTCTTTTCCTGTGGAAGGTCGCACTGGGGGCTATTCAGGAATTCGACATGTCGGTTCGCGTTGGGCGTTTGCCCATAGATGATCAAAGCAATGGGTGGAGCGCTTTGCTGCCGCCGCGGCGAGCAAACGCTGAGGTACGGGGTGAGTTGGACTTCGACTGGGTGGTCGTCGGTGCAGGGTACGCGGGTGTTGCTGCAGCCCGGCAACTTGCTCGGCTCCGGCCCAACGCGACAATCGCGCTTGTTGAAGCCGGGCTGGTCGGAGAGAACGCTTCCGGCAGAAACTCCGGCTTCGCTATCGATCTTCCGCATGCAGCAGGGACGTCGGAAGAATGGACGGAGCAGGGCCGTAGCGCGATCCGCGTGGGACGATTCGCGCTCAACGAATTGGATTGCCTCGTCAAAGAGCACAGCATCGACTGCGGCTGGGAGAAGCGTGGGCGATACCATGTTGCCGTCACGGAGAACGTCGCGAAGCGTTCTCTCGCCGCGTACGAGGCCAGTCTCAAAGTATGGCAAGAGCCGTACCGGTGGGTCGACCGAAGCGAGCTGCGAGAAGCGCTGGGCACGGCCTACTACGCCGCTGCCATTCACACCCCTGGCACCTACCTGGTCAATCCGGCGAGTCTTATCCGCGGGCTCGCCGATAGCCTCCCTCGGCAGGTCAAGCTATTCGAAAACTCACCAGTGATCGAAGCAGACATCCGCGGCCAGACGCCCAGCGTACGGACCCCGCATGGCCGAATTCGCGCGAACGCACTCATCCTGACGGTCAACGCCTTCTCGCAGTCCTTCGGCGTCTATCGCACCCGTCAGATCCCCATATTGTTGTTCGCGAGCCTGACGCCCGCGTTAAGCGATGAACAACTCGGCCAACTTGGCAGAGAGTCGACTTGGGGCTTGACGCCGGCGCATTCCGTGGTCGGATCGACGCTAAGGCTGACTCGGGAGCGACGCCTGATGATTCGTCAGGGATTCGAGTACTCGCCGTCATTAGGCACCACTGACGCTCGACGCGCGAAGGCTCGGGAGATCAATCTGGCACTCCTGCGTCGGCGATTTCCTCAGCTCGGTCCGATTGAGCTCGAACACTTCTGGGCTGGCTGGCTTGCCGTGTCGCACAACCACGCGCCTGCGTTCGGTCGCGTGGGACCGAACTCTTTTGCCGCCTCGTGCTGCAACGGATCCGGCATCGTGCGGCACACCGCGGCGGGGACGTTCATCGCGGACCTGGCCCTCGGCCGCGATCATTCCCTGATGACAGATTTTCTCTCGCAAGGAACGGCCAACTACATCCCGCCGCGCCCACTGCGCGACATCGGTGTCGGCATGGCCCTTTCCTACGGTGTTTGGACCGGGCGAGGCGAACGATGAAGTCGTGGACGACGCGCAGCCGCACGGACTTTCATTTTTTCACTCGGAGCACCTGAATGACTTCTCTTCGCCTGATCCCTGGACACACAGTCGTCTCCGAGGCGCGCGGGGGCGCATCTGACGGCTTGGCCGAAATCTCTTGGGTGGTCTCGGACGGCGAGGACGCCGCGCTGCTTTGCGGATTCGGTCGATGGCATGAGGCAGCCTGTGAGCCGAAGACGCTCGACTATGACGAAATCATCCTGGTGCTGGAGGGCGTTTTCGGCGTCGAGACTGGCGACGGAGAACGCGTTGAAGGTCGCCCCGGTGACGTGATTGAAATCCGCAACGGGACCACGGTCAAATACTTCGGGCGCCAAGCCCGGCTCTTCTTCGTGACGAACTAGGATGCAGGCGCGGGGAGGGCTACGATCTGCCTGTCTTGCGTGGCTTCTCTTGGCCTGCGGCGACGATCATCCCGGCAAGGCATTCGAGCTGGGAAGCGATGGATTCTTCCGTCACCGGGAACAACTTGAACACTGCAATCCCGCGAAGCGTGGAAAACACCATTTCGGCGAATCCGGCGGGGTCGCTATGGTTCGCGGAAACCTCAGGAAAGAGCGCGAGAAAATGGGCGAACGACACCGGGTCTTCTGCCTGCCGTTTCGCATCGATGCGCTTGAAAAGTGAGGGGATGGACTTGCAGCCAAAGAACACTCCCCAGGCAGCCACATAAGAGTCCGCACCGTAGATGTGCTGCCATGCGCGTTCCACGAACTCCGCGGCACGCTCACTGAGCGGGATGGCTGAATCCGGCCACACAGGGCCCTTGTCAGATAGCGGTGCCATCACCTCTTCCACGACCTGCTCTAGCAGCGCCTGCCGTGTTCCGAACTGATGCTGCAACGCACCGAGCGTGACCTTCGCGCCGGACGCAATGTTCTGCAGGTTGGCTTTCTGAAAGCCTTGCCGCCGAATCAGCGATATCGCTGAATTCAGGATGCGGCGCCGGGTCGTTTCGCTGCGTTCCGCTTGGGTTCTGACGACGCGCCGGGGTTTGTTTGGGGAAGTGGCCATCTTCCGTGCATTGTATTCACAGCTTCACGGGGGGCACGTAAACCCTATACATGTTGCGTTAAATGCTTATTGTTTTATGCAGGATTGAAACGTACCATGCAGCCTCTGCAAGTCGACCATCAAGCGCCGAGCGTGCCCGCAGCGACAGCTCGACTGTCGGGGAAGAAGCGCGTGGTCCCCATCTCAGGAATGCGATCTGCTGTCATGAAATCTGCCCATATAGAAGACATTGCCCAACTGCAAGTGCCATTGCAGGGATCAGAAGATTCCGTTCAAGCGGTCCACAAGAAAAGGGCGCTCGTCGCCGCCATCATCGGCAACGCGCTGGAGTGGTACGACTTCATCGTCTACGGGTTTCTGGCGGTTTTCATTGCCAAGCAGTTCTTCCCGCCCGGCGATGACGCAGCAGCGCTCCTTTTGACCTTTGCCACATTCGCCCTCTCCTTCGTCGTAAGGCCGCTCGGTGGTGTGTTGATCGGTCTGTATGCCGACCGTTTCGGGCGACGTCCTGCGCTGAGCTTCATCATGGCGTCGATGACCGTGTCGATGCTCATCATGGTCTTCGTCCCCTCCTACGCTTCCATCGGGGTGACTGCCACCGTGTTGATGGTCATCGCGCGCATCCTTCAGGCGCTGTCTGCGGGCGGCGAATTCGCCAGTGCCGCGACTTACCTTCTCGAGTCCGTTCCGGCGAAGAAACGAGGCCTCTACAGCGGCCTCTACAGCAGCGGCCCGTTGCTCGCAACCGTCATGGCAGCTCTTGTCGGACTGCTGATGACCCAGGTAATGACACCGGAATCCAGAGACAGCTGGGGATGGCGGGTTCCCTTCGCCTTCGGCCTGCTGATTGCACCGGTCGGCTACTACATCAGGAGATACCTGCCGGAGTCAGAAGCGTTCGAAAAAAACGCCGGCGACCGGGGAACCATGGAGATGCTTCGAATCGTTTTCAGGGAACACCGCCGTGCACTCATGGTCGCGCTGTCTCTGGCGGCGATCGGCACGTCGGTGCAATACGTTCTTCTCGTGTATGCGCCCACCTACGCCGTGCGTGAGCTCAAGCTGCCGGCCAATGTTCCGTTTCTGGCCCTGTTGGTCTGTGGCGCCATCGGGACGGTCCTCACACCGCTGCTGGGAATGGTTGCTGACAGGCTGGGCGCGAAAAGGCAGTTGCACATCAGCCTTGCCGCACTGATCGTGATGATCGTACCGCTCTATGTCTGGATGACCTCCGGGCCAACGACGGCCAAGTTCATCATTTGCTCGGCAATCTTCACCACTGTGACGTCGGCCTCCAACGCGGTCTATCCAAAGCTAATGGCGTATCTCTTTCCGCCTGACCTTCGCTCCACAGGCATGGCGATCTCCTACAACTTGAGCGCAACCATCTTTGGCGGTTTCTCGTTGTATGCGATCACCGTCATGCTGAATGCTGTCCAAAGCGCTCTGGTACCTGCCTTCTATGTGGTTGCCGTGACGGCCGTCTTCTGGATCTTTCTTGTTGTGCTGCATCGACCCGGCTCGGACTTCAAGGTCTGAGGATAACCGTGGGCAGGACACCGACGCCCCATCCCTTCATCTCCCAAGCAAATCCACCATGCTCAATCCATCCAATGCAATGAAACCCGCTGCCTCGGATCAAGCGAGAGAACTGTATTCCCGCCTGCTCGTCTGCGATATGACTTCGCCCTTCTGCGCTCCCGCGGACCAGCGGCTCAAGGACGCATTCGTTTCGCGGCTCATTAACGAAGGCTTCACTTATGTGTCCTTCACGCTGGTAGCCGACAACAGCGACACGATCGGTGCGATCCAGGCCATCGCGGCGTACCGGAAGTTCTTCCTTGACCAAAGCGACCTTTGCATGCTCGTCAACACGGTGGACGACATCCATCGGGCCAGGAAGGAGGGCAAGCTCGCCGTGGGCTTTCATTTTCAAGGTTCTGTTCCGGTCGGTCGGGACCTTTCGATGGTGGAAGTCTTCTACAAGCTCGGGATTCGCCACATGCTGCTGGCCTACAACCAGAAGAACTTCGTGGCAGACGGATGCCACGAACTTGGAGAGGGTGGGATAAGCCGATTCGGGCGGACGTTGATCGCCGAGATGAATCGGGTCGGGATGCTCGTGGACGTCGCCCATGCCGGCTATCGCTCCTGCATGGAGGCCATCGAGTACTCCGATCATCCGGTGATCTGCAGCCACGGCAACATCTGGAACATCCACCAACATCCGCGTTGCTACCGAGACGATCAGATCAAGGCGGTGGCAGCCAGCGGCGGCGTGTTCGGTCTGACGGGCCTTTCGATCTTCACCGGTGACGATGACGCATCGCCTTCGAAGTTCGCCGAACAGATCGACTACATCGCGCAGTTGGTCGGGCCTCAACATGTCGGTCTGGGGCTCGACTACATCGTCGATTTACCCGCGATCACAGCCGACGCTGCGGCCCACGCGGACAAGCTGCCGCCAGATGGCGGCTACACGCGCAGCGATATGAAGCAGGTGGAACTGGGCGCCATGCCCGAAGTGGTGGATGCGCTCTTGAGCAAGGGCTATTCCGACTCGGATATTGGCCTGGTCATGGGCGAAAACTGGCTGCGTGTGATGAAGGAGGTCTGGAAGGCGCCGATGTAGGGCTCATTGGCGGCACACAGAGGCTCTTGAGCCTTCTTGGGCGGGTGCCTCCCCGACTTCGCATGTCTCCATCGATCAACGATTCCGCCAGGAGTCGTCGCGTCGAAAGACGAGCGCGGTGGTTGTTGCTTCGTCATTTCACGCCTTGTGCAGGAGAAAAAATGAGTTCTTGGTCATCAAAGAAACCGTCTTGGCACTCCCTGTTCCTAAAGTTCAGAACTCTTCAGAAGATCCAGTGCCCGTCGCCTCGCCGCAAGGTTTGGATGTTGCTGGCCTTCGCCACTGTCGTGGGCGGATGTGGTGGTTCTGATCCAACGCCAGGCTACGCGCTGCCCGTTGCTTCAGAGTCGTTCTCCCCGGAAGGCCGAGCGCCTCGAGTCGAGCTTCTGTCGTCGCGCCGGGATACGGTCAGCGGAGGCGATGCCGTCATTGCGGTGAGCAATGATCCGGCTTCTGAATCGGCTCCGGCGACGGATCTGAAAGTCAGCCTCAACGGCGTTGATGTCAGTTCGTCGTTGGAGCACGACCCGTCAGGCAAACGCCTCGTCGGTCGTATTGCAGGCTTTCATGTGGGGGAGAACACGATTTCTGCGCAGAGCAAGTATGGACCTGCAACCTTGGTGACGGTCAAGAACCATTCCTCATCCGGCCCCATCATCTCAGGTCCTCACCAAGTCCCTTGGATTTGCGAAACCGAAAGCTCCGGGCTCGGCGCAGCATCCGATGCGAGTTGTACCGTTTCGAGTCGATTGGACTGGTATTACGTCACCACTTCCAACGCCTTCAAGCCGCTGACCAGCTTGGTTGCTCCGTATCCCGCAGATCTCGCTACGACAGAGACCATCGATGGAAACAAGGTGAACTTCATAGTGCGGGTCGAATCGGGCACGATCGATCAATCCATATACCGAATTGCCATCCTCGATGACCCCGCCAATCCGATCTCGAATCCGTGGGCGAAAGGCGGCAAAAAGCCCGGTGCGGGCTGGAATGGAAAACTCAATCTTGTGTATGGCGGAGGATGTTCCCCTGGTTATCGATCCGGTTCGAACACCTTGCCGGACGCTCTCGCAATGCTGCCTCTTAGCGTGGATAACGCCATAGACCCGCTCGGTCTTGGCTTCGCCGTTGCATTCGCTTCACGGATGGCGATGGACAACGGTTGTGATCCCGTGATGGCCGCGGAGAATTCGATGATGCTCAAAGAGCACTTCATCAAGTCATACGGAGTGCCTAAATTCACCATCGGCACCGGGCCCTCCGGCGGCGCGATGATTCAGCACTTCATCGCTCAAAACTATCCTGGTGTACTTGACGCGATCACGCCCGGCCTGTCCTTTCCGGATACACCGTCAGTCATACTTGATGTTGTCGACTGCGCCCTGCTTAACCGATACTTCGATGATGCGGGGCCGAGTGCCTGGCCTGTATCGATTCAGGCCAAGGTGGCCGGCTATCCGGTGAGCGGCACATCGACCACTTGTCGAAGCTGGGATGCGGCTGGTCATGCTTTCGTGACGCCCACCCAAGGCTTTTCACCGGTCGTACCCCCAACAGCAATCTTCGACCCGATCACAAACCCCACCGGGGCTCGCGGCGGATACGTCGATGGACTGGTCAATGTTTTTGGCGTTGATGCAAACACCGGTTTTGCACGCTCGATCTATGACAACGTCGGCGTTCAATACGGGCTCCAGGCGCTGAACAGCGGGGACATCACCATCGAACAGTTCCTTGATCTCAACAAAAATATCGGAGGGTTCGATGTCAATGGATCCTATGCAAGAAAACGGGCGGTTGCGAACATCCAAGGTGTGGAAAATGCGTACAAATCGGGGCTCGTCAACTCGGGCGAGGGCATCACGTTGCCGGTCATCGACACGCGCCTCTACACCGAAGGTTTAAACACGCACACCAGGGTTCGTACCTTTGCAACCCGCTCGAGAATTCAAGCTGCACACGGAACCTCCGCAAATCACGTGAGCTGGCTGTCCGCAAGTGTTGAGGGGTATCAGGGCGTGGTCAATCTAACGAAGATGGCGCTCGTGGCTCAAAACGAATGGCTTGAAAGAATAGCCGCGGATACGTCGTCAGACGATTTAGCGAGAAAGGTCATTAGAAACAGGCCTCCTGCGCTTGTCGATTCCTGCTGGGATTCGAGCGGCGTGTCCCATGCAGAGCCCGCGACCCTGGAGCCTGGCGGTGTCTGCAATACGATCTTTCCGATCTATTCGACGCCTCGAATCGCAGCGGGTGAAGGCGTTGCGCAAGACATTATGAAGTGCGAGCTCAAGGCCCCGGAGGCTTCGAGCTACGCGGTCGCCTTTTCGCCGATGCAATGGGCCGAGCTTCACTCTATTTTTTCGGAGGGAGTGTGCGACTGGACAAAGCCAAGCGTGGGAAGGGTTGCTGCTATTCCATGGCAACGGCATTGAAGCGCTTGCTCGGGCTAAAAGTAGATGGCGTACCAGAGCAGTGCTGCCAGAATCTCTTGCTGCCAGGATGGTTCAGGAACTGTCCATCAGCGAGCGCCGCGCCTGTCGCTATGCGGGGTTGTCCAGAACCAGCTACCGGGAACCGCCCAGCATGAACGAGTCCACGGCCAGCCTAAGCACGCGCATCGTCGAGTTGGCGCACGAGCGCCGGTGCTTTGGCTACCGGTGTAGATTTTCGCGCCCATTTGACCCAAAGTTCCATAAAGCGCCGACCCAGCGTGCTTGCCTTCACCCTTTTGCTCGGAGACGCGTGTGTCCAACAGCATGCGGGTCAAGGCTCCGTGAAGAAGCGGTGCGCCTCTGGGTGGAAATCAACAATGGGTAGTGAGAACGCGCTTACGCTCCTCTCGCATCAGGTCGGCGACCTCGCGTTCGACAGCGTAGAGCTCGCCGAAAAACTTCAGCGCCTGCTCCCCGGCGAGGCTGCCGTGATTGGCCCAGAGCTCGTGTAACTTGCGCCTCGCATACGCCAGGCGGCCGGCCTCGGTGACGCCGAGCTCGAAGCACGCCTTGTAGCCACTGAAGTCGTCGCACACGAGAGTGCCGCGCCAACCATCCTCGTCTGGCAGATCGAGGAAGTCGCGAGCATGCCGGCCGCCGCGGCCGCCGCGGCCGCCGCGGCCGTCGGCGAAGCCGACGTAGGCAACGCCGAAAAATGCGAATGGGGACAAACCTGCTGTCACTAAATGCGAACGAGCTCGCACAAAACGGTGACACAGGGCGACAGTTGGCGGTCAAACAGCAGCGATTCCTTGGATGCGTCCTGGTCGACGCGATCGATGAGATGAGTGTGCGTTGCTTGATGAGTAAAAGCAATCATGATCCGTGAATCGCAGTAGGCGTCTCCGAACGTGCGTCACATACTTGTATTGCCGTCATGTTTGGCGGCGATGAACAAGGTGCCAACCGAAATCCCGCTTGCTGAAAACGGGGCTTTGGTTACCTCTGGTTGGATGGACACGATGAAGAGGAAATTGCTGTAGTGGAAACAGAATCGACGGCCAAGGCCTGGGAAAAAAAGCCGTGGAAAATTATCCTCGCGGCAACGATCGGAAATGCACTGGAGTGGTACGACTTCATCGTCTATGGCTTCCTGGCTGCGACCATCAGCAAGTTGTTCTTTCCGCAAAGCGACCCTCAGGCGGCGCTATTGCTTGCGACGCTGAGCATCGGGATCGGCTTCATCGCCCGTCCGCTGGGCGCCATACTTCTGGGCTGGTACGCAGACAAGGTTGGCAGAAAACCTGCAATGACGCTGGTGATATGGCTGATGTTCGTATCGACGGCAATGATCGCCTTCGCGCCAACCTTTGCACAAGCGGGTCTTTGGGCCACAGCGCTGATTGCAGTGGCCAGGCTGCTCCAGGGGTTTTCAGCGGGCGGAGAGTTTGGCAGTGCAACCTCGTATCTGATCGAGATGGCCCCTGCACACCGGAAGGGCTATTACGGAAGCTGGCAGATGTTTGCTCAGGCCTCTGGCGCGCTGCTGTCTACGGTGGTGGGAGCGTTGCTGTTTAAAGTCTTCTCGCAGGAGACCATTGATAGCTGGGCGTGGCGACTGCCATTTTTCGTCGGCCTCCTAATTGGGCCTGCAGGCTTGTATATCCGCCGCCACCTGCACGAGCCGGAAGAGTTCACGCGAGTAGCGATGGCGCCTGCTCCGTCTGTAAAGATCTGGCGTCACTTCGTACCGGAGATCATTACTGGAACAACAGTGAGTGCCTCAATCAATGTGATGTCTTATGTGATCATCACCTACTTGCCTCTGTACGCACAACAGACGCTAGGAATGCCGCAAGGCGATGCATTTATCGCACTGCTGGTGGCTATTGTCTTCCGTATGATGCTGATCCCGATATTCGGCTTGGCGTGCGACATGTTTGGACGTCGAATTATGCTGCTCGGTGCACTGGCACTTTTTACTCTCACGATCTATCCGGCGTATATGTACATCATCGCCGCGCCGAGCTTCGTTTCATTGCTTCTCGTGGAGCTTTGGTTCGCCATCCTGATTGCGGCTGCCTACGCTCCGTGTCCTACCTATCTCTCCGAGCTTTTTCCAACACAGATCCGCGGATTGGGCCTGTCTATCGTCTACAACATTGCCGCAACGATCTTCGGGGGATTCTCCCTCTTCTTCGTGACCTTGATTCAGCAGATGACGCGAAGCGCCTTCGCGCCAGCGCATTACTCGGTGATCTTCTTTTTGGCTGCGCTCGTCGCAGTATTGAAGATGGGGCCTCGCTCCTCCAAAAAAGTGCTTCCAGTCGGAGGGTGAGCATTCTCTGTGGTTGATGAGGCGGTGCGGCTCTGGAAACTCAGTAAACCGTCTCGATTGAATAGAGCGGTAACGGGGCTAGCAGGCCGATGCCCTTGGTAAGGGAGAAGACTCTTGTCGGTGTACCAGCTTGCTCAGCATCACCTTCAGGCTGACCGGATTGGTGTGTGCCACCTGTTTGGTCGAGTCTGCTCAGAGCCAACTCACTTGTCTTGAGTCGAGTGGGCTTGTGTGGCGCATCCTCGGACAAGGTCAACGAGCTGAATAGCGTTGTCTGGAACAGCATTGCCGCGCCAAGCAATGTGCTGATCCGGCCGTGAGAGGACAAGCTTGTACGGGTAGAGCCGAACTGTTTCGGGTGAAATGACGTCAAGGACTTTCAGCGGAACACCGCGTTGCATAGCTGCTGCACGAATGGCATCAATTTGGATCGTAGGATCCATCCGTAGGAGGGTGTACTCAGGTCCGAGGACATCATAGAGAGAGGTGCCGTCTTCCAGCCAGAAGTGCGGAGTACGGCATCCTGGAACGGTAGACGGCGTGAACTGGTCCATGGAGTAATCGGGTGGCTCCTGTCCGTCGTAGACTATCAAGGGCGATGCGTCGTAGAAGTAGCCGAAATTCAAGCCGCCACAACAGTATTGCTTGACGTTCAAGTCGTATAGCGCCTGGCCTGCTATCTTTCGCGCGGCCTGTCCTTCCGCGCCAAGCTGTTCGATGTCCGCCGGCACGCCCTCGCGCTCCTTCTGTAACGCGAGAGCGTGGTTCATCGCGAATTTCGACACCTGCTCGGTGAGGGGCATCCTTTCGGCTTCGTAGGCGTTGAGAATGCCTTCGCCACCCCATCCGTTCAGTCGCGCGGCCAGTTGCCATGAAAGGTTCATCGCGTCGGCAATCCCCGCATTCATGCCGTAGCCTGCCATGGGAATCCAGAGATGGCAGGCGTCGCCGCAAATGAAGACGCGCCGATCTCGAAACTTGTCGGCTACCAGACGACGTCCAATCCAGTCCTCCTTGGAGATGACTTCGTACTGGAAATCTTGCCCTACGCCCAGGATCGTGCGGATCGCCCAGTCGCGATCAACGGCTTCAAAGTCCGTTTCGTCCGCGCGCAGGTAGTTGTGCAAAAGGAACGTTTCCCGACCATCGATTGCGTACACGTTGCCACTGCGCCTGGGGTTCAGTGAAAACGTAGCCCATGCCGGAGCGTCCTTGGCCCGAGAAAGCAGATCCGGTGCTCGAAAGAATGTCGACTGGACGCGGCCAACCACATCGGTGCCTGAGAACTTGGCACCGATCGCTTTTCTCACGAAAGATTTGCCGCCATCGCAGCCGATCATGTATTGGCAGCGAATCCGAATCCTCTTGCCGTCATCCAAGAGGATTCCGATGGCGTCTACGCCTTCAGCGTCCTGAGTGAACCCATCGACACGCACGCGATTGAGGATTCGAACTCCGGCTGTAGCTTGCGCGTGTGCGAACAGGATCGGTTCAAGATAGATCTGATTGATCCGATGCGGGGGTTCGGGTGTCGGCCACCAGCCGTCTGGCCCGCTCTTGTCGGTGTATCGATGCTCGCGGGCCGGTATCTTGATGCGAGAGAGCTCGTCTCCTGTGAAAGTAGTCCGGTAGGAGACGTCGTTGGGATAGTGGGGCGGAAGGCCTGCGTTCCGAACCGCATGGGCTACTCCCAATCGACGGAAGATCTCCATGGAGCGAGCCGAAACATGATTGCATTTGACGTTTGGCGCCTCGCCCCGATGGCGAATCTCTGCGACGAGCACCGAGATGCCACGTTGAGCCAAGTCGATAGCGAGTGTCAGTCCAACTGGGCCGGCGCCCACGATCAGTACCTGAGAATGAAGAGGTGGCGACATTGTTTTCCTTGATCTTGAGAGCAGTCCCCTGATTACAGTCAGAGCCAAAGAAAATAGGAAATGAATCTTCCATGTCGATTCATAAAGCATCTTTATATTTTCTGCCCTCAGTACGCCAGCTGCGAGCTTTCGTGGCGGTCTATCGATCTGGCAGTGTCTCGGCCGCAGCTCGGGAGTTATCTCTGACGCAGCCGGCGGTGAGCGTTCTCCTGAAGGAACTGGAAGAGCGCTTGGGATTGCGCTTGTTCGATCGCAGTACGAGGATTCTGCGAAGAACCGAAGCCGCATCGCAGGTCATCGACTATGCGGAGCGCGCCCTGACAGAGCTCCATGCGATGGCGGCGGCGACGCGGCGGCTGACGGATGTATCAGAGGGACGAATCCGAGTCGCGGCCACCGCCGCGGTCGCTCAGACTTTGCTGCCGCATGCACTTCGGCAGTTCGAGCGTGAGCACCCCGGCATCACCATCGAGATCTTCGAAGTAACACCAAGTGATTTTGTGGAAGCTGTCGCTGCGGAGCGTGTCGATTTTGCGGTTGGAACCCTAGAGGCTCCAGTTCCCGGTCTTCGGGAGGACGCCGTGATGCACGACGTTCTGGTCGCTGCGGCGGGCACTTCGGATGGTTTTCCGGAAGGGACGTCAATGACATGGAGGCAGCTTTCCGCGCTGCCGATTGTGACCGTTCGCCCTGGCTATGGGATTCGTCGAAAGATAGAAATCGCGGCTGCAGAAGCGGGAGTGAGCCTACGGATCGTCCATGAGGTCACGCTGTTGGGGACCGCGGTCGCCCTTGCGGCTAGTGGCCTGGGTGTCACCGTCGTTCCCTCTTCTGTCGTTGCGCGCACGCCGGGTCTTGCCATCCGGCGCCTGACACGCCCTATCGTCGAGCGTGTCATCTCCATCGTGACCAAGCACGAGAGATCTCTCTCGCCGGCAAGCGAAGCTTTCGCCAAGTTCCTTCGTCGAACTAGCCTTGAATTTGCAACGCGGCACCGCGGCCGACGCTAGATGAGGAATGCCGGCGCTGATTACCCTGCGATGCCCGCTCGTCGCAGCATTGCATCGAAGATCAGGCGATGGATCTCACTGCCGCTAGCGACGCGCGTTTCCGGAACGGTCTTGAGGATTTCAGCCGGGATTTCCCGATTGGAGCCGCGACCACCGTCAGAGGCCAGTTGTATTTCGCAGCCGCGCTGCAAAATCCACAACCTGTTGAATGCCGTGGGAATGTCGGGACCGACGACCAGCAGGCCATGGTTGCGAAGGATCAGATGGCACTTCTTCCCGAGGGAAGCAACCAGCCGAGGCTGCTCGTCTTCATTGGTCGTGACGCCCTCGTAGTCGTGATAAGCGACATCCCCATACAGCATGGCGCTGTAGAAGTTGTCGTGACGCAGCCCTTCTTCCTTGCAAGAGATAGCGCACCCCGCAGTGGTATGCACGTGCATGATGCAGTGGGCGTCATCCCGTGCAGCATGGATGGCGCTGTGGATGATGAAGCCAGCCTTGTTCACGCGTGCGGTGCTGCCGTCTCGGATATTCCCGTCGACGTCGATGCGCACCAGATTGTGTGGCGTGACCTCTGAATAGTGCAGGCCGAACGGGTTGATCAGGTACTGCGGCTTTTCCTCCGCAGGCGCCGGTACGCGGATCGTGATGTGGTTGAAGATGAGTTCGCTCCAGCCCAGCCAGTCGAAGAGCCGGTAGCAATTGGCGAGATCGGTTCGAAGGTTTGCTTCGGTTTCCATCGTGCGTTCACCTCTTTTCCTGGTTCAAACCGCCGACACACATGTACTTGGTGTGCATGTACTCTTCGATGCCCACTCGCGATCCCTCGCGGCCCATGCCCGATTGCTTGATGCCGCCAAAAGGGGCGACCGCGGTGCTGATGATCCCCGTGTTGATGCCGACCATCCCGGCTTGCATGGCATCGGCCACTCTCCAGACACGAGCGATATCGCGCGAGTAGAAGTAAGAGGCAAGACCGAACTCCGATGAGTTGGCGATCGTGACGGCCTCTTCTTCTGTACCGAACCGGATGATCGGGGCCACCGGACCGAAGATTTCTTCATTGGCAATCTTCATCTCGCCCGTCACGTCAGCAATAACCGTCGGCTCGAAGAAGGTACCTCCCAGAAGATGGGGTGTTCCACCCGCGACGATCCGGGCGCCCTTGCCGAGCGCGTCTGCGAGCAGCGCCTGCACCTTGTCCAACGCATCGGTGTCGATCAGCGGGCCTTGCTGAACATTGGCGTCCCGACCATCGCCGACCTTAAGGGCTTTCACGGCGGCAGACAGCTTGGCGACGAAGACGTCGTGGATGCCTTCTTGCACAAGAAGTCGGTTCGCACAGACGCAAGTCTGGCCGCTGTTGCGGTACTTGGAGGCGATTGCACCCTCGACGGCAGCGTCGACATCCGCATCGTCGAAGACGATGAATGGCGCATTGCCACCGAGCTCGAGCGAAAGCCTCTTGAGAGACGGAGCGCACTGAGCCGCAAGGATGCGGCCAACCTCCGTGGAGCCCGTGAAGCTGAGCTTGCGAACGACCGGATTGCTCGTCAGCTCTGCGCCGATTTCCCGCGCCTTTCCTGTTATCACGTTCAAGACGCCTGCAGGAACGCCGGCTCGTTGTGCGAGGGCCACCAAGGCCAGCGCTGAAAGCGGCGTCTGTTCCGCCGGTTTGACGATGATCGTGCATCCCGCGGCCAAAGCCGGTGCCACCTTGCGGGTGATCATGGCTGCAGGGAAGTTCCAGGGCGTGATGGCTGCACAAACACCCACCGGCTCGCGTTTGACCAGAATCTGCTTGTCGGACCAGGGGGATGGCACGACGTCCCCGTAAGTGCGTTTGGCCTCCTCGGCGAACCATTCGATGTAAGAGGCGGCATAGCCAATCTCGCCCTTGGCCTCCGCGAGCGGCTTTCCCTGCTCTGCGGTCATGATCGCTGCCAGGTCGTCCTGGTGCGCAAGCATCAGCTCGTACCAGCGGCGCAAGATGCGCGCCCGGTGCTCGGCGGTGGTGCGGCTCCAGTCGCGGAAGGCTGCATCTGCGGCCAGGATTGCTCGACGAGTTTCGAGTCCGCCGGCGCACGGGACAGTTCCGACAAGGGAGCCATTGGAAGGATTGCGAACCTCGATGGGTTGGGTGCCCGCATCGTTGAGCCACTGGCCGTCCACGAAGATCTGCGAGCGCAGCAGAGATGAGTCTTGAAGCTGCAGCATCAGTATGCTCCTGAAGAAAGAGCGGGCGCGGCAGGCGCTCCCCTGAACTGGCCCAGCAGATCCTTGGCTGCGCGCACCAGAAGCGTCGTATCGACGCCTACGGCAACGAAGGTCGCACCTGCCTCCAGATACTTTCTGGACAGCGACTGGTCTGCGGACAATACGCCTGCCGCCTTGCCTGCGGCGACAACCGAGCGGATGCCCTGGATGATGGCTTCCTGGACTTTAGGATGGCCAGGCTGACCCAGCAGGCCCATCGAAGCTGACAGGTCCGCCGGTCCGAAGAACACGCCATCCACGCCATCGACCATCGCAATTTCACCAACCTGGGTGAGTGCTGCAGCGCTTTCGACTTGAACCAGAAGGCAAATGTCGTCTGCGGCCTTGGTGAGATACCCGTCGATCTGGTTCCAGCGGGAGGATCGCGCGAGAGCGCTACCCACGCCCCGGATGCCTTCGGGCGGGTAGCGCGTTGCAGCCACGAGTTGCCCAGCCTGCTGTGCTGTCTCCACCATTGGGATCAGCAGAGTCTGTGCACCGAGATCTAGAAGCTGCTTGATACCGGCCACCGTTCCCTCGGGAGGACGCACGACCGGGTGAGACCTGTACGCGGCGACTGCCTGCAGTTGAGCCAGGACGCTCCTCAGATCGTTGGGGGCATGTTCTCCATCGATGAGGAGCCAGTCATAGCCAGTTGTCGCGAGTGCTTCTGCGACATAGGGGTCGGCGAATCCGACCCAGAGACCCAGTTGGACTTGTGCGCTGCGAATCGCTTGCTTGAAGGTGTTCAGAGGCATATGCATGACCAGCCCTCAAATGAAGCGGAACTCGAACCGGCCCAACGTACCGTAGTCGGCATCGAAAACGTCGCCACGTTTCGCCGCGACGGGCCGGGTGAACGATCCTGCGAGGACGACCTGACCGCGCTGCAGGGACTCACCCCAAGGCGCAAGCTTTTGAGCCAACCAAGCAATCCCGACCGCGGGGTGCCCTTGGACGCCGGCGGCAAGACCGGTCTCCTCGACGACGCCGTTCTGCCTCAACACGGCACCGCACCAGGGGAGATCGATCTCGGAAGGTGTGGCCTTTCGGCCACCGAGAATGATCCCCGCGTTGGCGGCGTTGTCGCTGATCGTGTCGTACACCTTCCGCATGACCTTCGTGTGCCGGTCGAACTGTTCGATCCGAGAGTCGATGATCTCAATCGCGGGCTGGACATACTCGGTGGCCGCGAGCACATCGGCGACCGTCGTACCTTCGCCTTCGAGCTTGTCCTTCAGGATGAAGGCGAGCTCGACTTCCACGCGAGGTGCTATGAAGCGGTCGGAGGGGATGTCGCCGGGCTCGAAGAACATGTCGTCGAGCAGTGTTCCGTAGTCGGGCTCGGTGATCTGGCTGGCTTGCTGCATGGCGCGAGAAGTCAGGCCGATCTTGTGTCCCTTGATGATGCGGCCTTCGGCCAGCTTGAGCTTCATCCAGGCGCGCGAGATGGCGTAACCATCCTGGATGTTCATTTCCGGAAAACGCTTGGAGAAATGCTCGACCTGTACGCGGGATTTCTCGCTCGCGTGAAGCTCAGTCGCGAGCTGATGAATCAAGTTGTCATTGAGCATGAAGATCACTTTTCCTTGTTGAAGAGGGGGTGCAGGTTGCTGTGCTTTCCGTCGTAAACCTGTCCTGGACTCTCGTCGATCTGCAGAGTGCAGCCCATCAACTGACTGCTGAAGATCGGTTCGAAATGGGCTTTGACTGCATCCATGAGTTCGTCGCCGGCCCTTTTTTTCACTGCCGCCGAACGGCCTGAGCCCATTCGCAGATTCAGGTAGACGAACGCATAGTCGTTCTTGCAGTCGGCCACGGCATGGTGCGTAGCCGGATAGGCCAACACTCGTGTACCGCCCGTCGGGAAAACTTGACGGCCCGTCTCGTCGCGCTGATCGAGCATGACGTCGGCCAGGCGCCGACATAGCGCTGTCAAATCGGTGCGGCTTTCGATGTTCGGTGTGTAGAGAACGATCAGATGAGGCATTGTTCGATAGATGCTGGACAGCCTACAGTCGAGAGACTGTCTGGAAGCCGTCGGCACTGGACGCTTGTGGCTTCGGAATGGCTCGACCGTCTTGCGGCGTCACTGGGAAGAGCGCGTTGATCTGTCCTGTGGCCGAAGAGCCGAAGTAGGGTGTAACCACCTCGGCCCTGCCGTCATAGGCAGACCACCCCAGTGCGCCAAGCACCATGGCTGTGTCGTGCATGAACCCCTCGCCGTGGCCTTTGGACGCGTACTCGGGAAGCATTGCGCAGAAGTCGGCCCATTCGCCGTCCTCCCACATCTTCACGACGTCATGATCCATGCGCTCGAGCAGCGGACTCCAGACCCGGTCGGCATACTGTGGCGCGAGCCCGTTCTGGGCAAATCGATGAGACAGGGAGCCGCTCGCAAAAAATGCCACGGTCCCGTCGTAGTGCTCCTCCACCGCGCGGCGCATGGCCCAACCCAATCTGGCGCTGTCGTTCAAGTAGTGGCTGGTGCACAGGGCCGAAACGCAGATCACCTTGAAATACAGGTCCTCGTTCATGTATCGCATGGGAACCAGGGTGCCGTATTCCGGGCCCAGCGTAGTGGCATCATGTGCGAGCGTCTCGACGCCCCATTCGTTGCAGGATTTCGCTAACAGCCTGCCGAGACCCGGGTTGCCTGGAATCTCATACGGCATGTTGCTGATGAAATGGGGAAGCTCGTTGCTGGTATAGACACCTTTGAAATGAGGGGCGCAATTCAGGTGGTAACTCGCGTTGACCAGCCAATGTGTGTCGAAGACCACGATGGTGTCGACGCCCAGCTCGCGGCAGCGCAAACCGATCGTCTTCAGGCCGTCTATCGCAGATTGACGACTGCCCTTGCGCGGTCCATCCAGCTCGCTGAGATAAAGCGAGGGAACGTGCGTGATCTTGGCCGCGAGGGCGAGCGTCCCCATGCTCAGACTCCCCAGTGCGGAATGTGGTGCGAGCCCAGCGACACCGCCACGTTCTTCGGCTCGCAGAACACCTCGTAGCTCCAGGTGCCGCCTTCGCGGCCGGTGCCCGATGCCTTGGTGCCGCCGAAGGGCTGGCGCAGGTCGCGCACGTTCTGGCTGTTGACGAAGCACATGCCGGCCTCGACGGCGGCGGCCACGCGGTGGGCCTTGCCGATGTTCTCGGTCCACACGTAGCTGGAGAGGCCGTACTGGATGTCGTTGGCCAGCTCGATGGCGTGCGCCTCGTCCTTGAAGGGAATGAGGCATGCGACGGGTCCGAAGATCTCGTCCTGCGCGATCTTCATGCGGTTGTCCACGTCGGCGAACACGGTGGGCACCACGTAGTTGCCTTTCTTCACGCGATCCGGCAGGTTCGACGGCGCATCCAGCCCGCCGCACAGCAGCGTCGCGCCTTCCTTCGGGCCCAGCTCGATGTAGCTGCGCACCTTGGCCAGGTGGGCCTGCGAGATCATCGGGCCGACGATGGTCTTCTCGTCCAGCGGGTCGCCCACCGTGATGCGCTTGGCGCGCTCGGCGAACTTGGCTGCGAAGTCGGCGTAGATCGATTGCTGCACCAGGATGCGCGAGCCGGCGGTGCAGCGCTCGCCGTTGTTGCTGAAGATCATGAACACGGCCGCGTCGAGCGCGCGGTCGAGGTCAGCGTCGTCGAAGATCACGAAGGGGCTCTTGCCGCCGAGTTCCATGCTGAACTTCTTCAGGCCCGCGCTCTTCACGATGCGGTTGCCGGTGGCGGTGGAGCCGGTGAACGAGATGGCGCGCACGTCGGGGTGCGCCACCAGCGGCTCGCCGGCTTCCTTGCCGTAGCCGTGCACCAGGTTCAGCACGCCTGGCGGAATGCCGGCTTCCAGCGCCAGCTCGCCCAGGCGCGCGGCTGTCAGCGGCGAGAGTTCGCTCATCTTCAGCACGGCGGTGTTGCCGAAGGCCAGGCAGGGCGCGACCTTCCAGGTGGCCGTCATGAAGGGCACGTTCCACGGGCTGATGAGCGCGCACACGCCCACCGGATGGAACAGCGTGTAGTTCAGGTGCGTGGGCGTGGGATAGGTGTGGCCGTCCACGCGCGTGCACATCTCTGCGAAGTAGTAGAAGTTGTCGGCCGCGCGCGGCACCAGCTGCTTGCCGGTCTGGGCGATGACCTGGCCGCAGTCGTTGGTCTCGGTCTGTGCGATCTCGGGCACGTTCTTCGCGATCAGGTCGCCGAGCTTGCGGATCAGCTTCGCGCGCTCGGGCGCGGGCATGCCGGCCCACTTTGGAAAGGCTTCCTTGGCCGCGGCCACCGCGGCGTTGACCTCGGCTTCGCCGCCCGAGGCGACTTCGGCCAGCACTTCCTGCGTGGCGGGGTTGACGGTCTCGAAGTAGTCCGAGCCCTTGACGGACTTGCCGCCGATGAGATGATCAACTCGCATGTGTGATTCCAATGGTTTCAAATGGGGGCGCCTTGGCGACCAAAGAGTTCGTCGCCAGCGATGGTGTTCACGAGACAACCGATGCCGTCGATTTCGCAAACGACCTCATCCCCGACCTTGACGTCGACCACACCCTCGGGCGTCCCTGTGAGGATGACGTCGCCCGGAGAGAGCGTCATGAACGCGCTCAGGTATTCGATGAGGTACGGAATGTCGAACACGAAGTCGCGCGTATTGCCTTGCTGTGTCACTTGTCCGTTGACCAACGTGCGCAGCTGTAGCTCTACCTTCTCTCCGATATCGGCTGCATCGACAAACCAGGGGCCTAGTACGGTGCCGCCGTCGCGGTTCTTGACGCGCAGGTTGGGGCGATACCAGTTCTCAAGGTAATCCCGGATCGCGTAGTCATTTGCCACCGTGTAGCCGGCCACATGTTCCATTGCGTTGGCGCGATTGACATTGCGTGCCTCCTTGCCGATCACGACGGCGAGTTCGCACTCGTAGTGCATGAACTTGACGTCTGCAGGGCGTCTGGTCACAGCTCGATGTCCGATCACGCTGCCAGGGCCCTTGAGGAAGGCCAAAGGCTCTTCCTGCGCTCCGAACGACAGTTCCTTGGCGTGGTCGGCGTAGTTGAGACCCAAAGCGATGATGGTGCCGACTTCGAAAGGAGGAAGCCAGACCACGGATTCTTCGCTGACGATCCGGCCATCGGCGAGAAGCAACCCATCTGAATGAGGAATTGCCTCGTGGATGGCGCCTGCGTAGGCGACGCGTGCGCGTTTCATTCAGCACCTCCAACGAAGCTGGCATGTGCGGTGCCGACTTGGTCGATCTCGACTGCGACGTCCTGTCCCGCACGTGCGCGCGGCGCACCATTCGGTACACCGAGCAGCAAGATGTCTCCAGGGGACAGCGTCATGAAATCCGTGACGTCTGCCAGAAGTTGTGCCGCCGGCCGGATCATTGCGTCGAGACGCCCCTCTTGAACAAGCTTGTTGTCGAGATAGGTTCTCAAGGTCAATGCGTTGGGATCTACGATGCTTGCGCTTGACACAACGCCATTGCTCAGGATCAGTGATCCATCCCTGGCCTTGAATCGGATGGCGGGGCGGTAGAAGCTTGCATGAGGTACGCTCAAGTCGATCGCCACGGTGTAGCCGGCGATGTAGTCCAGTGCATCGCCCGCGGAAATGCGGCAAGCGGTGCGTCCGACGATCAAGGCGAGCGAGCCACCGACCTCCCACTCGGGAATCGTCTTTGTCGTGGCGACATTCATGCCGGAAAGACGGAACGTGTTTCGTGGCTTGACATACAGCACCGGCGCCTGAGGGGGCGCCTTGTAGGGGGGCTGCAACGCACTCTCACCCAGTGCTTCGAGTGAGTTGCGGTCGTTCAGAAGGGGACCGTAGACCGTGCCGGTCAGGCGGTACGGTGCAAATGCAAATTGATAGTCGTGGGGATTCACGCTTAGAGCTCCGCGGGCCGCGGACGCGGCCATCGAGTCATTGGTTGACGGTGGTGTCAATCGGCCGCCAGCTCGGCCAACTCCACCATTTCTTCGCAGTGGACGAGTTCGTCGTCTCCGCTTTCGGGGTTGCGCAGCATCAGCCAGATTCCGTCACCGATGTTCTCGACGACTTCAGCCACCGTGCCGTTTTTCAGCCGGATACCTTGTCCCGGCTTGACACTCATGAGATTGAGCATGGCGTGAACCTCCTCAGAAAAAGATGCTGAGGTTCTTGGCCAGAAGCACGTTCTGGTGAATGCGGATCTCGCGTCGGCAGAGCTTCCAGCCGTCAGCAGTCTTGCGGATTCGATCCTTTCGGTCACCCACGAAGAAGTATTGTTCATACTCGCAACGGTTCTGGTAGGTCAGGAAGCGACTCGACACATCGACCTCCAGATCGCCGTCGCCGTTGGCCTGCATGGCCGTGAGCTGCACGTTGCTCACGAGGCGGCTGACGCGAGACAAGGGCTCTTCGGCCCAGTGCACGCCGGTCATGATCTGCTCTGCGCGTTTGGTCAGGGTCCACTTGCCTTCGTTGAACCAGCTCATCTGCTTCTCACGCGTGGTGAGCTCGCGGCGAGCGTGTTCGCCCGCCTTGACGTTGTACTCCATGGGCATGAAGTACTCGAGGTCCTCCGCGAGTGTGTCGATCCACTCCTTGAACTGCCTGTCGTCCAGCAGGTTGGCCTCGTCGTAGAGGAACTCCTCGATCTCGCGCTTGACTTCGTAGTATTTGGCGTCGCGCGAAAGACGGGTGGCGAGTTCAACCACCGGTTCTGCGAGTTCAGACATGATTTCTCCTGGTATTTGGGGGTCAGTGGGTGACTGGAATGGGGCCGCCCTGGTGAGCGAAGCAGCCGACGTCAATGATGGTTCCCGAGATTGCCGCTGCATCTTCGGAAAGCAGAAACGCGACGGCGTTGGCGAGGTCTCGCCCATTGGCGGGACGGCCGGCGACTGTTCCGGGCGCCGGTTTGCTCTTGAAGGCGTTCACATCTCCGCCCACGCGGCCAACGCTCATGCCGGACACGATGCCGCCCCCTCCTGGAATCGCGACGTTGACACGGACGTGATCATGGAAGTGGTCATATGCCATGGCGGTGCTCAAGGCGACGATGGCCCCCTTGCTGGCGCTGTAGATCGCCATGTTGGGCTTTCCCCAGCCTGCACCGGAACCGATGTTGACGATCGAGCCGCCGCCGGCGCGGATCATGTGAGGCAGGACGGCGCGCGACATCAAGTAGGTGCCCTTGAGGTTCACGTCCACGATGCGATCGAATGTCGACTCGTCTGTCGTGAGGACCGTTCCCAGCGGTCCAATCGCCGCGTTGTTGACCAAGCCATTGATCGCGCCATACTTCTTGAGCGCGTGCTCGACGACCTTTTGGACGTCCGCCGGATTGGAGACGTCCGCCTCCAGAACCTCGGCCTCGCAGTCCACGCTTTTGAGCTCAGCCTTCACATGGTCGAAACCGTGAGCGGTACTGGATACCTGCGGCTGAGCCAAGCCAAAGGCCACGACCTGATGCCCCCGCTTGGCGAGCTCGACCGTGATCGATTGACCCAGGCCGAACGTGCCGCCAGTGACGATAACAACGCCCATGATCAGGCGGCGAAGCTCGCCGGCTCCTTGTCCTTGCGTCCCAGCAGGGTGTCCCAATCGGCACCATTCATGTAGTCGCGCCAACGGCGATAGAACTGCCGCGGGTTTTCTTCGCTGACCTGCAAGCTCACATTGCCTGCCACAGGGCTGTTGACCTCGACCTTGCCCAGCGACTGGGCATAGTTGTACGGGTAGCGCTTGGCAATCACCCCGCGGCTGCCCGCCGTGGCGTAGTTCCAGTTCTCCATGTCGTCTTGCTCCGTCATGCCAGCCGGACCTGAATAGCGCATGTAATAGGTGCGCAGGAAGTCTTTGACTTCCTGGGGTGCGTCAGCGTCCACAAGGAAGAAGCGCCAGGCTTCTGTCGACTCGGGACCATGCGGATGCCATACGCACAGGTTGCGCGGCTGGTTGCCGTGGAACGAGACATTCGGATAGATCGTGCCGACGAATGGCACAAGCCGATGTTGTTCGGCGCCCAGCCGTTCCTTGCGCTTGGCGTGAGCCTCCCGGAAGTATTCGGCGACGATGGGGTTGTTCTGGTAGGTGTCCAGGAACTCCCATGTCTCGGGCATGATCGCGCTGTGGACGCCGTGGCCGGCTGGGAAGTTCACCCACAGATGCTTGGCTTTCTCCAGCTCATTGTCGCGGCGACCCTTGGCGCCCGCTTCAGCGGAGGGGCCGATACCGATCATGTCCACGGAGCGGTGGCTGACGTTGTGATAGGTGTCGCCGAGGAAGTTCTCCGCTGCGAATTTCCAGTTGCACGGGATGATCCACTTGTGCACGCCGAACAGCACCTCAGAGCCGCCTTCGCGGCCGTCTCTGCAGTCGAGCGCGAGATCCAGGTGCATCTTGGCATCGCCAAGGTACGTCATGAAGTCCGGCGCGTCCTTGTCCCAGGTTGCCCACACCGTGCCTTTGTAGATTTCCATCTTCGGCACTTCGATCAGCGACCAGTCTTCCTTTTCCAAGCAGCCTTCGTAGAGGTTCTTGTATTGGGGCACGCCGAACAGCTTGCCGTCCGTGGTGTAGCTCCAGCTGTGATACGGGCAGGTGAACATCTGCGTGTTGCCGTGGTCGTACTGGCAGACCTTCATCCCGCGATGGCGGCACGAGTTCAGGAACACGTGGACTTTCTTTTTCTTGTCGCGAGCCAGGATCACCGACTCACCCCCCATGCGGGAGGTGAAGAAGTCACCGGGATTGGGCACTTGGCTCTCGTGGCCGACGAACAGCCACGCACGGGTAAAGACCTTCTCCAGTTCTTCCTGGTAGATCTCCTTGTCGGAGAAGATTTCGCGGCTGATCTCGCCCTTGCGCAGGTTGATCATCGCGTTGTAGCGGGATTCGGTAGTGATCGGAATCATGGGTTATCTCGGTTGGGATTGAGCGAGGGCTGGGTAATCAGGCAAATCGTTCGCAGAGCACGTCCTGCTTAGGCAGGCCAGCCGCTTCCGCGGCCTTGCGGCCGGCTTCGACCATCGGCGGTGGACCGCAGAGGTAGACCCTGGTGGCAGGGTCGAGGCCAAGGCCGGAGATGAGATCGGTCGCATAGCCTTCATGGCACTCCGCATTCGCGTCTTGCTCCACAGCCAGCCTTACCTGCACATGTGGCACTGCTTCACGAAGTGCCTTGAGTTCGTCCAGCGCGAACAGGTGCCCGGGGGTGCGAGCACCAATCAGCACCGTGGTCGGCTGGCTCTGGCTCTTTCCATTCATGCTGCGCAACATCGAAAGAAAGGGGGCTACGCCGGTGCCACCCGCGACGAAGAGTCGTGGGCGTTCTTCATCGCGCAAGAAGAACGTCCCATGGGGAACGCTCAACTCGACTTTGTCGCCCGCCTTGGCGCCGTTCAGCCAGTTGGAGAACGAACCATCAGGCACAAGGCGGACGAAGAACTCCAGATGGTTGCTGCCAGGCAGATTGGCCATCGAGTACGAGCGATGGAAATCGGTACCCGCCGGGTGAATGCGGACGTACTGCCCCGGTTCAAACTGAATGCTCTCAGGAATGGAGATTTCGAGCCGCATGGTCTCGCTCGCGATCCGACTGACAGCGACGACCTCGCCATCGATGGGGGCGGGCTCTTCTGCGAGTGCTTCCGCGGACTCGTAGGGGAGCTCGACTGCACAGGGACCGGTCACGCGGCAGACGCAGGGCAGGACGGTGCCGGCGTCGCGGTCTTCGTCAGGCAGTACTGCAGTGTCGTAGTCCTCCATCTCCACCGTACCCGAGAGGAGTTGTGCGGTACAGGTGCCGCACTGTCCATTGGAGCAGTCGGTCAGGAGATTCAGTCCGGCCTCGCTGGCAGCTTCGACGATTTTCTTGCCGCACGGCACGTCCAAGCGATGCGCGACGCCGTCTGAAAAGAGCAACGTGACCGGGACGATCGAACTCATGGTGGGTCTCCTTTTTTGTCCGCTTAATGGACTTGAAATCCATTGTATGGACTTTCTTGGTTTTGGGTCAACATGTCCATGTGGCGGACAATATGACCTCGCCCATCAAAATTGAGAGGAGTTCCCTTGGCTACTGCGGAGAAGAACGAAAACGTGCGCGCTGTAGGACGTGCGCTGGAAATCCTGCTGGCATTCACGGCGCAGGATTTCGAGCTTTCACCGTCCGAATTGCTCAAGCGCGTAGACCTGTCGCGGCCGACGCTGTATCGGTTGCTCTACACCCTGGAGGAGCAGGGATTTCTTGTCTCTGTTGGCGAGCCCCAGCGCTTTCGGCTCGGTCCTGCGGTCGCTCGGCTTGCGCATGTGTGGACGTCAAGCCTGGATCTCGCAGCCGTGGCTGAGCCAGTCTTGAGACGGATTTGGCGGACCACCAACGAGACGGTGGCCATGTTCATTCCGCAGCGCGAACTGCGCTTGTGCGTGGCCGAGTTGCCAAGTCCGCAGCCCCTGAATTTCAAGCGTGGAGTTGGCTACACCGAGCGCATCGCCCTCGGGGCGACAGGGCGCGCAATCCTGGCTTACATGGAGGCGAGTTCCGAAGAACTGCGTGACTACGTGCAGGGCACCAAAGTCAACGTCAAGGAGTTGGAGGCGGAGCTGGTGCAGACCCGGAAACGGGGATTTGCAAGCAGCCATAGCGAACTGATTCCCGGCGCGGTGGCTGTCGCAGTCCCCTTCTTTGACAGGCATGCCCAAGTCGCCGGCTCGATCGGGGTGTTCGGACCCGAAGTCAGGTTGGACGGTGCGCGTCTCAAGCAGATCACGAAGCTATTGCAGACGGAAGCCCAGAGTCTGTCGGCAATGCTGGGCTATGGAAGCAAGGAGGCTGCTGTCTCATGAATTAAATCAGTTGCCTGCGATTTGTCCGCCAGGCGGACGACATGATCAGAATTTGACGCAAGTCGAACGATGTCCATAAAATGGACTATCGATCCACCCTGCGGACATGGATTGATTACGTCGCCCCTACCGGCCCAACGGAGACAAACGCAATGCATAAGCCACCGGCACACTCGCGCAGGATCATCCTGCGCATTCTTGGCAGCACGCTCGCCACCACTACTTTTCTTGGAGTTGCGCCTCTCGCGGCTGCACAGGAGTACCCCGACAAGGCTGTCAAGATCGTCGTGGGTTTCGCCCCTGGCGGCACCAACGACATCCTGGCCCGCTTGGTTGCGGCCAAACTTCAAGACCGCCTGAAGCAGGCGTTCGTGGTCGACAACAAGCCTGGCGCGAACTCAGCCGTTGCCACCGACTTCGTGGCGAAAGCCAAGCCGGATGGCTACACGCTGCTTGTGTCATCCAGTGGAGGGCTGACAGTGAATCCGGTGCTCATGAAGAGCATCGGATACGACTCTGTCAAAGATTTCGAACCGATCGCGCTGCTCGGCTCATTTCCGCTTGTCGTGACGGTTCCCGCAGGGCTGCCTGTGAAGAGTCTCTCGGAGCTGCTCAGCTACAGCAAGAAGACCAAGGACGGCATGCTTGACCACGGTGTGGCTTCCTCGTCGTTTCAACTGGTTGCCGAGACGCTTTCCAGCGCGTCGAACGTCAAGTTCAATCACATCAACTACCGCGGCTCGGGCCCGGTGGTTGCAGCGCTTTTGGGGGGAGAGGTCCAAGTCGGGATCCTCGACAGCGCCGCCGTAATGCCCCAGGTCAAGGCGGGCAAGCTCAAGGCATTGGCGGTGACGACCGGCAAGCGCTCGGCCGTCTTCCCGGACATTCCCACGGTAGCTGAATCAGGGTTCCCCGGCTACGACGTCCCCATCTGGACTGCATTGATGGCCCCGAAAGGGACGCCCGAGCCGGTGCTCATCAAGCTGCGCGCCTCGGTGGCCGAGATCCTCAAGGAAAAGGACATGGTGGACAAGATGCACGCGCAGGGCATGGACCCCGGGGACACCGATGCATCTGCGCTGTCCAAGCGCATCGCCAGTGACATTGCGCGTTGGACCAAGGTGGCCAAGGCCGCCAACCTCCAGCCCGAATAAGAAAACCCAGGAGACAAACCATGAAAACTTCAATCTGGCGTCTGATCGCCACGTTCGCCCTTTCGTCCGCTGCCTTCGCGACAGCGAGCGCGCAGCAGTTTCCCTCGAAACCCATCACCCTGGTCGTGCCGTTCGCTCCTGGGGCTTCTGCCGACGCCATCGCACGCGTGGTCGGCAAGGAGATGTCCCAGCTGTTGGGCCAGCCGGTTGTCGTCGACAACAAGCCAGGCGCAGGCGGCGCCTTGGGGCTGATGGCGGTGGCACGCGCAAGCGCGGACGGCTACACCATCGGCCTGGGGGCCACGGGTGCTATCGCGGTGAATTCTCATCTGCCAGATGCGCCGCCTTTGAAGCCTCAGAGCGATCTGTCTCCCCTCGGAAAGATGGCCGACATCCCGCTGGTCGTCGTAGCCTCCGGCTCCGCCGGGTACGGCAACCTGCAGGCGTTCCTGGCCGATGCGAAAGCAAAGCCCGGCAAGATCTCGTACGCAACTCCTGGACAGTACACGTCCCAGCATCTGTCGGGGGAACTGCTCGCGAAGATGGGTAATGTCTCCATCTCGGCGGTGCCTTATCGCGGAAGCGGCCCTGCGGTCACCGATCTGCTTGGCGGCGTCGTGCCGGTCGCCGTCGTCGACCTCACGTCTGCCTACCCCCACATCAAGGCGGGAAAACTCGTTGCACTGGGTGTGACCAGTGCGGAGCGAAGCAAGGTTGCCCCGGAGCTTCCGACGATTGCGGAGGCAGGTGTGAAGGGATATGCAGCGCCCGCGTGGATGGGGCTTTTTGTCGCCGCAAAGACCCCGGCCGATGTGAAGGCGAAGCTCTCCGGTGCACTGCAGAAGGCGCTGTCCAACCAGGAGGTGCGTCACCAAATCTCGAATTTAGCTGCAGAGCCTGCCTACATGGATCCGCAGGACTTCGGTCAGTTCATCGCCGGCGAATCCAGGAAATGGGGTGACCTCATTTCGCAGATGCCTCCACCCGCGAAATAGGAGGACGCGTCATGATGCTCAGAGCATTCGCCGCTTGGCTTGGGATGATGGTTCTGGCCTTGTCCTTTCCTTCGATGGCTCAGGAATGGGCGCCGTCGAAGCCGATCAAGATCGTGGTGCCGATCGTAGGCAGCACCAATGATGCGCTGGCTCGGCTGATCGCACCGAAGCTTCAGGAAGCATTGGGCCAGCCTGTGATCGTCGACAACAAACCCGGCGCAGGGGGCAACATCGGCGCGGAGTTCGTCGCGAAAGCTCCGCCCGATGGGCACACGCTGCTCGTAGGGTACAACGGGCCACTGGCCATCAATCCGTCGCTCTTCGAGAAGATGCCCTTCGACCCGAAGACGGATCTGGCGCCGATCACGCTGGCGGTGAAGTCACCGCAGTACCTGGTGGCGGGACCCGCGGCGGATTTCTCCACCGCCAAGGAGTTCATCGCCAAGGCCAAGGCGAATCCGGGCAAATATTCCTATGCCTCAGTGGCCATGGGTAGTGCTTCCCATCTGACGATGGAAATGCTCAAGGCGGCGGCGCGTATCAATGTCACGCACATCCCCTATAGGGGTGCCACTCCCGCCGTGACGGACCTGCTTGCAGGCAATGTGCATGTCGCATTCATGGTGCCCGGAAATGTCCAGCAATTCGTGGCCACCGGGCGGCTGAAGCTGCTGGCAACAACGGGAGAAAAGCGGTTCCGGAGCTCTCCCGAAATTCCCACGCTCATGGAACTCGGCTACAGAGATCTCGAAGCCACCAGCTGGGTTGGATTGCTCGCTCCGGCGGGAACGCCCAAGCCGATCATTGACCGCTACCACGCCGAGCTCGTCAAGATTCTGAATTCCCCGGAGATCACTGCGCGGCTTCAAGACATGGAGTTCGAGGTTGTCGCTAGCACGCCGGCCCAGTTCGCAACCTGGATTGCATCCGAGTCCAAGAAATGGGGCGCCGTCGTCAAGTCGACCGGAGCCAAGGCCGAATGAGCGAGGTGATTGCCCCAGTTCGGCTGGACGCCTGCTTTCCCTTCGAGCGCGGAGTCAAAGTCTTGCGCTCGACTTTTTTTCTTCCACATACCTTTTCACTTCACGCGATATACACATGACCGCCAAACCGCAATCCACCGGGGGCCAAGCATTGGTCGATGGCCTGATCAAGCACGGCATCAAGGATCTCTTTCTGATTCCAGGCATTCAGCTCGACTGGGCCGTTGACGCATTGCGCCAGCGAAGCGAGGAAATCCGTCTGTTCATTCCGCGACACGAGCAAACGACTACCTACATGGCAGACGGCTACTACCGCGTGACCGGCAAGGTCGGTGCCGCCATGGTGGTGCCAGGCCCCGGAGCGCTCAATGCCGGGGCGGGGTTGGCGACGGCCTATGCGTCTAACTCGAAGGTCCTTTTCGTGACCGGTCAAATTCATTCCAGCGGCATTGGCAAGGGCTGCGGTTTACTGCACGAGATCAAGGACCAGTCTGGCTTCGTTCGAGGGCTGACCAAATGGAATCACATGGTCACCGGGCCTTCCGATATCCGCGTCTCTCTGGACAACGCATTTCGCGAACTTGATCGCGGTCGCCCGCGTCCGGTTGGCCTGGAGATTCCGCATGACTATCTCAGTGCGTCGGCCAGCATCGATCCAAGAGCCGCAGATGCCGCACAACCGTCAACCACACTGAGCCCGGAAGATCTGATTCAGATTCAAGGCGCGGCCAAACTGTTGGACGGCGCGCGCTTCCCAGTGATCTATGTGGGTGGCGGCGTGATCGCAAGTGGGGCTCACGCCGAACTGCAGCGCCTTGCAGAACGGATCGGTGCACCAGTTGTCATGAGCGACAACGGAAGGGGCGCCCTTGACGACAACCATCCGCTGGCGATGAACGCGCTGGCAGGACGCGCGGTGTTCGAGCATGCTGATGTGGTGCTCGTCGTCGGCAGCCGGTTCGTGGACGTGCTCACTCCCACAGCTTCGTGGCCGGCCGGAAAGGTGCAGTACATCCACATCAATATCGATGAAGCGGACTTGGGTGCACCGAGGACGCCCGAAGTCTCTCTTATGGCCGATGCGCTGCCGGCCTTGCGCGAACTCGCAGAACGAGTCAAAGCGAATGTCCGCTTGTCCAACGAAAGCGCAGAGTCGGTCAAGGCCTGGGCGCAGGGTCAGATCGACTCGGTCGAGCCGCAAGCATCCTATGTGCGAGCAATCCGCAGAGCGATGCCGCACGACGGTGTTTTCGTCAACGAGCTGACTCAGGTCGGCTATCTGGCCCGAATCGCATTCCCCGTGCATGCACCGCGCACCTACATCGGACCAGGGTATCAGGGCACATTGGGCTACGGTTTTCCCGTTGCGCTGGGCGCAGCGGTCGGTGCAGCAGGCCGCAGGGTCGTCTCCATCACTGGCGATGGAGGCTTCGGTTGGAACATGCAGGAGCTGGCGACTGCGCAACGCTATCGGCTTCCCCTTACGTTGATCGTTTTCAACGACGGGCACTATGGCAATGTCCGCGCCATCCAGAAGCGGGAGTTCGGCGCGGAAGTCGGTGTTGACCTGACCAATCCAGATTTCGAATTGCTGGCGCGCGCTTTCGGTGTCGCGTTCCAGGCGGTTGGCTCGCCGTCGCAGTTGGAGGCGGCAGTGCGCGAAGCGAATGCACATCCTGGGCCTGTACTGATCGAAGCGAAGGTGGGCGTGATGCCGAGCCCGTGGCACCTGCTGCGGCTTCAACCCATGAAGGGAATGAGCGGTCCGGCGGCACCAGCCAATCCGCTGGGCGAGGCTGCACGATGAGATCCTATGACAGCTTCTATGCCGATGGCGCTTTCGTTAGATCCGGCGGTGGCGCTGCAATGCCCGTGGCGGACCCTTCGACCGGGCGTGTCATTGGCGAAGTTGTCCCCTGCTCGCCGGAGGACGTCGATCAAGCTGTCAGAAGTGCTTCCGCTGGTTTTCAACTGTGGTCCCGGTCTTCGCAGGAAGAACGCAGCGAAGCCCTGACTCGTCTGCATGCAGAGCTTCACAAGCGTGTCGATCAGGCGGTCTCGGCGCTGGCCCTTGAAATGGGATGTCCTGTCTGGCTGGGCCAGCTCATGCAGCTTCCGATGGCCTTGAAGGGCCTGGAGTTCGCGAGAGACGGTATCGAGCAGATCATCTGGACCGAGCAGATCGGCAATGGGAAGGTTGAAAGGGTCCCGGCTGGAGTCGTTGCCGCAATCACGCCCTGGAACTTTCCGCTGCATCAGATCGTCGCCAAGGTCGCACCGGCGATTGCTGCCGGGTGTTCGGTCGTCTTGAAGCCGAGCGAGGTGTCCCCGGGGGCCGCGCAGGTGTTCATGGAGGCAGTCCACTCTGCCGGCATTCCTCCCGGCGTGGTGAACCTGGTTTGGGGCGGTCCCGACGTTGGCGAAAGGCTCGTTCGGCATGCCGATGTTCACCACATCAGCTTCACCGGGTCCACGGCCGTCGGCCGCCGCATCATGATCGCGGCGGCGGAAGATCTGAAACCAGTCACGCTCGAGTTGGGCGGAAAGTCTGCTGCGGTCCTTCTCGATGATGCGGATCTGGACGCAGCTCTGGCCGCCGTGGTTCGCTTGAGCATGGCCAATTCCGGGCAAGCGTGCGTGAGCCAATCGCGCCTCATCGCACCGCGCGGACTGCTCGGTCAGATTGAAGAACGCCTTGAAGCCGCATTGACGCAGTGGCCGATGGGAAATCCGCTGGATATGCGGACACGTTTGGGGCCCGTGGCGAGCCGCGGTCAGCAGGAGCGCGTACTGAGCATGATCGCTCATGCACGTGAGCAGGGTGCTCGTCTTGTCTTAGGTGGGGACAAGATGCCGGAACACCTCGCTCAGGGCTGCTATGTCTTGCCAACCGTTTTCTCGGATGTCCGGTCCGACATGGAGATTGCCCAGGAGGAAGTCTTTGGCCCCGTCCTCTCGGTGATTTCCTATGACTCGGAGGAGGAGGCTGTGGCGTTGGCCAATTCGACCCGTTACGGACTGTCTGGCGCCGTGTGGTCAGCAGACCCTCTCCGAGCCCTCGCGGTTGCCCGAGATATGAAGACTGGCCAGGTAGTGATCAATGGTGCGGCGCAAAACCTTGCGACGCCGTTTGGCGGATGGGGATGGTCTGGTTTCGGACGAGAAAACGGCCGATTCGGGATCGAGGATCTCTTACGGTACCGCGCCTTGCACGGAGCTTGATTCAGGCTCTTGGTGCCATGCACAGGTAAGAAATGCTTAGAAGAAATTTCCTCGCAGCCACCGCGGCTGGCTTGCTCGCTCCCGCTGTGCATGCCGCTCAGAGCTATCCGCAGCGGCCAGTCAAGATGATCGTCCCCTTCGCCGCTGGCGGAGGGACCGACATCGTGGCCAGACTCGTGGCGGCGGAGATGGGGGCCGCGTTGGGGCAGCCCGTGATTGTCGACAACCGTGCGGGCGCCGGGGGAAGTCTGGGTTCCGATGTCGTTGCCAAGTCACCTACGGATGGATACACCATCCTGATGGCGACCGTATCTACGCACGCGATCAATCCGGCTCTTTATGCGAAGCTGCCCTATGACCCGATACGAAGCTTTGCACCCATCTCCTTGATCGCGCGTGTAGGTGGAGTAGTCGTAGTTCAGGCCTCTTCGCCGTACAAGTCCTTGCGGCAACTTGCCGATGCAATGCGAAAAGATCCTGGCAAGTTGACTTTCGGTAGCCAAGGCGTTGGCGGGGTAAGCCATCTCATGGGAGAAATGTTCAACACCCAGGCACACGTGCAATCCACGCATGTCCCGTACAAAGGGGCCGCGCCTGCACTGCAAGATCTGCTGGCGGGAAACATCGACATCGTCTACGACACTGTGCCCGCGCTGCTACCCCATATCCAGTCGGGGAAGTTGCGCGCCCTGGCAGTCACCACGCCGCAGCGGCTCAGCAATCTTCCGGAAACCCCCACTTCTTCCGAGGCTGGATTCCCTGAATTTCTTGTCGCGACGTGGAACGCGTTGCTGGCGCCTGCCAACACGCCGCAGGCCGTTGTGGACCGACTCAATGGCGCCGCCTTGCTCGCGCTGAAGAATCCGGCAATGCGCAGGCGAATGGATGAACTGAGCGCGGAGGCGGTAGGTTCAAGTCCCGCCGAGCTGGCGCGCTTCATGAAAGATGAAGTGAAGCGCTGGGCTCCCGTGGTGCGCGCTTCTGGGGCCCGGGTCGAATAGGGCTGGCATTTCGACCTGCCTACGCCCAGAGGAAAGACCGGACCGATCAGAGCGCGTCTTGCGGCGATGCCTTGTGCCAGCAGTCAAGCGAGAAGGATCTTTGGGTACTGCCGTCTTTCGACGGCACCGGCAAAAAATCTTCTCCTCTCTATCGAGCACTGGAGGCGGCAGCACTCCAAGATAACTGCCCGGCTAGGCCGCAGTCACCGGCGGCTTGCCCAGTTCAGCCTTGCATGCTTCGATGAGCAGTTGCGTGTCTTCCATCGTGCCAATGCTGATCCGAATCCACTCGCCGAGGCCGTACGAACCTACGGGACGAACGATCAGGCCACGCTGTTCGAGGCGGCGAGCCCAGTCCGCTCCATCCGCCACCTTTACAAGAAGAAAATTCGTGTGCGAATTGATGACCTTAAGCCCCAATGCCACCAAGCCTTCTTGCATGGCTGCCTTGGAGCGAGCATTTGTCTCCACCGTTCGAGTGAGGAACTCCTGATCATCAAGCGCTGCGATCGCTGCTCGCTGAGCCGCCTCGGAGACGGTGAATGGTGCCCTCACTCGGCGCAGCATTTCAGCGAGACCGGGGTGTGCGATGCCGTACCCGATCCTCAGCCCTGCAAGACCGTACGCCTTGGAGAAGGTCCGGGTGACCAGGACGTTTGGCAACGTGGTCGCCAGCCGGATCGAGTCCAGCCGCCGATCTGCTGGCATGTATTCGTAGTAAGCCTCGTCGAGCAGTACCACGACATGGGACGGAACCGAACGGATGAATGACTCAAGCTCCATCGGATCCACGCAGGTCCCGGTCGGATTTCCAGGATTGGCGATATAGATCAGCGTCGGGTCTTGTGCCAGCGTCTGCCGCAGGCCGGGGAGGTCGACGTGAAAATCCGGCGAAGCCACTTGCAAAGGGGTTGCTCCTACGCGCTGAGCCGCGTTCACGTAGGCTTGAAAGGAATATTGAGAAAAGGAGGTTCGCCTGCCGATCGAAAGCAAGGTCGAAACAGAGGTGCCGATGATGCTCTCGGAGCCCGCACCGACGACGACCGTCTCGCGGCCCACGCCGTGGAACTGAGCGATAGCCGACACCAGATCTGCGCAATCGTTGTCTGGGTACAGCGACAGATTGATCTGGGCTTGGGCGAGAGCTTCCATGGCCTTGGGGCTGGCGCCAAGTGGGTTCTCATTGGAAGCAAGCTTGACGATTCGCGCACCCGGCAGAAGCCGCGCGACTTCGCTGATGGGTTTGCCCGGAATGTAGGGCTTGATGGCGGCGATGTGATCGGGGTAGGAAACAGGAGAGGTCATTCAACGAATATGCTTGAGGTAACGCAGGATTGCCACCGCTTGCAGCACTTCGTGATTGCCTATGGTTATCGCTTCGGACTACTATTGCAGAACGATGACTTTGCAGCAGTTAAGAGATCTCCTCGCCGTTGTTGCGTATGGCGGATATCGCGCAGCGGCCAGAGCGCTGGATGTCTCGCAGGCGGGTCTTACGAAGAGCCTTGCCAATCTCGAAGCTGAGTACTCTGTCACCTTCTTGCAGCGCACTGCCAAGGGAGTTCTGTTGACTCCCGTGGGGGAGGAGTTTGTTGCCCAGGCCAGAGCCATTCTGCAAGAGGCAGAGAGAGCCGAGGAATGGCTGCAGAACGTCAATCGGCCGGCGACAGGCCAGATCCGATTGGGGGTTTCCATCGATCCCTCGCTGCGTTTGGCGCCGGCGGTCCTCAAGGATTTTCGACTGGCGTTTCCGAGCACGACAATTCACATCACTCAACGTTCGACGTCGGAACTGCTTGCAGGCATCCGGGACAATAGACTGGATCTTGCGGTCACCCGACTACCGGAGTCATTCGAATCCGGTGATCTGACCATCCACTTTCTCTACGAAGGCCGGGCTGCCATCGCTGCGCGCAAGGGGCATCCCCTCGGTGCGGCCCGCTCAGTGCGAGATCTTGCGGCGAGCGAGTGGATCGTCGTCGGAAACCCTAGTATGGCGGGACAGCATGACGAAAGCGTCCAAGAGTTGTTCCTCCGGCATCAGCTTGGTAGCCCGCGATTCGCGGCAGTTTCGGATTCGCTGTTCGGCGCCATCTCGATGCTTCTCGAATCGGACTGCGTAGCCCGTCTGCCGTCCGTGCTGCTCCAGCACCCGCTAGCGATCGGGAACCTGTCCGAGATCAGAATCAAGGAGCAGGTGGATCTGGCCTATCAAGTTGGAATCGTCTTCAAGGCGGGGCGGCGCCTGGGCCGTGAAGCCACTCAGTTGGTGTCCATGCTCAAGTCGTTCTCGCGGCTTGCTCGCGCGCTGGAGACGCGCCGCACGTGAAGTATGACGCCGGCTCGATAATCAGTCGGGTGTGAAGCCCGAGGCCTTCACAACAGGCTCCCACTGCTGCAGCTCGGCCACTTGGAGCTTCGTGAACTCCTGCGAGGGAAGATAGCTCGGCTCCAGCATGAGCTTGTTCAGTCTGGCTTTGAAATCCTTTTCCTGGATGACCTTGGCGATCGCTGCATCGATGCGCGCAACGGTTTCCTTCGGTGTGCGTGCGGGAACGAATGCGCCGAACCAGCCCTCCACGGGTGCCACCTTCAGCCCCTGTTCAGCCAGCGTGGGAATCTCCGGTGCCAGCGCGTAGCGATGAGGACTGAAGATGCCCAGGATACGAATCTTTCCTCCTCGCTGGTGCTCGATCTGATCGACCAATGTATCTACGCCCACCGGAATGTGACCGCCGATGAGGTCTGTGACCAGCGGCGCGCCACCTTTGAAGGCCACATGAGTCCAGTCGACACCCGCTTCCTTGCCGAGCGCGATCGCTGCAAAGTGGGCCATACCTCCGGCTCCGGATGTGCCATAGGATGCCACGGAGGGGTTGGCCTTCATGGCCTTCAGCAGGTCAGGGACGGACTTTGCCGGGGAGTTCGTGGGTACTGCAACACCAAAAGGATAGGACGCGAGACGTGAAACGGGAGTGAAGTCCCGCGTGACGCTGTAGTCGATCTTCCCTGCATAAGTGAGCGACTGGATCGTTGTCAGTGCATTCGGTGCGATAAGAATCACACTGCCGTCGGCGGTGTCTCGCTTTAGTTGCGAGGCTGCAATCCGCCCACCTGCGCCTGGCCGATTGTCGACGACCACGGACGTCTTGAGTTCATCGGAAAGGGGCTGCGCCAGCAGACGGGCCATCGTGTCGACACTCCCTCCCGGCGGATAGGGAACTACGAGCTTGATGAGTGCTGGCGTTTGTGCAGTTGCCGGCATAGCGGCCGCGGCGCTGAGCGAGAGAAAAAGGACCACTACACGGCGCGAAAAATTAAACATGGGATCTACTCCACCGGAACAAAGGAACTCGCATGGTCACTCGCGGCCCTTTGGTTGATCAATGCAAGCAAGTGGCATCGTGATCACTCAAGGCAATCGCATGGATGAGGGCAAACGCATGAGTGCGTCACAGTGGAAGTTTGAAACTTTGGTTGGATTGCACTGACTTGGCGCATCCTGAAGTCCGAGTCCTATTGGCAGAAGTTCCGCGAGCAATTTCGCACCTTATGTACGCAGCTTGATGCACCACATTGCTGCAGCACACGACCGTCAGCTTCAACTTAAGAAAAACTGATAATGGTTATCCCTCGATGCTGAGGCGCAACACTGTGTTTTCCGCAATCTGTGCACTGGGTGACACCGCCGCGCCCATAGAGGGGGGGCAGGCGGCCCTGCTTCGCGAGGCGACGGCGACTCGACGAGAATGATCAAAACTGTGGCCGCCGATGTTCTGTGCGTGCAGCAGGCAAAAACTCGGTGTACGCAAAATTCCTTGCATGGTGTTTTGTGACCTCGACATACCACGGCGTCTGCTCGGCTGGTTGGACGATGCACCAATGCTGCTGACGCAGTGCCGTGCTGCGGCTACGCCGTGGCATCACGGCGATTCTGATTTCGGTCGATAGCTCGAAGGAGCCGCCCGCATTTAGGCGTTACTAGAAATTGTGGAATCCCGAGGAAACGCTGCTTGATATCAGGTCAGTGATGAGCGGTGACGCCAAATGAATTTCTGCCATAGGACACTGATATGGTCGCTCTCGTCAATAGGCGCGCACCTTGAAACGCGAGTTCAGTGGCACGGGGTCTAAGCAACGTCGAAAAACGCGAATAGCGAAGAAATTGCTGCCATTAAATGCGAGCAGGTTCGCTCAAGACGTCGTGAAGATGATGCCGCAGCATCTACCGAGCCTTGTAATGAGGCAGCGTCGTCGCGTACTTTTTTACGTCCTGACGGCGCAGTTGTTCCATGACGTCGGCGATTTCTGTTTCTATGGTCGCGCGGTGTCTAGCCCAATAATTTTTGGCGTTCAGCAAAACAGGACTGCTCATATCCTGAAGATTCAAGCTGTCAAATAGGAGTTGATAGTGTGCGGTCCCTGCCCTGGTGGATTGTTTTGTCGCGAATAAGATTTTTTCGTATTTCCTGAGCATCTGGGAGGCGTCATACGATCTGCTTTCCTCTCCCCTTAGCTTGCTCATGGTGTTTTCCATTTGTTCTTCTCTCTTTTTGAGCTTCGCTGTGAATGGAGAATAAATTTTTTCCAATCCCGGAAGATCTTCCCCTTTCAATCTATTTTCAGTCACTTGTTCATCTTCGGGATAAAGCTGTGCAGAAATTTGCATGCCCACTGTGCGATTCTTGGTCGTTGACGCCATTTCCCCATGAAGATCGGTAGATATTGCGCCATCCGAATGCAGCATCAAGAGATGCGGGTCGAGCATGTTCCGATTGTTTCGTGTGTTGGTTAGTGACCAGCCAGGGAACAAGTTCATAGGCTCGGCGTCGTAGATGGAGCCAAACTTGTGTGTTTTGTTGGGATCCCAATGAGGAGTGACCATGGCATCCGCGAGCTTTCCAATAGGCGCAGACGTGATTGGTTCCAAAGTACTGTATGCCGAGCCTGCAAATAGCTGCAAGGTGCTTGCATAATAGTGCCGCCTTATTGAATTGGGTCGCGCCCCATTGGCAAGGTCAAAAATCTTTTGAAGATCGACGTCTCGAATTTTGTGGCGGATTTGCAGCGCACTGGCCAAGGTGCCTTCCAATTCGATTTCTTTTCTGAGCGTTGTCGCCATACACTCCTCGAGAAACAACTTCAGGGCTGCCTTGTGCATCGTCATGGCCATGGCTCCAGGAAAGTGAAAAAGATGATGGGTCGCGAGTGCCTTTGCTCAGGCACAGGACTCAATCAACCTTTAATGTCAACCCCTGCTGAGATGTGATCAATACCAAGAAGTCGGTAGGTGGTCCGCAAATATGGTGGGAATTTTTGAACTTCGGTACTAGGGGTGGCGCATTGAGCTGTGCTGATGCTGTGACAACAAAGCGAACTTCTCAGGGCTCGCTCACGTCGAGGCTAAACCGCTCGATAAATTGCTGCGTCGGACACATCGTCGTTGTGGGTCAGATTTTTTTCTGAATCCCGAGCGAGTCCAGACGGCCCGATCTGATCTTTCCGCCGACATAGTTCCGCCCGGTATTCGCATCGATGGCCGCGCGAAGCTTTCTTCGAACGCTGGGCTCGATGCGCTCGCGAGAGTGACCTGCCCCCTGTAGACGTGCCAATGTTGAGTTAGCGAGTCCAAGGTTGTGGAGACTACTTGATCTCCGGTGATTGCCTTGCATCGCCAGCGCGCTGGCGATGCAAGGCAGCGAAGCTGGCCGGCGGGATGTTTTGTGGCGGGCGGTCCAGTCCACACCAATATCTCGACATCCCGTACGCAGTTCGATCAGCCCAACTCAACTTCGCGCAATGCAAACCTGCTCGCAGCCTTGGATCGATCCCGAAACGGGCATCGCCCTCCGACCGGTCGACTGCAAGCGATGTGTTGCGAGATTGCAGCAGTTTGGTTTAACCCATCACGGAAAGGCGTACGCGGCTTTCGCCGATCTTGTGGCCGTTAGATTAGTTCTGTTCCGAGCAGGTGATAAACCATCAACGAGATCGACAGCGGCTCCCAAACCGGGGAACAACTCGGGGAACAAATTCTTGAAATTGAAGATTGGCTCCAGTATCGATGGGCCTTTCAGATGATCATTCAGTAGACCCCAGCCCACCAACATGACGTCCGAGGGCGTTCACCGAAGTCCGGTGAACGCCCTTTTCACTTGGACGTTCTCCCTCGGCTATTTCGCCTCTGAATCTTCTTTTCCGTGCCCGCGCCGGCGGCGTTCGGCACGGGTGCGCTCCAGCGTCGCGTGGCTTTTCCTTGCCGCTGCTTCGCACTTCTGGTGCAGGACGCTCAACTCCTGATCGGTGAGCTTCTCGATGCCCATGAATTCGTCTTGGGCGTCGGACGAGCGGATGAGTTCGTCGAGCTTGGTCTGCAGCGCCGCGCCGTCGCGGTTCTGGGTGTTCTGGATCAGGAACACCATCAGGAAGGTCACGATCGTGGTGCCGGTGTTGATGAGAAGCTGCCAGGTCTCCGAGAAGCCGAAGAATGGTCCCGAAATCGCCCATGCCACGACGATGGCCACGCACGCCAGGAAGGTGATCGGACTTCCTGCGATGTGGGCGATCCGATTGGCGAAGCGGGCGAAGAGCTGGTCCATGGTTCTTCAAGTTGTTATGCGTTTTGCCGCGAAGGTTGACCGCATCGGCGGCGCCCGTGCGTCGGCCGGCGCCGCAGAAGTTGCTCAGGTAAAGCCGAGATGTTCGTCAGTTCGAGCCATTGCCTTCCAGCGGTCGCGCCATGCAGGGCGCACGTTGCCGGAGTCGGATTTGTCCGACACCGCGGGCACGAACCGTGTCGTAGATTCTGGCTCCCTGCGGTCTCCCCGTAGGCTTGCTGTAAACCTCAGCCCGGCCCGAGCGGCCGGGCTTTTTTTCGCGTGGGGCATCGTCCCTGCACGGCCTTCGTGCTCGGGCCCGGGCGTCGAGAAACTCCCTCTTGAAAACGGCGAGGCGCCGCCTATCTTCACCTCCGTCGGAAATTGGTCGACCGAAAAGGAGGTAATGCAATGACCATGAACTTGCTCAAGCAAATCGCCGGCTCCCGCCTACCTGTCACGTTCTATCGCACTGAAGACATCGACCAGGTCAGGGTACTGCGCGCCGCCGGGCTCGTCGTCGCCCTCGTGCCGTCGCCTTCGGATCCTCTTTCCCTGTCTGGTGCAGCCTCGGCTGCGCAGGTGCTTGCCATCACCCAGAAGGGACGCGAGGAACTGGCGAAATTCAACTATCCGGACTCACGCGCCCCGCGCTGGCGAAGCCGTTCGCCGCGCTTCACCGCACGGCTGCGCTCGTTCGCCCGCGGCTCCTCGCAGGCTGCCAGCGCTTCCCGCCTGCCCCAGTGAGGGCTCCGGCCCTTTCCCAGGTTTTCACAGGTTCCAGATTTTTGGAGGTTCAGCCATGTACCGAGCTTTCTTCCCGCGCGACATGCTCGCGGAAATGGACCGTCTGCAGCGAGACATGCGGCAGGCGTTCGATGTTGCACCCACCATCCGGGGCTTCGGCAGCAACGGGTTTCCCGCGCTGAATGTCGGTGCGACGCCGCAGGCGGTGGAAATCTATGCCTTCGCTCCCGGCGTCGATCCGTCCACGCTGGAGGTCCATCTCGAGCGCGGCCTGCTGACCATCGCCGGCGAGCGCAAGAGCGTGCTGCCCGAAGCGGATGCGAAGGCGGCCGTGCACATCAACGAATGCTTCGAAGGTTCGTTCCGCCGCATGTTGACGCTGCCCGACGATGCGGACCCCGAGGCGGTCGATGCCAAGCTGCGTGACGGCTTGCTGCACATCACCGTCCGCCGCCGCGCATCGGCCCAGCCGCGCCGCATCGCCGTCCAGTGATCGCTGTCCAGTGATATCGAGGAGATGAACACCATGAGCAACGACATCCAGACCCGTTCTTCCGGCATGCCGGAGAACCACGAGCCGAAGAAGGCTCCGCGCTATGGCAGCGCCGCGCTGACGCCTCCTGTCGACGTGATCGAAGATGCGGGAGGCATCACGCTCTATGCCGACCTTCCAGGGGTTTCGCGCGAGAACCTGAACCTCCACGTTGAAGCGGAGACTCTGACCATCGAGGCCGAGTCGAGCCTGACCGTGCCCGAAGGCCTGAAGACCAGCCATACGGAAGTCGGCCTCGGGCGGTTCCAGCGCGTCTTCACGCTCAGCAAGGAGCTGGACACCGAGAAGGTGTCCGCGGAGCTTGCGCAGGGCGTGCTGAAGCTGCGGATCCCCAAGGCCGAGCACGCGAAGCCCAGGCGCATCAACGTCGAGGTGGCTTGAGCGATGGTGGGCGGGGCGGTTCGCCGTGCCCGAAGGCCTAAGACCAGCCATACGGAAGTTGGCCTCGGGCGGTTCCAGCGCGTCTTCACGCTCAGCAAGGAGCTGGACACCGAGAAAGTGTCCGCGGAGCTTGCGCAGGGCGTGCTGAAGCTGCGGATCCCCAAGGCCGAGCACGCGAAGCCCAGGCGCATCCACGTGGAGGTGGCTTGAGCGATGGTGGGCGGGGCGGTTCGCTGCCCCGCCGAGGTGGATTCGACGCAGCTCAAGCAGGTCTTTCGCGATCGTGCGTCGCAATGCGCTGCCGCTGCGGCGGCCCGCTATCGGAAGGCGCTGAAGGCACCGATTCCGCCGGGAGTGCGCGGGTGGTCGAGCGCCAGGCTGAGGGCGCCCAGCAACCATGACCAGATCAAGGCGCTGCGGGACGAGCTGTGCGAACGGTCTTGAGTTCGTATGTGCCCAGCCTGACGACCAGGCACTTGCTGGTAGGCATCGATCGGGAGATCAGGCCAGAACGGCTGGCCCCCGGTCGGGGCCGATCGGGGAGCTTATGGTTGTTGGTCCGACCGGCTGTACGTCGAGCGGATCGCAAGGGCTGCTGATCTGGTTTCCGTCGAACTTCACTCGCAGGAACCTTCCGTTCGCGCCGGCTACAGTGCCGAGCCTGCCGTCACACAATACGCGGCTTCCTCGCTCGAGATCGAGCCCGTGCAGCCGGCAAATCTCCTTGATGGTCATCTTTCTTGCTCACGGCGTAGTTGTCAGCAAATTGTTTTCGGATGACAGGGAGGCGTCTTCTTCCGGGATTCGTCCGCTTGTGTAGGACGGGCGCGTGGGCGCTTGAAGTCGTGCGCCGCGTCCGGCGACGTCAGCTCAGGCGGGCGCTGTCAATAGCACTGGAAGAGGACGCCCTGTTCCGCAGGAGCCTTGCCCAGCCAGCGCGGCGTCTTGTCGCGCGCATCGCAATAGTCTGATGCCTGGACATAGGTCATGGCGCGCAGCACGCCTTCACGGACTTGCGTCACCTCGTTCGGGGGAGTGGAACAGCCGGCGACGAGGACCAGAGTGAGCGGAAGCAGTGTGCGCCAAATCATCGGGGCATTCTAAGACCGGGGATCGTTGGAGCTGCGCCCGCGGCCCGGGTAGAGATACCTGAAGTACTCGCCCGACCGGCCGAACAATTGCCTGGCGAGCTGGACCGGATCTTCGTCCTTGTGCTTTTCGTAGAGCACGGGTCCCCAGATGATGAAGCCGTCGATGCTGAGGCTCCTGGGTGAAGGCTCGATGGCCTTCCATGCATGTGCGAACTTCGAGATCCAGGCAAGCGCTTCCTTGAGCGGGTAGTTCGGCGGCGGGGTCGTTTCGTCGGTCGCGGGCATGGCGGACTTTCTTGTTGAAAAGACTGTATGAATATACAGTAAACTACGCCCATGGAAAACATGCCCGCCACTCTCTGGATCGCCGCCTGCGCGCACCGGCTGCAGCAGCGGTGGCACACGGTGGACGCCCTCGAGCTCGAGGACGTCGCACGAACCCTGTGGCGCGACGCGCGCCTGCGTGCGATGTGGCCTGAAGACGCCGCGGCAGACTGGCTCCGCCCGGTGGCCCGCCTCGAGGAATGCGGCGAATGTTCTTCCGGTCCCGGTCCTTCCCATCCCAGTTTCTCCTTGACGGGTAAACCGTCCCCCGCTGGTCAACCTGTGCGGGGGCCTTGACGCAATGCCAAGCAGATAGGCTTTTCACGCCCGGCCATTTGGCCGGGCTTTTTTATTGCGCGATGGCCTGTGGTCACGGCTATAGTCGGCGAGCACTGTCACATCGCAGTCACCGTCTGTGATCGTCTCTGCGCTCCTTCCTGCCACCTGCCCAGATCCCGAAGAAAAAGGACGCCCGTGCCGGACTCCCTGACTTCCGAGTTGACCAGCTACTACGACACGGTGCCCTACGACTCGCATCCGTTTCCGCAATCGGCGATGGAGCACCTGGAAGCGCTGGCCTTTCTCTTTGGTCTGGACGTTCCTCCTCCCGCGACGGCCCGCGTGCTGGAACTCGGCTGCGCCGCCGGCGGCAATCTGATTCCCTTCGCGGCGCGCCATCCCGAGGCGCGCGCGGTCGGCGTCGACCTCTCGACGGTGCAGGTGGCCCAGGGCGCTGCCGCCATCGCGCGCGCGGGGCTGTCGAACATCGAACTCAAGGCGTTCAACCTGGCGGAGATCGACGCCTCGTTCGGCCAGTTCGACTACATCGTCTGCCACGGCGTCTACAGCTGGGTGCCAGGCGAGGTGCAGGACGCGATCCTGCGCATCTGCAGCGAGAACCTCGCGCCCAACGGCGTGGCCTACGTCAGCTACAACGTTTACCCCGGCTGGAAGGCGCGCGAGATCGTGCGCGACGCGATGATCCTGCGCGGCGGCCCGCGCGATACGCCGGAAGAAAAGCTCTCCTATGCGCGAGGCATGCTCGACTTCCTCGAGCAGTCGGCCCGTGCCGACAGCGTGCTCAAGAAGACGCTCGAAGAGGCGATGCCCATCGTGCGCAACGCCAACAGCTCCTACCTGCTGCACGAGTTCCTCGAGCCATGCAACGCGCCGTGCTATTTCAAGGAGTTCGTTGCGCGCGCGCAGACCCGCGGCCTGGCCTACCTGTGCGACGCCGAGCCGTCGACGATGTTCGTGCAGAACTACGGCGAGAAGGTGCGCGATCCGCTGCTGCGCGAGTGCGGGGGCAGCCAGGTGCTCATGGAGCAGTACCTCGATTTCCTGGTCAATCGCACGTTCCGCCAGACGCTGCTGGTCGGGCAGGCCCACGCCCAGGGCGTCCGCTACAGGCTGGAGCCTGCGCGCATCCGCCAGCTCGAGCTCGCGGGTGCCTTCAAGACGGAAGACGGTTCTGCGCTCGCGCTCGATGCGCGCGAGCAGCCCTGCAATGCGCAGCGCGGCCTCAAGGTGACGCTGCGGCTGCCGGTGCACAAGGCGGTGGCGCATCTGCTCGACACGCGCTATCCGGCCACGATGTCTGCCGGATCGCTCATCGAGGCGGTGGCCGCGCTGGTGGGGCAGCCTGCGGCGGCGGTCGAGCCGGCTGTGATGGCCATGGTCGAGGAGCTGCTGATCCTCGGTGCCCTGCGTTTTAGGCGCTCGCCGGTGCGCACCGCCGAAACGGTCTCCAGCCTGCCGCGGGCCTTGTCCGCGGTGCGAAGCGCGGTGGCTCTCGTGCCCGGTGCCAGTCCCGCCGCCAGCACCTGCAACCAGTGGCATGAGCATGTGACGGTGTCGCTGCTCGAACGCAGCCTGCTGCCGCTGCTCGACGGCACCCGTTCGCACGAGGCGCTGGCAGAGCATCTCGAAGCCGAGGTGCGCAGCGACAGGCTGCGCTTCGTCAAGGACGAAAAGCCGCTGACCGATCCGGCGGCCGTCAGGGAGTTCGCGCGCCAGCAGGTTGCGGTCGCGCTCGACGCGCTTCGCCGCAAGGGGCTGCTCACGGCATGAGCTGCCGGCAGGGCACCACACCAAAGATTCTTCAACACGCTCTAGAGGAGACTTCAACATGCAACAAATCCACTGGACTCCCAAGCTGAGGGGCGCCGTCGCGGCGGTGCTCGCGCTGGCCGCGGCCGGCGCGACGCACGCGGCGTCGGTGGCGCCCGTCGCCGCCGAGAACGGTATGGTCGTGAGTGCCCAGCACCTGGCCACCAAGGTCGGCGTCGACGTGCTCAAGCGCGGCGGCAACGCGGTCGACGCGGCGGTGGCCGTGGGCTATGCGCTTGCGGTGGTCTATCCCGCGGCGGGCAACCTCGGCGGCGGCGGCTTCATGACCGTGCAGCTGGCCGACGGCCGCAAGACCTTCCTCGACTTCCGCGAGAAGGCCCCGCTGGCCGCCACGGCCAACATGTACCTCGACAAGGACGGCAACGTCATCAAGGGCCTGAGCACCAAGGGCCACCTCGCCGTGGGCGTGCCCGGCAGCGTCTCGGGCATGGAATACGCGCGCGAGAAGTACGGCACCATGAAGCGCGGCGAGCTGCTCGCCCCGTCGATCCAGCTGGCGGAGAAGGGCTTCGCGCTGGAGCAGGGCGACATCGACCTGCTCGCCACCGCCACGGCCGACTTCAAGGAAGACCCGGCCACGGCCGCCATCTTCCTGAACAAGGGCGAGCCCTACAAGGTGGGCGACAAGCTGGTGCAGAAGGACCTGGCCAAGACCCTGCGCGAGATCAGCGCCAAGGGCACCGACGGCTTCTACAAGGGCTGGGTCGGCAACGCCATCGTGGCCTCCAGCCAGGCTGGCAAGGGCCTGATCACGCAGGCCGACCTCGATCAGTACAAGACGCGCGAAATGGCACCCGTGGAGTGCGACTACCGCGGCTACCGCGTCGTGTCGGCGCCCCCGCCGAGCTCGGGCGGCGTGATCATCTGCGAGATGCTCAACATCCTCGAGGGCTATCCGCTCAAGGACCTGGGCTACCGCTCGGCACAGGCCGTGCACTACCAGATCGAGGCCATGCGCCACGCCTACGTGGACCGCAACAGCTACCTGGGCGACCCCGACTTCGTGAAGAACCCGCTCGACCGGCTGCTCGACAAGGGCTACGCCGAGAAGATCCGCGCCGTCATCGACCCGAAGAAGGCCGGTGTCTCCAAGGACATCAAGCCCGGCGTCGCACCGCATGAAGGCAGCAACACCACCCACTACTCGATCGCCGACAAGTGGGGCAACGCGGTCTCGGTGACCTACACGCTGAACGACTGGTTCGGCGCCAAGGTCACGGCCGCCAAGACCGGCGTGCTGCTGAACGACGAGATGGACGACTTCACCTCGAAGGTGGGCGTGCCCAACCTCTACGGCCTGGTGCAGGGCGAGGCCAACAAGATCGAGCCGGGCAAGCGCCCGCTGAGCTCGATGAGCCCGACCATCGTGTCCAAGGACGGCAAGCCGGTGATGGTGGTCGGCACCCCGGGTGGCAGCCGCATCATCACCGCGGTGATGCTGACCATGATCAATGCCATCGACTACGGCATGAACGTGCAGGAAGCCGTCGACGCGCCGCGCTTCCACCAGCAGTGGCTGCCCGACGTCACCAACGTCGAGACCTACGCGCTGAGCCCCGACACGCGCAAGATCCTGACCGACATGGGCCACAACCTGGGCGTGCCGCAGCCGGCCAACCACCTCGCCGCGATCATCGTCGGCGCGCCCTCGCTGGGCGGCAAGCCGGTGGGCAACAACCGCTTCTACGGCGCGAACGACCCGCGCCGCAACACGGGCCTGGCGGCAGGCTACTGATCCTGCGGCAAACTCGAAGGCGGTCGTGCCCTTGACGGCGCGGCCGCTTTTTTCATTTCCCATGCACCTGCAAGACATCCTATTCACCCAGGGCTTCGGCACGCGCCGCGTGTGCGCGGGCCTTGTCCAGCAAGGCCTCGTGACCATCGACGGCAAGGCGGTGATCGACCCCTTCGCCGATCTCGACCCCGAGGGCCTTCAGTACACAGTGCAGGGCACCCCGTGGGAGTACCACGAGAAGGCCTACCTGATGCTGCACAAGCCCGCCGGCACCGAGTGCTCGCAGAAGCCCTCGACATATCCGAGCATCTACACGCTGCTGCCGTCGCCGCTGCGGTTGCGGCCCAACAAGGGCGCAGTGCAGGGCGTGCAGGCCATCGGCCGGCTCGACCAGGACACCACCGGCCTGCTGCTCCTGACCGACGACGGCCAGTTCATCCACAAGATGGGCTCGCCCAAGCACCACGTGCCCAAGGTCTACGAGGTGACGGCCAAGCACCCGGTGGACGAGGCGCAGATCGCGAAACTGCTGGCCGGCGTGGTGCTCGACGACGATCCGAAGCCGGTACGCGCCGCCGCCTGCGAGTCCGATGGCCCGCTGCACCTGCGGCTCACCCTCACCGAGGGCAAGTACCACCAGGTCAAGCGCATGCTGGCGGCGGTCGGCAACCGGGTGGAGGGGCTGCATCGCTCGCGCATCGGCGACCTGGCGCTGCCAGCCGACCTCGCGCCCGGGCAGTGGCGCTGGCTGACGGCCGACGAGGTCGCGGGCCTGCGCGCACCGGCCAGGCCCGCCAAGGCATTGAAGTAGAAGGGGAAAAACGCAGGGAAACGAGGGAAAAGGGCACGATTCCGGTCAGCCAGTCTTAAGGGCCGGCCGTTAACATTCCGAACTCTCTCCCGGAATCTTCCCTTGCGACTCCCTGCCCGACCGAACGGCCGCCTCGCGGCTTTCCTGCTTGCCTGCATGACGGCCTTCGCGGCCCACACCGCCGCCGCAGCGCCGGAACCCCCTCCGATCTTCGTGCTCAACTCGCTGGACGCGAACGTCAGCGTGATCAATCCCGTCGACTGGACGGAAAAGCTGCGCATTCCCACCGGCAAGGAGCCGCACCACATCTACATGACGCCCGACGAGAAGTCGGTCATCGTGGCCAATTCGGCGGGCGACTCGCTGACCTTCCTGAACCCTCGCACGGCGGAAGTCCAGCGCGTGGTCTACGGGATCATCGATCCATACCAGCTGCAGTTCTCGCGCGACATGAAGTGGTTCGTGACGGCCGGCAACCGGCTGAACCACGTCGACGTCTACCGCTGGGACGGCAAGGACCTGAAGCTGGCCAAGCGCATCGCCAGCGGCAAGACGCCCAGCCACATCTGGATCGACAACACCAGCACCATCGCCTACGTGACGATGCAGGACAGCGACGAGATGATCGCCGTCGACCTGCCCACCCAGACCATCAAGTGGCGCGTCGCCACCGGCGCCATGCCGGCCGACATCTTCGGCGTGCACAACGACAAGACGCTGCTCGTCGGCCTGACCGGCAGCGATGGCGTGCAGGTGTTCGACGTGGCGGGCGCCGAGCCCAAGCTGGTCGGCAAGATCCCCACCGGCAAGGGCGCCCATGCCTTCCGGTCGGCCGGCGACGGCAAGACCGTGTTCGTGAGCAACCGCGTGGCCAACACCATCAGCCGCATCGACCTGGCGACGCTGAAGGTGGTCGCGACCTACCCGGTGCCCGGCGGCCCCGACTGCATGGACGTCTCTGCCGACGGCAAGACGCTCTACGTGACCTCGCGCTGGGCCAAGAAGCTCAGCGTGGTCGACCTGGCCAGCAACAAGGTCGTGCGCCAGGTCAACGTCGGACGCTCGCCGCACGGCGTGTGGACCCTGGACCATGCGAAGCGCATCTAGGCGCGCCGGGGTCGCCGCCGCGGCCTCCATGGTCGTCCTGGCGGCGGCGCTCGCGCCCGGCGCCTGGGCGGCGCAGGAGCCGGCCGCCTGCGAGAAGCCCGTCTACCTGACCTTCGACACCGGCCACATGGGCATCGCGCCCCTGGTGGCCGACGTGCTCAAGCGGCAGGACGTGCGCGTCACCTTCTTCGCCGCCGCCGAGCGCACCCAGACCGACGGCGACAGCCTCGACGACCACTGGGCGCCCTGGTGGAAGGCGAGGGCGGCCGAAGGCAACGAATTCGGCTCCCACACCTATGACCACGCCTACTGGCGCGGCGACGTGAAGGGCACGCCCCCCAGCTTCCGCATCAGGCCTTCGGCCGGCCCGCAGAACGGCAAGGAATCGACCTGGAGCGCGGCCGAGTACTGCGCCAACATCAGGAAGGCTTCCGACCGGCTGGCGGCGGTCACCGGAAAGAAGCCGCTGCCGCTGTATCGCGCGCCGGGTGGCAAGACCTCGCCCGCGCTCCTGGCTGCGGCCGAGGGCTGTGGTTACAAATACGTGGGCTGGGCGAGTGCCGGATTCCTCGGCGACGAACTGCCGAGCGAGAAATTCAGCAACGCGAAGCTGCTGACGCAGGCGCTGGACACCATCCGCCCCGGCGACATCCTGCTCGCCCACCTGGGCATCTGGTCGCGCAAGGACCCGTGGGCGCCCGCCAACCTCGAGCCGCTGATCGTTGGCCTGAAGGCCAAGGGCTTCTGCTTCCGTACGCTGCGCCAGCATCCGGACTTCAAGGGCTGGATCGCCTCCCATCCCTGAAAACCTGAACGACGAGTTTTCCCGATCGTGATCGACTGGCTGACAGACGCCTTTTCCGCCCTGCAGGGCTGGTTCTTCGAAACCGCCGTGCAGCCGCTGGTCTACGCCGTGGGCCTGGGCGGCTGGACCGAGGATGCCTTCGACGCCACTGGCTGGCTGCTGGTCGGGCTGATCCAGATCCTGGTGCTCGTCGCCGTCATCGGGCCGCTGCAGCGCTGGCGCTCGGTGGAGCCGGTGGCGGACCGTCATGCGATCCGCATCGACATGCTCTACACGCTGATCCACCGCCTCGGCCTGTTCCGGCTGGCGATCTTCTTCACGCTGCAGCCCTTCTTCGACGACGCCATGGGCGCGCTGCGCACGGCGGGGTGGGGCACCTTCCACCTCGACGAGGTGTGGCCCGGCGTCACCGACATCCCGTGGGTGGCCTTCGCCATCTACCTCGTCGTGCTCGATTTCGTCGGCTACTGGATCCACCGAGGCCAGCACCAGTTCAACTGGTGGTGGGGACTGCATTCGCTACACCACTCGCAGCGCCAGATGACGATGTGGAGCGACGACCGCAACCACCTGCTCGACGACATCATCCACGACGCGCTGATCGTCATCGTGGCGCAGCTCATCGGAGTGGCGCCTGGGCAGTTCATCGCGTTCGTCGCCTTCACCCAGCTCAGCGAGAGCCTGCAGCATGCCAACCTGAGGCTGAGCTTCGGCGCCATCGGCGAGCGGTTGTGGATCAGCCCGCGCTTCCACCGGCTGCACCACAGCATCGGGCTAGGCCATGAATCGAAAGGCGCCAGCACCCTCGGGGGCCACAACTTCGGCGTGCTGCTGCCATGGTGGGACATGCTCTTTCGCACCGCCAACTTCGAGGACCGCTACGACCCGACCGGTATCCGCGACCAGGTCGAACCCCGTGCCGACGGCCACGTGCGCGACTACGGCCGCGGCTTCTGGGCCCAGCAATGGCTGGGGCTGAAGCGAATGGTCGGTCGCGGCTGAGGGGCTACGGCGCCTGAAGGGCGCTCCCCAGAGGTTATCCTCGCTGCCTCATGCGCCTGCTCCTCGACTCCTTCTGGCGCGCGGTCGCCTACTGCATGCTGCCGCGCGTGATCGTGCTGTCGCTGCTGCCGTTGGGGCTGATGATCGTGCTGGCCGCGGCGCTGGGCTACTTCTACTGGGACGCCGCCGTGGCCTGGACCCGCGGCGCACTCGACGCCTGGCCGCTGCTGTCGAGCTTCTGGTCGTGGATCGGCCGTCTCTTCTCGGGTGACGTCACTTCCGTGCTGGCATCGCTGGTGGTGGTGTTCGCCGCCACGCCGGTGATCGTGGTGGTCTGCCTGCTGATCGTGGCCGGGTTCATGGCACCCGCCCTGACCAGGCTGGTGGCCGAGCGGCGCTTTCCGGGGCTCGAGCAGAAGAAGGGCGCTTCCTTCTTTGGCAGCGTGGCGCGCTCGCTGGGGGCCACCGTGCTGGCGGTGATCGCGCTGGTGGTGTCGATGCCGCTGTGGCTCATTCCGCCGCTGGTGCTGATATTGCCGCCGCTGATCTGGGGCTGGCTCACCTACCGCGTGATGAGCTTCGATGCGCTGGCCGAGCACGCCAGCCCCGAGGAACGCGTCGCGCTCATCCGCGCACACCGGCTGCCGCTGCTGTGCATCGGCGTGCTGTGCGGCTACCTGGGCGCTGCGCCAAGCATCGTCTGGGCGTCGGGCCTGCTGTTCGCCGCCGCTTTCTTCGTGCTGATCCCGATTGCCATCTGGATCTACACCCTGGTCTTCGCCTTCTCGGCCCTCTGGTTCGCCCACTACTGCCTCGACGCGCTCGCGCAGCTGCGCGCCCTGCGTGCGGCCGCGGAGGCCTCGGCGGCAGCCGGCGTGCCCGCCATCGAGGCCGACGAGGCCAGCAAGGCCGCTCTTTCCCAATGGGGTTCACCATGACTCGCACATTCGGTCTCATCGTCGTCGGCGACGAGATCCTTTCCGGCAAGCGTGCCGACAAGCACATGGCCAAGGTCATCGAATTGCTCGCCGCGCGCGGCCTGCAGCTCAGCTGGGCCGAATACGTGGGCGACGAGCCCGCGCGCATCACCGCGGCGCTGCAGCGCGCCTTCGCCTCGGGCGACATCGTCTTCTCGACCGGCGGCATCGGCGCCACCCCCGACGATCACACCCGTCAGTGCGCCGCCAAGGCGCTCGGCGTGCCGCTGGCGCTCCATCCTGAGGCCGAACTGCTGATTCGCGAGCGCATGCAGGACACCGCGCGCGAGCAGGGCCTGCCCTATGAGCCCGACCGGGCCGACAACGTGCACCGGCTCAACATGGGCGTCTTTCCGCAGGGCGCCACCCTCATCTACAACCCCTACAACAAGATCCCGGGCTTCAGCGTCGGCGACGTGCATTTCGTGCCGGGTTTTCCCGTCATGGCCTGGCCGATGATCGAATCCGTGCTCGACGGCCGCTACGCCGGCCTGTTCGCCACCAACGCCGTCGCCGAGAAGTCCGTGATCGTTTTCGGTGCCATGGAGGCCACCCTGACCCCGCTCATGGAGGCCATCGAGGCCACTCACGCGGGCGTCAAGGTGTTCAGCCTGCCGAGCGTTGATCACCCCACCTACGGTCGGCATATCGAGCTGGGCGTCAAGGGTGAGGCCGCCCGGCTCGACGCCGCCTATGCCCAGCTGATCGAAGGCCTGCACACTTTCGATGCCAAGCTTGGCCCTGAATTGGTGCGTTGAAATCAATTGCACCAAAATAGTGATTTTCTGCCTTCATTTGGGCTGCCAGACTGCCATCAAAGCCTCACCGGGTGAGGTGACAATGGCACAGAAACTGCATCCCGCATCCCCGCATTCCTAACCACCATCCAACTCAGGAGAAACTGATGGCAAAGACCGTCGCCGATGTACTCAAGCTCGTCAAGGAAAACGAGGTCAAGTTCGTCGACTTCCGCTTCACCGACACCCGCGGCAAAGAGCAGCACGTGACCGTGCCGGTCTCGGCTTTCGATGAAGACAAATTCACCTCGGGCCACGCATTCGACGGCTCGTCCATCGCCGGCTGGAAGGGGATCGAAGCTTCGGACATGCAGCTCATGCCCGACCCGAACACCGCCAACATCGACCCGTTCTTCGAAGAAACGACGCTGATCCTGACCTGCGACGTGATCGATCCCGCCGACGGCAAGGCCTACGAGCGCGACCCCCGTTCGCTCGCCAAGCGCGCCGAGGCCTACATGAAGGCATCGGGCCTGGGCGACACCGCCTACTTTGGTCCGGAACCCGAATTCTTCGTGTTCGACGGCGTGCGCTGGAAGAACGACATGTCGGGCTGCTTCGTGAAGATCGAATCCGAAGAAGCCTCGTGGAACACCGACAAGGAATTCGAGCACGGCAACACCGGCCACCGTCCCGCGGTCAAGGGCGGCTACTTCCCGGTTCCCCCGGTCGACAGCTTCCAGGACATGCGCTCGGAAATGTGCCTGGTGCTCGAATCGCTGGGCATCCCGGTCGAAGTGCATCACCATGAAGTGGCCAACGCCGGCCAGATGGAACTGGGCACCAAGTTCAGCACGCTGCTGCAGCGCGCCGACTGGGTCCAGCTGCAGAAGTACGTGATCCACAACGTGGCCCACGCCTACGGCAAGACCGCCACCTTCATGCCCAAGCCCATCGTCGGCGACAACGGCTCCGGCATGCACGTGCACCAGTCGGTCTGGAAGGACGGCAAGAACCTGTTCGCCGGCGACGGCTATGCAGGTCTCTCTGACTTCGCCCTGCACTACATCGGCGGCATCATCAAGCACGCCCGCGCCCTGAACGCCATCACGAACCCCGGCACCAACAGCTACAAGCGCCTGGTGCCCGGCTTCGAAGCCCCGGTGAAGCTGGCCTACTCGGCCAAGAACCGCTCGGCCTCGATCCGCATCCCGTTCGTGGCCAACCCGAAGGGCCGTCGCGTCGAAGCGCGCTTCCCCGATCCGCTGATGAACCCGTACCTGGGCTTCTCGGCCCTGCTGATGGCCGGTCTCGACGGCGTGGAAAACAAGATCCATCCGGGCGAAGCCGCCAGCAAGGACCTGTACCACCTGCCGCCGGAAGAAGACGCGCTGATCCCGACCGTCTGCCACAGCCTCGACCAGGCCCTGGAATACCTGGACAAGGACCGTGCGTTCCTGACCAAGGGCGGCGTGTTCACCGATGCCTACATCGATGCGTACATCGAACTGAAGATGCAGGAAGTCACGCGCTTCCGCATGGCGACCCATCCGGTCGAGTTCGACATGTACTACTCGTTGTAATTGGTTCGCCCCCAGGCTTCGCGCACTTCGTGTCGCTTCGCCAACCCCCTTCCGGGGGCGATACCTGCGGCCCGGCAAAGCCGGTTCCGCGGTATCCCCGAAGAGGTCGTAGGTGGGTGTAAGCCTGATGGGTTATGAAGGACGGCTTGGCCGTCCTTTTTCTTTGGGGCGGAACATCTGGTCACTGTTCGCGTCGAATTGCACGAAAATGCAGCCCTGTTGCCGCCCTCTACCGATACATATGAAGACTGCTTCCCTCATTTTCCTGGCCGGTTCGTTGCTCGCGTTGCCGGCGCTTTCGCAGGAGCGCGTCTGGCGTTGCGGCAACGAGTACACGAACAACGCGACCATCGCGCAGCAGAAGGGCTGCAAGGTCATGGAAGGCGGCAACGTCACGGTGGTGCAGGGCACGAGGGCTTCGGGCGGTGGCTCGTCTTCTTCTTCCTCGTCGTCGGGCGGCTCGTCCGCTGCGCGGTCGCCTGCAGGCAGCCCGCGGGTCGAAGGCGTCGACCAGCGTGCCCGTGACGGCGAGGCGCGCGCGGTGCTCGAAGCCGAGCTTCGCAAGGCCGAGGCGCGGCAGGCCGAACTGCAGAAGGAATACAACAACGGCGAGCCCGAGAAGCAGGGCAGCGAGGGCCGCAACTACCAGAAGTACCTGGACCGGGTCGCCGAGATGAAGGCGGAGCTCGCACGCAACGAGAGCGACATCGCCGGCATCCGCCGCGAGCTCGGCCGCCTGCCGGCCAAGCAACAGTAGTCGTCGTCATCATGGTGTTCGGGAAGAAGGCGGTCGGCGCCAATTCGCGCTTTCAGTCCTTCGACCTGTTGTCCACGCTGATCGCGGTGGTCGACAGCAAGGGCTCGGTGCTGTTCGCCAACGCAGGGCTCGAAGACGCGCTCGGCACTTCGCGCCGCACGCTCGAGGGTTCGCAGTTCGGTGCGTGCTTCCACGAGCCGCAGGTGCTGCGCACTGCCATCGACGGCGCGAGCAGCAACGACTTCGCCACGCTGCGCTACGAGGCCTTGCTGCGCCGAGTGAACCACGAGCTGATGCCGGTGCAGGTTTCGCTTGCGCAGGGCGAGAAGAAGGGCGAGCTCATCATCGAGATGTCGCCGCTGGAGCAGCAGGTGCGGCAGGACCGCGAGGAGCGCCTCATCGACCAGGCGCAGGCGAACAAGGAACTCATCCGCAACCTTGCGCACGAGATCAAGAACCCGCTGGGCGGCATCCGCGGCGCAGCGCAGCTGTTGCAGATGGAGGTCGAGTCGCGCGACCTCATCGAGTACACGCAGGTCATCATCCACGAGGCCGACCGGCTGCAGACGCTGGTCGACCGCCTATTGGCACCTCACCGCCGCCCGCACGTGGTGGGCGACGTCAACATCCACGAAGTCTGCGAGCGCGTGCGCTCGGTCATCCTCGCGGAGTTTCCGCGCGACCTGCACATCGAACGCGACTTCGACGTCTCCATTCCCGAGTTCCGCGGCGACCGGGAGCAGCTCATCCAGGCCACGCTGAACATCGCGCACAACGCGGCGCAGGCGCTGGCCGAGCGCCGCGCGGCGGGTGACGCGCAGATCACTTTCAAGACGCGGGTGGCCCGCCAGGTGATCTTCAACAAGCAGTGGTATCGACTGGCACTGGAATTGCATGTAATCGACAATGGACCGGGTGTGCCGGACACGATCAAGGACCGCATCTTCTATCCGCTCGTATCGGGCAGGGAAGGCGGGACAGGGCTGGGATTGACGCTCGCACAAACTTTTGTGCAACAGCATCACGGCGTGATCGAGTGCGACAGCGTCCCGGGCCGAACCGATTTCAAGATATTGATACCGCTGCCCTAGCGCAGCCACCGGCAACAGAGGAGATGCATGAAGCCGATCTGGATAGTTGATGACGACCAATCGATTCGCTTCGTGCTCGAGAAGGCTCTGCTGCGCGAAGACCTGCCCACGCGCAGTTTCACCAATACGCGCGAGGTGCTGGCAGCACTCGAACAGGCCGCCGACGACGACCAACTCGCACCCCAGGTCCTGGTAAGCGACATTCGCATGCCCGGCGGTTCTGGGCTCGACCTGCTCGACAAGATCAAGGCCATGCATCCGGGCCTGCCCGTCATCATCATGACGGCGTTCTCCGACCTCGATAGCGCGGTCTCGGCCTTCCAGGGCGGCGCCTTCGAATACCTGCCGAAGCCCTTCGACCTGCCGCGCGCGGTCGAGCTCATCCGCCGCGCGGTCGACGAAAGCCAGCGCGAGGAAGTGGCAGAGGAGCGCATGGTCGCCGCGCCCGAGATGCTCGGCCAGGCGCCCGCCATGCAGGACGTGTTCCGTGCCATCGGCCGGCTCTCGCAGAGCAACGTCACGGTGCTCATCACCGGCGAGTCGGGCTCGGGCAAGGAGCTGGTGGCGCGCGCGCTGCACAAGCATTCGCCCCGCGCCAACGGGCCCTTCGTGGCCATCAACACCGCCGCAATCCCCAAGGACCTGCTGGAGAGCGAACTCTTCGGCCACGAGCGCGGCGCCTTCACCGGCGCACAGACCATGCGCCGCGGCCGCTTCGAGCAGGCCGAGGGCGGCACGCTCTTCCTCGACGAAATCGGCGACATGCCCTTCGACCTGCAGACGCGCCTGCTGCGCGTGCTGAGCGACGGCCATTTCTACCGCGTGGGCGGCCACAACTCGGTGAAGGCCAACGTGCGCGTCATCGCGGCGACCCACCAGGACCTGGAGCAGCGCGTGAAGCTCGGCGGCTTCCGCGAAGACTTGTTCCACCGCCTCAACGTGATCCGCCTGCGCCTGCCCGCACTTCGCGAGCGCGGCGAGGACGTGCCTGCGCTCACGCGCCACTTCCTGCAGGTGAGCGCGCGGCAGCTCGGCGTCGAGCCCAAGCGCATCTCAGATGCGGCGCTCGCCAAGCTGGCGGCCTTCAATTTCCCCGGCAACGTGCGCCAGCTGGAGAACATCTGCCACTGGCTCACGGTGATGGCGCCGGCCCAGCTGATCGAGGCGAAGGACCTGCCGCCCGAAGTGATGATGGCCGGTGGCACGACCGCCGAGGCGCATGCCGCGGGCGAAGCACCGGCACTCGCGTCGAACGTGACGGCGGCACATCAGCCGGCCCCCTCGCTGCCCGCCACGGCAAGCGGCGAGGCGATGCCATCGGGGCACGTCTTCTCCGAGCCTGCGGAGGCCCACGCCCCCGCAGCTCCAGCCAGCGTCAGCAACTGGGAGAGCGGCCTCGAGGCCGAGGCCCAGGCCCTGCTGGCTGCCGGCCGCACCGACGTGTGGGATGTGCTCTCGCGCCGTTTCGAGTCGAGACTGATCCTCACCGCGCTGGCCAACACGCGGGGCCGACGCATCGAGGCGGCACAGAAGCTCGGCATCGGCCGCAACACCATCACCCGGAAGATCCAGGAACTCGGCATCGAATGAAAAAGGCCCTCTCAGGGCCTTTTTCTTTTCCCGCTCCTTCAGCGGCTTCTCTGCCCCTGCGTCAGCGAATCGATCTGGAACTTGTCGCTGCGGTCCCAGAGCCAGGTGTCCACGTAGGTGTGGGCGCCGAGCTTGCCCGGGTTGGGCAGCGGCGACGCGGCCTTGATCATCTCCGCGATCTTCGGCGCCACTTCGGGCGCATGGCTGGGCGTGCGGCTGAAGGTGACGTTCACCACCTTGCCCGTCGCATCGATGTCGGTCTCCACCACCACGACCGCGTAAACGAGCGGCGGCAGTTTGCCCTTGTAGATGAGGTTCGCGTACTTGTTGTAGATGTGGCGAGCGCCGATCTTCCGGTAGGCGCGAACCACGGGCGTCTGCGCGGTGATGAGGCGCACCGTCGCCACCTCGCGGCCATCGGTGGCGGTTTCCCCGGCGGGCGCGGTGACGGTCCCCTTGTCGCCTTCCTCGGCCTTGTCGGCCGGCTTCAGCAGCGAGCAGGCCGAGAGCGACAGCGCGATGGCGATCAGCGCAAGTTTGCGCGCGACCATGGGTTCAGCCACCCCGGTCGAGGTCGAGCACCACCGGCGCATGGTCGCTCGGCTTTTCCCACTTGCGCGGCACGCGGTCGATGACGCAGCCCTTCACGCTGGGCACCAGGGACTCGCTCACCAGGATGTGGTCGATGCGCAGCCCGCGGTTCTTCTGGTAGCCCAGCATGCGGTAGTCCCACCACGAATAGCTCTTCTCGGGCTGCTCGAACATGCGGAAGCTGTCCTTCAGGCCCAGGTCGAGCAGCGCCTTGAAGTGGTTGCGCTCTTGCGTCGTGTGGTGGATCGTTTCCTTCAGGCCCACGGGGTCGAAGCTGTCGCGGTCCTCGGGAGTGATGTTGAAGTCGCCCAGCAGCACGAGGTCGGGATTGACCACCAGCTCCTGGCGCAGCGAATCGCGCAGCGCGTCGAGCCACTTCATCTTGTATTCGAACTTGTCGGTGCCTGGCGCCTGGCCGTTCACGAAGTAGCCGTTGACCACGCGCAGCGGACCCGAGGGCGTCTCCACCGTGGCCGCGATCACGCGCGACTGGTCGTCGCTGAAGCCGGTGATGTTCTTCACCACGTCTCGCACGGGTGCGAGGCTCAGGATCGCGACGCCGTTGTACGTCTTCTGGCCGAACACCGCGGCCTCGTAGCCTGCCGACTTGAGCACGTCGAGCGGGAATTTGTCGTCCGTCATCTTCAGCTCCTGCAGGCACAGCACGTCGACCGGATTGGCGATGAGCCAGTCGAGCACGTGCTGCAGGCGCGCAGTGAGGGAGTTGACGTTCCAGGTGGCTATGCGCAAGTGATTCTCCAATGGGGGTTGATCGCGTCGATTTTTATCAGCGAGGAATCGACTCATCCGATTTTCGGGCGACCGGTTTTGTATCCGGTTGTCGCTTTCCCCTGTAGGCCGATGGCCTCGGGCACGGCATCGTGCCACACCGGTTGTTCAGCGACTCAGCCCCTGTTCGTACCAGCCGCGGGTGCGCGTCACCACGGACACCACGGCCAGCATGAGCGGCACTTCGATCAGCACGCCCACGACGGTCGCTAGCGCCGCACCCGACTGGAAGCCGAACAGACTGATGGCGGTCGCCACCGCAAGCTCGAAGAAGTTGCTCGCGCCGATGAGTGCCGACGGCCCCGCGACGCAGTGTGCAACGCCGAGCTTGCGGTTCAGCAGGTAGGCCAGCCCCGAGTTCAACACGACCTGGCAGAGGATCGGAACGGCCAGCAGCGCGATCACCAGCGGCTGCGCGATGATCGCCTCGCCCTGGAACGCGAAGAGAAGCACCAGCGTGAGCAGCAGTGCGCCCATGGACCAGCGGCCGAGCCGGGCGCCCACGGCCTGCAGGCGCGCCTGTCCTTTTGGCAGGAGATGCCGGCGCAACAGCTGGGCGATGACGACCGGCACCACGATGTAGAGGCCCACCGAGATCAGCAGCGTGGCCCAGGGCACCGTGATCGACGACAGCCCCAGCAGCAGCGCCACCAGCGGCGCGAAGCCCACCACCATCAGCGCGTCGTTGAGCGCGACCTGCGACAGGGTGAAGTACGGGTCGCCGCGGCAGAGCTGGCTCCAGACGAAGACCATCGCCGTGCACGGCGCGGCCGCGAGCAGGATCAGGCCCGCCACGTAGCTGTCGAGCTGGTCCGCCGGCAGCAGCGTCGCGAATGCATGGCGCACGAAGAGCCAGCCCAGCAGCGCCATCGAGAAAGGCTTGACGAGCCAGTTGACCGCCAGTGTCACGCCGATGCCGCGCCAGTGCGCCTTGACCTGTCCGAGCGCTCCGAAGTCGATCTTCAGGAGCATCGGAACGATCATCACCCAGATGAGCATGCCCACCGGCAGGTTGACCTTGGCGATCTCGAGGCGCGCGACCGCCTGGAAGGCGGAGGGAAACCATTGGCCCAGTGCCACGCCCGCGACGATGCATAGCGCCACCCATACGGTGAGATAGCGCTCGAAGCCGCCCATCGGGGGCGGGGCGGCGGACCGGTCCGCGTCGGGCGGTGCGATGGAGGACGACATCTCGCTTCAGCTCTTGGCGAGTTCGCGCGCGGTGGCCTGCAGCGACATCCTGTCGAGGCTGGCGGCCGGCAGGTTCACCAGCAGTCCCAGGCGGCGGCGGATCGCGTGCAGGGTCTGGCGGAAGGCCTCTCGCTTGCGTTCGTCGTCGCCCGCTACTTCCGAGGGATCGGCATAGCCCCAGTGGGCCGTGGCCGGCTGGCCGGGCCAGTAGGGGCAGGCCTCTCCCGCGGCGTTGTCGCACACGGTGACGACAAGGTCCATGCGCGGCGCATCGGGCTTGCCGAACTCGTCCCAGCTCTTGCTGCGCAGGCCCGCGGTCTCGATGCCCGCCTTGCGCAGCACCTCGATGGCCATGGGGTTGGGCTGCTGGTTCTCGCGCGGGCTGCTGCCGGCCGAGTAGGCCTTGAAGCGCCCGGCGCCGATGTCGTTGAGTACCGCTTCGGCGAGGATGCTGCGTGCCGAGTTGTGCGTGCAGAGGAAGAGCACGTTGAGCGGCGTGGTGGTGTCGGTCATGGGAACTTGAGGTCTTGGGGGCAGGGGGCTTGGTGGCTCAGCAGCAGGCTTTGGCCTTGCCGGGGGCGGCGGTGCAGCAGGCGCCCGCCTGCTGGTCCGGCTTGTTGTGGACGGGCACGGAGTCGAGCGTGCGGTAGTGTTCCCAGGCGATGCCCTGCGGGTCGGTCACCCAGTGCTTTTCGCTGCGGGCATAGCAGCAGCTGGTTTCGCCCTCGTCGAGCAGCGACCTGTCGGCCAGCTCGGCGCGCGAGCGCAACTGCGCCAGTTCGCCCTCGTCCTCCGCCTGGATGCCGAGATGGTCGATGCCCTTGCCGCTGCCGAAGGTCGAGATCGCGAAGTTCAGGCGCGGGTCTTCGAGCATCCACTTGGCGTAGTCGGCTTCGACGCGCGCGGGCTCGGCGGCGAACAGGCGGGAATAGAACGTGATGCTCCGGTCGAGGTCGTCGACGTGCAGGTGGACGTGGAATCGCTTCATGACGTGGCTCCTTGGCTCTTGCAGGACTTGGTTCTGTCGTCGACTGCACAGGAAGCGCCTGCGCAGCAGTTTTCGGTGAGGAAGCCCAGCAGCGCGTCCATCTGATCGAAGGCGGCCCTGTAGACCAGGTTGCGGCCGTTGCGCTCCTGCGTGATCAGGCCGGAATTGGTCAGCTCCTTCAGGTGGAAAGACAGGCTGGTGGCCGGCACTTCCATGGCCTCGACCAGCGCCCCCGGTGTCAGGCCTTCGGGGCCGGCCACCACGAGGGCGCGAAAGACGCGAAGGCGCAGGGGCTGCGCAAGTGCCGCGAGCGATTGGATGACTTTTGATTCTTCCATTATTCAATAATACTCGAATAATGAAATTAATGAGCAAGCAGATGCTCTTTCTCACGCGCTGCACGTGCAGCAGCGCGAGCAGCGAACCTGGATTCGGCCTGAACTACTACGACTACGACTGCGGCGAGGCCGGCTCCTGCGAGGCCTGCTGCTGCGCTGTCTGGGCCTGCTGTGCGTCCGGCGCGGCGGCCGGTTCCGTCTCTGCGTGGTGCCTGATCGCGATGCCCTTGACGAGGTGGCGGGGCAGGTGGTGCGTCTTCCGCAACTGCGCCAGCGCCTCGCTGCGCGCCGGCTCGCATACAGGCAGGAACATGTGCAAAACGCTCATGGTGTCGTCCCCGTGGAATGACCGGCGGACATTGTGGGCGCATCCTGCTGCGGGCGGGGGAATCGCCCTGTCGGCGCAGATGCCTTGGCGCTGCGCGGCGGACCGTGCGGGATTCCACCAAGCTTGCGCTTCCGTCGGCGGGGCGCATACTCCGCCAAAAAGCGCCACAAGCCACTCGTCGGCCCCTGCGGGGTTCCGGGCGACAGCCAGGAGACACGTGTTGCAGCGAACGAACATTGCCAACCCGGCCTACTTCCACAAGGTCGTCGATTGCCAGTACGCCTGTCCGGCGCACACTCCCGTCCCCGAGTACATACGCATGATCGCGCAGCGCCGATACGGCGACGCGTACATGGTCAACTGGGTCTCCAACGTCTTCCCCGGCATCCTCGGGCGCACCTGCGACAGGCCCTGCGAGCCGGCCTGCCGGCGCGGCCGTGTGGAAGAAAGCAATACGGAGGCCCCGGAGCCGGTGGCCATCTGCAGGCTCAAGCGCGTGGCTGCCGACATGAAGGAGGACGTGCGCGCGCGCATGCCCAAGCCCGTGCCGAAGAACGGCAAGCGCGTGGCCTGCATCGGCGCAGGGCCGGCCTCGCTCACCGTCGCGCGCGACTTGGCCCCGCTGGGCTACGAGGTGACCGTGTTCGACGGTGAGGCCAAGCCCGGCGGCTTCATCCGCACGCAGATACCGCGCTTCCGCCTGCCCGAGCCGATCATCGACGAGGAGACGGGCTACGTGCTCGACCTGGGCGCCGAGTTCCGCGGCGGTGAGCGCATCGATTCGATGAAGGCGCTGATGGGCCAGGGCTGGGACGCGATCTTCGTCGGCTGCGGCGCACCGCGCGGCCGCGACCTCGACATTCCGGGCCGCAAGGAGGCGGCGGCCAGCATCCACATCGGCATCGACTGGCTGAGCTCCGTCTCTTTCGGGCACGTCAGCAGCATCGGCCGGCGCGTGATCGTGCTGGGTGGCGGCAACACGGCGATGGACTGCTGCCGCTCGGCCCGGCGCCTCGGCGGCAGCGACGTGAAGGTCATCGTGCGCAGCGGCTTCGACGAGATGAAGGCCTCGCCCTGGGAGAAGGAGGACGCCGCGCACGAGGGCATCCCGATCATCAACTTCCACGTGCCCAAGGCCTTCGTCCACGACAACGGCAAGCTCGTGGGCATGCGCTTCGAGATCGTCAAGGCGGTCTACGACGACAAGGGCCGCCGCACGCTGGAGCCCACGGGCGAGCCCGATGCGTACTTCGAATGCGACGAGGTGCTGGTGGCGGTGGGCCAGGAGAATTCATTTCCCTGGATCGAGCGCGACTGCGGCATCGACTTCGACAAGTGGGGCCTCCCGGTACTCGATGCGGTCACCTTCCAGTCGACGGTGTCCAACGTGTTCTTCGGCGGCGACGCGGCCTTCGGGCCGAAGAACATCATCACCGCGGTGGCCCACGGCCACGAGGCCGCGGTGTCCATCGACAAGCTGCTGCGCGCGGAGCCGATCGAGGTCCGTCCGCCACCCATGACCAACCTGGTGTCGCAGAAGATGGGCATCCACGAGTGGAGCTACGACAACGACACCTCCAACGACCTGCGCTACAAGGTGCCGTGGGCCAAGGCAGAGGCGGCCCTGGCGAGCATCCGCGTGGAGGTGGAGCTGGGCTTCGACGCCGCCACCGCCTTCAAGGAGGCCGCGCGCTGCCTGAACTGCGACGTGCAGACGGTGTTCAACGAGCCCGCCTGCATCGAATGCGACGCCTGCGTGGACATCTGCCCGATGGACTGCATCAACTTCGTCGAGAACGCCGATGAAGAGAGCCTGCGCCCGCGGCTGAAGGCGCCCGCGCTGAACCTGGCGCAGGACCTGTACGTGTCCGGCGGACTGAAGACGGGCCGCGTGATGGTGAAGGACGAAGACGTCTGCCTGCACTGCGGCCTGTGCGCCGAACGCTGCCCGACCGGCGCGTGGGACATGCAGAAGTTCCTGCTGAAGATGACGCTCGCGGGCCAGGAGAAGGCCACCGAACAGCAAGTCCGGAAGGAGACCGCATGAAGCAGATCGAGGCGGTCAACGACTTCGTCATCAAGTTCGCCAACGTCAACGGCTCGGGCTCGGCCTCGGCCAACGAGCTGTTCGCCAAGGCCATCCTGCGCATGGGCGTGCCGGTGAGCCCGCGCAACATCTTTCCCAGCAACATCCAGGGCCTGCCGACCTGGTACGAGGTGCGCGTGACGGAAGAAGGCCACCTCGGCCGGCGCGGCGGCACCGACATGATGGTGGCGATGAACCCGCAGACCTGGGACGCCGACATCGCCGAGCTGGAGCCCGGCGGCTATCTGTTCTACGACAGCACGCGGCCGCTGCCGCCCTCGAAGTTCCGCGACGACATCCGCGTGATCGGCATGCCGCTCACCGAGATCTGCAACGCGGTCTATCAAGACCCGCGCCAGCGGCAGCTGTTCAAGAACATCGTCTACGTGGGCGCGCTGGCCATCCTGCTGGGCATCGAGCCCGAGGTGGTCGAGAAGCTGTTCTCCGAACAGTACAAGGGCAAGGAGAAGCTGCTTGCCTCGAATGTGCAGGCGCTGCACCTGGGCTGCGACTTCGCGCGCGAGAACCTGCGCGAGCCCGTGGGCCTGAAGGTGCGGCGCGCCGACCGGGTAGGCGACAGGATCTTCGTAGACGGCAACAGCGCGGCGGCGCTGGGCTGCGTGTACGGCGGCGCGACGGTGGCGGCTTGGTATCCGATCACGCCTTCCTCGTCCGTGGCCGAGGCCTTCCAGAAGTATTGCACCAAGTTCCGCGTCGACCAGTCCACCGGCCAGCACCGCTTCGCCATCGTGCAGGCCGAGGACGAGCTGGCCTCGATCGGCGTGGTGGTCGGCGCCGGGTGGAACGGCGCGAGGGCCTTCACCGCGACCTCGGGGCCTGGAATCTCGCTCATGACGGAGTTCATCGGGCTGGCGTACTTTGCGGAGATTCCCGTCACCCTCATCAACGTGCAGCGCGGCGGCCCATCGACCGGCATGCCCACGCGCACGCAGCAGGCCGACATTCTTTGCTGCGCCTATGCGTCGCACGGCGACACCAGGCATGTGCTGCTCTTTCCCGAAGACCCGCACGAGTGCTTCGAGCACGCGGCAGCGGCGCTGGACCTGGCCGACCGGCTGCAGACGCCGGTGTTCGTGATGACCGACCTCGACATCGGCATGAACCAGCGCCTGTGCAAGCCCTTCGAATGGGACGACAGCAGGGCCTACGACCGGGGCAAGGTCATGACTGCCGAAGAGCTGGAGGCGGGCCGCGACTTCGGCCGCTACAAGGACGTGGATGGCGACGGCATCCCGTGGCGCACGCTGCCGGGCACGCATCCCACCAAGGGCAGCTACTTCACGCGCGGCACCACGCGCGATGCCTATGCGCGCTACTCTGAGCGCGGGCCGGACTACATCTACAACATGGAGCGGCTGCTGAAGAAGTTCGCGACCGCGGCCACGCTGGTGCCGCAGCCGGTGCTGAAGCCTGCTTCGCAGAAGACCGACCTGGGCGTGATCTATTTCGGCTCGACCAGCCCCTCCATGCACGAGGCGCTGCAGGAGCTGGAAGAGCGCGGCATCCATCTCGACGCGATGCGGCTGCGTGCATTCCCGTTCCCCGAGAGCGTGGTGCAGTTCCTGGCCGGGCATGAGCGCGTGTTCGTGGTCGAGCAGAACCGCGACGCTCAGGTGCGCAGCCTGCTGGTCAACGAGCTGGATGCCGATCCGGCCAAGCTGGTGCGCGTGCTGCACTTCGACGGAACGCCCATCACCGCGCGCTTCATCGTGCAGGCGATCGAGGCGCAGGTCGGCAAGTCGACCGCGCAAGGCACGGCTACCACCGGTTCGAAGGAGCCCGCATGACCTACCTCGCCAAGCCGAAGCTGCGGCATCCGACGCTGGCGACCAACAAGGTCGGCTACACGCGCCGCGACTACGAAGGAAAGATTTCAACGCTGTGCGCGGGGTGCGGGCACGACTCCATCTCGGCCTCGATCATCGAGGCCTGCTGGGAGCTCGACATCGAGCCGCATCGCGTGGCCAAGCTCTCCGGCATCGGCTGCAGCTCGAAGACGCCGGACTACTTCCTCGGCGCATCGCACGGCTTCAACACCGTGCACGGCCGCATGCCCAGCGTGCTGACCGGCGCCAACCTGGCCAACCGCGACCTGCTGTACCTGGGCGTCTCGGGCGACGGCGACTCGGCCTCCATCGGCCTGGGCCAGTTCGCGCACGCCATGCGGCGCGGCGTGCGCATGGCATACATCGTCGAGAACAACGGCGTCTACGGCCTCACCAAGGGACAGTTCTCGGCGACCGCCGACCAGGGCTCGAAGAGCAAGAAGGGCGTGGTCAACACCGACAGCCCGGTCGACCTGGTGGCCATGGCGCTGCAGCTCGGCGCGAGCTACGTGGGCCGGGGCTTCTCGGGCAACAAGGCGCAGCTGGTACCGCTCATCAAGGGCGCGATCAGCCATGGCGGCTCGGCCTTCATCGACGTGATCAGCCCCTGCGTGGCCTTCAACAACCACCCGGGCAGCACCAAGAGCTACGACTACATCCGGGAGCACAACGAGGCGGTCAGCCGCATCGACTTCATCAGCGGGCGGGAGGAGATCGCCGCGGACATGGAGCCCGGGGAGGTGATGGACGTGCGCCAGCACGACGGCACGCTGCTGCGCCTGCGCAGCCTGCACCCGGACTACGACCCGGGCGACCGGTTCGCCGCCATGGCCTACATGCAGCGGCATCACGAGATGGGCGAGGTGGTGACGGGACTGCTCTACGTCGACCCGCTGGCCACCGACCTCCACACAGCACTCAACACCTGCGACCGGCCGCTCAATGCATTGGGGCCGGAACAGCTGTGCCCCGGCGCCCAGGCGCTGGAACGGCTCAACGCATCCTTGCGCTGAGCAACGGCCGGCGTCAATATTCGGGGTTCGACTCACGGAGGGCGCATCATGGCCGAGCGCACCGTTTTTCAATCGATCTCGCGCAAGCACGTGCTCAGCCTGGCACCGCAGGCCACCGTGCGCGACGCAGCCTGCGCGATGACGCGCGCCAACTGCGGCAGCGTGCTCGTCATGGAGCTGCCCGACACGCTGCTGGGCATATTGACGGAGCGCGACCTCATGACCCGCGTGCTAGCCAAGGGGCTCGACCCCGACGGCACGGCAGTGCGCGACGTGATGACCCCCAACCCGATCTGCGTGCCGCCCGAGACGCTGGTCTCCGACGCGGTGGTGCTGATGCTGGAGCGAGGCTTTCGCCACCTGCCGCTGGTGGCGGGCGCGAAGGTGCTGGGCGTGTTCTCGGTGCGCGACGCGCTGCCGAGGGAGATCGGCGCGGCGGTGAGCCTGAGCGAGTTCAGGGAGCAGGTGAATGACGCGCTGGGGTAGGGCGGCGCCTAGAGCGCAATCACATCCGCAATCGGCTTGTTCGCCTTGAAGCAGGACAGCGCCTCCATCTGCTTCCAGGCCTGCAGCTGCGTGAAGTTCGTCTGGTATTCGATGTAGCAGCCGGTCAGCGCCTCGTCGATGATCTTGTCGGCCCGCTCGAAGAGGATCTGGTTGTCTTCCAGGTCGCGGAAGTAGGTGCGCCAGGTGTCGCGCTCCTTCGACTGTCCCAGCAGCGTGAGGTAGGCGCTGTAGAAGAGCGAGTTGAACGCGCGGCCGATGTTGTCCTGGTAGACGGTGAACTCGCCGCCGCCGCCGGCACCCACGCCCAGCGTCACGTCGGCCTCGATGCCGAGCTTGGAGCCGCCGAAGGCCGAGGACTCGAACTCCAGCGAGAACGATGCGCCCACGCCGGCCGAGAGCGAGCCCTTGGCCGTGCCCTTCACTATGTCGTAGCCGCACATGCGAACCGAGAGCGATGCCTCGCCCGTGACGCGCGCGCCGGCGAAGGCCTCGGCCCCTACCTTGAACTTCACGCCGTCGACGGTGGCGTTGAACTCGACCTCGGCCTTGGCCATGGCGCCCGCGAAGGCCTCGGCGCTGGCCTCGATCAGGAAGATGTCGGACACGTCGATCTTCGCGTCGAGCTTGATCTTTACGCCGACCATCGCCTCGACGCTCGCCTTGGCCGTCACGCCCTTGCCGCGCTCGTAGCTTGCTTCGGCCTCGACGGATGCGGAGCCGCCGGCGAACGCGTCGGCCTTGAACTCCGCGCGCAGCCCGGTGATCTCGATCACGCACTCGCCCGTGGCGCGCACGCCGTAGCCGACCGAGGCCTCGGCCTTCACCGCCTTCTTGAACTCCTCGTCGGTCCAGGTCACCTTGCCGAACCTGCCGTTCTCGCCGCCGCGCATGAGGCCGGTCTCGACCTTGCCGCTGGTCTGCAGCCAGGGCCGCGGATCGGCGAACCTGATCTTCGTGAGGTCCTTGCACAGCACGTCGAGGAACAGGCGCACCTTGGCGGGCTCGTTGTTGCCCATGTACTGCAGCGAGAGCGACACGTCCTCCATGTACTCCGAGCCGTTGCGCAGGCCGTCCATCCAGAACTTGAGCAACTGCTTCTTGCGCACGATGAGGTCGCGGCGCACCGTGTTCACTGCCATCTTGTCGGCGACCGAGGCGAGCTCGCTGGGCAGGCGCAGGATGGGCATGTCCAGCAGGCTGCCGAACTGCCGCTTGTACTCGGCGTTGAAGTCGTTCATCTTCTGCAGCACCAGCGCGGGCTCCGGCGAGTGCGTGCCCTGCGTGAGCTTCTCCAGCATCTGCTTGTAGACGTAGAGGAACTGCAGGAACTCCTGCGCGAGCGCCTTTCGCTCCTTGCTGGAGGGCCCGCCGATCACCTTGCCGAGCAGTTTGAGCCAGGCTTTTGTCCTGGTGTTGAACTCGGCGCCGGACAGCTCGGCCCATACGACTTCGTACTTGTGGGTGAACTTGGCGCTGGCGAGGGCATTGAAGAGGGGCGTGGAGGAAGTGGCCATTTCGGTTGGATTGGATGCTCGGGAAAGGAAGCTTGAAAGTCCAGGCGAAGGCTCCATAAGGCAGAGCGGATCGCGGGCACTGGCACTTCTTCGTCAATGGCTGTCGGATGAGCGAGAGTCCTTCGATCCTTGATCGACGACCTCTTCCTTGACCACCGCGACCAGCGAACCCTGTATCGAGCCGTGCACGTTCGTTGTCGCGCCTAGAGGAGTCGGTGTGGCCTTGGCCCAGTTCACGATTCGATCGAATTCCGACTTTGCGAGCTGCAGGTTTGTGGCATCTATTGGGGCCGGCAACCGGGTGTTTGCCAGGAAGGTCGGTTGCGGCGGAGTCAGCGCTTCGATCGGCTTGCGCTGGGGCTCGTCCAGAACCGGCGCGGGGGTGAATCTCGTCTGACCTCTGAATGGTCGTCCGAGCCGGAAGCCTTGAACCATGCCCGTCAAATGGGCTCCGTTGTTCTTTGCGTGGTTGGACACCGCGTTTGGCATGTAGCGCTTGAGGCTTTCGGACTTCCAGTACAGCTGTTGCTTGATGCCGGCAGGCTTGTCCACGATCTGGCGCTCGAAGCCAGGCACCTTGCCGATCCACTTGGCCATGCGCTCGGCCTGCTGGTTGAACTTCTCCTCGAGGTAGAGCGTGCGGATTCCAAGGAGGGCCGGAACTTCGATCATCCCGCTGCGCATGCCGATGATCGACAGACCTGTGCACTCCTCCGCCAAAAGGCACCAAAGACCGAGTTGTGCGGATCGTGGATCGATGGTGACGTCCGACCACAACTTCGTCCAGTCGGCGTCCTTCCAGAACTCGGCGAGGGTTGGCAACGTGCGCAGGCCGATCTTGTCACCGGCAGCCACAGGGATGACGGAAGACGATCGAGCTATCTCTTCCTGCAGCAGGCGCCACGTCAGGATCGAGGTGAAGTGATGGGCTTTCTCGGCCCTCCTCGGTCCTTCCTTCGCAAACAGAAAGACGTAGGCCCGTTTCTGAAGAAAGCCGCGATCCAACAGGAACTTCCGGACTGCCGGTCGCTTGTCTATGACGCCCGTACCTGCTTTCTTCGGAACCTTGTCCAGCCGCCAGAGTTCGCGCGTGCTCTCCCGGGTCGTTCGCGCATTGCGTGCGAAGGCATCTGCGATGACGCCCGTACCGAAAGTTGCGGAGCAGATCCGGATCGGACTTGGAATCGTCGTCCTCATGAAGCTCGGGAGATTCTTGAAATCTCTGCTGCTGACCAGACGGTAGACGTCTTTCATGCATTTTTCCCCCGCTGCGAGAGAGGGGTCGGACGAATGAACGATCTGAAGGGAAGCTACGCGATTGGGTCCCACGATGGACTTGTAGAAGTTCTCCAATTCCAGGCCCTGGGCACGCAGGGAAGGGCTGTAGAGGACCAGCACTCCCAGCTTCGCTTTCAGCTTGAGGGCCGTAGCGATGGAGTTGCGGTCGCCGCTCATGTGCGCGCCCTGGACGAGTACCTCTTCAACGTGAACGCTCTTGAATGGCATGCCTTACCTCTCTTGCTTTGGGGGGAGTTCTGCTTCAGGATGGTCTCGTCGTCGCCACCCCTATGCATCCGGCCTGACGCCGATGATCGAGAAATAGCGATTCAGGTCCCCGTCCTCACGAAGCACTTCCTGCATGAGCTGCGGCAACGGCATGCGGCCCCAGGCCACGGCCCGGTTCACCAGGTAAGGCGTCGGGCTGTGCGGCTCCTCGCGCATTAGATAAGCCGCGGCCAGCTCCAGCAGTTGGTAGGCCTCGGCGCGGCTGCCGATACGTCCGCGAGCCGCAGTCGGTATCGGGCCCTCGGAGGAGGCGGGCAAAAGAGGAGGGGAAGTGGTTTGGCTCATGTCATCGTCATCCATAGAGGTTGTGGCGATTGCAGGCACCTCCACCGTCCAGCCGACCGGCTCCTGCGCCGCCACGACCTTTTGCTCATCGCGAGGATCGCGATCCTGCAGGAGACTTCGCAGCGCCTGCCGCATCCGAGCCAGCATCTCGGTGACTTTCGAAAGGCTCGGCGCGTCTGTGCCCAGCCTTTCATCGAGGACCAGCGTCAGCTCATCCCAGATGTCTGCGACCAGCGCCACCCGGTCATCGAGCGCCGCCAGCGCATGCAGGTCGCGCGCCGCGCGTTCGAGGATGTCCTGGCGCGACACCGTCTGCGCGCTCGGCTCCTCGGCCACTTCCTTTACCTTGGACCTCGCGTTGCCTGCGGCGGCTGCGGCGCCCGAGCCGTACTCGCTGCTCAGCGCGCGCTGCCAGTCGGCCAGGTTGATGAAGGGAGGCGAGAAGTCGGGCCATGCCAGCAGGGGCACGCGCATCAGCAGGACCTGGGCGAGGGTGTCGTTGATCCACACGAAGGTGGCGGCGCGCATGTCGGAGTCGCCGTCCTCGCCGATGCGCGGATGCGCGTCGTCCCAGAAGCCGCGCGCCAGGCCTTCGAGCAGGCGGGCGCCGGCGATCAGCCCGTCGATGCCGTGGCGGTGCGTCCATGCCTCGGCCAACCATGCGGCTACCTGCAGGTCCTTGCTGCGGCGCAGGAGCACTTCGGTGCACAGCGTTTCGGCGGCGCGCCAGTCGGCCTTCTTGAGCGGGCGGGTCCATTCGCCCATTGGCAGGCTGGCGTCTTCCTCCGAGCGTGCCTCGCGGATGCGGGCATATACCGTGTCGTAGCGAAGCGAGGGCCCCGCGGGGCCGTCGAGTGTGTCTTCCAGCGGCGCGAGGAAGGCCGAGAGATCGGGCGCGAAGCCGCTGCCGGCCTCGGCGATGTGCAGGGGAGCGAGTAGTGCGGCCATCAGGGCATGTTCCATTCGGGAGCGCGCGTGGGAAACGCGGTGGGCCAGATCAGGGCGTTCTTCTTGCCGGCGGGGCTGGCGGCGACGCGCAGGAACACGCGCGCGCGTCCTCCGTCGGGCGCCTGGGCAGCGTCGCCGGCCGACAGGGCCACCAGCGGAAACTCGAACTTCAGCAGCTGCGAGCGGCCATCGGGCCGCTGTGCCGGATCGCCTTCGCGCTGCCGCTGCGCCAGCGTGAACAGCGCCCACGGGTCGGCGAAGCGGAAGCTCACGGTCTGGCCGTCGGTGATCAGCGCATGCTGCTGCGGGTCGGCGCGCGCCATCAGCGGCGAGTCCTTCGCGATGCGCAGCACCAGCGCCACCGGCATGCCGTATTCCCAGCGCAGCGTGCGCGGCGCATCGCGCAGCCTCAGCACCTGGTCGCCCACTTCGAAGGACCAGTCGATGATCTTGTTGCCCTCGATCTCGGCCATGGTGTTCGCGCGGAAGTCCACGCTCAGGTCGTAGCCGGGGGCGGCGCCTTCCTCAGTGGGGAAAAGCGGCTGCAGGAAGTCTCGCGAGCGTGCGAACTGCTCGGCGAAGCGGCGTGCGCCGGCGCCGGGTATGCCGGCGTTGCGCGCGCCGGTGTCCGCACCGCGGTTCTCCTTGAGCGCGCGCGACAGCGGATCGAACGCACGCAGCAGGTCGTTCACGTCCGCCGGGTCGGCGAGCTCGAAGGCGCGCCCCGTCGTCGGGCCGAACGGATGCCGGCCCGCCAGCGAGCGATTGAAGCGGGTGGCGAACTGCGTCCACAGCTCCTGCTGGTCGCCGAACTGGAGCTCCTGGCAGCGCGCGAGCAGTGCGCTGTAGATCTGCTGGTGGCGGTCGGCGAAGTAGTCGCCGATGCGCGTGGCCGGCGCCTTGCCGGCCAGCTTCGCGCCGCAGGTCTCGCGGTCGATCTCGGCGCCGGTGGTGCCCAGGAACTGTTCGAGCAGCAGCAGGCTGCTGTTCGGGTTCTTCAGCCGGTAGCGCTCGAGGTCGCGGTTGATCGCCTGCCAGCGCTGCGCGAGCACCGAGCCTGCGCCCACGCCGTCGAGCGCGGCGATGTAGCTGTCGGCCAGCTTGCCCAGCGTTTCCACGCGGTTGAACTGCTGGCCCAGGTAGGCCGCGAGCGAGCCCACGTCCGAGACGCCGAAGGCCGCCAGCATCGGCCCGCGCTCGCCGCGCCAGGACTGGAAGTCGCGCCCGCGCATGGCGTAGAGCTCCGACTGGTTGAAGGCTTCGTCGACCGCTTCCAGCCGCTGCATCGCGTCGCGCGAGATCATCGCGCGCAGGTCTTCGGCGCGCGAGCCCGCGCCCAGTTCGTACAGCAGCGCCTGGATCTTCACGAGGCGCTGGCGCGAGGCCTCGTAGGCGGTCGCCTGGGTGTCGACGGAGCGGCCGCCGTCGCCCATGCCGTTGGCGGCATCGGCCACCTGGTCGACCACCAGCTGCGCGAAGTGCGCGTTGAGCGCACCCTCGATGCCCGGGCGCAGCGTGGCCGGAAAGGCCTGCATGCCTTCGCTCATGTAGCGCTTGCGGATGTCGCCCACGGCCAGCGCCTGGTCGAGCCGCGGCAGGTCCCACACGGCCAGTGTGCGGGTGCCGCCGCCAGGCAGTTCGCGGTCGCGCGCGGGCGCCATGAAGGGCTGCGCCAGCAGCGAAGTGAGGGCGTCGCGCAGGGCGATGCGCTCGGGCGCCAGCGCGAAGCGGCCGTCCTTGTCCTGCCACACCAGGCCGGGCTGGGCGCCGCCGAAGCGCAGGTTGAACTCGACGCGGAACTTCTGGAATGCATCCTGCGCGCGGTTTCTCACCGCCTCTGCCGATTCGAGCCCCAGCAGCCGGTTCTGCTCGATGCGCGCGATCGTGCGGTCGTAGGAAGGGCCGAGCACCAGCACCGGCTGGCGCATCCAGCCGCCCTTGCCGGAGGCGACCAGGTCCTCCTGGTCCTTGATGGCCGCGATCACCTCGCGGAAGCTGGCCGTGGTGCGCGTGAAGGTGCCGGTGCTCGCGAGCGAAGGCAGCAGCCGCGCGAGCGACTGCTCCGACACCAGCAGCTCGTTGTTGACGAAGAGCCGCGCATCGAGCTGCGCCGTGCCCTTGTCGAGCGCGCAGCGCAGCGCCGACTGCACCGGGGCCAGCGGAATGGCCAGCGCATTGCCTTCGGCGGCCTGGCGGAAGTAGCGCAGGTTGCGGCTCAGGTCGGCCGGCAGTTCCGCGCCCAGCGCGTAGCGCACGGCCACGCGAAGATCTTCCGCGTTGCCGGTGGCCGGCTGGCGGAGCCGCTCCACCGCCTGCAGCGCGGCATCGAGCTGCTCGACCGAGCCCAGGTAGCGCTGCAGCGCACCGAACTCGGGCTGGTCTTCCACCAGCAGGCCGTTCTTGCGCGGCGCGTCGCCGATGGTCCTGAAGCTCGGCGGCAGGCCGCAGCTCGCGCCCACGATGAATTCACCGGTGGCTTCGTCCTGTTCGACGCCGCTCAACTGGCTCACGCGCGCCATCAGCTCGCGCCGCAGCGTGCTCACGGCGATGTCGCCGAACTCGCGCTCGATGCGTTCGATCACGCGCTCGTTCAGGTCGTCGAATGGCTGCCAGGAGCCGGGCATGAAGAAGGAATACGTGCCGTCGGTGCGCAACCGTTCGTTCATGGCCAGCAGCGAGAGCGCCTTGTTGCGGTACCAGGCGGTCGGAATGGTCTCGCCGCGCTGCAGCGCGCGCATGCGGTACTGCGCGTCGTGCTGCAGCTGCGCAAGCGCCGGCACCAGAGTCGCGTTGTGCCGGTGCAGCTGCCAGGCAGCCACGATCAGGCCGATGCCCCAGCCGCCCAGGAAGATCACCGCCGTCCAGCGCAGCGCGCGGTGCAGCACGGGGCGCGTGAGCGTCTGCGTGCGCGAAGGCCGCGTGAGGCCGTATTCCAGGAAGATCTTCTTCTCGAACAGGTCGCGCAGGAAGGCCGGCTGGCGCATCAGCTGCGCGATCAGGTCGCCGCCGACGGGCTCCAGGTCCTTGTGGCCGTAGGCATCGTGCTGGGCGTCGATGGCCGCCACCGTCTGCGCCGATTCGCCGCTGTCGCCCGTGAGGTAGATGCCGCGGAAGAAGAAGGGCTCGTGGTACGCACTGGGGCGCATCAGCTCGTCGACGTACAGCTGCAGCTGGCCGCGCAGCGCCTCGATGCGCGAAGGCAGCAGCAGCTGCGCGCCGGCGCCCTGGGGCTCTGTGCCGGTGGCGAAGAGCTCGGCCGACACGTCCGACACCGAGCGCACCACGGTACCCACCGCCTCGTCGACCCACGCCGGCTGGTAGGTGGTCGAGAGGTCGTAGGGCGAAGACCAGCCCAGCATGCTCGCGCGCAGCGGCTCCGGCAGGGCGCTCGCGAAGGCGCTGAAGCCTTCGAGCTGCTCCGCGCCGGTCACCAGAACGTACACCGCGAAGCGCATCGCGAAGCGGTTCTGCGCGAGCCACAGGCGGCGGTGCGCGAGCTTGGCGCGCTTGGAGAGCTCGAGCCGCCCGTCGGTGCTGTCGTCCAGCAGCAGGGCCGCCGGTATGGTGATGACCACCGAATCGAAGGGCCGCTGCGGCCGGTAGGCGCGGCACATGCCGAGGAACTCGTCCCACGGCTTCTCGGAGGCATCGTCGTCGTCGGGCGAACCCAGGTAGGCGCCCTGGATGTCGATGACAACGCCGCGGTCGAAGAAGTGCCACGAGATGCCCTGCGTGGCCGCGGCCGAGGCCGACTCGGTGCTCAGCGCGCTCGCCACGCCCGACTGCTCGATGGGCAGCTGCCGATGGTCGTCGCCCTCGTTGAGCAGCATGATCCACGGGATGCCGTAGCGGTCGGCGCGCGAGGCGATGTTGCCCTCGATCAGCTCCACTGCCTGGCGGAACGAGCTGCGCAGCGAGTCGAAGCGGATCCGCGCGACCTTCGGATCGCTCGACGGCTTGGCGTGCGAGCGCCGCGCCGCGAAGTACAGCACCATGCCGAGCACGAGCAGTACCACCAGCGTCAGCACCGCGATGGAAATCAGGAAGAGCTGGTCGGTCAGCATCGCGACGCCCCCCGGTGAATTCTGTGAAGACGCATGTCGTTCATCGCAGGTGTGCCCCCGATGCATCGACCGCGCCCGGCTGCAGCACCTGCCGCACCGGCCACGACTGCCACAGCCACAGCAGCTCCGACACCGCCAGCAGCGTGGCGACGCCCAGCAGGAACAGCACCGTCCAGCGGCTCAGCGTGGGCAGCTTGCGCGGAGCGATGTGCGAGAGCGTGCTCGCGTAGGCGCGCTCCGAGACCACGCGGTCGCGGCCCGAGAAATCGGCCGGCCGCTGGTAGACGAACTGGAAGAGCTCCTCGCGGTAGCCCAGCAGGCGAGCTTCCTCGCCCGCGCCGCGGTACTTGCCCTGGAAGCCCAGCGCCAGCGCGAAGAGGTACAGCCTTGCGATGTCGCGCTTGGAGGGCTCGCGCCCCGACAGCAGCTCCTCGATGCGGCTGAACACCAGGTCGCCCGCGATGTTGGTGCGAAAGAGCGATGACTCCAGCAGGTGGGCCGTCCAGCGCTCGCGGCCGATCCACGGCGTGTGCAGCAGGATCTCGTCGGCCAGCGCGGCCTTGAGGTAGCGCGCGTCGGCCACGTTCTCCAGCTCGAAGCGCGAGCTCTCGCGGCGCGATTCGAGCGACTGCAGCTCCAGCAGGTTCTCCAGGTGTCGCGCCAGCGTCTGCGCGACGGTGTCGATGTCGCTCTCGCGCGATTCGGCGGTGCGGTCGCGTGCCTTCACGATCTCGTCGTAGAAGGCGCGGAACTGCCGCGTGATGTGGTCGTCGACCGCGAGGTCGGGGAGGTTGCGTGCCATGGTCAGGTCAATCCTTGATGAACAGCACGATTTCCTGCGGAGGCTGCACGGTGGCGCCTTCGTTGGCGTTGGCAATCACCAGCAACTCGGCGGGCACGGTCAGCCCCGGGCTGGTCTGGATCGCGTAGAGCAGGTAGCCCGAGCCCGGGCGCAGGCCCAGCTCGTCGGCCGACTCGATGCAGCGGCGCACCGCGCCCAGCACGCGGCGTTCGCGCAGCGAGGGGTAGGCCGACTGCGAGCCGACGATGGCGCTGTCCATCCAGGCCATCAGGTCCTTGTCGGACTGCCCGCGCAGGCCCACCACGATGCGTGCGCCCGACACCCACTGCGGCTGCAGCGTGGTCTCGAAGGCGCCCTGGCGGAAGTCGAACTTGTGCTCGCGGTACTCCTGGCTCACGTCCGACACCGCGTCGCGCAGCGCCAGCAGCAGCGGCTGGAACACGCGCGACGGGTCGGCGTGGTCGTAGTCCATCGGCACCGGCGGCACGCCGCCGGGGCGCAGCAGGCTCAGCGAGGCCAGCAGCGCGCACAGCGACCAGTACATCGGCAGCGGATGCAGGTGCGGCGTGCGCATCACCGCCTCCGCGTGCGGCAGGCCCGACAGCAGGCTGCGCAGCCGGTCCTTCAGCTCCAGGTGGGCGAGGCGGTCGTCGATGCGCGAGGAGGGCACCGCCGTCTGCTTCGCCACGAAGGCGGCCTTGCCGCGCAGCTGGCCGAGCAGGGCGGACGCGGCCGTCCACAGCGGGTTGTCGCGCGCCACTTCGAGCAGCGGCGGCTGCGCCTCGCCCAGCTTCACCACCTCGTTGTCCTTGAAGACCTGGCCCAGGCGCAGGTGGACGTGCGTGCCGGGCGGCACCGCGCCGGCGCTGAGCGCGAGGCGCGGCAGCATGCGCGGGATGTTCGCGGGCTCGGCGTCCGACACTGCGTCTTCCACCGGTGCGCCGGCCACCGAGCGGAAGCGCACGGTCGCGGCGCGATGCCGGTTGGGCGCGGTGACGGGCAGCGTGAGGTAGATGTCCAGCGGCTCGTTGGCCAGCCGCTCGGCATAGGGCGCGAGCGAGAGTTCGAGCGCGCCGTGCGCGGCGTCGGCGGCCGAGAACTGCACCGCGGTGCCATCGGGCAGGATGGCTTCGAGCGCCAGCACGCGCAGCAGGCCGGCCGGCAGCAGGCCCTGGTCGAACACCAGGCGGCGCACGCCCCACGCGAAGGGCGCTGCGGCCAGCGTCTGCCAGGCCACGAGGGTGTCCATGCGCGCGGAGAACTGCTGGAAGTGCTGCGGCGACAGCAGCATGCCTTCATGCCACTCGACGCGGTCGGTGATGGGGGCGGCGCGGTGCAGGTCAGACATGGCGTGCTCCCGCGCGGCTGATTTGAAGTTGTTGGTTCACTTGAAGGAATCCGTGTTGTTCAGCGAGACGCGGCCGACACGTCGAAGCTCTGGGCATCGAAACGGGCCACGATCGAGCCCTTGAGGTCTTCCACCCGGATGCGGTTCGCACCGGGCGTGGTGTAGTTCGCGAAGACGAGCACCGCCGCCACGCGCGGCGAGCCGATGGCGCTGGCGGGCACGCGGATCGTCTGTCCCGGCACCAGCTCCCACGAGAGGTACGACAGGCTCTGGGGAAAGGTCTTCTGCAGGTCGGCGCGCGCGCCGAACCACTTGGCGGCCGTGAGCTCGGTGACGCGCGCGAGCATCGCGTCGTCGAGCACCATCACCACGTCGACCGCCACCGGGCTGTTCTGGTTGGCGCCGGGTGCGGCGGAGAGCGTGAGCTCGTTCCAGCTCACCCGTGTGCCCTTGGGAAAGAGGCTGCCGCATGCGGCCAGCTGCACGATGAGCAGCAGCGCCGCCATCCGCTTGAGAAGGTTCTTCGTCCGGTTCATCGCGAAATTCCTGTGTTCGCCGCAGCGGGGGATGCATGCGTGACCGCCGACTGCGCCTGCCGCACGCCCACGGCAATGCCCATCAGCAGGATCAGCACCGAGGCCAGCACGCTGCAGCCCGCGAGCAGCGCGACGTGCCCGCGCGCGAACACGAAGCGCAGCGGCTGCGCGGGCTTGATCTCGGCGGCCGGCGCAGCCACGCGCTCCGAAGGCAGCCCGGCCGACACCACGGAGATCAGCGCGCAGGTGGCCAGCAGCGTCAGCAGGTTGCGCGGGCCCTCGCAGATCAGGTCGATGGCCAGGAACAGCGCCAGCGCCGCCTCGATGGGCAGCTGCAGCATCGACAGCACGATGCCCGCGTAGCCCACGTTGGTCATGCTGTTGTTGCCGGCCGAGGCGAAGGCCGCGATGGTCGCGCCGATGCCGATGGTGGCGATGTCGGCCGCGCCGAGCGTGCGGTCGTAGAGGTTGGCGACGAACAGCGCCGCCAGCACGTAGTAGAGCGCGGAGCCCGCGCGCAGGAACACCGAGGCCGTGGGAACCACGAGTTCGACGATGCCGCGGCTGAAGCCCAGCCGCGCGCTCATCGCCTCGATGGTGTGCGGGATGCTCGCCGTGTTGCTCGAGGACATCAGGCTCACCAGCATCGGCGTCTTCAGGTGCTGCAGCACCTCGGCCAGCGGCTGGTTGCCGCGCCGGTGGATCACCGCGATGGCCGCGGTGCCCAGCAGCGCCACCAGCACCACGAAATGCAGCAGGAAGCCGCTCATGGCGCGGATCGTCACCGCGTCGGTCTGCGACAGCACGTGCGCCGACATGCCGAAGGCCACCACCGGCAGCAGGATGTTGGCGCGCGCGATGATGAGTTCGAGCGTGCGGTAGATGCCCTCGAACATGTGGTTGAGGGCCGCGTGCTGCGTGCGCGCGAGCGCCGCGAAGGCCAGCCCGAAGAGCAGCGCGCAAGAGAGGATGCCCAGCGAGCGTCCCTCCGCGAGCACGCGGAAGAAGTTGTCGGGCACCACGCTGGCTCGCGGGCGCTCGATCGACGTGGCCTGCGTGCCGTGGTCGTACAGGCGCATCTCGATGTCGCCGCCGTCGCCCGCCTTCTGCACCAGTTCGCCGAGGTGTTCGCGCGCTTCGGCGTCCAGCTGCGCGCCCGGCGCGTTGACCCAGCCCAGCGCGAGACCGGTCGCGGCGCAGCTCACCACCAGCAGCAGCGCAAGGCCCGCGATCATCGCGATGCGCCGCCCCGGAAAGGGCAGTCCCATGGTCTGGCGCAGGCCGAAGAAGGTCGCCACCACCAGCAGCGGAATGGCCGCCATGCTGACGATCGCCAGGTAGACCTGCGCCGCCGTGTACGCCACCTCGCCCAGCGCGGGCATGTACACGCCCGCGACGGCGCCTGCCGCCATGCACACCAGCAGGGCGAGCAGGCTGTGGGACATGCGCGTCAGGAAACCCATGCCGGCTTGTTCCATCCCTTGTCGAGCGCGAAGGCGACCGTGGCGCGAGCCAGCTCCAGCGAGCTGTCGACCAGCGTGAGCGGCGTGAGCTCGGCGGCGCGTGCGGCCTGCGCTGCCTGTGCGGCCTGTGCTGCGATGGGCAGCTCCGTGCAGCCCATGATCACCGCGGTGGCGCCCGTCGCGGCCAGCGCCTCCAGCGCATGCGCGAACGCGGCCGCGCCGGCTCGCACGTCGCCCCCCTTCACGGCGCGGATGCAGGCGTCGACATGGTCCTGGCCGGTGGCCGCATCGGGCACGAGGAAGTCGATGCCGCGCTCGCGCAGCGCCTGCTGGTAGAAGCCCGAGGCCAATGCGCCGCGGGTGGCGAGCACTGCCACGCGCACCGGGCGGTCGTCGGACTGCGTCGCGATCGCTGCCACGCACGACTGCGCGATGTGGATCACCGGCGCGCGGCTGTGGGCCGCGATCTGCGCGTACCAGTGGTGCGACGAGTTGCAGGGGATCGCGATCACGCCCACATGGGCGTCGTTGAGCACGTCGATGCCCGCGAGCAGTGCGTCGAGCGGATCGGGGCCCGTGCCCAGGATGGCGCTGGAACGGTCGGGCACGTGGGGCAGGTTCGCCACGATCACCGGCAGGTGCTCCTGGTCGCGCGTGGCGGGCGTGAGCTGGATGATCTTCTCCATGAAGTCCACCGTCGCCGATGGACCCATGCCGCCTAGAACGCCGATGCGTGACATGAAGGCGCCTTCCTCAGATCTTCAGGGGCCGCGGGCATACCACCGCCACCGCGGCGGTGTTGCCGATGACCAGCACCAGCGTGCGCAGCATGTCGCACACCGGGTCCACCGCCAGGAACAGGATGAAGGCCGCCTCGAAGGGCAGGCCCAGGTAGGCGCAGGTCATGCCGATCAGCGACACCGTCACCAGCCCCGTCATGCCGGCCGACGCGAAGCCCGCGAGCACGGAAGAGGTGAGCACGATGCCGATCTCCACCGGCGAGAGCGAGCGGCCGTAGATCTGCGCGATGAAGAGCGTGGCGCACACGTAGTACACGACCGGCCCGATGCGCAGCAGCGACACCGTCAGCGGTACCAGCAGCTCCACGCGCGAGCGCGCGAAGCCCAGCCGCGTGACCAGGCTCTCGATCATGATCGGCATGCAGGTGGCGCTGCTGCGCGTGGCCAGCGCCAGCGCGAAGGGGCCGCGCAGCGCGTTGAGCGTCTGTCCCAGCGTGCCGTTGGAGCGCTTCCAGATGATGACCGCCGCCACCGCCAGCAGCAGCGCCGACACGACGAGGAAGGCGATCACGAAGGCGCCCATCGCGCGCAGCGGCTCGATGCCGGTCTTGCCCAGCTGCGCCGCGCTCATGCAGAACAGCACCACCGGCAGCGGGAAGCTCAGCCAGCGCATCAGCGTCTGGCAGGCGTGGTAGACGGTCTCCAGCGCCTGCGTGAGCCCGTCGGAGATGCGCGTGGGCACGTGCCCCACCGCCAGGCCGAAGAGCAGCGCGAACACCAGCGTCTTCAGTGTGTCGCCGTTGGCCAGCGCCGAGAAGATGTTGGCGGGCACCAGGCTCACCAGCATGTCGGCGAAGCTGGCGGTCTTCTTGACCTCGTCCACGCCGCGCAGGTTCATGGTCGTGTCGCTGGCGCTGAGGTCGCCGCCCACGATCTGCCCGAAGGTGTGCATGGTGCTGCTCGGCAGGTTCTCGCCGGGACGCAGGATCAGCAGCGTGGCCGCGCCCGCGATGGCCACGAAGGCCGAGAACGCGAGGAACACGAGCGCCACCCGTCCCAGCAGGCTGGCCGTGCCGCCGTCGCGGAACAGGCGCTGCAGGCTGAAGATCACGGCCGAGACCATGAAGGGCAGCGTGATCATCTTCAGCAGGTCGACGTAGATGTCGCCCACGAAGGCCAGCGGCGTGGCCAGCGGCGGTGCGAGCATGCCGAAGGCGACGCCTGCGCCCAGGCTGATGATCACGACCCAGGGGTTGAGGACGAATGCGTAGATCTTGGAGGTGTTCATGATGATTCGGACGTGCTGTGCCGCTCAGCGGTCGAGTGCCTGCAGCACCTTCTGGATGTCCAGCTTCTCGGCGCGCTGCGCGAGGAACTGGTTGACGAAGGCCAGCAGCGTGGTGTCGGTCACGGCCACGCCGATGCCCAGCGTGTCCTCCAGGTCCTTCAGGGTCACGGTGCGCAGCACCAGCGAGACGGTCGGGTCGGCCTTGAGCACGCGCTTGACCTCGAACTCGTCGCGGTAGGCGCTCACGATCTCGCCCTTGTGCACGGCCACCAGCACTTCGTTCCAGGTGGGGTACTCCTGCACCTTGGCGTGCGGGAAGTTGGTGCGCGCGTAGTCGGCGAACGACGACTTGGCGATCACGCCGATGCTGCCGTCGAAGTTGCGGATGACCTCGGGCAGCGGCCGCCCGCGCGCGAGCTGCGCGAACTTCACGCGGTTGAGGATCAGCGAGTGGTTCAGCGTGAGGTAAGCGTCGCTGAAGGCGATGGTCTGCGAGCGCGCCAGCGTGCGCGAGAGCTTGCTGATCGCCAGGTCGGCCTGGCCGCTGGCCAGCAGGTCGACCACCGCGTTGAAGGTGCCGGCCTCGCGGTTGAAGCGCAGCTTCACGCCCAGCTCCTTGGCCAGCGACTGGGCCAGGCCCACCTCCAGGCCGGTCCACTGGCCGCCGTCGTCGAAGAAGAAGAAAGGCGGCGTGTCGACCTTGAGCATAGCCACCACCAGCTCGCCGCGGTTCACGATGCGGGCGATGTCCGGCGCGAGCAGGCGGCCGTCTGCCACGCGCACCAGGCCGTTCACGAGCGCGGGGGGCGGCGTGGGGGCGGCGGGTTCGACTGCGAAGGCTGCTGCTGCCGGGGCAGGCGTTGCCGCTGGCGCTGCGGCCGCTGCAGTCGCGACGGCAGCCCCGGCAGGTGCCGAGAGCGTGCCCTGCACCACCGGCCGTTCGCCCGCGGCGAGCGCGCTGGCGCCGGCGCAAAGGCCGGCGAGTGCCAGCAGGGTGGGAAGGGCGAGGCGGCGCAGCGCGTTGTGCATGCCCGTGAGGTGTGGTGCGTTGTTCGACATGCTTGGAGTCGGTTGGGTCATTGGGCTGGAGCCGCGGGAGCCGGGGCCGGCGCGGCGGAGGGGGATTGCGGCAGCGCCTGCTGCTGCGCCGGGGCAGCAGCGGCGGGCATCGGCACCGGCGCGGGCGCCAGCAGCTTGCCGATCTCGATGCCCATCAGGAACAGCAGGACGCACAGCAGCACCAGGCAGGCCGCCGTGATGGCGACCATGCGGGAACTCATCGTGAAGACGTATTGGGACATGGGTGTTCGGGCGTGCCGTTCTTGGGTTCGTCGTTCGTGTCAGGGGACCATGGAGGTGAACTGGCCCGGCGCGACCACCTGGATCACGCCGCCCCAGTTGCAGGCCAGCTTCGAGCTGTCCTGCAGCGCGGGCATGTCGCCCACCAGCACCGTGGGCGAGCCCGGCGCCCAGGGCGCGGCCGTCACCGGGATGCAGGGCATGGGCGTGAACGCGCCGAGCGCGGCGGCGGTGGCCGCGGCCACCAACGGGTTCGACATGCTGTTGCAGGTGCCGAAGGGCAGGATGTTGACGATCGGCTTGTTGTCCATGATGTTGGCGCCCGGCGCGCCGCCGGCGAGCACGCCGCTCGCGGGCAGCACCACGAGGCTGGACGGCGCGGCGCCGAAACTGCACTGCAGCGTGGCTCCCATGCAGACGTGCATGCCCATGGCTCAGGCCCCCCTCACGAATTTTTCGAGGCTCTTCATGAAGCCCTGCGGCGCGGCGGCTTCCACGACTTCGCGGCCCGCCTGGTCGAAGCGGCGCGCGATGCCGTGCGGCTTGCCCTGTCGGTAGGCGACTTCTTCCATCAGCTGCCCGTTGGGCCAGTAGCGGCGCAGCGGACCGTGCAGCACGTTGGCCGCGTAGGTGGACGACTGCGCCACGCCGCCGCCGGGCGCGTAGTCGATGACCTCGCCATCGAGCAGGCCGGCGCGGTAGCGCTCGCGCCGCAGCATGCGGCCTTCGTGGAAGTAGCTGGCCTCGCCTTCGAGCCTGCCGGCCGCATAGGGCAGGCGCGCGGTGACGTCGCCCGATTCGGCGTACGACACCGCCTCGCCGTGCAGCACGCCGCGCACGTGCTGCTGCGTCTGCATCAGCTTGCCCGTGGGGTAGTAGGTGCGCGTGATGCCTTCGGCCAGGCCGCCCAGGCGCTGCGTCTCCTGCAGCATCTGGCCGCGTTCGTCGAAGAGACGCATCGGCCCGTGCGGCAGGCCGGCCTGGTAGGACGCCTCGAACGCCGGTTTGCCCGGTGCCGAGAAGACCTGCATGGGCCCGTGCGGCAGGTCGCCCACGAAGGAGGCGCGCGCCATCGTCCGGCCGGCGTCGTCCAGCGTCTCGCGCACGACGGCAGCCGGCAGCGCGGCGATGTCCTTGGCGGGGAGGGAGGAAGGGATTGCCATGGCGTCGCTCAATTGATCTTCACCAGCCCGCCCTTGAGCGTGACCATGCCGCCGCCTTCGACCGAATTCATGCCCGAGGCCTTGCTGCTGATGGAAGGCGCCTCGTTCGAGAGTGTGGCGCCGCCCTTGGCCGAGAGCGCCACGCCGGCCTCGGCCTTGAAGTTGAGGCCGGCGTTGGCGCCCAGGTCGGTGCCGGCCTTCAGGTCCAGCGTCTGCGCCGACTTGATCAGCAGCGTGCCCGACACGTCGATCACCAGGTTGCCCGTCACCTTGAGCTCGTAGTTGCCCGTGACCGTCTGCGTGAAGTCGGCCTTGTTGTCGTGCGTCTCGTTGCCGGTGACGTCGAGCGCGCGCGTGCCCTTCACCGAGTGGGTCTCGTTGCCGGTGTCTACCTTGATGGTGCGATTGCCCTTGGTGACGGTGTGCAGCTCGTTGCCGGCCGTCACGGTGGTGGTGAGGTCGTTCTCGATCTCCACGCGCATGTCCTTCTGCGCGTGCATGTAGAGCTCCTCGGAGCCCTTCTTGTCCTCGAAGCGCAATTCGTTGCCGGCCTCGCCGGCCTTGGTCGAGCGCGAGCGGATGGTGCTCTGCGACGACGACCCCGGCAGCGCGACCGGCGTGGCGTGCGTGCCGTTGTAGACGCTGCCCGAGACCAGAGGACGGTCCGGGTCGCCGTCGACATAGCTCACGACCACCTCCTGCCCGATGCGCGGCAGGAAGAGCGCTCCCCAGCCTTCGCCGGCCCACATCTGCGAGACGCGGATCCAGCAGGAGCTCTTCTCGTCCTTCTTGCCCAGGCGATCCCACGGGAACTGCACCTTGATGCGTCCGTGCTGGTCGGTCCAGATCTCCTCGCCGGCAGGGCCCACCACGCGCGCCGTGTGGCTGCCTGCCACCACCGGCCGGGGCGTGATGCGAGGCGGACGGAAGGGCATGGCCGGCGGCAGGGTTTCGAAGCTGTTGCCGTAGTGCTCCATGTCGGCGTGGTGCCGCACGCTGTGCACCATGTGCTGCGCGTTGAGGTCCGCGCGCGGATGCTCCTCCAGCGTGAAGGTGGTGCCCGGCGTGAGGTAGTGGCAGTGGCTGTCGCCGCGGCCCGACTGGCTGCGGCTGCGGTATTCGTCCAGGCGGATGCGTGCGCGCGGCTCGCCCGCCGGGATCGCCACGCGCGAGGGGTATTCGTAGTCGGTGCCGCGCCCGGCCTCGGCCTCCTGCTTCTTCAGCAGGCTGGTGTCGGGCGTGAGGAAGTCGTAGTCGTCGACCTCCTGGGCCTTGGTCACCAGCCGCGCGTCCGACTCGAAGCGCGTGACGGCGTGGGCGTGCGCGAAGCCTTCCTCGGTGCTGCGCACCACCAGCTTCGCGGCGTGGGGGCAGGGCTGGCATGCCGAGTTGCTGTCGGCCAGCACCAGCGTGTGCTCGCCGTCGGCGAAGGTGAAGAAGTAGAAGATGCCTTCCTCTTCCATCAGCCGCGAGACGAAGTCGAAGGCCGTCTCGTCGTAGCGCACGCAGTACTCGCGCGCGGTGTAGCTGCCGGTGAGCTGGAGCTGGAAGTCCACGCCGAAGTCGCCGAGCACCTTCTGGACGATGTCGGGCGTGCTCATGTTCTGGTAGATCACGCGGTCGCGCCCCAGCGTGAGCAGCCACATGCGCGGCACCAGCTCCAGCGTGTAGGTCGCGAAGTCGCGGTTGCTGCCGAGGTAGGTGAAGCGCGAGACGATGCCGTTGAAGAAGCGGCTTTCCTTCTCGGGCCGCTGCAGCGCCACAGTGGCCGAGGTGCCGATCAGGTCGGCTGCCTTCAGCGTGCCGTCGTGCGAGCGCATGGTGAGCGAGCAGGCGAAGAGCTGCGACAGCCCCTCGGTGGCCTGGAAGGTGTCGAGCAGCAGCTCGTCGGGCCCGAGCGCGGTCTTCACCGTCAGGAAGGCGGCGTGCTGTGTGAAGCCCTCGCGCATGTTCATCGCTTGCTCATCCGATCCGGGCTCAGCTCAGCGTCGACGGCTCGAAGCCGAAGGCGAAGGCACCGTCGGCGCCCACGCTCATGTGCACCCCGGTGAAGGCGGCCGCCATCGAGATGCGCTCCAGCACCTGGCGCGACAGCTCGGGCAGCACCGCGTGCGCCAGGATGTGGTCGATGTTGCGCGCGCCGCTGTCCACCTCGGTGCAGCGCGCGGTGATGGCGTCTTCCACCTGCGCGTCCCAGGTGAACCCGGCGTGGTGATTCAGCGCGAAGCGCCGTGCCAGCTTGCCCAGCTTGAGGTTGACGATGGACCGGATCTGCCCGTCGCCCAGGTGGTGGTAGGGCACCAGCGCCAGCCGTCCCAGGAAGGCGGGGCTGAACTGCTTGAGCAGCTCGGGGCGCAGTCGCTCCACGAGCTCGTCGGGGTCGGGCCTGCGCCCGCCCTGCGAGGCCTGCGTGATCACGTCCTGCGCGGCGTTGGAGGTCAGCAGGATCAGCGTGTTCTTGAAGTCGATCAGCACGCCTTCGCCGTCTTCCATGGTGCCCTTGTCGAACACCTGGAAGAAGAGTTCCAGCACGTCGGGATGCGCCTTCTCCATCTCGTCGAGCAGCACCACGCTGTAGGGGCGGCGCCGCACCGCCTCGGTGAGCACGCCGCCGCGCCCGTAGCCCACGTAGCCGGGCGGAGCGCCCTTGAGGCTGGAGACGGTGTGCGCCTCCTGGAACTCCGACATGTTCACCGTGATGACGTTGCGCTCGCCGCCGTACAGCAGGTCGGCCAGCGCGAAGGCCGTCTCGGTCTTGCCCACGCCGCTCGGGCCCACCAGCATGAACACGCCCACGGGCTTGCCGGGGTCGTCGAGGTCGGCGTGGAAGGTGCGAATGCGCCGCGAGATGGCGTCGAGCGCGTCGTCCTGGCCGACCACGCGCTCGGCGAGCTTCTCCTTCAGGTTGAGCACCGTGTGCAGCTCGTCGGTCATCATCTTGCCGACGGGGATGCCGGTCCAGCCGGAGATGACCTCGGCCACCATGGCGCCGTCCACGCACACCGGCACCATGGGCTCGTCGTTCTGCAGCGCCTCCAGGCCCTTCTCCAGACGGCGCAGCGCAGCGGTGAGCAGCGCGGGGTCGTTCTCCTCGTCGGCCGGCGGCGCGTCGCTGCGCAGGCCCTCGGCGATGCGGCGGCGCAGCGCGACGATCTCCATCACCGCGTGCTTCTCCTCGTCGACCTTGTCCGAGAGGCGCTTGTGCTTCTGGCGCAGCGCATCGAGCCGCGCCGAGAGCGCCGAGATGGCCTCCTGGCGGTCGCTGCCCGTGGCCGCTTCGTGGCGCAGCACGCGCAGTTCGCTCTCGCCCGTGGCGATGTCGCGCGCCGTCGATTCGAGTTCGGCCGGCAGCCCGTTCTGCCCGATGGCCACGCGCGCGCAGGCGGTGTCGAGCACGCTGATGGCCTTGTCGGGCAGCTGGCGGCCGGTGATGTAGCGGTGCGAGAGCTTGACGGCCTCGCGCACCGCGTCATCGACGATCTCCACGCCGTGGTGCTTCTCCAGTGTCTCGACCATGCCTCGCAGCATGTCGATGGCGACCTCTTCGCTGGGCTCCTCCACCTTCACGACCTGGAAGCGCCGCGCGAGCGCCGGGTCGCGCTCCACGTATTTCTTGTACTCGGCCCAGGTGGTGGCGGCGATGGTGCGCAGCTCGCCGCGCGCGAGCGCCGGCTTGAGCAGGTTGGCCGCATCGCCCTGGCCCTCGGCACCGCCCGCGCCGATGAGCTGGTGCGCCTCGTCGATGAAGAGGATCACCGGCGTGGGCGAGGCCTTGACCTCGGCGATCACCGACTTGAGCCGGTTCTCGAACTCGCCCTTCACGCCGGCGCCGGCCTGCAGCAGCGCGAGGTCGAGCGAGCGCACCGACACCTGGCGCAGCGCGGGCGGCACGTCGCCCTGCACCACGCGCTGCGCGAAGCCTTCGACCACCGCCGTCTTGCCCACGCCGGCCTCGCCGGTGAGGATGGGGTTGTTCTGGCGGCGGCGCAGCAGCACGTCGATGATCTGGCGGATTTCGCCGTCGCGTCCGCGGATGGGGTCGATGGCACCGTCGCGCGCGAGCTGCGTCATGTCGACCGTGTACTGGTCGAGCGAGGGCGTGGCCGAGCTGCTGCGGCGCGCGGTGGGCATCTGCATCGCGCCGGCTTCGGGAGCGGGCTGCGGTGCGGCGGGCTGGTTCGCGGCAGGCGCGGAGGAGGCCGATGCGATCGGCGCGGCGGCCAGTGCCGCACCCGCCGCGTCTTCGGGCGACGACTGCAGCAGGCTCGCGAGTTCGTCGCGCAGCGAGCCGCGCGGGATCTGCAGCAGCGCGGGCGCGGCATCGACCAGCCGGCCGCGCAGGCGATCGACCTCGAGCAGCGCCAGCATCAGCGTGCCCGAGCGCACATGCTGCTGGCCCAGCAACATCGAGCTCATGAGCCAGGCTTCCTGGAAGAGCGGCGCGAAGTCGGGCGCGAGGCTGGGCGTGCGGCCGTTGCCGCGCTTGAAGGTGTCGAGCGACTTCTGCAGCTGCGCCTGCACCGTGTCGGGCCGGATGCCGAAGCGGCCGAACACCAGGCGCAGGTCGGGCGCCTCGTTGTCCACCAGCTTCATCAGCAGGTGTTCGATGTCGACGTTGTAGTGCGTCTGCTGCACGCACAGCTCGGCGGCCTGTTCCATGGCGCGCTTGCATTCCGGGTTGAGCCGGCCGAGCAGGGTGCGGATGTCGATGTCCATAGGAGAGCGTGTTCGGATCAGCCGTGCGGCGCGTCGCCGCCGTCGCTGGTCAGGGTGTGTTGAACGGGCGGCAGTGCGCCGCGGAAGGCCGGCCCGGCAACCCACGAGGTCCAGCCCAGGCGCATCGGGTTGGATGCGCCGAGCACGCTGCTGCGCGATTCGGAAGGTGCCAGCCGCAGCTCCATCTCGACCTTCAGGTCCTGCGGGATGAAGCGGCGCACCAGCCACCTGGCGAGCGCATGGTCGGCGCCCTTGGGAAGCAGGTCGCGCAGCCGTTGCTGGCTCAGGTTGCCGAAGACGAGGCGGATGCCCGCGCCCTGGTCCCACACGCGCTTGCCGAGCACCGCGCCGCCGCCCAGCGGCGTGCGCATGTCCAGCCGCGCCGAGGCGTCGGGTTCGAGGGCCAGCCATCGGCCGCGGAACTGCGTGCCGTCCACCTGCACGCCGAGGCGGTCGCGCAGCAGAGCGAGCAGGGCCGTCATGCCGCGCGGCGAGCCGCCGAGCAGGCCGGCATGCCGCAGCCACTGGGCCGATCCGTCGGGCGCGCGCACGCCGGCGCGCAGCCCGAGCGCGCTGGCCGCGTCGAGCGTGGTGGCCAGCGTCGAGCGCGCGGGCGACTGCGGGTTCAGCGCGATGTGGTGCTTGCGCCGGCTCCGGTAGAGGAAGGCCAGGAAGCGGTGGTTGAAGATGTCGAGGAAGTCCTGCGTGGCGTAGTCGCGCTGCTGACGGCGCTCCAGCAGCATCTCGGTGAAGGGCATCGGCAGCGGGCCGCCGCTGCCCGCGAGCGAGAGCGCGGGCGTGGTGAGCGTCCAGGGCTCGCCCGTGGCGGCCTCGGTGCCGACATCGCGCACGTCGCTGGCCTCGAAGGCGAGCGAGACGAAGGCGTGCAGCCGCACGGCCTCACGCTCGCGCGGGCCCTGCGATCGGCCCACGGGCACCGCCTGGGGCGCGGCGCGCTCCAGCAGGCTGATGGCCTGGAACAGGTTGAAGTCCTGCGGGCGGGCGGCGAGTTCTTCGACGATCACAGCACCACCTGCCGGCCCGTCATCGGGGCCCACTGCTTGCGGATCTCCTCGCCGCTGCGCACTGCGAGGCGCACGAAGGAGTTGACCGAGGTGTACATCGCGAAGAAGCGCGCGAGCACCGCCGACATCATCAGCGGCGAGCCGCCGACGAAGGCGTCGTCCTCGAATTCGAGCGTGACCTGCGTGCCGCGGCAATACCCGCGCCACGCCTCGGTGCCCACGTGCGCGGTGACGCCGCGCGCCGAGAGCCCGGCGATGCCGCGGATCTGCGCGTGGTCGCGCCGGCTGTCGGAGGCGAACAGCAGCAGCATCTCGCGCAGCTGTTCGCGGCCGGTGGAGCCGTCCACCAGCGACTGGTGGTTGAGCGTGAGCAGCGACACCAGCCGCCACAGCGTCTCGCTGCCCAGCGGCGGATCGCGCTGCGCGGTGGGCTCGTAGAGGCAGCGCACGTGCGTGGGCTGCGGCGGGCCCTCGGCCAGCAGGCGCGCGCCCACGGGCACCTGCTCGGCCAGGCGGCGGTTGGTGCACAGCAGGTGCGCGTAGACCACGGGCTGCGCGGGCCGTGTGTGGGCCTTGCCCTGGTCGACGAAGGACAGGAAGACGTCGGTGCCCGGAATGTTCTGGCGCAGGCAGGGCTCGCGGCGCGCGGACCAGAAGACCGCGCCTTCCTTCACGCCCGGCGCGCCGTCTACGTGGCCCAGCGCGGCGAAGCCGGGCACGTTCACCGGCTTGTCGGCGTCCGGATCCGATGCGACCACGGAGACGATGGAATGCACTTCTGTGGTCGCGTCGCGCTGGCGGTCGGGCACCAGCATGTATTCGTAGTGGCGCTGGTCCATCGCCAGCGGCTCGCTCACGCGCGGGAACAGGTTGACGATGGGCGTGCAGCCGAGCTGGAAGTTGTCCGCGTCGATGTAGCGCAGCGCGCGCGTAGAGCGGTCGAGCTGGAACGCGATCTCGCAGCGGCGTCCGCTGCCCAGGCGTGAGCGCAGGTGGTGCAGGTCGAAGAAATGGAACTTGCGCGGGAACGCGAAGTACTCCTGCAGCAGGCCGTAGGCAGGCTGCGCGTTGGCGGGCTGGGGCAGCACTTCCTCGCCCTCGGCGAAACCGACCTCGCGCCATGCGTCGGCCGGCAGGGTCTGCGCCATGCCGCCTTCGGGGATGACGGCCACCGACTTCACGCCGGACACCAGTGCGTCGTACAGCGGCATGGTGGTCATCCAGTCGCCCTGCAGGTGGATACGCAGGCTGTCGATCTCCAGCTCGGAGAAGTCGGTCTGGTCGTCGCATTCGAGCGCGAGCCGCAGCACTGCGTCGCTGTCGATGGCGGCATGCGTGATCCGCAGCGGCCACAGCACGGTGTCCCAGGCGGTGCGGAAGCGGCAGTCCTGGGACGAAGCCCCCGGTGCGTGCGGCGATGTGCGCGCATGCAGCATGGTGTGGCGCGGCACGCGGAATCCTGCCGTGACCTTGCCCTGCGCCGGATCGAGCTCGAACTGCGCCACCGACATCGAGGGAAGCGGCTGCACGAGCGAAGGGCAGAGGTTGTCGAGCAGGGCGTAGGCGACGTCGGGAAACTCCTGGTCGAGGTCGCGGTGCACGCGCGCCGACAGGAAGGCCACCGACTCGATCAGCCGCTCTGTGTGGGGGTCGAGCGACTCGCCGCCGTGCAGCGAGAGGCGCGATGCGACCTTGGGATAGCGCTGGGCGAAGTCCGCCCCCTGTCCTCGCAGGTAGGACAGTTCGCGCTTGTAGTACTGCAGCAGGTCGCTGTGCTGGATGTTGGACACGTCAGGCGACTTTCATCAGGCTGTCCGGCGCGCCCAGCAGCATCTCGAAGTCCACGCGGCGCAGCGCGAGGCCGGCGCGCGCCTGCGCGCCGATGCGCACCAGCGCCACCTCGTGCCGGTTGGGCGCGGGGCTGACCTGCACGCTCACCTCCGACAGCCGCGGCTCGTAGCGCGCGACGGCCGTGCGCAGCAGCGCGGCCAACCTCTGAAGGTCGGCCGCGTTCTGTGCGCTGAACACGGAAAAATCGGGAATGCCGTACTCCAGGACGGTGCCGCTGCCTTGCGCGTAGTCCTCCGCCGAAAGCGGCGAGCGCGTGTTGAAGAGCCGGCGCAGCTCGCGGCCGATGGAGTCCTGCACGGATTCCATCGTCTCGAGATGCGCGGTACTCCGCACCTGCTCGGACTGCGCGGACGCCAACCGGTCGAACAGGGGGGCGACGCCCCCTTTGACGAGTTCGGACACGGTGATCGGCGCCGGAGGTCAGCGGCGCTCGATCAGGCCACCGCGACGTTCTTGGAGATGTCCCAGCCGAACGGTGCGACGCCTTCCTGGCCGCCTTCTTCCTTCTGCTTCGTGTAGTCGACCTTGATGGCCGCGTAGTTCAGGGAGATGCTTTCGGAAGGCAGGTCGCCGCCGCTGGACACCGAGAAGCCGCTGAGGATCACGTCGGTCAGCGTCACCACCATCAGGGGCAGCAGGCCGCTCTTGTCCTCGCGCGGGAAGGTGATGACGGTGTCGCCCGCGAACACCTCGCCGCCTGCGAGCTTCTGCAGCAGCTGGGGCGTGGCCGAGTCGCTGGTGCGCGTCACGGTGATCTCCGAGAAGCTGGGCTTGCCCGCGGTGCGTTCCTGGTTGGAGGTGCCCGAGGTCACGGCAAGGCCGGCGCCGAACTGGAAGCTCTGCACTTCCATCTCGTCCTTGTGGCCTTCGATCTGGGTCTGGCCGGTCACGCCCGGCATCTTGAGGTAGATAGGCATTTCGAAAGTTCTTTCTGTCGGTCGGTTCGTTGTCGACGTTGATTGACGGGATTTGGGCGATCAGGCCGCTGCCGCTGCCGGCAGGTCGGCCACCAGGCGGATCGAGGCCGAGAGCTCTTCCAGCTGGAAGTGCGGCTTCAGGAAGGCGATGGCGCGGTACGAACCCGGCTTGCCCGGCACTTCGGTCACGTCGACGCGGGCCTGGCTCAGCGGGTACTTGGCCTTCATGGCCTGCGGCGCCGAGGGGCTGACCAGCACGTAGTTCGCGACCCAGTTGTTCAGGTGCTTCTGCATGTCGGCCTGCGTCTGGAAGCTGCCGATCTTGTCGCGCACGATCACCTTCAGGTAGTGGGCGAAGCGCGATGCGGCCAGGATGTAGGGCAGGCGAGCCGAGACGGCCGCGTTGGCGTTGGCCGCATCCTTGTCGTAGACCTTGGGCTTGTTCACGGTCTGCCCGCCGAAGAAGGTGGCGGTGTTCGAGCCCTTGGAGTTGACGATGGCGATGAAGCCCAGGTCGCTCAGCTCCTTCTCGCGGCGGTCGGTGATGGTCACTTCCGTCGGCGGCTTCAGCGCGATGTCGCCTTCGTCCGTCTTGTAGGCGTGGGCCACCAGGCCGTCGACCTTGCCGCCGCCTTCCACGCCGCGGATGGCCGTGGTCCAGCCGTACAGCGAGTGGGCCTGCGTGATGCGAAGGCCCAGCTGGTAGGCCGCGTTGGCCCACAGGTACTTGCCGTGGTCGGTGCCGTCGACGTCTTCCTCGTAGTTGAAGTTCTCCACGGGAATGGTCTTGGCGCCGTAGGGCAGGCGGGCGGCATAGCTGGGCAGCACCAGCGAAACGTAGCGCGAATCTTCCGAGTCGCGGAAGCTGCGCCACGCGGTGAGCTCGGCGCTCTCGAAGGTCTTCGACAGGTCGCGCGGAATGCCCAGCTCGGTGAACGACTTGAAGTCGAACAGGGCCGGCGCGGCCGCGGCGATGAACGGCGCATGCGCGGCGGCGGCCACGCGGGAGATGCGCTCCAGCAGGGCGATGTCCTGCGGGTGGCGGCCGAAGTAGTAGTCGCCGATCAGCAGCGAGTAGGGGTGGCCGCCGTAGGTGCCGTATTCCTCTTCGTAGATCTTCTTGAAGAGCACGCTGGTGTCGTGGTCGACGGCGCCTTCCAGGTCCTTCAGCAGGTCCTTCTTGCTCACGTTGAGCAGGCGCAGCTTGAGGTTGCTGCCGGTCTCGGTGCCGAACACCATGTCGTGCAGGCCGCGCCACGAGGCTTCGAGGGCCTGGAACTCGGGGGCGTGCAGGATCGCGTTGAGCTGGTCGGTCAGCAGGCGGTCGATCTCGGCGACACGCTCGTTGATCAGCGTGACCACGCCCTTGTCGGGGCTGGTCTTCATGCCTTCGTCGAGGATCTGCGAAGCCAGCTGGCCGATCAGCTTCTTCGCGTAGGCGCCCTGCGAGGGCTCCGTCGTCATGTTGCCTTCGTAGACGATCTTGTCGAGCAGGCTCATGTCACTGGTCGTGACGGTGGTTGCTGCTGCGCTGCCGGCTTCGGCGGCTTTGGATTTGTTGGCCATCTCTATCACCATTCATGAAGTGCCGGGCTGCGCAGCGAGGGGCAGCTGCCGGCGTGGTTGATCACGCTGCCGGTGCTTCGGCTTCGGGGGAGGTCTGTGCGGCAGCTTCCGGGGAAGCGGCGGCGGGGGCCTGTGCCGGTGCGGCGTCGGCTTCCGCCTTGGCCTGGCTCTGGACCGTCTTGAGGTCTTCGCTGTTCTTCACCACGCGCTCGAGCAGGCCGTCGAGTTCGTCGTTGCCGTCGAGCTTGGCGAGCAGGTCGCGCAGCTGCTGGCGCGCCTCGAGCAGCTTGGCCAGGCGCGGCACCTGGCTCACGATGGCTTCGGGATGGAAGTCGCCGAACTCCTTGAAGTTCAGTTCGATCTTCAGGTTGCCATCGCCCTTCATGGTGTCGGGCACCGACAGGTCGAGGCGCGGGGCGATGTTGCCGAGCACGCCGTCGAAGTTGTCGCGGTCGATCTCGACGAAGCGGCGCTCCTTGAGCTTGGGCAGCGGCTGTTCGGGCTGGCCCGACAGGTCGGCCAGCAGGCCCACCACGAGCGGCAGTTCCTTCTTTTCGACGGCGTCGCCGATCTCGACGTCATAGGTGATCTGGACGCGCGGAGGACGATTGCGTCCCACCCATTTTTGCAAGCTGTTCGACATTGTTCGCTCTCGGAAAAGGTTGAAGTGACAAGAACACAGGTCGTGTGTTTTCGACGCAGCTCCGCCCCGGTGAAGGCGGTCCGCGGCCCGTTGCCGTTGCAGTCCCGGCATGCTTTGAGACGCACGAAAGATACAAATGGAGATATCTAGCAACAATCCCCAGAATTGGGTAGGTACCCCATGAATCGAGAAAAAACCGGAGAAAAGGCAAGCCATGTCTCCGTAGAAACTCATGTAATTGAGCGTTTTTTCACGTAATTGACACGCAAATGAGGCGCGTGATAGCGAGAAGACGTGCGAAGACGCGTGCTCGGTCGCCCAGGCAGGGCGTGAGAGATGCGCGCAGGGCTACCCAAGGCGAGCCCTGGCTCGTGCAAAAACGGGCAACTTGTAACAGTGAATGCGGAGGTGCTGCACACGCTGCAGCGGGTGTGCAGGGGGCCTTCAGGAGGCGTGCAAAGAGGCTCGCGCGAGGCCTCTGCAGAGAGGAAAGAAGCTGAAGCGCCTCTTACAGTTCGATGAAGGCCGAGGTGGCTTTGTTGAGTGCCAGCATGCCCTTGGCCGTGATCGATTCGACCTGCGCGAGCTGGCGGATCGCGCGCGCATCGGACGCGTGGTCGGCCGGCGGAATGAATGCAGTCACCAGATCTGCGGCGCGCAGCACGCGCAGCCTGTCGATGTCGGCCGGCGTGTGAACGACGTATGGCAATTTCTGCTCGGCGATGGTCCGAAGAAATTCCATGGACATGAGCCGTCTCCTTGTGGTTGAGGGCGTTCCGGACATTGTGCGCACAAACAATTAGCGTTGTCTAAACCCTGCGCTGCGCGTGCCTTTGCCCGCGTGTACCGAAGTGCTCCTTTCGCGCGGCAAGACAGAAGAAGGTGCCAGTCTGCGCGGGCCCACCTGCCCGCGGGCTGACTCGCCGCAGGCCTTTGCCGACGAATGCTCGATGGTTAGTTGAGGGCCTGCACGGGCCACGCGGCGGTGTCGGGCATCACGATGTGCCAGCGCACCGGGTCGATGCCTTCGAAGGTCGCGCGATAGCGATCGGAGGTGCGGCCTTCGCCCGTCACGTCGCGGATCACGATGCTTTCGATGCGCTGCGGGTGGGAGCGAAACGTTTGCGCGTAGATCTCTGGATCGGCCTCGCCCGAGTCGCCCACCAGCACGAAGCGCCGCTGCGGAAATTCGGCGAGCAGCCGCCCGATCACGCCGAGCTTGTGCGTGCGCGAATCCTCGTCGCCGGGAATGAGCGTGCGCCACGTCGTGCTCTCGCGCAGGTGCATGCTGCCTTGCGGAAAGTCGGCATTGCGGATGAAGTCCGACAGCGCCGGATAGAGCTGGATCGGGCTCGCCGAGAGATAGTGGAAGCGCGTGCCCGGCACCTTCGCCAGCGCGCGGTACCAGCCGGCCATGCGAGGCGCCGACTCGAAGCGCCGCGCGAAGGTGTTGAGCAGCATCTCGCGCCGGTCGCGCACCTGCGTGCGCTTGATGGTGTCGTCGATGTCCGAGATGACGGAGACGCCCTGCTCGGGCACCACGAGCGCCTGTCCCCTGAAGCGGTGCAGCAGCTCGCCCGGACCGGTCACGCCATGGAACTGCACCCAGTCCTGAGGCGAATGCGATGTCGCAAGCAGCGGTGCGCGCGGCATGTCGATCACGACGCGCAGGTTGCAGCGGCCGTCCTTGCCCGATGGCGGCATCGTCACGCGCGTGGAGGTGCCGTCGAAGTCGACGTCGATCACCTTGCCTTCTTCCGACTCCGCATGGAAGAGCGCGGTGCGCTGGTTGAAGCGCAGGCGAGCTGCGGGCGAGAGCTTCTTCAGGCTCAGGCCCAGGTAGCGCGCGAAGGCCGCATCGAGGCCCCAGCGGTTCTCGCGCTCGAAGATCCACGCGTGGATGTCGACCTCGAGCCGGCCATCGGCGGTGGGGCGCGCCGTGCCGGTCATGAAGAGCGCTTCCTCGTCGGGCTCCAGCGGCTCGGCCGCATGCACGAGCCGCATCGGCGCGAGGCCCGCGAGCAAGGCCGCGCCGGCGATCAGCGAGCGGCGCCGCGGGCCGCTCGGTGGGAGCCGGTGCGCTGCGCCTTCGCCCATCGCCTCGCTTACCTGCCGGGGGCGGGCGCGACGCGCTCGTAGGTGACGAAGCTGAAGCCCAGGCCTTCCTTGGCCGAGACATGCGCTTCGCGCTGCGTCTCGCGCCAGCAGGCGGCGTCGAGTTCGGGTGCGTAGGCATCGCCCTCGTAGTCGCGCGCCACCTCGGTCACCACCGCGCGATGCGCGAGCGGCTCGGCCTCGGCATAGATCTGCGCGCCGCCGATGACCCATGCGGTCTCGACGCCCGGCTGTTCGCAAAGCGCCAGTGCCTCCTGCAGGCTCGCCGCGCGCTGCGCACCTTCGGCCTGCCAGTCGGCCTGCCGCGTGACCACGATGTTGCGCCGGCCCGGCAGCGGGCGGAAACGCGGCGGCAGCGAGTCCCAGGTCTTGCGGCCCATGATCACCGGCGCGCCCGCTGTCTGCTGCTTGAAGTGCGCCATGTCCTCCGGGATGTGCCAGGGGATGGTGTTGTCCACGCCGATCACGCCGTTGGCGGCTCGGGCGAAGATGAGGTTGATGCGCGGCTTGCTCATCGGACTGGCACCGCTCATACCGCCACGGGAGCCTTGATCGCGTCGTGGTGCCGGTAGTCGAGCACCTCGAAGTCTTCGTACTGGTAATCGAAGATCGAGGCCGGCTTGCGCTTGATGTGCAGCGTGGGGTAGGGGTAGGGCGTGCGGCTGAGCTGCAGCGCCACCTGCTCGGCGTGGTTGCTGTAGATGTGGCAGTCGCCGCCGGTCCAGATGAAGTCGCCCACGTCGAGGTCGCACTGCTGCGCGATCATGTGCGTGAGCAGCGCATAGCTCGCGATGTTGAAGGGCACGCCCAGGAAGATGTCGGCGCTGCGCTGGTAGAGCTGGCAGCTGAGCTTGCCGCGCTCGCCCTCGGCCTGCGGCGGCGCCACGTAGAACTGGAAGAAGGCGTGGCAGGGCATGAGCGCCATCTTCGACAGTTCAGCCACGTTCCATGCGCTCACGATGATGCGGCGCGAATCGGGGTTGGTCTTCAGCGTCTTGATGACTTCGGCGATCTGGTCGATGTGGCCGCCGTCGGGCGTCGGCCAGCTGCGCCACTGCACGCCGTACACGGGGCCGAGGTCGCCGTCCTCGCGCGCCCATTCGTCCCAGATGGTGACGCCGCGCTCCTTGAGCCAGTTGTTGTTGCTCGAGCCGGTGAGGAACCACAGCAGTTCCTGGATGATGGACTTCAGGTGAACCTTCTTGGTGGTCACCAGAGGGAAGCCCTCGTTCAGGTCGAAGCGCATCTGGTGGCCGAACACGCTCTTGGTGCCGGTGCCCGTGCGGTCGCTCTTGAAGACGCCATGGGTGTCGACGTGGCGCATGAAATCTTCGTACTGGGAGCGGACGGGGCGGGCGGGCGTGGAGGTCATGGGGTAGGGCTTCCGGAGGGGAACTGGCGGGAGGCTTCGAATTTTAAGTGCCCGGGCGTAGCATCGCCCGGATGAGCTCCGACCACCCCCACGACGACAGCGGCCACGGCGACGAACACGCCCACGACCATGGCCACGAACACAGCGAACTCGGCGAGATGGACCTGCGCGTGCGCGCCCTCGAGAGCGTGCTTGCGCAGAAAGGCTACATCGACCCGGCCGCGCTCGATGTGCTGATCGACACCTACCAGACCCGCGTCGGCCCGCGCAACGGCGCGCGGGTGGTGGCCAGGGCCTGGGTCGACCCGGCCTTCCGGCAGTGGCTGCTGGCCGATGCCACCGCGGCGATCGCCTCGCTAGGCTACACCGGCCGCCAGGGCGAGCACATGGTGGCGGTGGAGAACACCGACGACACGCACCACATGGTGGTGTGCACCCTGTGCAGCTGCTACCCCTGGCCCGTGCTGGGCCTGCCGCCCACCTGGTACAAGAGCGCGCCATACCGCTCGCGCGCGGTGAAGGACCCGCGGGGCGTGCTCGCCGACTTCGGCACCGTGCTGCCCGAGGCCACGCGCATCCGCGTGTGGGATTCGACCGCCGAGGTGCGCTATCTCGTCATCCCGCAGCGGCCCGCCGGCACCGAGGACCTGAGTGAAGAGCAGCTGGCCGACCTGGTCTCGCGCGATTCGATGATCGGCACGCGGCTGGCCGGTGCTCCGGTGGAACAGGAGCACACCGCATGAGCTACGAGACCAAGGCCGACCTCGGCGGACTGCCGGGCTTCGGCAGGGTCGTGCCCGAGGCGGAAGGCGAACTCTTCCATGCCGCTTGGGAGCCGCGTGCCCTGGCGCTCGTGCTGGCCATGGGCGCGACCGGCTCGTGGAACATCGACGCGAGCCGCTCCGTGCGCGAGACGCTGCCCGACTACCGCGAACTCAGCTACTACCAGATCTGGCTTCGCGCGCTGGAGCAGCTGATGCAGCAGCGCGGCCAGCTCTTTGCCGACGAGATCGCCAGCGGCGAGATGCGCCATGCGGCCGCACCCGTGGCCCGCGTGCTGCGTGCCGCCGACGTGCAGCCGGCGCTTGCCAAGGGCTCGCCCACCGAGCGTCCCGCGCCCGCCGCGGCTCGCTTCGCGGTGGGCCAGGAGGTGCGCATGCATGCGGGCAAGGTCGACCATCACACGCGGCTGCCCGCCTATGTTCAGGGCAGGCGCGGCACCATCGTCCGGGTGCACGGCGCGCATGTGTTCGCCGACACCAACGCGCAAGGGCTCGGCGAACAGCCGCAGTGGCTCTACACGGTGGAGTTCGACGAAGCCGAGCTGTGGGGCGGCGACGCGCCGCGCCAGAACCTCGCGGTCTCGGTCGACGCGTGGGAAAGCTACCTGGAGGCGGCGGCATGAGCAGCGAGCGCATGCCCCTGTCGCCCGGCATGCCGCGCGATGCGGACGGGCCCGTGTTCAACGCGCCCTGGGAGGCGCTGGCTTTCGCGATGACGCTGGCCCTGCACGAGCGCGGCCTCTTCACCTGGCCCGAATGGGCTGAGGCGCTGGCCGTACAGATCGCCCAGGCACAGGCGGCGGGCGACCCCGATACCGGCCAGACCTACTACCTGCACTGGCTGGCCGCGCTCGAGAAGCTCGTGGCCGGCAAGGGCGCCAGCTCCGAAGGCGAACTGGCGCGCTACCGCCATGCCTGGGCGCACGCGGCGGACCGAACCCCGCACGGGCAGCCGATCGAGTTGCGCGCGGAAGACTTCCCCCGCTGAACTGTCTGTAGAGTCAGCACGGCGCGGCGGCGCTGCCGCGCCTTCCTGGAACTTCCTTCAACAGAACGGACAACAATGACGATCCACTCGCGCCATCCCGCATCCGCCTGCTCGGCTTCTTCGGCTTCCTCGGCCATGAAAGCCCGGCCGCCTGCCCGCCGCCTGCTCGCCGTCGCCCATTGCACCGCGCTCGCATGCGCGCTGCTGGCCGGCAACGCCATGGCGCAGAAGCCTCACCAGGGCGTCCTCGACGCGGCCACGCAGAGCAAGGACGGCGCGCTCAAGATGCTGGAGACCATGGTCAACATCGACTCCGGTTCTGCCGACACGGCGGGCCTGGCCAAGGTGAGCGATCTGGCGGTGGAAGAACTGCGCAAGCTCGGTGCGCGCATCGAGACCTTTCCGGCGGAGCCGCATCCCGGCACCAACGTAGTGGCGACACTGACGGGCCAGGGCAAGAAGAAGATCCTGATCCTCGCGCACATGGACACCGTCTTCAAGGAAGGCACCGCCGCGGCCAAGCCCTTCTACATCAAGGACGGCCGCGCCTACGGTCCCGGCGTGATGGACGACAAGGGCGGCGTGGTGGCGGGCCTGTACGCGCTGAAGATCCTGCAGCAGATCGGCTTCAAGGACTATGGGCAGATCACCTTCCTGCTCGACACCAACGAGGAGACCGGCTCGGTGGGCACCAGCGCGCTCATCGAGCGCGTGGCCAAGCAGCACGACGTGGCGCTGAACCTTGAGCCGGGCCGGCCGGCCGACGGCCTCGTGGTCGAGCGCAAGGGCTCCGCCACCGCGCTCGTCGAGGTGAAGGGGCTGGCGGCCCACGCAGGCGTGGCGCCCGAGGCAGGCCGCAACGCGGCGATGGAAGTGGCGCACCAGGTGCTGCAGCTGTCGAAGGCGGCCGACGCGGCGAAGAAGACCACCGTCAACTTCACCGTGCTCACGGCCAACGGCCCGACCAACGTGATTCCCGCGACCGCGAGCGCCAAGGGCGACGTGCGCGCCGCTACCCCCGAGGAGCTCGACCGCGTCGAGAAGGACCTCGCGCGCATCTCGCAGAACAAGCTGATCCCCGAGACCGAGGTGCGCGTGCGCCTGGTCCGCGGCCTGCCGCCGATGCCGCGCTCGCCCGCTTCGGACAAGCTGGTGGCCATGGCCGAAGGCATCTACGCCGAGATCGGCAAGAAGCTCACCATCGAGAGCAGCGGCGGCGCGGCCGATGCGAGCCTGGTGGCGGGCGTCGGCGTGCCGGTGCTCGACGGCTTCGGCATCGTGGGCGGCGGCATCCACACGCCGGAGGAGTACGCGGAAGTCGAGAGCGTGGTGCCGCGCCTGTACCTGCTCTCGCGCATGCTGATGGATCTCAGCGCGAACTGAGGTCGTCGCCCGATGGCCGGCTGAGCTCTTCTCAGCCGCGCTTCGGGATGCCCAGCCCCGCCACCACGGCAGGGCGCGCCACGAAGGCCTCGAGCGTGCGCGCGACGTTCGGGAAGTCCTTGAAGCCGACCAGGTCGCCGGCCTCGTAGAAGCCGATCAGGTTGCGGATCCATGGGAAGGTGGCGATGTCGGCGATGGTGTAGTCGCTGCCCATGATCCATGCGCGATCGGCCAGGCGCCTGTCGAGCACGCCAAGCAGGCGCTTCGACTCGTTCACGTAGCGGTCGCGCGGGCGCTTGTCCTCGTAGTCCTTGCCGGCGAACTTGTTGAAGAAACCCAGCTGGCCGAACATCGGGCCGATGCCGCCCATCTGGAACATCACCCACTGCAGGGTCTCGTAGCGGCCGGCCGCGTCCTGCGGGATGAGCTTTCCGGTCTTCTCGGCGAGGTACACGAGGATCGCGCCCGATTCGAACAGCGCCAGCGGCTTGCCGCCGGGTCCGTCGGGATCGAGGATGGCCGGGATCTTGTTGTTCGGGTTGAGCGACAGGAACTCGGGCGACATCTGGTCGTTGGTCTCGAAGCTCACCAGGTGCGGCTCGTAGGGCAGGCCGGTCTCCTCCAGCATGATCGACACCTTCACGCCGTTGGGCGTGGGCAGCGAATAGAGCTGCAGCCGCTCGGGGTGCTGCGCGGGCCACTTCTTCGTGATGGGGAAGTTCGAGAGATCGGTCATGAAAGGTCCTTGAGGGGATGAGACTGCAAGCGCGGGATTCTGCCCGCGTCGGCAGCAGCGCGTGCATGGGCGGCTTCTTGTCGTCGCGAGTCCCCAATGTGGGGCTCGCGGCCCTGAATCAGGGCCGGTTCGCGGCTTGCGCACCGGGTTTGTCGTTCTGATCGAGTGCACGAGCCTTGTATACCACTGGCACGATTCGTGCGGCTGTGCGCCGGGCGCGGCCGCCCAGGCAGCCGTGCGTCCGACATCAAACCCACAACCACTCGTCATCGTTCAGGCATCATGAAATTCGGCAGATTGCAATTCGTCCTGGGGCTCGCGCTCGGCGCCCTCATGGCAACCGGGGCGGTCCATGCGCAAAGCGCGCTGGACACCATCCTGAAGAACAAGAAGATCGCCATTGCGGTTCCTCCCGATTTCCCGCCCTACGGCTCGATGGACCGCGACTTCAAGATGCACGGCCTGGACATCGACATGGCCAACTACATCGGTGCCAAGCTGGGCGTGGAGGTCGACCTGATCCCCGTGACCAGCGCCAACCGCATCCCGACGCTGCAGAAGAAGAAGGCCGCGCTGGTCATCGCCACGCTGGGCAAGAACCCCGACCGTGAGAAGCAGATCGACTTCACCGCCGCGTACTCGCCGTTCTACCAGGCCATCTTCGGCGCGAAGAGCCTGAATGTCAGGAGCTTCGCCGACCTGTCGGGCAAGTCGATCGCGGTCACGCGCGGCTCGGTCGAGGACCAGGAGCTCAACAAGGTCGCGCCCTCGGGCACCGACATCCGCCGCTTCGACGACAACACCCGCACCGTCTCGGCCTTCGTCTCCGGGCAGGCGCAGTTGATCGCCACGGGCGCTTCCGTCGCGAACACCATCATGGCCAGCAACCCGGCGCTGGGCACCACCTACAAGCTGCTGCTGAAGGAAAGCCCCAACTACATCGGCGTGGCCAAGGGCGAGGACGCGCTGCGGCAGCGGGTCAACGCCATCATCGACGAGGCGAAGAAGAGCGGCGAGCTCGACCGGCTGTCCATGAAGTGGCTGGAGCGACCGGCCGGAGAGCTGCCGCAGTAGGCGCCTGAAAGCGGGGTCGCCGATGCTCAGTGCCCGGCCGCCTCGACGATCACCCGGGTCACCGCCTCGGGCTGCGAAGTCATCACGACGTGCGAGGCGCCCTTGACCACCACCGTCTTCTGGGCGTTGGCGCGCTGCGCCATGAAGGCCATGGCCTGCGGCGGGATGTTCTTGTCGCGATCGCCGTAGACGAACCATGACGGCACCGATTTCCATGCCGCAGCCTGCGCCGGCTCGTTCAGCGCCGCCTCGGCGATGGGCCGCTGCCCCACGGCCATCAGGCGCGCCTTGGCGAGCGGAACGTCGGCCGCGAACTGCGCGGGGAACTTGTCCTGATCGATGTACAGGTCCTTGCCGCCGTCGGCGAGCGGCACCGCCGGCGCCAGCGTGGGCCCGAGCGTGCTGCCCGGGAACTTGCCCGTGAGGCCGATCGCCGTTTCGCCGGCCTCCGGCGCGAAGGCCGCCACGTAGACCAGCGCCTTCACGTTCGCCTTGCCGTTGGCGGCGGCAGAGATGACCGAGCCGCCGTACGAGTGCCCGACCAGCACCACCGGCCCCTTCACCGCATCGACGATGCCGGCGACGTACGCCGCGTCGAACGAAGGCCCGCGCAGCGGGTTCGCAGCGGCGATCACGGAATAGTGCCGTGCCTGCAGGCGCTGCACCACGCCGTCCCAACTCGACGAATCGGCGAAGGCGCCGTGCACGAGCACGATCGTGGGCTTGGTGGACTGTGCGGACGGGGCCCGGTCCGCCGGCTGCGCGAACGAATGCAGGGGCGCGAGCGCCGCCACGCCGAGCGCGTGGGCCATCAGGGTCGCGGCGAGGCGGCGAGAGAAGTTCTTCATGACGATTCTTCCTTGGTTGATTTGGGTGGAACGGGATCGACCCTGGGCCGACGGCACTGAATCTAGGGGCGATGCGAAGGAAGCCGGGGCCGCTCTGTATGCCTGTGTGTCCGAAGGGCGTGACGTGACATTACTTTTCAAGCGGCCCGGCCGGAACCGCCGCGGCGCGCCCGGTTTGCGGTGGCGCATACCCGCGCCTAACAACACCTAACACCAGCCAACGGCCGCAGCGTCCATCTCGCGATCGGCGGAGTTCCAATGGCATCCGCGCCCAGCGCGCCCAGCGCGCCCGGAGACGGGAAGACACAAGAACAACGGCGGACTCGACTCGGTGCCCACGCATTTCGCGGCCCCGGCCGGCCGCAAGAGGCCCACATCCATGCCCATGCAACACCAGGAACTCGCCGGACAAGAAGAGCCAGAGGCGGTCTTGCCAGATGCTCCCGTCGTCGCGCAGCACGGGGCATCGTCGGTGCGATACCGCGACTTTCGCGAACTGGGCGCGGGCACGCCGCGCCTGGAACGCGCACGCGCGCATGGCACAGCCTCTTCGCTCGTGGCCGGGCGCGGCCAGAGCACGCCGGCCATTGCCGCGCTGCTTCAGCGGGAGTACTCGTTGCGCCACGTGCTTCGCGACGAGTGGGCCGCGGTGCCGATCGCGCTGGTGCCTCATGGAGAGAGCTTCCTGCTGATCCTGAAGGACTCCGGCGGCGAGCCGCTTCTGCGCGGTGCGGCGCCGTGTACCGACGCACACACCTTCGTTGCGATCGCGCTGCGCCTCACCGCCGCCGTGGGCGCGATGCATGCGGCCGGCGTGCAGCATCGCGCGCTCACGCCCGGTCGCATGCTGCTCGGCGAAGACGGCCGGGTTTGCCTCACCGGATTCGGCCAGGCCGTCACGGTCGAGGACGAGGACAAGTCCGCGGGCGACGACCAGCTCTCCTGGGACGAGGACAGCTTCAACTACATGGCGCCGGAACTCGGCGCGCGCATGAACCTGCGCGTGGATGCACGGGCCGACCTTTACGCGCTCGGCTGCATCTTCTACGAGCTGATGACCGGCAGACTTCCCTTCGAGGGCGCCGATGCCGCCGCGCGCGTGCACGCGCATGCGACCCGGCTCGCGCGCGCACCCGTGGAATTGGTGCCGGGGCTTCCGGAGCAACTCTCGCTGCTGGTCATGAAGCTGCTCGAGAAGGCACCGGAGCACCGGTATGCGGACGCTGCCGGAGTGCTGGCCGACCTGCGGCGCTGCGAGACCCTGCTGTGCCAGCACGGGCGCATTCCCCGGTTTTCGCTCGATGCCCATTCGGCCCTGCGCAAGCCCGGCGGCACCGGCCTCGTGCTGGGGCGCGACGCCGAACTGCAGGCGCTGCTGGCGCTCTACCGCAAGGTTGCGGACAGCGCCGGTTCGGCGGCGGCCTGGATCTCGGGCCCGTCGGGCATCGGCAAATCGACGCTCCTGCGCGAGGTGGTGGCGCGCATGCAGCGCTCTGGCGCGCCGCTGCTGGCTGCGGCCAAGAGCGAGCAAGGGCGCCGCGGCAAGCCGTATGCGCTGCTGGTGGAGGTGCTCGATCCGCTGCTGCAGAACGTGATCGGCTGTGCGAACGAGGAGTTCGCGGCCTGGCGCAATCGCATCGCCGCCGCCGCGAGGCCGGTGGAGCGGACCCTGGCGGGCTTGATGCCGGCGCTCGGCGTCATCCTCGGCGCGCCATCGGGGCAGCCAGTTCCCGCCTCCCCGGATGCGGCCCCCGCGCTCGAACGCGAGCGCGTGCTGCAGGGCATGGCGCGGCTGATCGCCTGTTTCGCCGCGCCCACGCGTCCGCTCGTGATGCTGCTCGACGACCTGCAATGGGCCGACGTCGAGACCCTGCAGGTGCTTGAGCGCCTGCTGCATCAGCATGACGATGCAGCGCTGCTGCTCGTCGGAACCTTTCGCGACAACGAGGTGGACGTGACCCATCCGCTGCGCGCGGGCCGGCTCGCGGAAGTGCCTCGGGCCGTGCGCATCGAGCTCGGTCCGCTGGACGAGGGCGCCCTGCGCGAGATGATCGCGCTCACGCTGCAGCAGGATGCGAGCGGCGTTGGCGAACTGGCCGAGCTCATCGGCCGGAAGACCGAGCGGAATCCGCTCTTCGCCCGGCACCTGCTCCATCTGCTGGCCGACGACGGCCTGCTTGCCTACGACGCGGAGACCGCCTCGTGGCGCTGGAGCCTGGAACAGCTCGCGTCCCACCCCGGCGCCGACACCGTCGGCGACCTGATGGCGCACCGCTTCGAGCAACTGCCCTCGGCGACGCAGGCGGTACTGCGCCTGATGGCATGCCTAGGCCACCGCACCCCGCACGAGGAGCTTGCGCTCGCGATGGACGTGCAGCCCGGCACCGATGCAGCCTCCCGCCTGCACGCCGCGCTCGACAATGCGCGCGAAGCAGGCAGCATCCAGCGCGAGGGCGATGACTGGGTCTTCTGGCATGACCGCATCCGCGAGGCTGCCTACGCATCGATCCCGCACGGGGAGCGGCCGCGCATGCATCTGCAGATCGTGCGCCGCCAACTCCGGCTTGCGTCCGATCCCGCGCGGATTTTCTCGCTCGCCGCGCAGGCCGGCCTCGCACACCCGGCCGTTGAGGTACCACGGGAGCGACGCGACTTCGCGCGGCTGAATCTGCAGGCCGGCCGGCAGGCAAAGGCCGCGGCCGCACACCATTCGGCGCTCGGCTTCTTCCGCGTCGCGCTCGCCTTCCTGGGCGAAGCCGACACCAGCGAAGACGGCCTGCACGCGCGCGCTCTCTGCGGTGAGGCCGAGTTCATGACCGGGGCGCTGGAGGCCGCGGAGAGCCGCCTGTCGGCACTGGAGGAGGTCGCGGGGGACGGCATCTTCGGGGCCGATCTCGCGCGCCTGCGTGCGGCGCTGTACACCACGCTCGGCAACTTCGACCGGGCACTCGACGTGGGGCTGGCCTTCCTGCGCAAGTCCGGCATCGTCATGCCGAGGCGGCCCGATGCCGCGGCGGTCGATCGGGAGCATGCGGCGCTGCAGGAATGGATCGACCGGCACGGCATCGGGGCGCTGCGCCAGCTGCCCATCGTGGCAGACCCGCTGCGCCGGGCGATCACCGACATCTTCGCGGACCTCATTCCGCCAGCGCTGTACACCGACCAGAACCTGGTCGACCTGATCCTGCTGCGCATGGTCGGCCTCAACATTGCGCAGGGCCATTCCGACGCGTCGGCGGACGGCTATGCCTGCATGACGCAGGTCTTCGGCGTGCGCTACGGCAACTACGCCGCCGCGCGGGAGTTTGGCGCGCTCGCGCTGCACCTGGTCGACGAGCGCGGCCTCGCGCTGTACCGTGGCCGGGTCTACATGACCTTCGGCACCATGGTGGTCCCGTGGACGCAGCCGGCACGCGCCGCGCGCGACTACATCCGGCGCGCCTACGACGTGGCTGTGGCGAGCGGCGACCACACCTTCGCGATCTACTGTGGACGAAACCAGGCGACAGGAATGCTCTTCGCCGGGGAGTACCTTGGCGACGTCCGGGACACGGTCGAGCGCGGGCTGGCCGTTGCGCGTGACGCGAATTTCCAGCTAGTGATCGAGGCTCTGCTGGCCCAGAAGCTGCTGCTGGCGCAACTGCAGGACGGCACCGTCAGCGACTGCGATGCACAGCCGAGCCCGCCGAGGGAAGGGCGGCCCGCCACGCTCGTGGATTTCGCCTACTGGGTGTACAGGCTGCAGGCGGCACTGTTCGGCGGCAGGCTGGCCGAGGCGATAGAGGCCCGCCATCGGGCCGAGGCATGCGCTGCCTCGGGACGTACCTTCGCCGAGAGCGGTGACCTGCCGTTCTACGGCGCGCTGGCCTTGCTGGCGCTTCCCGCGCGCGATGCCTCGCAGCGGGCGGCGCTGCAGCGCGACATGGAGCAACTGCAGGCCTGGAGCCAGGCCTGCCCAACGAACTTCCTGGCGCGCTTCCAGCTGGTGCGCGCGGAGATGTACCGCATCGACGGCGATCCGCTCGCGGCGGTGGAGGCCTATGCGCGGGCGGTGTCGCATGCACGGCGCCACGGCTTCACGCAGGTCGAGGCCCTGGCGGCAGAGCTTGCCGCGGCCTTCCATGCCGGACGTGGCGACGACCTGTCAGCGCACGGCAACCTGCGCCACGCACGCGGCGCGTGGCAGCGCTGGGGTGCCACTGCCAAGGTGCGCCGGCTGCAGGCCTCGCACCCGGGACTCTTCGAAATCGAGGACACGGTGCCGAATACGCGCCGGATGCAGGGGCTCGACGCACAGGCCGTCCTGCGCATCTCGACAGCGCTCGCCGGCGAGATCGTGCCGGTCCGCCTGGTCGAGACGCTGCTTCGCACCGCCCTTGAGAATGCCGGCGCCGAGTCTGGCACGCTGGCGCTGTTCCGACTGGAGGCGTGGCAGGTGCGCGCCCAGGCGCGAGTGCTCGACGGTGCCGTCGTGATCACGCAGGAGGGCATGGCCTTCGATGCCGGGACGTTGCCGGTTTCCGTCGTCCAGGCGGTCGCGCGCAGCCAGCAGCACGTCGTGGTGGACGATGCGCGCGAGAGCGCGTCGCTCGCGCAGGACGATTACATCCGCCGCCGGCGGCCGCGATCGATCCTGTGCGTGCCGCTGATGCGCCAGGCAATGCTCGTCGGCGTGCTCTACCTGGAGAACAACCTGGCCTCTCATGTGTTCACGCCCGCCAAGGCCGAAGTACTGGAGGTGATCGCCTCGCAGGCCGCCTTCGCGCTGGAGAACGCGCGGTTGTACGAGGAACTGGTCGACCAGAACCGACAGCGCGCCCAGGCGGAGGAGCAATTGCGCAGCACGCTCGCCGAACTGGAGCGCGCGACTCGCCTGAAGGCGATGGGCGAACTGGTGGCTTCCATCGTGCACGAGGTCGGCCAGCCGATCGCCGCGGTCGATACCTCGGCCAGCGCGGCGCTGCGCTGGCTCGACCGCAGCCCGCCCGACATCGGCGAGGCGCGCGAGATGCTCACGCATATCAGCAGGAGTGCGCTGCGTGCTCGCACCATCATCCAAGGCCTTCGCGCCAAGGCACGCAACGCGGAACCGCAGTTCGCCGCATTCGACCTGGGCGAGGCGCTGCGCGAGGCGGCGACGCTGGTCGTGGGGGCGCTCGACACCATGGGTGTCACTCTGGAGACGAAGGGCCTGGAAACACCCCTGGCCGTGCACGGCGACCGCGTGCAGCTGCAGCAGGTGGCGGTCAACCTGTTGATGAACGGCGCCGAGTCGATGACTTCCCTCCCGCCTGGCCCGCGCCCGCTGTCGATGGCCTGCGTGCACGACGACGACCATGTGCGCATCGTGGTGGAAGACGCGGGCCCCGGCATAGGCCCCGATGCGGCGCAGCACCTGCTCAAGCCTCTTTTCACCACCAAGCCCAACGGCATGGGCATGGGACTGGCGATCTGCAAGTCGATCCTCGATGCTCACGGCGGAACGCTCGAACTGCTGCCGTGCGAGCTTTCGGGAATGCGCGCCGTCTTCAGTCTGCCGCGGCCGGCCTCTGGCCATCGATGAAAGTGCAGGCGACTCCGATGCCCTCACCAACCCTTCGTTTCATGCGTCCTTCCGATTCGCCTCCGGCACCTCTTCGCTGCGTGTTCATCGTCGACGACGACGAGCTCGTGCGAGATGCGCTGTGCAGCCTGCTACGCTCCATCGACCTGGCGGTGCACGCCTTCGCCACGACGGAGGAGTTCCTTGCCGCCCCGCGCTCCGGCGTGCCCTCCTGCCTGGTGCTCGACGTACGCCTGCGCGGCCAGAGCGGCCTTGCCTTCCAGCAGGCCCTGCTGGAGCGCGGCGAGGCTCACCTGCCGATCGTGTTCATGACCGGCCACGGCGACATCGCCATGACCGTCAAGGCGATGAAGGCCGGGGCCGTAGACTTCCTGGCGAAGCCATTCCGCGACCAGGACATGATCGATGCAGTCATTGCCGCGTTGGAGCGCGATGCGCGACGCCTCGAGAGCGGGCGGTTGCTCGAGGCTGCGCGTGCCTGCTGGGAATCGCTCACGCCGCGAGAGTGCGAGGTGGTGCAGCACGTGGCCGGCGGCCTGATGAACAAGCAGATCGCTGATCGCATGGGCATTGCCGAGATCACGGCCAAGATCCACCGCGGCCAGGCGATGCGCAAGATGAACGCGCGCTCGGTCGCCGAGCTGGTGCGCAAGATGGAGGCGCTGGGTGTGGTGGAGGGCGCTAGCTGAGGGGGCCATACCTATGGATGATGGCGCCGCGCGCAGACGCCGGTATCCTGCAACTTTGGGCAGGGGCGGGAATGTTCCTGTGCCTTCACCGGAAAACCCCGGGGTAGAGAGCGGGCTTTCCCCTTGTCCTCGTCCTTGTCCTTTTCAGCCATCGAACTCGTTTCCATCGTCGACGACGATCCCTTCGTGCGCGCCGCGACCAGCAGTCTGGTGCGCTCGTTCGGATGGGAGGCCCGCGCGTTCGAGTCGGCCATCGACTTCCTTGCCTCCGACGTTCCGGCGCGTACGCGCTGCCTCGTCTGCGACATTCACATGCCGGCCATGGACGGCATCGCACTGGTCGAGTGCCTCGAGCGCGAAGGACTGCGCCTGCCCGTCATCTTCATCAGCGCCTTGGCCACCGCCCGCACGCGGGAGCGCGTGCAGGCCAGCCCGGCACTCTGCCTGATCGAGAAACCCATCGATGCCGCCGAACTTGAGACCTGGATCGGCCGCGCGCTGGGTCGGGCCTGAGACCCGGGAAGGAGCGCCGGCCGCGCGCCACCCTCGTGCATGAAGAGGGCAAACCTTCGTAGGGGTGCGGCAAACGCTGATGCAATGGTCAGTGCTCCCCCTCGCGTGATGTCATCCCTCCCACGCCGGCCCGTGCGCCGGCAGCAGGAGAAAACCAATGACGAAGAAGTCCCGCGCATCCATCAGTTCCTTCATCTGTTCCTACTTCGGCTCCTTCCACCGGGCGCGCGCATCCGTGGCGTTCGCCGGCGCCCCTTCCAAATCCACCCAGCCTGACCGCCGTTCGCACGGCCTGGCCTTGACCGCGGCGCGCGCTCTCGCGGTGGCTACGCTCGGGCAGAACGTCCATGCCGCGACGCTGTCGCCGCTGGCGTGTCCGCTCGACGACAGCCTGCGGTGGGTGCTGTGCGTGTCGGTGCTCGTCGGCCTCATGCTGCTCGCCGTCGTCCTCTGGCTGGAGGCGATGGACCACCGCGCGGGCGCGGCGCGCCTGGCTCGCACACTGGAGCAGCACGGTGCCGGCATGCCCGAACTCGCCGAAAGCGGCCCGCGCGCCATCGTACGGCTGGCCCGCGCGATCAACAACGTTCGCCGCCGCCAGGCCGAGCGCGACGTAGCGCACCTGGATGTGCAGGCCGCCTATGCGCACGACCTGCGCACGCCGCTGACCCGCATGGGGCTGCGCTGCGAGATGCTGGAAGACGCCTCGCTGCGCGAAGCCATGGAGCGTGATCTCGCCCAGATGCGCGAACTGGTCGAGGCCAGTGTGGCCAGCGCGCGGCTGCAGCGCAGCGTGGCCGAGCCGCTGCAGCGCGTCGATGCCGACGGCCTGCTCGGCAGCCTGATGCGCGACTATCGCGAGGCAGGCAGGGCGATCGCCGTCGACGGCCGCATCGGGCAGCCGGTGATGGCCTGTCCCCTCGCGCTGCGCCGCGTGCTCGCCAACCTGATCGACAACGCGCTGCGCTACGGCAGCGACGTGAGGGTCAGCGCCCGCGTCGATGCGACGAGTCTGGTGCTGGCCGTGGTGGACTCGGGGCCGGGCATCCGGCCGGCGCAGATGGAGGCGGTCTTCGCGCCATGGGTGAGGGCGCAGCAGGGCGATGCCGAAGGCAAGGTTGGCTCGGGCCTTGGCCTAGCGATCGCCAGGCGCCTGGCCCGCTCGATGCAGGGCGAGCTGCAACTGCAGAACCGTCGCAGCGGGGGGCTCGAGGCACGACTCACGCTGCCGCTCGTGGTCGCATGACGCAACCCCGGACGGGCCGCCGGGGTTGCTGCTTCCCTGGTCAGCGCAGCGACCTGAACGCCGCGCGCACTTCCTGGCTGAACAGCGCAGGCTGTTCCCATGCGGCGAAATGACCGCCGGTGCCGACCTCGTTCCAGTAGACCAGGTCGTGGTAGGCACGGTCGGCCCAGGTGCGCGGCGCCTGGTAGATCTCGCCGGGAAACACCGTCACGGCGGCCGGCAGCGAAATGTCGACGGCGTTGAAGTTGTTCGAATGGTCTTCCCAGTAGATCTGCGCGGCAGAGGTCGCACTGTTGGTCAGCCAGTACAGCGAGATGTCGTCGAGCATCTCGTCGCGCGGCAGCACCCGCTCGGGTACGCCGCCCGAATAGGTCCAGGTGGCGAACTTGTCGTAGATCCAGGCGGCCTGGCCCACGGGCGAGTCAGCCAGCGCGTAGCCCAGCGTCTGCGGACGCGTGACCATCATCGCGGAATAGCCCGAGCTGTTCCTGTAGAAGGCGTCCAGCTTGTCGAAGGCCGCGCGCTCCTTGGGAGACAGTCCGGCGGGCGCGGGGCCGCCCGCGGCGAGGATCGATGCGATCTCGGCGGGCACGGTGCCCGGCATGTTGACGTGGATCGCCATCAGGCCTGGCACTTTCTGCATCGCCATGCGGTGCGAGATGACCGAGCCGCAGTCGCCGCCCTGCGAGACGAACTGCTTGTAGCCCAGGCGCGCCATCAGCACGCCCCAGGCGCGCGCGATGTGGTTGGAGTCCCAGCCGGTGGCCTGGGGCTGGCCTGAGAAGCCGAAGCCGGGCAGCGAGGGCAGCACGAGGTGGAACGCATCCTGCGCATGGCCGCCGTGGGCAGTGGGGTCGGTCAGCGGGCCCACGACCTTGAGCAGTTCGAAGATCGAGCCGGGCCAGCCGTGGGTCATGATCAGCGGCATCGCATCGGCGTGGCGCGAGCGGATGTGCGCGAACTGGATGTCGAGGCCGTCGATGGTGGTCACGAACTGCGGAACGGCGTTGAGCCGGGCCTCGCCCTTGCGCCAGTCGTAGTCGGTGGACCAGTGGCGCACGAGCGAGCGCAGCGTGGCGAGCCGCACGCCCTGCGAGTCGTCGGCGACGGTCTCGACGCTCGGCCATCGGGTGGCGCTGAGCCGCCGGCGCAGGTCCGCGAGAGCTTCGCGGTCGACGTTGATGCGGAACGGACGCACCGAGGTGTCGTCGGGACCGGAGGGCCCGGACGGCCGCAGCATGCCGAAGGCGCCGGAAGCCGCCGACGTCGCGCCGAGGGCGATAGACGTGGCCAGGAGGTGGCGGCGCGAAAGGGATGGATGGAGGGTGCTCATGCAGGCATCTCTGTGAAGTTGGAACGTCTCCATTGAAGTGGGCGCGTGTATCCCGCGTGTGTGAGGAAACGGTCGAATCGCATGCGCAGGTACCTCGGGTGCGAGTCGACACACAGCCATACAAATCGACCGGTGCGGTGCGTGCCTCTGCCCTCGGTTATGCTCCGTCCGCCCGCGCTGCCGAGGCGGACGGCGGGTTCGCTGGGCCGATAGGATCGACTGCGTTTGGCCCGGCATCGCGCCACCCGCGCGGCACCCCGCAGTTCCCATCTCCATGAGCGACGACACCTCCTTCAAGACCGCTGGCTCCATCTCCTTCGGGCCGTTCACCCTGCGCGTTGCGCAGCGGCTCCTCGAGCGCGAGGGGGCGCCGGTGGATCTCGGCGGGCGTGCGATGGATGTTCTGATCGCCCTTGTCGCGAGGGCCAACACGATCGTTAGCAAGCGGGAACTCATGGCGCTGGCCTGGCCCGGAATGGTCGTCTCCGACGGAAGCCTGCGCTACCAGATCGCGATGCTGCGGCAGGCACTGGGCGACGGGCAGGACGGCGCACGCTACCTGTCGAACGTTGTCGGCCGCGGCTATTGCTTCGTCGCTCGCATCGTTCCGGCGGCCGCCACCCCCTACGCCCAGCCTGAGCCCGAGGCAGGCCCTGTCGAGCCAGGTCTTCCCGCGCAGCCGGTGGAACTGCTCGGCCGCGCGAAGGACCTGGCCGCGATCCCTGCCCAGCTGGCCAGGACGAGGTTCGTCACCATCGTGGGTTCGGGCGGCGTAGGCAAGACGAGCCTCGCGGTGCGCACCGGGCAGGACATGCTCGTCGAGTTCAACGGGGCCGTGGTGTTCGTGGATCTTTCCATGCTGCTGGACCCCGGCCTGGTACCGAGCGCCATCGCATCGATGCTGGGGCTGTCGGTGCGCTCCGCCGATCCTGTGCCCAGCCTGATCGCCTACCTGCGGGAGAGGCGGATGCTGCTGATACTGGACAACTGCGAGCACGTGATCGCGGCAGCCGCCGCGCTGGCGGAGCGCATCTTCCAGGCGGCGCCGCGCATCCACATCCTCGCCACGAGCCGGGAGGCGCTGCGCGTGCAGGGCGAGCACATCCATTTGCTCGATCCGCTGGACAACCCACCCGACCAGCCCGGCCTGATCGCGCGCGACATCCTGATGTATCCCGCCACGCGCCTGTTCGTCGACCGGGCCGGCGCCAGCGGCGCGATGCCCGAGCTGAACGACGACGATGCGCCCGTCATCGCGAGCATCTGCCGGAAGCTCGATGGCGTGGCGCTTGCCATCGAACTCGCGGCCCGCCGCGTCGCCGCCTACGGACTCCATCAGACCGCCACCTTGCTCGACGAGCGTCTGGCGCTCTCGTGGCTGGGACAGCGCACCGCGCAGCCTAGGCACCAGACCCTGCAGGCCACGCTGGACTGGAGCTACGAACTGCTCGACATGCCGGAGCGCCTGGTGCTCTGCCGGCTGTCGGTCTTCGTGGGCCATTTCTCGCTGGAAGCTGCGCGCGAAGTGGCCACGGACGGGGGGCTGAAACAGGCCCAGGTGGTCGATGCCGTCGCAAGCCTGGCGGAGAAGTCGCTGCTTTCCATCCGGCGCTCCGGTGCCTCGACGCAGTACAGGCTGCTGGAGAGCACCCGCGCGTACGCGCATTCAAAGGCTGGCGCGGACCTGGCCGATTCGGCGGCGCGGCGCCATGCGATCTACTTCCTCAAGCGGCTGGAGCAGATGGCCGAGCAGGACGACGCCTTCTCGCGCGACACGGCGCGCGCGTCGGATCTCGCGGACCTTGGCAACGTGAGGGCCGCACTCGCCTGGTGCTTCGATCGCGCCGATTCCCGCGAGCTCGGTGTTTCCCTCGTGCTGGCGGCGTTGCCGGCGTTCATGGCGATGTCCCTGCTTGCCGAGTGCCACGACTGGTCGAAGCGCGCGCTTGCCGAACTGGGCACGGCCTCGCTCGGCAGCGCCGCCGAGATGCACCTGCAGGCGGCCGTCGGCCTCTCCCAGATGTTCACCCGCGGTCACAGCGACGAGGTCCGGTACGCGCTCGAACGCAGCCTCCAGGTGGCGCAGGCGCTCGGCGACTCGCACAGCCAGGTCGAGCTGCTGGGTCGGCTGCAGATCTTCCACGAGCGCATCGGCGACTTCGTCGAGTCGCTCAGCCATGCCCGGCGCTGCGCCGCCGTGGCTGCCTCCATCGACGATGCGACGGCGCAGGCGACCGCCAATTCGCTGGTGGGCCTTTGCCATCACTTGGTGGGAGACCAGTCCCGCGCGCGGCACTTCCTGGAGGCGGCGATCGCTGGCGCTTCCGTGTCGCGGCAACGCAGCAGCATCCACGCCGGCTTCGATTTCCACAACCGCGCATGCATCGCGCTGGCCAGGACCCTGTGGCTGCAGGGGCAGCCTTCGCAGGCCGTGGTCGTCGCCCAGCGCGCGGTCGAGGAGGCCCGGCACCTGAACCACCCTGTGACGCTGTGCATCGCTCTGATATGGGCCGTGTCGGTCTACATGTGGGTGGGCGACCTCGCGCGCGCCGAGCAGGACATCGACCGTTTCATCGCCTACGCGGAGTCGCACTCGCTGACGCCGTACCTCGCGGTGGGTCGCGGTGTGAAGGGTGAGCTCGCCATCAAGCGCGGCGACGCCGCACGCGGCGTGCGGGCCATCCAGGATTCGCTGGTCGAGCTGCGTGCGTCACGCTACGAGCTGCTGACCACGTCGTTCAACATCACGCTCGCCGAAGGCCTGAACGCCATCGGCAGAAACGCTGAAGCGCTGGAGCTGATGAACGACACGCTCGCGCTGGTGCACGCCAAGGGTGACCTCTACAACCTGCCGGAGCTCCTTCGCGTGAAGGCGCGAGCCCTCTCGGGTGCGGTGCCGCCGAACGCCGCGGGCGCGGAGGAGTCGTTGCTCGAAGCGCTCACTGTCAGCAGGCAGCAGGGCGCCCGCTCATGGGAGTTGCGCGTGGCGACAGACCTGGCGCGCCTGTGGGAAGAAGCCGGGCGCGGGCAGGAGGGCAAGGACCTGCTGGCCGGCGTGCTCGTCCGCTACACCGAGGGCTTCGAGACTTCGGACCTGCAGGAAGCCGAACGGTTGCTCGGCGCGTCGATGGATTAGGGCAGGGCGCGGGCCGCTGCCTGCGGCCACGCCGCCCTCTTCCTCGACGAGGTGGGAGCGGCAGGCTGCCGCCGGAAAACGATCATGGGATTTCCTGGCGTCGGAAGCGATGGAAGCGGATGCGCATCGGTGGCTGCTTACAGCGTTCCCTCGGTCACGCCGCGGGCCGCCGTCGCGCGTGCCTGCGCACGCACCGTCGCGCGATCGAGCGTACTGGTGAATGGCTGGGGCAAGTCGGCGTTGGCGCCATCGGCATAGATGTTGCCGGCGCGGGCCGCCGCGACGGCTTCGGCGCGCGTGTCGGAGCGTTTGGCCAACGTCGGCAGCGCCGGAGCGACGTCTGCCGAAGCGCCCTCGCGATACGGATCGGTGCTGTGGGAGGCAACGACGGCCTGTGCCCTGACGCCGGCTCGGCTCGCGCTGGAATGGAATTGCAGCACGCCCTGGTATTCCTCGGCGCTCGCGCTCAAGGCGAACAACGAAGAGACGACAGCGGCGGCGAGGAGGACGGAAGCTTTCATGATGAATCCTTTCGGGTAGGTGATGACGATTCGGAAGACCAGTTGTCAGTCGGAGCGCATGTGCTTTTCCGAACTGATGGAGAGATTGTTCGGCCGCCGAGACGCTGCGTGATCGGATTGCGTATGCCTCTGTATCCGGGCGGTGTTCGTCAACACTAAATTTCAAAATCGCAGCTGCGAACCATCGGCTGCGACCTGTCAGGGTGCCAGCCGCGTGAACACGTAGTCGTGGTTCTTCACCAGCGACTGATGGCAGGCGAAGCAGGTCTGGTGCTGTGCCAGGTCCGCGGGCTTGCCGTCGATGAAGCGGCCGAAGCCCCAGCCGCCGGTGGCGGCGTATTTCTTTGAGTCCTTCACCATTACCTGCACGGTGGTGGCCGCGCCCGGAACGGACGCCGGCGCGAACTCCGGCGACTGCACGTGCTTCCACGCGAGTTTGACGAGCACGGTCCCGTCGGGAAAGGGCAGCGTGCCCTGGTCGTAGGCCTTGATCGCCTTGATGTTGCCGAGCACGGCGCGCAATTCGTTCAGCGGCTCCGCCTCGATGGCGGGCGCGATCAGATGCCACTGTCGGTAGCCCTTGGGAATGGTGACACCGTAGATCGGCGATGCGTCAGGGCCTGCGGCGGCGCTGCGGCTCTCTTTGGCCGCGATGGGCGCGACCGCGAAGGCGGCCAGGGCGCCAGCGAGCGCGAGGAGGCCGAAGCTGGCGAGCTTGGCCGGCGCACCTTCGAGCGAACGGGACGATGCCTTCGTCGCGCCAGTGCCGGGAGGCTGATGCGTGTGGGGTTTGTTCATGGGTGGATGGGCGGGTTGGTTGGACAAGGGGATGCCGACGGGGCGCGGGCCCGCGCCCCCGGGCGCACCGATGGTCTGCCGCCTTTACCTCGCCGCCGCACTTTGCGTATGCGCATGTATCGTGCTCTGCCGGGCCACGCACTACGTTACGGTGACCCCCTGGGCGTGCACGCATCGGTCCGGTGCATCTCCCGCGCGGCACGCACCTTCTTCGCCATGCGCACCTGCCTCGCGCATCTCGTTGCGAGATACGCCGATCTTCAATCCATATGAATATTGAGTGGAAACCCGCAGCCGCGCAGCGGGTGTGCGCACGACCATCGCCTGCAGTCGAACCAGACGAAGGAAAGCGACGCACCCATGAGCACCGGCACCATCGCGCAGCCCTACGAGGGCCGTTTCGACAGCACTTCCGACGCCGTCTACCGCAAGGTGGGATGGCGGCTGATCCCGCTGCTTTTCCTCTGCTACATCGTGGCCTACCTCGACCGCGTGAACGTGGGCTTCGCCAAGCTGCAGATGCAGGGCGATCTGCAGTTCAGCGACGCGGTCTACGGGCTGGGGGCGGGCATCTTCTTCATCGGCTACTTCCTCTTCGAGGTGCCGAGCAACGTGGTGCTGCACCGCGTGGGCGCGCGCCGCTGGATCGCGCGGATCATGATCACCTGGGGCGTGCTGTCGGCGGGCACGATGTTCGTGAGCTCGCCCACGTCGTTCTACGTGATCCGCTTCCTGCTGGGCGCGGCCGAGGCGGGCTTCTTCCCCGGCATCATCCTGTACCTCACCTACTGGTACCCGGCCGCGCGGCGCGGCAAGGCCACGTCGCTGTTCCTCGCGGCGATCCCGTTCGCGGGCATCCTGGGCGGCCCGTTCTCGGGCTGGATCCTGCAGGGCATGGGCGGCGTCAACGGCTGGGCCGGCTGGCAGTGGCTGTTCCTGCTGCAGGGCCTGCCGACGGTCGCGCTGGGCCTGATCGTTTGGCGCTACCTCGACGACCGCGTGAAGGACGTGCGCTGGCTCACGCTCGCCGAGCGCGAACTCATCGCCCGCGAGATCGCCGCCGAGGACGCGGGCAAGGCCGAACCGCGCATCCTGAGCGTGCTGGGCAACGGCCGCGTATGGCTGCTGGCGCTGGTGTACTTCGCCTACACCTCGGGGCTCTACGGCATCTCGTTCTGGCTGCCCAGCATCATCAAGGCGGCGGGCGTGAAGGGCGCGCTCGACATCGGCCTGCTCAGCGCCATCCCGTGGACCTTCGGCGTGGTCGCGATGTACTTCATGGCCCGCAGCGCCGACCGCCGGCTCGAGTACCGCTGGCACAGCGCGACCGGCGCCGTCGTGGGCGCGGCGGGGCTCGTGCTCAGCGTGGCCTCCCATGGCAACGTGACGCTCGCGATGGCGGGGCTCACGCTGGCCACCATGGGGATCATGTCGACCTTTCCGGTCTTCTGGGGCCTGCCCACGGCCTTTCTCGGCGGTGCGGCGGCGGCCGCCGGCATCGCGCTCATCAATTCGTTCGGCAATCTCTCGGGCTTCAGCGCGCCGTACCTGATCGGGCTCATCAAGGAGGCGACGCAGAGCACCGACGCGGGCCTGCACATGCTGGCAGCGCTGCTGGTGATCGGCGCGGTGCTGGTGCTGTTCGTCAGGCCGGCTCGCGCGCCATCGCAGCGCTGAGCTGCATTCAGGAGGAGGCTTCCATGGACTCGGTCGTGACCATTCCCGTGCGTTCGAACACTCGGCGCTCCCCGTCGCCGGAACTGCTCGCCCTGCTGCAGGGCAGGTTCGCCGAACGCTTTTCGACCAGCAAGGTGGTGCTGCTGCAGCACGGCACCGACGAATCGACCTATCCGCCGCAGCCGCCCGACGCGGTGGTGTTCGTGCGCAGCACCGAGGAAGCGGCCTTCGTGGTGCGTGCCTGTGCGCGCGAGCGAGTACCCGTCATCGGCTTCGGCGTGGGCTCGTCGGTGGAAGGGCATCTGCTGGCCGTCGAGGGCGGCGTGTGCGTCGATTTCTCGCAGATGAACAAGGTGCTGGCGATCCGGCCCGGCGATCTCACGGCCACGGTGGAGGCGGGCGTCACGCGCGGGCAGCTGAACGCGGCGCTGCAGGGCTGCGGCTTCTTCTTCTCCGTCGATCCGGGCGCGGATGCATCCATCGGCGGCATGGTCGCGACGGCCGCCTCCGGCACCAACACCGTCCGCTACGGCACCATGCGCGACAACCTCGTGAGCCTGACGGTGATCACGGCCGACGGCGAGATCGTGCGCACCGCTTCGCGCGCGCGAAAGAGCTCGGCGGGCTACAACCTCACGCAGCTCTACTGCGGCTCCGAGGGCACGCTGGGGCTGATCACCGAAGCGACGGTGCGGCTGCATCCGCATCCGGAGACATACGCCGCGGCGGTGGTGCACTTTCCATCGGTGCGCGCGGCGGTCGGCTGCGTGATCGAGTCGATCCAGATGGGTGTGCCGCTGGCGCGCGCCGAACTGCTGGATGCGCTGACCATCCGCGCGGTGAATGCGCACAGCCGCACCGCGCTGGGCGAGCATCCGACGCTGTTCCTGGAGTTCGGCGGCAGCCAGGGGCAGGTCGACGAGCAGGCGGCGGTGGTGCGAGAGATCGCAGGCGGCCACGGCGGCGGCGACCTCCAATGGGCAAGGCTGCCGGAGGAGCGCTCGCGCCTGTGGACCCCGCGCCATCACGCCTACTTCGCCTGCCTGCAGCTGAAGGCGGGCTGCCGCAGCCTGAGCACCGACGCCTGCGTGCCGCTGTCCGCGCTCGCGCAGTGCATCGAGGAGACGCAGGCCGACATCGCCGAACACGGCCTGCTCGCGCCGGTGCTGGGCCACGTCGGCGACGGCAATTTCCATTGCCTCGTGCTGGTAGACCCCGGCAGCGCGCAGGAGAACGATGCGGCCGAGGCCTTCAGCCACCGGCTGGTGCAGCGCGCGCTGCGTCACGGGGGCACGTCGACCGGCGAACATGGCGTGGGGCTGCACAAGATGAAGTACCTGGTCGAGGAGCATGGCGCGCACGGCGTGGCGCTGATGCGCGCTGTGAAGAAGGCGCTGGACCCGCACGACATCTTCAACCCCGGAAAGGTCGTTGCCTCGGCCGAGGGCTGAAGAGCGGGCTGGTGTGCGCTCTAGAATTTCCGGCCTCGCCCGCGCCTCGCGGCGAACGGCCGGAGGTCCCTCGATGGAGTTGCGCCAGTTCAAGTACTTCGTTGCCATCGTGGATTGCGGCAGCCTGTCGCGCGCCGCGCAGCAGCTCTTCATCGCGCAGTCGGCCCTGAGCAAGCAGATGGCCGAACTGGAAGGCGAGCTCGGCACCCAACTGCTGCTGCGAAGCCGCAACGGCGTTGCGATGACGGAAGCCGGCAAGGTCTTCTACGAATACGCGCAGGGCATCACCAAGCAGGTGCGCGACGCCAGGGCCGCGGTGCATGTGGCGGCCGAGTCGGTGGCGGGGTCGGTGGTCGCGGCGCTGCCGCAGAGCGTGTCGCCGATGGTCGCGCTGCCGCTCATGCGTGCGGCGGCACGCCGCTATCCCGACGTGGTGCTGCACCTGAACGAGGAGCTCACCGGCAACATGGCCGACCAGCTGCTGCGCGGGCGCGTCGACGTGGCGATGTTCTCGCCCGCGATGGCGGCGGAGGACATCCAGTTCACCCCGCTGGTGGAGGAGGACTTCGTGTTCCTCGATGCCCCGCAGAGCCCGCACGCGCTGCCGACCGGCGACGTGAGCATCGAGCAGGCCATCGCGCGCCCGCTGGTGTGGCCTGCCCATGCGCACGGCCACTGCACGCGCTGGCTGGTCGATGCGGTGCTGGAGCAGGCGGGACACTCCGCGGCACGGGTGGCGGCGGAGATCAATTCGGTCTACACGCTGAAGGCGGCGGTGGAGGCGGGGCTGGGGCCGACCATCATGCCGTTCGGCCTTGCACAGCGCGAAGTGCAGGAGGGGCGGCTCGTCGCGCACCGCATCGACTGGCCGTCGATGCACCGCACGCTGGGGCTGTGCGTTTCCGTGCACCTGCCCGTCACCAATGCCAAGCGCGCGGTGTGCACGCTGATCGCGGACGTGGTGCGCGTCCTGTGCGAGAGCGGCCAGTGGGCCGGCGCGCGTGCGCTCGCGCCGGCGAGGAAGGCGAGCTGAGCCGCTTCGCGCTTCAGGCGCCGCGCTTGCGGGGCGCCGCGGCCTTCGCTGGGGGCGTGAAGAGGCGGCCGATGGCTTCGCGCACGTCGGCCTTCATGTTCTCAACGGCCTTCGCATCTCCCGACATGTGCTTGAGCAGCGACTGCTGGAAGAGCCCGTCGAACAGCGCATAGGTGGCCGAGGGCGACATGCCGGGCTGCTCGCCCGAGAGCTCGGCGAAGCGGCTCATGATGCGCCAGATCATTTCTTCCAGGCTCCTGTCGATCTGCACGACGTCGTTGCGGAAGGCCTCCTCGAACAGCGCCTGCGAGCGCAGGTCATACCAGAGGCGGTGCACGTGGCCTTCGTCGCACAGCGTGTCGCCCAGGCTCTTGAGGAAGCCTTCCATCAGCTCGTCGTAGGTGGTGGCGCTTTCCACCGCGTGGTCGTAGCGCGTGACGCAGCGTGCCTTGTACTGCTTCACGCTGCAGATGATCAGGTCGACCTTGTCGCTGAAGTAGTAGTGCAGCACGCCATGCGAGAACTCGGAGTTCTGCGCGATCTCGCGCAGGCTGGTGCGCGCATAACCCAGTGCCGCGAGCGTGGTCAGTGCGGCTTCGCCCAGTTCGGCGCGGCGCTCGGAGAACTTGTCGACCCGCGCCTTGGGCACCCGTTCAGCGTGTTTCTTTACCCGTTGATGTGTCGTCATTGAAAGCCGGGCCGCATGAATGCCAGCCCCGTGTTCCTCGTGATTGCAAACCATAGCACGCAAGCGGGAGAACCCGCATCCGGCACGCCACGGATGCCATTCTAGAAAAACTTGACGGTTGCCAAGAAAAATCTTGACAGTCGTAAAGTCGATTTCTAGCATGGCCGCTCCATCTCACAACATATCCACAGGAGACAAGTGATGGCCAAGTACGACTTGAAGGGGCGCCGTGCGCTCGTGACGGGCGGTGCGCGCGGCATTGGCGCGAGCATTGCCGAGGCGCTGGCCGCGGCCGGCGCTTCCGTGATGATCGGCGACGTGCTCGCCGACCTGGGGCGCGAAACCGCCGCCAGGCTGTCCGCATCGGGGGCGAAGGTGGGCTTCGTCCCGCTCGACGTCACCAGGGACGGCGACTGGGCCTCGGCCACCGAGACCACGGTGAAGGAGCTCGGCGGCTTCGACATCCTCGTCAACAACGCCGGCATCGAGATCACCTCGCTGGTGGTGGACGTCGACGGCGACGACCTGCGCCGCATGCTCGACGTGAACGTGGCCGGCACGCTGCTCGGCATGAAGCACGCCTTCCGCGCGATGCGTCCCGGCGGCAGCGCGGGCAAGGGCGGGGCGGTGGTCAACATCGCCTCGGTCGCGGCGACCATCGCGTTCCCCGCCATTGCCGGCTACTCCGCGACCAAGTCAGCCGTCGACCGCGCCACGCGCGTCGCGGCGATGGAGTCCGGCAAGCTGGGCTACGGCGTCCGGGTCAACTGCATCTACCCGGGCCTCGTGCCCACCGACATGGGCATGAAGCTCGCGCACGACATCGTCGCCGCAGGCCTCGCACCGAGCGTGGAGGCCGCCGTTGGCGACGTGGTCGGCCAGACGCCGCTGGGGCGTCTGGGCGAAGTCGGCGACATGGCCGACGTGGTGGTCTTCCTCTGCTGCGACGCGGCCCGGTTCATCACCGGCGCCGGCATCGCGGTGGACGGCGGCATGGGCATGTAGTCGCACAGGCGAACAACAGCAAGGAGACACAGCATGAGCAGCAGCAAGAAGAAACCCGTCGTCGTCTACGGCGCCTCCGGCTACACCGGCCGGCTGGTGTGCGAATACCTGCGCGAGTACAACATCCCCTTCGTCGCCGCGGGCCGCAGCGCGCAGAAGGTGGAAGCGGCGATGAAGTCCAACGTGCCCGGCATCGAGACCGCGAACTACGAGGTGGTGGAAGTGGCGCATTCGGTGGGTGCGCTCACCGAGCTCTTCACCGGCGCCTCGGTTGTGCTGAATACGGTGGGGCCCTTCGCCCGCTTCGGCCATGAGGTGGTCGATGCCTGCCTGGCCGCGGGCTGCCACTACACCGACACCACCGGCGAGCAGGACTGGCTCATCACGCTCGACCAGAAGTACGGCGCCAGGTTCGCCGCCGCAGGCCTGCTGCTGTCGCCGGGCCTCGCGCACATGTACACCACCGGCGAGATCGCCGCGCAGCTGTGCCTGGAGACGCCCGGCCTCGACACGCTCGACATCGCCGTGTTCTGGGGCGGCAGCCCGACCATCGCGTCCACCCAGACCATCCTGGTGAATGCGGCCACTTCGAAGGCCTACTACCTGGAGCAGAACGAATACGTCGAGTGGCAACCGGACGCGGGGCTGTACCACCTCTCGATTCCCGGCCAGCACGAGGCCGCGCTGGCGCTGCCCTGGGGCGGTACCTCGCACCCGGTGTGGTTCAAGCGCGATCCGCGCGTGGCCAACGTGAAGGTGCTGGGCGGCGTCTTCAACAAGGCGCTGATGCAGGGCGTGCCGCAGATCGTGGCCGCCGCGCTCAAGGCCACAGAGGGCATGAACGACGAGGACCGCTATGCCGCGCTGGCCCAGACCGCGTCGGGCGTGATGAACACCATGCCGCCGCGCGAGAACCCGCGCATCAACAAGTCGGTCGACTCGGTGCACGCCTCCGGTCCGCTGGGCCGCGTGCACTGCGTGATCTTCGGCAACTGCAACTACAAGCAGACCGGCCTGCTGCAGGCCTATGCGGCCGCCTCGCTGCTGCAGCAGCCGCCGCGGCGCTCCGGCTTCGCATCGGGCTGCCAGGCCTTCGGGCACCGAGAGCTGCTGGGTGCGCTGCGCGGTTTCGGGCTGGTGCAGGAGCCCGTGATCACCCGGATGGGTTGATCTCATGCGCCTGGTCGACTACCTCGACAAGGGCGCCCAGCTCGGCGCCCATTCGCCGTGCCTCACCATGGGCGGCAGCAGCCTGAGCTATGCCCAGGTGCAGCGCATCAGCTGGCGCGTGGCGAGGGGCCTGCAACGCGCCGGCATCCGCCCCGGCGACAAGGTGGCCGTGCTTTCGAGCAACGACGCGACGGCCTTCGCCACCGTGTTCGGCATCTCGCGCGCGGGCTGCGTGTGGTGCCCGATCAATCCGCGCAACGAAGCGGGCGAGAACGCCTACGTGCTCGATGCCTTCGACTGTGCCTGCCTGATCTTCCACGGCAACTATGCGGCCATGGTCGAGCAGATGCGCCCGCAACTGCCCGGGCTGCGGGCGCTGGTGTGCCTCGATCAGCGCCAGGCCTTCGCGCCCTCGCTGGAAGACTGGCTCGAGGGCCTGGACGACTCGCCCTTCGACATCGCGCCGCCCGACGACCTGGCGATGATCGCCGGCACCGGCGGCACCACAGGCCAGCCCAAGGGCGTGATGCTGTCGGGGCGCAATCTCGAGGCGATGTCGGCGCTGACGCTGATGGGCTATCCCTTCGAGGGGCGACCCGTCTACCTCGCGCTGGCGCCGCTCACGCATGCCGCCGGCGTGCTGTGCCTGCCGGTGATGGCGCTGGGCGGGCAGGTCGTGATCATGCCCAGGCCCGACCTGGGCGAGTTCCTTGGGCTCATCGAGGCGCATGGGGTCACCCACACATTCCTGCCGCCCACGCTGATCTACATGCTGCTGCAGCATCCGCAGCTCGCGCACACGAAGCTCGATTCGCTGCAGTGCTTCTGGTACGGCGCCGCACCCATGTCGGCCGCGCGGCTCGAAGAGGCACTGCAGAAGATCGGCCCCGTCATGGCGCAGCTCTTCGGCCAGACGGAGGCGCCGATGATGATCTCGATGATGTCGCCGCGCGAGCACTTCAACGCCGACGGCACCATCGCTCGCCACCGCCTGTCTTCGGCTGGCAGGCCGGGGCCGCTCGTGCAGGTGGGCGTGATGAACGCCGACGGCGTGCTGCTGCCCACGGGCGAGAGCGGCGAGATCGTGGTGCGCGGCTCGCTGGTGATGCTCGGCTATTACAAGAACCCGGACGCCACCGAAGAGGCTTCTCGCCATGGCTGGCACCACACGGGCGACATCGGCTACCTCGATGCCGATGGCTTTCTCTACATCGTCGACCGTGCCAAGGACATGATCATCTCGGGCGGCTTCAACGTCTATTCGGCCGAGGTCGAGCAGGCGCTGCTGCAGCACCCCGACGTGCAGGACAGCGCCGTAGTCGGACTGCCCGACGAGAAGTGGGGCGAGCGCGTGGTGGCGGTGCTGCAGCTGCACGAAGGCCGGCAGGTGGACGTGGAGGACGTCAAGGCCTTCGTCAAGGCGCGCATCGGCAGCGTGAAGGCGCCCAAGCAGATCGAGGTGTGGCTCGACCTGCCGCGATCCAGGGTGGGCAAGGTGCTGAAGAAGGAAGTGCGCGCGACGCTGCTGCAGGGCGCGGATCAACCCTCGCGCTCGTAGTGGTCGTGGTGCGCCCGGCGCAGCTCGAACTTCTGGATCTTGCCGGTCGAGGTCATCGGCAGCGCCGGCAGGAAGATGATCTTCTTCGGCACCTCGAAGCCGCCCAGGTGCTCCTTGCAGTGGGCGGAGAGGGCGGCCTCGTCGAAGTCCGCCGGTGCGTCGGGCCTGCGCGTGACGAAGGCGGTGATGGCCTCGCCCCAGCGCTCGTGCGGCAGGCCCACCACCGCGGCGTTGAGCACGGCGGGGTGCCGCAGCAGCACCTCCTCGACCTTGATCGAGGGCACGTTCTCGCCGCCAGACTTGACCATGTCCTTGAGCCGGTCGAGAAAGATCAGCTGGCCGTCGGCGTCGAGCTTGCCCAGGTCGCCGGAGTGGTGCCAGCCGAAGCGCTGCGCGTTCGCGGTGGCCTCCGGGTCGTTGTAGTAGCCGAGCATCACGTTGGGGCCGCGGAAGACGATCTCGCCGACCTGCTCGGGGCCGAGCAACTCGCCGTCGTCGCCCATCACCGCGACCTCGTTCACCAGCGTGCCCACGCCCCAGTAGGAGCCGAAGCGCCTGCGCTGCTCGTGCGCCTCGAAGATGGTGGCGCCGGGGTACATCTCGGTCTGGCCCGAGACGAGCGCGAAGTTCGGGCAGAACTCGTCGAGCAGGCGCAGCAGCAGCGTGCGCGACATCGGCGCCATCGCATACACGCAAAGCCGCAGGCTCGAGATGTCGCGCGCGGCGCGCTGCGGATGCGCGAGCAGTGCGCCGTACATCATCGGCAGGCCGACCATCACCGTGATGCGGTGCCGCTCGATGGCCGAGAGCACCGCGCCGGGGTCGAATCCGCGCAGCACCACGAGCGAGCCGCCCACCGCCAGCGCCGACATCAGCACCGTGTGCTGGCCGCAGTGGAAGAGCGGCAGCACGCTGCTCCACACGTCGGCGCGCTCGGGGCTGCTGCCCCATTCGACCATGTTGCTCAACAGCACCGAATGCACCGAGGCGTGCGAGTGCATCACGCCCTTCTGGCGGCCGGTGGTGCCGCTGGTGTACATGATGAGCGCGAGCTGCGTGCTGTCGATGGGCACGTCGGGCAGGGTCGCCGGGCCCTGCGCGATGGCCTGCAGCACGGTGGGCGAGCCTTTCGGCGGCGTGTCGCCGTCGAGCACGCAGAGGATGGGCGCCACGCCTTTCGTGCTCAGCAGTTCACGCAGCTCGGGCCGGGCGTGCAGCGCGGTGTCGATCACGACATGGCGCACCTCGGCATGGCCGAGGATGTAGCCGATGGCATCCACCGCCAGCGCGGTGTTGATAGGCACCCACACGAGGCCGGCCTTCTGGATGCCCAGCATGGCGACCACCATCTGGATCGAGTTGTTGCACAGCATCCCCACGCGGTCGCCGCCCGACAGGCCCAGGCCCAGCAGATGGTGCGCGAAGCGGTTGGAGGCGGCGTCGAGTTCGCCGTAGGTGACGCGGTGCTCGCCTTCGACGAGCGCCGTGCGTGCGCCGAAGCGGCGTGCGCTGCGGTGGATCACGTCGCCCAGCGCGATGCGCGAGATGCGCGAATGGAACTGCGGCGGCACAGGGCCGTTGGCGGCTGCGGGCATGCTCTTCGTCTCCGTTCTTCGATGGTGGGCGCAGCCTAAGGCCGTGCGCCGCACCGCGTCTTGCGAAGACTGGCTGCCACCCCGCAGCCGGATCGGGCGCCTAGAAGCGCGCCTTGAGGAAGGCCGAGGGACCCTGCAGCTTGACCTTCAGGCGCGTATCGGCGAAGTCGTTGTTGCGTGTCAGGTCGATGTTCGTCACGCCATAGGCCAGCACCACGCCCACGTTCTTCACCGGGAACCACTCCACGCCCGCGGAAGCGTTGTAGATGTTGCCGTGGAAGCGGCCGCCGTTCTTCCATACGCCCGAGGCGTCGGCGAAGAGGCGCAGGTCGGGCGTGATGGCGTGGCGCACGCCGATCTCCAGCAGCGGCGCCACGGCGTTGTCGCTCGAACTCTGGCTCAGGGTGCCGATCTGGCCGTTCACGGAGGCCAGGGCGCTGGCGCCGAGCGTCGCGCGGTAGTAGGCGGCGCCGGCGCCGAGGCCGAGCACGGTGTTGCCCGAGCCGATCCACCATTTGTACGAGAGCTTCGCGAAGTCGAGCTTGGTGCTCAGGTCCGCATTGCCGAAGGTGTTGAGCGTGCCGAAGGGCCCGAGCGACGTGGTGTTGGCGACGCCGCCGGAGTAGTCGCGCTTGTAGCGGTAGTAGTCGAAGGAGATGCCCTGGCTGTCGCCCAGCAGCACGTCGGCCGAGATGCGCGGCATGGTGACGCGGCCGGGCTTGATGTCGCCCGTCTGCAATGCGCCGTACGCCGTGCCGAAGGATGCGCTGATCTTCGGGTCGGCGTTGAAGCCGCCCACCGAGAAGCTGAAGCGATCGAGCGCAGGGGAGGGGTCGGCGAAGGCAGGCGCGGCGGCAATGAGCAGCCCTGCGCCGAGCAGCACGGGGTGCCGGACGGACGGGAGAAGACGGGGACGAGGCAGCGGCATTGAAGAATCCTTGAAGAAACGGATGGGCGAAACTGGAACTGGATGGACCCCTCGGGCACGTCGTCGTGGCGGAACCGGAGCCGGGTGGCTGCGTCCTGTTGTGCGGTGCTTGAGGGCGAGGCTCCCTGAACAGGTGATACGTTAGAGGGCGACAAGGACTTCGCGGATGCGCGGAATGCCGCAGTGGTTGTAGGAATAGCTCTACGCCGCGACGGCGCGTTGCGCCCCTTGGCGGGCGCTAAAGTGCCGTCATGCGCCGACACCTCTCCACCACCACCGGTCCCCAACGTCTTTTCTATGGCGCCGCCGCGGGCGCGGCCGTCGCCGTTGCGCTCCTGCCGGTGCCCATGAGCGGCATGGCGCGGGGCCTGGCCGCCTGGTGCGCGGGCGTGGTGGTGCACCAGCTGCTCGCATGGTGGCTGGCCTGCACCTTCGACGCCAGGCGCACGCGCGAGCGCGCGCAGTCGCTGGACCAGCCGAACGTGTTGATCCTGGTGTCGATGCTGCTGGTCGTGGCGATGAGCGTGGTGGCCATCGCCATGCTGCTGCAGCAGGTGAAGGACCTCAGCGGCTGGGTGCGCGCGGCGCACATCGCGCTCGGGCTGGTGGCGCTCGTGGGCTCGTGGCTGACGATGCACACGATCTACGCCTTCCACTACGCGCACCGCTACTACATCGACCAGCGCGACGGCACGCCCGACGGCGGCCTCGACTTTCCGGGCAAGGACGACGCGCCCGACTACTTCGACTTTCTCTACTACTCCTACGTGATCGGCATGACCTCGCAGGTCTCCGACGTGCAGGCGACCTCTAAGGAGATGCGGCGCATCACGCTGCTGCACAGCATGCTGGCATTCGCCTTCAACATGCTGGTGCTGGCGCTTTCGGTGAACGTGGTCGCGGGCGCCGTGTAGGCGCCACGCGACGCGCCTTCAGGCTGGCGCCTTGCGCGGCCAGCCCGGCTTGACGATGCCGGTCGACAGCGCCACCCCGCAGACGATCACCACCGCGCACACCAGCATCCACTGTGTGATGCTCTCGCCCAGGAACACCGCGCCGTAGAACAGCGCGAACACCGGCACCAGGAAGGTCACCGTCAACGCGCGTGCCGGGCCGGCGCGCTCGATCAGGCGGAAGAACAGGATGTAGGCCACCCCGGTGCAGGCGATGCCCAGCGCCAGCAGCGCGAGCCATGCGCGCAGGCTGGGCATCTGCGTGGGCCAGAGCCAGAAGGCGGGCAGGGCCAGGAAGGCGGTGGCGCCGATCTGGCTGCCCGTGGCCGTAGTGAGCGCGGGCACGCCGCCCAGCCAGGCCCGCGTGGCGCTGGCGGAGATGCCGTAGCACAGGCAGGCGGCGAGGCAGGCGAGCACTGCGAAGAGCGCCGCATTGCCGCTGGCACCGGAATGCAGGCCGGCGTTGCGGCTCGCCAGCATCGCCACGCCCGCGAAACCGATCACCAGCCCCACCAGCCGCCAGTTCGCCGGCCGCTCGCGGAACCAGGCCCAGGCCACCAGCGCGCCGAACATCGGCGTGGTGGCGTTGAGCACTGCCGCGAGGCCGGTGTTGATGGTCAGCAGCGCGAAGCAGAAGAGCGCGAAGGGCATGCCCGAGTTGAAGACGCCGACCAGCATGCTGGCCTTCCAGTGCTTCGCAAGCGACGGCCCCTGCCCGCGCAGCAGTGCGATCGGCAGCAGGAACAGCGCGGCGATCGCCACCCGCACCGCGGCCGTCGGCAACGCGCCGAACTCGGCGGCGCCGATGCGCATGAAGAGAAAGGAGGCGCCCCACAGCGCCCCCAGCAGCACCAGGTCGATGAGCCAGGCGGTGGGCGGGAGGGCCTTGGCGGCGGGGGCGACGTTGTCGTTCTTCGTTGTGGTCATGCGTCCTCGGTCGTTCTTTCTTCTGTGCGCTCGCGCGTTCGCTCGTTCGGGCTCAGATCGCCTTTTCGAGCTGCAGCAACGCGGTCTTGCGTTCGAGCCCGCCAGCGTAACCGGTCAGCGAGCCGTCGGAGCCCAGCACGCGGTGGCAGGGCACGATCACGCTGATCGGATTGCGTCCCACGGCAGCACCCACCGCGCGCACCGCGGCCGGGTTGCCCACGTTGATGCTGAGCGCGCCGTAGCTCGTGGTGGCTCCGGCCGGAATGGCCAGCAGCTGCTGCCACACGCTCTGCTGGAACGCGGTGCCGTGCGAGAGGTCGAGCTTCATGTCGAAGCTGTCGCGCTTGCCGTCGAAGTAGTCGCGCAGCTGCGTGGCCGCCTCGACCAGCGCGGGATGGTCGTCCCTGGTGATCCAGCCGCTGGTGTCGGGCCAGTGGCGCTGCTGGTCGAACCAGACGCCGGCCAGGCCGTTGTCGGTGGCCGCCATCGTGACGCCGCCCAGCGGCGTGTCGATGTGCGAGGTGTAGATGACTTTGCTCTTGAACTTCATGACGCTTCAGGCTGCGACGCCTGCCGTTGTGATGAGGGGAGATCCGGACTCGGTGGCCGCAGGTGGCGAGGGCGAGCCCGCCAACGCCGGGGCCGGGGCGTGCCAGGCCCGCAGCACCGCGTAGCTGCGCCACGGCCGCCACGCCTGCGAGGCTTCGCTGGCAGCGCGGGCGGTGGTCACGCCCAGGGCCTTCTGCAGCGCGACGTCGCCGGCCGGAAAGGCGTCGGGCCAGCGCAGCGCGCGCATCGCGATGTACTGTGCAGTCCAGGCGCCGATGCCGGGCAGCTCCTGCAGCGCGGCGATGGTGGAGGGCACGTCGGCGCCGGCGTGCAGCGCCAGCCTGCCGGAGGCCACTTCGCGCGCGACGGCCTGCAGCGCCGTCTGCCGCTGCCGCACGATGCCGAGCCGGCCCAGCTCGTCGCCGCTCGCGGCCGCGATGGCCGCCGGCGTGGGAAAGAGCCGGTCCAGCCCCTCGACCGGCGTGGCCAGCGTTTCGCCGAAGGCCTGGACCAGCCGCGAGCCCAGTGTGCGCGCCGCGGCGACCGTGATCTGCTGGCCCAGCACCGCGCGCACCGCGAGCTCGAAGCCGTCGACCGCGCCGGGCACTCGAAGCCCGTCGCCGTGCGGAAAGGCCGCGTGCAGCGCCGCATTGATGGCCATCGGCTCCGCATCGAGGTCGAACAGGGCGCGGGCACGGCTGATGACGATGGGCAGCACGGCGGCCAGCGAATCGCTGACCGACAGCAGCATCTGCTCGCGTTGCAGGTCGAAGCGCAGCTGCAGCCACCCCGCGTGGGCCTGCGCGCCCTGCTGGATGCGCAGCGTGCGGGTCAGCTTCACGTAGTCGGGCATGCTGCCCTTGGCGGGTTCCTTGCCGTCGGCGGTGGAGACCATCTCCACGCCGCGCAGCGCGCGCCGTGCGAAGAAGCCCAGCATGGCGTTGGCGTCGTAGGGCGGTCGGAAGCCCAGGCGCACCTCGATCGCCTTGCCATGGCCGCCTGCGCTGCCGTTGTCCGCGCCGCCGCCGGCGCGCCGCAGCGCGCTCGGATTCAGGCCGTAGTGCTCCAGGAAGGCCGCGTTGAAGCGGCGCACGCTGGCGAAGCCGCTGGCCAGCGCGACCTGCGTCATCGGCAGGCGCGTGTCGGCGATGAGCTGCTTGGCGGCCAGCAGGCGGCGCGTCTGCAAGTACTGGAGGGGCGAGACGCCGAACTGCGATTCGAAGATGCGCCGCAGGTGGCGGTCGCTCACCCCCAGGCGCGCCGCGATCTGGGCCGCGCCGGGGCCGTCTTCGGACCAGGCGTCGGGCTCGTCGATCAGCCGCGCGGCCTGCTGCGCAAGGATGCGCGAGGCATCTTCGGTCGACCAGCTCGCCGCGCCCGAAGCGCGAGGGGCCAGCTCGGGGCGGCAGCGCAGGCAGGGGCGGAAGCCCGCGGCCTCGGCCTGTGCCGCATGGCGGAAGAACCGGCAGTTCTCGCGCCGCGGCAGCTTCACCCGGCAGACCGGGCGGCAGTAGATGCCGGTGGAGGTCACCGCGGTGAAGAAGGAGCCGTCGAAGCGCGCGTCGTGCGTCTTCATCGCCAGGTAGCAGGCGTCGCTCTCGAGCGCTTCGGTGGAGTGGTGGTCGGCAGGCATGGGGAAATGATACGGTTTCGACTCGTTTCAACTGGCCGTTTCCGGACATGTGGCCACCCGGGGCCTTGCCTACAATGCCCGGTTTACAAATCCGACAGGGAACGCCTCTCCATGCAGCTCAGCGCGTCGATCTTCAAGGCCTATGACATCCGCGGCATCGTGCCGGTCACACTCGATGCCGAGGTGGCGGAAGCGCTGGGCAGGGCCTTCGGCAGCGCGGCCCGCGCGGCGGGCGAGAAGTCGGTGGCGGTGGGGCGCGACGGCCGCCTGTCGGGCCCCGCGCTGGCCGAGGCGCTGATCAAGGGCCTGGTGGCCACGGGCATCGAGGTCATCGACGTGGGCGCCGTCACCACGCCCATGCTGTACTTCGCGGCCCACACGCTGTGCACGAGCGGCATCCAGGTCACCGGCAGCCACAACCCCAAGGACTACAACGGCTTCAAGATGGTGCTGGCCGGCCGTGCGATCTACGGCGACGAGATCCAGGCCCTGCGCAGGACCATGGAAGCCGGCACCGCGCAGCTCGCCCCGGGCGGCAGCGTGCGCAAGGTCGACGTGGCCCCGGCCTACATCGAGCGCATCGCTGGCGACATCAAGCTGGCGCGCCCGATGAAGATCGTGGTCGATTCGGGCAACGGCATCGCCGGCGCCTCGGCCCCGGCCATCTTCCGCGCCCTGGGCTGCGAGGTGACCGAGCTCTTCAGCGAGGTCGACGGCAACTTCCCCAACCACCACCCCGACCCGAGCAAGCCCGAGAACCTGAAGGACCTGATCGCCGCGCTGGCCGCGGGTGACGCCGAGCTGGGCCTGGCCTTCGACGGCGACGGCGACCGCCTGGGCATCGTCACTAAGGACGGCCAGAACATCTTCCCCGACCGCCAGATGCAGCTCTTTGCGCAGGACGTGCTCTCGCGCGTGCCCGGCGGCACCATCGTCTACGACGTGAAGTGCTCGCAGCGCCTGGGCCCGGCCATCGAGGCCGCGGGCGGCAAGCCGATGATCTTCAAGACCGGCCACTCGCTCATCAAGGCGAAGATGAAGGAAATCGACTCGCCCCTGGGCGGTGAGATGAGCGGCCACATCTTCTTCAAGGAGCGCTGGTTCGGCTTCGACGACGGCACCTACGCGGGCTGCCGCCTGCTCGAGATCCTGAGCAAGAGCCCCGACGCGAACGCCGTGCTCAACGCGCTGCCCACGAGCTTCTCGACGCCCGAGCTGAACGTGGCCTGCGCCGAGGGCGAGCCGCACGCGGTGGTCGACAAGCTGGTGAAGGGCGCGAACTTCGCCGCGCCCGCCAAGGTATCGACCATCGACGGGCTGCGCGTCGACTGGCCCGATGGCTTCGGGCTGATCCGCGCGTCGAACACCACGCCCGTGCTGGTGCTGCGCTTCGAAGGGCAGACCGATGCGGCGCTCAAGCGCATCGAGGCCGAGATGCTGGCCCTTCTGAGAACCGCCAAGCCCGACGCCAAGGTAGGCGAAGCGGCGCATTAGGATGACCCCCCGTCTTCGCGCACTCCGTGTCGCTGCGCCAACCCCCTTCCAGGGGGCGATACCACTGGCCCGGCAAAGCCGGCTCCAAGGTAGCGCTGGCGTGAAAGGCCGCGCGGGTCTCACGCGCTGTGGGTTCCGCAACGGTGTGGTCTTGGTGGGGAACTGAATCGTGCGTTCCCTGCTGCTGCGCCTCTACGGCGCCTTCACCACTGTCGTGCAACCGCTCGTGCGCCGCAAGCTGCGGCGCCGCGCGCAGGCCGAGCCGGGCTATGGCGTGGCGGTGGAGGAGCGCTTCGGCTACTACGACGAAGCCATCACCGGGCTTGCCCAGTGCTGGGTGCATGCGGTCTCGCTCGGCGAGACGCGCGCGGCCGCGATCCTGATCGCCGAGCTGCGCCGGCAGTACCCCGGCGTGCCGATCCTGCTCACGCACGGTACCGCCACCGGTCGCGAGGAAGGTGCCAAGCTGCTGGAGCCGGGCGACACGCAGGTCTGGCAGCCGTGGGACACGCCTGGCGCCGTGCGCCGCTTCCTCGACCGCTTCCAGCCGCGCATCGGCGTGCTGATGGAAACCGAGGTCTGGCCCGAGCTGACTGCCGCCTGCGCCGAACGCCGCATTCCGCTCGTGCTGGCCAATGCGCGCCTCAACGAGAAGTCGCTGGCAGCGGCGGAGCGCCTTGCATGGCTGGCGCGGCCCGCGTATTCGTCTCTCACGGCCGTGTGGGCGCAGACCGAGGCCGATGCACACCGGCTGGTGTCGCTCGGCGCCAAGGTGGCCGGCATCTACGGCAACCTGAAGTTCGACGCCACGCCCGATGCGCGCCAGCTCACCGCCGCTGCCTCGCTGCGCGAGCGCCTGCCCAAGCCGATGGTGGTGCTCGCAAGCTCGCGCGACGGCGAGGAGCGCATGCTGCTCGAAGTGCTCAAGCGTTTCGGCGCGACGTCACCGGTGCCGCCGGAGCAGGGCGCGATCCGCTCGATCGCCAAGCGCGTGCATGACGTGCAATGGATGATCGTGCCGCGCCATCCGCAGCGTTTCGACGAGGTCGCGGCGCTGATCGAGGCCGAGGGCTTCACGGTGGCGCGCCGCAGTGCGGCGGGCCAGCCGTCCGATGCCGAGATCTGGCTTGGCGATTCGCTGGGCGAGATGGCGCTCTATTACGGCCTGGCCGACGTGGCGTTGCTCGGCGGCAGCTTCGAGCCGCTGGGCGGGCAGAACCTGATCGAGCCGGCGGCCTGCGGCTGCCCGGTGGTCATGGGCCCGTCCACGTTCAACTTCGCCGAGGCAGCGCAGCTCTCGCTGGCCGCGGGCGCATCCCTGCGCGTCGAAGGCATGGAGCAGGCCGTCACTGCGGCGCTGAAGCTGGTCGAGAACCCCGAGCGCCGCGCCGCGATGGCGCAGGCCGCGCTGGCGTTCTCCTCGTCGAACCGCGGCGCGGCCGAGCGCACGGCGGCGGCAGTGCTGGCGATTGCGCAGGCGGCCGAGCCGGTGGACACGGTGAATGCGCCGCTGGACGGCGATCCGCAACAACCGCCGCGCGCGGAACCCACGCTGGATTGAATTGCCTCTGGCTCCTTCCCCCTCTGGGGGAAGGTTGGGATGGGGGCCAGTGCCCAACGAGCGCTGCGAATGGGTTAAAGCCACGGTGCCCCCACCCCGACCCTCCCCCGGGAGGGGAGGGAGAAAAATCCAACTGGCTCAGCGCACTGGCGGATTCACGATCACCGGCGGCACGGGCGCCGTCGGCATCGTCGGTGCGGGCGGATTGAACTGCGGCGTCTGCACCGGCGGGATCGCGGGGATGCTCGGCGGCGTCGCGGGCACAACGGGTGTCGTGGTCGTCGTGGTGCCGCGGTCGGGGCCGATGGCCGGCGGCACGGCCGGCACGCTGCCGCTGCTGGCCAGCGTCGCGTTGATCGCGTTCATGTCGTCCACGGTCAGCGTACCGTTGGCCTGGCGCAGCTTCAGGTTGCCCAGCAGCACGTTGTAGCGCGCCTGCGCGAGGTCGCGCTTGGTCTGGTAGAGCTGGCTCTGCGAGTTCAGCACGTCGATGTTGATGCGCACGCCCACCTGGTAGCCGAGCCGGTTGGCGTCGAGCGCGCTCTGGCTCGAGGCCTCGGCGGCTTCCAGCGCCTTCACCTGCCCCGCCCCCGAAACGAGCCCGAGGTAGGCCGCGCGCGTGGCCTGCGCCACGCTGCGGCGCGTGCCTTCGAGCACGCTGCGCGACTGGTCTTCGAGCGCCAGCGTTTCCTTGATGCGGTTCTCGGTGGCGAAGCCGGCGAACAGCGGCAGGTTGAAGGTGACGCCCACCGTGGCCGCGTTGACGCGCGTGCCCACGGTACTCGTGCTGGTTCCGGTCGGATTGCGCGTGACGTTGTAGCCCAGGTTGGCGTCCAGCGTGGGCTTGTGGCCGGCCTTGGCCTTCTCCACTTCGAGCCCGGCCACGTCCAGGCCCAGGCGGGCCTGCCGGATGGAGGGATGCGCCTCGTCGGCCTGCGAGACCCATGCGTTGATGTCTGCGGGCGTCGCCGTCGGCAGCACCACGGGCACGGCGAGCGGCACCGGCACGCTGCCGGGACGGCCGACCAGCTGGTCGAGCACCACCTTCTTCACCTGCAGGTCGTTCTCCGCGGCGATCTCCTGGGCGATCACCAGGTCGTAGCGGGCCTGGGCCTCGCGCGAATCGGTGATGGTGGAGGTGCCTACCTCGAAGTTGCGCTTGGCCGATGCAAGCTGCTCGGCCACGGCCACCTTCTGCGCGCGCACGAGCGCCAGGCTGTCCTGGCTCGCGAGCACGTCGAAGTAGGCCTGGCTCACGCGCACGATCAGGTCCTGCTCGGCGATGGTGAGCACCGCCTGGGCGATGTCGGCCTGGCGCTTGCCCTGCTCGTAGGTGGCCCAGTTCGCGGGCCGGTACAGCGGCTGGGTGGCGTTGATGCCGATGTTCTGCGTGTTGAAGTCGCGCGAGGCGGAGCTGCCCCGGCCGGTGCCGGTGAGGGTGTCGATGTCCAGGTCGCTGCGCGTGACGCCTGCGGTGAGGCCCACGGCGGGCAGGATGCCGGCCTTGGCCTGCGCGGCGCGCGCGATGCTGGCGTCGTACTGGGCCCGTGCGCCCTGGTACGTGGCGTCGAAGCCGCGGGCGGATTCGTAGAGTTCGTTCAGTGTCTGGGCCTGGGTCAGGGCCGGCGATGCGAGCAGGACTGCGAAGGTGGTTGCGAGTGCTGCGGAAAGAGGCGAAAGCCGGGGCCTGGAAGGCATTGAACGTCCTTGGGGGAAAGAATCAGTAGCGCGGGACCGTAGGGTCGTGCGACGACCAGGCGTCGATGCCGCCTGCCACGTTGGCGAGCTGGTCAAAGCCGTTCTGGTTCAGGAAGGCGGCCACGCGCTGGCTGCGCGCGCCGTGATGGCACAGGCATGCGATGCGTTGGCCGTCATTCAGCTCGGCCAGCCGCCCGGGGATCTCGTTCATCGGAATCGCCACCAGGGTGAAGCCCTGGGGCGTGACGCTAGCCGTCTGCAGCTCCCAGGGCTCGCGCACGTCGAGCAGCACGGGGGCTGCGTCGGCGTTCTGTGCGAACCAGGCGGCGAGGTCGGCGGGGCGGACTTGGTCGATCATGCTCGTGTCAACCGTCGGCTCAGAACGCGAAGCGCGAGGGCTCGGGGAAGTTCAGCAGGCGCGGGGCCATCGTGTCCCAGGGCTGGATGATGTCCCACTTGCTCTCGCTGGTGCGTGTGACGAAGTGGGCACGCATCATCGGCTCTTCGCCCACGATGGCCGAGAGGCGGCCGCCGACCTTCAGCGATCCGAGCAGGTTCTGCGGAATGCGCGCGACGGAGCCGCTGAGCACGATCACGTCGAAGCTGGGGCCGCTGGGCAGCGGCACGGAGCCGTCGGCATGGCGTACCTCGACGTTGGTCACGCCGTTGCGGCGCAGCGTCTCGGCGGCGCGGGCGGCCAGCACGGGGTTGATCTCCAGCGACAGCACCTGGGCGGCGCGGGCGCCCAGCAGGGCGGCCATGAAGCCGGAGCCGGTGCCGATCTCGAGCACGGTCTCGTGCTTCTTGATGTGCAGGTCCTGCAGCGTGCGGGCCTCGACCTTGGGCGACAGCATGATCTCGCCGGGCACGGAGCCGTCGAGCAGCGGCAGTTCCATGTCGAAGAACGAGAGGGTGCGGTGCGCTTCCGGCACGTAGTCCTCGCGGTGGATCTGGGCCAGCAGCTCGAGGATGTCGTTGTCGAGCACGTCCCAGGGGCGGATCTGCTGCTCGATCATGTTGAAGCGCAAGCGCTCGAGGGTGGGGGTGGGGTTCATGGCGTGGCTTTCCTTGTGGGCTCAGGACAAACCTTCAATTTTAGGTGCCGCCGGTGACACCACCGGTTCGGTCGGCCTTCCGGGGCGCACGCTGAGCCCGTTGATCACCACTTCGGCCTGGGTCGCCAGGTATTTTTCGGGGTCGAGCGCCGCGGCACCGTCGACGCAGACCATGGCCGAATGCTTCCAGAGCATGAGAAAGACCATGGGCGCGACCACCGAGTAGATGGCGTGGTCGATGTCCATGGGCGCGAACTCGCCGCTGTCGATGCCGCGCTGGAAGATGCGCCGCAGCAGCTCGTGGCCGGGCCGGACCACCTGCTCGCGATAGAACTCCGCGAGCCCGGGGAAATTGGCGCCTTCGCTCATCATGAGCTTGGTCAGCCCCGAGGCCTGGGTCTTGCCCACGCGCTCCCACCACACGTTCATGCAGTAGCGCAGCATGTCGGCGGTGGTGCCCTCGAAGGCCTCGAACTCTGCATTCCACTCGGTGAAACGGCCGCCGAGGTTCTCCATGACCACGGCCTTGAAGAGCTCTTCCTTGCTCGGGAAGTACAGGAAGAGGGTGCCCTTGGAAACCCCGGCGCGCGCCGCCACTTCCTCTGAGCGTGTCGCCGCAAAGCCTTTTTCCACGAAAAGATCGAGCGCGGCCGCCAGCAGTTCGCCGGGGCGCGCCTCCTTCCGGCGCTCGCGCTTGGCGCGCACCGGACAGATCTTGTCGACGAGGGAACGGGAGGGGGACATGTTATTAATGACTCGCGGGTTAGTAATGTAGTGACCGACATCCGTCACGTCAAGCCGCGACAATATCGGGTTCGTCTTTTCAACCTCCTCCGGAGCCGCACCATGTCCTCTTCATCGCCGACCACCGAAACCATCGTGCTGGGCGGGGGCTGCTTCTGGTGCACCGAAGCGGTCTTCGACCGGGTGCAGGGCGTGCTCGACGTCGAATCGGGCTATAGCAACGGCCAGGCCGTCAACCCGACCTACGAGCAGGTCTGCACCGGCCGCACCGGGCACGCCGAGGTGGTCAAGCTCGAATTCGACCCGGCGCAGATCAGCCTGCGAGACATCCTCGAGATCTTCTTCGTCGTGCACGACCCGACCACGCTCAACCGCCAGGGCAACGACGTCGGCACCCAGTACCGCAGCGGCATCTACTACATCGACGACGCCCAGAAGCAGGTGGCCCAGGACGTGATCCGCGAGATCGAGGCCAGCAAGACCTACTCCTCGCCCGTGGTCACCGAGGTGGCGCCGCTGGCCAACTACTCGACGGCCGAGGCCTATCACCAGGACTACTTCCTGAACCATCCGAACCAGGGCTACTGCGCCTTCGTCGTGGGCCCGAAGGTCGAGAAGTTCCAGAAGACCTTCGCATCGCGCGTCAAGGGCTGAAGGCCTGACGCGCCGAACGGCCCGAACCCGACCCCTTCCGTGCACCTCGCCATCCGACAGTCCAGACCCCGCTTGACCCGCGTGCTCGTGGTCGTGCTTGCGGTCGCGTTGTGGTTCGCGGGCACGCTGGGTCTGATGCACCGATCGCTGCACGTGCCGGGCCTGCCGGCCGCCGCGGCGCAGGCCGCGCAGATCGTCCACAAGCACACGGCTCATCACCTGGCCAGCCTGTTCGGCGATCACACCGATGCCGAGTGCCGGCTGTACGACCAGCTCTCCCACGGCTCGGCCATGCCCGGCGTGCCGCTGCTGGTGCTGCCGATGCTGCTGCCGTCGGCCACCTTCGCTTTCCTGCAGGGCGAGGCGCTCGCCCGCTGGGTCGCGCTCTTCGACGCGCGCGGCCCGCCTTCCACTCGCTGAATCCCCTTGTGTTCCGGCTGCTGCTGCACCCGCCTTGCGCGCGGTGGCGGCTGGTCGTTCCTTGATTCACCGAGTGTCCTTTTCATGACCCCCAATTTCCGTCGCAACGCCATCGGCGTTGCCGTTCTTTCGCTCGCCTCCTTCGCAAGCATGGCCCAGGCACAGGATCCCGCGCAGGTCCAGCAGGCCCAACCCGCCGATGCCGCGAGCCTGCGCGAGATCACCGTCACCGGCAATCCGCTGGGCGCCACCGACCTGATCGCGCCCACCACGGCGCTGTCGGGCGACAAGCTGCTGCTGCGTTCCCAATCGACCCTCGGCGAGACGCTGGACAACGTGCCGGGCGTGAGCAGCAGCTACTTCGGCCCCAACGCCAGCCGGCCGATCATCCGCGGCCAGGACGGCGACCGCATCCGTATCCTGCAGAACGGCGGCGCCGCGCCCGACGCCTCCGCGCTCAGCTACGACCATGCCGTGCCCGTCGATGCGCTGGTCACCGAGCGCATCGAGGTGCTGCGCGGCCCCTCGGCGCTGCAGTACGGCGGCAGCGCCGTGGGCGGCGTGGTCAACGTGATCGACAACCGCATTCCCTCCGAGCCCATCAACGGTTTCGGCGGCCGCGCCGACCTGGGCTATTCCACCGGCAACAAGGAGAAGAACGGCGGCGTGGTGCTCGAAGGCGGCAACGACCGCTTCGCGGTGCATGTCGATGCCTTCAACCGCGACTCCAAGGACGTCTCGGTGCCGATCACGCTCGAATGCAGCAAGCCCGGCTCGCCGTGGACGGCGCGCAAGATCTGCAACTCGGCCAACGAGGCCAGCGGCGGCGCGCTCGGCGGCACGCTGTTCTTCGACCAGGGCTACATCGGCGCCTCGGTCAGCAGCTACCGCAGCAAGTACGGCACGGTGGCCGAGGACGACGTGACCATCAACATGAAGTCCGACCGCTACGCGCTGGAAGGCGAGTGGCGGCCGGGCGGCTTCATCAGCAGCATCCACGCCAAGCTCAGCCACACCGACTACCGCCACACCGAGTTCGAGGGCGGCACGCCCGGCACCACCTTCTCGAACATGAGCAACGACCTGCGCATCGAGGCGCGCCACCAGAAGATCGGCAACTTCGAGGGCCTGGTCGGCTTCAGCAGCGAGACCAACCGCTTCGCCGCCGACGGCGAGGAGGCCTTCGCGCCGCACAGCCGCACGCGCTCGAACGCGTTCTTCCTGCACGAGGAATACGGCACTTCGTGGGGCCGCCTGAGCTTCGGCGCGCGCACCGAGCAGGTCCGTATCCGCTCGCTGGGCTATCCGGACGATCCGACGGTCACGCGCTTTGCCATCGGCGAGCGCACCTTCAACCCGCACAGCGCTGCATTCGGTGCGCTGGTCAACCTCGCGCCGCAGTGGCAGCTGACCTCGAACCTCGCCTATACCGAGCGCGCGCCCAAGGACTACGAGCTGCTGGCCAACGGCCCGCACGTGGCGACGGGTGCGTGGGAAGTGGGCGATCCGAACCTGAAGAAGGAGAAGTCCACCGGCTTCGACCTGGGCGCGCAATGGAAGTCGGGCCCCAACACCGCCCGCGTCAATGCCTACGTCACGCGCTTTCGCAACTACATCGGCCTGACCGCGACGGGGCGCAGCCTCGACGAGGAGGGCAACGTGGCCGAACCCGGCGCCGCCGACACGCTGGCCGAGTACGTCTACGGCGGCGTGCGCGCGCGCTTCACCGGCATCGAGGCCAACGGCAACCTGCGCCTGCTGGGCTCGGACGGCTTCGCACGCATGGACGATGCGGGCACGCTCGACCTGGAATGGCGCGGCGACATCGTGCGCGCCAAGAACCTCGACACCGGCGAGCCGCTGCCGCGCATCGCGCCGCTGCGCCTTGGGGCCACGCTGGCCTACAACAACGGCCCTTGGGGCGCGCGCTTCGGCTTCGACTACAACGCGGCGCAGCACCGCGTGCCCTCCGTGGGCGCGCGCGAGACGGATGCCTACACGCTGTGGAACGCCGCCATCACCTACCGCATGAAGGTGCAGCGCGCCAACCTCACCTGGTATGCGCGCATGGACAACATCACGAACAAGCTGGCCTACAGCCCGACTTCGATCCTGACGACGACCGTGTATCCGAACGCGCCGCTGCCGGGGCGCACGCTGAAGGTCGGTCTGCGCGTGACGTTCTGACCGGTGTTGTTTCTCCATCCCCCGCTGGGGGAGGGCAGGGGTGGGGGCAAGCGGCCCTTGATGGGAGCCTGGCTTCTGCAAGCGCGCCTGCCCCATCCCAACCTTCGCCCAGAGGGGGAAGGAGCAAGACAGCCGCACCCCTCGGCTATCCTCGCCGGGTGAATTCCTTCGTCATCTCCTCGCTCGTGCCCGTGGTCGTGCTGATCGCAGTGGGCTACCTGGCCGGCAAGCGGCGCTGGATCGGTGGCGGCGCGGTGAAGGACCTGTCTCACCTCATCTTCCTGCTGCTCGCGCCGGCGCTGCTGTTCCGCGCGATGAGCACGGTGCACGTGGAGCAACTGAGCCTCAAGCCGGTGGCGGCGTATTTCATCGCCTCCGGCCTGCTGTTCGCGGGCACGCTGGCGCTGCGCGGATTCAACCGCACGGCCGCGGTGATCGCGCTGGCCAACACCTACAGCAACACCGTGATGATCGGCATCGCGCTGATCGGCCTGGCCTACGGCGAGCCGGGCATGGTGGTGCTGCTCACGCTCATATCGCTGCATTCGCTGGTGCTGCTGACCAGCGCCACGGTGGTGCTGGAGCTGGCCGTGGCGCGCGAGCAAGCCAACACGCTCGGGGCGGCGGGCGCGGAGAAGCGCCCCTCCATGGCCCGCACAGTGATGCGCGCGCTGCGCAACGCCATCATCCACCCGGTGCCGCTGCCGATCATCGCGGGCCTGCTGTTCGCGCAGACCGGGCTGGTCATGCCCGAGGCCATCGACAAGCCGATCCAGCTGCTGGGCCAGGCATTCGGGCCGATCGCGCTGGTGATGGTGGGCATCACGCTCGCGCTCACGCCCATCGGGCGGCACTGGCGCGGCGCGCTGATGCAGGCGCTGGTGAAGAACCTGCTGCATCCGCTGCTGGTGGCCCTCATCGGCTGGCTGCTGGGCGTGCGCGGCATTCCGCTCACGGTGATGGTGGTGGCCGCGGCGCTGCCGATCGGCGCCAACGTGTTCCTGTTCTCGCAGCGCTACCGCACGGCGGAAGACCTGGTGACGGCCAGTGTCGCCGTCTCGACGGTGCTGGCGCTGGCCACGCTCACGCTCGTGATGATGTGCGTGCAGTGGCTGCCCTGAGTCCTACGGTCTCCTCCCCGTAGCTACCCGCGCACTTTCGCCTTAGCGCCTCCACGCGGCGCGCCTATGCCGTTCGGCAGGGTGGCCGTTTGGCGAGATGCTGCGCGGCCTTTGGCCCCCTACATTTGCCGGCTGATGATTCACCCGGTGCGCTCTTCGCCCCTTCTTGCTATGGCGGTGGTCGCGACGGTGATCGCGCTGCAAGGCCGACCCGCGCAGGCAGCGGAGACTGCCGCCGAGGCGCCCAAGCCTTGCCGCACGCCCTGCCTTTCGGCGAGCGTGCCGCGCGAGCCGAGCGAGCCCGCGGCCGCGGCGAAGGCGGACAGGGCGCCGAAGGCCGAGGAGGGGCCGTCGAAGCCGAAGCCGGTGGCGAAGGCACGACCGCAGCCCGCCGTGCCCGTGCCCGTGCCAGTGCCATCGCCGCCGCCGCCGGTGCAGCGCGAGGCCTCGGCGGCCGCAGCGCCGCGGCCCGCGCCTTCGAAGCGCTGCACCGAGATCAACATGCGCGCCGCCGTCGGCGAGCCGCTGTCGGACCAGGACATGAAGACATTGAGGAGCCAATGCTGATGACGACCACCATCCAACGAGCCCGCCTGGCGCTGCGCATGCTCGCGCTGTGCGCCGCCGCCGTGCTCGCCGCGGCCTGCGCGCACCGTCCCGCGACCGGCAACGCCATGCCCTTCGACCAGGCGGTGAACCAGGCGGTGGACGACCTGATGGTGCAGACCCAGAAGCTGCCGGCCTTCCTGGCCAAGGTGGAGTCGACGCTCACGCAGCGCCGCATCGTGATCGACCCGCTGCTCGAGGGCGCGAGCGGCCAGCAGACGGAGGTGACGCGCGTGGCCGAGCAGCGCATCGTCCAGCGCATGCAGGCGCAGTTCAAGCAGTTCACCGTCTCGCCATTCAACGCGACCGAGATCGGCAACGCGCAGTACGTGCTCAACGGCACGCTGGTGCGCGACAAGGACGCCTCTGGTGCACCCTACCGGCTGAACCTCGCGCTCACCGAGATCAAGAGCGGCGTGGTGATCGCGCAGTCGGTGACGCGCATCAGCGACGCCTCGCTCGACACACGCCCCACGCCCTTCTTCCGCGACAGCCCGGTGAACGGCAAGGACCGCGGCGTCGAGGGCTACATCCGCACCGCCGAGACCCAGCCCGGGCAGGCCGCAGACGCGCTCTACCTGGAGCGCCTGCCCACCGCCACCGTGCTGCAGGAAGCCACCGCCGCCTACGAGGCCGGCCGCATGAGCGAGGCGCTGAGCCGATACGAGGCCGCGTCGAAGCGGCCCGATGGCCAGCAACTGCGCATCTACAGCGGGCTGTACCTCACGCAATCGCAGCTCGGCCGCACGGCCGACGCCGAGAAGACCTTCGGCACCATCGCCCGGCTGGGGCTCGAAACCAACAACCTGAGCGTGAAGTTCCTGTTCAAGCCGGGCTCGACCGACTTCCTCGCCGATCCGAAGATCAGCGCCGCCTATCCGATGTGGCTGCGCCAGATCGCGCGGCAGGCGGCGCAGATCGATTCATGCGTGGTGGTCACGGGCCACACCAGCCGCACCGGCTCGGAAGCGGTGAACGAGCGGCTGTCGCTGCAGCGCGCGGCGAGCGTCAAGTCGAAGCTGGTGGGCGAGGCGCCGCCGCTGTCAAAGAAGCTGCGCGAATCGGGCATGGGCTTTCGCGAGAACATTGTCGGCACGGGCGCCGACGATGCGAGCGACGCGCTGGACCGGCGCGTCGAGTTCAAGGTCGTCGCTTGCGAGGCTTGATTCGGTCTCGGCTTGCGGGCAACACCTGCGGCCCGGCGAAGCCGGTTCCGCGGTAGTACTGGGCTCGCCCCCAGGCTTCGCGCACTTCGTGTCGCTTCGCCAACCCCCTTCCGGGGGCAACACCTGCGGCCCGGCGAAGCCGGTTCCGCAGTGTTCCTTGAATGATTGGTGGGATCAGGGAGCGAGGCGTTCGCGTACCCAGTTCGCGCCTTCGAGCCTGTAGCGCAGCCGGTCGTGCAGCCGGCTCTTGCGGCCCTGCCAGAACTCCCAGCGGTCGGGCACCAGCCGGTAGCCGCCCCAGTGCGGCGGGCGCGGCGGAGAGAGCAGGTGCTTGGCGGCGTAGAGGGCCGCGTTCTTCACCAGGACGTCGCGGCCGCTGATCACTTCGCTCTGCGGGCTGGCCCAGGCGCCGATGCGCGAGTCGAGCGGGCGGCTCGCGTAGTAGGCGTCGCTTTCCTCGGCGCCGGCCTTCTCGACGCGGCCCTCGATGCGCACCACGCGCTCCAGCTCGACCCAGTGGAACTGCAGCGACGCATACGGATTGCCCGCCAGCTCGCGGCCCTTGCGGCTCTCGTAGTTGGTGTACCAGACGATGCCGCGCGCGTCGTAGCCCTTGATGAGCACGATGCGGCTCGAAGGCCGCAGGTCGCTGCCGACGGTGCACAGCGTCATCGCGTTGGGTTCGGGCACCTGGCCCTCGACGGCCTCCGTGAGCCAGCGTTCGAACTGTTTCAGCGGATCGTCGGCGCTGCGGGTCTCGTCGAGCTCGGCGCGCTCGTAGCTCTTGCGCAGCGCGGCCAGCTCGTCTTTGGAAAGAGGAGAAGTCATGCCGGGATTGTTGCGCACATACTCGGACCATGACGACGCAGAAGGCGAATTCCCCGGCGGTGATCGTGCTGGCTTCCGGCCGCGGCGAGCGCTTCATCGCGGCCGGCGGCACCGGCTCCAAGCTCAGGGCGCTGCTGGCCGGAAGGCCGGTGCTGGAACGCACGCTCGACGCGGTGCGCGCCAGCGGACTGCCCTGGCACGTCGAAGACGCGGGGCATCCCGGCATGGGCGATTCGATCGCGGCCGCCGTTCGCGCCACAGCGCAAGCGCAGGGGTGGCTGATCCTGCCGGGCGACCTGCCGCTGGTTCGGCCGGGCACGCTTCAGGCCGTGGCAGCCGCGCTCGGCGGTGCGGTGAATGCCGTCCAGCCGCAATACCAGGGTGAGCGCGGCCATCCGGTGGGTTTCGCCGCGGTATGCGGCGCCCAGCTGGCGGCTCTGGAGGGACCCGCCGGCGCGGCCTCCGTGCTGCGGGCGATGCGCGCCGCCGGCTCGGTCGCCGATCTGACGGTGGACGACATGGGCGTGGTCACCGACATCGACACGCCCGAGGCCCTGGCGCGGGCCGAGGCGCTGTGGCTGGCGCGCGGAGGCGCCTAGCCTTTCTTCGTCTTTCCTGTCGCCCGATCAGGGCTTGCCGATCACCGCGCAGGCGATGCGCGGGCCGGAGTTGCCCGAGGGCTGGGTCGTGAAGTCGTCGGGATCGCGGTGCACCACCAGCGCACGGCCGATCACGCTGTTGGCGGCGCCGGGGGTGAGCGAGATCGAATGGTCTTCGAGGCTGAAGCGCGCCACGCCGCTGGAATCGGCCCGCAGGCTGGGCAGTTCGCCGGCATGGCTGCCCGGCGCGCCGAACTTGCCGTGCGTGCCGCCGGTCGGGTTGAAATGGCCGCCCGAGGCATTGCCGTTGTCGCCGCAGTCGCCCTTCTCGTGGATGTGGAAGCCGTGCTCGCTGCCCGGCACCAGGCCGCGCACCTCGCCGGCCACGCGCACGCCGTGGTCGAGGGCGGTGAAGGTCACCGTGCCGCGCGTCGGGTTGGGCGTGATCGCGGCGGTCGGCACCAGCTCGACCGCGGTGCTGGGCTTGCCACCCATGCTGCCGCAGGCGGCCAGGATGGCCGAGGCGAGGAGGGCGGAGCCGGTGGCGATGAGACGGCGTTGGTTCATGTGTTTTCCTTGTCGGGTCTGGAAGGTTGGGAGGAAGTCTTGTCCGCTGACCCCGGAACATATACCGGAGCCTGCGGCGTATCGCAATCAGCGGCGTTCTCCGGGGGAGGCTGCTCTTTCAGCTCCGCCAGCGCCACCAGGCGGGCCAGTGCGGCGTCGTGGATCGAGTGGCGCCGCAGTTCCATCAGGGTCTGCTGGGCATAGTCGAGCGAGCTGCCGTAGCGGCCGACCGCGTGGGCGAAGATGTGGCGGTAGCGCTCGTCGCTGAGCTCGCCGGTGAAGTTGGGGCTGCGCCGCGAAAGCGTGAACGCCAGCGCGCGCACGTCGCCTTCGGCGGTGCCGCAGCGCAGCCACCTGGGGTCGTACACGCCGGTGGGCATCTCGCGCAGCCAGAGCCGGCGCAGGGTTTCGAGGCCGTCCGCCCTGGGCACGCGGAACACCATGCCGCGGCAGCTGCCCCCGGAGAGCAGCCCGAAGACCAGCCCGGGCGTCTGCACGCTGCCCCGGTTCACGCGGCTCCACATCTTCAGCGCGCGGTGCCAGCCGTGCACCCAGGCCGGACGGCGTTCGGTGAAGCCGAATTCGGGCCGCCAGATGAGCGAGCCGTAGCCGAAGAGCCAGAGGTCGTCGCGTCCGCCCCAGTCGGCGATGGCGCGCTCCAGCATCGGCTGCGGGTCGCGCAGGGGCGCGGGCATGGGATCGAGCCCCGGCGGACCGGGGTTCGGCGCCGGCTCTGACACGGAAGTGCCGGAGCCGCCACCTACAATTTCCTGATCATGGTTCACCGCACCATTATTTACCGGCCCCTTTCCTATGGAGCAAGACCCCCGATGAGCGACGACGACAGCCAGCAGAACTTCATCCTCGGATTCGTCATGGCGTTGATCGCTTTGGTGATCCTGTTCGTGGTGGGCATCGTGATCTGGCACAAGGGGCACAACCCCGCGGCGGCGGCAGCGGCTGCAGCGGCCGCCGCGCAGGCTTCGGCGGCACCGCCGGTCGCGGTGATCGTGCCGGCCCAGCAGGGCAATGGCACCGCGGCGCCCAAGGTGGCCGAGGTCACCGAGACCGTCACCGTGGTCATCCCCGACGGTGCGAGCATCCGAGTGACCGACGGCGTGGTGAACTTCTATTTCGCCACCGGCAGCGCCGACCTCGCACCGGGCGCCGCCGAGGCCCTGGCTACCGTCATCAAGGGCGTGGAGAGCGGCCGCAAGGCGGTGATCTCGGGCTTCCACGACACCACCGGCGATGCCGCCATCAACGAGCAGCTCGCGAAGAAGCGTGCCGAGATGGTGCGCGACGTGCTCGTGGGCCTGGGCGTCCCGGCCGCCAAGGTCGACCTGCAGAAGCCCGCCGTCACGGCCGGCACGGGCAACAACGCCGAGGCGCGCCGCGTCGAGGTCAAGCTGGTCGACTGAGCGGGCGATCGAGCCTCTGCGCCCAGAAGAGGAAGCCCGGCCATGCCGGGCTTTTTCATGCGCGCTGGCCGGTGGAGGGCAAATAGGTAAATTCGTATTGCCATGCGCCCGGATTTCATCGGGCATTGGGGCCTGACTTGTTACCATGAGCCTCCAGGCCCGAAGTCGCCCGGGCGACAGCGGCCAGAGCCATCGACTCCCCATGAGCAGCAGCACCCACCCCACCGTACGCGACGTCACCGACCGCATCCGCGAGCGCAGCCAGGGGCTGCGCGGCGCCTACCTCGACCGCCTGGCCGAGATCCGCGGGCGCGACCGCGGCTCCGACCGCATGGGCTGCGCCAACGTGGCGCACGCCGTGGCCGGCATTCCGGCCAACGACAAGTTCCGCGTGGTCGCCGAGCGCGCGCCCAATATCGGCATCGTCACCGCCTACAACGACATGCTCTCGGCCCATGCGCCGTACCAGGGCTACCCCGACATCATCAAGAACGAGGCCCGCGGCCTCGGCGCCACCGCCCAGGTGGCCGGCGGCGTGCCGGCCATGTGCGACGGCGTGACCCAGGGCACGCCCGGCATGGAGCTGAGCCTCTTCAGCCGCGACGTCATCGCGATGAGCACCGCCGTCGCGCTCACGCACGACATGTTCGACGCGGCGCTCATGCTCGGCGTGTGCGACAAGATCGTGCCCGGGCTGCTGATCGGCGCGCTGCACTTCGGCCACCTGCCCACGGTGTTCGTGCCGGCCGGGCCGATGCCCTCGGGGCTTTCGAACGGCGCCAAGTCGAAGGTGCGCGAGCAGGCGGCGCAGGGCCTCGTGGGCCGCCAGGGCCTGCTCGAGGCCGAGATGGCCGCCTACCACACGCTCGGCACCTGCACCTTCTACGGCACCGCCAACAGCAACCAGATGCTGCTGGAAGCCATGGGCCTGCACGTGCCCGGCACGGCCTTCATCCAGCCCGGCGACGCGATGCGCGAGACGCTCACGCGGGAAGCCGTGCGCACGGTGCTGGGCAAGGCGGGCAATGCTCCCTTCGACTGCCCGCCGATCGGCGTGATAGTCGACGAGCGCTGCATCGTCAACGCCATGGTCGCGCTGCTCGCCACGGGCGGTTCCACCAACCACCTGATCCACTGGGTGGCCGTGGCGCGCGCCGCCGGCATCCTGATCGACTGGGACGACTTCTCGAAACTCTCCGACGTGGTGCCGCTGCTGACCCGCGTCTACCCCAACGGCAGCGCCGACGTCAACGAGTTCCAGGCCTCGGGTGGCCCCGGCTTCGTGATCGGGGAGCTGGTCGAGGCCGGTCTGATGCACGCCGACGTGCTGACGGTGCGTTCGGGCGGCATCCGCGAATTCGCGAACATTCCGTCGCTGGCGCAGCAGGCCGGCGAGCAAGGCAGCCAGCGCCTGCAATGGACTCCCGCCGCGCCGCTGAAGAACGAGGCCGTCACCCGGTCGGTCGACAACCCTTTCAGCGCCACAGGCGGTCTCAAGCTGCTGAGTGGCAACCTTGGCCGCAGCGTGATCAAGGTGTCGTCGGTGCCCGACGACCGCCACGTCATCGAGGCGCCTGCGCGCGTGTTCGACTCGCAGGCCGCGCTGCAGAAGGCCTTCACCGCCGGCGAGCTTGAGCGCGACGTGGTCTGCGTGGTGCGCTGGCAGGGTCCGCAGGCCAACGGCATGCCCGAGCTGCACAAGCTCACGCCGCCGCTGTCGGTGCTGCAGGGCAAGGGATTCCGCGTGGCGCTGGTCACCGACGGCCGCATGAGCGGCGCGTCGGGCAAGATCCCGGCCGCGATCCACGTTTCGCCGGAGGCCGCCGCCGGCGGGCCGCTGGCCAAGGTGCGCGACGGCGACCTGATCCGCCTCGACGCCGTCGCGGGTACGCTCGCCGTGTTGCTGCCCGAGGACGAATGGGCCGCCCGCGAGGTCGCCACCATGTCCGAGGCGCAGCGCATCGCCGACGGGCACGGCCTGGGCCGCGAGCTGTTCGCAGGCATGCGCCGCAATGCACTGGCCGCCGAGGAGGGCGCGTGCACCTGGCTGTGACCAGGGCTGTCCTCACAGAGCGCGATGCATACGTAACCGATTGGAGCCAGGAAATGACTGAAAGACTCACCCCCCTCGACGTGATGCGCGACGCACCGGTCATCCCGGTCATCGTGCTCAACGATGTGAAAGACGCCATCCCGCTCGCGCGCGCCCTGGTGGCCGGCGGCATCCGCATGCTCGAGGTCACGCTGCGCACGCCGCAGGCGCTGCAGTGCATCGAGGCCATCGCCAAGGACGTGCCCGAGGCCGTGGCCGGCGCCGGCACCATCCGCAGCGCGGCCGATGCACAGGCCGCGGCGCTGGCCGGCGCGAAGTTCGGCGTGAGCCCGGGCTACACGCGCTCCGTCGGCAAGGCCTGCCACGACATCGGCCTGCCGCTGCTGCCCGGCGTCGCCACCGGCAGCGAGATCATGACGGCGCAGGAAGACGGCTACACGCAGCTGAAGTTCTTCCCCGCGCTGCAGGCAGGCGGCCTGCCGATGCTCAAGGCATGGCAGGGCCCGTTCGGCGACGTCACCTTCTGCCCGACCGGCGGCATCCATGCCGGCAACGCGGCAGAGTTCCTCGCGCTGTCGAACGTGGCCTGCGTGGGCGGCTCGTGGATCGTGCCGACCGACGCGATCCGCGACGGCGACTGGGCCCGCATCGAGCAGCTGGCACGCGCCGCGAGCCAGCTGCCGCGCTGAGCGTCGTCGCCATGAGCAGCGCGGATTTCGACGCGAGCGATCTCAAGGTCATCGCATTCGACGTCTTCGGCACGGTGGTCGACTGGCACAGCGGCATCGCCGCCGAGGTCGAGCGCGTGTTCCCGGGTGTCGACGGCGCGGCGTTCGCGCTCGCGTGGCGCGCCGGCTACCAGCCGGCCATGAAAGCGGTGATGGAACGCATCGCCGCGGGCGAGGGCGGCTTCACGCTGCTCGACGAGCTGCACCTGAGCATGCTCGACCAGGTGCTGCACGACTTCAGCCTGGCCGATCGCATCGAGGCTGGCGCCAGGCGCGACCTGAGCCGTGCCTGGCACCGCCTGCCGGCCTGGCCCGATTCGGTCGAGGGACTCTCGCGGCTGAAGAAGAAGTTCACCATCTGCACGCTGTCGAACGGCAACATCGGCCTGCTCACCGAGATGGCCAAGCGTGCGGGCCTGCCCTGGGACTGCATCCTGTCGGCCGAAGTGTTCAAGGCCTACAAGCCCGACCCGCGCACCTACCTTGGCGTGGCGGGCGTGTTCGACGCGACGCCCGGCCAGGTGATGCTGGCCGCCGCACACCACGACGACCTCGCGGCCGCGCGCGCCTGCGGCCTGAAGACGGCCTACATCGAGCGCCCGCACGAATTCGGCCAGGCCCGGCCGAAGGACGTCTCGCCGCAGCCGGACAACAACCTGCACGTGTGCGGCATCAACCAGCTGGCCGACCTGCTGGGCTGCTGAGCTGCCGAGGGCCCTGCAGCGGCTGCTCAGTCGCCCAGCAGCTTCTCCACCGTGCGCAGGTTGCGCGTCGTGGTGCTCGACTTGTAGCGGGTCTTGGCGAGCAGCCTGGCCACGGGCGTGTCCAGGCTCTCGCCGCGCGGGCATTGCCAGTACAGCACGCCCTTGCCGCGTTCTAGCCGCTCGGTATCGGCATCGACCGTGCCGGCCTTTTCCATGATCTCGTCGAGCATCGCCTTGTCGGATCCGAACACGATGTACGGATGGCGCTCATCGTCGATGCGTTCGAAGGGGTAGGCCGCGGCGATCTCGGCCACGGTCTTCTGTGTAAGCAGCACGATCCATGCGTCGTAGCCGAAGCGCTTGCGCAGCGCCTGCTCGATGCGGCTGCGCAGCGCGGCGCCGCTCTCATCCGTGTCGAACAGCACGTTGCCGCTGGCGAGCACCGTGCGCACCGCAGCGAAACCCAGTTCGACGAAGAGCGCCTTCAGCTCGGCGCTCTTGATGGTGATGCCGTTGACGTTCACGCCGCGCAGCAGCGCGACGTGGCGCGTTGTCGCGGGCTGCTTCTTCGCGGTTGCCATGGCGGCGTCGGCCCCGGGGCCTTCAGCGCAGGCCGCCGCCTGCGGCGTTCTCGTCGCGCTGGATGAGTTCGATCTTGTAGCCGTCAGGGTCGGTGACGAAGGCGATCACGGTAGTGCCGCCCTTGACCGGGCCGGCCTCGCGCGTCACGTTGCCGCCGGCGGCCTTGATCTTCTCGCAGGCCGCGTAGGCGTCGGGCACGCCGAGCGCGATGTGGCCGTAGGCGGTGCCGAGTTCGTAGCTCTCGGTGCCCCAGTTGTAGGTGAGCTCGATCTCGGCCTGGTCGGGGTTGCCGTTGCCGTAGCCGATGAAGGCGAGGCTGTACTTGTACTCGGGGTTTTCGGAAGTGCGCAGCAGGTTCATGCCGAGCACCTTCGTGTAGAAGTCGATGGAGCGCTGCAGGTTGCCGACGCGCAGCATGGTGTGGAGGAGTCGCATCTCGTGGTGCCTTGTAGTCGTGGAGAGGTAAGCCCGCTATTGTGGGCCTGCGGGCGCCGCGATCAAGCGGCCAGGGTCAACAGGTGGGCCTGGTGGCGTTTCAGGAACTCCATCAGGTGCTGCGGGTACTCGGGCACCACCGCCTCGCGCACGCTGGGGCGCACGGCCAGCGCCTTGCGCCATGCATCCACCTTGGGCAGGGCATCGAAGATGTGCGAGTCGCTGATCGCATCGAACACCTCGAAGTAGCGGAACACCGGCGCGAAGACCGCGTCGACGAGGCTGAAGCTGCCGCCGGCGAAGTAGGGGCCTTCGCCCAGGGCCGCTTCCACGCGCTGGAACTTGGCGAATAGCGCCTGCCGCTTCTGCTCGAAGACGGCTGCGTCCTGCGTGGTCTCGTAGCCCCACAGGTCGCCGAGGATGGCCGACCCGAACTCCATCCATGCGCGGTGCTGGGCGCGGGTGAGCGCGTCTTCGGGATGCAGGCGAGCGCCGGGCTGCGTTTCCTCGAGGTATTCGCAGATCACGTTGCTCTCGAAGAGCACGGCCTCGCCGCCCTCGGGTCGGCGCACCTTCAGCAGCGGCACCTTGCCGAGCGGCGAGATGTCGAGAAACCATCCCGGCTTGTTCGCAAGGTCGATCACGACGCGCTCGAAGGGCACGTTCTTTTCGCGCAGCGCGATCGCGGCGCGCTGCACGTAGGGGCACAGCAGGTGGCTGACGAGGGTGAGGGATGGCTGGCTCATGGGGCTCTCCGTTTGCTGGATCGGTTGTGTCTGGATCGCGGCGATTCTTGCGATCCCGAACAACCTTTTCCCGGAAAGCCCATTCGAAAAACGGGCGGCTGTGCTAGGGGTGTGTCAGGGGGGCGCGGTTGCCGTGTCGATCCAGTGCGTGATGCGACCGCCGTGCATCACGCCGATGCGGTCCGCCATCGCGTGGGCCTCGGCCTCGTTGTGCGTCACCAGGATGGCCGTCTGCCCCGCCCGCTTCAGGATGCCGCGCACTTCCACGGTCAGCCGCTCGCGCGTGCCGCCGTCGAGGTTGGAGAAGGGCTCGTCGAGCAGCAGCAGGGCGGGCGATGGCGCGAGCGCACGGGCCAGTGCGATGCGCTGCTGCTGGCCGCCGGAGAGCTCGTGCGGATAGCGCTCGCCGGCATCCGCAAGGCCGACCAGCGCGAGCATCTCGGCCACGCGCGACTGCTGCTGCGCGCGACCCAGCCGGCGCAGCCCGAAGGCCACGTTCCGCGCGGCCGAGAGGTGAGGGAACAGCGCGTATTCCTGGAACATCATGCCCACGCGCCGCTGCTCGGGCGGCAGGTGCGTTTGCACGGACGACAGCAGCACGTCACCGAGGCGGATCGTGCCCGCGCGCAGCGGCTCGAAGCCCGCGATGGCGCGCAGCACCGTCGTCTTGCCGCATCCGGAAGGGCCGAAGAGGCAGGCGATGTCGCCCGCGTCCAGCGCCAGCGAGAAGCCGTCGACGACCGTGTGCGGGCCGCGCGGCGTGTCGTAGGCCAGCCTGATCGCGTCGAGGTGGAGTGGGGAGCTCATTTCAGTGTCTTCTCTGCAGCCATGGTCGCCGAAGGCGTGCCCAGCTGGTTGCGCGCGAGCAGCACCACGGGCAGCAGGCCTGCGAGCACGATGGCGAGCGCAGCGACCGCGCCTTCCTCGTAGGTGCCGCGCGCGGCCTCGGCATAGAGCCAGGTGGCCAGGGTGTCGAAGTTGGCGGGCCGCAGCAGCAGCGTGGCCGGCAGCTCCTTCATCGCATCGACGAAGACCAGCAGCGCCGCGGAGGCCAGGGCGGGGCGAAGCAGCGGCAGGTGCACGCGGCGCAGCGTGCCGGCGGTGGTCTCGCCGAGCAGGCGCGAGGCCTGTTCGATGGCGGGCGGAATGCGAGAGAGGCCGGCCTCGATGCCGCCGACCGGCATGGCGAGAAAGCGGATCGCGCAGGCCACGACCAGCACCACGCCGCAGCTCATGAGCGGCAGGCCCTGCCAGCCGAAGGCCGTGGCCAGCGCCGAATCGAAGGCCAGCGCCGGCGTGAGCAGGCCGATGGCCATCACCGTGCCCGGCACCGCGTAGCCCAGCGTTGCCGCGCGCGCCTGCCAGCGGCCGCGCGCGGGCCCCGAGCCCTGGCTGCGCGCTGCCCAGGCGACGACCAGGCCGGCCGCCACCGCGACCGCCGTGACTCCCGCGGCCAGCGCCAGCGTGTTGCCCAGGCTCGCGACCAGCCCCTGCGAGATGCCGCCGCCCTGGCGCAGACGCTTGGCGCTTTCCCAGACGAGGTACGCAGCGGGTGCCACGAAGCCGATCAGCACCGGCAGCGATGCGGCGGCCGTTGCGGCCCATGCAGCCGCGCCATGCAGCCGCCGCGCCTGCACCGCGCGCATGCGTTGCGACGAGCCGAAGCGCTGGTGCCGCCGGCCGTTGCGCTCCAGCCAGACGAGCGCGATCACCACGAACAGCATCGCGCAGGCGATCTGCGCGGCGCCCGCGAGGTCGGAGCGCGTGATCCATGTCGTGTAGACCGCGACCGTCAGCGTGTTCACGCCGAGGAATTCGGAAGCGCCGATGTCGTTGAGCGTCTCCAGCAGCGCAAGGCTCAGGCCTACGGCCAGCGCAGGCCGCGCCAGCGGCAGCGCCACGCGGAAGAAGGCGCCGCGCCGGCTTTCGCCAAGCATGCGCGCGGCCTCCATGAGGTGCGCGGGCTGCGTCATGAACATCGCGCGCGCCGTCATGTAGACGTACGGATAGAGCACGAAGCCGAGCACGAAGATCGCGCCGGGCATCGAGCGCAGGTCCGGCAGGCGGAACTGCCGCGGGCTGTCGAAGCCCAGCATCCAGCGGATCGCACCCTGCACCGGGCCGATAGGATGAAGCAGGTCGAGGTACGCGAAGGCGACGATGTAGGTCGGCATCGCCAGCGGAAGCAGCAGGGCCCAGTTCAGCATGCCGCGCCCGGGGAAGTCGTGCGCCGTCACCAGCCATGCGCAGCCTGTGCCGATCACCAGCACCAGCGTGCCGACGCCCGCGAGCAGCACGGCGGTATTGAGCGTGGCCTGCGGCAGCACGTTGGCGAACAGCGGCCCCCAGTGGCCCAGGCCCGAGCCGAAGGCCAGCCACGCCAGCGTGAGCACCGGCGCGAGCACGCCGATGGCGATCAGGAAAGACGCGCAGCGCCAGGCCGGGCCTGCGGCTTGCAGGCCCGCGTACCGACCGCCTATGTTCATGCGAAGCAAAAGATGCCTGTGCGCGCGCTCTGGTTCTTGCGAGGAACACCGTGGAACCGGCTTTGCCGGCCCACCGGTGCTGCCCCCGGACGGGGGATGGCGCAGGCGACGCTCAGTGCGCTGCAGCCATGGGGGCGAACCACGCCTACTGGTCGAAGCCGACCTTGTCGACCAGGGCGCTGGCCTGCTTGCGGTACTTGGCGATCTCGGTCAGCGGCAGCGGGTCGACCTTCAGCTCGCCGATGGTCTGGCCGATGATCGGGTCGAGAGCCACGCCCTTGCGCACCGGGTACTCGTAGTTGGCCTGCGCGTACAGGGCCTGGGCCGGCTCCGACACCAGGAACTCGAGCAGCTTGACCGCGTTGGCGCGCTGCGGCGCGTTCTTCGCCACGGCCGCGCCGCTGATGTTGACGTGCGTGCCGCCGCTCTTGGCATTGGCGAAGGTCGGGCGCACCACCTTGATGGCGTCGCCCCACTTGCGCGCGTCGGTGCCTTCCTTGGCGCTCTTCATCTGGCCGACGTAGTACGAGTTGGCCAGGCCCACGTCGCAGATGCCGCCCAGGATGTCGCGCGCCACGTCGCGGTCGCCGCCGGTGGCCTTGCGCGCGAGGTTGGCCTTCACGCCGCGCAGCCACTGCTCGGCCTTGGCTTCGCCGTCGTGCGCGATCAGCGCGGCCACCAGCGCGGTGTTGTAGGGATGCTGGCCTGCGCGGATGCAGACCTTGCCCTTGTATTTGGGGTTGGCCAGGTCTTCGTAGCGGAAGCTGGTGAGCGGCAGGCTCTTGTCGGCGTAGAGCACGCGCGCGCGCATCGAGAGCGAGAACCACTGGCCGTCGGCACCACGCAGGTTGGCCGGAATGGCCGACTCGAGCGCTGCCGACTTCACGGGCTGCGTCACGCCGCCGTCGACCAGGTCCATCAGGTTGCCGATGTCCACCGTCATCAGCACGTCGGCGGGCGAGCGAGCGCCTTCGGCCTTGACGCGCTCGAGCAGGCCGTCCTTCACGAAGACGGTATTGACCTTGATGTTGCTCTGCGCGCTGAATGCGGCGATGAGCGGCTGGATCAGCGCCGGCTCGCGCGTCGTGTAGAGCGTGAGTTCTTCGGCGGCCTGGGCGGGCAGGGCGGTTGCGGCCAGCCAGGCTGCGCCTGCGCCAAGCAGTGCGCGCGCGGCGCGGCCTCGGACGCGCGGGCGTTGTTCGGTCATGAGGATCCTCCAGGAGCGGGTGTTCTAGAAAGCTCCGGCGCCGGCGGCGGATGGTGGGCCGCCGGCATCGCGTGTTGCGAGGGCCGGATGAGAATAATTATCACTGGCCGCCTGGATCGCGACGCCTTTGGACTTACAGGTTGAAGGCCTACTGTGGATCGACGAGCCCGAAGCGGCCCTCCTCAGCCCGCTTGAATCCTGGTTCAACGCGCCGGCGGCACCTCGAAGACCAAGCAGGTGGTCGTCGCGTGCGCGTACAACGTGCCGTCGGGGCCGTAGAGGCGGGCCTCGGCGGTGGCCAGCTGCTTGCCGCAGTGGATCACCTTGCCTTCGGCGCGCACCCGCTGCACCTTGGGCGTGAGGCCCTTCACGTAGTTCACGCCCAGTTCTGCGGTGGTGTAGGCGCGCCCGGGCGGCATCATCGTGTGCACCGAGCAGCCCAGGGCGGAGTCGAGCAGCGTGGCGACCCAGCCGCCGTGGATGGTGCCCAGCGGGTTCAGGTGCTGCGGCAGCGGCGTGCCCTGGAAGATGGCAACGCCCGCGCGCACTTCGAGGATCGTGAAGTCCAGCGTCTTGGCGATGGCGGCGTAGGGAGTTTCTCCGTCGAGCATCGCCTGCATGATCTCCAGGCCGGTCTTGCCGGCGATCTGGTCGGGGCGGGCGAGGCCCGGGCCCGGACCCCCTTCCAGGCGGCTGATGATCTTCTGTTCCTCGGCGATCCATGCGTCGAGCTGGCTGGTGGCTTGTGTCATGCCTGTGTTCCTTCTGGGGGCATTGTTCCGGGATGGTGATTGCATATGCAATAGTTGCACATACAATAATAGCCCATGGACACTCCCGCCAAGCCACGCGGCTGCACCAGCTTCAAGGTGCGACAGCTTTCGCGACGCCTCTCGCAGCACTATGACGCCGAGGTATCGCAAAGCGGCCTCAAGACCACGCAGTACTCGCTGCTGTCGCATCTTGCGCGGCTCGGTCCCTCCCGTCCGGTAGACCTGGCGGCCGAACTCAAGATGACCGCCTCCACCCTGAGCCGCAACCTGCAGCCGCTGATCGCCGCAGGCTGGATCGCGCAGAGCGCCGGCGCCGACGCGCGCAGCCGCCTGGTGCAGCTCACCGAGGAAGGCGAGGCCAAGCGGCGCGAGGCCCTGGCGCACTGGAAGACCGCGCAACAGAAACTGAACGCGCTGCTGGGCGTCGAGCGTGTGCTCGCGCTGCACCTGCTGATCGACGAGGCCATGGAACTGCTGGGCGGCGATGAAGAGCCCGCCAGCGACGACTGACCCCTCAACTTCTTCTTCACCCACGACCAACCCGCTGATCGTGCGCCCGGGCGCGCGAGGGACCCCTTTCGCCTTTTTTCCCGGCTTTTCCTTCCTCCCAATCAATTCCAACAGCAGAGGCCCCATGTTCGCCACACCCGTTTCCGCATGGCTGCAGCGCCGCGGCATCCACTACGGCTGGATCGTCGCCGCCATCACCTTCCTCACCATGCTGACCATGTCGGCCGCGCTGGGCCTGCCTGGCGCGATGCTGCAGCCGCTGGGCAAGGAGTTCGGCTGGAGCACCGAGCAGATCTCTTCCTCGCTCGCGCTTCGCTTCGCGCTCTTCGGCCTCATGGGGCCCTTCGCCGCGGTGCTGATGGAGCGCTATGGCCTGCGCGCGGTGGTCTGCACCGGCCTCGCGCTGGTCGGGCTGGGCATGGCGCTTGTCACCATGGCCTCGCAGCTGTGGCAGCTCTTCGTGCTCTGGAGCCTGATGCTGGGCCTGGGCACCGGCATGACGGCGCTGGTGCTCGGCGCGGTGGTGGCCAATCGCTGGTTCGTCGCGCGGCGCGGGCTGGTGGTGGGCATGCTCACGGCCAGTTCGGCGACGGGGCAGCTGGCCTTCCTGCCGCTGGCGGCCTGGATGATCGAGCACTGGGGCTGGCGCTCGGCCGTCGCGCCGATCGTGGTCGGCACCATCCTCATCGGCCTGCTGGCGCTGCTGCTGATGCGCAACCGGCCATCCGACGTGGGCCTGCTGCCCTACGGTGAGAAGCCGGGCACGCAGCCGGCGGCGCCCACTGCGGCCGCGCCTGCGATGAATTTCGCCACGCCCTTCCGCGTGCTGAAGGAGGTGTCGACCAACCGCACCTTCTGGGTCCTGGCAGGCACCTTCTTCATCTGCGGCCTGAGCACCAACGGGCTGGTGCAGACGCACTTCATCTCGCTGTGCGGCGACTACGGCATGGGCGCCGTGCCTGCCGCCTCGGTGCTCGCGATGATGGGCGCCTTCGACTTCGTCGGCACCATCCTCTCGGGCTGGCTCTCCGACCGCTACGACAACCGCAAGCTGCTGTTCTGGTACTACGGCCTGCGCGGGCTGTCGCTCTTCTGGCTGCCGCACTCCGAATTCACCATCTACGGCCTGGGCATCTTCGCGATGTTCTACGGCCTCGACTGGATCGCCACCGTGCCGCCGACCGTCAAGCTCGCGGGCGCCGCCTTCGGCCCCGCCAAGGTCGGCCTGGTGTTCGGCTGGGTCTTCGCCGCGCACCAGCTGGGCGCCGCCACGGCCGCCTACGGCGCCGGCTTCGCACGCACGCTGCTGCTGACCTACACCCCGGCGCTCTACACCGCCGGCGCGGCCTGCCTGGTGGCGGCGCTGATCGTGATGACCATCCGCCGCCCCGCGGCCAAGTCCGGATCGCCGGCCACGCCGGCCGCTGCCCGCGCCTGAACCGGGAGGGCTCCAGCCATGACTGCACCCCAAGCCTCCACCGAACTCGATCCACGCACGCGCCGCCTGCTCGAGGCGCCCATCGTCCCCACGCTGCTGCGCCTGGCCGCGCCCAACGTGCTGGTGATGGTGGCCCAGGCCTGCGTCGGCCTCATCGAGACCTACTTCGTCGGCAAGCTAGGCACCGACGCGCTCGCCGGCATGGCGCTGGTGTTTCCCATCGTGATGCTGATGCAGATGACCTCCAGCGGCGCCATGGGCGGCGGCATCGCCTCGTCCATCGCCCGCGCGCTCGGCGCGCGCCGCCGCGACGATGCGAACGCGCTGGTGTGGCATGCCATCGTCATCGCGCTGGGCTTCGGCCTGTGCTTCACGCTGGCGCTGCTCTTGGGCGGGCGCTGGCTCTACGGGGTGATGGGCGGCACCGGGGCCGCGCTGGAAGCCGCGCTCACGTACTCCAACTGGGTGTTCGCGGGCGCGACGCTGGTGTGGCTCTTCAATTCGCTCGGCGCCATCATCCGCGGCACCGGCAACATGTCGGTGCCGGCCAACGTGACGGTGGTGGGCGTGGTATTCCTCATCCCGGCATCGCCGCTGCTGATCTTCGGCATCGGGCCGCTGCCGGGCATGGGCATCGCGGGCGGCGCGATCGCGCTGCTGCTGTACTACCTGCTGGGCTCCATCGCGCTCATCGCCTACCTGCGCTCGCCGCGAAGCCTGCTCAAGCCCACGCTCGACGCGCTGAAGCTGCGCTGGCCGCTGTTCCGCGACATCCTGCGCATCGGCCTGGTGGGCGCGGTGTCGACGGTGGCGACCAATCTCTCCATCGGCATCGCCACCGCGCTGACCGGCCATTTCGGCTCGGGCGCGCTGGCGGGCTACGGCACGGCCTCGCGGCTCGAATACCTGCTGGTGCCGCTGGTCTTCGGCCTGGGCGCGCCGCTGGTGGCGATGGTCGGCACCTGCATGGGCGCGGGGCTGCGCGAGCGGGCGTTGCGCGCCACCTGGGCCGGCGCGGCCCTGGCCTTCACGCTCACCGAGACGATCGGCCTCGCGGCGGCGTTGTTCCCGCGCCCGTGGCTGCTGCTGTTCGGCAACGACCCGGCGATGCTGGAGACCGGTTCGCACTACCTGCGCGTGGTCGGGCCGATGTACGGCCTCTTCGGCGTCGGGCTGGTCCTGTACTTCGCCTCGCAGGGCGCGGGCAGGCTGCTGTGGCCGATGCTCGGCAACATCGCGCGCCTGGCGGTGGCGGCCAGCGGCGGCTGGCTGGCGCTGAACTGGGGCGCCGGTCTCACCGGCGTGTTCGCGGCGCAGGGCGTGGCGCTGGCGGTGTACGGCATCGTGACCGCATCGGCCATCGCGGGCGGTGCGTGGTTCGGCCGCGTGGGCTGGCCGCGCACCACCACCGGACTGCTGCGGCGCATGGCTCAGGCCTGAAATCCATCGACTCATCCACCTACCAACGAAAGACTCGTCATGAAAATCAAGGACTCCGTGGTCTTCATCACCGGCGCCAATCGCGGCCTCGGTCTCGCCTTCGCGAAGGCTGCGCTCGCCGCGGGTGCGCGCAAGGTCTACGGCGCTGCGCGCGACCCGAAGAGCGTCGACCTGCCCGGTGTGACGCCGGTCGCGCTCGACGTGACGCAGCCCGCGCAGATCGAGGCGGTCGTACGCGCCTGCGGCGACGTGACGGTGCTGGTCAACAACGCGGGCATCTCGCGCGGCTCCAGCTTCCTGGGTTCGCCCGATGCGGTGGCCGCGGCGCGCGCCGAGTTCGAAACCAATTTTTTCGGCCCCTGGGCGCTCACGCAGGCCTTCGCGCCCGTGCTCGCGGCCAACGGCGACGGCGGCGTGATCAACGTGCTGTCGGCGCTGGCCTGGACCACCTTCCCGAGCGTGGCGACCTACAGCGCGACCAAGTCGGCCGCATGGTCGCTGAGCAACGGGCTGCGCAACGAACTGGCCAGGCAGGGCACGCAGGTCACGAGCCTGCACGTGGGCTACATGGACACTGACATGGCCTCGCACGTGCAGGGCATCCCGAAGGCATCGCCCGACGAGGTCGCCCGCCAGGCATTGGCCGGCCTGGAAGCAGGCAAGGCCGAGGTGCTTGCCGACGAGACTTCGCGGCAGCTCAAGCAGGGACTGTCGAGCCCGACACCGCCCTACGCCAGCGTGCCCCAGGCGGCCTGAGCAGAAGACCCGGGCGCGAGGCCCGGGCCTTCATTCATGCCGCTCAGTAGCGGTAGGGGTTGTTGGGACGGCGGTCGTAGCGGTTGGGCACACCGTCGCCGTCGTTGTCCCTGCGGCCATAGCGGCGGCGGTCGTCCCAGCGGCGGTCGTAGTGATGGCCATGGCGGTAGCCGGGGCCGTAGTAATGGCGCGGCGGAGGCGGCGGCGCGTAGTAGCGGCGCGGCGGTGGCGGCGGCGGAACGACGTACACCTGTGCCTGGATGAACGAGCCGCCCGTCTGTGCCTGGGCGGGTGCGCTGATGGCGGCCAGCGAGAGCAGGGCCGCGGCGCCGAATGCGAAAGTGAGCTTTTTCATCTGATCCCCCGGTTGTGAATTGGAGCCTTCATCCTCGCGGCCTTTTGTTAAGTTGCTGTAAGGCTTGAGCGAAATCGGATGAAGAGCTGTAAGCCGGTGCGCGCAGAGCGCGGCACGGGCGAGACACAATTGTGAAGGGAGTCTGCCCCGCGGAGCCCGTCCGCGGGGTAGGCCGTCGGCTCTATCGGCCGAAGGCTCAGCCGCGCGGTGCGGGCAGGAGTCGGCGCAGTGCCTCGAAGAACAGGTCGGACTGCTCGCGTTCGCCCTGGATCTGCGCCGCCACGTGGGCGGCCAGCTTCGGGTCCACCGGCGCCAGCGGGCGACCGGTCGACTGCGCGATCACCTGGTGCAGGCAGGCGCGCTCCAGGTAGTAGAGGTCGTCGTAGGCATGGGCGATGGTGCCGCCGGCCACGATCACGCCGTGGTTCGCGAGGAAGGCCACGTCCTTGCCCGCCATGGCGCGCGCGATGCGCTCACCCTCGGCGTCGTCGAGCGCGAGGCCGTTGTATTCGGCGTCGATGGCGATGCGGTTCATGTAGCGCATCGCGTTCTGGCTCGCGGTCGGGTCGAGCGCGCGGTCGACCGTGATCGTGAGCGCCGTGGCGTACGGCATGTGGCAGTGCAGCACCACCGCATGGCCGGTGAGCCGGTGCACCGCGCCGTGGATGAAGAGGGCGGTGGGCTCCACGCGGTGGCGGCCTGCCAGCACCTCGCCGTGAACGTCGATCAGCACGATGTCGTCGGGGCCGATCTCGCTCCAGTGCAGGCCGCGGGGGTTGATGAGGTAGCGGTCCTGCGCGCCCGGCAGCATCACGCTGAAATGGTTGCAGACGCCTTCCGACAGTCCGTGATGGTCGGCGGCGCGCAGGGCGAGGGCGAGGTCTTCGCGCAGCTTCCGGACGGCGGGGCTGGCGTAGAGGGCATCGGCGGACATCGGTGGGGGTCTCCTGTTTCTTCTTGGGGTCAGGCGAGCGTGAGGCCTTGCCAGGCCGCGACGAATTTCCGGGCGTCCTCGCGCACCGCCGCGGCCTGCTTGCCGGGCTTGTAGAGCGAGGAACCGATGCCGAAGCCGGCGGCACCGGCCGCGCGCCATTCGGCCATGTTGGTGGGAGCGATGCCGCCCACTGGCATCACCGGCGTGCCGGCGGGCAGCACGGCCAGCAGGGCTTTCACCACCGCGGGCGAGGCCAGCTCGGCCGGGAACAGCTTGAGCCCCGTGGCACCGGCCGCGAGCGCGCCGAAGGCCTCGGTCGGCGTCATCACGCCGGGCAGGCACACCATGCCAAGGCGCACCGCCTCGGCGATGACTTCGGCATCGAAGTTGGGCGAGACGATCAGTTCGCCGCCCGCCTCATGCACCTCGCGCACCTGCCGGGCGCCGAGCACCGTGCCAGCGCCTACTAGCGCTTGCGGGAAGCGCTTGCGCATCAGCGCGATGCTTTCGAGCGGCTGCGGAGAATTCAGCGGCACTTCGAGCAGGCGGAAGCCGGGCTCGACGATGGCGTCGCCCACGTCGGCTGCCTCGGCGGGCGTCAGGCCGCGCAGGATGGCCACCAGCGGCAGCTCGCGCATCGCGGCGTTGAATTTGTCGATAGGGGTGGTGGAAGAGGTCATGCCGCAGTCCTGTCGGAATCCAGAAAGCCGGACAGGGCGTGGAGCCCGGCCCAGGTGGCCTCGGAGCCCAGCGTGCGCGTGGCGACGCCGGTGGCGCGAAGGGCCAGCGTGTAGCGTTCGGTGAGGTTGGACGAGCCGATCAGGATCACCTCGCCCGATGCCTGCAGTGCCTGCGTGCGCAGCTCCTCGCCGATCAGCAGGCCCGAGAGGTAGCTCGACAGCTCCTGCTTCGGCATGCGTTCGAAAAGCGCCAGCGTGCGCGCGCCGAAGGCGTTGTGCAGCAGGCCGTGTCCGTTCTCGGAGCGGGTCACGCCTTCGAGGAAGGCCGCCTCGTCGAGCGGCGCCGAGGCGTCGAGCGTGCGCGCCAGTATGGAGTGCTGGCTCAGCAGCGCGTAGAACTCGCCCGTCATGTAGGTGCGAAAGCCCGCGACGCGGCCCTTCTTCACCGTGGCCCACTTGTTGTGCGTGCCGGGCAGCACGAAGAGGCCTTCGCTCAGGCCGGTGAGCTCCATCGCGCCGAAGATCTGCACCTCTTCGCCGCGCATCACGTCGGGCACGCCCGCATGCTCGTCGCTCAGGCCGGGCACCAGCGCGATGCGCGCACCCGGGAAGGCGTCGATGTCGATGATCGTGCGGCCCACTTCCACTCGGCCGGCGGGGCAGGCGCAGTAGGGCGCCTCCACCCAGCCCTGCTTGCTGCCGGCCATGCCGGAGATCAGGCAGCGCGCGCCTTCGAGGCGCATCCAGTCGCCGAACAACTTCTCGAAGACGGCGGGAAAGCCGCCTTCGGGCACGGTGAGAATGCCGCGCGCATCGCTGCGCTCCTCGAGCACCTTGCCGTCGGCGTCCAGCAGCGCACCGCGCAGTGAACTCGTGCCCCAGTCGATCGCTACCAGTCTTGTCATCTAGTGATTGTCGCGCGGCACGAAGGCGCCGCGGCGACCGCGCAGGAAGGCCAGGTCGGCGCCCTGGTCGGCCTGCAGCACCGTATCGACATACAGCTTCCAGTAGCCTGATTCGAGCGGCGCCTTGGGCGCGACCCAGCTGGCACGGCGCCTGGCGAGTTCTTCGTCGCTCACGTGCAGGTGCAGCCTGCGGTTGGGCACGTCGAGCTCGACGATGTCGCCGTCCTGCACCAGCGCCAGCGGGCCGCCCGCGGCCGCCTCGGGCGCGGTGTGCAGCACCACGGTGCCGTAGGCGGTGCCGCTCATGCGCGCGTCGCTGATGCGGACCATGTCGGTGATGCCCTTGCGCAGCACCTTGGGCGGCAGCGGCATGTTGCCCGCCTCGGCCATGCCGGGGTAGCCCTTGGGTCCGCAGTTCTTCAGCACCATGATGCAGTTCTCGTCGATGTCGAGGTTCTCGTCGTCGATGCGCCTGTGCAGGTCGTCGGCGCTCTCGAACACCACCGCGCGGCCCTTGTGCACCAGCAGTTCCGGAGTGGCCGCGCTGGGCTTGATGATGGCGCCGTTGGGCGCGAGGTTGCCGCGCAGCACGCAGATGCCGGCCTTGTCCTTGAAGGGTTCGGCCAGGGGGCGGATGACCTGCGGGTTGAAGTTCTCCGCATCCTTCACGTTCTCCCAGATGCTCTGGCCGGTGACGGTGAGGACGTCCTTGTGCAGGTGCTGGGCGATCTCCTTGATGACCACCGGCAGGCCGCCCGCGTAGCAGAAGTCTTCCATCAGGAACTGGCCCGAGGGCTGCAGGTTCACGAGGCAGGGCAGCTCGGAGGCGAGGCGGTCGAAATCCTCGAGCGTGAGTTCGACGCCCATGCGTCCCGCGATGGCCAGGAGGTGGATCACGAAGTTGGTCGAGCCGCCGATGGCCGCGTTGACCTTGATCGCGTTCTCGATGGCCTGGCGCGTGAGGATCTTCGACATGTTCATGTCTTCATGGACCATGCCGACGATGCGCCGCCCCGCCTGCCGCGCGAGCACGTTGCGGCGGCCGTCAACGGCAGGGTAGGCCGCGTTGCCCGGCAGGCCGATGCCCAGCGACTCGACCATGCTCGCCATGGTGCTCGCGGTGCCCATCGTCATGCAGTGGCCGTGGCTGCGGTGCATGCAGCTCTCGGCCTCGAAGAAATCCTGCAGCTTGAGCGTGCCGGCGCGCACCTGCTCGCTCATCTGCCACACGCCGGTGCCGGAGCCCAGCTCCTGGCCGCGCCACTTGCCAGAGAGCATCGGGCCGCCCGACACGCCGATGGTCGGCAGGTCGACGCTGGCGGCGCCCATCATGAGCGCGGGCGTGGTCTTGTCGCAGCCCATGAGCAGCACCACGCCGTCGAGCGGATTGCCGCGGATGCTTTCCTCCACGTCCATGCTCGCGAGGTTGCGATACAGCATCGCGGTGGGCCGCAGCAGCGTCTCGCCGAGCGACATCACCGGGAACTCGAGCGGGAAGCCGCCTGCCTCGTACACGCCGATCTTCACCTGCTCGGCGAGCGTGCGGAAGTGCGAGTTGCAGGGCGTGAGTTCGCTGAAGGTGTTGCAGATGCCGATGACCGGGCGGCCGTCGAACTGGTCGTGCGGCACACCCTTGCCCTTCATCCAGCTGCGGTAGATGAAGCCGTCGCGGTCGTTGCGGCCGAACCATTGCTGGCTGCGGAGTTCTTCGGGTTTCTTCCTTGGGGCGGTGCTCATCGGATGTCTCTCTTTGTTGTCGAAACCTGGGCCCGATCGTCAGGGTTTGTCCTGCCGGTGGGGCGTTTCAATCATCATATGATAAGCCCGCACAACGCGCCGGACCCTTAGTGTTTTCGAGCGACGCGATACCAGTTTTCACATCACGCATGATCAAGAACATCCACGGTCGCACGCTCGAACTCCTCGGTGAAGCCGTGGTGTCGGGCCGCTATGCGATCGGCGCGTCGATCCCTTCCGAGCCCGTGCTCGGCGAGGAACTCGGCGTGAGCCGCACCGTGGTGCGCGAGGCCATCAAGTCGCTGGTCGCCAAGGGCCTGATAGTGACGGGCCCCAAGGTCGGCACGCGCGTGCTGCCCAAGGACAAGTGGAACTGGTTCGACCCCGACGTCATCACCTGGCAGGCGCGCGCCGGCCTCACGCCCGAATTCCTTCGCGACCTGCAGGACCTGCGCCGCGTGGTGGAGCCCGCGGCCGTGCGCCTCGCCGCAGAGCGCGCCACCGAAGAGGACATCGGCGAGATCGAGCGCGCCTTCGCGGGCATGAAGGAGGCCGTCGAGAACGGCGGCGACTACGTCACCTTCGACCTGCGTTTCCACAACGGCCTGCTGGCCGCGGCGCGCAACCGCATGCTCGCGCAGATGAGCAAGGTGCTCAACGCGCTGCTGCGCACCAGCTTCGAGATATCGACCACCAAGCCCGATGGCCCCGCGCTCTCGCTGCCGCTGCACCGCGAGGTGCTCGACGCCGTGATCGCGCACGACCCGGACAGATCCGAGCGCGCGATCATCCGGCTCATCGACGGCGCACGCCAGGACATCGAGGACGTGCTGGGCTCGCGCCGCCGCCTGCCGCGCCTGAGCAGGCCGCCGCCCAGGCTCAGGGCCAGCTAGCCGCACCGGCGGCCTTCGCGTTTCACGTCCGGTTCTTTCACCCCACGCTCGCACGACGAGCCAATTCCACCCAGAAGAGAAGGAGACAACGTCCATGAAACTCGTCAAGTCGCTGATCGCGCCGACGCTGGTCGCGATGGGCCTGCTGTCGGCAGGCCACGTCGCCGCGCAGGAAAAACTCACCGTCTGGTGGGTCAAGGGCTTCTACAAGGCGGAGGACGACGCGCTGTACGCCGCCATCAAGAAGTTCGAGGAGAAGAACAAGAACGTCAAGATCGAACTCTCGCAGTACCCGATCCAGGACATGATCCCCAAGACCGTGTCCGCGCTCGACTCGGGCAGCCCGCCCGATGTGGCGTACGCCGACGTGTACGACTTCCAGGTCACCGGCAAGTGGGCCTACGACGGCAAGCTGGAAGACATCAGCAGCGTGCTCACGCCGATGAAGGACCGCTTCGCGCCCAACACGCTGGAGACCACCTACCTCTACAACGACCAGACCAAGGGCAAGGCGTACTACGCCTTCCCGATCAAGCAGCAGACGATGCACATCGAGTACTGGCTCGACATGCTGACCGAGGCCGGCTTCAAGGAGTCCGACATTCCCACCGCGTGGAAGGACTACTGGGCGTTCTGGTGCGAGAAGGTGCAGCCCGCCAGCCGGCAGAAGAGCGGCAAGCGCAACTTCGGCATCGGCATGCCGATGGGCGTGGATTCGAGCGACGCGTTCTATTCGTTCCTGACCTTCATGGACGCCTACAACGTCAAGCTGGTGGACGACAACGGCAAGCTGCTGGTCGACGACCCGAAGGTGCGCACCGGCCTGATCGGCGCGATGACCGACTACACCACGCCCTACACCAAGGGCTGCACGCCGCCTTCCTCCACCAGCTGGAAGGACCCGGACAACAACGTCGCCTTCCACAACAAGACGACCGTGATGACGCACAACGCGACGATCTCCATCGCCGCCAAGTGGCTCGACGACTCGAACAACGCCTCGCTCACGCCCGAGCAGCGCGAGGAAGCGCGCAAGAACTACACCGAGCGCATCCGCACGGCCGGCTTCCCCAACAAGCCCGACGGCAGCAAGATGGTCTACCGCACGGCGGTGAAGACCGGCGTGATCTTCAAGGACGCGAAGAACAAGGCCCGCGCCAAGGAGTTCGTGTCGTTCCTGATGCAGGAAGAGAACCTCACGCCCTACGTCGAGGGTTCGCTGGGCCGCTGGTTCCCCGTGACCAAGGCCGCGCAGCAGCGTGACTTCTGGAAGGCCGATCCCCACCGCCTGTCGGTCTACAACCAGTACGCCGCCGGAACCGTGACCTTCGAATTCACGAAGAACTACAAGTTCACCGTGCTCAACAACGAGAACGTCTGGGCCAAGGCCATGAACCGCATCGTCACCGACAAGGTGCCCGTGGACAAGGCCGTGGACGAGATGATCGCCCGCATCAAGACGGTGGCGGGGCAGTAAGCCGCGCAGAGGCACCCCCCGGCACTTTCACCACCAGCAGCACGCCATGAGCAGCGCAACTGCCACCACCACCGCCGCCGCGCCGAGCACCCCGGCGCCTGTCGTCAATCCCGGAGCGCGGCATGCGCGCTGGCAGTTCTGGGGCGCGGTCATGGTCGTGCCCTACCTGCTGGTGTTCGTGGTGTTCGTGCTGTACCCGGTGGGCTACGGCCTCTGGCTGGCCCGCCAGCCGCAAAGCTACGTGAAGCTGGTCGAAGACCCGATCTTCTTCCGCTCCGTGATCAACACGGCCGTCTTCCTGGTCGTGGCGATCAACCTCAAGATGCTCGTGGCACTCGTGCTCTCGGGCTTCTTCGTGACCTCGCGCTGGTGGATCAAGATCGTCTCGGCGATCTTCATCCTCCCGTGGGCGATGCCCTCCATTCCCACGATCCTGTCGATCCGCTTCATGCTGAACCCCGAGTGGGGCGTGATCAACAGCACCATCTTCCGCCTGACCGGCGCCGACGGCCCCAACTGGCTCAACGACCCTTCGCTGGCACTGGCCTTCGCGATGATCGTGCACATCTGGAAGTCGCTGCCGTTCTGGACGCTCATCCTCGTGGCGGGCCGCCTGGCCATTCCCACCGAGCAGTACGAGGCGGCCTCGGTCGACGGCGCCTCCTCGTGGCAGAAGTTCCGCTTCGTGAGCTGGCCCGCGCTCAAGACGCTCTACATCACCTCGCTCATCCTCTCGATGATCTGGACGCTGGGCGACTTCAACAGCGTCTACCTGCTGACCGGCGGCGGGCCTGCCGACTTGACGCACGTGCTCGCCACGCTGGGCATCCGCTACCTGCGCCTCGACCAGGTCGACCTGTCGATGGCTTCCATCGTGGTGGCGATGCCATTGGTCCTGCCACTCGTGTACTTCATGATGAAGAGGCTGTCGAAATGAGCCCCCACGTTCATCACTTCGTGTATTCACTGCCTCCCGAGGGGGCTCCCGCCCTCCTGGAGGCGGCTCGTCGGAGGGCGATATGAAGCGCTGGACCCCGAAAGCCGTGCTCACCGAGGCCCGGCTGCTGCTCATCGGCATTCCCGTGCTGCTGTGGACGCTGATCCCGGTCTACCACATGGTGCTGTTCGCGATCTCGTCGAAGGACTCCGCGACCTCGGGCCACCTGTGGCCCAAGAACCCGACGCTGGACAACTTCCGCATCGTGTTCCACCAGAAGCACTTCTACCTCGACCACTTCTGGCTGCAGCTGTGGAACTCGCTGCTGATCGCGCTGTCGGTGGGCGTGCTCACGCTGTTCGTGGCGACCACCGCCGCCTTCGCCATCAGCCGCCTGCGCGTGCGCGGCGGGCGCACGGTGATGAACATGGCGCTGTTCACCTACTTCATCCCGGCGGCCTTCCTCGCGGTGCCCATGTACAAGACCATGGGCAACTACGGCCTGCTCAACAGCCAGTGGGCGCTGATCCTGGCGATGGTGACCATCGCCTCGCCGTACTGCATCTGGGTGCTGAAGCAGGCCTCAGACAAGCTGCCCTACGAGCTCGACGAAGCCGCGCGCATGGACGGCGCCTCGCCGCTGCAGCTGTTCCGCCTCGTGTACCTGCCGCTGATGGTGCCGTCGCTGGTGGCCGTGGGCACGTATTCGCTGCTGCTGGCCTGGAACGAGTACCTCTATGCCTTCCTGCTGCTGTCGAACGACAAGAGCGTGACGCTGGCGGTGGCGCTGGGCAACTTCCTGTCGGCCGACGATTCGCCGTGGGAGCTGCTGATGGCCACGGGCCTGATCTATGCGCTGCCGCCCGCGGCCATCTACTACGCCTTCAAACGCTACATGGTCGGCGGGATCACCGCCGGAGCGGTAAAGAGCTGACCCCAGGCTTCGCGCACTTCGTGTCGCTTCGCCAACTCCCTTTCGGGGGGCGGCACCTGCGGCCCGGCAATGCCGGTTCCGCGGTGTTCCGCGAAGCACCCCAGGTGCAAAGACACACTGAAGAGAGAGATCCCATGGCATCCGTATCCTTTCGCAATATCCAGAAATCCTTCGGCAAGGTCCAGATCATCAAGGGGCTGGGCTTCGACATCACCGACGGTGAGTTCGTGGTGCTGGTCGGCCCGTCGGGCTGCGGCAAGTCGACGCTGCTGCGCATGCTCGCGGGCCTGGAGGACATCAGCGGCGGCGAGATCGTGATCGACGGGCGCGTGGTCAACGACCTCGAGTCGAAGGACCGCGACATCGCCATGGTGTTCCAGAGCTATGCGCTCTATCCGCATATGACGGTGGGCGAGAACATGGGCTTCAGCCTGCGCCTGCGCAATGCCGAGAAGTCGGTGACCGACGAGCGCGTGGCCAAGGCCGCGAAGATCCTCAACCTCGATGCGCTGCTCGGCCGCTATCCGCGCGAACTCTCCGGCGGCCAGCGCCAGCGCGTGGCCATGGGCCGCGCCATCGTGCGCGACCCGAAGGTTTTCCTCTTCGACGAGCCGCTGTCGAACCTCGATGCCAAGCTGCGCGTGGCGATGCGCGCCGAGATCAAGGCGCTGCACCAGCGGCTGAAGACCACCACCGTCTACGTGACGCACGACCAGATCGAGGCCATGACCATGGCCGACCGCATCGTCGTGATGCACGACGGCATCGTCGAGCAGATCGGCACGCCGCTGGAGCTCTACGACCGGCCCGACAACCTGTTCGTCGCGCAGTTCATCGGCTCGCCGTCGATGAACGTCATCGAGGGCACGGTGCGGCGCTCGGGCGGCGAATGCTGGGTCGAGGCGCAGGGTGCGCGCTGGCCGGTGCCGGCCGCCACCGCGGTTCCCGACGGCCAGCCGGTGCACTACGGCGTCCGCCCCGGCGACATGACGCTGGGCGGCGGCTCGCACGGCGTGGAGGCCAGGGTCGTCGTGGTGGAGCCCACCGGGGCCGAGACCGAACTGCTGGTGCAGGTCGGCGAGGCGAAGCTGGTGCTCGCGGTGCACGGCCGTGTCGATGCCGGGCCCGACGACATCGTGCGGTTGGCCATCGAATCGGAGAACGTCCACCTGTTCGACCGGCAGACCGGCCGCCGCATGGGTTGAAGAAGCCGCTTGCCGCGAAGGAAGATCAGGCCGTGCGCAGCCGAAGCAGGGCGCGCACGAAGCCGTGGTCCGAACGCGAGCGGTCGCGCCCTTCGTGCAGGTGGTCGTTGAAGTAGTCGACGCGCCGCACGTCGCCCAGGCTGTGCCGGCTGGTGGCGACGAACTCCTCGCTCACGAGGATCTGGTCGAGCACCTCCGGGTAGCCCTGGTGGATGTGCGAGTAGGCCACGTCCTTCTTCAGCGCCGCCTCGCCCTGCATCTCGTAGGCGTTGAAGAGCGCCACGTCGCGCGCGGCCTTGTCGTAGGCCACCTCCGAGGTGGCCGCCACGAGCTGCGTGGTGACGCTGTGCGGGTTGTCGTTGAAGTCGCCCATCACCACGAGCGGCACGTTCGTGTCCTGCAGCAGGTCGATCACGATGCAGCGCAGGGCCGCGGCCTCGGCGCCGCGCATCAGCAGCGAACGCAGCGAGGCCATCACGCCTACCTTGCGGTCGTCGCGGTCCTCGAGAGCATTGCCTTGCGCATCCTGCAGGAACTTGGGGCGCTTGGACTTCAGGTGCACCGTGAGCACGTGCACCTGCTGGCCATGCTTCATGCACACCGTGGCGAGCAGGGGAGGCCGCTCGAAGCGCGTGTGCGGACCGAGCCCTGGCACATCGACACCGAAGCCCGGCGGAAAGTCGACGAAGGAGCGGATCGCATCCACCTTCAGCCGCGTCGCGATGCCGACGCGCGGCGTGCCCTGTGCGCCCGGCCTCGCGGGCGTGCCCGCGGGGCTTCCGGGCGGCGGCGAGTTCTCTGCGCCGGGCACCGAGACGAAGTCGTAGCGCAGCCCGCTGCGCGCGATGCAGGCCTTGAGTGCCGACTCGTCCCACACCTCCTGCACGGCCAGCACGTCGGCATTGAGCGCATGGAAGCGCTCGCCGGTCCACTCGATCTTCCGCTCGTACTCGCGCTCGGTGTAGGCATCCTGGTTCTCGTAGTACACGCGGTTGGGCGCCGCGAGGTTGAGGAGGTTGCAGGTGGCTACGAAGAGGGTGGCGTAGTTGGGCGGGATGTATTGCATGGGGTGACGATTGTGTCCCGGGTTACGATTCCCGGCCAAGGTGCACCCGCCATGTCATTCGAGGCCGAGGCCGGCGGCACAAACAACAATGAAACGAGGGAGCCGCCCCGGGGCGGAATGTATGAAGTTGATCCATATCACCGCTTGCGCCGTGGCTGCGTTGCTCGCTGCGGGCTGCGCTTCCAGGGGCAATCCATCGATGTCCTTCGGCGGCAAACTTGTCGAACACAGCTTGCTGCGCATCGACGATCACGTTTCCTTTGCGCTGGAAGACGGGCCCGAGACCCGCAACTTCACTGTCTCGTGCGATGCCGAGCAGGCGTGGTTGCTCTACACCGACTTGCGCACCGGCCGAAGCTATCCGGTGACCGGGCCGCGCTTTGGCGTGCGCAAGGAATTGGTGGAGCGCCAGGCGCAGGCCCTGAAAGCGTTGCCCGAGGTCGAGCGTGCGTGCCGAGCGGCGCGGCCCGACTGGCGCGAAGTGCAACGCAGCCCGGACGGGACATTCACGCTCATGGACATCGCAAGCGTCGACACATCGGACGGCGCATTGTTCTTCTGGGGTGCGTTCGACTATTCGCGAATGGACTTCGACCTGCCTTACCGGGCCCCCTTCGGCCAGAAGCGCGAGCGCTTCAGGCTCGAATGCCAAACGAAGTCCTATGCCCAGGTGAGCGGCTTCGACATCGACGAGCGCGGTCGTGTCACGGACGGGCGGATCGATGGCGCCAAGGCGAAGTCGAACGCTATCGGCACCGATACGAACTCGGACTACCAGGCGCTCTTCAAGGCGGCCTGCGGCGGCACTTCGGCGGCGCAGGCGCTACCTGTTTTCGCTCCTCGCGCCAAGTCGATGCCCGATCCCCGAGGCCTGACGGCACTCAGCCCGGAGGTGACGGCCGCCGTTTCGCGATCGGGCCTTCCCCCGGCGCCCAAGCGCCTGAAGCGCGTCGTGCTCGAAGGCACATGGACCAGGGACGGCAAGACGACTCCAACCCGCAGCGAGGTCCAGATCGAGCCGGACGCCACAGCTTCCCTTTTCCGGACCCGCACCAGGGAGGCCGACGGCACGCGGGGTCAATTCGCCTCGTTCGCAGGTTTGGCCGATTTGAGTGCCTTCGTCAACTTTCTTCCCGGCCCCGCCACGATCAGCCAGGTCGTGACCGATCTCTCGCTGACAGGGGACTGGCAACGCATGACCGTCGGCTCCGAGTTGCGTTACGCCACGAAGAAGCTGAGCCTGTTCAGCATGATGGGTGGAACGACCTACGACTACACGACCGTCTGCAAGATCGTCGGGGTCAGCGCGGCTGCCGAACTTCATGCCGATCTGAGCGGCGAGGCCAAGCGCCTGCAGTGCCATATGGAGCCCGACTCGCTCGGCCGGACCAGCACCTATGCCTACCTGACCGACTATGGCTACGCGGTGCAGCTCGGGGAGGCCGGGGCAAAGCCGCCTTCCGAAGGCGTCAAGAAGATCACGGCGGTCGAGCAATGAGCGGCGTGTCCATCACACATCGGCGCGGTTTTCTGTGCAACCTGGGGCAGGTGATGACTTGCGCAGCCCTGCCTGCCCTCGCCGCATGCGGCTCCGGTCCCAGGACGCCGCCGCCGTTGCCCAAGATCACTCGCGTCATGGTGATCCCCGTCGCCCCCATCGAGAAGATGCACACCGAGAACAAGGGCATCCCCCTGGGCGTGCTGTGGCAGTCGCTGGCCGACCGGATCAAGGGCGCCGATTTCAACGAGCGCATGGAGGCAGTGCGCCGCGGGATGGGCCCCAAACTGACGGCTGCGCTGGTGCAGCAACTGAATGCGCAGGGCTACCAGGCAGAAGCGCTCGAAGGCGTGACGCGTCCGGCGGCGTCGCCGGACAACATCGATTACAGCCGGCTGCCAACCACCGAGCCGGTGTTGCACGTGTACTTCAACGAGGTCGGCATGTATTCGGCGCGCTTCTCCACCGACTATGTCCCGCGGGTCAACGTGAGCGCCTACCTGATGGATTCGAAGGACGGGGACACCGTCTATTCCGAAACCCTGTACTACGGGGCCGATGCGAGTGGAGACAAAACGGTCAATGTGCCGGCCGACCCCGGCCACCGATGGGGCAGCTTCGGTGAGCTGGTCGCCCAGCCGCAAGCGGTTGCCGCGAGCTATGACGCGGCGGTAGTCGCGCTTGCAACCCGCATCGCCAGGAACATCCGGGCGCAGACGGCACCACCCCTCTGAGGGCGGTTGCTGCCCGAGGGCAAAAAAAGAAGGGGCACCGAGGTGCCCTTTTCAGTTTTCAAGCAGGTGTGCTGCTCGCGGCGCCTTCTCAGCGGCCGAACGAACGGCCGCCGCCGCCACCGGAGCGATTGCCACCGCCGCCGTAGCCACCGCCGCCGCCCGAACGGCCACCGCCGCCCGAACGGTTGCCGCCGCCGTAGCCGCCGCCACCCGAACGGCCGCCGCGTCCGCGGCCGCCCATGTGGTCGACGCTTGTGCGCAGCGGATCGGGCTGGCCGGCGCCGCCGCCGATCGCTTCGGCGCGCAGGTGCGCAACCTGGTTGGCCTGCGTGGGGCTGTGGCTGTTGCCGTGGTGGCGCGGCTGGCGCTCCTCGTGCGGCGCGTGATGGTGATGCTGCGGGGCGCGTGCCGGTCCCTGCGGGCTGCGGGGCTGCTGCTGCGGGCGTGCGCCCTGGCCGCGCGGGCCCTGGCCTTGTCCTTGGCCCTGGCTGCCGCCATTGGCATTGCGGCCCTGGCCGTTGCCGCCACCCTGGCCGCCGCCACGACGCTGGCCGCCGCCATTGCCGTTGCTGCCGCCCTGGCTGGCCTTGTTCTCGCGGATGCGCTGGAGCATCTCGGTGCGCGCGGCCTTGGCGGCCGCCTGCATGACTTCGCGGCTCGGCGGACGGCCGGCGCCGCCCCAGATGGTCTGGCGGCCCATGGCGATGGGCTCGGCGCGCTCGCCTTCCTCGGGGCCGAAGCCCTCGATGACCTGCACGGGGATCGTCTGCTTGGTGAAGCGCTCGATCTCCTGCATGAAGCCTTCCTCGTCCAGGCACACGAAGCTCACGGCCTCGCCGCTGGAGCCGGCGCGGCCCGTGCGGCCGATGCGGTGCACGTAGTCTTCGCTGACGTTGGGGATCTCGTAGTTCACGACGTGCGGCAGCTCGTCGATGTCGATGCCGCGAGCGGCGATGTCGGTGGCCACCAGCGCGCGGAGTTCACCGCTCTTGAAGCCGGCCAGCGCCTGGGTGCGGGCGCTCTGGCTCTTGTTGCCGTGCAGCGCCATCGCCTCGATGCCGTTCTTGGTGAGGAATTCGGCCACGCTGTTGGCGCCGAACTTGGTGCGCGTGAAGACCAGCACCTGGCTCCACTTGTTCTCGTTGATGATGTGCGCGAGCAGCGCCTTCTTCTTGCCGCGGCCCACGGGGTGGATCACCTGGGTGATGCGCTGCACCGTGGTGTTGCGCGGCGTGACCTGGATGCTCTGCGGGTTGCGCAGCAGGGTGGCGGCCAGGTCGCGGATCTCGTCGCTGAAGGTGGCCGAGAACAGCAGGCTCTGCTTTTCCTTGGGCACCAGCGCCAGGACCTTCTTCACGTCGTGGATGAAGCCCATGTCGAGCATGCGGTCGGCTTCGTCGAGGATCAGCATCTGGACCTGGCCGAGGTCGAGCATGCCCTGCTGCTGCAGGTCGAGCAGGCGGCCGGGGGTGGCCACTAGGATGTCGACGCCCTTCTTGAGCTTGCTGATCTGCGGGTTCATGCCGACGCCGCCGAAGATCACGGTCGAGTCGAGCTGCAGGTACTTGCCGTAGGTGCGCACCGACTCTTCGACCTGCGCGGCGAGTTCGCGGGTGGGGGTCAGCACGAGGGCACGGATGCCGGTGCCGCCAAACTTGTTGGTGGCGCTGCGGCTCATGGTGAGCTTGTGCAGCATCGGCAGCGTGAAGGCGGCGGTCTTGCCGGTGCCGGTCTGGGCGCCGCCGAGCAGGTCATGGCCCTCGAGCACCGCAGGGATGGCTTGCGCCTGGATGGGGGTGGGGGTGTCGTAACCGTGCTCGTGCACAGCCTTCAAGATGGCGGGAGCCAGCTTCAGTTCGTCAAAAGTCATTGAAAACAATAAGCGCCATACACGGCGCAGTGGCATCGGCCCGCTTGGCGTCTTGTTGACGCCGAGCCAGTCAAGGCAGATGAGGGTCAGGGGTGGGAGCCGGAAAGTCCGCCCTCGCAAAAGGGTGAAATGGGCCTTTCTTCGTCCCCGGCAGAGAGCCGGTGTCGCGGGCAACTGGACCCGGCAACGGAGCCTATTGTCGCATGAGTCGATAATCGGTGGTTTGCCGCGCCCGAATGCCTCCATTCCGGCGGCCGCGCGTTCCCTCGAATCCCGCTACCCAAGGTAACCAACCACACATGGCTCAATACGTCTATTCGATGAACCGTGTCAGCAAGACCGTGCCGCCCAAGCGGCAGATCTTGAAAGACATTTCGCTGTCCTTCTTCCCCGGCGCCAAGATCGGCGTGCTCGGCCTGAACGGCTCGGGCAAGTCCACGCTGCTCAAGATCATGGCGGGCGTCGACAAGGAAATCGAGGGCGAGGCGCTGCCCATGCCCGGCCTGACCATCGGCTACCTGGAGCAGGAACCCAAGCTCAACCCCGAGCACACGGTGCGCGAATCCGTCGAGGAGTCGATGGGCGCCGTCAATGCGGCCAAGAAGCGCCTCGAAGAGGTCTACGAGCTGTATGCCGCCGAAGACGCCGACTTCGACGCGCTCGCAGCCGAGCAGGCCGAGCTCGAAGCCATCATCGCCACCGCCGGCACCGATTCGGAGCACCAGCTCGAGATCGCCGCCGACGCCCTGCGCCTGCCGGCCTGGGACGCCAAGATCGGCGTGCTCTCGGGCGGCGAGAAGCGCCGCGTGGCCCTGTGCCGCCTGCTGCTGAGCAAGCCCGACATGCTGCTGCTCGACGAACCGACCAACCACCTGGACGCCGAATCGGTCGAGTGGCTCGAAGTGTTCCTGCAGCGCTTCCCGGGCACCGTGGTGGCCATCACCCACGATCGCTACTTCCTCGACAACGCCGCCGAGTGGATTCTCGAACTGGACCGCGGCCGCGGCATTCCATGGAAGGGTAACTACAGCACCTGGCTCGAGCAGAAGGGCGAGCGCCTGGCGCAGGAGCAGAAGAGCGAGGAAGCCCACGCCAAGGCCCTGAAGAAGGAACTCGAGTGGTCGCGCCAGAACCCGAAGGCGCGCCAGGCCAAGAGCAAGTCGCGCCTGGCCCGCTTCGAGGAGCTGAGCGACGTCGAATACCAGAAGCGCAACGAAACGCAGGAAATCTTCATTCCTGTGGCCGAGCGCCTGGGCAGCCAGGTGTTCGAGTTCAAGAACGTCAGCAAGTCCTTCGGCGACCGCCTGCTGATCGACAACCTGAGCTTCAACGTGCCCGCCGGCGCCATCGTCGGCATCATCGGCCCGAACGGCGCCGGCAAGTCGACGCTGTTCAAGCTGCTCGCGGGCAAGGAGAAGCCGGATTCGGGCGAGGTCGTCATCGGCCAGACTGTGAAGATGGCTTTCGTCGACCAGGCGCGCGACGCGCTGGCCGACCAGAAGACCGTCTGGGAAGACATCTCGGGCGGCCTGGACATCATCAACGTCGGCAAGTTCCAGATGGCCAGCCGCGCCTACGCGGGCCGCTTCAACTTCAACGGAGCCGACCAGCAGAAGAAGGTCGGCACGCTGTCGGGCGGTGAACGCGGCCGCCTGCACCTGGCCAAGACGCTGATCGCCGGCGGCAACGTGCTGCTGCTGGACGAACCGTCGAACGACCTGGACGTGGAAACCCTGCGCGCGCTGGAAGACGCGCTGCTCGAGTTCGCCGGCACGGTCATGGTGATCAGCCATGACCGCTGGTTCCTCGACCGCATCGCCACGCACATCCTCGCGGCCGAAGGCGACAGCCAGTGGACTTTCTTCGACGGCAACTACCAGGAGTACGAGGCCGACAAGAAGAAGCGCCTGGGCGAGGAAGGTGCCAAGCCCAAGCGCATGCGCTACAAGGCGTTGAAGTAGGGCTCGCCCCCAGGCTGCGCGACACTTCGTGTCGCTGCGCCAACCCCCTGCCGGGGGCAACACCGGAGGCCCGGCAAAGCCGGTTCCTCGGTGTTCCTGGAAGGGGCCTCAGGTCATCTCGGCAAGAGCGTGCGGTTCCGCAAGGGGCCGCGCGCTTTTTTCATCGTCCGCCGCGAACACGTCGCGCGCCGCGAAGAGGCCGTTGAGCGCGGCCGGGAAGCCCGCGTAGACCGCCATCTGCATCATGACCTCGACCACCTCGTCGCGCGTCACGCCCACGTTCAGCGCGGCCTGGATGTGCACCTTCAGCTGCGGCGTGGCATTGCCCATGGCGGCGAGCGCGGCCACCGTCGCGATCTCGCGGGAGCGCAGGTCGAGGCCGGGGCGCGAGTAGATGTCGCCGAACGGGAACTCGATCACCAGTCGGCCGAAGTCCGGCGCGATGCCGGCCAGGCTCTCGACCACCTTGACGCCGCCTTCGCCGTCGATCTCATGAAGCTTGGCCAGGCCACGCGCGTAGCGCTGGCTGTCGCCCTGAACCTGGTCTTGCCGTTGTTGTTGTGTGTTCGTCATCGCTCGTCTTTCCTTTCCGGGCCTTGCCCGACAGAGGAGGACGCTCGTTCGTCTTCTCGACCTTGCGGTAGTGGTCGATCTTGAGCGACAGCGCCTGCATGGATTGCTGCAGCGCCGCCACCTTGGCCTGAACCTCGGCGAGATGCCGCTCGAGCATCTCGCGCCGTTCGCCGACGCTGGCGTCCCCCTGGCTTCGAAGCCTGACGAAGGCCTGCATGCCCTGGATGGACATGCCGGTCTCGCGCAGGCGCAACAGGAAATCCAGCAGGTCCATGTCGGCGCTCGCATAGCGCCGCTGGCCGCCCGGCGCACGGGACACCGCGGCGATCAGTCCGATGCGTTCGTAGTACCGCAGCGTGTGGGCCGTGAGGCCGGTTCGTTCTGCGACTTCCGCGATGGTCAGGCTGGTTTCCATGGCATCGATTCTCGAAATTAGAGCGCGCTCTAAGTCAAGCGCCTTGTCGAACTATTTTTGAACGCCGTCCAGGTCGGCGTCCAGCCAGCCGCGCAGGCTGTTCACGAAGGCCAGGGCCTGCACGCGGGGCAGATCCTCCACCCGCACGACCGCTTCGGCAAGCTGGCCGTCGCGCACGCGGTTGGCCCGGCCGATGCCGTTCAGCAATCCGCAGTGCAAGGGCGGCGTGACCCAGCGGCCATCGAGCAGCAGGGCGATGTTGCCGCGCGTGCATTCGGTGATTTCGCCATCGCGGTTCCACAGCAGCGTGTCGAACACGCCGGGCTGCGTGGGCGCAAAGGCTTCGTAGTGGGCGCGGCGGGTGGTCTTGAAGCGGGTGAATTCGCCATGGGCCTCGTCGAACGGGCGCGTGGCGAGCTGCAGGCGCACGCGCGCGGGCGGCGCCTCCATTGCGAAGGCTTCGGCGCGCGGCATGCCCTGCGCATCGAGCAGCAGGCGCACGCGCCACGTGCCGGCGCTGTGCCGGGCCTTCAGGTCGTCGAGGCAGGAGGCGACCGACGCATGGTTCCACGGGCGCCCGAAGTGCGCCGCGGCGGCAGCCATGCGCGCCAGATGCGCCGGCGCGTCGCGCAGCTCGCCGTCCGTCAGCGCGAGGGTCTCGAGCAGGTCGAACGATGGCGTCGCGGCCCTGCCTGCCCGGTCCAGGAAGGCGCGCTTGTGTCGCCATTCCTCCCACTCGGCGTCGGCCCGCGCATCGGCGGTGATGCCGCTTCCGATGCCGCAACGGGCCTTGCCGTCGCGCAGCGTCACGGTGCGTATCGGCACGTTGAAGGTCGCGTGCCCGCCGGGCTGCACGACGCCCACTGCGCCGCAGTAGACGCCCCGCGGCCCGGGCTCCAGATCGCGGATCATGCGCATCGCGCTCACCTTGGGCGCACCGGTGATCGAGCCGCACGGGAACAGCGCCGCGAACACGTCCGCCAGCGTGGTGCTTTCGCGCACCCTGGCTTCGACGTCCGAGGTCATCTGCCACACCGTCGGCAGGGCCTCGGTGTGGAAGAGGCGCGGCACCTGCACCGAGAATGGCCGGGCGATGCGCGAGAGGTCGTTGCGGATCAGGTCCACGATCATCACGTTCTCGGCCCGCTCCTTCGGCACCGTGCGCAGCCGCTGCGCGAGCGCCTCGTCCTCCGCCTGGGTGGCGCCGCGTGGGGCGGTGCCCTTCATGGGCCGCGTCAGGATGCGGTCGTCCTGCCAGTCGAAGAAGAGCTCGGGCGACACCGACAGCACCTGTTCCTCGCCGGTGTCGATGAAGGCGGTGTAGCCGTCGGGCTGGGCCTGCCGCAGCGCCATGAACAGGGCTTGCGCGTCGCCGTGGAAGCGTGCGTGCAGTGCGGCGGTGTAGTTGAGCTGGTAGAGCTTTCCGTGCGCGATCGCGCGATGGATGGCCTGCATGCGGACATCGAAGTCGGCCCGCGAGAGATCGAGTTCCCAGCCGATCGGTGCAAGGGCAGCGTCGCCCGTGGCGTCGGGCCACGGCAGGGCTTCGTCGTGCACTCCGAACCATGCCAGCGGCCCGTCCGCCGCGTGCACGGCGAATGCGCGGTCGAAGGCCGCCGCCGCCTCGTAGCGCAGATAGCCCACGCACCAGTGCCCCTCGCGCGCCAGTGCCTCGACGGCGTCGAGCACGGGCCGCACCTCGGCCGCGGTGCGCGCCGCCAGCACGCGCGACGGCGCACCGAAGCACAGGCGCAGCCGGCCAGCCTCGCCGTGCGGCCGTGCGAAGTCGATCAGCGTGCGCGAGGTCGCGGGCCGGGTTTTGCGGGCGTCGTCAGACGGCATCGTTCGCCGCTGCCGTGGCCGGGTCGGCCACGTCCGCCTGCGGCGCCTTGGCCAGCACCCGCTTGCGCACCGCATAGATGTTGTTGCGCAGCGCGTAGAGCTCGTCGGCATACGACAGCGGCACCGCCACCTTGTTGACCACGCGGTCGAGCTGGTCGAGCTCCTCGAGCAGCGACTTGCGCTCGTCCTCCTTCGCCAGCGCCCGGGTGTCGACCTTCGCCTCGATGTCGCGCAGCCGCGCATACCAGCGGAACACGCGCCGGCGCACGCGGAACTGGTACAGCGGCGGCACCACGCGGCTCAGCGGCAGCATCAGCACCAGCAGGCCGCCGAGCACCAGCCACATGCGTTCGACGAGGTTGCTGGCCCAGAAGGGCAGGTAGCGCTGCCATGCCGGCGGCGTGCCGTTGATGGCGCGGTCGCCTTCGGGGCTCACTGGCAGTTCGCTGGTGCGGGTGTTGGGGAAGTCGCGCGCGCGGTTGAACCAGCCGGCGCCGCTGTGCACCGTCTGCGCGGCCTGCGCGAAGAGCTGGCGCAGCGCCGGGTGGGTCTCGTCGCGCGACAGCAGCGAGGTGGTGGCCGCGAGCAGCGACACGTCGTGCGGCGGCGCGTCCTTCGACAGGTCGATCATCCCGCGCGACAGCGTCACGGCCGAGAGGAAGGGAAAGCGCCGCGAGTAGGCGTCGGCCTGCCCGAAGTCCATGAGCTTGATCGAGTCGGAGCGCAGCAGCCGCTGCACCTGGGGCGACTGCGGCGCGGAAGACAGCACGATGGCGTCGAGGAGGCCGGCCTCCAGCGCCTCGGCGGCCGAGGCCTGCTCCAGGTTCGACAGCAGCAGGTCGTCGGGCCCGAGCCTGTTGGCCTTGAGCATGCGCTCCATGATGTCGGGCAGCCCGCTGCCGGGCAGGTCGACGTTCACGCGCAGGCCGCGCAGCTGGGTGAGCGAGGTCAGCGTGGCGGTCTTGCGATCGATCTTCTGGGCGGAGTCGGTCCGGTAGAAGAGCCAGATCGGCTCGTAGAACAGGCTTCCCAGCGAGGTGAGGCCGGCTTCCTCGTCGGCCACCGGGTCGGCGCTGCCGCCGCGCACGAAGCCCACGTCGGCGCCGCCGGTGCGCAGCAGCTGCAGGTTCTCGGTCGAGCCCGAGGTGGGCTTGAGCTCCACGTCGATGCCCTCTCGCTTGAGCGCCTCGGCATAGCGCTTGCCGAACTGGGCGTAGGCGCTGCCCGTGGGGCCGGTGGCCAGCGTCACGTGCTTGGGCGGCTGCGGCTGCAGCCACCAATAGGCTGCGATCAGCAGCCCGATGACGATGAACACGATCGGCCCCGCCGAAGCGATCAGGTCGCGGATCGACAGCAATATCAGCTTCAGTGTCCTTGGGAACGCCATGTTGTTGCCTCCCGTGGTCAGCCGCGCGCCTTGCGCAGGTCCGCGGCGCAGGGAATGTGCAGCTCGCCCACCGTCACCGTGCGCGCGGCCAGCACCGCGCGCAGCGTGGCAATGGCGGCGACTTCGGCGGCCATGGTGCTCAGCACCGTCATGCCGGGCGCGTCGCCTTCCAGCGGCACGCGGCCGGTGGCCAGCGCGAACAGCGTGTCGCCGTCGCTCATGGTGTGCACCGGGTTGATGGAACGCGCCAGCCCATCGTGCGCGACCATGGCGAGCCGGTTGGCCTGCACCTTGGTCAGCACCGCGTCGGTGGCGATCACGCCGATGGTGGTGTTGGTGCCGGCCAGCAGCGGCTTGGGGCTGTCGCCGCGCAGCAGCGCGCGCCGGGTGTCGAGCAGGCGGGTGCCGTCCTCGGTGCGCGCGCCGGCCACGGGCTGGCCGGTGTTCGGGTCGATCACGTCGCCCAGCGGATTCACCGCGATCAGCGCGCCCACGGTGACGCCGCCGACCTTGACCGATGCGGTGCCGACGCCGCCCTTCATCGCGCGATGCACGCCGAAGAGCTTGCCCACCAGCGCGCCGGTGCCGGCGCCCACGTTGCCTTCCGCCGGCGCGGCGGTGCTGGCGGCCTCGCAGGCGGCATAGCCGGCGGCCGCGTCGGGTCGGATGCGCGCGTCGCCCATGGGCAGGTCGAACAGCACGGCGGCCGGCACGATGGGCAGGGTGCCGAAGCGCACATCCATGCCGATGCCGCGCTCCTCCATCCAGCGCATCGCGCCCTCGGCCGCCGCCAGGCCCCAGGCGCTGCCGCCCGCGAGCATCACCGCGTGGATCTGCTGCACGAGGTTGCCGGGGGAGAGCAGGTCGGTCTCGCGCGTGCCGGGCGCGGCGCCGCGAACGTCCACGCCGGCCACGGCGCCCTCGCGCGCCATGATCACGGTGCAGCCGGTGGGGCGGCGCGTCTCGGTGAAATGGCCGACCTCGATGCCGGCGACGTCGGTGATGGCACCGGCGGAATGGGAGAGGAGAGAGGAAGACGGTGCTGACATGGCGGCCGATTATGAGACCGCACCCTCTACCATCGCCGTCCATGACGGTTGCAAGAAGTTTCTCTTCCCCGGGCGGTGCGCGCCACGTGGTGGTGATCGGCGCGGGCGCGGTCGGCAGCGCCACCGCCATCGAGGCGCTGCGCGCGGGACTGCGCGTGACGGTGCTGGAGCCCGGCGAGCCCGGCGGCCCGCACGCCACCAGCTACGGCAATGCCGGCTGGCTCTCGTCCCACTCGGTCGTGCCCCCCGCGCTGCCGGGCGCATGGCGCAAGGTGCCGGGCTGGCTGGCCGATCCGCTCGGCCCGCTGGCCCTGCGCTGGCGCTACCTGCCGCGCGCCATGCCGTGGCTGCTGCGCTACCTGGCCTCGGGCTGGACCGAGGCGCGCGTGCAGCGCACCGCCGACGCGCTGCGAACGCTGCTGGCCGATGCGCCTGTGCTGCATGCGCGGCTGGCAGCCGAGGCCGGCGTGCCCCAGCTCATCGAGCGGCGCGGGCTGCTGCATGCCTACCGCTCGCGCGCCGAGTTCGATGGCGACGCGCTCGGCTGGCGGGTGCGCCGGCGCACCGGGGTGCAGTGGGAGGAATGGCCGCAGGACGAACTCCGCCGCCGCGAGCCCGACCTCGACGCGCGCTACACGCTCGGCATCTTCGTGCCCGAGGCCGGCCACTGCCGCGATCCGGGCCGCTACGTGGCCGCGCTGGCGCGGCACGCGCTCGGCTCGGGCGCCGAGCGCGTCATGGCTCGGGCGACCGGCTTCCGCATCGAGGGCGGCCGGCTGCGCGCCGTGCTCACCGAGGCGGGCGAGATCGCCTGCGACGCCGCCGCCATCTGCGCCGGTCCGCGTTCGGGCCCGCTGGCGGCGGTGGCCGGCTCGGCGGTGCCGCTGGAGTCGGAGCGCGGCTACCACGTGGTCGTCGAAGACGCGACGGTCGGCCCGCGCACGCCGACCATGGTGGCCGACGGCAAGCTCATCGCGCACTGGATGGACGGCGGCCTGCGCGCCGCCGGACAGGTCGAGATCGCCGGCCTCGACGCCGCGCCCGACTGGCGCCGTGCCGAGATCCTGCACGCGCACCTGCGATCGATGTTTCCCTCGCTCGCACCAGCCGCGCCGGGCTCGGCCTCGGTGAAGCACTGGCTGGGGCATCGCCCGAGCCTGCCCGACGGCCTGCCGTGCATCGGGCCGGCCGCCGCCACGCCCGACGTCGTGCTGGCCTTCGGCCATGGGCACGTCGGCCTGTGCGGCTCGGCGCGCACCGGGCGGCTGGCGGCGCAGCTGCTGGCGGGCGTGGCGCCCGAGATTCCACCGGAGCCCTTCGACCCGGCGCGATTCGGCCGCTAGGCTCAGTTCGCCGGCGCGATCGACAGCACCGTGAGCGCGCCGTCGACCTTGTCGGCGGTGAACTGCACCTTGTCGCCCGGCTTCACCTTGGACAGCAGCGCGGGGTCGCTCACGCGGAACACCATCGTCATGCCGGTCATCTCGAGGTTGGGAATGTCACCGTGCTTCAGCGTGATCTTCTTCGCGTCGAGGTCGACCTTGCGTACCTCGCCCTCGACGGCGGGCAGGGCAGCCTGGGCGAAGGCCGCGGCGGCGAGCAGGGCGGTGCAAAGGGCGGTGAACAGTTTCTTCATGATCGGTTTGCTTCCTTGTTTCATCGAGGGGTGAGTCAGCGATAGCTCTGGTAGACGCGCGTGCTGCCGTCGGCCAGCACCAGCAGCACGTCGTAGGGATCGCGCTGGTCGCCGTAGGCGGGGCCGTCCATGCCGGGCGAGCCGACCGGCATGCCGGGCACTGCGAGGCCGACGGCCTTGGGCTTTTCCTTCAGAAGCCGCTGCACCTCGCGTGCGGGCACATGGCCTTCGACGGCGTAGCCGCCGACCAGGCCCGTGTGGCACGAGCCCAGCTTGGCGGGCATGCCCAGCCGGTTGCGCGCGGCCACATTGCCTTCGTCGTGCACGCGGGTGGCGAAGCCGTTCCTGTTGAGGTGCTTCACCCAGTCCTGGCAGCAGCCGCAGTTCGGGTCCTTCCAGATCTCGACCATCGGCGCGGCGGCCCGCGCCGTCGTCGTGGCGAAGGGCAGGGCCGCGCAGGCAAGTGCCAGCAGCATGTTTCTTCTTTGCATCACGTTCTCCTTCAGGACTTGCCGCCGGTGGCGGGCAGCACGCGGACGCGGCCGGCCATGCCGAGTTCGTAGTGGTCCTTCACGAGGCAGGCGAAGTCGAAGTCGCCCGCGCGGTTGAAGGTCCAGACCATGCTGCCGGTCTTGCCGGCGGGCACGTGGACCATCCACGGGTCGTCGTGCTCCATGTCGGGAAACTTCTTCATCATGGCCGCGTGGGCCTCGATCTCGGCGGTGGTGCCGAGCACGAGTTCGTGCAGCTCCTTGCCGCGGTTCTTCAGCCGCAGGCGGACGGTGTCGCCCTCGCGCACCTCGATGACCGAGGGCGTGAATGTCATGTCGTCGGCCATCGCGATGTCGATGGTGCGCTTCACCGCGGCGGCCTTGCCCGCGATGCCCCAGGGCTTCTGCTCCGGGGCGAGTTCGGCTGCGCCTTTCGGCTTGGGCTTGTCGTGGGCCTCGTGAGCGAAGGAGGCACTGGCGAGTGCCGCGAGCATGAGGCCGGCGGCGATGGACTTGAGGTGTATCTTGTTCATGAAGTGAGCTCCGTGAAGAAAGGAGAAGAGGTCAGTGGTTGTGCGCGTCGTGCCCCGAGGGCTTGCGCACGGTCGCATCGGGCCTGGCCCCGGTTGGCGAGGCGGGCGTTTCCTTGCGGGCTGCCGGCGGCACGTTCGCGTTCGGCACCTCGCGCGCCACGGTGCCCGCCGGGTGCCTGAACCAGCCCGGATCGCGGTAGTCGCCCGGCTTCTGGTCGCGCCGCACCTTCAGCAGGGTGAACATGCCGCCCATCTCGGCCGAGCCGAAGGGGCCGGCGCCGGTCATCATGGGCACGGTGTTGTCGGGAATGGGCATCTCCATCTCGCCCATGTCGGCCATGCCCTTGTCGCCCATCACCATGTAGTCGGGCACGAGCTTCCTGATCTTTTCGGCCACGCCCCTGTGGTCGACGCCGATCATGGTCGGCACGTCGTGCCCCATCGGGCCCATGGTGTGGTGCGACTTGTGGCAGTGCAGCGCCCAGTCGCCTTCCTCGTCGGCGATGAATTCCATCTGCCGCATCTGGCCCACCGCCACGTCCACCGACACCTCGGGCCAGCGCGCAGTGCGCGGCACGGGGCCGCCGTCGGTGCCGGTCACCTCGAACTCGTGGCCGTGGATGTGGATCGGGTGGTTGGTCATCGTGAGGTTGCCCACGCGTATGCGCACGCGGTCGCCACGGCGCACGTTGAGCGTGTCGATGCCCGGGAACACGCGGCTGTTGAAGCTCCAGATGTTGAAGTCGGTCATGGTGTTGACCTTGGGCGTGGCGCTACCGGGCTCCACGTCGAAGCTGCCGAGCAGGAAGCAGAAGTCGCGGTCGGCCTTCTCGATCAGCGGATGGTCGGCCTTGGGGTGCGTGACCCAGAAGCCCATCATCCCCATCGCCATCTGCACCATCTCGTCGGCGTGCGGGTGGTACATGAAGGTGCCGGGCCGGCGCGCGGTGAACTCGTAGACGAAGGTCTTGCCCGAAGGTATGTGCGGCTGGGTGATGCCGCCCACGCCGTCCATGCCGTTGGGCAGCCGCTGGCCGTGCCAGTGCACGGTGGTGTGCTCGGGCAGCCTGTTGGTGACGAAGATGCGTACGCGGTCGCCTTCCACCACCTCGATGGTGGGGCCGGGCGACTGGCCGTTGTAGCCCCACATGTTGACCTTGAAGCCCGGCGCCATCTCGCGCACGACCGGCTCGGCGACGAGGTGGAATTCCTTGACTCCGGCATTCATGCGCCAGGGCAGCGTCCAGCCGTTGAGCGTGACGACGGGGTCGTAGGGCCGGCCGTCGGGCGGTGAAAGCGGCGGCGCGGTGGCGGTGGAGCCCTGCGACACCGGTTCGGGCAGCGCTGCCATCGACACGCGGCTCACGCTCGTGGCGGCAACGGCCGTGGCAGCGCCCGCGAAGAAGTTGCGGCGGTTCATGTCAGTGGCCTCCCGTTGCCGGCGCTTCGGCGGCCGAAGCGGTCTGCAGCGCCGACATGCCGCCGGGCGAACTGCCCGTGAGCGCCAGCTGCAGGTCGGTGTCGGCGATCCAGAAATCGCGCTGTGCCTCGATGCCCGCGTTCACCGCGAGCATGCTGGCGCGCGTCTCGGCCAGCAGTTCCCACACGCTGGCGAGCATGCCGTTGTAGCGCAGCACCATTTCCTCGTTGACCTTCCTGCGCAGCGGCAGCACCTCGTCGCGGTAGCGGCGCGCCAGCGCATAGGCCGTGTTCCAGCTCTGCCAGGCTTCGCGCGCCTCGCTCGCGGCGAGCACGCCCACGTCGCGCACGCGCGCGGCCGACTGCAGGTACAGCGCCTCGGCACGGCCGTTGCGCGACTGGCCCCAGTCGAAGATGGGAATCGGCAGGTCGAGCTCGAAGCCGCGCTGGGTCTTCTTCGTGCGGTCGGCGTCGTTCTCGAAGGTGGTGTTGCGCACCAGGCCCAGCTCCATCGCATTGACGACGCTGGTGGCGCGGGTGAGGCCCAGCGAGCCGGCCACGGCGGTGTTCTGCGCCTGCGCCGAACGCACGTCGAGCCGGTCGCGCAGGGCCAGCGCCTGCACGTCGCCGAGTTCGGGCGCGGCCTGTGGCAGGGGCGGCAGGCGGTCGGGCAGGGTGTAGCGGGTGGCGCGCTCGCCGCCCAGGCCCATCAGGCGCGTGAGCTGTTCGCGCGAAGCCACCGCGGCCTGGTCGGCGCGCGCCAGCTGCGCGGCCGCGTCGGCCAGCAGCAGCTGCTCGCGCGTGCGCTGCAGCGCGCTCCAGTTGCCGACCTGGGCCATGCGGTGCGCGAGCTCGGCGCCGGCTTCGGCGGCTTCCTTCGCGTCGCGCAGGTAGGCCACGCTCTGCTGCGCCGCCACCGCGCGCACCCAGGCGCGTCGCGTGTCGGCGGCCAGCACCAGCACGCTCTGCGCGGCCTGCAGCTTGGCGGCCTCGTGCCGCTGGCCGGCCCACCGGGCCTGCCATGGCAGCGTGACGAGGCCCAGCACGTTGAAGCTGAGCATCCGCTCGAACTCGCGCTCGCGGCCCTGCGCAAGGCGGCTGAACGACAGCACCGGGTTCGGCAGGCTCGCGGCCTGCACGCGGTCGGCGTCGCTCAGCTGCAGGGTGGCGAAGGCGTCCTGCACGCGCGGACCGTTGATGAGCGCGATGCGCACCGCGGCCTCGACGTCCAGCGGCTTGGCCAGCAGCGCATCGACGCTCTTCAGCGAGGCCTCGTCGGGCGCGCGCCGGGCGGTCGTGCCCGCCATGAGCGGATTGGTGCCGACAAGCGCCTGCACGTCGGCGCTGCCGCCGTCGGGCGAGAGGCTCGCGCAGCCGGCGAGCACCAGCGCGGCGGCCAGCGCTGTGCCGATCTTGACGGTCCTGATGGATGGGAGCCGGGGCGGGCGCGCTTCACTGCGCCTGCGATGGCCACGGATGCCGGCAGGCTGCCGGCGAACGGGGGAATTCACTTTCGATCTCCATGAGCAATACGACGGACGCTGCGAGCCGTATCAACGGGCTCACTGCGGACGGACTACGGGCAGGGAGATCAGGAAATGGGCGGCTTCAGGCCCTGGACGGGCTCCGCGCTGACGAAGCGGGCCGCGTGCGCCGGGGGCGACGCCTGGGGCGCGCCGTGGACGATGGCGACAAGGGGCATGCCGCCGAGCGCCACCGTGTGGCAGACCTGGCAGGCGACGCAGGTGCCGCAGCCCTGGTGGTCGCCGTGGCTGGTGGTGCCGGAGCCGCCGTCGTCATGGCTGCTGCCGTGGGCGGACATGTCCATGGCCATCGCCATGTCGCCGCCGCCCGCATCCGCGTCCATTGCCTCGTGGCAGTGGGCTTCGGCCGCGGCGGAAGCCACGGTCGCGGCTTCCATGGCCGCCGGCAGCGAGTGGCGCACCATCTCGACTGCCATCGCGTCGCCCAGCCAGCCGCGCACGGGCAGCAGGACGATCATGATGGCGAGCAGCAGGGTGCGCATGGGGCGGGATGATAAACCGGCCAAACGGCGCGCCGGTCAAGAAACCAGCTGGCCTCGGGCCTTGTCGACCCACACCTGCAGGTTGTCGAGCAGGTCCTTCTGGCTGAACGAACAGCTTTCCTCGCTGAAGAGCGCGCTCGATTCGAGCCGGTCGAGCAGCCCCAGCAGCACCTCGCCGTAGCGCGGGGGCAGGGCGCCCAGCAATTCGGTGCTGGCGCGGGCCTCGTCCGACAGCGTGGTGACGGAGCCGCCCTGGCTGTCGCGCAGGGCCGCGATGCGCGCGGCGACGTTGTCGAGTTGCTGCAGCGCGGCGCTCACGATGCGTTCCTTCCGGGCGGCGGCAGCGAGAGGCCGCGTTCGCGCATCAGGTCGCGCAGGATGTCGGGGTAGTCGGTGATGATGCCGTCGGCGCCCCAGTCCATCAGCCGCTGCATGTCTGCGCGCTGGTTCACCGTCCAGGGCAGCACCTTCAGGCCGAGCTTGTGCGCCTCGCGGATGACCTCGGGCGTGAGGTCGGCGAAGGCCGGCGACCAGACCACCGGCCCCGGCGCGTTGGCCGATGCGGCCCGGACCATCTGCGGCACCGAGGCGAAGCTGGCGGCATCGAGGCCGTCGGTCCAGCGGCTGTCCTTCAGCGTGCGCGGCGTGGTGAGGTAGGCGCGCGGCATCTGCGGCGCGAGCTTGCCGACCAGCGTGAGCGTGCGCCAGTCGAAGCTCTGGATGGTCACGCGCCCGGCCATGTTCGCCTTGTCGATCTCGGCGAGCAGCGCGCGCACCATCGGCTCGGGCGCGGCGGTCTCGTCGGGCTTCGAGGGGTCGATCTTGGTCTCGATGTTGAAGCGGACCGTGGCCGCCTCGGCGCCGCGCGCCTGCACCTGTGCGAAGAGCGAGGCCAGCGTGGGGATGCGCTCGCCGTCGCGCGGAATCTGCAGCGCGAACTGCTTGCCGTAGTTGCTCGCCGGGTTGATGCGGCCCACGTCGTAGGTCTGCAGCTGCGCCAGCGTGAGCGTGCGGATGGGCGCACTGCTCCTGGGCGCGAGCCATGCGCCGCTCGCATCGCGGGTGTGGTCGGGGTTGAGCGAGGTGTCGTGCGAGATCACCACCACGCCATCGGAAGTGAGCCCGATGTCCAGCTCGAGCGTGGTGACGCCCATGTCGACGGCGTTGGAGAAGGCGGCCAGCGTGTTCTCGGGTGCCAGCCCGCGTCCGCCGCGATGCGCCTCGAGGTCGAAATGCTGCGTGGCCGTGGGCATGATGGCCGTGCAGCCGGCAAGGACCAGCACCGAAGCCAGAAGGGTGTATTTCATTTGAGCTGTACCTTGATCCCGTTGTCCTGCACCGTGATGTCGCCGATCTCGTAGGTCTTGCGTCCGACCGTGAGTTCGTCGGCCGTGAAGCTGCGCAGCACCTGCCCCTGAAGCAGTTCCTGCGCGACCACCGCGCCCACCTTCTGCAGCCGCTCGGCGTCGCGGCCCTCGATGCCCTGCAGCTCGAGCCGCTCGGCCTTGGGCTGGTCCAGCCGCAGGGCGCGTGCCGTGGCGTCGTACTTCAGCGCGCTGCTGACCGACACCACGCCCTGCACCGGTGAGGCTGCCAGCAGCGGGCTCGCGATGGTCAGCGTGGCGGTGATGGCCGCGCGGTTGGCCCTCGAATCCAGCCCCAGCTGCGGATCACGCAGGCCGACCATGAAGATCTCGGCGTAGCGCTCGGCCACCGGAAAGCGTTTGGCGATCTGCGCCTGCAGCTCGTCGCGGCTGGCGGTGTATTCGCTGGTGAAGAAATTGAAGCCGGCCAGCGCGGCGAAGGGCGCCTGCAGGGCCGCGGCGCCCAGCAGCGCGTGCAGCACCCGCCGACGGGAGCTGGTGGAAGGAAGCACGGGGCGGAAGTTCATAGCCGTGGGAGCTTGCCACAGGCGCGCAGGGTTCCCTGGACCCGCCTTCTGTGGCGCCGAATTTTCAAACTACATGTAAATTTTTTCCATCCCGAAAGTAAAGTTATGTAGTGCGAAATGGTTATATTCGGCGGGCGCACCAGGCACGCATTCCTGCGACGACAGGAATGCCACCCATGCGAGCGACGGGAGCAGGCGTTGGCGCCGGCTCTTTCCCCTCTCACACGGATGCTTTTCATGCTGCTTCAACCCGATGGCACCGGGGATGCTTTGGTGCGCGCGGCCGGTCCTGCCGTACGCGACGATGCGCCATCGCCGATTGCCCGGCCCCGCGGTAATTCCCACTTTGCGTCCGCGATGGCTTGGATGGCGCTCTGGGCCGTCACATGGCTGTGCGTGCTTTCGGCCTTGCACCTGACGCCGCCGACGGATTCCGTCGAGCAGCTCACCTGGGTCCGCTCCATCGAGTGGGGCTACCACAAGCACCCGCCGCTGCCCACGATGATGATCTGGCCGCTGGTGCAGCTCTTCGGCATCCACGAATGGGTGGTGAGCGCCGCCGGCGCGCTGGTGATCTGCGGCGCGCTCGTGATCTCGTGGCGGCTCGTGCGCGAGCTGGCGGGCAGCCATTTCGCGGCGCTGGCCATGCTGGGTTCGCTGAGCATCACCTACTACAGCGGCCGCCTCGACTTCTACAACCACAACACGGTGCTGCTCCTCTTCGTGGCGGCGTCTGCGTGGTTCTGCTGGCGCGCCTTCGCGGACCGCTCGCGCGTCGCCTGGCTTGCGCTGGGGCTCATGCTCGGCCTCGGGGCGCTGGCCAAGTACCAGGTCGCGCTGGCGGCCCTGAGCGTGATCGCCTTCTGGCTCACGCAGCGCGGCTGGCGCGACCCGGTGCACCTGCGCGGTCTGCTGGGCGCGGCGGCCGTCGCCTTCGCGGTGTTCGCACCGCATCTCTGGTGGCTGGTGACGCACGACTTCCTGCCCCTGCGCTACGCCCGCCACACGTCGCTGGGCGCCGCGATGACGTGCGCGCAGCGCACCGCCCACGCACTGCTTTGGCTGGCCGACCAGCTCAACAGGTTGAGCCCGGCGCTGCTGCTGGCCGCGGGCCTGCTGTGGAAGACGAGGAGCGCCGCCGCACCCGCGTCGCGGCAAACCGGGACGCCGCCACCTGAGGTCGGCCCCGACGCGCGGGCATTCCTTTTCATCTGGGGCCTGCTGCCGCTGACGGTCATCGTGCTGATCGGCCTGGCCACCGGGGCCGACCTCCAGTTCCAGTGGGGCACCGCGTTCATGTCCTTCACCTGTGCGGCGCTGATGCTGCTGCTGCCGATGGGCCGCTGGCATCGCATCGAGCGCCGTGACGCGACCACGGGTTTCCTGGCGGTGCAGATCCTGCTGTTCGCGCTGACCTGGGTGATGTCGCCGATGAGCGGACTGGGCCTGTCCAAGAGCAAGTCCGCAGGCTTCCGATCGGAGCACTTCGCTGCGCGCATCGGTCCGCCGGCGCGTGTCGTGCTGGATGGGCCCGTCATGATCGTCGGCGGTTCCTCGCGCATCGCGAGCGCCATCGCGCTGAGGCTGCCCGAGCGGCCGCTGGTGCTGCTCGAAGGCGACCTGGTCGCAAGCCCATGGGTGTCGGTCGCGCAGGTCGAGCGCCACGGCGTGCTGTGGGTGGGCGACGAGCATTCGCTGCCGCCGCCGCCCGGCCTCGAGCGGCACTGGGTGACCGGCAAGCTCTGGTGGGCCGTGCAGTTGCCCAGGCCCGACGCTGACTGAGCCGGCTCAGGCGCAGGGAACGCGCAATTCGTAGCGGGCGAAGGCCCGTTCGCCCTTGTGGATCACGCTGTGCAGTGAAAAGCCGAAGCGCTCGTACAGCGAGCGCAGCGGCGCCCGGTCGGCCACGCAGTCCAGCCGCAGGAAGGGGCGGCCGAGCCCTGCGGTGCGTTCGCGTGCGAATTCCAGGAGCCGTATCGAAACCCCGCGCCCCGCCCAGGCCCGGCTGACTGCGAGCTTGTGCACGTAGAGCGATGTGCCGGTCTCCATCTCGGGCCAGAAGCCCGGGTCATCGAGGTCGATCCGCATCACGCCCGCCACCTCGCCGCCTTCGCGGGCGATGAAGTAGCCGCCGGCATCGGTGTCGCGCTGCACGCGCTCCAGCCCGACGTCGGCCTCCGACCACAGCGGCCGGCCCTCGCCGGCGATCCATTGGGCGGCTTCGCTGAGGACGGCCGCGACGGTGGCGGCCTCGGAGGGCCTGGCTTGTTCGATCTGCATCGGGGGCAGAGCATAGCGGCGCGTCGGCTCAGGCGTGCCGCTCCACGTCGAAGCCTTCTTCCGGCGAGGGCGCCGCGAAGTGGCTGCTGATCAGCTCGAACTGCTCGTCCGTCGTCTCGAAGGGATGCGTGCCGCTCGCGTTGCGCGCCCGCAGGCGCTGTCTGCAGACCTCGTCGGGTACGTCGAGAAAGTGCAGCCTGTGCGCCGCGCCGGCCGCCTCGAAGATGCCGCGCATCCACCGGCGGCTGGCCACGGTGTTGGCCGGAAAGTCGAGCACGACCGACACGCCGGCCCTGAGCAGGCCGGCCACGTGGTCCGCCATGGCCTGCTTGAGCCGGCCCGCGCAGCGCACGTAGTCGGGCAGTTCGTGGATCTCGCCGGGGTACAGCGCCGCCAGCCAGGCGTCTTCGCTGATCAGCACGGTGGCGGGCGCTTCGGCGAGCTGCCGCATGAGCGTGGACTTGCCGGCGCCGATCTTGCCGCAGACCATGTGGAGCACGGGGCGGGGGAGTAGCGGTGTCATCTCGATCTCCTGAAGGCTTGAAGAGAAGAGCCCCAGGAAACGAAAAACCCGCCTCCTGGGGCGGGTTGCATGGCGTGTACCTGATGTGTCGTTCGAAGTGCCGCGCGCTAACCCACCGTCTTACGGATGGGTCGAATAATGGAGGCGGTACGCAGGCAGGCCATGGGCAGAGGATAACCGCAAGGCTCCGGCTCAGTCGTGCAGCGAGGACAGGAACTGCTTCAGCTCCGCCGTCTGCGGATTGCCGAAGAGCTCCGCCGGCGGCCCCATCTCGTGCACGCGGCCCTGGTGCATGAAGATCACGCGGTCGCTGACCTTGCGCGCGAAGTTCATCTCGTGCGTGACCATGAGGAGCGTCATGCCCTCGTCGGCCAGCGACTCCACCACCCGCAGCACCTCGCCCACCAGCTCGGGGTCGAGGGCGGACGTGATCTCGTCGCACAGCAGCACGGCCGGCTCCATCGCCAGCGCGCGGGCGATGGCCACGCGCTGCTGCTGGCCGCCCGAGAGCTGGTCGGGCATGGCGTCGAACTTCTCGGCCAGGCCCACGCGTGCGAGCAGCTTGCGGGCCTGCGAGGCGGCTTCGAGGCTGGTGCGCTTCTTGACCAGCGTGGGCGCGAGCATCACGTTGCGGCCAACCGACAGGTGCGGAAACAGGTTGAAGCTCTGGAAGATCATGCCCACACGCTGGCGCAGCTCGCGCATGGCCATGGCGCTCTCGTGCAGCAGCGGCTTGCCGTCCACCGTGAGCGAACCTTCCTGGAAGACCTCCAGGCCGTTGACGCAGCGCAGCAGCGTGCTCTTGCCTGAGCCGCTCTTGCCGATGATGGCGATCACCTCGCCGCGCTTCACGTCGAGGTCGATGCCCTTGAGCACCTCGTTGGTGCCGTAGGACTTGCGCAGCGCCGTGATGCGCACGATGGGCGAGCCCACCGAGGTGGCGGGCGTCTGTTGTTGCGAAGGGTCAAGCACGGCGGCCATGGGATTTCCTCTCGAGGTTCTTGGCGTACAGGCTCACCGGGAAGCACAGCACGAAATAAAGCAGGGCCACGCAGCTGAACACCACGAAGGGCTTGAAGGTGGCGTTCGAAATCATGCTGCCGGCCTTGGTGAGTTCGACGAAACCGATCACCGACGCGAGCGCGGTGCCCTTGATGACCTGCACCAGGAAGCCCACCGTGGGCGCGATGGCGATCTTCACCGCCTGCGGCAGGATCACGTGGCGCAGTTGCTCGCCGAAGCTCAAGGCGAGGCTGCCCGACGCCTCCCACTGCCCCTTGGGGATCGATGCCACGCAGCCGCGCCAGATCTCGGTGAGGAAGGCGCTGGTGTAGAGCGTGAGCGCTACGCTGGCGGCGGTCCACGCCGACACGTCCACGCCGAAGAGCGCGATGCCGAAGTAGGCCAGGAAGAGCTGCATCAGCAGCGGCGTGCCCTGGAAGAGCTGCACGTAGAGGCCCACGGCCCGGCCGATCGCCTTGCCGCCGCGCAGCCGCAGGAAGAGCAGCAGTGCGCCCACGATGCCGCCGCCGATGAAGGCGATGAGCGAGAGCACGACAGTCCAGCGCAGTGCCAGCAGCAGGTTGCGCAGGATGTCCCAGAGAGAAAAATCAGCCATGTCGGGGTGCTTTCGCTTGGTTGCTCAGCGGCCGAAGAAGAACTTCGGCCCGGCCCAGTCGAGCAGCCGCCGCAGCGCCACCGACAGCGCCAGGTAGATCAGCGTGGCGACGATGAAGGCCTCGAAGGCGCGGAAGTTGCGGCTCTGGATGAGGTTGGCCGCGTAGCTCAGCTCCTCGGTGGAGATCTGCCCGCACACTGCCGAGCCCAGCATCACGATGACGATCTGGCTCACCATCGCGGGCCATACCTTCTTGAGCGCCGGCGGCAGCACCACACGCAGGAACACCTGCGAGCGGCTCAGCGCCAGGCTCACTGCCGCCTCGATCTGCCCCTTGGGCGTGGCCTCGATGCCGGCGCGGATGATCTCGGTGGAGTAGGCCCCCAGGTTCAGCACCATCGCGATCACCGAGGCCACTTCCGGCGTGAGCTTTACGCCCGCCGCCGGCAGCCCGAAGAAAATGAAGAACAGCTGCACGATGAAGGGCGTGTTACGGATCAGCTCCACGTAGGTGCCCACGATGGCGCGCAGCCACTTCGGGCCGTCGGCGCGCGCCCACGCGCAGAAGGTGCCCACGATCATGCCCAGCACGGTGCCGACCGCGGTCAGGCCGATGGTCCATGCAACGCCCCGCAGCAGCAGCGGCCATTCGGAGAGCACCGCGCCGAAATCAAACTCGATGTTCATAAGTCAGTCTTCTCTTCGTGGAACGCCGCGGAACCGGCTTTGCCGGGCCGCAGGCGTCGCCCCCGGCGAGGGGGTGTGCGCAGCGACACGAAGCGCGCGAAGCATGGGGGAGTAATTGTTCAGACCGGCAGGTCGCCGGCAGCCTTGCCCAGCCACTTCTTCGACAGGGCGTCCAGCGTGCCGTCCTTCTTGGCGGCGGCGATGATCTCGTTGACCTTGGTCTTCAGCGCGGTCTCGCCCTTGGCGACGCCGACGAAGCAGGGGCTGTCCTTGAGCAGCAGCTTGAACTCGGCGCTGACCTTCGGGTTCTTGGCGAGCATGTCGCCCGCGACGGCGGCGCTGGTCGCAATGGTCTGCGTCTGGCCGGCCACGAAGGCGGCGATGGTCGCGTTGTTGTCCTCGAAGCGGCGGTAGTCGACGTTCGGCGGCGCCACCTTGTTCAGCTCCTGGTCTTCCATCGCGCCGCGCGTCACGGCCACGGTCTTGCCGGCCATGTCGGCGAAGCTGGTGAGCTTCATGCTCTTGGGGGCGTACACGGCCTGGAAGAAGGGAGCGTAGGCCGACGAGAAGTCGATCACCTTCTCGCGCTCGGGGTTCTTGCCCAGCGTGGAGATCACGAGGTCGGCCTTCCTGGTCTGCAGGTACGGGATGCGGTTGGCGCTGGTCACGGGCACCAGCTCGACCTTCACGCCGAGCTTGGAGGCGATGAGCTCGGCCATTTCCACGTCGAGGCCCTGCGGCTTCATGTTCTTGTCGACCGAGCCGTAGGGCGGGTAGTCGGTGGGAACGGCGATCTTGATGGTCTTGGCCTTGAGCACGTTGTCCAGCGCGTTCTGGGCGTGCGCGGCGCCGGCCGAGGCCAGCATGGCGGCGGAAGCGAGCGCCAGGGCGATGCGGCGTTTGGAAGCAGAGAAGGTCATAGCAGGGCTCCTAGGTAAGTCGAAGAATCGGAATCGGGCGGCGCGCCGGGCTTGCGGCGCCTGCCCTTGGGCGTTGCGGGGGCAGTGGCGGCGGTGTTGTGCAGCGGCGCCAGCGCGTCGCGCAGCTGCGCCAGCGGATCGGAGGGGGCCTGCACGCGCAGGGCCGACTGCACCGTGCCGATGTGCTCGGCCATCAGCGCCTCGGCGGCGGCGTGGTCGCCGCGCTCCAGCGCCGCGACGATGCGCACGTGGTCCTCGCAGGACTGCACCGCGTCGTGCGTGGACTGGTAGAGCATGGCGATCAGGGTGGTGCGCGCCGTGTAGTCGCGCAGCGTGTCGGCCAGCAGCGTGTTGCCCAGGCACTCGGCCAGGCAGACGTGGAAATCGCCCAGCAGGAAGCTGCGGTTGCCGACGTCGCTCTCTTTCAGTGCGGCCTTTTCACGCTGCAGGTGCGCCTTGAGCTGGCGCAGGGCGGTCTTCTCGATCTTGCCCACGCTGCGGATGAGGCCCAGCTCGATGACGCGCCGCGCCTCGAAGGCCTCGCGCGCCTCGTCCTGCGAAGGCTCGATGACGAACCAGCCGCGCCGCGCGCTCACGGTGACGATGCCGCGCGCCGCCAGCCGCGTGAGCGCCTCGCGCACGATGGTGCGGCTGCAGTCGAACAGCATCGCCAGCTGCTGCTCGCCCAGGCGAGAGCCCGGCGCGAGCTTCTGCGCCATCACCGCCTCGACGATGCGTGCACTGATTTCGGATGCGGAGATGGCCATATGCCTGCATACCAGCAGCTTCTGTGCCAACTGGTATGCAAGATTTGCGCACCTGAATGGAGCATGTCTCCGGTCGGGAGGCCGGCGCGGTGCGCCGATTCAGTGCCGGGGGCGCCCCAGCGCGCTGGCAGGCAGTGCCACAAGCATGAGCAATGCCGAGAGCACCAGCGCCCCGCTCAGCACGTAGAGGCTGGCGGTGAAGCCGCCCGTGAGCTGCTTGAGCCAGCCGACCATCATCGGCGCCACCAGCCCCGCGCTGCCGCCGATGGTGCTGATGAGCGCAATGCCCGCGGCCGCTGCGCTCTTCGACATGAAGTTGCCCGGCACAGCCCACAGCACGGTGAACGCCGCCGAGATGCCCATGGCCGCCAGCGCGAGGCAGAGCACGGCGGCGATCGCGTCGTGCATGAAGAACGTGGTCAGCGCCAGCCCGGCCGCACCCGCGACCGCGCTGAGCGCGAAGTGCCAGCGCCGCTCCTTGCTGCGGTCGGAGTGCCGGCCCACCACGATGTTGGCCGCGATGCCCGCCACCGCCGGGATCACCGAATAGAAGCCGATCTGCAGCACGCTCAGCCCCATCGACTTGAGGATCGTGGGCTGCCAGAACGACAGCGCGTAGATGCCCAGGATGATGAGGAACGACATGAAGCCGATCAGCCAGACCCGGCCGTCGCGCATCGCCGCGCCGAAGGTGTGGCGCTCGGCGGCGCCGTGCGCGGCCTGGTCTTCGGCCAGCAGGCGGGCCACGCGCTGCTTCTCGGCGGCGCTGAGCCAGGCCGCCTGCGCCGGACTGTTCGACAGCCAGCCGAAGGCCGCGATGCCCAGCAGCACGCTCGGCAGCCCCTCCAGCAGGAAGAGCCACTGCCAGCCGCGCAGCGACAGCGCGCCGTCGAGGTACGTCATCGTGAGCCCCGCGATCGGTCCGGCCACGATGGGTGCCGCGCCGAAGGCCATGAAGAAGAGGGCCGTGGCCTGCGCGCGGCGGTGCGAAGGGAACCACAGCGTCAGGTAGAACAGCACGCCCGGCGCGAAGCCGGCCTCGAACACGCCGATGAGGAAGCGCAGCACGTAGAACTGCGCGGGCGTGGTCGCGAACATCATCGCCGCCGAGGCCAGCCCCCACAGGCCCATGATGCGCAGCAGCGTGGCGCGCACGCCGATCTTCGCGAGCATCAGGTTGCTCGGAATCTCGAACACCGCGTAGCCGATGAAGAAGATGCCGGCGCCCAGGCCGAACACCGCGTCGCTGAAGCCGAGCTGCTCCTTCATCTGCAGCTGCGCGTAGCCCACGTTGGTGCGGTCCAGGTAGTTCAGCACGTAGCAGGCGCACAGCAGCGGCATCAGGCGCCAGGTGATCCTGCGGAAGAGGGCAGCGTCCTCGCGCGCATCGGCATCCGCCGGGGATTGCGCTTGCGCCCCGGCCAGGGTGGCTGTGTTCATCGTCTGTCTCCTCGTTGTCGAATCGTTCGCTCAGGCCTTCACCGGCGTTCCGAAGCTGGTCTCGCCCCAGAGGAAGCTGGCTGGCGCCCCCGGAAAGAGCCAGTGCGGCGTGCATTCGGCCGACGGCACCACGTTGCTGAAGCCGTGCGCTGCCGAGCTGCCTGCAAGCGTCTTCTCCAGCACCATCGACAGGTACTGGTCGTTGCTGCTTTCCTGCGTGTTGCCGTTGAGGATCACCTCCGCGCCGGTGGCCTGCGCGTAGCGGCGGATGCCGTTGTGCCGCGACTGCAGCGGCGTCCAGCTGTCGGCCGCCACGCCGTTCTCGCTGCTCACCCGCAGGCCGTCGCCCGTGCGGTAGACCAGAGAATGGTTGCCTTCGGTATGGCCCGGCGTGTGCACCAGCGCCAGACCGCGGCCGAGCTGGATGCTGCCGTCGAAAGCGACGATTCTTTCGGCCGGGATGCCGTCGAGCCCGTGCGGGCAGTACCACTCGGCCTGCACCGGCATCAGTCCCTGCACGCTCGCGAGCTCCTGGCGGTGCACCAGCAGCCTGGCGTTGGGCAGCAGGCCCGGCGTGGCGGCGCTGCCCAGCCACCGGCGCAGGTCCTGCGTGTGCAGGTGGTCGTAGGTGATGTAGTCGACCTGCTCCGGCGCGATGCCGCAGCTCGCCAGCGCCTGCGGCACGGTCCGGTAGACCGGCGCGATCGCCTTGTGCAGGAACTTCGGCGTCTGCTCGGCCAGGCGGTTGAAGTAGGGCGTCTCGTTGCCGGCCTCGAAGTCCGCCGGCGTGAACAGCAGCGTACGCAGCCGGCCCTCGAAGTCGTCGTACTGGACGACCACCGTGCGCGCCAGCAGATGCACCATGTGCGGCTTGAGCAGCTGCTGCGAATAGACGCCCGTGAAGGCGAACCACGCCGGGTACGGAATGCGCAGCAGGTCGAAGCTGCGCGCGAAGCGCACCGGCGGCGCGTCGAGCAGGCGCTCGCGCAGGCCCTCGGCGGCGCGGCGGATGGCGCGCAGGCGCTCCTGCGGCATGGCGGCGTCGCGCGCGCCGTCGAAATCCGCCAGCTGTGCGAAGCCGGAGGGTTCGGGGTCTCTGGTCATGGGGTCTCCTTGTCAGCCTTCGAGGGAAGCGAAGCGAAATGAGCGGGCGCTCAGTACGTCGAGCGCCCGCCCGAGATGTCGAACACCGCGCCGGTGCTGAAGGAACAGTCGTCCGACGCGAGCCATGCCGCCATGGCGGCCACCTCGTCGACCTCGACGAAGCGCGCCATCGGCACGCGCGAGAGCAGGGCGGTGCGCAGCTGCTCGCGGTGTTCGGCCGGAACGGCGGCGAACACCTCGGTGTCTGCCGCCGAGGGCGTGATGCAGTTCACCAGCACACCGGACGAGGCCAGTTCCTTGCCCAGCGACTTGGTGAGCGCGATGAGACCGGCCTTCGAGGCGGAGTACGCGGCGTTGAAGCCGTTGCCCTCCTTGCCTGCGACCGAGGCGATGTTGACGATGCGGCCGCGCCGCTGCGCGAGCATCGCCGGTGCCACTGCCCGGCAGCACAGCCATGCACCCGTGAGGTTGACGTCGAGCACGTTGCGCCACTGCGCGGGCGTGTGCTCCCAGGCCGGCACCGTCGGCCCCAGCACCCCGGCGTTGTTGACGAGGACGTCGATGCCGCCGAAGCGCTCCTGCGACTGCGCGGCCGCGCGGGCGATCTGGTCTTCCTCACGCACATCGACGACTGCCGACGCGGCGTTGCCGAACGGCGCGAGCGTCTCCATGGCATGGGCGAGCGCCAGCGCGTCGAGGTCCCACAGCGCGACGCTTGCACCGGCCGCGAGGTAGCGCCGCGCGATCGCCAGCCCGATGCCGCGCGCGCCGCCGGTCACGATGGCATGCCGGCCCGCGAGCGCATCGCCGTGCAGCGCGTTCATGCCGTGGCCGTCTCTGCTGCCGCTGCTGCGCGTGCGGCGGCCGGCTGGCCCAGCAGCCCGCCCACCAGTGCGCCGACCTGCTCCGCCGGCACGCCAGCCAGCAGCTGCCGCAGCATCGTGAGCGTGTCGAAGTACACGCGCTCGCACACCAGCCGGTCGCCCTCGAAGATGAAGAAGGCGTTCATGCGGCAGCGGAAGCTGTTGCCGGTGGGAGGCAGGCCCTTGAGCGGCCCCTTGTGCGTGCCCAGCAGCCAGAACTCGACGATCACCGAGTCGTCGGCGTGGCGCAGCTGGATGATCTCGTGGCGCTGGTCGGGAAAGGCGCGGCGCGTGTCGATGTAGTACTGGCGCACCTGGGCGATGCCGTCGTGCACCTCGCCGCTGGGAACCAGCTCGTAGTGCGGATGCGGGAAGGTGCCGAGCACGGCGTCGAAGTCCTGCCGGGTCTCGTCGGCGAAGTGGTCGAGCACGAGGCGCTCGCGGCGGGCTTGGAGTTCGGTGCGTGGGGTGTCGTCTTTGCTCATCGGGTGCGCTCCATGTGACAGGAATGGCTGCTGACGTCGGGTTGGCGCGAATGCGCCGGCCCGGGCTCGCTGCGTACTATCGGCACGCCCCTGAAACAAGACTGTCCGGTGTTGGCAATCGACGCTACGGACAAACCCGCGATGCCACGCACGCTCCCTTCATCCCCCGACACGGCCCCGGACGCGCAGCCATCGCCGGTGCACAACGGCGACATGCGGCTGGCCCAGGACGTGCAGCGGCGGCTGCTCGAAGTGGCGCACCGGCGCACGCTGGCGCGCGGCGAATCGCTCTTCCACAAGGGCTCGTCGCCCGACGCTCTATTCGGCGTGGTGGCCGGCTCGCTGCGCGTGAGCGTGGTGGCGCCGGGCGGGCGCGAGGCGGTGATCGCGATGCTCGAACCCGGCCACTGGTTCGGCGAGGTGTCGCTGCTGGTGGGGCGCGAGCGCGTCTACGACACCTGCGCGGTCGACACCACCGAGATGGCGGTGGTCGCGGCGGCCGATTTCCATCGGCTGGTGGCCGAGCATCCCGACGTGCACATGGCCTTCACCCGGCTGGTGTGCCTGCGGCTGCGCCAGGCGCTGGCCTGGATCGACGACGTGATCCTGATGCCGCTGCCGGTGCGGCTCGCGCACCGCCTGCTCACGCTGGACGTGCGCGCGGAGGGCGCGGATCAGGGCACGGGCAAGGGCGGCGGCACGCTGCTGGGCGTGTCGCAGGAAGACCTGTCGTTCATGCTCGGCGTGTCGCGCCAGAGCGTGAACCGGCAGCTCAAGCTGTGGGAGGAGGACGGCACGCTGCGCGTGCGCTACCGCGCCATCGAGCTGCTGGACCGCGCACGGCTCGAGCGGCACGCGGCCACGCCGCCCTGAGCGGCGTTCTGCGCGGGATCAGTCCATCCGCGCGCCGGATGCCTTCACAGCCTTCTCCCAGCGCGGTGTTTCCGTCGCGAGGAAGCGCGCGAAATCCTCGCTGCCAAGGAAGGCCGGGTCGGCGCCCTGGCTCACCATGCGTTCGCGCACCTCGGGGTTGCTGAGCACCTGCCTGAAGGCGTCGCTCAGCTTGGCGACCACGTCTTTCGGCGTGTCCTTCGGCGCGAGGAAGCCGTAGAAACCCACCACCTCGAAGCCCTTGACGCCCGACTCGATCACGGTCGGGATGTCGGGCAGGGCGGGGTTGCGCTCGCGGCTGGTCACGGCCAGGGCGCGCACCTTGCCCTGCTTGTGGTAGTTGGCCGCCTGCGGGATCGACTCGGCCATGAACTGCACCTGCCCGCCCATCAGGTCGGTGAAGGCCGGGGCGCTGCCTCGGTAGGGGATGTGCACCATGAAGATTCCGGTGGCGGTCTTGAACATCTCCGGCACCAGGTGGCTGATGCCGCCGTTGCCGGCCGAGCCGTAGTTGACCTGACCGGGCCGCGCCTTGGCGTAGTCGATGAACTGCTTCAGGTTCTGCACCGGCAGCTTGGGCGTGACCAAGAGCGCCAGCGGCTGCATCGCGGTGCGCGCGATGGGCACGAAGTCGCGCTGCGTGTTGTAGGGCAGCTTGCTGTAGAGCGCGCCGTTGATCACCGCCACGCCCGTATTGGCCAGCATCAGCGTGTAGCCGTCGGCCGGGCTCTTGGCGACCGCGTCGGCACCCACCGAGCCGCCCGCGCCGGGCTTGTAGTCGACGATCAGCGGCTGGCCCAGCACGGCCTGCAGCTTGTCCGTCAGCAGGCGCGCATGCTGGTCGAGGGGGCCGCCGGCGGGAAAGCCGATGACGATCTTGATCGGCTTGTCGGGAAAGGCGGCCATCGCCGCCGTGGCGCCGAGGCCGAGGGAAAGGACCGCGAGTGCGGTCCGGATGGGCTTGTTCATGATCCGTCTCCTGTTTTTGTGAGGAGACGATCATAGGCAGACCGCTCAGCCGGCCAGCGTGGCCTTCAGCGTGATCTCGGGCACGCTCGCCAGCGCCTTCGACAGCGGGCAGCCGGCCTTGGCGGCGGCCGCGATCTGCTGGAACTTCGCCTCGTCGAGGTTGGGCACGCTGGCGTCTAGTTCGAGCGCGATGCGGTCGATCTTGAAGCCGTCGCCGTCCTTGGCCAGCCGCACGGCCGCGCGCGTGTCGATCTTCGTGGCCGCCAGGCCTTCCCGCTCCAGCGCGAAGGCGAAGGCCATCGTGAAGCAGGCGGCATGCGCTGCGCCGACGATTTCCTCGGGGTTGGTGCCGCGCTTGTCGTCCTCGAAGCGGCTGGCGAAGCCGTAGGGGTAGTCCTTGAGGGCGCCGGTCTCGGTGCTGACCAGGCCCTTGCCGGTCTTGCCGGCGCCTTCCCAGTGAACGCTCGCGTGCTTTTCTGCTGCCATGGAAGCTCCTTCGGTGGGTGAGTGGGTGAGTGGGTGGACGGGAGGGGAAAGAAAAAGAGAACAGCCCGCAGGTATCGCGCGGAAGGCGGCGCCTGTCTGTAGTCGCAGAGCGCGTCCGGCAGGGCCGGGCATGTGAGAAAAAATGGCGTCACCTAGGCGACGCCCCCGGGGGCTTCCCCGATGCGAGCGGCGGACGTGGCGGCTTAGGCTGGCGGGAATCCACCTTCCCGCCCTCTCGTCCATCCCCCGCCCGTGCCCACCATGGAACAACGCCCGCATTACAAGTTCTGGCCCAAGCGCCTCCCGCACTCGATCACCGTCCCCGCCACCTCGCTCTGGCACAACCTCGCCACCTCGGCCGCGCGCTACCCCGACAAGCCCGCGCTGGTGTTCTTCGGCCGCGTGACCAGCTACCGCGAGTTCGCCGCGCAGGTCGACCGGCTGGCCGGCACGCTGCACGCGCTGGGCGTGAAGCGCGGCGACCGCGTGGTCCTGGACATGCAGAACTGCCCGCAACTGGTGATCGCGCATTTCGCGATCCTGCGCGCCAACGCGGTGGTGGTGCCGGTCAACCCGATGAACCGGGCGGAGGAGCTCAAGCACTACATCACCGACCCCGACGCCAAGGTGGCCCTCATCACCGGCGACCTGGCGCCCGAACTGGCCAAGGCCAGCAACTCGCTGCCGCCCGAGCAGCGGCTGGACCACATGATCGTGACCCAGTTCACCGACGCCTTCGACGCCGAAGCCTCGGGCGACGACGCCCCGGCGCCCGCCTGGAAGGAGTGGCTCACCACGCGCCACCCGCTGCCCGTGCTCGATGGCGGCAAGGTCGTCGCCTGGACCGACGCGCTCGAGGCCGGCCACCCGCCGCCCGAGCACGTGGTGGGCGCCAACGACATGGCGCTGCTGCCCTACACCAGCGGCACCACCGGCCTGCCCAAGGGCTGCATCCACAACCACTCCAGCCTGATGCACAACGCCGTCTCAGGCCAGATGTGGGGCTGCTCGACCTCCGAGACGGTGGTGCTCGCGGTGGTGCCGATGTTCCACATCACCGGCGTGGTGAGCATGATGCACACCGCCATCCTCGCGGCGGCCACGCTGATCATCATGCCGCGCTGGGACCGCGACGTGGCCGGCCGGCTCATCTCGCGCTGGAAGGTCACGGCCTGGACCAACATCCCGACCATGGTCATCGACCTGATGGCCAGCCCCAACTTCAAGGACTACGACCTGTCGAGCATGACCTACATCGGTGGTGGCGGCGCCGCCATGCCCCAGGCCGTGGCGCAGCGCCTCTTCGAGCAGTACGGCCTGAAGTACCAGGAGGGCTACGGCCTCACCGAGACCGCCGCACCCTCGCACACCAACCCGCTGGACAACCCCAAGCAGCAGTGCCTGGGCATCCCGTTCATGAGCACCGATGCGCGCGTGGTCGACCCCGACACGCTCAAGGAAATGCCCATCGGCGAATCGGGCGAGATCATCATCCACGGCCCCGAGGTGTTCCAGGGCTACTGGAAGCGGCCCGACGCCACCGCGGCGGCCTTCGTCGAGTTCGAGGGCAAGCGCTTCTTCCGCTCGGGCGACATGGGCCGCATGGACGAGGACGGCTACTTCTTCATCACCGACCGCCTCAAGCGCATGATCAACGCGAGCGGCTTCAAGGTGTGGCCCGCCGAGGTCGAGCTGCTCATGTTCCGCCACCCGGCGATCCAGGAAGCCTGCGTGATCTCGACCAAGGACGACTACCGCGGCGAATCCGTCAAGGCCGTGGTGGTGCTGCGCCCCACGCACAAGGACACCACCGAGCAGCAGATCATCGACTGGTGCCGCGAGAACATGGCCGTCTACAAGATCCCGCGCAAGGTGCAGTTCGTCGACGCGCTGCCCAAGAGCGGGAGCGGGAAGGTCATGTGGCGCCTGCTGCAGGAGGCGGAGAGCGAGGCGAAGTGAATCCGGCTGAAGGGGCGGGCACTTGACCGGTCAGTGCCCGAGCCCCAGCGACTTCAGCAGCTTCCCGGCTTCTTCCCTCCCGTTCGGCGTCACCTGAGGCGCCGCCATCGCCTTCGTCAGGTAGTCGACGACCTTGCGGTGGTTCTTGTGCGGGCCTTCCCACAGGAAGAGGCGTCCCAGCTCAAGTGCCGCGTCGCCGTCGCCCGCGGCGTAGGCGCGCTCGAACCAGTAGCGGGCCCAGCGGAAGTTGCCTTCGTCGCGATAGCAGATGGCGAGGTTGGCGCAGCCTGCGATGTCGCCGGCCCTGGCGGCCTTGCGGTACCACTGGCGGGCGGCGGTGCTGTCCTGCTTCACGCCGATGCCGTGGTCGAGGAAGTAGCCGACGCTGTTGAGCGCGTGGGTCTCGCCGGCGACGGCGGCCTTGAGGAACAGCGACAGCGCCTTCTTGTGCGCGCCTGCATCCCATGCGTCGTTGGCGGCGGAAAACCAGTCGTCCCGGGTGGGTTCCTGCATGTGCGGGGTCTCCTTCGAAGCGCGGTTCGGGTAAGAACGCGAGAAAGAAAGGAAAAAAACTGTGTCCCGAATTGTTCCGGTGCGCGGATCACTTAGCCTCGACCGGACCGGCCATTCTGCCTATCTCCTGGTCTTTCCGGCTTCTTCATGCACTTTCGCGCGCTGCCTTCCTGTCTTCTTTCTCTGCTTCTTCTTGCCTTTCCCCACCTTTCCCAGGCTGCACCACGCAACTGCCTCGTCGTCGGCATCAGCGACGGCGACACGCTCACCGCGCGCTGCGGGCGCATCGGCGCCTATGAGCGCGTGAAGGTGCGCATCGCGGCCATCGACGCGCCCGAGAAGGCCCAGCCCTACGGCCAGCGCAGCAGGCAGGCGCTCAGCGGCATCTGCTTCGGCGAACAGGCGCTCATCACCGAGGTCGACACCGACCGCTACGGCCGCACCGTGGCCGACGTGAGCTGCAATGGCGAGGACGCCGGCAGCCGAATGGTGTCCGAAGGGTGGGCCTGGGTGTACGACTACAACCACCTCGCCACCAGGCGCGGCGGAGGCCTGTTCAAGCTGCAGGAGCGCGCGCAGGCTCGCCGCGCCGGCCTATGGGCCGATCCGCAGCCGACGCCGCCGTGGGAGTGGCGCAAGCACCAGCGCGAGGAACAACAGGCGCAGCCGCACTGGGGCGGCGGCCGGTGGGGAGGGCTCTTCTGAGCCTGTGAGTTCCGGCTCCGGCGGGGCGGGGCGCTCTCAGGGCGAATCGACGGTCGTGGCCCCGCTCGAATCTCGATTCACCCTAGCAACTGCCCCAGCAGCGCAGCCCGGGCACGATGAGGCCCGCTGCGAAGCTGATCGCGCAGAAAACCAGCAGGATCAGCGCCGCCATCTTCAGCCCCTCGGCGCTCCATCGCGGCGCGAAGCTGCTGAAGAGGAAGCCCGAGGCGAAGGTTCCTTCGAGCCGCTCGGCGCCGCCCCAGCGCAGCACCCAGAGGCACAGCAGCGCCTCGGCGGCATGCGCGGCGAGCCAGATGAACAGCGAGAGCATCGCGGCTCGTTCTCAGGACTCGCTCTTGCCCTGCACGTCGGCCACCACGCGCGCATTGCGCTGGAAGCTCCAGTAGGCGCTCGCCCAATCCATCATCACCACGATGCGGTTGCGGAAGCCGATCAGGAAGTAGGCGTGCGCGAACAGCCAGAAAAGCCACGCGAGCCGGCCGCTGAAGCGCAGCGGGCCGAAGGGCGTGCCCAGGTCGACCACGGCCGAGTTGCGGCCGATGGTGGCGAGGTTGCCGTAATCGGCGTAGCGGAACGGCACCGTCGGCCGGCCCGCGATGCGGCGCAGGATGTTGGCGGCGGCCGCGCGCCCCGCCTGCTTGGCGCCGGGTGACACGCCGGGCACGGGCTTGGGCGGCTTGCCGGGGGCGTAGCTCATGGCGGCGGCGAGGTCGCCGACCACGCTGATCTCGGGGTGCCCCGCGATGCTCAGGTCGGGCTCGACCTTGATGCGGCCCGCGCGGTCGCATTCGACGCCGGTGGCTGCGCCCAGCATCCGCCCCAGCGGCGAGGCCGCCACGCCCGCGGCCCACACCACGCAGCTGCTATCGATACGGTAGCTCTGGACCGGTGCACCGTCAGCACCGCCGCCGGTCTGCACTTCGAGCCCGGCGTTGTCGATGGCGGTGACCCGGGCGTTCAGGCGCACCTCGACGCCGAGCTTCTGCAACTGCTCCAGCGCCTTGACGCTCAGCGACTCGGGCATGGCCTGCAGCACGCGCGGCCCGCCTTCGATCAACAGCACCTGGGCGCTGGCCGGATCGATGTGGCGGAACTCGCCCGACAGCGTGTGCTTGGCGATCTCGGCCAGCGTGCCGGCCATCTCGACGCCGGTGGGCCCGGCGCCGATCACCACGAAGGTGAGCAATGCACGGCGGCGTTCCAGGTCGGCGGTGATCTCGGCGGTTTCGAACGACAGCAGCACGCGGCGGCGGATCTCGAAGGCATCGGCCAGCGTCTTCAGCCCGGGTGCGGCGGTGGACCACTCGTCATGCCCGAAGTAGCTGTGTGTGGCGCCGGCGGCGACGATCAGGTGGTCGTAAGGCACGGTGTCGCCGTTGGCCAACTGCACCGATCGCGCAGCAGGGTCGATGCCGCTGACCTCTCCCAGCAGCGTCGTGATGTTCTTCTGCCCGCGGAACAGCCCGCGCACCGGCGCCGCGATGGAAGGCGCTGCGAGCCCTGCGGTCGCCACCTGGTAGAGCAGCGGCTGGAACAGGTGGTGGTTGGTCTTGTCGATCACCGTCACGTCCACGTCGGCGTCCTGCAGCTTGCGCGCCGCTTCGAGGCCGCCGAATCCGCAGCCGACGATGACGACTTTGGGCCTGCCCGAGGGGTTGGTCGTTTGCATGCGTCGGATGATACGCAGCCCTCCTGCACGCACCGGCATCTTGTGCCACAGTGGCAGACTCTCGCGCTCGCCCCAGGGCGGCTTTGCCGAAGTCGCGGCGGCAGGCCTGCGGCGCCTTGTCCTACGTGCCGTCGCGATCCGGATGGGCTACAAATTGCGGCTACCCGACTGGAGATTCCATGACGCTTTCCCGGCCGACCATTCCGGCGGCGGGCGCACTGCGCGACAGATTCCGCGAAGTGCGCGCAACCAGCCTGGCGCTTGCCACCCCGCTGTCCGCCGAAGACCAGTGCATCCAGTCGATGCCCGATGCCAGCCCCACCAAGTGGCATCTCGCGCACACCACATGGTTCTTCGAGAGCGTGCTGCTGCAGCCGCACGCGGGCGGCTACCGGCCCCTCGATCCGCGCTTCCACTACCTCTTCAACTCGTACTACGAGGCGCTCGGCCCGCGCCATCCTCGCCCGCAGCGCGGCCTGCTCACGCGGCCGTCTCTGGACGAGGTGCATGAATACCGGCGCCACGTCGACGAGGCCGTGCTGGCGCTGCTGGAGGAGGGCGGATTCGACTGGAGCGTGATCGAGCCCATCGTCACGCTCGGCCTGAACCACGAGCAGCAGCATCAGGAGCTGCTGCTCACCGACATCCTGCACGCGTTCTCCTGCAATCCCATGCTGCCGGCCTACAAGCCCGCCGGCGGCCCTGCGCTGCGGCTGGCCGCGGTGCCCCCCGCCATGCGCTGGATCGAACAGCCCGGCGGCATGGTCGAGGTGGGGCATGACGGCAACGGCTTCTCCTTCGACAACGAGACACCGCGCCATCGGGCGCTGCTGCAGCCCTACGCGATTGCCGACCGGCTCGTGAACTGCGGCGACTACGCCCAGTTCATCGCCGACGGCGGCTACCAGCGGCCCGAGCTGTGGCTGTCCGACGGCTGGGCCGCGGTGCAGGCCAACGGCTGGCGGCACCCCGCCTACTGGCTGGCGCAGGACGATCCGCGGCTGCGCTTTGCCGGCCCCGCTGCCCAGGCGGGCGCGGGCTGGCACGTGTTCGGCCTGCACGGCGTGCGGCCGATCGAGGCCGATGCACCCGTGTCGCAGTTGAGCTTCTACGAGGCCGCGGCGTACGCCGAATGGGCCGGCGCGCGGCTGCCGACCGAGTTCGAGTGGGAAGCCGCGCACGATGCGCCCGGCATCTCGCAGATGACCGGGCATGTCTGGCAATGGACGCGGTCGTCGTACGACCCGTACCCTGGCTTCAGGCCGCTGCCGGGCATCGCCGCCGAATACAACGGCAAGTTCATGGTGGGGCAACTGGTGCTGCGCGGCAGCAGCGTCGCCACGCCGGCCGGGCATGCGCGGCCCAGCTATCGCAACTTCTTCCCGCCGGCGGCGCGCTGGCAGTTCTCGGGGCTGCGGCTCGCGAAAGACCTCTGATCATGCGCAATCCAAGTTCCTCTTCGTCGCTGTCCTTCGTGCCCGCAAAGGACGGCCGGAAGCCGCACGTTTCTTCGCAGGCTGCCGCTGCGGTCGCAACCCCGCTGTCGGAGTTCGGCCGCGAGATGCAGGCCGGGCTCGCGCGCTCGCCGCGCAGCATCTCGCCCAAGTTCTTCTACGACGCCGCAGGCTCGCAGCTCTTCGACCGCATCTGCGAGCTTCCCGAGTACTACCCGACGCGCACCGAACTGCGCATCCTCGGCGAATGCGCCGCGGAGATCGCGGGGCAGATCGGGCCGAACGCGGAGATCGTCGAGTTCGGCGCCGGGTCGCTGACCAAGGTGCGGCTGCTGCTCGATGCGCTGGAGACGCCGAAGCGCTACCTGCCCATCGACATCTCGGGCGAGCACCTGGAGGCGGCGGCCGAGCGGCTGAAGGCGGACTATCCCGATCTGGCGATCCAGCCCATCGCGGCCGACTACACCATGCCGCTGGTGCTGCCGGCGCCCATGGCCGGTTCCGGCCGCCGCGTCGGGTTCTTCCCGGGCTCGACCATCGGCAACTTCGAGCCGGACGAGGCACTGGCCTTCTTGCAGCTTGCCGCGCGGATGTTGCGCGGTGGCGGGCTGCTGATCGGGGTCGATCTCGTGAAGGATCCTGCTCGGCTGCATGCTGCATACAACGATGCGCAGGGGGTGACGGCGGAGTTCAACCTCAACCTGCTGCGGCGGGCGAATGCGGAGCTCGATGCCGGCTTCGATCTCGACGGGTTCTCGCATGCGGCGTTCTACAACGCCCCGCATCGGCGGATCGAGATGCATCTTGTGAGTCGGCGGGCGCAGAGTGTTTGCTTGGATGGGCAGGAGTTTGCGTTCGAGGAAGGGGAGACCATTCATACGGAGTACTCGCACAAGTTCACTGTCGAGGGGCTTCGGGCGTTGGCTGTGAGGGCGGGGTTTCGGGCTGGGGCGGTTTGGACTGATCCTGAGAGGCTTTTCAGCGTGCATTGGTTGGCTGCCTAGTTTGATGTTGTGGGGTGTTTGTTTTCCGGGGCCGGGACTCGCCCCGGCGGGCGACCTACTTTCTTTTGCTTCGCCAAAAGAAAGTAGGCAAAGAAAAGGCGACCCCGCTGTCTGCGACCCTTCGCTTCGCTACGGGCAACCTGCGGTGCTCGCGTTTCGCGGGGTCTCGCCCAAACTCGCTTCGCTCAGACAAGGGCGAGCCCTGATCCGCGAAACGCTGCGCTCCTCGGCGCAGCCAGAGGGGAGGGGAGACGGTCGGGCCATCGCGCTGCTCGGCCTCCAAGGCACTGCAGGCGCTGCGCGCCTGCAGTGCTTGGAATGAATTGAGAGGTCGCCGCGGGTCTTTTCGAGGGGCGCTCGCTGGCGGTACCCAGCGGTGCCGGGAACCCAGAGTCGTCTCGTGCACCGCGACTGCATCAGCATCTCACCCAAGACAACGAGCCAGAACACAGGCTCGAAATCAATCCGCGGCCCAAATCCCTGGCCGAGCAAAGCGAAGGCCAGTCCAGGCTGCTCAAGAAGCCGAGCGAAGCGATGGCACGGGGCGCTCCCTTCTGGCTGCGCCGAGGAGCGCAGACGTAGGAGGGACAAGGGCCGCAGCTGTCTGAGCGCAACGCAGTGGAGCGAGTTCTGCGGACCCCCTCCTACGTCGAGCACCGCAGGTTGCCCGTAGCGAAGCGAAGGGACGCAGACAGCAGGGTCGCCTTTCTTTTGCCTACGTTTCTTTGGCGAAGCAAAGAAAAGTAGGTCGGCCGCCGGGCCGAGACCCGGCCTCGGGAAGCAACCGTCCAGCAGCATCCAACAGAGGCAAAGCCAACGCAACGCCCGAGCTAAACCAGCCTCCGAAACCACCCCCTCAAACAGGGTAGCTACACCCCCCAACAAAGCCATCCCCCCACCAGCGGCACAATACCCCTCGAAAAGCGGCACCCGGCCGCCCCCGGAGACCCACCCCCATGAAAGCAACCTGGAACGGCGTAACCATCGCCGAAAGCGACGACACGGTCCTCGTCGAGGGCAACCACTACTTCCCGATGAGCTCGCTCAACCGCGACTTCGTCACCTTCAGCAACCACAAGACCACCTGCCCCTGGAAGGGCACGGCGAGCTACTACTCACTGCTGGTCAACGGCGAGCTCAGTGCCGACGCTGCCTGGTATTACGCCGATCCGAAGCCCGAAGCCGAAGAGATCCGCGACCGTGTCGCGTTCTGGAAGGACGTGAAGGTCAGCGAGAAGTGACCACGGCTGCATTCACTCCCCCGTTCATTTCGCCTGCCGAGTTGCCCGCCGCGCTGCGCGAGCAGGGCTATGCGGTGCTGAGCCCGCAGGGCGTAAGCGAATGGCTCGGCGTTCCCCTCACGCAGCTCGATGCGCTGCATGCCGACTGGAACGACCTTCCCGCCGACGAGTACCTGAAGGACGGCGGCCGCTACCGCACCCGCCGCCATGCCTGCTTCACCGTCGAGGCCGACGAAGAGGCCACGCTCGCGCAGGTGCCGCATCGGGCGCACTGGCAGCCGGTCGAATACAACGCGCTGCACGGCGGCATGCAGCGATGGTTCGCGCCGATGCTCGAGGCCACCGTCGCGCAGCCTGTGTGGCAGCGGCTGCTGCAGCAGCTCGGAAGGGCCAGCAGCGAGATGCGCGGCGCGGCGCAGCGCTGGTACGTGGAGGCGCATCAGTTCCGCATCGACACCGCGGGCGGCATCGGACGCCCCACGCCCGAGGGCGCGCACCGGGATGGCGTGGATCTGGTGGCTGTCGCGCTCGTGGGGCGGCGCGGCATCAAGGGCGGCGAGACGCGCGTGTTCGAGGCCAACGGGCGTCGCGGCGAGCGCTTCACGATGACCGAGCCGTGGACGCTGCTGCTGCTCGACGACGCGCGCGTGATCCACGAGTCGACGCCGATCCAGCCGCTCGAAGAGGGCGGCGAAGGCTGGCGCGACACGCTGGTGATCACCTGCCGGGCAGAGGGTTTCCAGGGGGATTGAGGCCCTGCAATATCGGGTCTTGCCCTTGCTGGTACGAGTCCTACAGCCCGCGCCGAGCAACAGCGGTTAAATTCGGGGCCCCGGTCCGTCATGGGCCGAGTCTGTCTGCGAACGAAAGCGAGGTCCCGCCATGTTCAATCACATCCTGGTTCCGATCGACGGCTCCGAAACTTCCATGCTCGCCGTCAGCAAGGCCAGCGGCCTCGCGCTGGCCTTCGGTAGCCGCATCACGCTGATCCACGTGATCGACAACTATCCCTTCATCGGCGTGGGCGCGGACTACGCGCTCGGCCAGAACGAATACCTCGCGGCGGCCACTGCCAGTGCCAATGCCGCACTCGCGCGCGGCGTGGCGGCGCTCGCGGCCGAGGGCCTGCACAGCGACCAGCGCGTGATCGACGGCCACGTGGTGCACGAAGGCATCGTCGACACGGCCATCGCCATCGCGGCCGACCTGATCGTGATGGGCTCCCACGGCCGCAGCGGCATCGAGAAACTGCTGCTGGGCAGCGTGACGCAGCGCGTGCTGCAGGACGCGAACATGCCTGTGCTGGTCGTCAAGGGCGGCTGAGCGGCAACGGCAACGACACAACAACGGAAACCGCGGCGTCTGTAGCGGCATCGAGGATCGATCGGGCGATCGGCCGGGCAGGACGTCAGGCGAATCCGGAGGGCCGCTCGAAGCGGAGCTCCTGCCCCGTCACGGGATGCACGAACCCCAGCTCGCTGGCATGCAGCATCAGGCGCGGCGCGCGTGACTGCAGTGCAGCATCGCCATACAGCGCATCGCCCAGGATCGGATGGCCGATCGACAGCAGGTGCACCCGCAGCTGATGTGAGCGGCCCGTCAGGGGCTCCAGCAGCACGTGCGTGGAGGCAGGCTCTCCGGCCAGCACCGAAATGGTCTTCCACCGGGTGAGGCTGGGCTTGCCCTCCGGGTCGATCTTCTGCAGGGGGCGGCGCGGCCAGTCGGCCATCAGGGGCGCGTCGATCACCGACCAGTCCTCCCGCAGCGGCATTTGGCCGTCGACGACGGCTTCATAGCGCTTGTGCACCCTGCGTTCGGCGAATCCGGCGCTCAGCGCGCGCTGCATCTCAATGCCCCGCGCCATCACCACCAGCCCGCTGGTGGCCATGTCGAGGCGGTGCACGATGAGTGCGTCGGGCCACTGCCGCATGGCGCGCGCGCTCAGGCAGTCCTGCTTGTCCTCGCCGCGGCCGGGCACGCAGAGCAGGCCGGCGGGCTTGTCGAGCACCAGCAGGTACGGGTCTTCGTAGACGGGTTGCAGCAGCGGCGGGGCGGTCATGGATGCGACCGAGTGTAGACAGGGGCCCGGGCGAGGCTTGCCCGGGCTCACGCCCTGCTCATGCGGGCTCGGCTATCCTCGGGCGGATGTCCGGCCCCGCCCCCGCTTCCGTCTCCTCCTCTTCCTCTCCCGACGTCCAGGCGGCTTCTCCCCCGAGCTTCTCCGACCTGACGCGCGAACGCCCCTTCATGCAGATGTGGACGGCGCGCCTCTTCGGCACGGCCGCCTCGCAGATGCTGCTGGTGGCCATCGGCTGGCACATGTACGAGCTCACCGGCAGCGCGTGGGACCTGGGGCTGGTCGGCCTCTACCAGTTCGTGCCCGCGCTGGTGCTGGCGCTGCTGGCCGGCCACATCGTCGACCGCCACCATCGCGGGCGCATCGTGGCGGCCTGTTTCGCGGTGCAGGGGCTGGTGGCGCTGGTGCTGCTGCTGGCTGTGCTGGAGAAGCACGACACGCGCGGCCTGCTGCTGGGGCTGTCGCTGGTGCTGGGCGCGGTGCGTGCCTTCCAGATGCCGGCGCAGCAGGCGCTGACGCCGCTGCTGGTGCCGCCGACCATGCTGTCGCGCGCGATGGCCTTCAGCTCGGCGGGCATGCAGGGGGCAATCATCGGCGGGCCGGCCCTCGGTGGCCTGCTGTTCGTGGCGGGCATGGCGGTGGTGTACGGCGCCAGCGTGGTGTTCTTCGCCGTCGCCTGCGCGCTGGTGCTGCGGCTTCGCTACGCCTACACGCCGGCCGCGCGCGAGCCGGTGACCCTGGCGACGGTGTTCGCGGGCGTCGATTTCATCTGGAAGCGCAAGCCGGTGCTCGGCGCCGTGTCGCTCGACCTGTTCGCGGTGCTGCTGGGCGGCGCGGTGGCGCTTCTGCCGATCTACGCCAAGGACATCCTGCACACCGGCCCCTGGGGCCTGGGCCTGCTGCGCAGCGCGCCTGCGGTGGGTGCGCTGGTGATGTCCATCGCGCTCACGCGGCGGCCGGTGGAGCGCCACGTGGGGCGCACGCTGCTGCTGGCGATCGCGGTGTTCGGGCTGTGCATGGTGGTGTTCGGCATCTCGAAGAGCTTCGTCGTCTCGCTGATCGCGCTGGCGGTCTCGGGCGGCGCCGACATGGTCAACGTGGTGATCCGCCAGACGCTGGTGCAGCTCGAAACGCCTGACGCCATGCGCGGGCGGGTGAGCGCGGTGAACTCGATCTTCATCGGCGCGAGCAACCAGCTCGGCGAGTTCGAGTCGGGCGCCACGGCTGCGCTGCTGGGGCCGGTCGGTTCGGTGGTGGTGGGCGGCGTGGGCACGATGCTGGTCGCGCTGACCTGGTTCAAGCTGTTCCCGTCGCTCGCGCAGCGCGACCGGCTGGTGGTGGCGGCGCCTTCGGTCAGGCCGCCGGCCTGAGCCGGCCAGGGCTGCTCAGTCGGCGAAGAGGGCGCGTGCGCCGGGTACCTCGAGCGTGACGTCGCCCAGCGCCTGCGCCACGCAGGGCAGGATCCAGCCCTCGGCCTTTTCCTCGGCGCTCAGGCCGGGCCATTCGATGATGTGGCGGGTTTCGCCCGCACGCCGCAGGCAGATGCAGGTGCGGCAGGTGCCGTTGCGGCACGAGCTCGGCAGTTCGATGCCGGCGGCCTCGGCGGCCTTCAGCAGGGTGGTTTCGGCGTCGGTCTCGAAGTCGAGGCCCGAAGGCTCGATCCGGACCTTCATGGCTGTCGCTGCGGTTGCTGATGCTGCTGCTCGCGGCGTTGCTCGCGCAGCATGAAGAGATAAAGGCTTTCGACCTTCTCGCGCGCCCACGGCGTCTTGCGAAGGAACTTGAGGCTGGAGCCCACGCTCGGGTCGAGCGTGAAGCAGCGGATGGGAACGAGCTCGCTCAGCCTCGGCCACCCGTAGTGGCCCGCCAGCGCCGTGACGATGGCCTCCAGCGTGACCCCGTGCAGCGGGTTGCGCGGCTGGGGTCTGGGGGCGGCGGGCGCCGGCGCTTCGCTCATCACTTGTTCTTGAGCTTGCCGCGGGGGATGACCTCGGTGGTGACGGTGCGTACCGGTTCGAAGCCGCCGGTGTTCACCGGCTTGGGCGGCGAGGAGTCCTTCTTCGGTTTCTTCGCTTCCTTGTTGCTGCGTTGCTGACCCTTGGCCATGTCGATTTCTCCGGTTGTTGCGGCAATGCGGCGTGCAGTTTAGCGGTGCGGCGACAATACGCGGTTCCATTCGATTTCCCGCATTCATGTCAGATTACGAAGTTCGCCCCGCGACCCTGCGCGACGCCAAGGCCGTCGCAGAAATCCACGCACTCTCCGTCAAGGCCGCCTACGAGGGCATCCTGCCCGAGGATGAACTGCGCGCCCTGGCTCCTGCCACGCGCGAAGCCAAGTGGCGCGAGGCCATCGAGTACGGCGAACCCCAGGTGCACGTGGTGGTGCAGGGCAGCGAGATCGTCGGCTTCGTTGGCTTCGACCGCTCGCGCGACCCCAAGACCCCGCCGACCACCGGCGAGATCTGGGCCATCTACGTCAAGCCCGAGCACTGGGGCAAGGGCGCCGGCGTGGCCCTGTGGGACGCTGCCCGCGAAGGCCTGGAGGACGAGGGCTGCACCACGGTCACCATCTGGGTGCCGATCCGCAACGATCGCGCCATGCGCTTCCACGAGCTCGCAGGCTTCAAGCGCGAGATGAAGACCGCCAAGACCACCGCCATCGGCACCGTGCGCATCGAGGAAATCCGCCTCAAGCGCAGCGTGGCCTGATCGGGCGAGGCCATCATGGACGCCGCCGGCAGCAGTTCTTCTTCCCTCGGCCACGCCGCGCGCGTGCGTTCGCACCAGCGCCGCACCGCCGCCGTGCAGTGGATACGCCGCACCCATGGCTGGTTCGGCCTCTGGGGCGCGGTGCTGGGGCTGCTGTTCGGCTTCAGCGGCATCTGGCTCAACCACCGCAACGTGCTGAAGCTGCCGCAGGCCCAGGAACGCACCCGCGCCCAGCTTGCGCTGCCCGACCCGGTGCCGCAGACGCCCGAGGCCATGAGCCGATGGCTGCAGGAGGCGCTGCGCATGAGCGGCCCGCCGAACTCCAGCCGCATCGAGCCCGCCAAGCCTGTGGCCTGGGCCGACAAGAGCGACAAGGGTGCGCCCGCGCTCACCCAGCCGGCGCACTGGATCTTCAACTTCGGCGGGCCCGACGAGATCGTGCAAGCCGAGTACTGGCAGGGCAACCGCTCGGTGGGCGTGACCACCACGCGCAACGGCTTCGTCGCCACGCTCACCAACATGCACAAGGGCGGCGGCATGCCGCTGGCGTGGATCCTCCTGGTCGACACGCTGGCCGGAAGCCTGATCTTCCTGTCGATCTCGGGCGTGGTGCTGTGGATGCTCACGCACCGGCGCCGCCGCGTCGGCCTCGCGCTGTTCGGCGCCTCGCTGGCGGCCGTGCTGGCCATTGCGCTGAGCGCGCTCTGAGGGGCTGCGGCGCCTTTTCTCCGCGGCGCCTGCGTACGGGTATTGCCGGGGCGCGACACGGCTGCGGATAAGCTCGCCGCTTCCCTTACAGCCCCAATCTGCCCATGGCCTCCAGCCTGCTCCTGCTGCTCGACGACATCGCCACCGTTCTCGACGACGTATCGGTCCTCACCAAGGTGGCCGCCAAGAAGACGGCCGGCGTCCTCGGCGACGACCTCGCGCTCAACGCGCAGCAGGTCACCGGCGTCAAGGCCGACCGCGAGATTCCGGTGGTTTGGGCCGTGTGCAAGGGCTCCTTCGTCAACAAGGCCATCCTCGTGCCTGCCGCGCTGGCCATCGGCACCTGGCTGCCCTGGCTGGTGACGCCGCTGCTGATGATCGGCGGTGCATTCCTCTGCTTCGAAGGCGCCGAGAAGCTGGCGCACAAGTTCCTGCACAAGGACGAACACGACACCGACACGCAGCGCCACGAGAAGGCCATGGCCGAAGCCTCGGTCGACGTGGTCGCGATGGAAAAGGACAAGATCAAGGGCGCGGTGCGCACCGACTTCATCCTCTCGGCCGAGATCATCGCCATCACGCTGGGCACCGTGCAGGGCCAGCCCTTCACCACGCAACTGACCGTGCTGGTGGGCATCGCGCTGATCATGACCATCGGTGTCTACGGCCTGGTGGCCGGCATCGTGAAGCTCGACGACGCGGGCCTCTACCTGAGCCAGCGCGCGAGCGCGGGCGCGCAGGCCCTGGGCCGCGGCATCCTGGCTGCGGCGCCGTGGCTCATGAAGGCGCTGTCGGTAGCCGGCACGGCCGCGATGTTCCTCGTGGGCGGCGGCATCCTCGTGCACGGCGTGCCGGCACTGGGCCACGCGGTCGAAGACTGGGCCAAGGCCACGGGCGGCGTGTTCGGCACGCTGGGTTCGATGGGCGTGAACGCCGGCGTGGGCCTCGTGGCCGGCGCGATCGTGCTGGCGGTCGTGGAACTGGTCGGCAAGATGCGCGGCAAGAAGCACTGAGGCGCCGCCGCTTCGATGGACGAAACCCGCCACGAGGCGGGTTTTCTTTTTACTGGCGCTTCCTGCCGAGCTTCAACAGCTCGACCACGATCAGCACCACCCCCAGCACCAGCGCGAACCAGCCCACCAGATAGGCCCCCGCCACCATCTCGAACCAGCGCGTGCCCTGCAGGAAGCGCGGCCCCAGCAGGACGGCGGCGCCGATCACGAGGCAGAGGATGCCGCGCTCGAGGGTGCGGAGTTGTCGAGATGGTCGTGTCATGGGAGCGGAAGTGTACCGACGACGTGTCAGTAGTAGCTCACGTTCAGGCTGACTCCCGAATAGGCGGCATATCCGTAGATGGCGATGTAGAAATCGCCAGGCGGCGGGTTGTTGATATTTGCCACTTCGTTACTGCCATTCACATACGGGCGAATGTCCCAAGCTGTCGCACTGGGCAGTCCCCCGAAGCGGATGTACATGTCCCCATCTCCTCCGGAAGGCCCGGCCATGCTGACATTCATTTGTGTCGCGCCGGGGGGGACGGTGATCTTGAAGTATTTCCAGCTTCCTGTCGTGCCGGTGACGCCTTGGGTTGGTTGGCCGTTACTGAGCGTCGTGATTGCCGGTTGAGTGTCGATCTTGTATGAACGGACTTTCACATCGAAACCGGACACAGGGTCGTAGGCATTCCAGGCAACCGTGAAATTGCCGACGAGGTCGCTCGCGATGTTGGCATAGCGCCCCGCGACGCCCGGCAGATCGACTTGGAATTCGTTGCCGATCGGCGTTCCATCGCTGGCGAATTGCTGCGCTACGACGAGGGGCCATGTGCCTGGTGTCGGGTTGTCGATATTCCAGACGGCGAAGAAACTGCCATCTTCCATCATGCTCACGTTCAGCAGTGAAAAGACCGAAGACGCGACTTTCGTAATGCGGATGGGAGTTCCTAAGGCGGCCCCCGCCGAGTTGTATCGTTGAACGTACGCGTTCTGTAGATTGTTAATCTCGTACGAATTCCACGCGATCAAGAAGTTGCCGTTCGGGTTCATTGCAAGCGAGGCGCCGTCCTGCGTGGAAGGGGCTGTGACTACCGGTGTTGCACTGATGAGAGGTGCGCCTGCATTGTTGAAGCGCTGCATCCAAATGTCGCCTGCAGTCGCGGGGTTGTCGATCGTCCATGCGACGGTAATGTTTCCCGACGCATCGGAAGCAATGCTATTTGCAACCACTACAGCCGTAGATGGGGGAGTGACCTGTACCTCGCCGCCCAGTGGCGCACCAGAGATATTGAATCTTCTCAAAGCGAGCCAACGGCTGTTGCCGGAAGAGACAGAGTAGAAAGCGGAGAGATTTCCATCGAAGTCGACGCTGATGCATCCGCCTTCAGAGCCTGGATTCGGACGGAAGGTATTTGCCCGGGGATTTCCGTTTCGGTCATAGAGTGTGATTTCCGCAAGACTGCCAATGACAGCGAAGTTTCCAACGCGATCTGTCGCGATGCAATTTCCTCGTGGCACGGGAAACTTGACGGGGGAAAGTGCGCCCGAGGAACTGATCCGCTGAACATAGGCCGTATTCGTGGGCGAGTCGCGCCACATCACAAGCTTCTCCCCATTCCTGCCCGCGGCCAGAGAGAACTGGCCCGAGAGTTCCTGCGTTCCAGCCGTGCTGGTATTAACCGCGATTGGATTGCCGAGAGGCCCTGCGGGAGCGGAAGCCGCGATTCCAAGAAACAAAGCGCTGCTCAGCGCTTTCAAAAAGCGCGTATACGAAGCTAACAACATGAATTCCCTCTTCCTATCTTTCGATTTTTTAGTCTTCGATCAACGGCTCGAAGAAAAGCCGATTCATTCGTGTGCGACAGCCCCGATCTCGTCTCGTTAGTGTGTCGTGGCGCCGCGCATGGCTGCCGGGTGGCCCTGCAGCGAAAGGGACTTCCCCGTCGGTACCAGCGTATCCCCATCCAGCCGCAGGATCGTGACATCCTTGTCGATGAAGTTGCCCACGTACAGGAACTTCCCATCGGCGCTCCACACCGCGCCCTCGGGCAGTCCGCGCACCACCACCTCGTTGGCACGCGTGACCTTCTTGCCGTCGATCTTCAGCAGCACCACCGAGCCGTTGCGGTTGTAGAAGTAGGCGTTCTTCGCCGCGTTGCTGCCGCGCAGGATCACGGCCACCGCATGCTTGCCGGTCGGACTCACGGCCAGGCCCTCGGGGCCGTCGCCGACGACCACCTTGTCGACCACGCGCGGCGGCGCCGCTTCCATGTCGATCACGCTGACCGTGTCGACCTGGCCGTCGGAAGCGCCCGAGTTGCCGTTGTCGGCGGTGAGCGCGAGCTTGCCGTCGGGCGTCACGTCGACGTTGTAGGGCCACAGGCCGGCGGCGAGGTCGACCTTGTTGTAGCTGACCTTCTCGCCGTTCACGTCCAGCAGCGCGATCTTGTGGCTCGGGAACTTGGCCGCGAGCGCGCGCCTGCCGTCGGGCGTGAAGCGCACATGCGCCACCGAGTCGCCCATGGCCACCGTTTCGACGAGCGTGACCTTCTTGCCCGCGATGCGCAGCACGCTCACCGAGTTGTCGGCGCGGTTGGCCACCAGGGCGAGATCGCCTGCGCGGTTGATCGAAAGGCCCGAAGGCTGCTTGCCCACCTGCACTGTGTCGAGCAGCTTGGGCGGCGTGGTGGTCAGGTCGATCACGAAGAGCCGGTTGTCCGGCACCTGCTTGCGTGCGCCGTTCTCCTCGACCACGTTGAGCGAGTTGGCGACCAGCGCCAGCGTCTCGCCGGGCGTGATCGCGAGGTTGGTCGGCGGGCCGGCGATGGTGTTGTCCAGCTGCAGCGTGCCGAGCACCTTGGGCGCGAGCGGATCGGTGCCGATGTCCAGAACCTGCAACGTGTCGCGGCCCATCGGGCCGAGGATCACCGCGCCGGCGTCGTTCCACGACTGCTTTTCGTCGTTGGCCACCAGCATCAGCTGGCGTTGGGGCACGGTGGGGGTGAGGTTCGTGCAGCCAGCGAGGAACGCGAGGGCAAGGGCCCCGAGCGCGGTGGAACGCAACTTCATGGGTGTCTCCGGTATGTGTTGTTGTGACGGCGCATGGTAGCGAAGGAGGCGGGCGGCACAATCGGCCGACCGATCCAACCGCCCGAAAAGCCCATGACCATCGAGATCCCGAAAGAAGCCCGCCAGCAGGCCATCACCTCCATCGAGCGCTACTTCCGCGAGAACATGGACGAGCCCATCGGCAACGTCGCTGCCGGTGCGCTGCTCGGCTTCTTTCTGGAGGAGATCGGGCCGCTGGTCTACAACCGGGCGGTGGCCGAGGTGCAGGAGCGGCTGCAGGCGCGCATCTCCGAGATCGACCTCGAGGTGCACGAGGACGAGTTCCAGTACTGGCGCAAGTTCGACAGGCAGAAGAAGGGCCGCTGACGAAGCCTTCGGGCGTGGTGCCCGCGCATCGCGGCGGGTTCAGAAATGCTTCAAAACGTTGCAGAATTCGGGGCCATGCCCTTCCACCGCACTTCCCGACACCGCGCAGCTTCCCTGGTTCTGCGCACCCTTTCGGCCCTGCCGCTCGTGCTCGCCGCCTCCCTCGCCACCGCGCAGCAGGACCCTTCCGGCTTTCCGCTCGACTCGGTCGGCTACCTCAACGAGGAGCTGCCCCGCATGGAGGCCGCCATCGCCGCGAAGGACCGCAGCTTCTTCCACGGCGCAATGGTCCGCACGGTGGCGTTCTCGGAGCGCTGGGGCTTCAAGAGCAAGGCAAATCCCGAGCTTGCTGCTTACTCGATGTGCACCGCGGCCGTGATGGACTACGCTGTGGTCGGCATGTGCAGGCTCGCGCCGTCCGAGGAGTGCGAGCCCGGGCTTGCCTCGCGCTTCGACGCGAACGTGCAGCGCTGCCGCGAAGTGGCCGCCAGGAAATAGACACCCGGAAGACGGAAGACCAACGAAAGAGACATCCGCCATGGACTACGCCCGCTACAAGACCCTCGCCATCGAGCGCCGCGGCGCGAACGGCGCGGTGCTCGACATCCGCATGCTGGCAGCCAACGGCAAGCTGCCCACGGCGGGCCATGACGGCCACCGCGAACTCGCCGAGATATGGCGCGACGTGTCCGCCGACGACAGCGTGCGCTGCGCCGTGCTGCGCGGCGAGGGGCTGGGCTTCTCGGGCGGCGGCGACCTGGGCATGGTGCAGGACATGACCACCGACGACGCGGTGCGCCAGCGCGTGTGGCGCGAGGCGAGAGACCTGGTCTACAACATCGTCAACTGCGACAAGCCGATCGTGAGCGCGATGCACGGCCCCGCGGTGGGCGCGGGCCTGGTGGCCGGGCTGCTGGCCGACATCTCCATCGCCGCGAAGAACGCGAAGATCGTCGATGGCCACACCCGCCTGGGCGTGGCGGCCGGCGACCACGCGGCCATCGTCTGGCCGCTTCTGTGCGGCATGGCCAAGGCCAAGTACCACCTGCTGCTGTGCGAGCCGGTGAGCGGCGAGGAGGCAGAGCGCATCGGCCTCGTGTCGCTCGCGGTGGAAGAGGCCGACCTGCTGCCGCGCGCCTTCGAGGTGGCCGACCGCCTCGCAGCCGGCAGCCAGAGCGCCATCCGCCTCACCAAGTACGCGCTGAACAACTGGCTGCGCCAGGCCGGCCCGACCTTCGATGCCTCCCTGGCGCTCGAATTCATGGGCTTCGCGGGAGCGGACGTGCGCGAGGGTGTCGCTTCACTGCGCGAGAAGCGGGCGCCGAACTTCGGCTGAGGTTTCGATTTTTCGCGAGACACCGGGGAACCGGCATTGCCGGGCCGCAGGTGTCGCCCCCTGAAAGGGGGTGGAGAAGCGACACGAAGGCGCGCGAAGGCTGGAGGTCAGCTCGCCTTCAACCCCTGCAGCGTCTGCAGCAGCACCACGCGCGTCTGCCCCAGGATCATTCCCTTCCACTCGTCGTTGTCGCAGTAGAAGGCGTCGCGCAGCCGCGTGCGGATCTCACGCTTCTGCGCCTCGGGGGCCTCGGGATGGCGGCGCAGCCAGGTGTCGGCGCGCAGGCGGTCCAGCACCTCGCCGTCGGGCAGGGTGCCGAACTCCAGGCCCATGGGCGCGATCTTCGCGTTCGGGCACTCGTCGTACGCGGTGGAGATCACAGGGCCTGATACATCGGCCGAGGCGGAGTCGCCTGCGAAGGGGGCGAACACGTCGGCGCCCCACCATGCGTGGGCGCGCGCCAGGTCTTCGGGGGTGTTGCGACCGGGGTAGATCTTCTCGCCGTGGCCGTAGGGGCCCAGGCCGGTGTGCACGTCGATCCAGCCCAGGTGCGTGGCCGAGGCGGCGTACTTGCGCAGGATCTTGCGGATGGTCCCGTTGCTCCACGAAGGCGCGGTGCCGCCGTAGAACAGGCCGTCGGGCGAGGTGTACTGGCCGCGCGTCACGGCGGCGCGGAAGGCGCGCATGCCGTGCTTCGCCACGTATGCGGCCACGGCCGCCTCGTCTGCGGGCGTCGGCGGCCAGGTGGCTGGCAGCACCAGGGGCTCGACCTCGGCGTACTCGGCGTTCACCGGAAGCGGCGCATTGAAGTCGATGTGGTTGCGGTTCAGGTCGATGTTGTCTTCGTTCGTGCGATGCAGGTGCGAGAAGCCGTGCGGGTTGATCGCGTGCACCAGCAGCAGCGAGACGCCGGCCTGCTCCAGCCGCGAGAGCAGGTCCGCGTCGTTGAGCGTGGCGATCTGCGTGCCCGAGCCGCAGAAGCCTTCGGGGCCGTGCGTGCCGGAGCTCACGAGCAGCACTTTCTTCGCGTCGATGGCGCCGACCAGCGCGACGTCGGTGGCCAGCTCTTCGCCGAGCGCGCCCTTGTGAGCCTCCATCACGAACGACTCGACGGCGGCGCCGCGCTGCGCGGCGGCCTCGAGGAACTTGGCGCGGGCCTCGACGTAGGTGCCCGAGAAGAACCGCGTGGCGGCAGTGGGTTGTGCTTGCATGGGGTGGGAACTCCTGTGCTTGGAATGATGAAGGCCGTCAGGCGTTTGCGTTCGCGTGGGCGCCGGCGGCGTCGATGTCGCGGCCCGTATGGTCGCGCAGCCAGAGCAGGCCCAGCAGCGAGACCACCGTCATCGCCACCAGGTACCACGCCGGCGCGAGCTTGCTGCCCGTGGCGTTGAGCAGCCAGGTGCTGATGAAGGGCGCGAAGCCGCCGAAGAGGGCCACGCCCACGCTGTAGACCAGCGACATGCCGCTGGCGCGCACCGCCTTCGGGAACATCTCGGGCAGCATCGTGATGCCCGGCACCGTCTGCACCACCAGCCCGAAGCTGAACACGCCGAGCACCACGAACAGCACCGTGGGCGTCGGCGAGGCATTGAGCCACAGGAAGCCGGGGTAGATCAGCAGCGCCAGCGCGACGCGGCTCCAGACGATCAGCGTCTTGCGGCCCACCACGTCCGACAGCTTGCCGACGAAGGGTGCGAAGGCGAACGAGATCAGGCCGGTGAGCGCCGCGCCGAAGAGCGCCACCGATGGCGTGAAGCCGAGTTCGCGCACGGCGTAGGTCGGCATGTAGAAGGTCACGACGTACGCAGCCGTGGTGCCGCCGACCAGCGAAAGAATCGCCGCGAGCACCGTCCTGCCGTGCCGCGTGCAGACGATCTTCAGGCTGCTCTCGCGCGGCGCGGCGGCCTCCTGGGGCGAGAGCTGCAGCGATTCCTCCAGGTGGCGGCGGATGTACATGCCCACGGGCGCGATCAGCATGCCGATGACGAAGGGAATGCGCCAGCCCCAGCTCTGCATCGATTCGGCCGACAGCGTGAAGGTCAGGAGGCCCACCACGACGGCTCCGAGCATCACGCCCAGGCCCTGGCTCGCGAACTGCCAGCTCGCCATGTAGCCGCGGTTGGCCGGGGTGGCGTGCTCCACCAGCAGCGTGGTCGATGCGCCCACTTCGCCGCCGGCCGAGAAGCCCTGGATGAGCCGCGCCAGCACGATGACGATGGGCGCCGCGACGCCGATCGACGCGTAGGTGGGCGTGAAGGCGATCATGGCGCAGCCCAGCGCCATCAGGAAGATGGTGAGCGTCATGGCCTTCTTGCGGCCCGCGCGGTCGGCATACGCGCCGATGACGATGCCGCCCAGCGGCCGCATGATGAAGCCGACGCCGAAGCTGGCCACCGTCAGCAGCAGCTGGCCGTAGGAACTGAACGTGGGGAAGAACAGCTTGCCGATCACGAGCGCCAGGAAGCCGTAGACGGTGAAGTCGAAGAATTCCAGCCCGTTGCCGATGGTGGTGGCCACGATGGTCTGGCGGCGGCGCGCGGGGGAGGAGGGGGACGAGGAGGGCGCGGGCCGGTTGCTTGGGGTGCTCATGTGTCTCCAGTGGTGGATTGGCTTTTTTGGAATGGGTCTTCGCGGGTATCGGTCGAAGGTCTGCGGGCCTGGCCGCGCCGGATGCTAGAGATTCGCCGCTGTCATGAAAAGACAATAATTGGGCGTCGAAGATAACTTTTGGTTTTCATGAAACCCAACCAGCTGCATGCCTTCGTGGCCGTGGTCGAGCAGTTGAGCATCCGCGCCGCCGCGCGCGTGCTGGGCATATCGCAGCCGGCCGTCACCAAGATCGTGCGCGAGCTGGAGCGCGAGGTCGGCGCGCCACTGGTGGAGCGCAGCGTCAAGGGCGTGCAGCTCACCGAGTTCGGCAAGGCCTTCGCGCCGCGCGCCCGGCTGCTGCTGGCCGACATGCAGCGCGCCCGCGACGAGATCGCGCAGATCCGCGACGGGCTGACCGGCAAGGTGGCGCTGGCCGTCAGCACCTCCTTCGCGCTCACGGTGCTGCCGGCGGCCTTCAAGGACTTCCATGCGCGCCTGCCGGCCGTCGACGTGCAGTTCAGCGAGACCGTGCTGCCCTGGATGCTGGCGCGCCTGCGCGAGGGCTCGCTCGATTTCGCGGTGGCGCACGTGGTGCCGGGGCGGCTCGACCCGCAATTCGAGGCGATGGAGCTCTTCCCGGTGAAGCTGGTGGTGGGCATGCGCGAGCGCCATCCGCTGCGCGGCAGCCGCTCGATCCGCGAGCTCTACAAGGCCGAATGGATTCTTCCGGGTGACGACCACTTCAGCGGCCGCGAGGCCGTGTCGCCCTTGCTGCCGCTGGGGCTGCCGCCGCCGGCGCGGGTGATCCAGGGGCAGTCGGTCACGGTGGCGCTGGCGCTGGTCGGGCAGATGGACCTGGTCGGCCTGTTCGTCGAGCCGCTGGCCACGCTGACCTTCAAGCGCCACGGCATCCGCCGCGTCGAGATAGAGGAAGAGCTGCCTGTGCTGAACGTCTGCGTCATCAAGCGGCGCGGACAGCTGCTGACGCCGGCCGCGCAGCATTTCGTCGAATGCATCCAGCGGGCCTCGGCGGCGGCGATGGCTGGCTAGCGCGGCGGAGGAAAGTCGACGCCGGCCTCACCCGGCTTCCAGGGCTCGTACTTGTGCATGGCGCGCTCGAAGAGCTCGCAGGCGATCCAGCTCGACAGCCAAGCCTGCAGGCGCGGCCAGGGCTGCGAGTCGAACCATGCCTGATCGACCATCGCGAACTGACGCACGAAGGGCATGACGGCGGCATCGGCCAGCGTCGCGTGCGAGGCGGCCAGTTGCGGCGATGCGCTCAGCCTGGCTTCGAGGTCGCGCAGGAAGGCGGAGCCGCGCTCGCGTGCGGTCTCGCCGCCGTCCGCGTGGCGCTCGGGATACTTGTAACGGTCGAGCTGGGACTTGAACTCGTCGTCGCACCTCGCTACCAGCGCGAGCATGTCCTGCAGGGTGCCCGTGCCGGGCTGCAGCCAGCGCAGCGGGTCGCCGCGGCGCAGGGCCCACAGCATCACGTCGAGGCTCTGCTCCAGCACCGATTCGTCTTGCGCGATCAACACCGGCACCGTGCCCTTGGGCGAGGCCGCGAGCATCTCGGCCGGCTTGTTCCGAAGCACCACCTCGCGCAGCTCGCAGCGCTGCCCTGCGGCGACCAGCGCGAGGCGCGCCCGCATTGCATAGGGGCAGCGACGGAACGAGTAGAGAACGGGCAGGGCGAAAGGCATTCGGTTCTGAGGGGCGGAGCTGGGGATTTTCGGGCATGCCGGGGCCGGTTTTCCCGACAATCGGACCCCATGGCCGATCGCCTCTTCCTCCGGCTCGACGACGACCCGCTGCATGGGCCGGAATCGGGCGCGCCTGCCGGCACGCTGCGCGCATTTCCGGTGGCGGCCGCGCTGCGCGGGCATGTCTCGCACCTCATGCTGTGCCGCGAGAACCTTGCCGAGGGCCACGAGGTGCGCGAGCGCGTGTTGCCTGACGGCGCCGTGCGGCTGATCTTCAACTTCGGCGATGCCCCCTTCGTCGGGGACGGGCAGGGGCAGGCGGTGGAGGCCGTCGGTGCCTCGACCACGCCGGTCGTGTTGCGCATGCGGCGGAAGGTGGAGGGCCTCTCCGTCACCCTCCGCCCTGGTGCCGCCGCCGCGCTGCTGGGACTGCCGGCCGGAGAGATCGGCGGTACGGCGGTGCATCTCGACGAGCTCTGGCAGGGCGAAGGCGTGGAACTGCTCGAACGCATGACCGAAGCGCGTGACGACGCGGCGCGGGTGGCGCTGCTGCAGGCCGTGCTGCTGCGCAGGCTCCGCGATGGCGATGCCGGGGGCAACGCTGCCGCCATGCGAGCGGCGCAGCTCATCGCAGAGGCCGATGGGCGGTGTCCGTTGCGCGAGGTGGCTGCCGCCGTCGGCGTGGGCGAGCGGCGCCTGCAGCAGCTCTTCCATGCCCACGTGGGGCTTTCGCCGCGCGCATGGAGCCGGCTTGCGCGCATGCACGGCTGCCTGCGCGCACTGCGGCAGCAGCCCTCGCCGGCCTGGGCCGAGGTGGCGCTGGAGGGTGGCTTCTACGACCAGTCGCACCTGGTCAACGAGTTCCGCGCGTTGTGCGGCGTCACGCCGACCGAGTTCCTCGACCAGGCGGCTTCGGGTTCTTCCAAGACGGCGGGTTGAGTGCTGGCTATCTTCATCCGCTCTCAGGCAAAAGGATCGAAGGAGCCATCAGGATGAACGACGAAGAAAAGACGCCAGGCCGACCACTGAAGGACTGCGTGGCGGTCGTGACTGGCGCGAGCCGCGGCGCGGGGCGCGGTATCGCGGTGGAGCTAGGCGCGGCCGGCGCCACCGTGTACGTCACAGGCCGCAGCACGCGCGAGCGGCCCGCGGACACCTACGGCCAGCTGATGGCCCTGTCGGACCTGGCGGCGCTGCCCGGCAGCATCGACGACACGGCGGACGAGGTCACGCGCATGGGCGGGCGCGGCATTGCGGTGCGCTGCGACCACACCAGCGAGGACGACGTGGCCGCGCTCTTCGCCCGCGTGGAGCGCGAGGCAGGCCGCATCGACCTGCTCGTGAACAACGCCTGGGGTGGCCATGAGACCTTCAACGGCGTGTTCGAGGCGCCGTTCTGGGAGCACCCGCTGTCGAACTGGGACTCGATGTTCGACCGCGGCGTGCGCAACCACCTTCTGGCCAGCCGCTGCGCCGCACCGCTGATGGTGCGGCAGAAGAAGGGCCTGATCGCCACCACCACCTTCTGGGACCGCGGCCGCTACGTGCGCGGCAGCCTCTTCTACGACCTGGCCAAGGCGTCGATGACGCGGCTGGCCTTCGGCATGGCGCAGGACCTGAAGCCGCACGGCGTGGCCTCGGTGGCGGTGTCTCCCGGCTGGATGCGCACGGAGTTCGTGCTGGCCGCCTACAAGACCGACGAGGCCCGCTGGCAGGAACGCTCCGAGCTTGCTCGCACCGAGTCCCCGCACTATCTCGGGCGGGCGATCGCTGCGCTGGCCGGCGACCCGCGCGTGATCGACAAGAGCGGCGAGGTGCTGCGCGTGGCCGACCTTGCGCGCGAATACGGCTTCACCGACATCGACGGAAGGCAGGTGGCGGCTTTCGAGATGTAGCGCCACCGGCTCCGGCCTGCGGGGCGCATCCTGCGTTCAGTACGAACGCAGCGCGATTCCCCATCGCCCGTCGATGCGCAGCACGATCCACAGGTTGACGTGCGTGCTGAGCACCGCGCCCGCCGCGTCGCGCCGGGTATAGGTGACGACGAAGTGAACCTTGTCGCTGGCGACCAGCACCGGCTCCTTCTTCTCGTACCGGGTGAGGGCCCAGCCGGTGGCCTTCAGCTTCTCGAAGAAGTCGTGCGGATGTCGGCCCGGCTCGGCCCACTCGAGCCGCTGCGCGCCCGACAGCATCACATGCGGGAAGTGCAGCTCGGCATCCATGCCGCTGGTGTCCGATGCGTTGAAGGCGGCGGTGAATCGGTCGAGGCAGGCCGAGGCGGCATCCACCTCCGCGGCACGGGGTTCGCCGGAGGGCGGTGGGGCGACGAAGGCGGAGAAGTCGGAGAAATTGGAGCGGCCGGTCATGCCGCCGATGGTAGGCCAGGGCGCTGGCGCCCCGATAAACGCAACGCAGTTGCATTGGATTTATATAATGCAATTCTGTTGCATATATGGAGCCCGCCCCATGGCCGACCGCCTCCCCGTTACCGTGCTCTCCGGCTTTCTCGGCGCCGGCAAGACCACGCTGCTGAACCACATCCTCAACAACCGCGAAGGCCGGCGTGTGGCCGTCATCGTCAACGACATGAGCGAGGTCAACATCGACGCCGCCCTGGTGCGCGAGGGCGGGGCCGCGCTCTCCCGCACCGACGAGAAGCTGGTGGAGATGAGCAACGGCTGCATCTGCTGCACGCTGCGCGAAGACCTGCTGCTTGAGGTGAGGCGCCTTGCGAAGGAGAAGCGCTTCGACCAGCTGGTGATCGAATCGACCGGCATCTCCGAGCCGCTGCCCGTGGCCGAGACCTTCACCTTCGCGGGAGAGGACGGCAAGAGCCTGTCCGACGTCGCGCGGCTCGACACCATGGTGACGGTGGTCGATGCCTTCAACTTCCTGCGCGACTACGGCTCGCCCGACAGCCTGGGCCAGCGCGGCCAGTCGCTGGGCGACGAGGACACGCGCACCGTGGTCGACCTGCTGATCGAGCAGATCGAGTTCTGCGACGTGCTGGTGGTCAACAAGACCGACCTCGTCACACCCGAGGAGCGCGAGCGGCTGATGGCGATCTTGCGCAGCCTGAACCCGCGTGCGCGCATCGAGGTGTCGGAGTTCGGCCGCGTCGCGCTCGACCGCGTGCTCGACACCGGCCTCTTTGACTTCGATCAGGCCGAGCAGGCGCCCGGCTGGTTGGCCGAGCTGCGCGGAGAGCACGTGCCCGAGAGCGAGGAATACGGCATCCGCAGCTTCGTCTACCGCTCGCGACTGCCTTTCCACCCCATGCGCTTCTGGAAGCTGGTGCAGAGCGAATGGGAGGGCGTGGTGCGCTCCAAGGGCTTCTTCTGGCTTGCCAGCCGCGCGACGCGCGCCGGCTCGTGGTCGCAGGCCGGCGGCGCCTGCCGCTACGGCGCGGCGGGCTTCTGGTGGGCGGCGGTGCCGCGCGAGCACTGGCCGACCGATCCGGAGGCCCTGGAGATCATCCACAGGAACTGGGACCCCGCCACCGGCGACGCCCGCCAGGAACTGGTGCTGATCGGCATCGGCATGGACGAGGATGCCCTGCGCGCCCGCCTGGACGCCTGCCTGCTCACTGAGCAGGAGATGCGCTTCGGCGCCTCGTGGTGGCAGAACTTCCCGGATCCGTTCCCGTCCTGGAACGTGTAGGGAGCAGCTAGCGGGCGCAGTCGCCGCAGGTGCCGTGAAGGGTGAGGGCGGTGTGGCGGGTGTCGATGCCCTGCTTGCGCAGCGCGCGGCCCAGCCGCCCCATCACCTTCGGCAGTTCCGGGTCGGAGGGCAGGGCCAGCACCTTGTGGCACTGGTCGCATTCGAAGGTGTTGCCCGACTCGGCCTCCACGTGGCGCGAGAAGCGGTTGACGCGGTCGGCGCCCACGCGGCGGTCGCACAGGCCGGCCTCGACGAGGCGGTCGAGCACGCGGTAGACCGTCACCCGGTCGGGCGCCTCGCCGGCGGCGGCGGTATAGGCGGCGGCCACTTCCTCGTGCGTCAGGGGCTGCGAGCTGTGCTCCAGCAGCTCTAGCACGGTCTGGGCGGCGCGCGTCACGCGCAGGCCGCTCTCGCGCAGCAGGGTTTCGCTGTCGAACGGGGCTGCGCGCTGGGGCTTCGGATGCGAGGTCGGGGTCTTCATGCGGTCTTCTTGCGAAACGCCATTGTGTTGCATCCCGGGGCGGCGAGGGTAGGGGCGGAGGAAATGACCTGCCTGGCGAAGTTCCGCCCGGCCCGGGCGCATATGCCGGAATGCGCCTAAGCATCTGACGAATGGGTCGTTCGCCTGCGCGCCGCGGCGCGACAGAATCGCGCCCTTTGTCTTCTGCGATCGAAAGTCCCCCCATGCGTGCCCCCCTGCGTGCCCATTCTTTCCTGTCGAAGCTGCTCAAGCCGGTCCTGCTGCTGGGGGTCTGTGCTTCCCTGGCGGTGGCGGCGCAGGCGCAACCGGCCGCGGCGGCCTATCCGTCGAAGCCCGTGCACATCACCGTGGCGAACACGCCCGGCAGCTCGCCCGACGTGCTGGCGCGCTACCTGGGACAGCGGCTGTCGGAGCAGTGGAAGCAGCCGGTGGTCGTCGACAACCGCGCGGGCGCGGGCGGCATCCTGGCGGCCGACGGGCTGGCCAAGGCGCAGCCCGACGGCTATTCGCTGCTGGTGGGCGCCGACGGGCCGATCACCATCCTCCCGAACCTCCAGCCCGGCCTTCCCTATGACGCGCGGCGCGACCTGGTGCCGGTGGTGTCGCTCGGGCAGATCGACTTCGTGCTGGTCGCCAATCCGAAGACGGGCTTCCGCACCGTGGCCGACTTCGTGCGTGCGGCCAAGGCCAGGCCGGGGCACATCAACTACGCCTCCGCCGGCAACGGCAGCCCGCAGCAGCTGAGCATGGAACTGCTCAAGCAGAAGGCGGGCATCTACGTCACCCACATCCCGTACCGCGGCGGCCCGCTGGGCATGCAGGACGTGATCGCGGGGCAGGTCGACGTGATGTTCATCGCGGTCGGGCCGGCGCTGCCGCACATCCGCAGCGGCCGGCTGGTGGCGCTGGGCACCAGCGGCGAGAAGCGCCATGCGCTGCTGCCCGAGGTGCCGACCGTGGCCGAGAGCTACAAGGGCTATCGCTCGGGCACGTGGTTCGGCCTGTTCGCGCCGGCGCGCACGCCGCAGCCGGTGCTCGACGCCATCGCCTCCGAGGCCGGGCGCATCGTGCAGGCCCCGGCCGCGCGCGCCGAACTCGCCGCGCAGGGCATCGAGGCCACGGGTTATGCGCAGCGCCAGTTCCAGACGCAGGTGGCAGCCGAGTACGAGCGCTACGCGCAGATCGTCAAGGCCGTCGGCATCAAGGCCGAATAGCAACGTTTCGCCCCCGGAGGTAACGGCGGGGCCGCACATCGAAACGATGTGCAAGTCGGCCTACCGCCCGTTTCGGAGCGCCGGACCGGGATGCGCTAAGGTCCGGGCATCCGTTCCCGAATACCCTTGCCGACCATGTCACGTCCTCCCATCGAGATCGAAACCGCCCCCAACCCCACCGCCACGGTGATCGTGATGCACGGCCTCGGCGCCGACGGCAACGACTTCGTGCCCATTGCCGGCGAACTCGACCTCTCGGCCGTGGGGCCGGTGCGCTTCGTGTTCCCCAACGCGCCCGTCATGCCCGTGACCATCAACGGCGGCTATCAGATGCCGGCCTGGTACGACATCTCGGTGGCCGACCTCCAGGTGCAGGAGGACGAAGCCGGCCTTCGCCGCTCGCAGGCGACCATCGAGGCCATCATCGCCAACGAGAAGGCCCGTGGCATCGCCGCCGGCCGCATCGTGGTGGCCGGGTTCTCGCAAGGCTGCGCGATGGCCCTGATGACCGGTCTGCGCCACACCGAGCGGCTCGCCGGCATCGTCGGCCTCTCGGGATACCTGCCGATCGCGGCCACCACCGCGGCCGAGCGGCATGCAGCCAACCACGAGACGCCGGTGTTCCTCGCCCATGGCCGGCAGGACCCGGTGGTGCCCTACGCGGCCGCCGTGCGTACGCGCGAGGCGCTCTCCGCGCTGGGCTACGCCGTCGAGTGGCACGAATACGCCATGGCGCACTCGGTGTGCATGGAAGAAATCGCCGACCTCAACCGCTTCCTGCTGCGGGTGCTCGGCTGAGCCCGAACGAGAACGAACAAGGAGCCAGCGATGATCCTCGTCATCGGCCACGCCATGGCCAAGCCCGACACCCTGCAGGCCATGCTCGCCATCAGCACCGAACACGTGCGGCGCTCGCGTGCGGAGCCCGGCTGCATCTCGCATGAAGTCTCGACCGACGCGCAGGAGCCGCTGCGCCTGACTTTCGTGGAGCGCTGGAGCGACATGGACGCGCTGCAGGCGCATTTCCGGGTCGAGGCCTCGCGCGCCTTCGCCAAGGCGCTCTCGGCGATGGCCGAGGGCACGCCGCAGATGCACGTCTATCGCGCGGACGAGATCGACCTGTCGGCCGGCCAGGCCAGGGCCTGAATCGCGCCCGCGACGCCCGCTGCTATCAAAAAAATAGCGCCCGACAGGGTAGCCAGCCCAGGGATTCCCTGCACGAGCAGTGCCCGCTTGCCCGTGCTACCTTCCAGCCCCTCAGAAGATTGATGGGTCATAACAATATGAGCAACAGATTGCAGGAGAGGTTGGGTGCACTTTCAGCCACACGACTGAAGGGCATGCGACGTGGAATCGAGAAGGAAAGCCTGCGCGCGCTGCCCGACGGCAAGCTCGCGCTGACGCCGCATCCGCTGGCGCTGGGCTCCGCGCTCACGCATCCGCACATCACCACCGACTTCAGCGAATCGCAGCTCGAACTCATCACGGGCGTGCACGCCGACGTCGATTCGGCCCTCGAGGAGCTCACGCGGGTGCACCAGTTCACCTACCGCGTGCTCGACGGCCTCGGCGACGAGCGCCTCTGGGTGTCGAGCATGCCCTGCGGCCTGCCGACCGACGAGACCATTCCGATCGGCCGCTACGGCTCCTCGAACGTGGGCCGCGCCAAGAGCGTCTACCGCATGGGCCTGAGCCACCGCTACGGCCGCCGCATGCAGACGATTTCGGGCATCCACTACAACTGGTCGCTGCCCGAGGTGTCGAGCGAAGAGTATTTCGCGCTGATCCGCAATTTCCGCCGCCACGCCTTCCTGCTGCTGTACCTTTTCGGCGCCTCGCCGGCGCTGTGTTCGAGCTTCGTGGCGGGCCGCCCGCACGAGCTGCAGCCGTTGGGCGACGGCAGCATGTTCATGCCGCACGGCACCTCGCTGCGCATGGGCCGCCTGGGCTACCAGAGCGACGCCCAGGCCTCGCTGGCCGTGAGCTACAACAGCCTCGAAGGCTATGCCGCCTCGCTGCAGGACGCGCTCACGCGCCCGTGGCCGGCCTACGAGGCCATCGGCATCCGCAACCTGGGCGGCGACTACAACCAGCTCGGCACCAGCCTGCTGCAGATCGAGAACGAGTTCTACGGCACCATCCGTCCCAAGCGGGTGATCAATCCCGGCGAGCGCCCGCTGCATGCGCTGCGCGAGCGCGGCGTGGAGTACGTCGAGGTGCGCCTGATGGACCTCGACCCCTTCGAAGCCGTCGGCATCAACGCGCAGACCATGCGCTTCATCGACGTGTTCCTGCTGCACTGCCTGCTGAGCGACAGCCCCGACGACACGCCGCAGGAAATCGCCGACCTCGCCCAGAACCAGCACCTCACCGCCGCGCGCGGCCGCGAGCCGGGCCTGAAGCTGCGGCGCAACGGAACGGAAGTGACCCTCGCCGACTGGGGCCTGGAGCTGGTCGAGCAGTGCCTGCCCATCGCCGCCGCGCTCGACGCGGCCCAGGGCAGTGGCACGGCGCATGCCGACGCGGTGCGCGCCGCCGTGGCTGCGCTGCGCAAGCCCGACAGCCTGCCTTCGGCCCGCGTGCTCGCCGCTATCGAGAACGAGCATGCCAACTCCTTCATCGGCTTCGTGCGCGACCGCTCCGAGCAGACCCGCGCCACGCTGTTGGGCCTGCCGTTCTCGGCGGCGCTGCAGGCCGAGTTCGAGCGGATGACGGCCGAGTCCATCCAGGAGCAGAAGCGCATCGAGGCGGCCGACACCATGCCGTTCGAGATCTACCGCGAGCAGTACGTCTCGCCCGCGCGCCTGGGCGTGCCGCGCAGCCGCACGGCGGTCGCTGCCTGAGCCGCCGCTGACACGCTGGTGACTGGCGCCGGCGCGCCGATGCTGCGCCGGGCCCGCTTTCTGGGGTAAAACGCCACGCTGCCGCCCGGGCGAGGCTCGCCCGGCGCGGCATCGAACAACGGCAACTCCCATGGAAGGCGACACAGAGACATGAGCAACGGCAGCAATCTCGATTTCAAGGGCCGCGTGGCCATCGTGACCGGTGCGGGCGGCGGCCTGGGCCGCCAGCATGCGCTGGCACTGGCGGCGCGCGGCGCCAAGGTGGTGGTCAACGACCTGGGCGGCGCACGCGACGGCTCCGGCGGCTCGGTGAGCGCCGCGCAGGCGGTGGTCGACGAGATCAAGGCCGCGGGCGGCGAGGCGATCGCCAACGGCGCCTCGGTCACCGACTTCGAGGCGGTGCAGGCCATGGTCAAGGAGGCGGTCGACGCCTGGGGCCGCGTCGACATCCTCGTCAACAACGCCGGCATCCTGCGCGACAAGAGCTTCGCCAAGATGGACCTGGCCGATTTCAGGCTGGTGGTCGACGTGCACCTGATGGGCGCCGTGAACTGCACCAAGGCCGTCTGGGCGCTCATGAACGAGCAGAAGTACGGCCGCATCGTGATGACCACCTCGTCGTCGGGCCTGTACGGCAACTTCGGCCAGAGCAACTACGGCGCCGCCAAGCTCGCGCTGGTGGGCCTGATGCAGACGCTGAGCATCGAGGGCGCGAAGAACGACATCCGCGTGAACTGCCTGGCGCCCACGGCCGCCACCCGCATGACCGAGGACCTGTTCCCCAAGGAAATGCTCGAGGCCTTCCGACCCGAGGCAGTGGTGCCGGCGATGCTGGTTCTGGCCGCGCAGGACGCGCCCAACCGCACCATCCTCTGCGCGGGCGCCGGCACCTTCGAGGCCGCGCACATCACGCTGACACAGGGCGCCTGGCTGGGCATCGAGGCCGACACGCCCGAGCAGCTGGCGGCGCGCCTTTCCGAAGTGACCGAGCGCGAAGGCGAGGCGGTGCCGCAAAGCGGCGCTGCGCAGGGCGCCAACGAAGTCGCCAAGGGCATGGCCAACGCCAAGCGGAACTGATCCCCGGCATCGTGTTCATGGCGCTTGACCTAGAGCGCACTCGAGCATTTCCAATGAATTCACCGGATATCCGGTTCATTCAAAAGAAGGAAATGAAGCCATGAACACGATCGAGAACAAGGCCATCGTCCAGCACATCCACGACGAGCTGGACAAGGGCAACGGCCAGCCCTTCGTCGACAGCCTCGCCGACGACGCGAGCTGGAAGCTGGAGGGCAGCACCGCGTGGTCGCGTACCTACCAGGGCAAGAAGGCGATCCGCGAGGAACTGCTGAATCCGCTCTTCGCCCAGTTCGCGGCGCCCTACAGGAGCAAGACCGAGCGCGTCATCGCCGAGGACGACCGGGTGGTGGTGCTCTTCACCGGCGACGTGCCCACCAAGGCCGGCAAGCGCTACAACAACCGCTATTGCTACGTGTACCGACTCGAAGGAGGCAAGGTGAAAGAGCTGACCGAATACTTCGACACCGCCCTCGTGCAGGAGGCGCTGCAGCCTCCGGCCGCCCTCCATGCGGACTGAGAAAGCCGTCGAGAGGGGCTCTCCCTTCCATATCGGCGAACTGGCGGCGCGAACCGGCCGCACGGTGCACGCCATCCGCTGGTACGAGACGCAGGGCCTCGTGCCCGGCGTGGCGCGCGACGAGGGCGGCCGGCGCCTCTACGTCGAGCTGCACGTCGGCTGGCTGGACCTGATGGAGCGCCTGCGAAGCACGGGCATGTCCATCGCCGAGATGCGCGAATACACCGCGCTCGCCATGAAGGGCAAAACCACGCTGCGCGAACGGCGCGACATGCTGGCCGCGCACCGCGAGCGGGTGAACGAGACCATCGCCGGGTGGAAGAGGGCGCTCTCGCTGGTCGAGCGCAAGATCGATTTCTACGACGAGTGGATGGCCAGCGGCCACCGCCCGCCGCTCGTCGACGCCAGGCCTTCGCCCGCACCAGCGCCGGCCAGGCGTGGGAGCCGCGCCGCTACTCGGCGATGAAGTTCGGATCGGTGCGGATCGAGTCCCGGTCCCGGTGGTTGTGAAGCCGGCCCAGGGTGTTCTCGATCAGGCGCTTGAGCTTGTCGGACGCCCCCCGAAAGGCCTCGTCGAGGCTGCCCGCGTGCTGCGTCACCGCCAGCGGCTGGTGATGCGCGAGGCGCGCCTCCATCACGCAGCACTTGTCGCTGCCGCCGGCCTTGTCGTGGTTCTCGTCGCTCAGGTGCACTTCCACGCGCGTCACGTCGTCGACGAAACGGCTCAGGTTCTGCTTGATCTCCGCGTCGGCCCAGCGCTCCAGCGCGTCCTTGTTGGTGATGCCGTTGCTCGTGTTGACCTGGATCTGCATGCAATTTCCTCCGCTGGATGGATGAACGAAGGGTCACTTTGCACCCCGCGGCGCCCGCCAGGGCGTAGGCCTGTTCCCTGCATGTGCGCCGGGCAGGGCCTGCTCAGCTCTGGATGTAGGTGGTGAGCTGCTCGATGGTGGCTTCCTGGTCGGAGATGATGTCGTCCATCAGGTCCTGGATGGAGATCATGCCGACCACCTTGCTGCCGTCGACCACCGGCAGGTGGCGGAACTTGCGCTGGCTCATGAGTGCCATGCACTCGCGGGTGCGGGTCTGCGGGGTCACGGTCATCACGTCGGGCGTCATGATCTCGCGGACCTTCATTTCCTTGGAGTTCTTGCCCTGCAGCGCCACCTTGCGGGTGTAGTCGCGTTCGGAGAGGAAGCCCACCAGCTTCTCGCCGTCCATCACCATCAGCGCGCCCACCTCGAAGCGCGCCAGGATGGAAAGCGCGTCGAACACGCTGGTGTCGGGGGAGGTGCGCCATGCTGCGGAATCATGGCGCTTGAGCAGTTCGGAGACGGGTTTCATCGTTGGCAACTCCATGAAGGGTTTCGATTCGACCGACGCTCGGGCGCCGCACTCGAACAAATCATAGAGGCGATGGATGACCGCGCGGCGCAAAAACTCTAAGGGAATGCGCGTGTGTGCAAGACACGCGCAATGCGCGAGAACTTAAGGCTGCGCAGCCGCCGCCGCAGGGGTGGCGACGAACACGCGGCTCAGCGAGATCGCGTCGCCCACCACCGTCTTCACCAGGCCCTTGTCGTCGAACTGCACCTGGAACTCCGACCAGCTGTCGCGCCAGTAGCGCCACACGGGCGCGTCGAGGCTGGGGTTCTCGCTGGCCACGGGGTAGGCGATGGCCATCAGCACCTGTTCGCGCGTCATGCCGGGCATCACCTTGCCGGCGAGGATGGCCTCGCGCACCGGCGCGGGGAAGGTGGCCATCTTCTGCTTCGGGTCCGCGGTCACCACGTAGCGCTGCGCGAAGGTGGGCAGCGGGATGTTGCGGCTGTAGTCGTTCTTGATGCGCTGCTGCTTGCCGGCGAGCTCCACGCCGAACCAGCGGAAGTCGTAGGTGGTGATGCGCGCCGGCGTGCCCACCGCGACGATGCTCGTGCCCTGTTCGTCGTAGTTGATGTCGCTGATCGAGTCGCCGTAGGTGCGCATGTTGCAGCACAGGTAGCCGCTGATCAACGGGCCGGGTGGCGGGGAGGGCCGCTGGGCATGGGCGACGGTCACGGTCGCGGGCATGACGATGGCTGCCAGCAAGGCGGCGGCAAGGCGCTTGGACATGTGTGGATTTCCCTCGGAGTTGTTGGTGTCGCTGCGGGAGCGCTGTCCTCGGCAGCGAAGGGATTCTAGGAGCGAACAATCCCGCACCGAAGGCAGAATGCGCGCCTGCAGCTATGGAAAACGTAGCAACCAGCTTGCGTTCAGGTTGCCGGTTCACAATGCGCGTCGGCCCTGCACGGGCTCCATTCCCCCACAGAGACAGCGCGAAAGAAAGAAGAGCCCACCGATGGCGATCCAGTGGTTCCCCGGTCACATGTATTCGACCCAGAAGGCCATCACCGAAAGGGTGAAGGACATCGACGTGGTCATCGAGCTGCTCGACGCACGCCTGCCCGGCTCCAGTGCCAACCCGATGCTGGCCGAGCTCACGGCGGGCCGGCCCACGCTCAAGGTGCTCAACAAGCAGGACCTGGCCGACCCCGAGCGCACCGCGCTCTGGCTGGCGCACTACAACGCGCTGCCGGCCACCCGCGCCATTCCGCTCGACGCGAGCCAGACCACGCCGGCCCAGCAGATCGTGAAGGCCTGCCACGAGCTTTCGCCCAACCGCGGCGGGCTGGCCAAGCCGATGCGGGTGCTGATCTGCGGCATTCCCAACGTGGGAAAGTCCACCCTCATCAACACCCTCACCGGCAGCCGCAAGGCCAAGACCGGCGACGAGGCCGGCATCACCAAGCTCGAACAGCGAATCACCCTGGCCGACGACTTCTACCTGTGGGACACGCCCGGCATGCTGTGGCCCCGCATCATCGTGCCCAAGAGCGGCTACAACCTCGCGGCCAGCGGTGCCGTCGGGCGCAACGCCTTCGACGAGGAGGAAGTGGCGCTCGAACTGCTCGGCTACCTCAAGTCGAACTACGCCGCCGGCATCGCCGCGCGCTTCAAGCTGGTGGAGCTCGACGCCGAGACCATGGCCGGCATGAAGGACGAGGCCCTGCTCGACACCATCGGCCGCAAGCGCGGCGCCCTGCTGGGCAAGGGCCGCGTCAACCTGCAGAAGGCCGCGGAGATCGTGATGCACGAGTTCCGCGCCGGCAACCTCGGGCGAATCACGCTCGAGACGCCCGAGGAGTTCGCCGCGTGGCTGGCCGAGGGCCAGCGTGCGGACGCCGAACGCGCCGCGAAGAAGGCCGCGCGCAAGCAGAAGGGCAAGCCGAAGCCCGAGGCCGGGCAGGACGACTGAGGCGGCCGCGATGCCTGCGGGCGTGACGACGATACTTCGGCCGCCATGGCTTGGCACCAGGCGCTGGCGAGGCGCTTTCCCGAACTGGCGCCGGCGTCCCTGACGACACTCGCCGGGCAGGCGCGCCGCGAGACACCGGCTGCGCAGGCGACGCTGTTGGCGGCTGGCGACGTGTGGCGGCACGCCTTCTGGGTCGAGCGCGGCATGCTGCGGCTCTGCTACATCGACAGCGAAGGGCGTGAGTCGAACAAGAACTTCCACGCCGAGGACGCATTCATCTGGCCCGTGACCGAGGCAATGCAGCGCGAGCCCGCGGCCTTCTTCATCGCCGCACTGAACCCGGCCACTGTCTGGCGCCTGCCGTACGCCGCGCTGCAGGCCGAGGTGGGCGAGTTGCCTTCGTGGACGGCGCTGCGGCTGCAGGCGCTCGCCGGCCTGCTCGACGACAAGATGCGGCGCGAGCAGACTTTTCTGCAGTGCACGGCACGCCAGCGCTACGAGGCCCTCCTGCGCGAACGCCCCGAATGGACCGGCCGTATCCCGCTGCGCCACCTGGCTTCGTACCTGGGCATGACGGACGTGTCGCTGTCGCGGCTGCGCGCGGAGATGGGACTTATCGAGGGTTAAGGCGCCGAACGCGCAGCGGCGGGACAGTGCAGGCTTTTCCTTTCCCGCAGGAGGAGCCCCCGCAATGTTCTCTCGCCGACCGGCCATGTCGCCCTCGTTAGCCTGCCACGCGCTCGCCATCTTCTGGTTGGGCGTGATGGCCGGCTTCTTCTGGACCTACAGCGCCAACGTGAATTTCGCGACCCTGGAGATGGACGGCGCCACCTACGCGCGCGTGCAGTCGGGTCTGAACCGCAACGTGCGGCACGCGATGTTCTTCGGCTTCTTCTTCGGGCCGCCGCTGCTGTGTGCGCTGGCATTGGCCACGGCATGGAGTGCGCGCCACAGGGGCTGGTGGCGCTGCCTGCTGCTGGCCGGCGTGCTCTACGGCCTGGGCATCGTGGTGTTCACGGCGCAGGTCAACCTGCCGCTCAACGCGTACACCGAATCGTGGGATCCGCGGGCCTTGCCGTCAGACTGGGCGCGCACGCGCGAGCGCTGGAACGCAGCGAACCTCTGGCGCACGATAGCCGGTGCGCTGGCTTTCGGGCTGGCGCTCGCGGCCCTGTGCGCTCGGGCAGTGGCGGCAGCGGCTCAATCCAGCGCGAACAGCGCCGCGGCAGCCTCGTCGAGCGCGGCGACCCTGCGCGAGTCGGAGCCCGGGCCCGCCGCCTGTAGCGCGCGCTGATACATGGCCACGCGCGTGGCCGACACCGGCCTGCACAGGGGCCTGCCGCGCGTCTGCGCAATGCCCCGTCCTGGCACCACGTAGCGCCCCGGGTTGAGCCGCGCGAAGCGGATGTACGCCTGCAGCGTGGGCAGGATGTCGCCGTGCAGCGCGTTCATGCGCCTTTCCGTATCCATGCCGATCTGTGCTCGGCCCTTCGCGTCCCTGGTGATCGGCAAGCCCAGGATGTCGGCCATGTCGATCTGGAAGTGCGTGAAGTCACCATAGGGGCGCTTGCAGTCGATGACGAAGCTGTTCCAGTTGGCGTGCTGCAGCAGGCGGATGTGCTCGGCCGTCACGTCGAAGGCGTTGCGCTTCTCGAAGGGCGGCTGGAAGGCGTAGTGGCCGGCCACGAAGCTCGCGTGCAGGAAGAAGGCGGCGGCCACGTTCACGAAGCGCTCGAAGACCGGCGAGTTGCCGCCGTCGAGTACCTCGCCGAACTGCTCCAGCGTCATGTCGGGCGGCACGATGGCGGGCGCGCCGGATTCGCAGCCGACCCACTCGGCATGGCTGCGGCGGAACCAGTCGATGTCGGCCTGCGTGATCTCTATGCTGCCCGGTTGGGGCGAAGCCGCCGGTGCGGCCGCAGGCGTGTCCGGCGACCGGCCGCATCCCGACGCGGCCAGCAGGGCGGCTGCGGTGCATGCGGCGGAAAGTGCCAGCGCATCCCGCCGATGGAACCATCTCACGTTGTTCTCTCCACTGAAAAAGCTGTCCATCTCTGTCTTTTCAGCGCAGGACGATGCCATGCGGGCCTGACAGCTGCCTGAGGACGGCCGGGCCGTGCGCCGGAACGCGTGGCAGAAGACAATGGGGAACCCTCAGGAAAAACGGGGCTCCCACGGCGGGCCTGCACCAGCCCGAAGCCTCGATCCAGCCAGCAAGCCAGCCAGCGACCCGAATCCAGATGCAACGTCTCACGCGTCAACGCAACGCCGTCTTCTCCGCCTTCAGCGACGCAGGTCGCGTCCTCACCGCCCCGCAGATCCTGGCGCACGCGCGCGAGATCGTTCCGGAGATCAGCCTCTCCACCGTCTATCGCCAGGTTTCGCTGCTGCTGGCCGATGGCGAGATCGCCAAGGTCGAGCTGCCCGGCGAGCCCGCCCGCTACGAGGTGGCGTGCAAGCCCGCGGCACATGGCCAGCCGGGCCACGGCGACAGCCACGCCGACCACCACCATCACTACTTCCACTGCTCCAGCTGCGGGCAGGTGTACCTGCTGCATTCCTGCCCCGGTCCGATGGACGACCTGGCGCCGAAGGGCTTCCAGGTGAAGAGCCACGAGGTGACGCTGCACGGGATCTGCGCCTCGTGCGCCGGAGCGGAAACGGCCGGCAAGGGGCGCGCAGGCAAGTCGCACTGAGCGGCGGCTTTCATCGGGCTTTCAATTTATTGAGAATGGATTCTCAATAACGTATAGTCGCGGGTCCGAATCCTCCGGCTCCGATCCCGACCATGCAAGTCCTGTCCTCGCTCAAAGAAGCAAAGAAACGCCACCGCGACTGCCAGGTGGTGACGCGGCGCGGCCGCACCTACGTCATCTGCAAGTCCAACCCGCGCTTCAAGGCAAGGCAGGGCGGGGCCAAGAACAGGCACAAGCGCTGAGCGCAGGCACCGGGCGCCGCCGCGGCTGAATCGCCGGCGTCGCGGGCTTTCCCATCACTGAACGACCGCTTTGGCGCGCATGCGCCGGCGCGCGGCTGCGCTCGTCTTTTTTCCTTCTCACCGGGTTCCTTCCATGCTCCGAGCCATCGGCCTCACCAAGCAGTACGGCGCGCACACAGCGCTCGACAGCCTCGACCTCGACATCCGCGCCGGCGAAATCTACTGCCTGCTGGGCGCGAACGGCGCCGGCAAGACCACGACCATCAACCTGTTCCTGAACTTCGTCGAGCCGACCTCCGGCACGGTCGAGATCAACGGCATCGATGTCGTGCGCCACCCGGTGGCCACCAAGCAGCACGTGGCCTACATCCCCGAGCAGGTCACGCTGTACGGATCGCTCTCGGGGCTGGAGAACCTGCGCTTCTTCGCCGGGCTCGCGCTGGGCCGCGAGCTGCCGCGCGATCGGCTGCTTCGACTGATGACCGAGGTGGGACTGGACCACGCCGTGGCCGACAGGCGCGTGTCGGCTTACTCCAAGGGCATGCGCCAGAAGGTGTGGATCGCCGTGGCGCTGGCCAAGCAGGCGAGGGCGCTGCTGCTCGACGAGCCCACCTCCGGGCTCGACCCCCAAGCCGCCAGCGAGTTCTCGGGCCTGCTGCGCCGCGCCGCCGACAGCGGCGTGGCCGTGCTCACCACCACGCATGACCTGTTCCACGCGCAGCAGACCGCCACGCGCGTCGGAATCATGAAGCGCGGCCGGCTCGTCGAGAGCCTGGACGGCGAAGCGCAGATCGCGCGCACCGACCTGCAGTCCCTCTACCTGCAGCACATGAGGACATAGGATGAAACTCACCCCCAGTCTTCGCGCACTTCGTGTCGCTCCACCAACCCCCTTTCAGGGGGCGACACCGGCAGCCCGGCAAAGCCGGTTCCGCGATGTCTCCCGAATGGATCGCGCCACTTTCATGCGTTGTGTGTCGCGCGCAGAGCGGTGGAGCAACTGACATGCTTCTTTGCTGGATCGCACGCCGCGAATTCCTCGAACGCCTGCGCGACGGGCGCCTCTACTGGGCAGGCGGACTGGTCGCCGTGCTGCTGCTGACCGCGCTGGCCGTGGGCTGGGCGCACCAGCGCGCCGCGCAGGCGGAGCAGCGCGCCGCACAGGCCATGGACTACCGCGACTGGCTGCGGCAGGACCGGCGCCATCCGCACGACGCCGCGCACCAGGGCATGCACGCCTTCAAGCCCGAGGCGGCGCTGTCGATGATCGATCCGGGCATCAACCCCTTCATCGGCAGCACCGTGTGGCTGCAGGCGCACCGCCAGAGCGAGGTGAAGTTCAACGCAGCGCAGGATGCGACCGGCCTGCAGCGCTTCGGCAATCTCTCGGTCGGCTGGATCCTGCAGGTGCTGGGGCCGCTGCTGGTGATCGTGCTGGGCTTCAACGCCTTCGCCGGCGAGCGCGAGCAGGGCATCCTGCGGCAGACGCTGAGCCTGGGCGTGTCGCCGCTGCGCCTTTTGGGCGGCAAGGCGCTCGCACTGGCCGGCTCGCTGGCCGCGCTGCTGGTGCCGGCCGCGCTCATCGCCGCCGTGGCGGTGGCCGCCGGAGCGGAAGAGGGGGAGTGTCTCGACGCGCTGCTCAGGCTGGGCGCCTGGTCGCTCGGCTATGCCGTGTACCTGGGCATCTTCGTCTTCGTGGTGCTCGGCGTGTCGGCGCTCTCGTCGACCTCGCGCATGGCGATCACGCTGCTGCTGGCGCTGTGGATCGCGCAGGCCGTGATGGCGCCGCGCGTGTTGTCGGAGCTCTCGCGCGCGTGGTTTCCCAGCCCGACGCGCCTCGAGTTCAACCAGGCGCTGGGGGCCGAACTCAAGACCGTGTCCGACGGCGTCTGGCAGAAGAACTTCGGCTCCACCGAGCGCTGGGGCCGCGACGTGCCGCTGAGCAAGTGGGGCATCGCGCTGCGCTTGGACGACCAGGCCTCCTACCCGGTGTACGACCGCCACTACGGCCGCCTGTGGGACACCTGGGAGCGCCAGCAGGCAGTGCAGGAATGGAGCGGCCTGCTGCTGCCCATCCTCGCGGTGCGCAGCTTCTCGATGGGCATGGCGGGAACCGACTTCGCGCACCACCGCAGCTTCACCACCGCGGCCGAACTGCATCGCCGCCACATCCAGGACCTGATGAGCGCAGACCTGGTGGCGCATGCCGATCCGCTTGGAGGCCAGCATTTCGCCTACCAGGCCGAGCCCGATCTGTGGGCGACCGTGCCGCCCTTCGACTACCAGCCGCCAAGCGCGGCCTGGGCGCTGACGCACCAGGTGCGCAGCTTCGCCGTGCTGTGCGCCGGCCTGCTGCTGGCCGCCGCCTTCGCGGCCTTCACCGCCTCGCGTCAGCGCGCGCTCTGAGGTAAGCAGCAGATGACGACGTCACCTTCCTCCTCCGTTTCCACTTCCTTCGTCGATCCTCCACAGGGCCGCCGCCTGCTGGCGGTGATGCGCCAGGAATGCCGCCTGATGCTCGCCGAGCGCACCCTCTGGGCCGCCGGTGCGCTGTTCCTGCTGCTCGTGGCCTATGCCCTCGGCAACGGGCTGCTGCAGACCGCGAGCCGCGACCGCGCGCAGGCCGCAGTGGCGCAGGCCGACCGCGAAGCCCGCGCGGCGCAGCGCGTCTTGCTGGAGAACATCCTCGCCGGCACCGCGCAGCCCACGCCCTTCGAGAACCCGGCCGATCCTTCGCGCATGGCCAGCGGCTATGGCGGCCACCACGCGATCCTGCCGACCGCGCCGCTGGGCCCGGTTGCGCTGGGGCAGAGCGACCTGTTCCCGAGCCAGTTCAAGGTCACCGGCCAGAGCCGCGTGGTGTTCATGAACCCGAGCGACATCGAGAGCCCCTGGCACCTGCTGAGCGGGCATTTCGACCTGGCCTTCGTCATCGTCTACCTGCTGCCGCTCCTGATCTTCGCGCTGGGCTACAACCTGCTGTCGGCCGAGCGCGAGAACGGCACGCTGAGGCTGCTGCTGTCGCAGCCGCTGCGGCTGCGCACGCTGCTCGCGGGCAAGCTCACGGTGCGCGCCGCGGTGCTGCTGGGGCCTGCCGTGCTTCTGCCGGTGGCGGTGCTCGTGGTGGCGCGCCAGGCCGGGCTGACGGGCTCGCCGGGCGCCGCGCTGTGGTGGTGGGCGCTGCTGGTGGGGGCGTACGCGCTCTTCTGGTTCGCGCTGGTGGTGGCGGTGAATGCCTTCGGGGCCTCGTCGGCGACGAACGCGATGGTGCTCGTCATCGCCTGGGTGCTGCTGGTGCTGGTGGCGCCGGTGCTGCTGAACCTCGTCGTGACGCAGGCCAGCCCCGCGCCTTCGCGCACCGAGCTGGCCACGCGCCAGCGCATCGTGACGGCAGAGGCGATGAAGCGCCACGCCGACCTGATGAGCACCGACTACCAGCACGTTGGCCGCGGCGCCATCCTCGTGCCGCGCGAGGGCAAGATCGAGATCGCCGGCCGGCTGCTGGGCAACTACCTGATCGAGAAGGAAGTCGACGAGGCCATCAGGCCGGAGCTCGACCGCTTCGATGCGCAGCAGGCCGGGCAGCAGGCGCTGCTGGCACGCTTCAGCGCGGTGTCCCCGGCGGCCGTGGCCTACGAGGGCATGACGGCGCTGGCCGGCACCGGCGCGCGGCGGCAGGCGCGCTTCGAGGCGCAGACCGTCGCCTATCACGAGGCGTGGAAAGGCTTCTTCTTCCCGCGCATCGATGCGCGCGATGCGCTTTCGCCCTCCGACTTCGACCGCATTCCCGCGTTCGCCTGGCAGGAGGAGCCCGCCAGCCTCGTGCGCGGACAGGCCGCGCTTGCCGTGCTGCAGCTGCTGGTGCCTGGCCTGCTGCTGTTCGGGCTGGCCGCATGGCGGCTGCGCCGCTTCTCGGTCGCGTAGGCGCCGCCCCGGTTTTCTTTCCTTATTGCATTCAAGCAAGCAATCCAATGACCATGTTCATCCGCACGGCCATGGCGGCGGCCGCCGTCACCGCATTCCAGGCCTCGTACGCGCAGGAAGGCGCGGAACTCGGCACCATCACCGTCGAGGGCAGCCGCGAGGCCGACGGCCTGCATCTCAGGGAGTCGAGCGGCACCGCATCGCGCCTGGGGCTCTCGGTGCGCGAGACGCCGGCCTCGGTCGAGATCCTCACGCAGGACGCCATCCAGCAGCGCGGCGCGCGCACCTTCAGCGAGGCGCTGCGCGGCATGACGGGCCTCACCGGCGGCGGCCCGCCGTCGTCGCCGACCACGCTGTCCACGCGCGGGTTCAGCAGCCTCATGTACCTGTACGACGGCGTGCGCAGCTCCGGCGCGGGCGTGACCAACCGCGTGCAGGACACCTGGAACTACGAGCGCATCGAGGTGCTGAAGGGTCCGGCCTCGGTGATCGACGGCGAGGGCGCCATCGGCGGCGTCGTCAACTTCGTGACCAAGCGTCCCGACCGCAGCAACCCGAACAAGGAGGCGCTGCTCTCGTACGGCAGCTACGGCTCGACCCGCGCCGCGTTCGGCTTCGGCGGTGCGCTCGGCGACGCCAGCGCCTACAGGCTGGACTACAGCCGCAACGACACCAAAGTGGGCACGATCGCCCGCAACGGCGAGCGCATCGACCACTTCACCAGCGGGCTGATGGTCGACTTCGGCGGCTCGGTGAAGCTCGACCTTTCCTTCGACTACCTGCGCGACGACAACCAGGCCTACTGGGGCACGCCGCTGGTGCCGGCGAGCTTCGCCACGCAGCCCACGAACGTGGTCAGCACGCCGGACGGCCGCGTGATCGACCGCCGCCTGACGCGCAGCAACTACAACGTGCCCGACGACAGGAACTCGTCCGAAACCTACTGGCTGCGCGCGCGCCTCACGGGCCGGCTCGACGGCGGCTGGTCTTGGCGCAACGAGCTATCGGCCAACAAGGCGGACCGTGTGTTCCGCAACTCCGAGAGCGCGGTGTTCGTGGCGCCCGCCAGCATCGCGCGCGACCAGACGCTGATCACGCACGACCAGGACTTCTGGCTCGACCGATTCGACCTGACGCACAAGGGCAGGCTCGGCGGCATGGACAACCGCTTCGTCGTCGGCGGCGAGTACAGCGAGACGCGCTTCGGCAGCCGGCGCCGCTTCTCCGACAGCAGCGCCGCCACCGCCAGCCTGCTGCGCGTGCCGGTGTTCGATCCGTACCTTGCGCCCTTCGACGAGAACCCCGCGCTCAGCACCGGCGCGGGCAACCGCACCAACACCAGCGCGAAGGTGAAGGTGAGCTCGGTCTTCGTGGAAGACGCGCTGAAGCCCTTGAGCAACCTCACGCTGGTGGGTGGCCTGCGCCACGACCGCACCGAGGTCGACCGCGGCATCGCCGACCTGAACCTGGGCAGCTACACGCGCTTCGGCGCCAGCTACCGCGCCACCTCGGGCCGCATCGGCGCGGTGTACGACATCACGCCGCAGTCGAGCGTGTATGCGCAGTACACCAATGCCACGCTGCCGGTGAATTCGCTGTTCCTGCTGTCCGCGTCGAACGCGGCCTTTCCGATGTCGCGCGGCAAGCAGGCCGAGGTGGGCTTCAAGCAGAGCATTCCCGAGGCGAAGCTGGAGTGGACGGCCGCGCTCTACAAGATCGCGCTCGACAACGTGCTCTCGCGCGACCCCAACGACGCCCGCAACACGGTGAACAACGGGCGCCAGTCGTCGCGCGGCATCGAGCTGTCGACCGTGTGGCGCCCGACGCGCGAATGGACGCTGGCCGGCAACCTCGCCGCGCTCGACGCGCGCTACGACACGCTGATCGAGGCCGGCGGCGTCTCGCGCGTGGGCAAGACGCCGCCCAATGTGCCCGAGCGCGTGGCCAACCTGTTCGCCACCTACCGGCCCGATGGATCGAAGTTCGAGTATTTCGCCTCGCTCAACCACACGGGCCGCATGTACACCGACAACGCCAACCAGATCCGCATCAACGGCTTCACCACGCTCGATGCGGCGGTGAGCTACCGCATGCAGAACGTGCTGCTGAGCTTCCGCGTGCGCAACCTGACCGACAAGCTCTACGCCACCTGGGCCGGCCGCGCGACGAGCCAGGTGCTGCTGGCGCCGCGGCGCACCTTCGAGCTGTCGGCCAAGTTCGACTTCTGACAGGGCGCGTTCAGCGCATCTGCAGCCGCGCGTCCTTCGGGTAGCCGATGGTGTAGTCGGCCGTCACGCGCGCGGTCTGGCCGGCCGCAAGGTCGAGCTGCCACATCGCCAGGCCGGGCTGCCTGTTCCAGGCCAGCTCGGCGGGCTGCGGCGAGAACTCCGAGGCCACGCGCACCTTCTCGTCGACCGACACCGGTGCGGCCTCCAGCACCTGCACCGCGATCGGCGTGCGGTGGCGGTTCTCGACGACGTAGGCGCGCTGCACCTTGCGCTCGGCGCGCGAGCCGGCGAAGCCGCCAGAGCCCTGGTTGTCGCGCTCGGGCTCGGCCTGCACGCGCACCAGTTCGTCGCGGCCGAAGGAGAGCGTCAGGCGCGCGTCGCTCGGCGCATTCCAGCGTCCGCTGCCCACGAAGGCGCCGTCGCGGTACAGCTGCATCGGGCCGGCCGGCCACACGCCCGCGGGCTGGTCGAGTTCGGCGACGAGGAAAGCGCTGGCGTCGACGCGCGGGCTGGTGCGGGCTGCAAGCCTGGCCGTGTCTTCGTGCTGTCCCAGCGCCATGGTCACGCGCTGGCCGTTGGAGGGCACGTCGATGGGCTGCGCTACGGAGAATTCGGTGGCGAAGCTGTTGTCGAACACGCTCACGTCGAACAGCGGCTCCTGGCGTTCGCGGCCGTCCGTCGCCTTGCGCGCCATCAGCGGCGCGGGGGCGATGGCTGCTGCCGGCGCGGCGGGGTAGGCCATCTCGGCCTGCGGGCGTGGCGGCGGCTCGATGCCGATGCGCCACGCCGAGGGCAGGCGGCCGGTGGTCTCGCGGCGCGGCTGGCCGGTGGACAGCACCAGCTTCACGCCGCGCCAGTCCTCACCCGTGGCCTGTGCCACCAGGGCCTGGCGCTCGATGCGGACCTTTCGCGTGGCGGTGTCGAGCAGCGCGCGGTAGGTGGGCGTCCAGCCCGGGCCGTTGACTTGGTAGCTCAGCTTCACGTCGGCATCGGCGCCAGCGGCCAGCGTCACCGTGACGGCCGTCACCTGGCCGCCGTTGCCCTGGGTGCGGGTGCGTTCGGCCAGCAGCGGGTTGAGCTGGCGGTCGATCTCGGCCTGTCTGCGCTGGATCTGGTGCTGCTTGAGCAGCGAGTCCTGCCCGGTGCGGCGCATGGCCTCGGTCATCGCGGCGAGGTTGCGCGCGTCCATCGGTGCGCGGGCGCCTGAAGTGTTGTCGCTCCCGCCGGCCAGCCCCTTGAGGTAGCCGGTGACCATGCCGAGTGCATCGGTCTCCGCCTGCAGGGCGGCTTTCTGGTCCTCGAGCTCGCGGATGCGGCCGTCGAGCGGGCTGGTCGAACAGCGTGCCGAGAGCTCGCGCTGCTCGCTGAGCACCGAGGTCTCTCCGATGCGCACCGAGGCATCGGCCGATACCTGCAGGCTCTGTACATCAAGCCCGGCCGGCAGGCAGGCGAAGGTGACCGAGCGCGCGCCGGCCGCGACGCGCGCCACGCGCTCCACGGTGGCGCTGCCCGGGTAGACCTTGACCTGCGTGATGCGCGAGTCGGCCGCCACGGCCGGCGGCGTTGCAGCCTGCCCCTGGGCACTGATGCTCAGGACCAGAAGCAAGGCGGCGCCTGCGGTGGCGCGGAGGAGGGCGGAAGTCGATGCTTTCATGGGATGCCTTTGGAGCGGAAGTGATGAATGACCCCGGCTCATACGGACGGCCCCGGCGAACGGGGTTAAGGCATCGTCGAAAAATTTCTGCGCAGCCCGGCGGCGCTGTCGCCAATGCAACCGCCGCGGCGTTTCCGGTCGCACGCGCGACGGCCGATGTCCGGGCTGCTTCCTAGAGTGGGTGCACCGTCTTTCCACCCAACCCCGGACAAGGACCCACCGCCATGCTCGACACCATCCAGGCCATCAACAGGACCGCCGCCTTCAACCGCTGGGCCGGCTTCGAAGTGACCAGCGCCGGCAATGGGGAAGCCGAACTGCGCATGGACTGGCGCGAGGAGGACATGGGCCAGTACGCCGGCTTCCTGCACGCCGGAATGATCGGCGCGATGCTCGATACCGTGAGCGGCTACGCGGCCGCCACCGTGGCGGGCCGCGTGCTGGCCTCGCATTTCTCGGTCAACTGCATCTCGCCCGCCGTCGGCCGCGCCTTCATCGCACGCGGTCGGGTGGTGAAAGCCGGCCGCAAGCAGGTGTTCGCGGCGGCCGAACTCTATGCGCAGGGCGACAGTGCCGATTCGCTCAAGCTCGTGGCGACGGGGAACGCCATCCTGGTTCCTGTCGAAGAGCCTCCTCCCGCACCGCAGGAGACGCAGAAGAAATCGCAGCCCGCCGCCTGAGCTTCAGTCCGAAGAGCGGCCGCAGCAGGTTGGTGCGGCGGATCAGCCCGTCCGTCAGGAGCCAGCAGCCGAGCAGCGTCAGCGCGATGAGCAGCGCGGGCTCGACGACCGGGCCGAGCGCTAGCGGTGCCAGCAGGGTCACGCCGACGATGATCAGCGTCTGGTGAAGCACGTACCACGGGTATACCGACTCGTTCGCCCAGCGCAGCCAGGGCCAGGGGCGGTTCAGGTAGCGGTGGCCGTGGCCGAGGATGGTCGCGACGGCCAGCCAGAGGTAGAGCATGCGCAGGGTGTCCACCAGCAGCCCCGGAAGCGGGCTCTTCATGCCGGCGCGCAGCAAGATGAAGGTGCCGATCACCGCGACGGCCAGCGCGAGCGACACGCGGCGCAGCCGCTCCAGTTCCTTCCAGACGCCGGTGTCCACGCCCATCCAGTAGCCGTAGAGGAACATCGTGAAGTAGATGCTGTGCAGGTGGAAGTCGCGCACCAGGTTGTGCGTGGCCGGGAAGCGCGAGGCCAGCAGCATCGTGAATATCAGCAGCGGCACCACCGGCAACAGCAGCAGCCTCCAGCCGCGCAGGCCGTTGAAGGCGCCGCGCATCCACTGGCCGGCAGCCGACCGCCACAGCGGCAGCGTCAGGGCGATCAGCGCCGTGTAGGTGAACAGATAGGGCAGGTACCAGAGGTGGTTCCAGGTGATGCCGAACTCCGCGCCGTCGAAAGCCTGCTTCGGCCACGGCTGCGCCATCGACAGGTAGCGCAGCAGGAAGGCGCCGAAGCCCGGTGCCACCAGGCCGTTGGCCACGCCCTGGGCGTAGGCCTGGTAGGGCACGACCACCGCCATGCCGAAGGCCAGCGGCAGCATCAGCCGCAGGCCCCGGCTGCGCAGCAGGGCCCATGTGCCCTGGCCCCGGCTTAGGATGCCGAGCGACACGCCCGAGATCAGAAAGACCAGGTCCATGCGCCACAGGTTCAGGATGCGCATCGGCCATTGCAGCCATTCGGCCGCGTCCGGGCTCTTGAGGTGCCAGGGCCAGTCGGCCACGTAGTACATGCCCACGTGGTAGAGGATGACGAAGAGGAAGGCCAGCGCGCGCAGGGCGTCGATGTCGTGGCGGCGGTGGTCGGGCGGTGTTGCGGCAATGTGGTCGGCGGTCATGGAAGGTTCCTCGAAGCGGAAAGGCCGCCATGCTCGGCCGGGCCGCTTCCGCGAGGTGCGGCCGGGGGACGGATCACCCCCGCTTTGTGACGAGCGGTGGCCGGCAGGGACGAAATCCGGCCCAGACCGGCCGTCCCTGCGGCCTTTTCGCGAGAATTCCCCGCATGGGAGACCCCCGCAGGAACCTCTACGAACGCTACGCGCCGATCCGCCGTCGGCTGGAGGTGGCCTTCTGGATCGTGCTGCTGACGCTGCAGGCCGTGTTCAGCACCATGGTGGCGATCGTCGACATGCGCACGCGCGCCGTGCCCCGGCCCCACTGGGAGGTCGCGACCTGGGAGGTGTCCAGCCACCTGATGCTGCTGTTCCTGGTGCCGGCGCTGGTGATGGTGGAGCGCCGGCTGTCGCCGCTGGTGCGCAGCCATCTGCTGCGCTTCCTGGCCTGGCATGCGGTGGCGAGCGCGGCGTTCAGCGTGGTCCACGTGGTGGGCATGTTCGGGCTGCGGGCGCTGGTCTATGCCATGGCGGGCGAGCACTACGACTTTCGCGGCTGGGTGAGCCAGTGGGGCTACGAGTACCTCAAGGACGTGCGGGTGTACGTCAGCATCGTCTTCGGCATCTGGGCGTACCGGCTGTTCCTGCTGCGGCTGCAGGGGGAGGCGCGGGTGCTGGATGTGCCGGAGGAGGGAGCGGTGGCCGCACCGGTTGTTGCCCCGAGCCCGGATTCGGCAGGGGCGGGGGGATTTGAACCCCCGGCTGCAGACGCGCTCCCGCCGCCTCCCGCCCGCCCCGAGCGCTTCCTGGTCCGCAAGCTGCGCCGCGAATTCCTCATCGCCGCCACCGATATCGACTGGCTCCAGGCCGAGGGCAACTACGTCGGCCTGCACGTCAATGGCCACGACTACCTGCTGCGCTCCACCCTGACCGACTTCCTGACCCAGCTCGACCCCGCGCTCTTCGTGCGCGTGCACCGCAGCCACGCGGTGAATCTCGCGCGCATCAGGGAAATCGAGCCACTGGATGGCGGCGACGCCCGGCTGCACATGCATGACGGCACAACCGTGCCCTGCAGCCGACGCTACCGTGACGCGCTGCGGGCGGGCGCGGGCTCGAGCTGAAGCGGTGCGTGGCGGGCTTGATCAGCCCGTTATTGGTTCATTTCGCACCATCGAAGAGCTTATAGGCACCATTTTTGCTTCATTGGCCGGCCGTGCTGGTTGATTCCGGTGCGGCGCACCAATTCAAACCAAAAATCCGCAAGAAGCTCCAATGGACGCACTCAAACAGGGCGCAGACGCGCTGTTCATCCTTCTCGGCGCCATCATGGTCTTGGCCATGCACGCCGGATTTGCATTTCTCGAGCTGGGCACCGTGCGCAAGAAGAACCAGGTCAATGCGCTGGTGAAGATCCTGGTCGACTTCTCGGTCTCGACCATCGTGTATTTCCTGGTGGGCTACGGCGTGGCCTACGGCACGCATTTCTTCGTGAGCGCCACCGAACTGTCGGCAAAGAGCGGCTACGAGCTGGTGAAGTTCTTCTTCCTGCTGACCTTCGCGGCGGCCATTCCGGCCATCATCTCGGGCGGCATCGCCGAGCGGGCCAAGTTCTGGCCGCAGCTCATTGCCACGGCGGTCATCGTCGGCTTCGTCTATCCGCTCTTCGAGGGCATCGCCTGGAACAAGCACTTCGGCATCCAGGAATGGATCGCCTCGCGCACCGGCCACGAGTTCCATGACTTCGCCGGCTCGGTGGTGGTGCATGCGGTGGGCGGCTGGCTCGCTCTGCCGGCAGTGCTGCTGCTGGGCGCGCGCCGCAACCGCTACCGCGGCGACGGGTCGCTGAGCGCGCATCCGCCGTCGAACATCCCCTTCCTGGCCCTTGGTGCCTGGGTGCTGTGCGTGGGCTGGTTCGGCTTCAACGTGATGAGCGCGCAGAGCATCGACAAGATCTCGGGCCTGGTGGCCGTCAACTCGCTGATGGCGATGGTGGGCGGCACGCTGGTGGCGCTGGCCATGGGCAAGAACGACCCCGGCTTCGTCTACAACGGCCCGCTCGCCGGCCTGGTGGCGGTGTGCGCCGGCTCCGACCTGATGCATCCGCTGGGCGCGCTGGTGGTGGGCGGCGTGGCGGGCGGCATCTTCGTCAAGCTGTTCACGCTCACGCAGAACAAGTGGAAGATCGACGACGTGCTGGGTGTGTGGCCGCTGCATGGCCTGTGCGGCACCTGGGGCGGCATCGCGGCCGGCATCTTCGGCACGCAGGCGCTCGGCGGCATCGGCGGCGTGAACGTGTGGGCGCAGCTCATCGGCACGGTGATGGGCGTGGCCTGGGCCGCGCTGGCGGGTGCGGCGGTGTACGGCGCGCTCAAGGCAGTGGCGGGGCTGCGGCTGTCGCAGGAAGAGGAGTACGACGGTGCCGACCTGTCGATCCACCACATCTCTGCGACGCCCGAGCGCGAGGTCAACTGGTAGGCAGGCTGCAGGGACGGGCTGCCTCGGCTATTCTCGGCGCCCCTTCAAACCACCGAGGAGCCGAACCATGACAACAACACCCGCTCGCTGGCTGCGCCAGGGCATGGCCGCGCTGGCCTGCAGCCTGCTGATGCTTTCGTTTTCTCCGATGGCGCAAGCCGCCGCGCCGCAGGTCAAGACCCAGGCGCCGGGCTTCTACCGGATGATGCTCGGTGACTTCGAGGTGACGGCGCTCTTCGACGGCACCCTCGACCTCGAGCCCAAGAAGCTGCTCACCAACACCACCCAGGAGCAGGTCGGCAAGCTGCTCGACCGGGGCTTCGAGAAAGACGCCGTGCCCACCTCTGTGAACGGCTACCTCATCAACACCGGCAGCAAGCTCGTGCTGGTCGACACCGGCGCCGGCGGCCTCTTCGGCCCCACGCTCGGCAACCTGCAGGCCAACCTCAAGGCCGCGGGCTACCAGCCCGAGCAGGTCGACGACGTGCTCCTCACACACATGCACGGCGACCACGTCGGCGGCCTCGTGCAGGACGGCAAGCTGGTGTTCCCCAACGCCACCATCCACGCCGGGCAGGAAGACGCCGACTTCTGGCTGAAAAAGGCCAACCTCGAGAAGGCTTCGGCCGAGATGAAGGGCTTCTTCCAGGGTGCGATGGCCTCGCTGAACCCGTACGTGGAAGCCGGCAAGTTCAAGGGCATGAAGGGCGGCACCGAGCTGGCACCCGGCATCAAGGCCGTGCCCGCCCATGGCCACACGCCCGGCCACAACATCTACGTCGTCGAGTCCAAGGGCCAGAAGCTGGTGGTGTGGGGCGACCTGATGCACGTGGCCGCGGTGCAGTTCGCGCAGCCGCAGGTCACCATCTCCTTCGACGTCGACTCGAAGCCGGCGGCGGTGGAGCGCAAGAAGGCCTACGCCGACGCGGCCAAGGGCCGCTACCTCGTGGGCAGCGCGCACCTGCCTTTCCCGGGTCTGGGCCACGTGCGGGCCGAGGGCAAGGGCTACGTCTGGGTGCCGGTCGACTACCAGCAGGTGCGATGAGCGACCGATGAAGGTTGAGCGGCGCGGGCCGGTGTCGCGGCGCCCGCGGGCACGAATGCGCGCTCTGTAGCAAACTGGCCGGCCGCTTCGCTTTCATCATCCATCCGCCCCATGACCCAAGCTCCACCCGCCCTCGAAGTCCTCCCCCGCGACCTCTCCGCCTACCGCAAGGGCAACGTCGGCGTCGACTACGTGCACCGCTTCGAGTCCGGCAAGCCCGGCCCGCACGTGCTGATCAATGCGCTCACGCACGGCAACGAGATCTGCGGGATGACGGCCGCCACGCACCTGCTCGACAACAACGTGCGCCCGAAGATCGGCACGCTCACCGTGAGCTTCGCCAACGTGGCCGCGTACGAATCCTTCAACGAGGCGCTGCCCTTCGACAGCCGGCAGCTCGTGCACAACCTCAACCGCATCTGGTCGCCCGAATGGCTCGACGGCACAGAAGACAGCCCCGAGCTGAGCCGCGCGCGCATCCTGCGCCCGGTGGTGGATGCGGCCGACCACATCCTCGACATCCACTCGACCAGCCAGCCCGTCGTGCCGTTCTGGGTGTACCCGGGCTTCGAGCGCAACGCCAAGGTCGCGCAGGCCATCGGCCGCCCCTCGGTGCACCTCGTGATGCCCGACGGCCTGGGCTCGGGCACGCCGCTCATCCAGTACGGCAGCCACGGCGGCCCCGACGGCAAGGGCGTGGCGATGGTGGTCGAGTGCGGCCAGCACTTCCTGCGCTCGGCCTCCGACCTCGCCACCGCCGTCACCTACGACTTCCTCGCCTATTTCGGCCTCGTCGACAAGGACCCGGCGAGCCCGCCGCCCGAGCCGCAGCGCCGCTTCCAGCTGCTGCAGACCTACGTCATCAAGTCGCCCGACTTCGCCTTCGTGCGCCCGCTCATCGGCTTCGAGACCTTCGCCAAGGGCGAGCTGATCGCCACCAACGGCGACGAGGAAATCCGCGCGCTGTGCGACGACTGCACGATCTTCATGCCCGCCCAGCGCGCGATCGTGGGGCGCGAGGCGGTGTACCTGACCAAGCCGATCTGAAGCTGGACGGCAGAAACGACCGCCGCGCCCGCAATGAACCGCTGGTGCGGGCGTTGATTGCGTGGCGCAGCGACGTCCTCAGACGTCTCGGCTCATGGAGCGGCAAGGCTCAGGATTTCAACAGCTTCGCAATCTGCTCGCGAAGCGATGGCAAATCGTGCTGGATGGTTTGCCAGACGATGGTGTGGTCGATGGTGAAGTAGCCGTGGGAAAGCGCGTTGCGCATCTCGTAGGCAAAACGCCAGGGAACGGCGGGGTGGGCAGCGGCGAATTCCGCATGGTGCTTCACGATGTTGTTGCTGGCTTCCCCGATCACTTCCAGGTTGCGTACCACTGCATCCTGTGTTTTCCGGTCGACGAGATAACTGTCGGCGGTAGCGCCGTTCGTGTAGTCGTGAATACTGTCGATCGCTTGCAGGATATGACCCAAGTAATCCGCCACACGTTGCGGATCTCGTCGACTCATACCGGTACAGCCTCGCGCAGCACCTGATCGCGAAACTTTAGAGGCAGGCCGTTGGGCGTGAGCACGTCTACTTCCATGCCCAGAAGGCTCTTCAGTTCGTACCTGATGGCTCCGATGTCCATCAGGGTGGTTTGCGCCGTGGGCTCCACCAGCAGATCGAGATCGCTGTCGGGCCCGTCTTCGCCACGCAAAGCGGAACCGAACACTCGCACGCTGCTGACGTGGTGACTCAGCGCGATCTCCCGAATGCGATCGCGATGCTGGAGCAGAGCTTCAGAGGGGCGCATGAGGCCGAGTTTAATGTGACTCCTCGTTGGACTCAGGCCGCAATGAACAACGCCGGGTCCACCATCGCCCGATTCAGCATCACCGACCAGTGCAGGTGCGGCCCCGTCACCCGCCCCGTCGCGCCCACGGCGGCCAGCTGCTCGCCAGTTTTCATCACGTCGCCGACCTTCACGTCGATGCGGCTCAGGTGGCAGTACATGGTCAGCAGGCCGCCGCCGTGGTCGAGCCAGACGGTGCCGCCGTTGAAGAAATAGTCGCCCGTGTCGATCACCTTGCCGGGCAGCGGCGCGAGGACCGGGGTGCCGGTGCCGGCTGCGATGTCCATGCCACTGTGCGGGTTGCGCGACTGGCCGTTGAACACGCGGCGCAGGCCGAAGGAGCTCGAGCGGCGGCCGGGCACCGGCACGCGCATCTTCAGCACGGTGTCGGGACGCATGTCGCTGAGGGTGGCCGTCACGCCGGCGAGGTGGTCGCGCTCCTTGACGTAGCGGGCCTCGTCCTCGGGCGAGAGGTCGACGGTGCGAGGGGCCACGGTGAGGCGCTGTTCGCGGTATTGCTTCGGGGCGATGGTGTAGGCGATCTGGCGCTCGGGCTTGCCTTCGGCGCGCACCGTGATACTGGCTTCGCCGGGTTCGGCCGCCAGGGGGATGCCGACGACGGCGGTCCATTCGATGGTGTCGCCGAGCACCAGCACGGGGATGTCGCCCGAGAAGGCCTGAGGCCGCTTGGCCGAGGGGCCCAGCGACAGGCGGGCGACGCCGCCCGGCACCTGTGATGCGTGGGGCCACACCTCGGGTGCCGACGCCGCTTGCTTCTTCGCCTTGGCCTGGGTCGCGGCGCCGGCATGCATCGCGGCGAGGAGGCCGATGGTGCCGAGGACGGCGCTGCGGCGGTTCAGTGCGAAAGGGGCGAGGTCGAGGGGAGCAATGGGTGTGTGCTTCATTGAGAAAAAGGCTAGTTTTCGTTTGGATGAGGGGAGGGCGCCGGCTTGTTCGATGCGGCGCTAGTCGATCCAGGTTCCCGGCGCCAGTCCTTCGAGCGTGTGCGGCCCGATCGCGGCGCGGATCAACCGCAGCGTCGGCAGCCCCACGGCCGCCGTCATGCGCCGCACCTGCCGGTTGCGGCCCTCGCGGATGGCCAGTTCGATCCACGCGGTGGGAATGCTCTTGCGCTCGCGGATCGGCGGCGTGCGCTCCCACACCTCGGGCGGCGGGTCGAGCAGGCGGGCGCGCGCGGGGCGGGTGGGGCCGTCGTTGAGCATCACGCCATTGCGCAGCGCGGCGAGCGCCTCTTCGCCGGGCACGCCTTCGACCTGCACCCAGTAGACCTTCTCCATCTTGAAGCGCGGATCGGCGATGCGCGCCTGCAGCCTGCCGTCGTCGGTGAGCAGCAGAAGGCCCTCGCTGTCGGCATCGAGCCGGCCGGCGACGTAGACGCCGGGGATGTCGATGAACTCCTTCAGTCCGCGCCAGCGGCCCTCGGGCGTGAACTGGCTGAGCACCCCATAGGGCTTGTTGAAGCGGATCAGCCGGGAGGACGAGGACGATGAGCGGGAAGAAGAAGGGCTCGAACGATTCATGTGCCGACAGGATAGCCCGGGCCCGTCCTGCAACCTCCGGCGGCCGGCACGGCTCCAATGGGCTTGTTCATTCGAGACACAGGGAATCCGGTATGACGACCAAGATGCGAAGCTCCATCCCGCTTGCCTGCACGGCGATGGCCAGCCTGCTGCTGGCGGCGTGCAACAGCACGGCCATCCGCGTGGGCGGCGCGCCCGAGGCCAGCGTCAAGAACTGCGTGGCCGCGGCTGCGCGCGAACTCAGGGTGCCACCGGCCAGCATCGCGGCCGACAAGGGCAGCACGCCGCGCGATGGCGTCTACACGGTCAACCTGAAGGTCGGGCCGCAGGGAAGATCCGCCGTGTGCACCACCGACGAGAACAGCGCGGTGATCGGCGTGGTCTACAAGCGGCCCGAGTAGCGACGGGCCGCTTGCCTGCCTGCCTACTTGCCCCAGCTGTCCCGCATCCCGGCCGCGCGATTGAACACCGGCTTGCCGACGGCGCCGCTGGCCTTCGCGTCGAGCACGAAGTAGCCGTGCCGCTCGAACTGGATGCCGACGCCCGGCTCGGCCTTGGCCAGCGAGGGCTCGACGAAGGCCGAGCACACTTCCAGGCTGTTCTTGTTCAGTTCTTCCAGCAGCTCTCCGCTGCCCGGGTGCGCCGCAGCGAAGAGGCGCTCGTAGAGCCGCACCTCGGCCTGCACCGCGTCGGCGGCGGCCACCCAGGTGATGTTGCCCTTCACCTTGATCGCGTCGGCGCCGGGCGTTCCGCTCTTGGTGTCGGGCACCAGCTTCGCCTGCACTTCGACGAGCCTGCCGTCGGCGTCCTTCGTGCCGCCGATGCACTCGATGACGTGGCCGTACTTCAGCCGCACCTTGTTGCCGGGGAACAGGCGGAAGAAGCCCTTGGGCTGCACTTCCTCATAGTCGGTGCGCTCGATCCAGACCTCGCGGCCCAGCTTGAATTCGCGCTGGCCCATCTCGGGATGGTGCGGGTGCACGGGGGCCGAGCAAGCGTCCAGAGCGTCGTCGCCGCCCATCAGCTCGCCCCAGTTGGTGATGACCAGCTTGACCGGGTCGAGCACGGCCATGGCGCGGGGTGCGACGGGGTCTAGCGTGTCGCGCAGCGCGGCTTCGAGGCTGGCGTAGTCGATCCAGCCGCCCGACTTGGTGGTGCCGCTGCGTTCGCAGAACAGGCGCAGCGCCTCGGGCGTGTAGCCGCGGCGGCGCAGGCCGGCGATGGTGGGCATGCGCGGGTCGTCCCAGCCGTCGACGTATTTCTCTTCGACCAGCTGGCGCAGCTTGCGCTTGCTGGTGAGCACGTGGGTCACGTTGAGGCGGGCGAATTCGTACTGGCGCGGGTGCGGACTGGCGATGAGGCCGCCCTCGGCGAGGCGGTCGAGCAGCCAGTCGTAGAAGGGGCGCTGGTCTTCGAATTCCAGCGTGCAGATGCTGTGGGTGATCTGCTCCAGCGCGTCCTCGATGGGGTGCGCGTAGGTGTACATCGGGTAGATGCACCACTTGTCGCCGGTGTTGTGGTGGTGGGCCCGGCGCACGCGGTACAGCGCGGGGTCGCGCATGTTGATGTTGGTGCTGGCCATGTCGATCTTGGCGCGCAGGATGGCGGCGCCATCGGCCACCTGGCCGTCGCGCATGGCGCGGAATCGCGCGAGGTTCTCCTCGGGCGTGCGGGTGCGGAAGGGGCTGTCGGTGCCGGGCGTGTTGAAGTCGCCGCGGTTCGCCCGCACTTCATCGGCGGTCTGCTCGTCCACGTAGGCGAGGCCGGCGCCGATCAGGTATTCGGCGGCCTCGTACATGAAGTCGAAGTAGTCGCTCGCGAAATACTCGTGCGGCTGCATCGTGCCGGGCGCGCCGGGGCGGTCGGCGAGATAGGTCTCGTAGCCCAGCCACTTCACGGCGTCGCGGATGGAGTCGACGTATTCTTGGTCTTCCTTCTCGGGGTTGGTGTCGTCGAAGCGCAGGTGGCTCACGCCGCCGTATTCCTTGGCCAGCTCGAAATTGAGCCAGATGCTCTTGGCGTGGCCGATGTGCAGGTAGCCGTTGGGCTCGGGCGGAAAGCGCATGCGCACCTTGGCCGGATCGGCCATGCCCTGTGCATGATGAGCGGCGTTGCCGGGCGAACCGCCCCACTTGCGGCCAGAATAGGCACCCTGTGCGAGGTCGCTCTCGATCACGTGGCGCAGGAAATTGCTCGGTGCAGCTGTCGTCTTGGTGCCGCTTTTGTCGGTCGGGGAGGTCATTGCGGCATTTTAGGGGGCACCCCCTATGGGTTACCTTTGGCAACGTTCTTCACATTGGCCCGTGCACCCCGTTTGCATTTGCCGCGTTCAATACACCACATGGGCGGTCCCGATCCGGACAGTGCCCACCCCAAACAAGGAGAGCAGGATCATGAGCTTCACACGTTCAACCTTTTTCAAGTGGGCCGCCGCGGGCGTCGTGGCAGCCGGTGCATTGTTCGCCGCCACCTCGGCCAGCGCCCGCAGCGACGTGAGCTGGTCGATTGGCGTCGGCGTACCAGGCGTGGCGGTGGGGGTGGGCAGCCCGGCCTACTACCCGGCTCCGGCCCCGGTCTATGTGCCGCCGGCACCCGTCTACTACGCGCCGCCGCCGCCGGTCTACTACCGCCCCCCGCCGGTGTATTACCGCCCGGCCCCGGTCTATTACGGCCCGCCGGCCTATTACGGTCCGCGCTACTACGGTCGCGGCTACTACCGCGGCCATGGCCACTGGCGCTAAAAAGCCACGGCAATCGTGACTGAATGAAAAAAGCCGGCTCCGAAAGGGCCGGCTTTTTCTTTGGGCGTTTCCGGGCTCCTGTTCGCCCAGTTTCACATCGCGCGGAAGAGATGGGCGTACAGCCGGCTGACCGGGATCTTCTCGGCCCGCCCGCGCAACGTCAGGTGCAGCTTGCCGGCCTCGTCGCGGTGAACCGATTCGATGGCCGAGCTGCGCACCACCACCGCCCGGTGCACCTGCCAGAAGGTGTCGGCATCGAGCTGCGGCAGCAGCTGCTTGAGAGGCGTGCGGATCAGGTATTCGTGCGTGGCGGTCAGCACGCGCAGGTATTTGTCGGCCGCCTCGAAATAGAGAACCTCGTCAATCGGCACCATGCGCACGGTGCTGCCGCCCGCGTCGCTGGCAGCGATCATGCGAAGCGGGGCGGGAGCCGGCGTGGTGGCCGCGACCCCGGCTGCCCCCAGCACCTGCCGCCACTGGGCGAGCGTCTGCTCCAGCGCCGCATCCGCCAGTGCGGGCGTGGCCGCCGGCTGCCTTGCGGCCAGCGCCTGCTGCAGCCGGCCGACGGTCTTGCGCAGGCGGTCGGGCTGCACCGGCTTGAGCACGTAGTCGATGGCCTGCGCCTCGAAGGCGCGGGCGGCGTATTCGTCGTAGGCCGTCACGAACACCAGCTGGGGCATGGGCGTCTCGTCGGCGGGCCAGCTGTCGGCCAGCTCGGCAGCAGCCCCGAGGCCGTCGAGGCCGGGCATGCGGATGTCGAAGAAAAGCACCTGCGGCAGCAGCCGCAGCGCCTCGCGCACGGCGCTGCGGCCGTCGCCGGCGGTGGCGACGATCTCCAGCTCGGGCCATGCGGCGGCCAGCTCGGCCTTGAGCGCCTGCGCGAGGAGGGGTTCATCCTCGGCGATGAGTGCGGTGGGGGCGGTGGGGGATGCAGTGGTCATCTTGTCGTTGTTGTCCTGTCGTGTGGCGTGCGTTCAGGCTAGTGCCGGAATGTTCAACCTCGCCAGCGTGCCGCCCGAAGGGGAGGGCGCCATGCTCATGGTGCCGCGCTCGCCGTACACCGTGGCCAGCCGCTCGCGCACCTGCTCGAGCCCGAAGCCGCTGCCCTGCGACGGCGGCGCCGCACCCAGGCCCACGCCGGTGTCGCTGACCTCGATCACGAGCGAGCCGCCTTGCTCGTCCCTGCGGGCGCGCACCACGATCTCGCCGCCTTCCACCTTGGGCTCCAGGCCGTGGCGGATGCTGTTCTCCACCAGCGGCTGCAGCAGCAGCGGCGGCACCGGCGCGTCGCGCAGGTCCTGCGGCAGGTCGAGCGTGTAGCGCAGCCGGTCGCCCATGCGCACCGACATCAGCTCCAGGTAGTCGCCCAGCCGCTCGAACTCCGCCGACAGCGGATGCGAGAGCGCGCGCGAGCCGCTCAGTGTCATGCGCAGGTAGCTGTTGAGCCGGTCGAGCATGGCCACGGCGCGCGGCGGATCGACCGTGATCAGCACCCGCAGGTTGGCCAGCGTGTTGAACAGCATGTGCGGCTCCAGCTGCGTCTCCAGCAGCTTCAGCCGGGCCTCGGTGGCGTTGCGCTGGGCCAGCTCGATCTGGCTCTGCATGTGCTTGCTCTTGCCGAGGCTGTAGAAGAAGAAGCACATGCCGACCGTCGCGATGATGGTGATCGTGACGCCGGTGGCCAGCTTGTGGCCCCTGATGTCGAGAAAGTCGAACCGCGGCGCGTCGAACACGGCGTCGCCGATGACGTTGCCCACGAAGAAGCCGACCGCCACGCCCAGCGCGACGAGTGCGAAGCCCCAGGGCCAGTTCGGCCAGTGGGTCTCGCGGTGCCCGCTGAGCAGCAGTCGCCCGGTGTCGATGAACAGCCAGCTGACCATGCCGATCGCCAGCGAATAGACGAGGTGGCCCGCCCAGTTGTCCCCGCCGGTGATGGTCATCGCGATGGCGATGAGGCAGCAGAAGACGGCCGTGATCAGGCCATGCCGAAGCATGTCCCGGAAGTTCTCCGCGCGGAAGCGGCTCTGCGGCGCGGTGCTGCTCATCCGCGGTCCCGGCCTCCCAGGGCGCGGCGCTCGCGCTCGACCAGCCTGTCGTAGAAGCCGCCGCCGGGCGCGACGAACCAGACCACGGCGCCATGGATCAGCAGCCCCAGCCCCCAGCCCATGAGCGGATACATCGCCCAGTTGCGGCCGTTGGCGGCCGAGATGGCGACCAGCCCCAGGTTGACCAGCACGTAGACGAAGGCGTGGACGTACCAGCCCATCTTGGCGCCGGCGCGGCGGCGGGCGAGGCGCTCGATCTCGGAGCGGGAGGAATCGGAGGAGGCGTAGGAAGTCATGACAGCTCCTTGTATTGGACAGGAATGAAATCGGCCGCCATTGCGGTCTGCGGCGACGGCTGCAGGGCCGCGCGCTGGCGCAGCTCCTCGGTGGTGTCGCCGGGGCCCTCGGGCTTCCAGCCGGGCGGCTTCACGAGGTAGCCGACGAAGGCGCGCACGGAACGGGCCGAGGCGAGGTCGCGAAAGAGCGCGCGCCACTGGCCGAACTCGATCTCCAGGATGTTGTGGGTGGTGACCGGGTTGACGAGGCCGTAGCGGCAGGGCACGTCGGCGCGCTCGGGGATGTAGGTGCCGAACAGGCGGTCGAACACGATCAGCACGCCGCCGTAGTTGCCGTCCAGGTATTCCAGGTTCGAGGCGTGGTGCACGCGGTGGGCCGAGGGGGTGTTGAGCACCCATTCCAGCGGGCCGAGGCGCGGAATCCAGGTCGCGTGGATCCAGAACTGGTACAGCAGGTTCAGCGTGAGCATCAGCAGGACCACCCGCGGCGGCATGCCCAGCAGCGGCGCCAGCATGAAGAAGGCCAGGGTGCCGGTGAGGCGGCCGGTCCAGCCGAAGCGGTAGGCGGCCGACAGGTTCAGCTGGTTCGGCGAATGGTGGATGGCGTGGGTGCACCAGAACCAGCGCACCCGGTGCGCCGCGCGGTGATACCAGTAGTAGCAGAACTCCTGCCCGATGAAGCAGGCCGCCCAGCCGGTCCAGTGGTCCATCGGCAGGGTGAAGAGGCGGTGGGCGTAGAACCAGTCCATCGCGCCGGTCCAGAAGGCCAGGGGCAGCAGCCAGCGCAGGGGGTATTCGCGCACCAGGAAGTCGAACACGGAGACGCCGGCGGCCTTCCAGTCGTAGCTGCGCCAGCCGTTGCGCCAAGAGAGCACCAGGGCCTCGGCGATGGAGGCGGCCAGCACCACCGTGACGGAGATCTTGAGGATCAGCAGGAGCGCGTTCATGGCGGCGTTTCTTCCGTGAGTGGTTGCCCGGGAATCGAGGCCCGGGAATATTAGGCCGCGCGGGCCGCGGCGGCCATGGCGTCGGTACGGATGGCCAGCTTCCAAAGGCGCGCGGCGCGGGCAGCGAACACCCCGGTGAAGGCGCCGTACAGCACGGGCACGACGATGGCGAGGGTCGGCTGGTGGCGCAGTTCGGGGTGCATGGCCAGGGCGGCGCCCACCACGTACTTGGTCAGGAAGATGCCCATCATGAGCATCAGCGGCACCGGGCTGCCGGCCACCTCGAACTGGCGCGCGGCTGCGTCGTAGCGGGTGGCGGCGTGCAGCGGGCGCTGCAGCACCAGCGCCGCCATCACGGCCGCGGCGGCGGCCCAGCCCAGCAGGGCGCCGAAGGAATCGCCGAACACCGAAACCACGCCGTAGATCGACAGGCCGCCCATGGCGACGGGCATCAGCGTGACGCGGGTCAGGCTCACCTGGTTGGCCAGCAGCTGCCGGGCGCCGAGCCACAGCAGCACGAAGAACACGGCGAACACCCACTTGGGCGTGTGAAGGACGATCTGCATCAGCATGGCGGCACTCCGTGGAAGGTGAAGGTTGAAGAAAAGCTGAAAAAAGCGGTGCAAGGAAATCGATGGGTTGGACTGTGCCGATGCCCGCGCGCCCCGGCCACCGCCGTGCGACGGAATGCGCGCAGGCGGCGCGAATTGCAGCCTGGCCGCGCGAATTGCAGGGTTCCGGGGGGGCAATCCGGGAGACATGGAGGAGGTTTTGAGGAAGCTTGTAGGAGGCTCCCGCGAGCTTTACCGACGCTTTACGGCCCAGCAAAGAGCCGGACTACCATCCGCGCTGTACTACGCTGGTCCGCACCCTTGCACCTTTCGCACGCACCGTCCATGGAACAAGAAAAACCAACCGAGCCTCTGCCTTCCGCCGTTTCTCCCAACCATCCGACGGTCCGCAGGCGCCGTTGGATGGGCAGCCTTCTGGCCCTGCTGCTGCTGGCGGTGCTGGGCGGTGGCGCGTGGTACCTGGTCCAGCGCTCGAAGACGCCGGTGGCCGGCCCAGGCGCCGGCCCGGGACCGGGCGCGGGCAGGCAGGGCGGACCCGGCGGCCCTGGCGGCCCCGGGCGCGGAGGCGGCGGCGGCCCGGCCTCCAGCACGGTCGGCATCGCGACCGCCAGGCAGGCCGACATTCCGGTGCAGCTGGAAGCCCTGGGCACGGTCACGCCGCTGGCCAACGTGATCGTGCAGCCGCAGGTTTCGGGCGTGCTCACGGCGGTGCTCTTCCAGGAAGGTCAGATGGTCAAGAAGGGCGACGTGCTCGCCACCATCGATCCGCAGCCGTTCCAGAACGCCCTGGCGCAGGCCACCGGCGCCCGCCAGCGCGACGAGGCGCAGCTCGCGGCGGCGCGGGTTACGCTGCAGCGCTACCAGACCCTGCTGGGCCAGGATTCCATCGCCCGCCAGGACGTCGACACCCAGGCCGCGCTGGTCAAGCAGCTCGAAGGCACGGTGGCCATCGACCGCGCCAACGAAAACACCGCCAAGCTCAACCTCGCCTGGAGCCGCATCACCGCGCCGGTGAGCGGGCGCATCGGCCTGCGGCCGGTGGACGCGGGCAACTACATCTCCACCGGCACCACCAACGGCATCGCGACCATCACGCAGATCGCGCCGATCGACGTCGAATTCGCCATTCCGCAGGACCGCGTGCCCGAAGTGCAGGAGCGCCTCGCCCAGGGGGCGAAGCTCGACGCCACCGCCTTCGACCGCACCCGCACGCGCCGGCTCGCGAACGGCAGCTTCTCCACGCTGGACAACCTGGTCGACACCGCCACCGGCACCGTCAAGGCCAAGGCCCGCTTCGCCAACGCCGACAACGCGCTATTCCCGAACCAGTTCGTCAACCTGCGGCTGCTGCTGCGCACCGTGAACAGCGCGGTGGTGGTGCCCGTCACGGCGCTGCGCCACGGCCCCAACGGCGACTACGTGTATGTGCTGAACGAAGACAACACCGTGTCGCAGCGCACGGTGACGCGCGGCGAATCGAGCGTGGACAACGTGGCGATCACCTCGGGCCTGCAGGCCGGCGAGCAGGTCGTGACCGAAGGCGGCGACCGGTTGAAGGACGGCGCGCGCGTGCAGACCCAGGCCGACCGGCCCGCGGGCGCCGCATCGGCCCCGGCAGGTGGCACGCATCGCGGCCGCCGGCAGGGCGGCGGCGCAGGCGGTCCCGGCGCGGCCAGGGGCGCCGAGGGCGCATCGGCAGCCGGGACTTCCGCGGCGCCGGCCACCTCGACCGCCCCCGGCGCTGCGGCAGCCCCTGCCGCGGCCTCCCCCGTGCCCTCCGTGCCCTCCGCGCCCTCCGCGCCCTCCGCGGAGACGGCCCCCGCCACGCCGGCGACGCCGGCCAAGCTCCCGACCGCCGAGCAGCGCCAGCGCATGCTCGATTCCGTCAAGGACAACCCCGAGCAGCTCGAGCGCCGCAAGCGTTTCCTCGAGGCGCTGGACCGCGGCGACCCGGCCGCGCTGGAGCGCTGGCAGCGCATGTCCGAACGCGGCGGCGAAGGCGGGCAGGGCGACAGGCGCGGCCAATGACGAACGGTCTTCGCATCACCAGCTGCTGCCGTCGCAGCAGTGACAGCAGTAGCAGCAGCACGGAGGCCTGCCAGTGAGTCCGTCCCGTCCGTTCATCCTGCGGCCGGTGGCGACCTCGCTGCTGATGGTCGCGATCGTGCTGGCCGGCCTGGTGGCATTCCGCTTCCTGCCGCTGTCGGCGCTGCCGCAGGTCGACTACCCGACCATCCAGGTGCAGACGCTCTACCCCGGGGCCAGCCCCGAGGTCATGAGCAACACCGTCACCGCGCCGCTGGAGCGCCAGTTCGGCCAGATGTCGGGGCTCGACCGCATGAGCTCGACCAGCGCCGCGGGCGTGTCGATCATCACGCTGCAGTTCTCGCTCGGCCAGACGCTGGACGTGGCCGAGCAGGAAGTGCAGGCCGCCATCAACGCCGGCGGCTCGCTGCTGCCGGCCGACCTGCCGGCGCCGCCTGTGTACGCCAAGGTCAACCCGGCCGATGCGCCGGTGCTCACGCTGTCCATCACCTCCGACACGCTGCCGCTGACCGACGTGCAGAACCTGGTCAACACCCGGCTCGCGCAGAAGATCAGCCAGGTCTCGGGCGTGGGGCTGGTGTCGCTCAGCGGCGGGCAGCGCCCCGCGATGCGCATCCAGGCCAACACCCAGGCGCTGGCGGCCAACGGCATCGGGCTGGACACGCTGCGCACGGCCATCTCGGCGGCCAACTCCAACGGCGCCAAGGGCAGCTTCGACGGGCCCAAGCGCGCCTACACGATCAATTCGAACGACCAGCTGATGACGGTCGACGACTACAAGAACCTGATCGTCTCGTACAAGAACGGCGCGCCGATCCGCATGGTCGACGTGGCGCAGGTGGTCAGCAGCGCCGAGAACAACCAGCTCGCCGCCTGGGCCGGCAACAAGGTTGACGGCACCAGCAGGCTGTCGCCCGCGATCATCATGAACGTGCAGCGCCAGCCCGGCGCGAACGTGATCGCCACCGTCGACGCCATCAAGAAGCAGCTGCCCGAGCTGCAGGCCGGCATGCCTGCCGGCCTGAAGATCGAGGTGCTCAGCGACCGCACGGCCGGCATCCGCGCCTCGGTGCAGCACGTCGAGATGGAGCTGGTGCTGGCCGTGGTGCTCGTGGTGCTGGTGATCTTCGCCTTCCTGGGCAGCCTGCGCGCCACCGTCATCGCCAGCATCGCGGTGCCCATCTCGCTGATCGGCACCTTTGGGCTGATGTACCTGCTGGGCTACAGCCTCAACAACCTCAGCCTCATGGCGCTGACCATCGCCACCGGCTTCGTGGTGGACGACGCGATCGTCATGATCGAGAACATTGCGCGCTACATCGAGGAGGGCGAGAAGCCCCTGCAGGCCGCGTTCAAGGGCGCCACGCAGATCGGCTTCACCATCATCTCGCTGACCGTGTCGCTCATCGCGGTGCTGATCCCGCTGCTGTTCATGGGCGACGTGGTGGGCCGCCTGTTCCGCGAGTTCGCGGTGACGCTGGCCATCACCATCCTGATCTCCGCCGTGGTGTCGCTCACGCTGGTGCCGATGATGTCGGCGCGCTGGCTCAGGCACGAACAGAAGAAGGAGGCCTCGAACAAGGGCTTCGGCGCGCGCGCACAGCGATTCTTCGACGGCGTGATGGTGCGCTACGACCGCTCGCTGCACTGGGTGATCGAGCACCAGGCGCTCACGCTGCTGGTCGCGCTGCTGACCATGGTGCTGACGGTGCTGCTCTACCTCACCATTCCCAAGGGCCTGTTCCCCACGCAGGACACCGGCCAGCTGCAGGCCCGCGTGCAGGCCGCGCAGGACGTGTCGTTCGAGCGCATGTCGCAGCTGCAGATGCAGGCGGCGCAGGCGATCCTCGAAGACCCGGCGGTCGAGAACCTCAGCTCCTTCGTCGGCGTCGATGCCGCCAACAACACCATGCTGCACACCGGCAGCATGCTCATCAACCTGGTGAAGGACCGCGACAGCCAGCAGGTCGTGATGGACCGCCTGCGCGAGCGCGTGCGGCAGGTGGCTGGCGTCACGCTCTACCTGCAGCCCACGCAGGACCTCACCATCGACGCCGAGACCGGCCCGACCGAATACCGCATGTCGCTCGAAGGCGTGGACAGCACCGCCATCACCGAGTGGATGAAGAAGCTCGTCGCCAAGCTGCAGGAATCGGACAAGGTGCGCAACGTCAGCAGCGACGCCGGTGCCCAGGGCCTCGCGGCTTTCGTGAACGTCAACCGCGACACCGCGGCGCGGCTGTCGATCACCGCGAGCACCGTGGACGACGCCCTCTACAGCGCCTTCGGCCAGCGCATCGTCTCCACCATCTTCACCGAGACCAACCAGTACCGCGTGATCCTCGAGGCCCAGCCCGGCATGGTGAACACGCCGCAGACGCTGGGGCAGCTGAGCCTGATCGCGGGTTCGGGCACCGCCACGCCGCTGTCGGCGATCGCGCAGATCTCCGAGCAGCAGGCGCCGCTGCAGATCACGCACGTGGCGCAGTACCCGGCGAGCACGCTGAACTTCGACACCGCACCCGGCGTTTCGCTCGGCGCCTCGGTCGACGCCATTCGAGCAGCCGCGAAGGAGATCGGGCTGCCGAGCAGCGTGACGATGACCTTCCTCGGAGCTTCAGGGGCTTACGAGAAGTCGCTGTCGAACCAGCTGTGGCTGATTCTTGCCGCCGTGGTGTGCGTGTACATCGTGCTGGGGGTGCTGTACGAGAGCTATGTGCATCCGCTGACCATCCTGTCCACGCTGCCTTCGGCCGGGGTGGGGGCGCTGCTGGCGCTGATGATCACGGGCAACGACCTGGGGGTGATCGGCATCATCGGGATCATCCTGCTGATCGGCATCGTGAAGAAGAACGCGATCATGATGATCGACTTCGCCATCGATGCCGAGAGAACACAGGGGAAGTCTCCTCGGGAGGCCATTCACCAGGCTGCCTTGTTGCGGTTTAGGCCCATCTTGATGACCACGCTGGCGGCTTTGTTTGCTGCTGTGCCGTTGATGTTCAGCTTCGGGGATGGGGCTGAATTGCGGCGGCCGCTGGGGTTGGCGATCTTCGGGGGGTTGATCGTCAGTCAGTTGCTTACCCTGTTCACTACGCCTGTTATTTATCTGGCGTTTGATCGGTTGGGTGGGGGGAGTGCCCGGAGGGTTGAGATTGAGGAGGAGGCGGTTTGAGTCGTCTTTTCTTCCGTCGTGGATTTGTTTTCCGGGGCCGGGTCTCGCCCCGGCGGGCGACCTGCTTTCTTTTGCTTCGCCAAAAGAAAGTAGGCAAAGAAAAGGCGACCCTGCTGTCTGTGTCCCTTCGCTTCGCTACGGGCAACCTGCGGTGCTCGGCGCAGGAGGGGGTCCGCAGAACTCGCTTCGCTCAAACAGCTGCGGCCCTTATCCCTCCTGCGCCTGCGCTCCTCGGCACAGCCAGAAGGGAGTGGGGCGTGCCATCGCTTCGCTCGGCCCTTGGGTTGCCTGGATGGGCCTTTGCTTCGCTCGGCGGGGGAGGGTGGGGCGGAGCTGATATCGATTGGGCCAACGGCATCAACGACACCACGGGCACGAACGCTACGAACGCAGCCCACGGCAAGAGCACCATCCACAGCACCAGTGCGCCCAGCACCACTGGCAGTGCCGGCAGCACACGCAATCCAAACCACTGCCCCCCCTCATTCCAAGCACTGCAGGCACGCAGCGCCCGCAGTGCCTTGGAGGCCGAGCGCAGCGATGGCCCGCAGTTCTGCAATCCCCTCTGGCTGCGCCGAGGAGCGCAGCGTTTCGCGGATAAGGGCCGTAGCTGTTTGAGCGAAGCGAGTTCTGCGGACCCCGCGAAACGCGAGCACCGCAGGTTGCCCCGTAGCGCAGCGAAGGGGTCGCAGACAGCGGGGTCGCCTTTTCTTTGCTTACTTTCTTTTGGCGAAGCAAAAGAAAGTGAGTCGGCCGCCGGGCCGAGACCCGGCCCCGGGAAACAAGCGCTCAGCATGCTCCCAGAAGGAGCAGCGAGATGAATCTATCCCTGCCGTTCGTCCGCCGCCCCATAGGCACAGTCCTCCTGACCATAGGCATAGCCCTGGCCGGCATAGCCGCCTTCTTCGTCCTCCCGGTCTCCCCCCTGCCACAGGTCGACTACCCCGTCATCTCCGTCAGAGCCTCGATCCCCGGGGCCAGCCCCGAGACGATGGCCACCAGCGTCGCAACACCGCTGGAACGCCACCTGGGCACCATCGCAGGCGTCAACGAAATGACGTCCACCAGCTCGGTGGGCTCCACCCGCGTCACGCTGCAGTTCGACCTCAGCCGCAACATCGACGGCGCGGCCCGCGAGGTGCAGGCCGCGATCAACGCGAGCCGCATCGACCTGCCGGCCACGCTGCGCAGCAATCCGACCTATCGCAAGGCCAACCCGGCGGCGTCGCCGGTGATCATCCTGGCGCTCACGTCGAAGACGAAGACGCCGGGCCAGATCTACGACGCGGTGTCGAACATCGTGAGCCAGCGCCTGTCGCAGGTCGATGGCGTCGGCGACGTGGAGATCGGCGGCGGCTCGCTGCCGGCGGTGCGCATCGAGCTGCTGCCGTTCGCGCTGAACCGCTACGGCATCAGCACCGAGGACGTACGCGCCGCGATCCAGGCCTCGAACGCCAACCGGCCCAAGGGCATGGTGCAGGGCGAGGGGCGCAAGCTGCAGATCTATACGCAGACGCCGGCACTGCGCGCGAGCGACTACGCGCCGATGGTCATCGCCTGGCGCAACGGCGCTGCGGTGCGACTGCAGGAAGTGGCGGAGGTGGTCGACGGCGTGGAGGACACGCGCACCCTGGGCCTGTTCAACGGCGAGCCGGCGATCATCGTGCTGATCACGCGGCAGCCTTCGGCCAACATCATCGAGACGGTCGACAGCGTGCGCGCGCTGCTGCCCGAGCTGCAGGCGCAGCTGCCGCCGGACGTGACGCTGCAGGTCGCATCGGACAGCACCAATTCCATCCGCGGCTCGCTGCGGGAGGTGGAGTTCACGCTGGTCATCTCCGTGATCCTGGTGGTGCTGGTGGTGAGCCTGTTCCTGCGCAGCGCGCGCGCGACGGTGGTGCCGGCGGTGGCGACGGTGGCGGCGCTGCTGGGCACCTTCGGGGTGATGTACCTGCTGGGCTTCAGCCTGAACAACCTGAGCCTGATGGCGCTCACGGTGGCCACCGGCTTCGTCGTGGACGACGCGATCGTGGTGCTGGAGAACACGAGCCGGCACATCGAGTCGGGCATGACGCGCATGAAGGCCGCGCTGCTTGGCGCGAAGGAAGTGGGCTTCACCGTGCTGTCGATCAGCGTGTCGCTGGTGGCGGTGTTCATCCCGCTGCTGTTCATGGGCGGGCAGGTGGGGCGGCTGTTCCGCGAGTTCGCGGTGACGCTGTCTGCGGCGGTGCTGATCTCGCTGGTGATCTCGCTGACCACCACGCCGATGATGTGCGCCTGGCTGCTCAAGCCCGGCGGCGAGCACGACAGGAACAAGCCGCAGGGCAGGCTGGGCCGCATGGCCGCGCGCAGCTACGACTGGGTGCTCAAGCGCTACGAGCACAGCCTCGACTGGGCGCTCGACAGCAAGGCGCTGGTGATGCTGATCCTGGTGGCGGTGGTCGGGCTCAACGTGTACCTGTTCAGCGCGGCGCCCAAGGGCTTCTTCCCGCAGCAGGACAGCGGCCAGCTCAACGGCGGCCTGCGCGCCGACCAGAGCATCTCGTCGCAGGCGCTCGCCGAGAAGCTGCGGCAGGTGGTCGACATCATCCGCAAGGACGAGGCGGTCGACACCGTGGTGGGCTTCACCGGCGCGGGCCGGGCGGGCGGCGGCTTCATGTTCGTGAACCTCAAGCCCGCCAACCAGCGCAAGGACAGCGGCCTGGCGGTGATCGCGCGGCTGCGCCCGCAGCTCAACCAGGTGACCGGCCTGCGCGTGTTCCTGGGCACGGTGCAGGACGTGCGATCCGGCGGCCGCGCCAGCAACTCGACCTACCAGTACACGCTCAAGAGCGACAACGTCGCCGACCTTCGCACCTGGGCCGTGAAGCTGGCCGACGAACTGAAGCTGCAGCCTTCGCTGACCGACATCGACACCGACCAGGACCAGAACGGCGTGGAGACGGTGGCCAAGGTCGACCCCGACAGCGCGCGGCGGCTGGGCCTGACGTCGACGGCCATCGACAACGCGCTCTACAACGCCTTCGGCCAGCGGCAGGTCGCGACCATCTACACGGAGTTGAACCAGTACCACGTGGTGATGGAATGGGCGCCGCGCTACACGCGCAGCCCCAACTCGCTGGCCGACGTGTACGTGCCGGCCACCAAGACGTCGGTGGTGGGCGGGCAGACTGTGACCACGCAGGTGGCGGCCAGCGGCACGTCGAGTGCTTCTTCTTCGTCGTCGACGGCATCGAAGTCGTCTTCGTCCGCGGCGTCCTCTTCGTCTGCTTCCTCGAGCACGGCCACCGTGCCGGTCTCGGCCAACGCGGCGCTGCGCAATGCATCGACCGGCAACGTGCTGAGCAACACGGCCACCGCGCTCGTGCCGCTGTCGGCGGTCGCGAAGTTCGAGGAGCAGTCGGTGGCCACCTCGGTGAGCCATGAAGATGGCGAGCTGGCCACGACCATCTCGTTCAACCTCGCCGAAGGCGCCAACCTGGGCGACGCGCGCGAGGCCATCGCCAAGGCCGAGGCCAACATCGCCATGCCCACCAACGTGCGCGGCGCGTTCGCAGGCACGGCGGCGAGCGCGCAGCAGTCGCAGGGGCAGCAGGCGATGCTGATCCTGGCGGCGCTGATCGTGATCTACATCGTGCTGGGCATCCTGTACGAGAGCCTGGTGCATCCGATCACGGTGCTCTCGACGCTGCCTTCGGCCGGCGTGGGCGCGGTGCTGGCGCTGCTGATGTTCCGCATGGAGTTTTCCATCATCGCGCTGATCGGCGTGTTCCTGCTGATCGGCATCGTGAAGAAGAACGCGATCCTGATCATCGACTTCGCGCTCGAAGCCGAGCGCTCACGCGGCCTCACGCCGATGGAGGCGGTGCGCGAGGCCTGCCTGCTGCGCTTCCGTCCGATCCTGATGACGACCCTGGCGGCCGCGCTGGGCGCGCTGCCGCTGGCCATCGGCTTCGGCGAGGGCGCCGAGCTGCGCCGGCCGCTGGGCGTGGCCATCATCGGCGGGCTGATCGCGAGCCAGCTGCTGACCCTGCTGACGACGCCGGTGGTCTACCTGCTGCTCGACAAACTGCGCCGCCGCGGCACCAACGAGCGCGAGCTGAGCCGCGTGACGCCCGCCTGAGCGAGAAACGACAACGACATGAACGCACTGTTTTCTTCCACCTCCCGCTTTTCGCTTTCGGCGCTCGCGCTGGCCGCCTTGCTCGCGGGCTGCGCTGTCGGCCCGCGCTACCAGCAGCCGGCCACCGCCGCTTCGGCCAACTGGAAAGAGCAGAAGGCCGCCGAAGGCTGGCTGCCCGCGGCCCCGGCCGACGCGCTCGACCGCGGCGAGTGGTGGAAGCTCTTCGGCGATGCCACGCTCGACGACCTGGCCGGCCGCGTGCAGGTTTCGAACCAGAACATCGCCGCCGCGGTGGCCAACTACACGCAGGCCCAGGCGCTGGTGCGCGGCGAGCGCGCGGCGCTGTTCCCGTCGGTGTCGCTCACCGGCAGCGGCAGGCGCTCTGGCACGGTGGGAGGCAGCAGCACCTCGAGCCCGTCGAACAGCTTCACGGCGTCGCTGGGCGCGAGCTGGACGCCCGATGTCTGGGGCCGGCTGCGCGAGGCGGTGAGCAGCGCGCAGGCCAACGCACAGGCCAGCGAGGCCGACCTGGCCGCGGCGCGGCTCTCGGCCATCGGCGACCTGGCGACCAGCTATTTCTCGCTGCGCGAGGCCGACGCCGAGATCGTGCTGCTCGACGAGACCATCCAGGGCTACCAGCGCGCCTTCGAGATCACGAGCAACCGCTATGCCGCCGGAATCGCCGCGCAGACCGACGTGCTGCAGGCGCAGACGCAGCTTGTGAACGCCAAGGCCGACCTCGTGGGGCTGCAGCGCACGCGCGCCACCTACGAGCACGCGATCGCGGCGCTCATCGGCGTGGCGCCGGCCGACTTCAGCCTGCCTGCCGCCAAGTGGACGCCCACGGTGCCGGGCGTGCCGCTGGGCGTGCCTTCGACGCTGCTGCAGCGCCGGCCCGACATCGCCGCGGCCGAGCGTTCGGTGGCGGCGGCCAACGCGCAGATCGGCATCGCGCGCGCGGCCTACTTCCCCAACATCGGGCTGACCGCGTCGGTCGGCAGCAGCAACGTCAGCCGCGTGAAAGACCTCTTCAGCTCTTCCAACACGCTGTGGGGACTGGGGCTTTCGGTGGCGCAGGTGGTGTTCGATGCGGGCGCGATCGCGGCCAATGTCGATTCGGCGAAGGCGAGCTACGAATCCAGCGTGGCGCGCTACCGCCAGACGGTGCTCACCGCCTTCCAGGCGGTGGAAGACCAGCTGACCGCGAGCGCCACGCTCGCGCAGCAGGAAGGCCTGCGCCGCGAGGCCTCGGCCGCGGCGGACAAGACCGAGCAGCAGCTGCTCAACCGCTACCGCGCCGGGCAGGTGAGCTACACCGACGTGGTCACGGCCCAGGCCGCCGCGCTCAGCGCGCGCCGCACGCTGGTGCAGTTGCAGGTCAACCGCCAGACCACCGCCATCGCGCTGATCCAGGCGATGGGCGGCGGCTGGCAGGCCGGGTGGATGGATGGCGCCGCGCAGGCGCAGCCGGTCACCTCACCCGCCACGCAGTGAGCGCGGCGAGCATCGGTGCCCGGCCGGCGCGGGCCGTCGTCAATGCGCCGGGCGGTCGATGGTGTGGCCCAGGTAATCCTTGTCGGTCACCAGGACCCACAGCGCCAGCACCAGGATCACCGCGGCCACGAGCACCGCGTTGACCATCGCCGTCTCGTTGCTGCGGAACCCGAGCACCCAGGGCGACACCGCGAGACAGGCTGCCAGCGCGACCTCGGTCCATTCTTCCCACTGTCGGGGCACGAAGGTCGCACCCAGCGCCACCGCGCCGAGCACGATGCCGGTCGCCACCATCGTCCACATGGCGGCGGTCATGCCCGAAAAGCCCAGGACCCAGGGCGAGACGATCAGCCAGGCGCCGGCGGCGGCGTTGACGGGGTCTTGCCAATGCTTCACTTGCTTCATGGTCATTGCCTCCTGTCGCGACAAGGCGCCGCGACAGTTTTTTTGACCCGCGCCGCCGGTGCAGGGTTCCTGCCGGTGTGGCGTCGCGCCTAGAGTGGCAACTCCAATGTTTCCCACTTGCGCAGCATGGCCAGCTGACGGCGGAGGTAGTCGGTGGGCATCGCCTGGGAGCCCCAGACGGGGATGCGGCCGGCGTATTCGCCGAGCAGCCAGAACTGGCGCGCCGCCATGAAGCGGGGAATGGCGGCGAGGTCTGCGTCGGGCACCGGGCGGGCCTCGCGATAGGCGTGAATGAAATGGCGCCATTGCTGGGCGGCCTTGTCGCCCAGGACGCCATCCGCCGTGCGGGGATGAAGTATCCACGGATAGACGGCGAGCTCGTAGGCAAGGTAGCCCGGGCCTGCCTCGTCGAAGTCGAAGAACACGGCTTGGCGCCGCCCATGCGCATCGTCTTCGACGATGAAGTTGTTGCTGCCATGCGCGTCGCCATGGCAGAGCACATCGCCGAGTTCCCCCAGGCCCAGGATGGCGGCACGCAGGCGCTCGCCGAGCTCCTCGAACTGCGGGCGGAGCTCGGCCGTCATGGTCGGCGCGCGCAGCAGGCCTTGCAGCGGCCGCAGCAGCAAATAGTCGAGGTCCAGGCGATAGAGGCTTGCCGGACCTCGGTAGCTTTCGCCTGCGGTGTGCAACGAGGCCAGTCCGTGGGCGAAGGCTTCGATGTCGGGGGCGGCGTCGCCGGTGAATTCGCCGCTCAGGTGCTCGAACAGCATCAGCGCGCGCGGGCCTTCGGGCAGCGGCGCCTCGATGGCGATCTGGCCATCGGCGGTCGGCACGCAGCGCGAGACACGGCAGCCCGTACGGGACAGGTGGTCGAGCGCAGCCGCCTCGAACTGCAGGTTGGGGCCGCCGCGAGGCCGGTCGGCGCTCAGCCGCGCCACCACGCGGCGTCCGTCGACAAAGCCCAGCCGGTAGACCTGGTTGAAGCTGCGCCGCAGGAACTCGCTCTCGACCACCTTGCCGAGGCCGTAGCGTTCCTCCACGAGCATCGCGATGCTGGCGGCGGTCGGCGTGGATTGCGCGATTTCGAGTTCCATCCCCGGCTCCCCTCGGAAAAAAGGGCGCGATTATGCAGGCCCCCAGCCACCTTCCGGCCCCGGGATTCCACACCCATTGCCAGGCGTCGCGACGCATTTCTATAATTGAGTACGTACTCAATCAATAAAGAACGCCGTCCCAACCCATGGCCAGACCCAGAAGCGAAGACAAGCGCAATGCGATCCTCGATGCGGCCATCGCGGAGTTCGCCAGCCGGGGTGCGTGGAGCACGCCCACCTCCGCCATCTCGCGCGCAGCCGGCGTGGCCGAAGGCACGCTCTTCACCTATTTCGCGAACAAGGAAGTGCTGGTCAACGAGCTCTACCGGCAGCTGAAGACCGAGCTCGCCGAGGTGATGCTCCAAGACTGGCCCGAGCAGGCCGACCCCAAGACCAAATACCGCCACATCTGGGACCGCTACGTTTACTGGGGCGTCGACAACCCCGAGAAGTTCAAGGTGGTCTCGCAGCTCAAGGTGTCGGACCAGGTGAGCGAAGAGAGCAAGGCCGCGGGCATGGCGCCGTTCCTGCGGCTTGAGGTGCTTGCCAGGGAGTGCATCAGCAACGGGTTGATACGCGACCAGCCGCTGCCGTTCCTCGGCGCGATGCTGGGCGCGATGGCCGAGACCACGATGGCCTTCGTCGCGCAGGCGAAGAGCAGGAAAGGCCGCGCCGGCTACTGCGAGGCCGGCTTCGAGACCTTCTGGCGCGGCATCGTCGCCGACGCCTGATTCCATCCTCCACTCACGCATCCCCACGAAGGAACCACGCCATGCCCAAGCTCAAGCGCCGCCATTTCGTCCTCGGCACGGCGGGCGCCGCCGGTGCCCTCGTCGTCGGATGGGCTGCCACGCCGGTCGCGTCGCGGCTGACAGGGTCGCAGCCCTTGCCCGCGGCGCCGGGCCAGGTCGCGCTCAACGGCTGGGTCAAGGTGGGCAGCGACAACACGGTCACGCTGATGATGTCGCAGTCGGAAATGGGGCAGGGCACGCACACCGGCCTGTCGATGCTGCTGGCCGAGGAGATGGGCGCCTCGCTCGGGCAGATCCGGCTGGAGACGGCCGGCTCGGACGCCATCTACAACAACCAGGCGGCGATCCTCGATGCGCTGCCTTTCCGGCCCGGCGACGAGGGCGCGATGAAGCGCTCGACCGAGCACGTGATGGGCAAGCTGCTGCGCGCGATCCCGGGGCTCTCGGGCACGGGCGGCTCCTCGAGCATCACCGACCAGTGGGTACCGCTGCGCGAAGCCGGCGCGTCGGCGCGGACCATGCTGCTCGGCGCGGCCGCTGCGCTGTGGCAGGTGCCTGCTGCCGAATGCCGTGCCGAGGCCGGGCGTGTGCTGCACCAGGCCAGCGGCAGGAGCGCCACTTTCGGCGAACTGGCTCCCAAGGCCGCGCAGCAGCCCCTGCCGACGCAGGTGGCGCTGAAGAAGCCGGCCGATTTCAAGCTCATCGGCCAGCCCGCGCGGCGACTGGACGGCGCCGCCAAGCTCGACGGCTCCGCCACCTTCGGCCTCGACGTGCTGCCGCCGGGCCTGCTGTACGCGAGCATCGCGATGTGCCCGACCACCGGCGGCCGCGTCGCGAGCTTCGACGCCACGGCCGCGCAGAAGCTGCCGGGCGTGCGCAAGGTGATGGCGCTGGAGCCGGTCGGCGCCACGCTCATCGGCACCGGCGCCACGCCGGGCGGGGTGGCCGTCATCGCCGACACCCCGTACCACGCGATGCGCGCCGTGAAGGCGCTCGCCATCGAATGGGACCACGGCCCGGCCGCCAGCCTGTCGAGCGCCGAGATGATCGAGCGCCTCTCGCAGACTCTGCGCACCAGGCCCGGCAACGCCCGGCTGGACGACGGCGACGTGGCCGGTGCGTTCCGCTCGGCCGCCAAGACCATCGAGGCCGAGTACCGTGTGCCCTTCCTGGCCCACGCGACCATGGAGCCGATGAATTGCACCGTGCAGTTCAAGGACGGCAAGGCGACCGTGTGGGCGCCCACCCAGGCGCCGGGTTTCACGCGCGGTGCGGCGGCCAAGGCGCTGGGCATCGACGCGGACAAGGTCGAGCTGCACGTGACCTACCTCGGCGGCGGCTTCGGCCGGCGCTACAGCACCGACTTCGTCACCCAGGCCGCCACGCTGGCGCGCGAGACCGGCGGCGCGCCGGTGCAGCTCTTCTGGTCGCGCGAGGAAGACATGGCGCACGACTTCTACCGCCCCGCCTACGTGGCGCGTTGCAGGGCGGGCTTCGACGCGGCCGGCGCGCTGGTCGCGTGGCAGACCGTCACGGCCGGATCGAGCATGGGCGCCCCCTCGCTCATGGACACCGCCACCGACGGCGCCTGGAACACGGCCTATGCCTTCCCCAACGCGCGCGTCGCCCACGTGCCGGTGGAGTCGGCCATGCCCACGGGCGTTTGGCGATCGGTCGCGCATTCGCAGAACGGCTTCTTCGTCGAGAGCTTCATCGACGAGTGCGCCGCCGCCGCGGGCAAGGACCCGGTGGCGTTCCGCGCCGCGCTGCTCGCGAAGGACGAGCGCCACCTGCGCGTGCTCAGGCGCGTGGCCGAACTCTCGAACTGGAGCCTGCCGCCGGCACCGGGGCCCGACGGCGCGAAGCGGGCGCGCGGCCTCGCGATCCACCGTTCCTTCGGCAGCATCGTCGCGCAGGTGGCAGAGGTGTCCGTCTCGCCGGACCGGCAGGTGCGGGTGCACCGGGTGACCTGCGTCGTCGACTGCGGCGTGGCCGTCAACCCGAACCTGATCCGCCAGCAGATGGAAGGCGCCATCGTCTATGGCCTCTCCGCCGCGCTGCATGGCGAGATCACGGTGGAGAAGGGCCGGGTGCAGCAGAGCAACTTCCACGACTACATGCCGCTGCGCATGAACGAGTGCCCGGCCATCGAGGTCGAGATCGCCGCCAGCGGCGAAGCGCCCGGCGGCGTGGGCGAGCCCGGTACGCCGCCGATCGCGCCGGCGGTGGCGAACGCGGTGTTCGCCCTCACGGGCCAGCGGCTGCGCAGCCTGCCGCTCCGGCTCGCCTGAACAGGGAAAAAGGAAAGAAGGAGCACCCCATGACCACCACGCTCACAGTCAACGGCAAGGCCGTCACCGTCAACGCCGAGCCCGACACGCCGCTGCTGTGGGTGCTGCGCGGCGAGATGCAGCTCGTCGGCACCAAGTTCGGCTGCGGCAAGGCGCTGTGCGGCGCCTGCACCGTGCACCTCGACGGCGAGCCGGTGCGCTCCTGCGTCACGCCGCTGGAGGCGGTCGGCAGCCGCGAGGTCACCACCATCGAAGGCCTCAAGGGCAGGGAGGCCGACGCCCTGCGCAACGCCTGGACCGAAGTCGACGTGGTGCAGTGCGGCTACTGCCAGAGCGGCCAGCTCATGTCGGCCTGCGCGCTGCTCAAAAAGACGCCGAATCCGAGCGATGACGACATTTCTGGCGCCATGAGCGGAAACATTTGTCGCTGTGGCACCTATCCGCGCATCCGCGCCGCGATCCATGTGGCTGCCCGGAAAGCTGCGGGCTGACAGCGAATGCAAAGGTTCTCGTCTTGACGGTCGGGGTGGGACGAGGTAAGGCCTAAGGCCCCAACTGGTTCACACAGGTTAATAAATTCTCCGCAATCATCGAAAAAGTCCAGGAATAAAAATTTTTACGGAAACTGGGGATATGAAGCTTTTGTACGCGGCCGTACCATCCGCGCGGCCCGCTTCCGGCCGTCCCCAGTTTCCACTTTCGATGACCCCCCCAGATCCTTCACGGACCCGAGCGTTGTCCGTGGCCGATACCCTGCGTGACCGCATCTTCGACGGCGAGATCGCACCCGGCTCCCACCTGATGGAAATCTCGCTGGCCAACGAGCTCGGCGTGTCGCGCACGCCCGTTCGCGGCGCCATGGCACGGCTGGCGGACGAGGGGCTGCTCGTCTACCTGCCCAACAAGGGTTTCCAGGTGCGCCGCTTCAACGCCAAGGACGTGTACGACGCCTTCAGCGTGCGCGCCACGCTGGAGGGCATGTGCTGCCGGCTGATCGCCGAGGTCGGGCTCGACGGCAAGGCGCTGTCGGAACTGACGGCCATGCTCGACGAGCAGCACGAGCTGCTGCACCACACCGGCGAATGGTCCGACGGCCGCGCCGCGCGCTGGCAGGACCTCGACGTGGCCTTCCACCAGAAGCTGCTGGCGCTGGCGGACAACCGCTGGCTCACCGAGGCGGTGCAGCGCGCCAGCCAGCTGCCGATCATCTTCGACAGCAAGCTGCGCCCCCACAACCGGGATGCCTCGATGCTGCTGCACAAGCACGAGCAGGCCCTGCAGGCGTTCGCGGACCATTGCCGCATCGTCGAGGCGCTCGGCCGGCAGGAAGCCGGCGTCGCCGAGGCCGCCATGCGCGACCACATCAACGCCAACCGCGATCTCCTGGTGCTCTACCTGAGCCAGAAGAATCCGAGCCGCACCCGGGCGCTGGCCTGAGGATCCGAACGCCTGATCGCCCGGGCGGTCAGGCCTGCCCCTGTCCTCCGCGCGCGGCGGGCGCCGTGAGGTACGCCCCCGATTCGAAGAGCTGCGCCTCGGTCTCGTCGATGCGCCGGATCACCGGCTTGCCGGCGCGGCTGGCGAGCAGCTCGACCAGCGCCTCGGTCACCGCCACCCCGGCCGCGATCGACGGAAAGAACGACGGGCTGTGGATCGTGAAGAGCAGCGTCTCGTCCGCCAGCAGCGACAGCGGCGAGGCCACGCTGTCGGTGATCGCGACGATGCGGCAGCCCGCCGCCTTGGCTGCCTTCGCCACCTGCAGCGCCTCGCGCGAATAGGGCGCGAAGCTCGCCACCACCACCGCGTCCCCCTTGGAGAAGGCGCGCTGCTGCATCTCCAGCGAGCCGCCCTGGCCATCGACCAGGTGCACACTGGCGCGGAAGAGCCGGTACACGTACACGAACGAGAACGCGATCGGAAAGCAGGCCCTGAAGCCTGCCGCGTGCACGGCGGGCGCCTTCTCGATCAGTGCGCAGGCCTTCTGCAGCGCATAGCCGCTTTGCTGGTGCGTGGCTTCGAGGTTGCGGCGCTGCACCTCGAACATCTCGCCGGTCAGCGTCTGGTCGCTGGCACGGCCGACGAGCTGCTTGGCGCGGCCGCCGTAGGTTTCGGAGCCCAGGCCCATCTCCGCGGCGAAGGCCTCCTTGAGCTGCGGCCAGCCTTCGAAACCCATGTGCTGCGCGAAACGCACGAGCGTGGCGGGCGTGCTCTGCGAGCGAATGCCGACGCTGCGCATCGAGCCTGTGACCACCGCGTTGGGGTGGTCGAGCACGTAGCGCGCCACCTCTTGCAGTGCGGGGCTCAGTTCGTTGAAACGCTGGCGGATCTGCTCTTTGGCGCCCATGGCGGTGTGTCTCCTTGGCTGAGTTGGAACAAATGTACCGGAGCAGATGGAACACGGCAGTTGACGGAACAAATGTTCCAAACAATAATTCGCCGGAAACGTTAGTTCCAACCACCGAGCCATGACGCACGTCTTCCACCGCCACCTCCGCCAGACCCCGCCCGTTGCCGCGAGCTCCCAGGGCATGTTCATCCGCGACGCCGAAGGCCGCGAGTACCTCGACGCCTCCGGCGGGGCCGCCGTGTCCTCGCTGGGCCATGCGCATCCCGAAGTCATGGCCGCCATGCATGCGCAGATCGACAGGCTGGCCTATGCCCACACCAGCTTCTTCACGAGCGAGGTGGCCGAGCAGCTGGCCGACGAGCTGATCGGCTCCGCGCCCGAGGGCATGAGCCACGTCTATCTGGTGAGCGGCGGCTCCGAGGCGGTGGAGGCGGCGCTGAAGATGGCGCGGCAGTACTTCGTCGAGATCGGCCAGCCGCAGCGCACGCGCTTCATCGCGCGCCGCCAGAGCTACCACGGCAACACGCTGGGCGCGCTGGCCGTGGGCGGCAACGCCTGGCGCCGCGAGCCCTTCGCGCCCATCCTCGTGCCGGCCACGCACGTGTCGCCGTGCTATCCCTACCGGGAGCAGCGCACCGACGAGAGCGCCGAGCAGTACGGCCAGCGCCTCGCAGCCGAGCTGGAGGCCGCCATCCTTGCGCAGGGCGCCGACCGCGTGATCGCCTTCGTCGCCGAGACCGTCGGCGGCGCCACGGCCGGCGTGCTCACGCCGGTGCCGGGCTACTTCAAGGCGGTGCGCGCGGTGTGCGACAAGTACGGCGTGCTGCTGATCCTCGACGAGGTGATGTGCGGCATGGGCCGCACCGGCTCGCTGCACGCCTGCGAGCAGGAGGGCGTGGTGCCCGACCTGATGACCGTCGCCAAGGGCCTGGGCGGCGGCTACCAGCCGGTGGGCGCGGTGTTGGCGCAGCGCCGCATCGTCGATGCGATGTCCCGGGGCAGCGGCTTCTTCCAGCACGGCCACACCTACCTCGGCCACCCCATGGCCTGCGCCGCAGCGCTCGCGGTGCAGCAGGTGATCCGCCGCGACGGCCTGGTCGCCAAGGTGCGGGAAGACGGCATCGCCTTCGGCGCGATGCTGGCCGAGGCGCTGGGCTCGCATCCGCACGTGGGCGACATCCGCGGGCGCGGCTTCTTCTGGGGCATCGAACTGGTGGCCGACCGGGCGAGCAAGGCGCCCTTCGATCCGGCGCTGAAGGTCAACGCCGCCATCAAGAAGGACGCCATGTCGCGCGGCCTGTTGTGCTACCCCTTCGGCGGCACGGTCGATGGCCGCCAGGGCGACCACGTGCTGCTGGCGCCGCCTTTCATCGCCACCCGGCAAGACCTGCAGGAGATCGCCGCGCGGCTCGCGGCCTCCATCGACGCGGTCACGCGTGCCGCGGCGCGCTGAGCGCTCCTTTTTCCCCGCTCGTTTTCCCCCCAACCATCGTTCCGAGGAGCGTTCCATGCCCAAGCTTCGTCCGCTGTTTTCCTTCGCCGCCGTGCTCGTGGCCGCGTTCATGCCCTTCGCCGCGGCGCAGGCGCAGGAGAACGACACGCTCGCCAAGATCAAGGCCAGCGGCTCCATCACCTTCGGCTACCGGGAGTCGTCCTTCGGCTTCTCGTACCTCGACGGCAATCTCAAGCCCATCGGCTACAGCCTCGACATCTGCAACCGCATCGTCGAGGCGGTGAAGAGCGAGCTGAAGATGCCGGCCGTCGAGATCAAGTACCAGGCCGTCACCTCGGCCAACCGCATTCCGCTGGTTCAGAACGGCACGGTCGACATCGAGTGCGGCTCCACCACCAACCTCGTCGAGCGGCAGAAGCTGGTGGCGTTTTCGCCGGACATCTTCCGCTACAACGTGCGCATGCTGGTGAAGGCCGATTCGGGCATCAGGAGCATCGCCGACCTGCAGGGCAAGACGGTGGCCACCACCAGCGGCACCACGTCGTTCCGCCTGCTGCGCGAGGCCGACCGCGGCCGCAGCCTGGAGGTGACCAACCTCGCGGGCAAGGACCACAGCGATTCCTTCCTGCTGGTGGAAAGCGGACGCGCCCAGGCCTTCGTGCTCGACGACATCCTGCTGGCCGGGCAGATCGCGAATGCGCGCAACCCCAAGGACTTCATCATCACCGGCGAGAGCCTGCGCACCGAGAACCAGTCGCTGATGTTCCGCAAGGACGACCCGGCCTTCAAGGCGCTGGTGGATCGCGTGGTCTCAGGCATGATGAAGTCGGGCGAGATGGAGAAGCTCTATGCGAAGTGGTTCATGTCGCCCATTCCGCCCAAGAACATCAACATCAACTACCCGCTGAATGCCGAGACGAAGGAGGCCTTCGCCAACCCTTCCTCCAAGGGCATCTGAGCGCTTGCCGCCGAGTCCATGACCCTCATGCCACGCCTTGCCCTGATCCACGCGCTCTCGCACTCCGTCGCGCCCATCAACGAAGCCTTCGCGCGCGACTGGCCCGAGGCCGTGCGCATGAACCTGCTCGACGACAGCCTCTCGGCCGACCTGGCGCGCAACGGCAGGGGGCTCGACGACGCCATGCACGAGCGCTTCCAGCGCCTCGCGCAGTACGCGGTCGACACCGGCGCGCAGGGCATTCTCTTCACCTGCTCGGCCTTCGGGCCCTGCATCGAGGCGGTGGCGCGGCGGCACGCGGGCATCCCGGTGCTCAAGCCGAACGAGGCCATGATCGACGAGGCGCTGCAGGGGCTGCAGGGCCGGCTCGGCCTCATCGCCACCTTCGCGCCCACGCTGGCGTCGATGCCGCCGGAGTTTCCGCAGGGCACGGCGCTGGAGACCGCGCTGGCGGAGGGCGCGCTCGACGCGCTGAACGCCGGCGACACGCAGCGCCACGATGCGCTCATCGCCGATCAGGCCGCGGCATTGCGCGATCGCGGCTGCACGCGCATCGCGCTGGCGCAGTTCAGCATGGCGCGGGCGCGCGACGCCTGCGAGGCGGCCAGCGGGCTGCCGGTGCTCACCACGGTCGACAGTGCGGTGCGCGCGCTGCGCCGGCGCACTGGTGGCGGCGCTTCAGCGTAGGCGAGAGAACTCGATCACCGAGAACAGCGCGGTCATCGCGATCTGCGCCGCGTCGCTGCGCCCGAGGGTGCGGGTGAGGCCGGTTTCGCGGTCGGTGGCCTCCAGCCCCTGCGCCAGGCGGCGGTAGATGTCCGCCGAGGGCATGCTCGCCGAGGTGCCCAGCGCGTCGCAATACGTGTCGGCGAGCACGGCCGCGAGCTGCTCGCTCTGCGCGTTCGACAGCTTCATCGGATCGCCGGTGAACACCGAGGCGATGCAGTGCATGAGGTAGGCCTGCGTCTCGAGCGAGAACGACTGTTGCCGCACGTAGCACTCCACGGCCGACCAGAAGAGCGGCTCGGAGGTGCGGCGCCAGCTTTCGAGAACCTTTCGCGCCTTGGCCACGAGATCGGCGTGGGTGTCGCCGGGCTCGGTGGGGCGCAGCGCCAGCCCCTGCAGGGTGAGCGCGGCCTCGGCGTCGGCCGCGCCGAGGATGAAGCTCCAGAACTTCCAGCGGGCGTACCACTTCTTGTCGTGCGCGGGGTCCAGCGGTTCGAGCAGCCAGAAGTCGATGCTCTGCACCGCGTCGCCGCGCTGCTCGGCCACGTTGCCGTCGCCCAGGTCGAGCGCTGACATGCCCGACTGCATGCGGTCGGCCTCGATGTGGCCCTGCGCCACGATGCCCGCGCTCGAGCCCGAGCGGTCGATGTCGAGCAGCCGCTGCATCAGCTGCTGCAGCTCATGGGCCGATGCGCCGGTGGCCTGCGAGACGCGGCGCATCGAGGCGTGCTGTTCGCGCTCCAGGTCCTGCGCGTTCTTGCGGCGGTCCTGGCCGTGATCGTCGAAAGTCGAGGCGTGTTCTTCGAGTCTGTCGCCGGGCGTGAACGTTCGCATTACCAATGACTCCTTCGGCATCGAATGCCTTCGCACACCCTCGACTGTGTGTCAACGCAATGCATCTGAACATCACCGGAACAGGGGAGGCTGAGCCCGAGCTGACCAGCCCCCTCGCGATAATGACTGCACTTGAAAGGAGTCCGCGTGGATATTGTTTTGCTGGCCAAGGCCGCCGTCATGGGCATCGTCGAAGGTCTCACCGAATTTCTCCCCATCTCTTCGACGGGCCACCTGATCCTTGCGGGCTCCCTGCTCGGCGGCTTCGGCGACAACCGGGGCAAGGTCTTCGAGATCGCCATCCAGACCGGCGCGATCTTCGCGGTGATCCTGGTGTACTGGCAGAAGATCCGCTCGACCGTCGTCGCGCTGCCCCGCCAGCCCAAGGCGCAGCGCCTGGCGCTGAACATCTTCATCGGCTTCCTGCCCGCGGTGGTGCTGGGCCTGCTGTTCGGCAAGGTCATCAAGGAGCACCTGTTCATCCCGACCGTGGTGGCCAGCACCTTCATCATCGGCGGCTTCATCATCCTGTGGGCCGAGAAGCGTCCGCCCGGATCGGTGCGCGTCGAGCACGTCGACGACATGACGCCGTGGGACGCGCTCAAGGTCGGCCTGGTGCAGTGCTTCGCGATGATCCCGGGCACCAGCCGCAGCGGCTCGACCATCATCGGCGGCATGCTGCTGGGCCTGTCGCGCCAGGCGGCGACCGATTTCTCCTTCTTCCTCGCCATTCCCACGCTGATCGGCGCGGGCGTCTACAGCATCTACAAGGAGCGCGCGGCGCTGTCGATGGCCGATGTGCCGCTGTTCGCCGTGGGCCTGGTGTTCTCGTTCATCAGCGCCTGGCTGTGCGTGCGCTGGCTGCTGAAGTACATCAGCAGCCACAGCTTCATTCCCTTCGCCTGGTACCGCATCGCCTTCGGCATCCTGGTGCTGGCCACGGCGTGGACCGGCACGGTGGTCTGGGCCGACTGACCCTGCTTCAGCTCGCGGCGCCCAGCAGGGCGCTCGCGGCCCTGGCTTCCTGCCGCACCGCAGCGGCAATGGGTCCGTCGATCGACGGATCGAAGCCGCCCGTGGCACCCAGCGCGGTGATCACGGCGCAGACCCTTCCCGCATAGTCGTACACCGGCGCCGCCACGGCGCTGATGCCGCGCAGGTAGGTGTCCTTCACGCTCGCGCAGCGCGCCTGGCGCACCTCTCGGCGCAACTCGCCGATCGGGTCCTTCGCGTCGAGCTGCGCGCGCATCTCCGGCGTGGCCTCGCCCAGCTCCTGTTCGGCCAGCGCGACCACGCGCGATTCGTCGAGCAGACCCAGGAAGGCGCGTCCGGTGGCCGACCAGAGCATCGACATCACCGAGCCGGCGCGCACGTTCACCGTGACCGGCAGGCCCGGCTCCTCGAAGCGCACGATGGTCGGGCCCTTGTTGCCCATCACGGCCACGAAGCAGGTCACCTCCAGAGATTCGCGCAGGCGGATCAGGCAGGGCTCGGCCGCGCGGATCGGGTCGGCCTGGCGCATGGCTGCAAGGCCGATCTGGATCGCCTCGGTGCCCAGGTAGTAGTGCTGCGAGGCGGCGTCCTGCAGCACCAGGCCCGCTTCCATCAGGCTCGCGAGGTAGCGGTGCACCTTTGCCGGACTCTCGGCGACGTGCGCCGACAGCGCGGTCAGGCTGCTGCGCCCGCCCAGGTGCGCCAGCCCCTTGAGCACCGACATGCCGGTCTCGGCGGACTGCACCCGCTGGCGGCGTTCGCGGGCGGGGGCGGCGGAGGAGACAGGCTCGGATTCGTTGTGCTGGGTCATGACGGCTGGATGTTAGGTGCTCGCCCGGTGAGTCCGGGTAAACCCGCGATCTGAGAATTACGCTATGCGTATGATAATTACGCAATACACAAAATCCCTCACGGAGACTCCCTCATGAAGAAGCACATCGCCCGCTGCCTCGCGGTCCTTTCGCTCGCTGCCGTCGCCGCAGGTGCCGGCGCACAGCAGGCCTATCCCGCCAAGCCGATCCGCTGGATCGTTCCTTACGCGGCCGGCGGCGGCTCCGACTTCCTGGCCCGCACGGTGGCGCAGACGCTGTCGACACAGGTCGCTCAGCCCGTGCTGGTGGACAACAAGCCCGGCGGCAACACCGCGCTGGCGGCGGCCGAGACCGCACGCGCGCCGGCCGACGGCTACACGGTGCTGTCGGCCGACAACGGCACGCTGGTGTTCAACCCCGCGCTCTACAAGTCGCTGAGCTACAACCCCACGAAGGACCTGGCGCCCGTCACGCTGATGGGCAAGTTCCCGATGATCCTGGTGGTCGGCGCCAACTCGGGCTTCAACTCGGCCAAGGACTTCATCGCCCAGGCCCGCGCCAAGCCGGGCGGCATCAACTACGCCTCGGCCGGCGCGGGCAGTCCGCACCACCTGGCGATGGAGCTGCTGAAGGTGGAGGCCAAGCTCTTCATGGTCCACGTGCCGTACCGCGGCGCGGCGCCCGCGCTGTCCGACGTGGTCGGCGGGCAGCTGCCGGCCATGATGGTCGACCTGGCCGCGGGCTCCGGCTTCATCAAGGGCGGCAAGGTCAAGGCGCTGGCGGTGGCCAACCCCACGCGCCTGCCGCAGCTGCCCGACGTGCCCACCTTCGCCGAGCTCGGCTACAAGAACGTCGAGGCCGCCGCGCTGGTCGGCGTGGTGGTGCCCTCGGCCACGCCGGCCGACGTGGTGAACACGCTCAACCGCCAGCTGGTCGCGGCCATCAACGAGCCCTCGGTGCGCACGCGCATGGTCGACTTCGGCGTGGAGCCGGTCGGCAACACGCCCGCGCAGTACGCCGCGCTGCTCAAGAGCGAGACCGAGCGCTGGCACAAGCTGATCCGCGACCTGAAGATCACCCTCGACTGAGCGCGCCGCCATGTCCGCAGACACCGCCTTGCCTCCACGAACCTCCGGCTGCCCCGTCGCGCACGGCCCGCTGTCCTCCGAGCGCACGCCCACCGGCTGCCCGGTGAGCCGGCGCGCCGCCGACTTCGACCCCTTCGAGGACGGCTACCAGCAAGACCCGCCCGAATACGTGCGCTGGGCGCGCGAGCAGGAGCCCATCTTCTACAGCCCCAAGCTGGGCTACTGGGTGCTCACGCGCTACGAGGACATCAAGGCGGTGTTCCGCGACAACATCACCTTCAGCCCGTCGATCGCGCTCGAGAAGATCACGCCCACCGGCGAGGAGGCCAACGCGGTGCTCGCCTCCTACGGCTTCGCGCTCAACCGCACGCTGGTCAACGAGGACGAGCCCGCCCACATGCCGCGCCGCCGTGCGCTGATGGACCCCTTCACCCCCGAGGCGCTGAAGCACCACGAGCCCATGGTGCGCGAGCTGGCGCGCGAGTACGTCGACCGCTTCATCGACGACGGCCGCGCCGACCTCGTCGACCAGATGCTGTGGGAGATCCCGCTCACCGTGGCGCTGCACTTCCTCGGCGTGCCCGAGGAAGACATGGACACGCTGCGCAAGTACTCCATCGCGCACACCGTCAACACCTGGGGCCGCCCGAAGCCCGAGGAGCAGGTGGCGGTGGCGCATGCGGTGGGCAACTTCTGGCAGTACGCCGGCAAGGTGCTCGACAAGATGCGGCAGGACCCGGACGCGCCCGGCTGGATGCAGTACGGCATCCGCAAGCAGATGCAGCATCCCGAGGTGGTGACCGACTCGTACCTGCACTCGATGATGATGGCCGGCATCGTCGCCGCCCACGAGACCACCGCCAACGCCACCGCCAACGCGGTGAAACTGCTGCTGCAGCACCCGCAGGTGTGGCGCGAGCTGTGCGAAGACCCGGGGCTCATTCCCAACGCGGTGGAGGAGTGCCTGCGCCACAACGGCTCGGTGGCCGCATGGCGCCGCATGGTCACGAAAGACACGCAGGTCGGCGGCGTCGACCTGCCGGCGGGTTCGCGCCTGCTGATCGTCACCTCGTCGGCCAACCACGACGAGGGGCATTTCTCCGATGCCGACCTGTTCGACATCCGCCGCGACAACGCCAGCGACCATCTCACCTTCGGCTACGGCTCGCACCAGTGCATGGGCAAGAACCTGGCGCGCATGGAGATGCAGATCTTCCTGGAGGAGTTCACGCGTCGGCTGCCGCACATGCGGCTTGCGCAGCAGCGCTTCACCTACGTGCCGAACACCTCCTTCCGCGGGCCCGAGCACCTGTGGGTGGAATGGGACCCGGCGGCCAATCCCGAGCGCGCGAACCCCGGCCTGCGCGACGTGCGCGTGCCGGTGCGCATCGGCGAGCCCTCGGCGCATTCCATCGCGCGGCCGGTGGTGGTGCAGGGCGTGACGCAGGTGGCCGAGGGCATCGCCAAGCTGCGCCTCGTGTCGCCCGATGGCAAGCCGCTGCCGCGCTGGACGGCCGGCGCGCACATCGACGTCGAATGCGGCACGCCCGAACTCTCGCGCCAGTACTCGCTGTGCGGCGACCCCGACGACGCGGGCGCCTTCGAGATCGCCGTGCTCCACGAGCCCGAAGGCCGCGGCGGCTCCGCATGGGTGCATGCGAACGTGAAGGCCGGCGACCGGCTGCGCATCCGCGGACCGCGCAACCACTTCAGGCTCGACGAGTCGCTGCAGAAGGCGATCTTCATCGCCGGCGGCATCGGCATCACGCCGGTGAGCGCGATGGCGCGGCGCGCGAAGGCGCTGGGCATGGACTACGAGCTGCACTACAGCGGCCGAAGCCGCGCGAGCATGGCCTTCGTCGACGAACTGGCCGCGCTGCATGGCGAGCGCCTGCATGTGCACGCCGCCGACGAAGGCCGGCGCAACGACCTGCAGGCGCTGCTCGCGCTGCCGGTGCCCGGCGCGCAGGTCTACGCCTGCGGCCCGCTGCGCATGCTCGAAGCGCTGGAAGACTGCTGCGCCGTATGGCCCGAGGGCGCGCTGCGCGTGGAGCATTTCGAATCCACGCTGGCCACGCTCGATCCTTCGAAGGAGCATGCCTTCGAGGTGGAGCTGAAGGATTCGGGCCTCGTGCTCACCGTGCCGCCCGATCAGACCCTGCTGACCGCGCTGCGCGCCGCCAACGTCGACGTGCAGAGCGACTGCGAGGAGGGCCTGTGCGGCTCGTGCGAGGTGCGCGTGCTCGCCGGCAAGGTCGACCACCGCGACGTGGTGCTCACGCGCATGGAGCGCGACGCCAACACCAAGATGATGGCCTGCTGCTCGCGAGCCTGCGAGGGGCGGCTGGTGCTCGAGCTCTGAAGTCTCAGCCGGCGAGCGGCATCCGCAGTGCTACCCGGGTCTCGCCGGGGCGCGACTGCAGGTGCAGCTCGGCGCCGAGTCGGCGGGCCCGCGTGCGCAGGCTGCGCAGCCCCGCGCCGGCCGTCTGGTCCTCGACCGCGAAGCCGCGCCCGTCGTCGCGCACGCTGAGCTGGAGTTCGGCGCCCGCGCGCGCCACCTTCACGTCCACGCGCCGGCTCGCGCTGTGCTTGAGCGCGTTGGTCAGCGCCTCCTGCAGGAAGCGCATCAGGTCCAGGCTCTGCGAGGGCGGCAGCTCCAGCGTGTCGATGCCCGACACCTCCCAGCGGCAGTCGATGCCGTTGGCGTCCAGCAGCTGCGCGCTGCGGTGGCGCATCGGCACCAGCAGCTCGCCGAGCGCGCGGGCGCCGTGGTCGTCGCCGGTGGCGTCGATGATCAGCCGCAGGTCGTCGCGCAGGCGCTTGAGCATGGCGAGCAGTTCCGGCGCGCCGAGGTTGTCGGGCTTGTGTTCCAGCGTCGCGATGCTGCCCACCAGCATGCCGCCCAGCCCGTCGTGCAGGTCGCTCACCAGGTTCACGCGCTCGCCGATGCGTGCGTGCGCCAGCTCCAGCGCGTGCTGCTGGGCCAGCGTTGCGGCGAGTTCGGCCTTGGCCGCGTTCACCTCCTCGATCAGCTCGGTGTTGAAGTTCTCGATGCGCTTGAGGCTCTTCACGAATTGCGCGGCCAGCGTCAGCGCCATGCCCAGCAGCAGCACGTAGGACGACATCGTCGTGTAGTAGGTGTTGCTGTCGATCACCTGCGTGAACACCAGCAGGTCGTGCGCGCCCGTCAGGGCCGAGATGGCCATGAACGGCGCGAGCGGGCGCATCGGGCTGTCGCGGTGGCGCAGCGCATGAACGATGGAGATGCCGTTCACCGCGATGACGGTGAGGCCGCCCAGCATCGTCCAGATGGCGCGATGCTCGATGAGGTCCGCCACTGGCGCCAGCCACAGGTCGAGCACGCCCGCTGCCGCCAGCAGCAGCGCCGCAAGTTCCAGCCGGGGCATGCGCCGCCCGCAGAAGCGCAGCGCGAAGACGACGTACGACACGCTGAAGACCAGCAGGGTGGAGGTGTTCAGCGCCTGCCACGCGTGGTTGCTCGCAAAGGGCCAGGGGCTGGTCGCGATCTGGTTGTAGCCGAAGACCAGCCACAGCACCGACATCAGCGCGAACCAGCCATAGGCCGTCTCGCGCCGGCGCAGCAGCCACAGCGCGGCGAAGAAGGCCGAGGCCGCTGCGCTCACCGCGAGGCCCAGCACCTGCAGGTCGCGGCGCACCAGGCGCTCGCCGTCGAACTCCGCCTGCATCGCGGCCGGCGTGCCCAGGCTCACCGGCCCCAGCCCCGCCTGGTAGGCGAAGAGGCCGGAGACGCGCACCAGCAGCGTGTTGGTGCCGGGCTTCAGCATGGGCGGCGCCAGCAGCCAGTAGCGCGGCGTGTTCCAGGCGCGCGTGAGCGGCTCCACCAGGCTCTCGTCGCGCGAGATCGTCGTGCCGTTGAGCGAGACCTCGCCGGCCATGTTCAGGTAGTGCAGCAGCAGGCCGGCTTCACGCGCCTGTTCGGGCTGCTCCCATGTCAGGCGATACCAGACCACGCCGTCGAAGCCGGGCCAGCGGGTGGCCCAGCTGTCGGGCAGGGCGACGGGCGTCCAGCCCTCGGCGGGCGGGGCGGTGTCGTTCCAGCCGGTGCCGCGCACGGCCTCCGCGCGCAGCGTGGGAGGGGCGCTGCCTTCTGCGGCGAGGGCCGGGCAGGCCGCCAGGAGAAGCAGGGCGACTGCGCAGCTCAGCGCAGCAAGCCATGCCTGCGCGCCTCGAAGACTGCTTCGGTGCGCGAACTGACGGCGAGCTTGCGGTAGATGTTCTTGGTGTGGCATTCCACGGTCAGTTTCGAGATCGAGAGCGATTCGGCCATGTCGCGGTTGCTCAGGCCCTGCGAGACGAGCTCCAGTATCTTGCGCTCCCGCGGCGTGAGCGCTGCCGGTGCTTCCGCGGAGGACTGCGCCTGCGCGGGCGCATCGGCGGGCGCCTGGTGCGACGACAGCCAGGCGAGGATGTGGCGCGCGATGCTCGGATCGATCGGCGCGCCGCCCTGTTCGATGCTGCGCAGCGCGATGCCCAGTTCGACGTCGTCGCGCTCCTTCAGCAGGTAGCCGATGGCGCCGGCGCGCAGTGCCGCGAAGATGATCTCCTCGGTGCGCCAGGCCGAGATCACCACCGCAGGGATGGCCGGCCGGTTGGCCTGCAGCCAGCCGATGAGCTCGACCCCGCTGCCGTCGGGCAGGCCGATGTCCACCAGCACCACGCCGTAGCCGTGCCCCTCGAGCAGCTGCCGGGCGCCGGCGACGCTGTCGGTCACCGCGATGCGGTTCCTGTCGCAGCCGAGGGTGGACAGTACGTGGCGCAGGCGCTCCTGCATGGCCGGGTCGTCCTCGACGATCAGCGTGGGGCTCAGCGATACGGGTTCGGCGTCTTCGACGGGGAGGGAGGGCATGCGGCGGATTCTTCCGCCGACCTGACGCGGCGAGTGGAACGTATCTATTTATTTTCCCCGTTTGCCGCCGACTGCTGCCGCGCCGGCCGGCACATGATCAGATAGCCCGAATTCGTGACCGGCTCCAGGTGCTCCGCCTCGCCGCGGAAGCCCAGGCGCTCGTAGAACGCCACGCTGCGCGGCGTGAAGGTTTCCAGGAAGCAGGGCACGCCCGCTGCGTCGGCCTCGGCCAGCGTGGGCGCCAGCAGCCGGGCGCCCAGCCCGCGCCCCTGCGCGGCGGGCGAGATGCCGAGGATCGACAGGTACCACGCATGCGCCGGCACCACGGCCGGCGAACGCGCGGCCATGAAATCGACGATGCGGCGGTAGTTGTCGTGGCCCCTCGGGCCCAGCGTGGCGGCGAGGTATTCGCTCTTCGCGGCCGACTCGGCAGCGTCGATGGCCTCGCTGCGCGGCAGCAGCCAGGCCGCGGCGCCGAGCCGGACGTCCTCGGCGGCAAGGAAGCGGCCGGTGCGCGCGGCTTCGCCCAGCGAGTAGGCGAAGTAGTCGGCGAGCACCGCCTTGCGCCGCGGCATGTCGTGCGCGTGGTCGACGGAGATCGCGAGGTAGAACGGATCGACGATCAGTGCGTCGGCCAGCGCGGGCGCTGACGGGAAGTCGGGCTGCATGCGGAATCGGCGGGGTTCGAGGACGGTGCGGGCGATTCTAGGCAGCCGCATCGCACCCGGCTCTCGTCACGGGCCCGGCCGCCTGCTTGTCCTTCGCTCCCGCTCAGCCAAGCCGACCCCGCAGGCGCCGCGACTGCGCGCTCGGCAAAATCGGACGCACTTTCCTCGACGAACAAAGAAACGGAGCAATGCGAATGACGCTGGCAATGAGCTGGAGCGAATGGGCCGAGCACGACGGAATCGCCCTGGCCGAACGGGTGCGCAAGGGTGACGTGACCGCGGCCGAGCTGGCTGCGCAGGCGGCCGAGGGCATCGCGAAACTCGATCCGAAGCTCGACGCGGTGGTCGAGGTCTTCGACGACGTGGTGGCCGATCCGCTGAAGGACGGCATGAGCCCCGAAGGCGTCTTCGCCGGGCTGCCCTACCTGATGAAGGACCTTGGCCCCACGCTGAAGGGGCGGCTGCAGGAGTTCGGCTCGATGATGATGCAGGGCCACCGCCCGGCGGCCGACAGCTTCCTCACGCAGCAGCTGCGCAAGGCGGGCCTCAACATCATGGGCCGCAGCACCACGCCGGAGTTCGGCGTGTGCAGCTCGGCCGAGAACGCCTTCCACGTCACGCGCAACCCCTGGGACCTCGAATACACCACCTGCGGCTCGTCGGCCGGCACCGCGGCGATCGTGGCCGCGGGCGTGCTGCCCATGTCGCACGCCACCGACGGCGGCGGCTCGATCCGCATTCCGGCGGGCGTGAACGGCAACATCGGGCTGAAGGTGTCGCGCGGCGTGTTCTCGCTGGCGCCGGGGCTGTCGGACCTTTCGGGGCTGGTGTCGATCCAGGGCTGCCACAGCCGCACGGTGCGCGACACGGCCGCCTTCGTCGACCACTGCCGCGGCGGCGCGCCCGGCGAGTTCATGCCCTTCTGGTCGCCGGCCGAGCCGTACAGCGAGCTCATCAAGCGCGACCCGGGCCGCCTGCGCATCGCGCTGTCGCACGAGTGGGGCGATTTCCGCGCCACGCCGCATTTCGTGGCCGAGCTGGAGCGCGCGGGCAGATTCCTCGAAGGGCTGGGCCATCACGTCGAATGGGCGCTGCCGGAGGTGGACTTCCGCACCGCCTTCGACGCCCAGACCACCTGCTACATCAGCAACTTCGCGCAGGTGATCGACGGCCACCTGCACCGGCTGGGCCTGGAGCGACCGCCGGCCGAGCTGCTGGAGCCGATCAACATCAAGATCTGGGAAGCCGGGCTGCACACCTCGTACACCGAGCGCGCCAAGATGCAGGCGGTGTTCAACACCACCTCGCGCGCCTTCGGCGACTTCTTCCAGCGCTGGGACATCATCCTCACGCCCATCACCGCGCTGCCCACGCCCAAGGTGGGCACCAGCGAGTACCTCACGACCAGCACGAACCCCTCGGTCCACGACTGGTTCGCCAACCTCTGGCAGAACTTCGCCTACACGCCGCTGGCCAACCTCTGCGGCATGCCGGGCATCTCGCTGCCGATGGCGGCGCAGGAAAACGGCCTGCCGCTGGGCATCCAGGCGCAGGCGGCCCAGGCCAACGACGGCCTCCTGCTGCAGCTGGCCGCGCAGATCGAGCGGGCGCTGGGCGGCAAGTGGAACGCCGGGCGCCGGCCCGGGGTGCACGTCACGCAGGCGTGACGGGATCGTTCACGGCAACTGCAGCCACTGGTACAGGCGATCCACCGTCTCCCGGTGGGTGAAATAGGCGCAGTGATGCACGCCGTCGTTCTCTCCATTGCGAAGGCCGAATGACAGCGTGTCCGTTGGCGCAATCGACACGTGGCTCATTGATGGGGTGTCCACGACAAGATCGTTGCCACCCTCCGGAAACAGTTTGTCTGCGACCCCGTTGGCGGCGATCCAGGGCAACTGTTTGAGCTGCGCGAGGATGTCCCGCCAAGGATCCTTGCGCTCAGGTTGATAGTCAGAACTAAGCACATAGCACGCCGGATTGCCTGCTGCCGAGGTCCAGCGTGAATCCGCCCAGAGCCGGCTCAATTCGGCGTTGTTGGTCACACGCGACTGGCCGTTGAGTCCCGGGACCAGTGCTATGGCTGCGTCGGCGACGGGTAGCGAAGAAAGCGCGCCCGAGATGCCGCCGAGGATGCCCACCAGCCCGCCCGCGCCAGCGAGGAAACCGCTTGCGAAAGTTGGAAATGCCGCGCTGGCCTTGAAGCCACCGCTGAGCATCCGTGCGTAGTTTGCGAAGTAGTCGAGCAGATGTCTGATGCGGTAGGGTGATGCGAGGCTAGTGCCCTTCAGCGGTGCGCCCGCGGCCACCAGTTTTTCCACTCGGTATCGGGTCGACCGAATCCACCAAGCCGCCACCAGCCCGCCCCTGCTGTGGCAGACCACGTCCACTGATGCGGCGTCGGGCAGCCCGGCCAATCGCAGCGCGTTCTCCAGATCAATGGCATTGAGGACGGGGCTCACGCTCAACGTCGGGTGGTCGAAGCTCGCAACGTGGCTGTAGCGCTGCGCCATTGCATCGGCGAAGAAGGTCTTGGGCAGCGATTCCACGTACACATCGCCCTTGCTGAAGGTGCCATGCACGAATAGCAGGAGTCTGGTGGCAGCAGTTAGCGGACGATGTCCTCCGGCGGGATCGAGCGGCTCCGACAGCTTGCCACCTGTGATCATCCGCAGCCCTTGCTGTGGAGTCAGCTTTTGATCGAGCTTCTGAAGTGCGGCAGTGATCTCGTTGGGGCCCACCTCGGCGACGTCTGTGCTGACGAGTGTCTCCCCGATCGAAAACAGGCCGCGGTAACGTCCGCCGAAGGTCGCGCGCCGCAGGCTGGGTGAGCCGCCGGTGGTGACGCCGGGGCGGTAGTCCCACCGGAGCACGCCACGGCCGTCCTCGATCAGCATCACTTTTCCGCTGGGCACGCCTGCGCCGCGAAGGTCGCGTCGCGGCCCCGGTCCGGCTGGTCGTCGCTTCGCGTCGGGTGAGGCGGTTGCCTCGAAAGTTGCAGCGGCGGCTCGTGCGATCTGTTCGGCCGCCAGCCGTTGGAAGTCGTTTCTAGCCTTGGCCGGATATACGGTATTCATGTCACGCTCCTCATGCGAAGTTGAGCGGCAGCGGCGTGATCTGCGCGGTACGCGCGCTCATCAGGTCGATCATGTAGTCGAAGTCCCGCGGATCGCTGAGGTTGTCTTTCCCGTGTGCGATCGCTTCGTCGAAACCGCCCATCATGGTCAGCAGCGTGGCCTCCAGCGTCACCAACTCACCGGTGTCGATGTAGTGCTGTATCTCGCGCAGCGAGGTGCTCAGGAACATGCCGTAGATCGGCCGGCGTGGAAGGAAGGTCCAGGTCTTGCCCGCGTCCGCGCTGTCGGTCATCTGCAGGAAGCGGTCGCGGCCTTCCATGCTGCGCCAGTACCCGACGAAGGCATGGGTCTTCAGCACCATGATGACCGGCTGGATGTCCACCAGCTCCAGCGCTGCGGCCAGCAGCAGGGCCAGATCGATGCAGGTGCCCCAGCCGCCCTTCAGGACCATGGTCGGCGTCCGCAGCCGCTGGCTGTCGGTGTCCCTGCTGTAGGCCGGTGGGGGATTGATGTAGCCCAGCCGGTATTCGTGGACCAGCGTGGACCACAGCGCACGCACCTGCAGGTCGACGGCTGCCGGAGAGCCTGCCTGGTAGCCCTCGAAGCCCGCGGTGGCATCATCACGCAGCACCCGCACATATTTCTGCGCCTTCAGCACGAGGGCTTCGATCTCCGTGTCGCGCGGAAAGATGAAGGAGGCCAGCGTGTGCGCGCTTTGCGCAGAGAAGCGCCACTGGTCGGCAGGCAGCAGCCGCGTGGGGTACGTTTCGCTCAGCAGGACCTGGCTGCCGTAGCTCAGCTTGACGTAGAGAGTGGTCACCACGCTCTCGCCGCAGGATCGCGCCAGCGGCGAGGTGAGCGGGAACTCGATCTCGTTGCGCAGGTCGACGAAAGGCGCCTTCAGGTCGAACTGTTTGCGAAACACCAGTTCGCGGTCCTCGCCGTTGAGCCTGACTTCCAGGTTCACGTCGCGAAGGATCAGCGGCTCGTTCATGAAGATGCGGAAGCTCTCGAACGGGTACTGCTTCTGATGCAGCTGTGCGTAGTTGAGTCCCGGCGGCACCTTGATGAAGGTCTGGTATTGCTCCGCGGTGAGTTGGCCGCTGTGCTCTTCGTTGGGCGTGGGTTGGAGTTCTTCCGCATCCGGACGCACGTTCTCGAATTCCTCGAGCCTGGATTCGTGGGTCCAAAGGACGATGCCGGCGCCACGCAGGCTCCCGGGCAGTCTCCATAGCCCCTTGAGCGCACGGACGTGGGCCACCGCCAGGCTTCCGCGGCTGAAAACCAAGCCTTTGTAGAACTCCTTGAAATATTCCTCGGCCAGTTCGTCGTCGATGAAGTCCTGGAACCCGATCGAGGCGCCGGCGCCGCCCTCGGCAACAGCCAGCGCCGCGATGCGGTTGCCCGAGTTGTAGAGGTTCCAGCAGACCAGCGCGGGCTTGTGCCGCTTGAACAGGCCCGGCAGTTTCATGTAGGACACGCAGTCGATGCGGGCCGAGGTGCCGTGCATCAGGGCGGAGCCCTTGTGCAGCATCGCGTAACCGTCGACTTCCTTTGTGCCGCCGCCTGCACCATCGGGCACAGGGTCTTCGAGCTGACGGAGGATGACCTCGCTTTCCTTCACTGTCCATTCGTCGCTTTCGGCCATGGCGCGAGCTTGGTGGGTGTCGCAACCCGCGAGGTGGACGATGTGGGGCTTGAACTCGGCGATCCTCTCCTCCAGCGCCGCCTCGGTCGGTGTCCACAGCGACTCCACCTTCGCACCCTTCAGCCGCTCCTCGATCGCCTTCAGTTCCGACTGCAGGGTGTACTTGCGGCTGATGAAGCCCGGTGCCGACAGCACCACGAGCACGCGCCATTTGCTCACGTCCCTGGGCAGTTCTGGCGCGCTCGGCTTGCCGCCCACGTCGAGCCGGCGGATCACAGGCACACGGTAGAGGTCGCTGAGCTCATACGGCTGATGGGCTCGGATCGCCGAATTGATCACGAACTCCCAGGGCATGACGCGGTACTGCCAGTCCTTGCCTTCCGATTCGTACCTGATGCTCACCTCCGTCGCCAGGGTGTCCATATCGGGCATGGCTGCGGACTTGGCGCCCCTGTTCCTCGGAAACAGCTGCTCCCAGACCTCGACCGCGCGGGTTTGCTGAGCAACGTTGAGCACCTGCGTGCCGCGCCACCTGTCGCGGTTGAGCAGCGCATAGTTCCACCATGGGGCCTGGCGCTCGATAGCGCTGTCGTCGACTTCGAAACCGCCTTGCAGGGCCTTCTCCGCATTGGTCCATCCGACTGTGATTGCCGGCTCGTCGACCGGCGCTGCGGATCCCGCTGATGTGAGCGGGCTTTGCTTCTTCTGTTTCCTGGCTGTGACCATGGTTCCCTCCTTGCTCGAGGGCACTGTAGTCACGCGGCCGCGGCCGGGCATCCCTCAAACAAGGGAGGCGGAAACCCGGTCCGAGCGTGCAGCGGGCCGAACTGTCAGAGCAGATTGCGCAGCGCGGCCTCGATGGCCGCTGCGGTGGCCAGCGGCTTTTCCATCGGGAAGAGGTGCGTGCCGTCCAGCATGGCGATGCGGCCGCGGGTGACCTTCTGCGTCATCGCCATGCCCACGCGCTTCATCTCGGCCGACTGGCGCCCGCCGATGAAGGCCGCCTTGCACTTGAGCGGGTGCGCGCGCAGCAGGGCGCCCAGGTTGTGGGGCAGGGTGTTGTAGATGGCGGTCTCGACGTCGCGGTCGAAGCTCAGCGCGCGGGCGTCGTCTGCGTCGAAGGTGCCGTGGTCGATGTAGTCGTGCAGCACCTGCTCGTCCCACTTCGCGAAGGCCTTCTTGCTGCGGAAGTGCTCGAACACGGCCTCGCGGTGCTCCCAGCTGTTCCTGCGCTTGCGGCTGATGGCGCCGGGCGACACGCTCTTCATGAGCGGCGTGCGCTTGACCACGTTGAGCGTGTTCGCGCGCCAGCCGCCGAGGATGGGCGAGTCGATCAGCACCACGCCGCGCGCCAGCTCGGGGTGCAGCGCTGCGCACATCAGGCTCAGGAAGCCGCCGAGCGAATGGCCGATCAGGAACACCGGAGCGCCGGCACGCTCGGCGCGCGGCTTGGCGAAGTCGGCCAGCTGCTGCACCAGGTGCGGCCAGTTGTCGGTGACGGGGTACTTCGGGTCGTGCCCGAATTTCTCGATGGCGTCGACCTCGAAGCCGCGGTTGCGCAGGCTGTCGAGGACGACGCGGTAGGTGCTCGCGGGAAAGCTGTTGCCGTGCGAGAAGACGACGGGGGGCATCACGGCCGTCGCCGGGCCGCCCCAAGGCGGTCGAGCCTCCCCCTCGGGGGGTGGAGGAGCACACGAAGTGGCAAGCCGGGGGGCATCATTTCAGATCAGCTTTTCGTCGGGGGTCGAGATCTTGCGCAGCGGGCTGTGGCGCGTGGCCGGCATCTTCAGCGGATGCTCGGTCTGGCTGTCGTCCCACACCGGGTCCTCGATGCTGTCGAACACCTCGCGCAGCTTCTGGCCCCAGCTGTTGTGCACCATGCGGTAGTAGGGGTTGTCGGCGTCGATGCAGATCACGCGGTCGGTCTCGAGCTTGTTGGCCTCGTACACCACCAGGTCGAGCGGCAGGCCGACCGACAGGTTCGACTTCATGGTCGAGTCCATCGACACCAGCGCGCACTTGGCGGCCTCGTCCAGCGGGGTCTCGGGGGTGAGCACGCGGTCGAGCACGGGCTTGCCGTACTTCGATTCGCCGACCTGGAAGTAGGGCGTCTCGGTGGTGGCCTCGATGAAGTTGCCGGCCGCGTAGACCAGGAAGAGGCGCATGCCCTCGCCCTTGACCTGCCCGCCGAAGATGAAGGACACGTTGAAGTCGAGCCCCGCATGCTTGAGCGCCTCGGCGTCGCGGTCGTAGACGTGGCGCACCGCCGAGCCCAGCACGCGCGCGGCGTCGAACATGCTCTTGGCGTTCCAGATGGTGATGGGGGCGCCCTGGCTGCCGTCCTCGCGGGTTTCGCGCAGCTCCTCGATCTGGAGGATCTCGCGCACCGACTGCGAGATGCTCAGGTTGCCCGACGACAGCAGCACCATGACGCGGTCGCCCGGCTGCTCGTAGACGATCATCTTGCGGAAAGTGCTGATGTGGTCGACGCCCGCGTTGGTGCGCGAGTCGGACAGGAACACCAGGCCGGCGTTGAGTTTGATGCCTACGCAGTAAGTCATGGGTGCAGGTTCATCTCGCATGAACTGTGCCGGGTCATGCGGCGCCGAGTTCACGTTTGTTCAGTTTTTGAAGGGCATACAAGGCATCGAGGGCCTCGCGCGGACTCATCGTGTCGGGGTCGAGCGCGGCCAGCGCGGATTCTACGGCGCTGGCCATGGGCGTTTCGGCCACCGGGGGCGGTGCGAACAGGTCGACCTGTGCACGAGTTTGCGCATGCTGCGATTCAAGTGCCTCCAGCGCCTGCCGGGCATGGTTGACCACCGCCGCGGGCATGCCGGCCAGCCGCGCCACCTGGATGCCGTAGCTCTTGCTGGCCGGGCCGGGCTGCATCTCGTGCAGGAACACGATGTCGCGGCCCGCCTCGGTGGCGCTCACGTGCATGTTCACCGCACAGTGGTGCGTGGCCGGGAACTCGGTCAGCTCGAAGTAGTGCGTGGCGAACAGCGTGAAGGCCTTGCTGCGGTCGTGCAGCTGCGCCGCGATGCCGGCGGCCAGCGCCAGACCGTCGAAGGTGCTGGTGCCACGGCCGATCTCGTCCATCAGTACCAGCGACTGCGCCGTGGCGCTGTGCAGGATCTGCGCCGCCTCCGTCATCTCGAGCATGAAGGTCGACTGCGCGTTGGCCAGGTCGTCCGCCGCGCCGATGCGGGTGTGGATCGCGTCGATCGGCCCGAGCCGGCAGGCGGCCGCCGGCACGTGCGAGCCGATGGAGGCCAGCAGCACGATGATCGCCACCTGCCGCATGTACGTCGACTTGCCGCCCATGTTGGGGCCGGTGATGACCTGCATGCGCTGCTGCGGCCCCAGCTGCGTGTCGTTGGCGATGAAGCCGCCCGACGATTTCTCGGCCAGCCGCGCCTCCACCACCGGATGGCGGCCCTGCTGGATCTCGATGCAGGGGTGCGACACGAAGCTGGGCGCGCGCCAGTGCAGCGTGTGCGAGCGCTCGGCCAGCGCGCACAGCGCATCGAGCGTCGCGAGGCCGCCGGCCAGCTGCGTGAGCGCGGGCACCGAGGGCTGCAGCGCGTCGAGCAGCTGCTCGTAGAGCCACTTCTCGCGGGCCAGGGCGCGGTCCTGTGCGCTCAGGGCCTTGTCCTCGAAGGCCTTCAGCTCGGGCGTGATGAAGCGCTCGGCGTTCTTCAGCGTCTGGCGGCGGCGGTAGTTGTCGGGCACCTTCGACAGGGCGCTCTGCGTCACCTCGATGTAGAAGCCGTGCACGCGGTTGAACTGCACCCGCAGGTTGCCGATGCCGGTGCGCTCGCGCTCGCTGATCTCCAGCTTCAGCAGGAAGTCGTCGCAGTTCTCGCTGATGGCGCGCAGCTCGTCGAGCTCGGCGTCGTGGCCGGTGGCGATCACGCCGCCGTCGCGCACCAGTGCGGACGGGTCGGGCTTGATGGCGCTGGTCAGCAGGGCGGCGCAGCCCGGCGGCGGCGCGAGCCGCTCGGCGATCTGGCCGAGCAGCGCGGACGAGCCCGGCAGCAGCGGCGCGAGCTGTTCCGCCTTCGAAAGCGCCAGCTGCAGCGCCAGCAGTTCGCGCGGGCGCACCTGGCGCAGCGCGATGCGCGCGGCGATGCGCTCCACGTCGCTGGTGTTCTTGAGCTGCTCGCGCAGCGTGCGCCAGGGCGCGGCGGTGGCGCCGAGCATGGTGGCCTGCAGCGCGGCGATGGCCTCGAGCCGGCCCTGCGCCTCGGAGCGGTCGCGCCGCGGCGAGAGCAGCCAGCGCTTGAGCAGGCGGCTGCCCATGCCGGTCATGCAGGTGTCGAGCAGCGAGAACAGCGTGGGCGAGTCTTCGCCGCGCAGCGTCTGCACCAGCTCGAGGTTGCGCCGCGTGGTGGGCGGCAGCTCGATCAGGTCGCCATCGCGCTCCACCGACAGGCGCTGCACGTGCGAGAGCGCGCGGCCCTGGGTGTGTTCGGCATAGCCCAGCAGGGCGGCAGCCGCAGCATGCGCGTTGGAGAGCGATTCGGCGCTCCAGGCGGCCAGGCTGTTGCTGCCCATCTGCTCGGCCAGCTTGCGCTCGCCCAGTCCGCCGTCGAACTGCCATGCCGGGCGCACCGACAGCGTGAAGGGCGTGGCGGCGCGTGCGGCCTTCAGGCGCTGCTCGAAGGCGGGCGTGACTTCGGCGCTGTAGAGCAGCTCGCTGGGGCCGATGCGGGCGATCCAGGCTTCGAGCGCGTCGGCGGGGCACTCGGCCAGCCGCAGCTCGGCGCCGGTCACGCTGAGCCAGGCCAGGCCGCAGGGGTTGCGCGTGCCGGCGTGCACCGCGAGCAGCAGCGAATCGGCCTTGTCGTTCAGCAGCTCGGAGTCGGTCAGCGTGCCGGGCGTGACCACGCGCACCACCTTGCGTTCGACCGGTCCCTTGGCCGCGCCCACTTCGCCCACCTGCTCGCAGATGGCGACCGATTCGCCCAGCTTGATGAGCCGGGCCAGGTAGGTGTCGACCGAGTGGAAGGGCACGCCGCACATCACCACCGGCTGGCCGGCCGACTGGCCGCGCTGGGTGAGCGTGATGTCGAGCAGGCGCGCGGCCTTCTCGGCATCGGCCCAGAACAGTTCGTAGAAATCGCCCATCCGGTAGAACAGCAGGGTGTCCGGATGGTCGGCTTTCAGGCCTAAATATTGGGCCATCATGGGAGTGTGCCCAGAGGCGTCGATCTTGGTCATTTCAGTCAGTGGCTTGCGATCCGTGCCCCGGGCGTGCGGGGCAGGTGGGGGATGTTCCTCGGCATTTTCCGCGCGGCCCGCCGTTCATCCGGCGCGCCGGCCGCCCTCGAGCGGCCATTGCCTGGTCTTGAGCATGAACAGCTCGAAAAGTCCCGGCGCCATCGAGCGGTCGCCGGCCTCCCACTGCTGCCAGCCGCGCAGCGAGGCCTGCACCGTCTGAGCGGCTTCGGTCTGCGTGAGGCCGGCGGCAATGCGCGCGTCGCGGACGGCGGCGGGCGAGGGGCTCGAGGGCTTGTTCGGGGAGGGCATGGGAGACATGGCGCCTGGAGGTTGCGCGCACGGGTGGAAGTGCCGCGGGCATTCTACGTTCAATGCGCGTATCGCCGGCCCGCGCGCGACGACGGGACGGCCGGGCTTCGGATGGCGGAAATCCGTTGAGCAGCGGCCGGGCAGCGCCCGCCGAGTGATCCGTCGCGCCCCGTCTTGCGTACGAGGGGATCAACCACATCCGACGACGACCGCCATGCCACGAGCCTCCAGCACCTCCGCAGCCATCCACTGGGTCGAACAGGGTCTGGTGCCCGATGCCGCCGTCCGCGTGGGTGTGCGCAGGCTGCTGCGGCAGCGCCTGGTCGAGCTCGACAGCGGCAATCCCGAGGCCGTGGCGCGCCACTCGCAGGCATTCTTCGAGGAGCTGTGCAAGGCGCCGCTGGCCCTGTTGCCCGAGAAGGCCAACGAGCAGCACTACGAACTGCCGGCCGCCTTCTTCGCCGCCGTGCTGGGGCCTCACCGCAAGTACAGCTGCTGCTGGTGGCCCGAAGGAGTCGAGACGCTGGAGCAGGCCGAGGCGGCCGCCCTGGCCGAAACCTGCGCCCGTGCGGGGCTGGCGGACGGGCAGCGCATCCTCGAACTCGGCTGCGGCTGGGGTTCGCTGAGCCTGTGGATGGCCGAGCGCTTTCCGGGCTCGCGCATCACGGCGGTATCGAACTCGAATTCGCAGCGCATGTTCATCACCGCCCAGGCCGCGGCGCGCGGCCTGCGCAACCTGGAAGTGATCACCTGCGACTTCAACGATTTCGAGACGACCGAGCGCTTCGACAGGGTGGTGTCGGTGGAGATGTTCGAACACCTGCGCAACTGGCCGCGCGCCTTCTCGAACGTCGCGCGTTGGCTCAATCCGCAGGGCCGCTTCTTCATGCACGTGTTCGTCCACCGCGAGGCGCCATATCCCTTCGAGGTGCGCGATGCGAGCGACTGGATGAGCCGCTACTTCTTCTCGGGCGGCATGATGCCCAGCGACGATCTGGCACTGCGCTGCCAGGACGACCTGCGCCTGCTGAACCAGTGGCGCTGGAACGGCCGCCACTACGCGAAGACCTCCGCCGCCTGGCTGTCGCGCATGGACGCCCGGCGCGAAGAACTCATGCCGCTGCTCGAATCCGTCTACGGCGAGCGCGACGCATCGATCTGGTGGACCCGCTGGCGCCTGTTCTTCATCTCGGTGGAGGAGCTGTTCGCCTACGCCGAGGGCGGCCAGTGGTGGGTCGGCCACTACCTGTTCGAGAAGCGCTGATGCCCGCGCGCGCCCCGGCCTTCGCCCTGGCGCCCGTGCTGGCGCCTCTCCTGGCGATCATGGCCTTCACGGCGGGCACGGCCTCGGCGCAGGGCAGCGGGAGCGAAGGTGCGATCGAGGAGGGCGAGTGGAACTTCACCGCCACGCTCGACGGCAAGCCGATCGGCACGCACCGCTTCGTGGTCGGCGGCAGCCCTGCGGCGCGCAGCGTCGACAGCCGCGCCGACTTCGTCGTGCGCATGCTCGGCGTGTCCCTCTACCGCTACCGCCATCACGCCGAGGAGCGCTGGGCCGGCGACTGCCTGCGCGAGTTGCGAGCCGACACCGACGACGACGGCACCCGCCAGCAGGTCTCGCGCCGCTACGACGATGAATGCCTGATGAGCTTCGCCTACTGGAATCCCAGGCTGGTGAAGCAGCAGCGCCTGATCGATCCGCAGACCGGCAAGTCGGAGTCGGTGCGCTTCGAGCCGCTGCCCGCCGCCAACATCGAGGTTCGCGGCCAGGCGGTGCGCGCGCGCGGCTGGCGCCTGCAGGCCGCGCAGCAGCGCATCCGCATCTGGTATGCCGCCGACAGCGGCCGCTGGATCGGGCTCGACGCCGAGACCAAGGGCGATCGCCAGCTCAGCTACCGTTTGACTTCCCCCACCGGCGCACCATGAAACCTTCCGCCCGCACATTGTCCATCGCCTACCTGTGGGCGCTCGTGAGCTTTCTGCTGCTCGATGCCGTGTGGCTGTCGCTCATGGGGCCGCGCCTGTACAAGCCGGCGCTCGGCGACCTGATGGCGCCCGACGTCGACTGGCTCGCGGCGGTGCTGTTCTATGCCATCTACCTGGCCGGCCTGCTGGTCTTTGCCATCGCACCAGCTCTGGCCGAAGGAGCCGCGGGCGCGGCGCTGCGGCGGGGCGCCTTCTTCGGGCTGGTGGCCTATGCCACCTACGACCTCACCAACCAGGCCACGCTGCGCGGCTGGCCCTGGGCCATCACCGCTGCCGACCTGGTGTGGGGCAGCTTCGTGAGCGGCGCGGCGGCCTGGGTGTCGACCCGCCTCACATCCCGACGAGCGAACCCAGCACGCGCGCGATAGCGCTGTCGAAGCGCAGGCGGCCGTCCAGCGAAGCGAGGCAGATGCACTCGCTGCCGTCCTGGACCACCGGCTGGTGGTGGATCTCGCCGTCGGCCGCATCGAAATCCCCGGGCCCGAACAGGGCGCGGCCGTCGTGGAAGCGGCCGTGCAGCACCTGGGTGAGCTCCAGCCCCTTGTGCGTGTGCTGCGGCAGGTACTTGCCGGCCGCGATGCGCAGCAGGAAGACGTTGGCCTCGGGCGCCTCGGGCACGCTCACGCGGCTCCAGCGCATGCCGGGGCCGATCCAGCGCCAGGGCGTGGCGCTGCAGTGGGCGAGCGCGCGCGGCCAGCGTGCGCCGGGCGGCAGCGGCGGCGGCGCGCTCACGCGGACGGTCTCCGCAGGCGCGCTTTCGAGCGCATCGATAGCGGCCCAGGTGCGCGCCAGCGCGTCGTCGGCCATCGGCACGGGTTCCAGTTCGTCGAGCAGGATGCCGCCCAGGGCATCGAGCGTGCGCGCGCGCTCGCGGCACAGCGGGCACAGTTCCAGGTGGCTGGCCAGTACCAGCCGCGTGCCGGTCGGCAGCTGGCCGGAGGCCCGGGCCAGCAGCAGGCCATCGTCGGGGTGATGTCGGATGTCCATCGTCGTCAGCGTTCCATCAGGCGGCGCAGTTGCGCGACCGCCAGGCGCACGCGCGATTTCACCGTGCCCAGCGGAATGCTCAGCTGGGCTGCGATGCGGGCATGCGGCTCGTCTTCGAAATAGGAAAGGTGCAGCACCTGCTGCTGCTCGGGCGGCAGCAGCCGGAAGGCGCTGCGCAGGCGTTCGTTCAGGCGCGAGGCGTGCAGACCCTCGTCGAGTGCGGCGTCGTCGGCCTGGATCAGGTCGAAATCGAACTCCTCCTCGCCCGACTCCGCGCCCTGGCGGCGCCGAAGCGAGTCCACGCGCAGGTTCCGCGCAATGGTGAATATCCAGGTGGAGACGGCAGCTTGCGCCGGGTCGAACAGCGCGGCCTTGCGCCACACGCTCACCAGGGCTTCCTGGGCCAGTTCCTCGGCCTGCAGCTCCGGGCTGCCGATGTGCATCAGGTAGTGCTTGACGCGCGGCGCGAAATGCGAGAACAGCCGCGCGAACGCTTCCCGGTCCTGCCGCTCGGCCACGGCCGCAAGGGCCTGCGCCCAGAGGTCTTCGGAGCGGCGCGGCTGCTTGAAATCGGTGGCAACAACGGTCAAGTTGGGCGCTCGGCGACCGCGGGGCAGGGGAATACCCGCAGGGTGGGTGGATGGGTCGGGTACGGCGGCCATGCTAACCCTTACGCAATCCGGCCGCGATCGGATCATCGCCGCAACGCGCCATGGTCCAAACGGTAGTTTCCTGCGTACAAGCTCCAAGACTTCGAGACGCACCATGCCGCCCTTCGACCCCCAGCCCGCCCAGCCCGCCGTCCCCGCGACACCCGACTCGCCGAGCCAGGGCCTGCGCATCGCCGTCGTCGGCACCGGCATCGCGGGCCTTTCCTGTGCCTGGCTGCTCTGCCAGGGCTCCCAAGGCCACGAGGTGACCGTGTTCGAGAGCGAGTCTCGCCTCGGCGGCCACAGCAACACGGTCGACGCGCCGGTGCGCGCAGGCTCTGTGCCGGTGGACACCGGCTTCATCGTCTACAACGAGCCCGCCTATCCGAACCTGACAGCGCTGTTCCGGCACCTGGAGGTGCCGACCGCGGCTTCCGACATGTCCTTCGCCGTCAGCCTCGATGCCGGCCGGCTCGAATACGCCGGCACCGACCTGCGCGGCCTGTTCGCGCAGAAGCGCAACCTGGCGAGCCCGAGGTTCTGGTCGATGCTGCGCGAGCTGCTGCGCTTCTACCGCGAGGCGCCGCGCGACGCCCGCAAGGCCGGCGACCAGGCGCTGGACGACTACCTCGACGCCCGCGGCTACGGCCGCGCATTCCGCGACGACCATCTCTATCCGATGGCCGCCGCCATCTGGTCCACGCCGGCGGCGCGGGTGGGGCGCTATCCCGTGGCGGCCTTCGTGCGCTTCTGCGAGAACCACGGCCTGCTCCAGATCAGCGACCGGCCGGTCTGGCGCACCGTGGCCGGCGGCAGCCGCGAATACGTGCGGCGCCTGAGCCAGCCTTTCGCCGACCGCGTCCACCTCGACCAGGCCGTGCTCGAGCTGCATCGCGAGCCCGACGGCGTGCGCATCCGCACCACCAGTGGCTGGTGGCCGCAGCGCTTCGACCACGTCGTGCTGGCGACCCACGCCGACCGGTCGCTGGCCCTGCTGCCCGACGCCTCCACCGCCGAGCGGGCCCTGCTGGGCGCCTTTCCCTACAGCCGCAACCTGGCCGTGCTGCACCGCGACCCGGCACTGATGCCCACGCGCCGCTCCGTCTGGTCGAGCTGGAACTACCTCGGAACGCGCGGCAGCGGCGCCGCGCCGATGGTGACCTACTGGATGAACCGGCTGCAGTCCCACCTGCCGCAGGGGCAGGGGGCCGAGCCGCTGTTCCTGACGCTCAACCCGGTCACCGGCCCGCGGCCCGAGCACCTGATCCGCACCGAGGTCTACGACCATCCGTTGTTCGACGGCGCCGCCATGGCCGCGCAGCGCCATCTCTGGAACCTGCAGGGCCAGCGCCGCACCTGGTTCTGCGGCGCCTACTTCGGCTCCGGCTTCCACGAGGACGGCCTGCAGGCCGGCCTGGCGGTGGCCGAGGCGCTGGGCGGCGTGCGCCGGCCCTGGAGCGTGCCGCAGGAGTCCGGGCGCATCCACCTGCCGCAGGCCGCACAGGCAGTGCAGGCAGCGAGGGCGGTCGCCCCATGAACGGGCAGGGCGGCTCGGCGCTCTATGTCGGGCGCGTCATGCACCAGCGGCTGCGGCCCAGGCGCCACCGGCTGGCCTACCGCATCTACAGCGTGTTGGTCGACATCGATGAGCTGCCGCAGTTGCACGATCGGCTGCGCCTGTTCTCGGTGGACCACTTCAACCTCTTCGGCTTCCACGCCGCCGACTACGGCGACGGCTCGGGCCGCGACCTGCGCGCCCAGGTCGAGGCGCGGCTGCGCGAGGCGGGGCTGCCCACCGGCGGCGCGATCCGGCTGCTGACCATGCCGCGGCTGCTCGGCCACGTCTTCAACCCGCTCAGCGTGTGGTTCTGCCATGCACCGGACGGCGCGCTGCAGGCGATGGTCTACGAGGTCAACAACACCTTCGGGCAGCGGCACAGCTACCTGATTCCGGTGGACCCGGCGGACCCGATGGAAGACGGGGCCGCCGCGGTCATCGACCAGCGCTGCGACAAGCAGATGTACGTCTCGCCGTTCAACGGCATGGACCTGCGCTACCGCTTCCGCATCGCGCCGCCGGGCGAGTCGGTGTCGATCGGCGTGAGCGTGCACGATGCCGACGGCGCCGTGCTCAACGCGCGCCAGGACGGCCAGCGCACTCCGCTGAGCGACCTCGCGCTGCTGCGCGTGTTCCTGACCCATCCGCTGCTGACCCTCAAGGTCGTCGCGGCCATCCACTGGCAGGCGCTGCGCCTGTGGATCAAGCGCGTGCCCCTGCATCCGCGTCCGGCGGCCCCGGAGCGCGACATCACCATCGTTTCCACGAGCAAGACTCCATGAGCCTGACCACGCCCTCCGCCCCAGTCACCGAACCCACGCTCGATGCGGTCCCGTCCTTCTCGCCGCTGCGGCGGCTGCTCGCCCGCACGCGCTTCGGCCGGCTGGCGCTGACGCTGCCCGGCGGGCGCAGCATCGAGGTGGCCGGCCGCGAGCCCGGCCCGCATGCCAGCCTGCGCCTGCTGAGCTGGCGGCCGATCGCGCGGCTGCTCATGCAGGGCGATCTCGGCCTGGCCCTGAGCTTCCGCGACGGCGAATGGGAAAGCCCCGACCTGCTGGCCCTGTTCGAGTTCGGCCTGGCCAACGAGGCCGCCTGGGGCTCGCTGCTCAAGGGCCGCGGCCCCTCGCGCTGGCTGGCCCGGCTGCTGCACCTGGCGCGCAGGAACAGCCGGCGCGGCAGCCGGCACAACATCTCTTTCCACTACGACCTGGGCAACGAGTTCTACCGGCTCTGGCTCGACGACAGCATGCTGTATTCGAGCGCGCTCTTCAGCGAGGAGGCCGACGACACGCTGGAGGCCGCCCAGGCGCGCCGCCTGGAGGCCATCCACCGCATGCTCGACACCCCGCAGGGCGGCGACGTGCTCGAGATCGGCTGCGGCTGGGGAACCCTGGCCGCGAGCCTGGCCCGCCGGCACGATGCGCGCGTGACCGGGCTCACGCTGTCCGCCGAGCAGCTGGCCTTCGCCCGCGAGCGCGGCCAGGAATGGGGCGTGGCCGACAAGCTCGACCTGCGGCTGCAGGACTACCGCGACGTGCAGGGCCGGTTCGACCGCATCGTCTCCATCGAAATGATCGAGGCCGTCGGCGAGGCCTACTGGCCCGCCTACTTCACGACCCTGCGCGACCGCCTCAAGCCCGGCGGCACGGTGGTGCTTCAGGCGATCACCATCGCCGACGAGCATTTCGAGAGCTACCGCCAGGGCGCCGATTTCATCCAGCACTGCATCTTCCCGGGCGGCATGCTGCCGAGCCCTGGCGTGCTGCAGGAGCAGGCGCGGCGCGCGGGGCTGGTGATCGAGTCCTCGCTCTGCTTCGGGCCGGACTACGGACGCACGCTCGCCGAGTGGCGCAAGCGCTTCCTCGCGGCGTGGCCGCAGATCGAGCCGCTGGGCTTCGACGCGGCCTTCAAGCGGCTGTGGACCTACTACCTGTCGTATTGCGAGGCCGGCTTTCGCTCCGGGCGCATCGATGTGGGTCTGTACCGGCTGCGCGCTGCCGATGCCTGAACCGGGCGAAGGCGGCGGGCAGCCCGGCGCCTCAGGGCGTGTAGCCGCCCGCCTGTTCGAGCTCGGCCCTGATCGCAGCCGCCTGCGTCCTGATCGCCTCGGCCTGCTGCTCGGACAGCCGCGACAGATTTCTGACCTGCGCGCCGATGCGCTGGTGGTTCGCGAAGCGCTCGCGGTGCCTGAGCAGGAAGTCCCAGTACAGCGTCGTGAAGGGGCAGGCCTCGGGCCCCTGGCCGAGGTCGGGCCGGTAGCGGCACCGGGCGCAATACTGTCCGCCGCTCATGCGCTCGATGTACTTGCCGCTGGCGATGTAGGGCTTGCTCGTCATCACGCCGCCGTCCGCGTACTGGCTCATGCCCGCGGTGTTGGGCAGCTCCACCCATTCCACCGCGTCGACGTAGATGGCGAGGTACCACTCGTGGACCTCGCGGGGCCGCACGCCGAGCAGCAGCGCGAACAGGCCCGTGACCATCAGCCGCTGGATGTGGTGGGCGTAGCCCAGGCGCAGCGTCTGCCGGATCGCATCAGACAGGCAGGCCATGGGCGTCTCGCCGGTCCAGTAGAAGGCCGGCAGCGGCGCCTGCGCATCGAGCGCGTTCGACTCCGCCAGGCCCGGCATGGAAGTCCAATAGACGCCGCGGACATATTCGCGCCAGCCCAGCACCTGGCGGATGAACCCTTCGGCGCTCGCCAGCGGAACGCGGCCCTCCCGCCAGGCGCGTTCCGCCCGGGCGACAACTTCGCGCGGCTCGATCAGCTTGAGGTTCATCGCCGCCGAGAGATGGGCGTGCCAGAGCCAGGGCTGGCCGGGCCAGATCGCGTCCTGCCAGGGGCCGAAGCTGGGCAGCCGCTCGTCGATGAAGCGCTCCAGCGCCAGAAGCGCCTGCTCGCGCGTCACCGGCCAGGCGAAGCCGTCGAGGTCGCCCGGATGGCGCGCGAACTCCCCGGCCACCAGGGCGAGCACCTCCTGCGTGATCGCATCGGGCTCGAAGCGGGCGGGCTCGGGCACGATGCCCGGTCCGTCGGCGCCGAAGGACTGGCGGTTGTCGGCATCGAAATTCCAGCGCCCTCCCGCGGGCCCGTAGCCTTGCGTTCCTTCCTCGCCTTCCATCAGCACGCGGTGCTGGCGGCGCATCTGCCGGTAGAAGTTTTCCATGCGCAGGGTGCGATGGCCGCGGGCATGGTCGGCGAACTCGCGCACGGTGCAGAAGAAGTGGCGGTCGTCGCGCAGCTCCAGCGCGAGGCCGGCCTCGGCGGCGGCGCGACGCAGCGCGCGCAGCACGCGCCAGTCGCCCGGCGCGGTCATCACCAGCCGCTCGGGCCGCAGCAGCCGGATCGCGCGCGCCAGTTCGCCGGCCAGGCTGCCGGTGTTCGCGGGATCGTCGAGGCGCACGTAGTGCAGCGGCCAGCCGCGCTCGCGCAGCAGCTGCGCGTGGTGGCGCATGGCCGACAGGAAGAGGGCGGTGCGGATGCGGCTGGAGGCGACGTGCGTGGACTCCTCGCGCACCTCGGCCATCCAGATGCCGTCCTGCGCGGGATCGAAGCCGTCGAAGGCCGAGGCCCGGCCGTCCAGCTGGTCGCCCAGCACCAGCACCAGCTGGCGGATCGGCGGCGTCATGAACGGCTCGCCCGCGCCGCGGCGCTGGCACGAGGCACACGAGACGCGCGAGACGCACGGGGCGTGATCGAAGCTGGCATGGTTGTTCCCGGAAGCGCGGCGATCCGGACTGCACACCGCCGACCCCGCCACTTCCGTACGCCGATGGGCCGCGCCCGGATCACTGCCGCCGCCTTCGTCGGACAGGGCCGATCCGCATGAAGACCCTGGTGCGCCAGTACGGCCCGACCGTTCTCAACCTCGTGGTCTTCCAGGCGGCCTGGTTCGCCTGCGTGCTGGGCGCCGCACGCGGCGCGCCCGGCTGGGGCGTGGCGGCCTGCATCGGCGCCGTGCTGCTGAACCTGTGGTTCAGCGATGCGCGCCGGGACGAACTGCTGCTGGCGCTGTGCGCAGTGCTTCTCGGACTGGCGTGGGACACCGGCATGGCGCGCGGCGGCGTGCTCGTCTATGCCTCGCCCGGATCCTGGCCCGGCCTGGCGCCGGTGTGGATCCTGGGGCTGTGGGCCCTGTTCTCGACGACGTTGCGCGGACCGCTGCGCTGGCTGCACGGGCGCTGGCTGCTGTCGGCGGTGATCGGCGGGGTGGGCGGTGCCTTGTCCTATGCGGCCGCGGTGCGGATGGGGGCCGGACAGTTTCCCGACCCCACGCGGGCGATGCTGGTGCTGGGCGCCGGTTGGGCCGTGATGACGCCGCTGCTGGTGGAGCTGGCGCGCTGGCTGGGGCAGCGAGCGACCCGCCGCGTGGCGCGCTGACTCTGCCGGTCTTGCAGAGTCCTTGGGCTTTCGAGCGGCGCGAGGCTCAGCCGGCCACCCATTCCTCCTGGCTGACCCAGCAGTTGCGTCCGTTCTCCTTGGCCTTGTAGAGCGCGGCATCCGCCGCCTCGACGAGCTGCAGCTCCGGCGCGTGCGACTGCGAGCCGCGAAAGGTCGCCACGCCGATGCTGACGGTGACCTGCCCATGGGGGCTCTCGCTGTGCGTGATGCCGAGCGAGCGCACCTGTTCGAGCATGAGTTCCGCGACCTTGCAGGCGCCCTGAAGGCCGGTGCTGGGCAGGACGATCGCCAGTTCCTCTCCGCCGTAGCGCGCCACAAGGTCACCCGGGCGCCTGATGCTGCGCCTGAGCGCCATGGCGACGGCCCTCAGGCACTGGTCGCCGGCGACGTGGCCGTAGGCATCGTTGAAGCCCTTGAAGTAGTCCAGGTCCAGCAGCAGCAGCGACAGGGCCGTGTTTTCTCTGGCTGCGCGGCGCGATTCCTGCGCCAGCACTTCGTCGAAGCTGCGGCGGTTGGCCAGCCCGGTCAGCTGGTCCTGCGTCGCCAGGATCTCCAGGCGGCGGTTGGCCTGCAGCAGGTCTTCGCGCGCGGCCATCAGCGAAGCCTCCGCCCTGATCCGCCGGCCGATGTTGATGATCAGCCTCCAGCCCACCGCGGCCATGGCGGCCAGCAGGGCGCCGACGACGGCGAGCGTCAGCAGCGCCTGGCGCCTCCAGGCCTGCAGCGCCTGTTCGCGGCCTACCGCTACCGAGGTCAGCACCGGATAGCGGTCGCTCTTTCTGAAGGCATAGAGCCGCTTCATTCCGTCCACGCTGGAGCGGAACGACGCGGTGCCCGAGGTGCCCGAGAAGTGCCGCTGGAAATTGGCCGACTTCGAGAAGTCGAGGCCGATGTTCTTCTCGCTGTAGGGATAGAGCACCAGCATCTGCCCCGTATTGGTGCTCAGGCCGATGGTGCCGGTGTCGGGGAGTGCGATGGTGCCGAATGCGCGCAGGAAGTTCTGCAGGCCCAGGCCGATGACGACCACACCTGCGAACTCGCTCTTCTCGTCCTCGAGGCGGCGGCTGACCGTGATCCCCCATTCGCCGGAGAACGGGTTGCGGATTGGCGGGCTGATGTGGACTTCGTTGGAGCGCGTGTCGCGGTGGTGGATGAAGTAGGCCCGCTTGGCGCTGTTGGTGCCCCGTGGGATCTCGCCCTTGGAGTAGATAAGCCAGTTGCCCCGGGCATCGAGGACCGCGACGCCGTCGAGAGGGTCGAGCAGGCGTTTCTGCCGTTCGACCAGCGACTGCACGCGCTGCATTTGCTCGCGCGCACTGTCTTCGGCTTTCAGCGTCTCGGCCACGCCCTGCAGCAGCATGTCGCTCTGGGTGAAGATGCCTTCGGTGTAGATGTTCAGCGCCTGGGCAAGGTTGAGGTTGTTGGTGTCTGCCGCGGCCAGCGTCTGGCCGTGCGATGCCCAGAGCTGCCAACTTGTGGCCGCCGATACCGAAACCATGACGGCCGCGAGCAGGGCTTTCGCAAGGCGAACGACCCGCTTCACTTGAGAAGCTCCTCGAACGAGCCGGTTTCCATCCCTTTCCCCCTTTTCATCTTCTGCGTTGCGGCGTCTGTTTTTGCGCCGCTGTGCCGTCGGCCGGTCCTCGTGTAGGCCAGGCCACTGCGAACTCTATACGACCTGCCTGAAATGTTGGCGGCAGGCGCTGCGGAAGTCTCGTGGCACCATCGATGGTTTCCACGCATGTGAACTTCCCGGGGGGCATCGATGCTGATCAACTGCGTCGCCTACGAAAACGGCTCCAAGCTCGCCGACATATCGGTCGAGGACATCAGCGACTACATCGGCCGGCCCGGCTGCTTCGTCTGGGTGGCGCTCAGCGACGCCTCCGACGACGAGCTCAGCGAGATGCAGAAGGAGTTCGGCCTGCATCCGCTGGCGGTGGAAGACGCCCACCATGGCCACCAGCGCCCGAAGATGGAGGAATACGGCAACTCGCTCTTCGTCGTCATGCACCTGGTGGAGCCCTCGGAAGATGGCGAGCACCGCATGAACGTGGGCGAGGTCGACGTCTTCGTCGGCGCCAACTACGTGCTGTCGGTGCGCAACCGCAGCAAGCAGGGCTTCCTGGGTGTGCGCGAGCGCTGCGAGCGCGAGCCCGAGCTGCTGCGCAACGGCGCGGGCTTCGTGCTGTATGCGCTGATGGACGCGGTGGTCGACCGCTACTTCCCGGTGATCGACGCGCTGGAGGTGGAGCTGGAATCCATCGAGCAGCAGATCTTCGGCCAGGGCGGCGCGGCGCGCGACAAGATCAAGCAGCTCTACGACCTGAAGCGGCGCAGCATGGTGCTCAAGCGTGCGGTGGCGCCGCTGGTGGAGGCGGCCGGCAAGATGCACGGCGGGCGCGTGCCGCAGATCTGCATCAGCTCGCAGGAATACTTCCGCGACGTCGGCGACCACCTCGCGCGCATCAACGCATCGATCGACGCGATGCGCGACACCATCGCCACGGCCATACAGGTGAACCTGTCGATGGTCACCATCGAGGAAAGCGAAGTCACCAAGCGCCTCGCGGCCTGGGCCAGCATCTTCGCGGTGTGCACCGCCTTCGCGGGCATCTGGGGCATGAACTTCGAGAACATGCCGGAGCTGAAATTCCGCTACGGCTACGGCGTCGCGCTCGGGCTGATCGTGAGCACCTGCGGCTATCTCTACTACCGGTTCAGGCGGGCAGGGTGGCTCTGAGCGATTCGACAAGCCCGGCTGGCCGGCATTGCTAATGCCCAACTAATAAACATGTAGACAATAAAGTCCCTTATGAAAAGGGACTTCACCCAGCGCTTCGGCTTTCTCGTCAAGAGCGTGGGCAAGCTCTACAGCGAGGAGTTCGACCGCCTCGCGCGCGAGCGCATCGGACTCACCAGCGCGCAGTGCCGCCTGCTGGGCGCGCTGGCGATGCACGGCGACGAGGAAGAGCCGCTCTCGCAGGCCGAACTCGCGCAGCGGCTCGACCTCACTCCCATGGCCGTCGCCGGCCTGTGCGACCGCATGGCGGCTGCCGGCTGGATACGCCGCGAGCCCAGCCCCACCGACCGCCGCGTCAACCGGATCCACCTGGAACCCAGCGCCGAGAAGGCGCTCGACAGCGCCCTGAGCATCAGCGACGGGCTCAACGCCCGCGTGATGTCGGTGCTCTCTCAGGCCGAGCGCGCCCAGCTGCTGGGCCTGCTCTCCAGGGTGCAGGCGAGCCTCGTGGAGATCACCTCGCCGGGCGGCCGCAAGCCATCATGAGCGCCGCGCCCGGAACCACCGTGCCGCACCGCGGCATGATCACCATCTCGATCATGCTGGCCACCATCATGCAGGCGCTGGACACCACCATCGCCAACGTGGCGCTGCCGCACATGCAGGGCAGCCTGCAGGCCTCGCAGGACCAGATCACCTGGGTGCTCACCTCGTACATCGTGGCCTCGGCCATCGCGCTGCCGCTCACCGGCTGGCTGTGCGGCCACTGGGGGCGCCGACGCGTGTTCATCATCTCGGTGATCGGCTTCACCGTGGCCTCGGCGCTGTGCGGGCTGGCGACCTCGCTGGTGGGCATCGTGGCGGCGCGGCTGCTGCAGGGCGTCTTCGGCGCGGCGCTGGTGCCGCTGTCGCAGGCGGTGCTGCTGGACATCAACCCGCGCGAGAAGGTCGGCCAGGCGATGGCCATCTGGGGCGCCGGCATCATGGTCGGGCCCATCCTCGGGCCGCTGCTGGGCGGCTGGCTCACCGAGAACTTCGACTGGCGCTGGGTGTTCTTCATCAACCTGCCGGTGGGCATCTTCGCCTTCTGGGGCATCGCGCGCTACCTGCCCGAGAGCCGGCCGCAGGGCGAGCGGCTCGACATCTTCGGCTTCGTCACGCTGAGCATCGCCATCGGCATGCTGCAGCTCTTCCTCGACCGCGGCGAGCAGCTCGACTGGTTCGAGTCGTGGGAGATCAAGCTCGAGGCCGCGGCCGCGCTGGTGGCGTTCTGCTTCTTCGTGGTCCACACATGGACGGTGCAGGGCGTCTCCTTCTTCGACCGCGACCTGCTGAAGGACCGCAACTTCGTCACCGGCCTGCTGTTCGCGTTCATCGTCGGCATGATCCTGTTCGCGACCATGGCGCTGCTGCCCAACTTCCTGCAGGGGCTGATGGGCTACCCGGTGGTCTACACCGGCGAGGTGACGGCGCCGCGCGGCGTGGGAACGATGATCGCGATGATCATCGTCGGGCGTCTGGTGCAGCGCGTCGACGTGCGCGCGATCATGGCGCTGGGCTTCGGCCTCACCGCCTTCTCGCTCTACCAGATGACCCGGCTCACGCTGCAGATGGACAGCACGCTCATCGTGGTCTCGGGCTTCATCCAGGGGCTGGGCATCGGCTTCACCTTCGTGCCGCTGTCCACCGCCACCTTCGCCACGCTGGCGCCGAGGCTGCGCAACCAGGGCACGCCCATCTTCAGCCTGCTGCGCAACATCGGCAGCAGCGTGGGCATCTCGATCGTGCAGGCGCTGCTCACCGAAGGCTCGAGCAAGGCGCACGCGCAGATCGCTTCGACCGTGGCGCCGGGCAACGCGGCGCTCGCGACCCTGCCGCAGATGATGTCGCCCGACACCGCCACGGGGCTCGCGCTGCTGAACGCAGAGGTCACGCGGCAGGGCGCGCTGATCGGCTACCTGGACGACTTCGCCATCATGATGATCATCACGGTGCTGGCGATTCCGCTGCTGTTGCTGATCCGAAGCCCCAAGCGAAGCGGGGCGGCTTCAGGGCCTGCCGAAGTGCCGCATTGAGTTTCTCCCTCCCCCGCTGGGGGAGGGCAGGGGTGGGGGCAGGCGGCCTATGCAACTGCAGCGGCTTTTCAGGCGCCGCTGGCCCCCATCCCAACCTTCCCCCAGCGGGGGAAGGAGCAAAAACCGCTCACTCGTCGTGCGAATCGTGCGTGGCCACCGCACCGCGGCGCCAGTAGCCCGAGGCCCGCGTCCACTTCGGGTTCGCGCCGCGCTCGCCCACCAGGTGCGCACGCAGCGCCTTGGCGATGGCCGATTCGCAGCCCACCCATGCGTGGAAGTCGCCGGCCGGCAGTTCGATCGCCTTCAGCGCATCGAGCAGCACGTGGCTCAGGCCCGGCTCGGTGCCGCGGCGGTGCGCCCACTTCAGGGTGAGTTCGGCCTGCGTGTCGAACGCGATCTCGTCCGCTTCGCTGTCGATCTCCGCCAGCACCACCGCGCGCGCGCCGGCCGGCAGCTCGGCCAGGCGCCGCGAGATGGCGGGCAGGGCGGTGTCGTCGCCGATCAGCAGGTGCCAGTCGAACTCCGTCGGCACGATGAACGAGCCGCGCGGGCCGCCCACGCCGAGGATGTCGCCGGCCCTGGCCTGCTCGGCCCATTGCGTGGCCGGGCCGGCCTCGTGCAGCGCGAAGTCGATCTCGAACGTGCCGGCCTTCGCGTCGTGGCGGCGCGGCGTGTAGTCGCGCATGGTGGGGCGGCCTTCGGGCCAGACCGGGCCTTCGGGGCCCATGGTGGGCAGGCTCAGCTTGCCGGTGGCGGGGTCGGGAAAGAACAGCTTCACGTGGTCGTCGAAGCCGGGGCTCTGGAAGCCCGCGAGGTCGTCGCCCGTGAGCGTGACGCGGATCAGGTGCGGCGTCACGCGCTGCACCGTCTTCACCGCGAGCTTGCGGAAGCGCAGTTCGTGGCGCACCCGGCGGGGCGTGCGGTCGGGTGCCGTGGACGCTGGTGATGTACTGAAGTCAGTCATTGCGTAGATCCTGTTGCGAGACAGGGTTGGTTGGAATTCGTGTTGCGTCGGCGGCTCCTCAGATCTTCTCGATCTGCTGCGCCGCGGCGTCGAGCACCGCGGCGAACTCGTGCGCCTGCTGCTCGGTGAGTGGGGCGCCCGTGAGGCGCATGCGCATCGCCATCTTGAGGTTCTCGATCGCGCGGGTGACCTGCGGCGGCCTGCCGCCGCGCGGACCGGCGCCATCGACGCCGCCGCCCATGCGGGCCATCATGGCGTCGGCCATCTCGCGGTTGGCTTCGAGGAACTCGCGGCCGCTGTCGGTGATGCTGTAGCTCTTGCGCCCGCTGCCGTCGGCGGTCTCGACGCTGAGATAGCCCATCTCCTCCAGCAGTGTGAGCGTGGGATAGACCACGCCGGGGCTCGGCGCATAGCTGCCGCCCAGGCGGTCCTCGATCGCCTTGATGAGCTCATAGCCGTGCGAGGGCTTGTCGGCGATGAGCCGCAGCAGCACGAAGCGCAGGCCGCCATGGCCGAACACGCGTCCGCCGACTCCGCCGCGCGCGCCGCGATGTCCGCGTCCGCCGGAAAGACCGTCTTCATGCTCGCCGCGGGCCATGCGGCAGTGGTGATGGTCGGAATGGAAATGTCTCATGGTGGGTGTCCTTCTTGAGGTATGTCTGAATTATTTTAGATATATCTAAAATAATGTCAAACCGATACCCGCCGGGATCACCCCGCCATAGAGATTCAGCCCGGCGAAACCTCTCCTGCAGCCACGAAGCGCCGCTGCCGCATCCACTTGGTCGCCACCCATTTCTCGCCGCGCAATACAGGCGCGCCCGCGTGCAGCGAGGCGTGGTCCACCTGGCCACGGCTGTTGCAGTACTCGAAGTACACGGCGCTTCCGGGTTGCGGCGACACCGACCAGCCGCTTTCGGGAAATACCGTCTCGCCGCCTTCCTCCACTTCGTTGAGATAGGTCACCAGCGTGCTCACGCGCTGGCCGCTGCGCGCGAGCGAGGCCCGGTTGGCCTCGTTCGAGGGCACCAGGAAGTCGAAGTGCGGCATGCTCCGGGCGCCCGCGGGGTAGTGCAGCACCTGCAGACCTTCGCCGTTCTCCACCGGCATGTTCATGAGTTCCGACACCCGCTGGTCGAGCCGTGCGATGAAGGCGTTCTCGCGCAGCCGGAAGAACATGCCCAGGCTGCTGCGCTGGCTGCCTGCAAGGTCGCGCCCCGTCAGCGGGTCGACGGTGGTCGACGGCGCGAGCCGCGGCCTTGCGAGCGCGATGAGCTCCTCGCACTCCTGCGCGCTGAATACGTCGTTCAGCACGGCCAGCGCCGGTTGCGCCGCGCGAGCCGCCACCCGCACGAGCCTGTCGGCGGTGCGGATCGACGTGCCCGGTGACAGCCTCGACGGCTCGTAGCTGTAGGGCGCCTGCACCGTCACCGAGTCGGTGGGCAGAGGGCTCCCGGTGCGCAGCGCGAAGACGAATGCGTCGACGATGGCCCTTGCCGCTTCGGCCGGCATGGCCTGCTCGCGCATCGCATCGACCACGTCGGCGGCCGTGCAACCCTGGCGCAGGTTGTGCACCACCCAGTCGGCCAGCGCAGGCTGGAAGCGCAGCACGGCGTCCGTGGTCACGGTGCGCTCAGATCTGCGCCGGCACCCAGCCGGTGTCGGTGCGCCTGAAGCTCTGCTTGAGCTGCATCGTGCCGGCGCCGCGCACCACACGGTCGACCATCGGGAACACCCGCTGCACTTCGGCGTCGCTGGTCCAGGGCGCGGCATCGATCCTGTAGGTGTAGGTCACCACCACCTCCGAGGGCTCCTTCGCATCCTTGGGCGCTTCCCAGCCGACGACCTTGTCCAGCGTCAGGTGGGCCGCGCAGAAGTCGCCCTGCGGCTCGCGCTCGACGAAGTACTTCCTGCCTTCCTCGGTCAGCGCGTAGCGCGTGACCTCGATCTCGCCGGCCTCCTGTTCCTTGTCGTCCTTGACCGTCGTCTTCGAGGCGCTCACCAGCCCCAGCCGCTCCAGCACCGGCATCTGCAGCGCGTTGCGGGCGCGCGTGCCGGCCTCGCGCTGCGGTACGTCGATGGGCCAGCGTGTCTTGCCCAGGCACAGGTCGCCCTTCTTTGCGAGGTAGGCGTTCATGGCCGCCGTGAGGTTCTGCAGATCGGCCTCGGGCGGCTTCGGACCGCACCCGGCGAGGGCGGCGAGGAGCGCGGCACCCAGTGCCGCAGGAAGAGTCTTCTTGTTCATGGATGCCGCAATCAATTGACGCAGGCTCCCGGCTTGACGGGCGTGGCCGGCTTGGTGTCGGCGTCGCTGAGGGTGTTCAGGAAGCAGATGAGGTCCGCGATGTCCTGCTCGGACATGGGTGGCGCCGAGCCGGCGGCGCGGCCGTCCATCGGCAGCTGCGTGTCGATGTTCGGCACGTAGGCTGGCGGCAGGTCGTCGAACTTCTTCACCTTGCCGCCCGTGTACTGCGTGGTGATGAGGCCGTAGGCCGGAAAGTCCGCGTCGTTCTTCTCCTTGGGCGTTCCGCCGACGGTGGGATACCAGAGCTCGGGCCGCGTGTCGCGCGTGTTGTAGAAGCGGATGACCTGCTCCAGCGAATGCATCACGCCGTTGTGGAAGAAGGCCTGCCGCGTCGCCACGTTGCGCATGGTCGGCGCCTTGAACATGCCGCAGAAGCTGTTCGCCGCGTTGGGTGCCGCGGGTGCGTGGTCTGTACGCAGAGGGCCGCACACACCCATGTCGAAATACTTCAGGTCGTTGTTGGCCGGAATGTTCGCGTTGCGCGGCACGCCGATGGCTTCGTACGAGAAGTCCGTGAAAAGCGCCGAGCTGCCGTTCAGTCCTGCGCCCTGGTAGTGACACGAGGCGCAGTTGCCCGTCGCCGGATTGGTGAACACCTTGAGCCCGCGCGTTTCGGCGGGCGTGAGGTTGCCGCCGATCTTGTTGGCCGCATAGAGGTCGAACTTGCTGCTGTACGGGTGGAAGCTCCTGTCTTCCAGCTGATAGGCCTGCAAGGCCTGCAGCGCCTTCGCGAAGGCGGCGTCGCTGTCGTCGAACACTTTCTCGCCGAAGGCCTTGGCGATGAGCGGGGCGTAGTCGGCGGCCTGGAGTTTCTTCACCACGTCGGCGCTGCTGGCGTTGGCCATCTCCAGCGGATCGAGCAGCGGAATGCGCGCCTGCGCGGCCAGCGTGTCGGCCCGGCCGTCCCATGCGAAGCCGCCGCCGGGGCCCGGCACGCTGATGCCGTCGGGGTTGTCCAGCAGATCGGCATAGGCCGGGGTGATGTCCTTGTAGCGCAGCGATGGCACCGCGCGCAGGCCGGCCTTGTCCATGTGCACGCCGCCGAGTTGCACCGACAGGTCGTTGGCCGGCGCGTAGGCGTGGGCGGGGTCGTGGCAGCTCGCACACGACATCGCGCCCGAGCCGGAGAGGTTCTTGTCGAAGAACATCTTCTGGCCCACCTGCGCCGCGAGACTCAGCGTGCTGGCGGGAGTGGACGCAGCAGCGGCGGCCGGTGAGCTCGCCGCCGGGGCCGGAGCGGATGCCGGAGGCAGCGCGACGGCCGAGCCGCCGCCTCCGTTTCCGCCGCCGCAGGCGACGAGCACCGCGCCGGCCAGGCCGGCCACGGCCAGCGCCGCCAGCGCGAGCCGTCCGGTGCGCGTCACCGCCGGCCCTTTCGGGCCGAAACGGCGTTCCTCGCTCATTGCTTCAGAGACCAGACGTTCAACTGGTTCGCATCGGGTCCGACCTGCGCCGTGGTCGCCACGTCAGCCGACTGCTTCTGCGTGTAGCCGGCCGGGATCACGAAGGCGTGATTGATCGGGCGCACGCTGTCGAAGTGGGTGTCGGCGCTGCCGGCGTACTCGGGCAGGTTCACGATGTTCTGGGCGATGAAGGCCTCGGTGTACTTCGAACGGTTCATGTACGAAGCGTCGTTGACCGGGTCCGCCAGCTGGAACATGTCCTGCAGCGTGCGCACGAACGAGAAGTGGCTGTAGGCATCGCTGTCGGACACGCCCTTGGGTGCATTGGGCTGGTTGGTGAGGATGCCGAAGATGCTCTCGCCGTGGCCGCGGTTGCCGTTGGTGTAGTTGGTGATCGTCGCATCGACGGACCACGTGCCGTCGGCGTTCTGCCGGATCGGGTTGGCCACGGCGCTGTTCGCCACGTTCCAGCCGCAGCAGGAGTTGAAGCCGCTGGTCGCATTGCCCTCGTCGAACATCAGCACGATGGCCACGCGCTTCTGCGTGTTCTTCCACAGCGGCGATGCCTGGATGCGCTTGACCGTGTAGTCCACGTAGTTGTCGCCGCGCGTGATGATCGGCGAGACGGCCGTGTTCGACACGTTGTTCGCCACGCTGCTGCAATCGCTGGCGGTGCCGGCAGTGCCGCCGCTCGTGCCCTTCACGCTGATGCCGTGCATGTCGTCGCACTGGTCGGGCACCAGGAAGTTCAGGTTGCCCACGTTGCCGCTGGCCAGGTCGGTGCCGAGCTGGTCGTAGTCGTAGTTCGCGGGAATGGCGTAGTCGCTGCTGTTCTTCAGCGCCGCGTCCCACTGGCCGCCGCCCATGGTGCGGTTGCTGTACTTCCACTCCGGCGCGCTGCGCACGTTCTGGTAGGCCATCCCCGGGTGGTGCTTGGTCTTGTACAGGCCACCCGGCAGCGGCAGCACGAGGTTGGGGTCGCCGATGGCCGCGGCGTTGCCGCCGAGCGTGCCCGGGGCGTACACGTTGTCCTTGGCGGTGACGGCGGTGTCGGCCACGCTGTCGGTGCGGAAGTCCTGTCCCGGGTTCATCGACTCGCTGTAGGTGCGCCATGTCAGGCCGGCGCTGGTCATGGCGTTGAAGAGGTTCGGCTTGCCCACGATGTTGTGGTTGGTCCCCTTCTGCGTGCAGGTGGCCGCGAACGGCGACTTGGCGAGGCCCGGCTGTGTGTTGTCCGGCACGGGCAGGTCCTGCACTGCGTTGGCGCCGGTGGCGTCGCAGTTCCACTGGCTGTCGTCGGTGATGCCCCAGTCGTCGGCGCCGCCCAGTGCCGTGTAGTTCGGCTCGCTGGGGTTGCCGGTGGCGTAGTAGCTCACGAGCTGGTTGCCGGCCTTCAGGTAGCCGTTGATCTTGGGCGCGTAGGCCGAGTTCAGGATCGACGACGTGGCCTTGTTCTCCAGCATCACGATGAAGATGTTGTCGTAGCGCGGAATGCCTTCCAGGTTGAAGGCGGCCTGCTGCGACTGCAGGAAGGTGATCTTCTTGCGGGTGTCCACGGCGCCGGCGGTGGCGGCTGTCACGCCGACCAGGCTGCTCAGGCGCGGATCGCCACCGGGGTTGGCGAGGGCGTCGGGGTACATGTCGCCGCGGTCGAGCTTGGTGGTGGCGTAGGCGAAGCGGTTGTTCAGCGCGTTCGACTCGGCCAGCATCGCCGTCTGCGTGCTGCCCGCCGCGGCGTTGACGTCACCCAGCACGGCATCGGCCGACACGCCCAGGCGAGCTGCCAGATTCTGCTTCTCGACCGCATAGCTCGTGCCGTTGGCCTCGATCAGGCGCGCCACTTCGGACGACAGCGGGCTGACCACCACCGCGGTGCCTTGTTCCTTCACCTGGTCGAGCGTCACGCGCAGCACTTCGCGCGTGGGCACGCTGGCGCCGGTGGCGGTGTTCTTTGCGCTGGTGCCGATGTCGGCGATGAGCGCCGAGGGGCCGCTCAGCGACAGGCTGAACTTGCCGCTGGCGTCGGTCACTGCGGCAGGCTCGCCGCTGTCGCAGCGGCCGTTGCCGTTGCTGTCGACGCAGACCGTGGCGCCCGCGTAGTAGCCGGCGGCGATCACGGGGTCGGTGCTGCTGCCCGCCTTGAAGGCCGTGGCCGTGAGCACGCCGCTGAACGTGGTGTTGCCGGAGCTCGCGGGCGGCTGGCTCGTGGTGGGCGGCGGCAGGAAGGCGACAGGGCCCGAGCCACCGCCGCCACCACCGCACGCGGCCAGCAGCGAGGCGGCGAGTGCGGTGAGGGTGGGGTAGAGCAAGCCGGATCTGATTTTTGGAGTGGCTTTCAATTTCTGCTTTCGAGCGTGGAGGGGAACACTTGCACAGCAGCTGGATGAGGCGACTCCACGGCCGATGGCCGTTGCCGTTCGTCTCCCTCGCCACTGCGTATCGCGGGTGAATCTAGGTTTGCCCTGTGTCAGTCAAAAGGCAAAAGACTTAGCGGCGAATTAGGAGAAGTGGGTTGAACGCGGCTCGAAGACGAGAGCGGAAAAACAGGCGAAAAAGCCCGCTGGCACGCCTGACCGAGGCCTGACTTTCCTGCATGTCGAACGCTCGAAATGCATCTGCCGGTTGCGAATGCGAAAGTTCTCGCGCTTCGAACCCGGGCATCTTCACGCGGCCGCGAGTGAAGAATTCGTCAGAGTTCCTGGCGGTCGTTCTGTGTAGCATCGCCCCTTTTTGGGCTGCGGAGTGCGACTCGCGCCGACCCGGCGTCAAGATGCGCGCCCGCTTCAATCAGGAGGGATTCCAATGGGGATGATGGATGCGCTCGGCCATGCGCTGATGGACAACCAGGAGCTTCACTTCGGCACCGCCAACGCTGCAGGTGCCGAAGGGCTCACCAGTGAAGAGCGGTGGCTGGTCACGCTCAGCGCACCGCTGTCGGCCTTCAACGGCGACTATGTGGATGCGGTGCTCACCGGCAAAGACGACGACGTGCTGCGCGAGGGCATCGCCGATGTCTGGAGCGTGCACGACCGGGCGAGCTTCGAGCAGACCGCGCGCTGGCTGGTCGATGAAGGGCAGCGCTCGACGTACGCGCCGCTGTGGGAGGCTGTCGGCGCGATCGACAAGGCCACGCAGGAGACGCCGATGCTGCTGCGCATGGTCATGGACGCCTTCTTCCCCGCGTTCTTCCAGATCAAGGCGCGCAAGAGCCTGGACTACCGCGAGCTGGGCCAGCGCAGCGGCAAGTCGACGCAGGAACTGGCCGCGCTGATGACGGGCAGCCCGAGCTGGGTCGAGGCACTGCGCAAGCACTTCCATGTCTCGCAGGCCGAGGTGCCCAGCCTTGTCGCCTGGGACGCCGTGCGCCTGGCGAGCCTCTCGCGCTGGGCGGTGCAGCTCGGCTACATCGAGCGCGCGGAGTTCGCGGGCTTTGCCGGCGGCCTTGCCAGGCAGGTGCGCGAGGCGTACGGCAACTGGTCGCAGGTGAGTGCGGCGTACATCGCGGGCGGATTGATCTGGAAGTACTCGGACGCGCGCGAAGAGAACCTGCTGCGCACCAACCGCCTGCTGCTGAGCGACGCGCGCAGCCCCTATCGCAGCGTGGCGTTCGCGGGCTGACCCAGTCCGGGGGCGGCTGGCTCGTTGCGTGCCATCGGTGCCGCCGGCACCGGCAGGTGCAGCAGCAGGCTGGTTTCGCCCGGCTGCGAGCGCACGGTGAACGTTCCTCCCAGCGCCACGGCCCGGGTACGCATGTTCGCCAGGCCCTTGCCTGCGAACGCGGCCTGCGCATCGAAGCCCCGCCCGTTGTCGCTCAGCTCGATGTCGATCGCGCGGTCTTCGGCAGCGCCTTCCACCAGCCGCGCGCTCAGGCTGGCCTGCGTCGCGTGCGCATGGGCCACCAGGTTGCCGAAGGCCTCGAACAGCAGCATTTGCAGCTGGTGCGATTCGCGCGCGGTCCAGCTCGTCATGGTGGGCAGGGAGCCCACGTCCCAGCGCAGGTCGATGCCGGCGGCCTGCAGGCGGGGGCCGAGGCGGTAGCGCACGCTGCCGAGTGCGGAGGCCACGTCGCCTTCGCAGCCGTGCATGGCGTCCACCGTGAGCTTGAGCTGGTCGACCGCGTCGCGCAGGTGCAGCGCCACGTCGTTCATGGCGGTGCCGGGCTGCTGCGCCATCTGCAGCAGGCCGACGAGCTGGCCGCCGAGGCCGTCGTGCAGATCCTGCGTGAGGCGCTGGCGCTCCTCGAGCGCGCCGCGCGCCTTTTCGCCTTCGCGTTCGCGGGCGAAGACGGCCTCGAGTGCCGCGTTGCGCTCGGCCAGTTCGGCTTCGAGCGATGCGTTCATCTGCGCCACGGCGCGCACGTCCTTGCGCATGCGCTCGGCGATCACCCAGGCCAGCGAGATCGCGAAGCCCACCCATGCGAAGCGGATCCACGGCACCACCGCGTAGGCGTCGGGCGATGTGCGCATCACCCAGTTGTCACGCGCGGCGCTGAGCACCACCAGCACCACCGCAACGCCCAGCACGCGGTGCTCCAGCACCGAACTGCGCACCGCCACGCGCACGACCATCACCACCATGCCCAGGCCCGCCGTGAAGCACAGCAGGTTCCACGCCGGCATCAGCCACAGCAACGGCACCGTGATGCCCAGCGTGGCCGTCACCGGCGCGAAGAGCGCCAGCAGGCCCAGGAAGCGCGCGAGCCGCGTGTCACCCTTGCCCACCACCGACAGCGCGAAGCGGCAAAGCAGCGGCACTGCCGCCTGGAACGCCGCCAGCGGTACCACGCCCCACCAAGGCCAGGGCAGCGGCGCATGCGTGAAGAGCACCCGCGCCGTCTGCACCGACCAGAAGAGCTCGCCCAGCCCGTAGTAGAGGTACAGCGATTCGCGCTGCCGCAGCCACACCAGCAGCGACAGCGCCCCGAGCACGCCGCTCACGATGGCGATGAAGCGCCCGCCGCTGATCTGCCAGAACAGCGCGTTCTCATACATCGGCTGGAGCTCGGCCTCCGTGCCCGCCACTACCGGCGAGAGCCCGCCCTGGCGTGCGGCCTGCGCGGCGACGACGATCTCCACGCGCCGCACCGCAGCCGAGGAGGCCGGCAGCGCGAAGTATTGCGGGGTGAAGGAGGCATCGTCGTAAGGCCCCGGCGGAAAGGTGCCGAAGCGGGCCAGCTCGTGGCCGTCGACCAGCACCCTGAAGCTGTTGCCGATGCGCGGCACGAAGAGCGCCTGCGGCACGCTCGCGTCGGTGACGGGAACATCGAACGAGAACGCAGCCTCGCCGTCGACCGCGCCTTGCCGCTGGTCCCAGTTGTAGGGCAGCTGCACTGCGTGCGGCTCCGGCGGCTGGGCGGGGGAATGAGGGCCATGCAGGGTCAGCGTGAGCTGCGCCTGTTCGATGAGCGTGACGGCATGTGCGCGGAAGCTCCAGCCGGTGCCCAGCAACACGAGCACCAGCAGCGCCAGCAGGCGCAGTCCAAGCATTTCTTGTTGTTGTCGTCGCATGACGCGTACGACTTTAGCAATCTTTTTTCACAATTCGGAGCAGGGTTGCCCCGGCATCGCGAGAAACCAACGCCTCAGGTTCCCGCCGTGGTGCCTGCCGCCGTTCGGGCCGCGATGATCGGGTCGAGCTTGGCGCGCAGGCGCCTCACGGCCGTTTCGTGCTTCAGCGTCTGCGGCCCTCGCCCGTAGGTGGCGGCCTTGCGGATCAGCCGCAGCTGCTCGCGCTGCAGATGCGTCTTCAGGCGCCTCGCGCGCCAGCCGTAGGTCCAGCCCATTTCGCGGCGCACCTTGTAGCGCTGCATCGGCGCGCCCAGCCGCACCCATTCGTCGTCCTGGATCAGGTCGCGCTCGGGTACGAACCAGGCTGCCAGCGCGTGCAGGTAGGTGCCGTTCTCGCGCGCCGCCACGTGCCAGAAGAGGGCGGCCACGATGACCGCGGGCAGGCCCTTGATGACGAGCATCACCGCCATCTCCGCGTAGCCGCCGTCGAACAGGTCTTCGAGCAAGGGCGAGTTCCAGATGAAGTGCATGCCCCACGCGAGCAGGAAGCACAGCACCGCCACCGCGATGCGCGCCGCCATCGGCCGCCGCGGTTGCAGCAGGAACCAGGCGATGCCGAAAGACGCGATCGTCGTGTACGCCGCATGGCTCCACAGCCCGGCGAGCAGCCCGCGCGTGAACAGGTTCAGCAGCACCGGGTAGACCTGGTTCTCCAGCGGAAAGTGCACCGCCGACTTCACTGTGTAGCTCAGGTTCTCGACCACCTGGAAGCCCAGCCCCACCATCGCGCCGACGATCAGCACCGACAGGTACGTCTGGAACTGGTTGCGCGCCACCAGCACCATCAGGATCACGCCCGCGAGCTTCAGGAACTCTTCCGTCACCGGCCCCGCCACCGCCGCCCCCCAGGTCGCGACGAACTCCGGCGACACCAGCTTGGCGCACAGGCTCTGGATGGCCACGTTGGCCGGCGCCGCGAAGTACACCGCGCCCATGCCGCCCCATGCGAAGGCCAGCACGTAGGCCTCCGTCGGGTGCTGCTCCAGCAGGTCGAGCGTGCGGAACGCCTGCACGAAAAGCATCGTGTAGATGCCCCACACCGTCAGTCCCAGGAAGGCCGTGACCGGCACCACCCGCACGCCCAGCCAGAACATGTAGCCCGTGTAGAACAGCCCGTTCAATATCAGCGCTGCCAGCACCCAGAAGGCTGCGCGCCGCGGCTGGAAGAAGGAATCGGTGCCCACGGGCCAGCCGGCCACTTCGGTCACCTGCTGCCCGCTCGGGGCCTCCTGGCCACCCTGGTCGAACACCGGCATGTTCATTGCGGCGCCTCCAGGTCCATCGAGTCGAGCATCGAGCGCGCCTCCTGCAGCGCCTCGTCCATGCCGTCGTCGGAGCCCCAGAAGTCGATCTGCACCAGCGACTTGCGCCGCACGTCCACCACCTGCCAGAAGCGGCCCGCCAGCTTCGAGCCGTAGTAGGCGAAGGTCTTGCCCTGCAGGCCCCAGGAGGTGATGAAGTCCGACACGTCGCCGTCGACCTGCAGGCGCTGGCCGCGCTCCATCAGCCGCTGCTGGCGCACCAGCGGGCCGTCGGGGCCGCCCGCCCATGGGAAGGTGCTCACCAGGAACTTGTGGCCGCCCTTGAAGAGCATCAGCGACTGGCCCGCCCTGGAGCGAGAGACGTCCATCTCCCATCCCTCGGCCGGCACGAACCGGGCCTGGCCCGCCTCCACCGTCTCGCCCGGCGGCAGCGGCCGGTTGCCCGGGGTGTGGCGGTCCCAGAGGGTGAGGCCGCCCACGTAGGCGGCAATCGCGAGCAGCACCGCCAGCGCCCCCGGCCAGGTGCGATACGGTATGCGGCGGGAGGGCTCGTTCATCCTTCGATCGTGCCATACGATTGCCCGAGCCCGGGCGTCTGCGCCGGGCGATGCGGCATACTCCCCACCCCCTCAAACTCAGCAGAATTCCACTGAATGGACAAGGAAGTCGACCCCCGCGTACTCACTGTGATCGACGAGATGCGGCTCTCGGGACCGCGGCTCACGCCGGTCGAGATCGTCGCCAAGATGGGTGTGTTCGACGCGCGCGACAAGCCATTCGAGCACGCATGGCTCGCCACCGGCGACAACGTCATCGCCACCATCTGGGCCGAATGGGTCAACGTGGCCGCCAACGGCCGCTGGTTCTACCTCGAATCGCTCGACGTCCACCACCGCGCCGGCGGCGGCGAGCGCAGCGCCCAGCAGGTTCAGCGCGCCAAGGACAGGCTCGCGCTGCTCAAGCGCAGCCACGACGCCGGCAACGGCTTCCGCGCCTTGCTGCAGACCAACCGCATCGCGATCCTCGAAGTCGAGAGCAACAAGGACGCCAAGGTGTCGACCCGCGTGCGCGACGACGACGAATGGCACGTCGCCAGCTGGGAGCCCGACCACAAGTTGGCCGTGCTCGTGCGCGGCCCGCGCGGCTGGTCGCCCAGCGAAGCCGAAGTGCAGACCGCCCGCGAACGCGGCAACGTGCCGCAGAAACTCTCCGCCGCCGCCAAGGCCGCCGACGACGAAAAAGCCACGCCCCAGGCCGTGCAGGCCGCCGCCCTCGAATACGTGGTGAAGCACTTCACCGGCTACGGCTACAAGGCCGAGAACATGACCGGCAAGGGCTTCGACCTCGAGGTGTCGAACGCCAAGGGCCAGACCCTGCTGCGCGTGACCGTCAAGGGCACAGCGCCCGGCGTGCCCAGCTTCAAGCTCAGCAAGGAAGAAAGCGACTGCTCCAAGCGCGAGCCGCTGTGGCGCCTGCTGGTGGTGACCGATGCGGGCAGCGGGGTGGCGCAGCACAAGATCTACAAGCCGACCGAGATCACGTCGGCGCCGGGGTTCGATCCTTCCTGATTCAACGGTGCGCGGCAATGCGTCGCGCTACTCACGTACCCGCGGTCATCGGCCCTGCTCGGAATTCGCATTCCGTTGTGCAAATTTCCGATAGGGAAGCCCGTCGATGCGCGCTGTGCGAGCAGTGGGTTTGCGCGCATGATCGTGCCAGGACCGCGCGGCATTCTTCGCGCCCTGGCGCAGTGCAGCCAAGGATTCGGACTAGGCCTCACCTTCCTAACGGAGCCTTCAACTGACGAACCAGGATTCCATGCACGCCAGCGACTCCAAAGTCACTCTGCGCTTGATGACCGAGCGTGACCTGCCGATGCTGCACGAATGGCTGAATCGGCCTCATATTGTCGAGTGGTGGGGTGGAGAGGACGAACGCCCGACTCTCGACGAGGTACTTCGGCACTACATGCCAAGAGTTTTATCTGAAGCGTCCGTCACTGCCTACATCGCGATGCTGGGAGACGAACCCATTGGCTACGCCCAGTCGTATGTCGCCCTTCGAAGTGGTGATGGATGGTGGGCCGACGAAACTGATCCTGGAGTTCGCGGGATTGATCAGTCTCTGGCTGACCCGGCGCAATTGAGCAAGGGGCTGGGAACAATGCTCGTCCGTGCCCTTACGAGCATGCTCTTCTCGGACCCGACAGTGACAAAGATTCAAACCGACCCCGCGCCCCACAACCACAGGGCCATCCGTTGCTACGAGAAGGCGGGGTTTGTTCAGCAAAAGGTAGTCACCACGCCTGACGGTCCCGCTGTTTATATGGTTCAAACACGCGAGGCCTTCGAGAGGTCGTGCAGTGCCACCTAGCCCCGTGTCAAAAAGCGAGCGTCATTCGAGTCCGACGTGCAGGCCTTACGGGCACAGCTGAACTCGCTGCTGTGGTGCTGTCATGGCGACAGCAACGGTTGGTCCGAGGAGGTGGGGGAGAAGCCCGGCTACTCCCATCGAGGCAACTGCTCCAGCAAGAACTCGTAAAGGCACTTAGCCGCTCGTGGCAATTCACGATCCGCTCGCTCCAGCCACATTTCGGAAGAGGGCAGTGCGGGAAAGCCATCGTCCGGTCCCAGGCTGCGTAGTTCGGCCGCCTCGCTGATCGTCGCTTCCTGAAAAACGCCGACTGCCAGGCCGGCCAGCACGGAAGCCCTCAGCACTTCCACGCTCGAACTCTCCTGCAAGACCACCCAGCGCTTGCCGGCGGCCGTCAGCGTCTCTTCCGCCCATCGCCTGAGAAGCGAGCCCTGCGGAAGCAACGCCAGCGGGACGGGGTGCTTGAGGTGTGGCGCCGCCTTCCTCGAAACCGCCCAGACCACCGGGTCCTTGCGCAGCAGCACGCCGTTTCCTTCGCCTCCGCGGAAGGCGTTGATCGTGAGATCGAACGCAGGCCCGAGCTTTCGCTGCATCTCGTCTGCCACGCCGACTTGCAGGTCGATGTGAATGGCCGGATAGATCTCGGAGAACTCGGCCAGCAGCGAAGGAAGCACCCTGGTGGCGTAGAAGTTCGTCGCGCCCATCCGGACTTTGCCGCTGACGACTCCGGGCCGCAGCTTTTCCATGGCCTCGCTGTTCAGGGCCAGCAGGCGACGCGCGTAGTCGAGCAGCACCTTGCCTTGTTCCGTCAGCTGCAGTTGACGCTTGGGCTTCTCGAACAGGTCGAAGCCGATGCAGTCTTCCAGACGCGCGATCTGCTGGCTGATCGCGGCCTGAGTGCGATGCAGGTAGCGGGCCGCGGGCGTGTAGCCGTTGCACTCGACCACCGCGACCAAAGCGCGCAGCAACTCGGGCGCGAGCAAGCGGCCCCTGAGCATGCCTTTGCAATCCGCAAGCTCGTCATCTGCACCTGGGCGTGGTGCCGGGGTTGATTGGTCGTCCCGTTGCATTTGTCTTTCTTCCCCGGCAGCAGGCTGCTGATCCATGAAAGATCAGTTTACGTGAGCCAAAGACCACTGAAATGAGCCGCGATGGAGGCTCGATCAAGAGTCGTTATGCGCCCCATAAGGACTATTTGTTTGCCCTCGCCGACACACGTCAAATAGCATTCCTCGCGAAATCTTGCAGCTGGGCTGCTTCATCTAGGCGGTGGTGAATGATCAATAAAACGGTGATCCTGTGCGGCGGACTTTTCTGGACTTCGGTTGCGTCGTCGGCAACTGCAACACCGCCAACACCGCTCGACAGATTCATCTCAGATCGAGAGTTCTGCGCCTACATGGCATCGCCGCCCGAGAACGAGTCCGAGGAGTTCCTGGCCCGATACCAGGCTGCAATGCATGCCGCAATCTCTTTCGTCAGGCAGAAGAAGAAAACGAAAACCCAGACGCAGGCAATATTTGAAGTCAGGGCCAAATGCGATGCGGCCTTGAATTCGCTGCTCCACTACAAATAGACCCATCCAAGCATTTCACCAAGGCAGGCCGGCTCCTATTCGAGGGCCGTCTACCAGTTTTCGGGTATGGCGCAATTGGTGGAGGCTCGACACACTTGGAAACGCCTCGTGCAAGTTCCGGCGTTCCAAGCAGATCACATACATGTTCGCACCTCTCCCGTCTCGTGGCTCTTTCAATCAGCGCCGGTGCTTTTTGCCCATGTCGGTGGATAGCGTGCAGTCCTTGTGGAGTTCTCGGCCGGCCCGCGTGAGCCGTGCCGCGCTGGGCGGCTTGTTGATCGTCGGCGTGGCCGCCTGCGGTGGGGGTGGAAACGGCGGTGGCTTTGTTCCGGCCTTCCCGGTGGCAACGACTGCCCCGGCACCCGCTCCGGCTCCTTCCTCATCGCCTGAAGCACCGCCACCCGTACCCCCGCCCACAGGCCCTGCGCCCACCTACAAGGTTAGCGGCACGGTCAGTGGCTTGCTGGGCACGGGCCTGGTGCTGCAGAACAACGCTGGCGACGACCTGAGCATCGCAGCCAACGGCAGCTTCAGCTTCGCCACCCAACTGGCCAGCGGCGCGGGCTATGCGGTCACAGTCAAGAGCCAGTCCAGAATCCTGACCAGAGTCTGCACCGTCAGCAATGGCACCGGCACTGTGGCGAATACGGCCGTCGTCAACGTGGACGTGGTCTGTGCCGCGCCCCCGGTGCGCTACGCCTATGCGACGAATGCAGGGTCCAACAACCTCTTTCCCTACACCGTCGACACCAGCACCGGCGTGTTGGGATCGATGGCCGCGCCCATGTCGGGCACAGGCAGCACCCCAAGCGGCATCGTCGCGGACCCCGCGGGCCGCTTTGCCTACGTGGCGAATCGAGGCGACAACACCGTGGGGGCCTATTCCATTGGCGCAGGCACCGGCTTCCTGTCTCCGGTCGCAACCGTTGCCACAGGTTCTGCGCCCCTGTCCATCGTCGCGGACCCCACGGGCCGCTTTGTCTACGTGGTGAATCAGGGTATCGACAGGGTGTCGGGCTACGTCATCGATGCCGGCACCGGCAACCTGACCCCGATGGCCGTGCCGCAGGTGGCAGTGGGGTTCATTCCCAGCGCCATTGCCCTGGACTCCATGGGCCGTTTTGCCTACGTGACGAATCAAGGCAACAACACCTTGTCGGCCTTCTCCATCGATGAAAACTCCGGCGCCTTGAGCCCGCTGCCAGTGCCGACGGTGACCACAGGGAACTCCCCCAGCGCAATTGCCCTGGATCCCCTGGGCCGGTTCGTGTACGTGACGAACTCGGGCGACAACACCGTGTCGGCCTATTCCATCGATGCAGGCTCCGGCGTCCTGACTCCGTTGGCAACGTCCGCCACCGGGACGCTTCCCCGAGCTGTCGCCGTGGATTCCACCGGCCGCTTTGCCTATGTGGCGAATACGATCGAAGGCACTGTCTCGGCCTACAACATCGACTCCAGCACCGGCACCTTGACGCCGATGACCATTCCGAAGGTGGCCGCACGGGTTTCGCCCGGCGCCATCGCCCTGGACCCCAAGGGCCGCTTTGCCTACGTCACGAACACCAATTCCAAAGACATCTCTGCCTACACCATCGATGCGAATACGGGGGCTCTGACTCCCATGGCCGTGCCGACGGTCGCAACCGGGGGGAACAGCGCATGGTCTCTGGCCCTGTCTCGATAGCGCCTGCAGGCCAGCTGCTCACAAGCCTTCGAGATACCGCTGCAGAACCGAGTTGAACCGCTGCGGCGCCTCGAGCGCAGGCAGGTGCGCAGTGCCCTGAAGCACGAAGCTCTCGGCCCCGGGTATGCGCTGCGCCAGCACGCTGCATCGCTCCTGCAGAAGCGGAAGGTCGAGATCGCCCCACAGCACGAGCGTGCGTGCCTGGATCGCTTCCACGCGTTCCCAGGCTGAAGGCTCCTCGGTTGCCGCACCGGGGTTGGCGGCATGCAGGGCCTTGTCGTTCATCGACAGGAAGAGCTGGCGAGCGTCGCCTCTCACTCGCCCTTCCGGGCTCGAGGGGCCGTCCAGCCACAGGCGCGCGCGAAGCTCGTTCTTCGCATCCAGATCGCCCAGCGCCTCGGCAGCGCTGATCGCGTCCATGATCGCCTTCACCGGCTCGCCATGCTGCGGGGCGGGCGCGCCGCTCACGCCCGGTGCAACAACGACGAGCCCGCTCACCCGGTCGGGCCGCGCCAATGCCGCATCGATGGCAACACGGCCTCCCAGCGAGCAGCCGACCAGCACCGCCTTGCGGTAGCCCAGCGAATCCATCACCGCCCAGAGATCGGCCACGTTGGAATGAGGCGTGGGGTGCAGCGTGCGCGAATCGCCGAAGCCCCGCCGGTCGTAGCTCGCTACCGGGTGCGCCGGCGCCAGTGCGCTCCATTGATCGTGCCACATGCGCCGGTCCGCAACGTTGGCGTGCAGAAAGAGAACAGGCATGCCGGTGGCGCTGGCGTCTGCCTGATGCTCGACAGCAAGCGATGCGCCTGGCACTTCAATCCATTCCAGTTTGCTCATGCCCGCGACGATAGTGATCAAGGGCCGTGTTGACCAGCGAACGAGGCCGCCTTCAGCCTCCAACTGTCAGAGCTTTGTGTCCCGCTGCAGCGCCCCGGCAGATATCTCGCCGATTCGAGAATTTCTCGACGAAATCTTTTCTCTTGCGCGGCTTCGCTTCTCTAAAGTGAATGCCCCTGTCGCAAGACGCCCCTCCTTGTGGGCGACGACCACCGATCGTGAAAGGAGCTTCCCCAACCAGTTGACCCACTGACCTGATGAACCGCCCGCCTCACGGCGGGTTGCCGGTGCTCCTCGGGACACTGGTGCGAACGTGAGGCACAAAAGGCGACGGCCAGGGTGCGTGAACACCCTGACCGTCTGACCACATGACGTGCATTACCTTGGAAGGAGAGCACACCAAATGGCTAAGCGAATTATGGCCGGGCGTTCTACGCCCCAATCTTCCCGCCGCAGCGGCAGCAGCAACAGCAGCACCACCACCAACAACACGCGCGGCACCACCACCAAGCCCACGGCGCCCACCCCGACGCCCGACGAGGCAAGGGAACTACTCGAAATCAAACTCTCGCAGCTGAACTCGCTGCTGTGGTGCTGTTATGGCGACGGCAATGGGTGGTTTGAGGAGGCGGGGGAGAAGCATCGGGATCACATGCTCTGGATTGCTGCGGATCTGGCTCGGGAGGCGGAGATGTTGTTGGAGGTGAGTAGGCGGGTGTAGGGCGGACTCTGCCCTCTTCCTCGGCATCGGCTGGGCATCCCACAAAGTGGGGATGCCCATCACCTTTCACCCCCGCTACCGTAGCGCTGGGAGTACCCCAGGGGTATGGGAAGCCGAAGATGCCTTGGAAAGCCGTTCCCTGCCGTCTCGCCTGGCCGACCTAGACCCTACGCGCCTGTGCGGTTTCCCCTACGATAGGTTGCAGAAAAAGTGAATGAGCTTTTCGAACAGGTCGAATCCCTGCAAGGCCTTCTGGTGTCTCATGCAACTGGGGGGCAGGAAGACGAGGCCGAATACACGCGGCTTCGCCAAGTCGTGCTCGCACAAGCCGCGCTTGAGCCGGTTGCTCCTCGATTCCTCCGGACGTCTCGCAGCTTGGGGCAGTTTTGGCAATTCATCAAAAGCAAGTACGGAACCTATGCAGAGCGAAGGACTTACCTGTGGGACGAGTTTCGCCCAATGTTGGAATTGCTAGAGCGTGGTTCTATTACGCCTTCAGACCAAATTGTCACAGTCGCGATTGAGCGGTTTGATTCTGCCAATGTGCAGGCCGCTTGGTCCAAAGCACTAGATCGTCGTTCATCGGATCCAGAAGGTGCGATCACGATGGCCCGCACGCTGCTGGAGTCAGTTTGTAAGCACATTCTCGAAGAGGCCGAAGTCAAACACGACGACAGCCCAGATATCAGCAAGCTCTATAAGCAAACCGCAGAGAAACTCAGCCTCGCCCCAACTCAGCATACCGAGCAAGTTTTTAAGCAGATATTGGGTGGCTGCACTTCGGTAGTAGAGGGCCTTGGTGCACTTCGAAATCGTCTTAGCGATTCTCACGGCAGAGGAAAAGTTGGTGTCAAGCCGGCCGCGAGACACGCCGAACTTGCTGTCAATCTGGCTGGTGCCTTGGCGGTATTTCTTCTGGCAACTTGGGAGGCCCGGCGCGAGGCTACGACCTAGGTGGTCATTGCAGCTAGCGCTCGAAAACGCTACAGATTTTCTTTGTTGGCCATGTCAAACGAGTTAACCGAGCAATGATCACATTCTCAACAGAGTTTCCGCTCGATCCCAAGAACACGACTGCCGACGTATTGCACCTCGCTTGCGAATGGTTGGCAGGTAGTCCACATTCGTCACTGCCTGACGAAGATCTGGAGTCTCTTCCCGTCGATGATGTTCGGGAGGTTCGTGTAGGGCATGAGACAGCCGTTCTAGGTTCAGTTTCAGCTGATGGTCAGGAAATAGCAGGTCTTCAGTACCGTCGGATGGAGGGAGAACTTGAATGGGTCACCTCCATAGTGGCAAGAAAGGACGCGACAGAAACACTCTTTAGTCTGCAGGTGTCGTGCGAAGCATTGGGCACAGCCGTGCGTCTACCTGTGCCCAAGAAGCCTTACTTCATCAAACAGGCTCTCTCCGCATTGGGCGGTGGTTCAGATGGCGAGATTCCCGTGGGAGACAAGCCACTTTTTCTTAGCGATGGCGACATGCATATTGCGGCAGCGCTTATCAAGGGAGAGGCAAAAAATCGGTTGCCGATTGTCTACTTGAGCGTGGACTTCAGGGGGCAAGTTGCGGTTGATCCAGCCGTCTTAGCCAAATTTATCGCTGGCCTCGCCCACGTTGTCGTTGAACCTTCAAGAGCTTTTTCAGCCGCCTTGCGGCAGCTGGTCGATGGAAGAAATGTCTACGGGGGAGCTCTGGGGGTTTATTGGCCTTATAGCAGCGCGCGCAAGTCGTACTACTTGGATCGCTTCTCGCAGGATGCTCGCGCAATGCAGAGAGCCATTTCCGACGATCTTCGGGTTGCACTCGCAAATCGCCGGCTTTCAAGTGGTTGTACGTGGTCCCATCTTCAAGAACAGATTTCCCGTCGACGGATTGATCGTCTCCGCAGCACCGGATCGGCATCGGTAGACGACTACATCACTGCTTTCGACGCGGAGATAAAAGCGAAGGACCAACGGCTTGGCGACGCTGATGCAGAAATCAGGCGACTTAATGCCGACCTACGCCGGATGAGCGCAAGTGCAGGCTCAAGTTCTGCCGGGCTGCTGAAACTCGGTACAGAGCATGACCTTTGGCCGAATGAAGTTCGAGACTTAGTCGTCGCCGTTTTGCATGATGCGGTGCGCAACTTGAAAGACGGAAGTCGGAGACAGCACGTTGTACAGGATTTGCTTGAAGCCAATCCAGAAGGTACCGAGGCAGCCTCAATGGCCGCAGATGTAAAGGCGGCATTGAGGACATATCGTTCGATGGATGCAAAAGTCCGTGGGGCACTTGCAAGCCTGGGCTTCACCATCGCTGAAGATGGAAAACACTATAAGGCGATTTTCCGCGGCGATTCCCGGTACATGTTTACTCTGCCGAAGACTAGCAGCGATCATCGAGCCGGTAAGAATGTGGTCAGCGATATCACAAGCACGCTGTTCTAACTCAGTTTGCGGACACCAAGTGCAGGGGGTAAGGCGCCACAGCGGCGGCGCGGATGCCGTGCATGAACTGACTACGGTGCACGGGATTCATGAGAAATGCGGCATGAGTAAACAGGGCCGTGGCGCCCGGTGTCCAATGACACCATGTGCGTCACCCCCGTCGCCCCCTTCACCCCCGCCGACGCCGCACGCCGCGCGCGCCTGGAAATGCCCATGCTCTACGCCTGGCTCAAGCCCGAAGAGGCAGTACAGACCGCCATCGCCGAGCACCGCGCGCAGTGGGTCTGGCGCACGCAGCCCAAGCCCAGCTTGCCCAAACCGAACCGGTTGCACATGACGCTGTGCCACATCTCGCCACAGGGCGATGCCGCCGTCGAAGGCATCCGGCAGGCATTGGGCGAGCTGCGCATGGAAGAGGGCTTCGATCTGCTGCTGGACTGGTCCGGCGTCTGGCCGCACAACGGCATCGCCGTGGTGCGCCCGCAGCCGAACGCTGCGCTCGACCGGTTGCAGCAAGCCGTGGTGCGTCAGCTCGCGCCGTGGCTGTCGGGCCGCCACGATGACTGGGCGCCGCACATCACCATCGCCCGCAAGGCATCAGGGGCCACCGCGCCGGCCATGCCGCCAATTCGCTGGCCGGTGCGCGAGTTCCTGTTCGTGCGTTCGTGGCTGAAGACGCGGCCTGTGTGGCATGAGGTGCTGGCGTCCTACCCGCTTCAGTCTTCCGGCAGGAATGCCTCGTTGTAGACCACTTCCCACAGATGCCCGTCCAGGTCCTGGAAGTAGCCTGCGAAGCCGCCCCAGAAGGTCTTCTGCGCGGGCTTCACGATGGTCGCGCCGGCGGCCTCGGCCTGCGCCATGGTGGCCTGCACTTCGGCTTCGCTGTGCACGTTGTGGCCGATGGTGAAGTCGGGCGAGGCGCTGCCGCGGCGCGCGATGCCGCTGTCGTGCGCCAGGCTGTCGCGCGGCCACAGCGCCAGCTTCAGGCCGGGCTGCAGGTCGAAGAAGGCGACCGCGCCGTGTTCGAATTCCTGGCCGATGATGCCCGGCGTCGCCAGGCCCAGGCCGTCGCGGTAGAAGCGCAGCGCGCGCTCCAGGTCGTCTACGCAGATGGTGAGAACGGAAATACGGGCTTTCATGCGGGTGGCTCCTGCTTCGCAGTTGTTGTTCAATGGAAGCCCCGAGATTGCTCCACGCCATGTCCGCCGACTTGAACAAAACGGCCACGCCGCCGCTCGCGCAGGAGGTCGGCCGTTATGCCGAAGTCCCGGTGCCGCCTTCCTTGCGCGGCATCTTTGCCTGCCAGTGGATGCATGTGCTGCCCGCTGATGGGGTGGGCAGGCCTCTGCTGGTGGTGCCCGATGGCTCGATCGATCTGCAGTGGATCGATGGCGTGGTGCGTGTGGCCGGCCCCGACCGGCAGGCGCATGCCGAAGCACTGAGGCCCGGCGCGCAAGTGCTGGGCCTGCGTTTCCGCCCCGGTGCAGCTGCCGCGTGGCTGGGCATCGACATGAGTGCGCTCGCGGATCGCCGCGTTGCTCTGCGCGATCTGTGGGGTGCGCGCGCGGCGGCATGCCTCGCCGCGGATTCGCCTTCCCAGTTCTTGCACAGGGTAGCTGCGCTGTCGCAGCCGGCTGCGAATCTCGCGCCCGATGGCGCAATGGCCGAGGCCTTCCGCTTGCTGCAGTCCGGCATGGCCCCTGAAGACTCGCCACTGCGCTGGCTCTCCGAGCGCCTGCAGCAGCCCGAGCGCACGCTGCGCCGCCGTTTCGTGAAGCACTTCGGCTACGGCCCGCAAACCCTGGCGCGCTTGCTGCGCTACCAGCGCTTCCTGCAGTTGGCGCGCGCGGAGCCATCGACGCCGCTGGCCCAGTTGGCTGCCGAGGCCGGTTACGCCGACCAGCCGCATCTGGCGCGCGAGAGTCGTCGGCTGGCGGGCCGCCCGCCCTCAGCGCTGCCGCGCGATCAGGCTTCCACCACTTTGACCTTCGGCCAGCGGGACGCGTAGTTCTTCTGCAGCACGCGCTGCCGATAGGTGTCCAGGCTCACACGCGCGGGGTTGCGGCGCACGACGCAGCCGAACAGGTCGCCGAGGCCGTGCGGCGCGATGACGGTGATCGAATCGTCTTCATTGAGAGTCAGCCCGACGCAGGTGGCGTATTCGGGCCACGAGGCCACCGCATCGTGCAGCGAGCGCAGCGGCTCGACGGCATGCCCGAAGTACCCCTCGAACCAGCAATGCACCGCTGCCTGGTTGGTGACTTCCCAAGGCGTGCCGGGCAGGGCAGAGCGCAAGCGATGTTGAATCTCTGTGTCGCGCTCGGGAGTGAGGTCCGTCGCGTCGAAATACGCGACATCCACGTCGGCCAGGGGTGTGGGTGTCGAGTAGCGGTGCAAGGCGTCCCACACCAGATTGCGTACCGCACCGGCCCCGATGCACCACGAGGCCAGGCCTTGGTCACGCACCGCGCGCAGGGCGGGTGCGAACCACGGGGAGCGTCTCGCAAGTTCGCGAAGGCGCTCCTCCAGTTCTTCGGTTGATGGTGTCGGCATGCAGGTCCAGCTTCCCTTGCCGCAGAGATGCCGCTCCGCGTCTCTGAGCAAAGCGCAGAATGGTAGCCCTGCCGCCGTCGCCGATCACCTCTGCGGCATATCCTTGACCGAATACCCCAGGCTCACAGTCGCATCCTCCGGAATCGCCGGCATCGTCGCATTCCAAGCCTGCCAGTCCGCCCGCATCGCAGCCAGCCGCTCCGGCTCCTTCTTCGCCAGGTTCGCGCGCTCGCGTTCGTCGCCGGGGATGTTGAACAGGTACTCGTTGCCGTCGACCTTCAGGTACTTCCAGTCGCCGTCGCGCAGCGCCTCTTGTCCGCGATGGTTCATGCGCCAGTGCAGGGGGCGGCGGAAGGTTTGCTTCGCGTCCTTCAGCACGGGCATGAGCGAGACGCCGTCCAGCGGGTAGTCGGGGTGCGCGGCCACGCCGGCTGCGTCGAGCATGGTGGCCGACCAGTCCATGGTCATGCACAGCTGGGTGCTCTCGCCGCCCTTGGCGATCACGGCGGGCCAGTGGGCGATCCATGGCACGCGGATGCCGCCTTCGGTCAGGTCCATCTTGCCGCCGACCAGCGGCCAGTTGTCGGAGAAGCGTTCGCCGCCGTTGTCGCTGGTGAACACCACCAGGGTGTTGTCGGCCATGCCGTGCTTCTTGAGCGCGTCCATGATCCAGCCGATGCCTTCGTCCATGTGATGGATCATGCGGCGATACACGTGGATGTTGCCGCCGGCCAGGTCGAACAGGTTGTTCTTGATGTTGGGGGCCTTGGCCGCGTCGTCGCGGGTTTCCCAGGGCCAGTGCGGGGCGGTGTAGTGCAGGCTCAGGAAGAAGGGGGTGTCGTCCTCGTTCTTCTCTTTCTTCTTCTGAAGCTCCGCCATGCGCTCGACGTAGTCGACGGCGCGCTTCGAAAGGATGTCGGTGAGGTAGCCGTCTTCCTGCTTGTCTTCCTCGCCGAACCACAGGTCGTGGCGGCCGGTGGAGTCGCAGTGGGTGAAGTAGTCGACGCCGCCCGACATGGGGCCGAAGAATTCGTCATACCCCGAGCGCAGCGGGCCGAAGGTGGGCGGGTAGCCCAGGTGCCACTTGCCGATGAGGGCGGTCTGGTAGCCGCTGGCCTTCAGCAGCGAGGGCAGGGTGGGGTGGTCGGTGGGCAGGCCCAGGGTGGTGCTGCCACGGCTGCGGCTGTTGATGGGCTCTTCGGCCGCGCCGCGCAGGCGGTACTGGTAGCGGCCGGTGATCATGCCGAAGCGCGTGGGCGAGCACACGGGCGAGTTGGAGTAGCCCTGGGTGAGCTTCAGGCCGTTGGCGGCCAGGCCGTCGAGCACGGGCGAGACGGGGCCGAACACCGCGTCGCGGCCGCCGTAGCAGCCGAGGTCGGCATAGCCGAGGTCGTCGGCCACGATGAAGATGATGTTGGGTCTGGTCATAAGTTGATCGCGCCTTCGAGGCTCGGGGTCTGTTCGGGGAACACCGCGGAACCGGCTTTGCCAGGCCGCCGGTGTTGCCCCCTGCAAGGGGGTTGGCGAAGCGACACGAAGTGCGCGAAGACTGGGGGTTTGCTTAAGGTTGGTAACCGGACTTCTGCACAACCGGCGCCCACTGCGCGCGGTAGGCCTTGAGCATCGCGGCGGTCTGCGCCTGGGTGCTCACCACGGGCGTCATGCCCGAGTCCTTGAACTTGCGCTGGGTGTCGGCGTCCTGCATGACTTCGCGGATCACCACGGCGAGGCGCTCGACCTTTTCCTTGGGCATGCTGGCCGGCGCGAAGAAGGTGTTCCAGCCGGTGGCGGCGAGGTCGAGGCCGGCCTCCTTGAAGGTGGGCACGTCGGGCACGAAGGGCGAGCGCTTGGTGCCCGAGATGGCGAGGATGCGCGCCTTGCCCGCGGTGTGCTGGGGCACGACGACGTCTTCGGTGTCCACCGCGATCGGGATCTGTCCGCCGATCAGGTCGTTCAGCAGCGGGGCCGAGCCGCGGTAGCCGATCACCTGGGTCTGCACCTTGGCCTTCTCTCCCACCATGAGGCCGAAGAAGTGCGGCAGGCTGCCGGTGGCCGGCACGCCCACGTTGGCCTGGTTGGGGTTGGCGCGCATCCAGGCCAGCAGGTGGTTCAGCTCGCGCACGGGCAGGGTGGGCGACACGGCGAGCGCGAAGTTGTAGTCGTTGACGTACGACACGGGCACGAAGTCGTGGTCGGGGTCGTAGTTGTTGTCCTTGAAGACCAGCGGCGCCACGATCATCACGGCGGGGTTGGCGAGCATCAGCACGTTCTGGCTGGCGGGGGTGGTCTTCACCTGCTGTGCGGCGAGGCGGCCGCCCGCGCCGGGCTTGTTGTCGACCACCACGGGCACGCCCAGGCGGGCGGTGAGCTTGTCGCCCACGATGCGCGCCACGCGGTCGGTGGCGCCGCCGGGGGCGTAGCCCACCACGATGCGCAGGGGCGTGTCGAACTTCACCTCGGCGGCCGTCGCGCCGGTAGCGAAAGCCGTTGCGAGGCCGGCGATGGCCAGCAGACCGGCAAGGCGGCGGGTGATGGGGCGGAATGGGGTCGGCAGCATGTTGGGCAGGTCCTTGTGTCGTCGTTCAGGCGATGGCTATCGATGGCAATCGAGTATGGCCGCGGGATCCGCAGTTGCGGACGATTCTGAAGAGGCCGCGCTCGATTGTTCAAATCAACCATTCACCGGAATTACCCTTCCTTCGCAGCTGTTCTGCCTGTGCCTGTCTTCCTTGCCTGCCGCCGTTTTCAGTCGACCTTCATGCCGGTGGCCTTCACGATGCGGCCGTAGCGCGCCTGGTTGGCGGCCAGGTGCTCGCTGGCGGCGGCGCCGGTTTCTCCGAGCGGCACCATGTCGAGCGTCGCCAGGCGCGACTTGATCTCGGGCAGCGCCATCGCCTTCTGCAGCGCGGTGCGCAGGGTCTGCGCAACCGGCTCGGGCGTGCCGGCCGGCAGCATCGAGACATAGAGCACCTCGAACTCGAGGCCCTTCAGGCCCAGTTCGCCCACGGTCGGCACCTGGGGCAGCAGCGGCGAGCGCTGCTTGCCGGTCACGGCCAGGGCGCGCAGCTTGCCCGACTGCACCTGCGGCAGCAGGCCCGGCGTGGCGAGGATGCCGGCCTGCACCTCGTCGCCCATCAGCGCCAGCACGGCGGGCGCGTTGCCCTTGTAGGGCACGTGCGTGATCTTCGCGCCGGTGTCGCTGGCGAAGATTTCGGCGGCGATGTGGCCCGGGCTGCCGTTGCCGGCCGAGCTGAAGGTGGCGGGCTCGGTCTTGGCCTGCGCAATGAAATCGGGCAGCGTCTTCGCCTTCACGCCGGGCGCCACGCCGAAGGCGAGACCCGAGGAGCTGAAGATCATCAGCGGCTTCAGGTCCTTGGCCGCGAAGGGCATCGAGGCGTACAGGTGCGGGTTGATGGTGAAGGTGCTGTCGATGCCCAGCAGCACCGTGTAGCCGTCGGCCGGGCTCTTGGCGACCAGGTCGGCGCCGATGTTGCCGCCCGCGCCGGGGCGGTTGTCGACGATGAAGGGCTGCTTCAGGTCCTTCTGCATCGCGTCGGCCAGCGCGCGGGCCAGGATGTCGATGGGCCCACCCGCCGGGAAGTTGACGAGCAGCCGCACCGCCTTTGTGGGGTAGGGTGCGTCGGCGGCCAGGGCCTGCACGGGCGCGGCGGCGCCGAAGGCAAGGGCGGCGCAGGCCGCCAGGGCAGCGGCGAGGCGGCGGCGCGTGCCGCCGAAGGAGTTGCTGGGCGAACCGGTGGTCATGTCGTCATGTCTCCGTTGTCCGGGCAACTCTAGGTGCGCGGCGGAGGCGGCACAACTGAAAGCTCTTCTGCCAGCTATTCCAGTTGGTTATATTGAAGCTGCCATTCTCCTGAGGAAACGCCGTGTCAGACATGAACTTTGGGCGCCTGAAGATGCGCCACCTGCAGTGCCTCGTGATGGTGGCGCAGGAGCGCAACCTGGTGCGCGCGGCCAAGGCGCTGTCGCTCACGCAGCCGGCCGTCTCCAAGACGGTCGCCGAGCTGGAAGAGATCGTCGGCCGCCAGTTGCTGCTGCGCCGCCGGCGCGGCGTGGAGCTCACGCCGGCCGCCGAGGTGCTGGTGCGCCATGCCGTCTCGGCGCTGCGCGGTCTGCGCGAAGGGCTGGGCCTGGCCACGGACCAGCCGGAGGCCGACCAGTTGCGCGTCGCCGTCGGCGCGCTGCCGAACATGGTGGCCAACCTGCTGCCCGAGGCCGTGGCCTCGCTGCATGAATCGCAGCCCGCGCTGCGTGTGCGCGTGGTGAGCGGCACCAACGCCCAGCTGATGACGCAGTTGCGCCAGGGCGAGATCGACCTCGTGCTCGGCCGCCTCGCGCAGGCCTCGGCCATGGCCGACCTGGCCTTCGAGCAGCTCTACAGTGAGCCGCTGCTGCTGGTGGCGCGGCCGGGGCATCCGCTGGCGGCGCGGCGCAAGCCGCCGCTCGACGCGCTGGCGGGCCATCCGCTGGTGCTGCCGGTGTCGGGCACCTTGATACGGCACACGGCCGACGCATTCCTCATCGCGCAGGGCATGGCGCTGCCCGGCCGGCTGGTGGAGGCGACGGACACCAGCTTCGTGCTGGGGCTGCTTCAGCGCTCCGATGCAGTTTGGTTCGCGCCGCAGGGGGCTGTCGAAGGGCTGGTCGAGCGCGGCGAACTCAAGCGGCTGGCCATCGACACCACCAGCACCGAAGGGCCGGTGGGGCTCACCATGCGGCGTGGCGACGAGCCGGCCGAAGGCACGCAGCTGCTGATCGAGGCCATCCGCGAGATCGTTGCGGCAAGGCACCGAGCGATCGAGGGAGTGCAGGCATGAGCGGCAGCGAAAAGACGATGCCCGGCGAGCGCCAGTCGCTGGTCGACGCCCTGCGCGGCTTCGCGCTGCTGGGCATCCTCGTGGTGAACATCGCGAGCTTCTCCTCTACTTACTACGGGGTGGGCATACCCGACCCGATGGCGCAGTCGGTGCTCGAACGCGCGGCGCTGCTGGTGCGCACGCTGGTGTTCGAGACCAAGTTCTACCTGCTGTTCTCCTTTCTCTTCGGCTACAGCTTCACGCTGCAGATGCAGTCGGCCGAGCGCGGCGGCAAGGCTTTCGCGCCGCGCATGGGGCGGCGGCTGGTGGGGCTGTGGGTGCTGGGCCTGGTGCATGCGGTGGTGCTGTACCACGGCGACATCCTCACCACCTACGCGGTGCTGGGAGCGGTGCTGCTGATGCTGCGGCGTCGCAGCGACGTGTTCATGGCACGCGCCGCGGTGTTCCTGGTGCTGGCGACTTCGCTGCTGTGGGCGGGCATCGGCTACCTGCTGGTGAAGGCGGGCGTGTCGAACGACACGCGCACGGCCTATGCGGATGCCGTCGCGGCGCTGGCGGCGTATCGCGGGACGCCCTTCACCGTGATCGTGCAGCACTTGCGCGAGCTCTCGCAGATCTGGTGGATCACCGGGCTGGTGCAGGCGCCGACGGCGCTGGCGATGTTCTTCGCGGGCTTCATCGCGGGGCGGCGCGAGCTGTTCGCCAATGCCGATGCGTATCGGCCGCTGTTCAAGCGCCTGCTGCGCTGGGGGCTGGTCATCGGACTGCCGGGTGCTGCGGTGTACGCCTTTCCTTCGATCCGGCTGGACAACCCGGTGCGCGAGCTCTACGGCCTCGCGGCCACGCTGCTCACCGCGCCATTCCTCACGGCAGCCTATGCGGCCGGCTTGGTGCTGCTGATGCTGTCGCCGCGCGGCCGGGTGATCGAAGACGTGCTCGCACCGGCAGGCCGCATGGCGCTGACCAACTACCTCATGCAGTCGCTGGTGTGCGCATGGCTCTTCCTGGCCTACGGCCTGCGCTGGATCGGCACCGTGGGGCCGACGGCCGCCACCGGCATCGCCTTCGCGATCTTCGCGGCGCAACTGGTGCTGAGCCGCTGGTGGCTGGGCCGCTTCGTCTACGGGCCGGTCGAGTGGGTGCTGCGCGCGTTCACGAACCTGGAGCTTCCGGCGATGCGGCGCAAGCCCGAGGCTCCAGGTCAGCGCGGCAGCAGCGTCGACAGCTGATACACCGCGAAGGCCAGCAGGATCGCGCCCGACAGCCGGTTGATCCACTGCATGGTCTTCGCGCTGAGCTTGTGCCGCACCGACGACACCATCGTCGACAGTCCCAGCCACCACAGCGCTGAGCCCAGGAACACGCCGAGCACCATGGTCGCGGCCTGGGTGCCGCCGGTGGTGCTGCCGGTGGAGATGGAAGCGAACACCGCGACGAAGGACAGGATCGTCATCGGGTTCGCGAGCGTCAGCACGAAGACCGAGAGCGTGGCCTTCAGCGGCGTGGTGGCGTCGGCGGCCTGACGGGCTTGCGTGGCGACCGGCGCGCGAAGAAGCTGCACGCCCATCCAAGCGAGAAATGCCGCGCCGCCCAGCGCCAGCGGCACGCGCGCGGCCACCATCGAGGCGATGACGGCCGACACGCCCAGCGCACCGATGGCGCCATAGAACGCGTCGGCCAGCGCGGCGCCGAGCCCGCTGAGAAAGCCGATGGTTCGGCCGTGCGCGAGGGTGCGCTGGATGCAGAGCAGGCCGATGGGGCCGACAGGTGCTGCGATGGAGAGGCCGATGACGAGGGCCTTGAGGAAGAGGGTAGAGTCCATTCGTAAATTGTCTTTACGACTTGGCCTGAAGAGAATGGCGAAGCTCAGGCGGAATGCGCTTTCCGCCTTAAATTCAAGACGAATCGATCGGCTGAAGCCTGAAATCCATGGAAATCGACAGCAAGAACTGGCAGATCCTCGAAGTGCTGCAGGCCGATGCCCGCACCTCGCTCACCGCGCTGGCGCGCCAGGTCGGCCTGTCGGTGCCCTCGACCTCGGAGCGCGTGAAGCGGTTGGAAGAGGCCGGCGTGCTCGCCGGCTATCGCGCCGTGGTGCCGCCGCGCCATGTGGGCTACACGGTGATGGCGCTCGTCGGCATCACCACGCCGCAGCCCGACAAGGCGCGGCTGCTGAAGCTGCTGGAGGGCAGGCGCGAGGTGCTCGAATGCTTCCACGTGACCGGGCAGGACTCGTACGTGCTGAAGGTGGCCGCACGCGACATCGAGCACCTGGAAGCCTTCGTGAGCAGCATCAACCACCTGGGCGAGACGCGCACGTCGATCGTGATGTCGGTGCCGATTCCTGCGCGCCCCATCGCCGCGCCTGAACTGGAAAAGCCGCCGCGCCGCTAGACCGGAGGCAGCGGCCGCGACCACAGCCACGCCAGCACGCAGGCCATGCACCCGATGGCCAGGCCGGCGAGCCACGCGCGGTGCGCGGTGAACGAGACGATCACGGCGCAAGCCGCCATCGTCACGGTCGCGCTCCACTTGGCGCGCCGGCTCACGGTGCGGCCGTTGTCCCAGTTGTGCAGCAGCGGGCCGAAGAGGCGGTGGTTCAGCAGCCAGGCATGCAGCCGGGGCGAGCTGCGCGCCGCGGCCCAGGCGGCCATCAGGATGAACACCGTGGTCGGCATGCCCGGCACGACCACGCCGATGAGGCCCAGCACCAGGCACAGCACCGCGAAGGCATAGAGCAGCGCTCGCGTGAGCGCGGACTTGCGTTCGGGCGCGGGGGCCGGCTCGGGCTTGTTCAAGGCAGGGTCAGGCCGGGGCCTGTCCCGGTTGCGGTTGCTGCGGCAGCTGCTCGCGCTCGGGCAGCCCGTCGGCCGTGATGCGCATCTTCGGCAGGAACTGCGGGTATTCGCGCTGCATGAAGTCGATGAGGCCTTCGCGCACGGTGCAGCGCAGGTCGAAGGTCAGGCCCGAGGTGGCGGCGGTGCAGAGCACGCGGATCTGCATCGTGCGCTCGGTGGCGTCGGTCACGCGCAGGTTGAAGAAGCGGCCGTCCCACTCGGGCGCGGCCTTCACGATGCGCTCGACCTCTTCGCGCAGCGGCGCGAGGGGCATGCCGTAGTCGACGTAGATGAACACCGCGCCCAGCAGCTGTGCCGAATGCCGCGTCCAGTTCTGGAAGGGCTTCTCGATGAAGTAGGTGAGCGGCAGGATCAGGCGGCGCTCGTCCCAGATCTTCACGACCACGAAGGTGCCGGTGATTTCCTCGACGCGGCCCCATTCGCCTTCGACCACCAGCACGTCGTCGATGCGGATGGGCTGCGCCAGCGCGATCTGCAGGCCGGCGATGAGGTTGCTGAACACCGGCTTGGCCGCCAGGCCGGCCACGATGCCGATCACGCCGGCAGAGGCCAGCAGGCTTGCGCCCACCTGGCGCGCGCCCGGGAAGGTCATGAGCATCATCGCGCCGCCCGCCACGACCACCACGGTCATCGCGGTGCGCGCGAGCACGCGCGTCTGGGTGAGCACGCGGCGGGCCTGCAGGTTGTCGGCGACGTCGGAAGGATGCTGCGCCAGCACGCCTTCCGCGAAGCCGCTGATGGCCTTCACTGCCAGCCAGGTGGTGGCGGCAATGAGCAGCAGCCCGGTGAAGTGGCGCACGTTGCCGATGAAGCGCAGGTCGTCCGGCGCGCCCTGCCACACCATGGTGAGTGCCACCAGCGGGAACACGAGCCGGGCGGGCGCCCTGCAGTTGACCACCATCGCATGGATGGCCGGTGCGGGGCGGGTGATCCGCCTGAGCACCATGCCGACGATGCGGTGCGCGAGAAGAGAGAGGGGGACTGCGATCAGGGCGGCAAGCCAGGTGCCGAACCAGGGGTGGGCAAGTATCTCTTTGGTCATCAGGCGGGAGTCGTCTTCGCTTGTTCTGTTGTCTCGTTCAGAGGTTGAAGAATGCGCGCTGCGTCGTCGCGTAGCTGCGTGGCGAGTGCCGTGGCCAGGTCGAGCCGGCGAAGCAGCCAGGGGCTGATGTCGTTGTCGAACGGGTCGGGCAGGGGGATCGGGCCGCCGACCGTGGTCGAACCGGCACTCTCGGGGTGGGAGGGACCGGTGGTTGGAATAGTTCCGATGGCGGCCTCGATGCGCTGCGCGGTGCGGCCGATGGGGCCTTCCACCTCGGCGGGCGTGAGGCGGTCGCGCCGCAGCACCAGCATCGACTTCACCGCGCTGAGCTGCGCGAGCAGCTGGTAGCTGTGGGCCTGCAGGTGCTCCAGCGGCTCCAGCGGCGGCTGCACCGCGCGCGGCTCCGACAGCGAGCGCTGCGTGGCCTGCACCAGCGCCGAGAGGCTGTCGTAGGCCTCGCGGCGTGCAAGGCGCCATTCGAGCTCGGGGCTGCTGTCGATGGCCTTGAGCTGGCCCAGGCCCAGTGCCAGCCGCGCATGGCGGGCCTGCGCGGTGAGCACGCGCGCGACCAGCGCCGGCAGCTGCGTGCGCTCCCACGAAGGCAGCACGTAGCAGAAGGCCCAGGCGAGCGCGGCGCCGATGAGCGTGTCGGCGATGCGCTCGAACAGCGCGAAGATCGGCGCCACGCCCACGTTCAGCATGTGGGCCTGCACCAGGCCCAGCACGGTGGCGGCCACCGCGGTGATCAGGTAGCGCCGCACCGCGAAGCTGTGCGCGATGGCCTGCGACACCGTGACGATGACCAGCAGCCATAGCGCCGACGGATGCGCCGACAGCAGCCCCACCGCGAGCACGCAGCCCAGCAGCGTGCCGGCCACGCGGGCGTTGCGGCGCTCCAGCGTCTGCGAGAGGCTGCCGCGCAGCACCACCACGATGGTCAGCAGGATCCAGTAGTCGTGCGAGCCCCACGGCATCGACACCGCGATGGCGTAGCCGGCCGCGATGGCCAGCGCGGCGCGGATCGCGTGGCGCAGCGGCGGCTGGTCCCAGCTCCAGAGCGTGAAGAAGGGGCGCAGCGACCAGTCGGTGGGGCTCACGAAGAGCTGCCAGTTGGCACGCACCACGGCCAGGTTGGGCTCGACGTCGCCGCGCGCCATGGCCGACAGGCGCAGCACCTCGTCGTTGATGTGGCCGATGCGGCTGGCCAGCCCGCGCGCGAGCATCGCGGCGGTGGGGCCGATGTGGCCGCCGCCGGCGGTGCCGTCGTCCGCCGAGACGTGGATGGCCGCCAGGCGCGGGCGGCGGTCGGCCACCGCGTCGGGCTGGCGGCCGAACATGAGGGCGTCGGCCAGGGCGACGGTCTCGTCGGCCAGCTCCTCGAGCACGCGGCGCATCTCGACGAGCGCCTCGGCATGCGCGGGGTGGGCGCGCAGGGTGTCGAGGTCGAGCTCGCTGGCCAGCAGCTGGTCGCGCATCTCGAGCACGATCACCAGCATGGCGGCAAGCCGCTGGCGGCGCGGGGTGCGCGGCGATTCGAGCACGATGTCGCGCGTGGCCTGCAGCTGGTCGGCCAGCGCGGCCTGCTCGCGCAGCAGCCGCCCCAGCATGGGAGCGGGCGTGTCGCGCACGTCGCGGGTCTCGTCCTGCGGCAGGAACTGGCTGGCCTCGGTGCGCATGAGCGCCGCCAGCGAATACAGCACGTCGGCGATCGACTGGGTGCGGAAGCGCCCGTTGAGCGCCAGGTTGGCCAGCGTGGCCCAGATCACGTACAGCCCCGCGCCCAGCCCGAAGTGCCAGGTGCGCTTGATGGCGTCCGCCATGTCGGGCGGCGCCTGCGTGGCCATGGAGAACACCATCGAGAACATCACCGCGATGGCGATCGGGATGCCCCGCTTGCCCCAGGCCATGGCCAGGAAGGCCATGAAGGTGGCGGGCACCAGCAGCAGCCCGAGGCGGATGGGGGCGCTGTGCAGCATCTGCACCGCGAAGAACAGCGGCAGCCCGATGAGCGGCGCCGGCAGCATCTGCAGGAACTTGCCGCGGCGCGGGCCGGGCAGGTCGGGCGGCGCGGTGACGATCACGCCGGTGGCGGCGGCCGAGGCCGCCATGGTGCCCAGCCAGAAATGCATTCCGGCGGAGATGAAGAGCAGGCCCAGCGCGACGGTGAGCCCGCTCGCGACGTAGTGGCTCAGCGCGATGCGCAGAGCAGCACGGACCCGGGGCGCGGCGCTGCTGGGCCCCTGCATCGTCACTTGGCGGAGGAGTTGCCTTCGGAAGGCGCGCCGTTGGCGGGGGCCTCGCGGCGCACGCGCGTGAGCTTGCGCGGAGCGGGTGCCGCCGCCGGCGCGGCCGGGGTTTCGGCTTCGGCTGCCTCGTCGGCGAAGCCCGGCACCGTGCTGCGGGCGTAGAGGTCGGCCGAGGCGTCGGCCGCGGTGCCGGCGCTCGCCTTGGCGGAGGCCGAGACGGCGCGCACGCGGTCGCTGGCGCGCAGCTTCTCGTCGACGGTGGCGAACTTGGAGTACTTGGACAGCAGCGGCACCAGCTGGCCATACACGCGCGGGGCGCCGGCCAGGCATTCGCGCTGGTCGATGAACTCGGGCTCGCCCGTGAAGTTGCCGATCAGGCCGCCGGCCTCGGTGACCAGCAGCGAGCCCGCGGCCACGTCCCAGGGGTTCAGGCCGGTTTCGAAGAAGGCGTCGGTGAAGCCCGCGGCCACGTAGGCCAGGTCGAGCGCGGCGGCGCCGGGGCGGCGCAGGCCGGCGGCGCGGGGCATCATGTCCGCCATGATGGCCAGGTACTGCTTGAAGTTGTCGCCGGTACGGAAGGGGAAGCCGGTGGAGATCAGGCACTCGTTGAGGCGGGTGCGCTTCGAGACGCGGATGCGGCGCTCGTTCATGTAGGCGCCGCGGCCCTTGGTGGCGGTGAAGAGGTCGTTGCGGGTGGGGTCGTACACCACGGCCTGCTCGATCTTGCCGCGCACCGACAGCGCGATCGACACGCAGTAGACCGGGAAGCCGTGGATGAAGTTGGTGGTGCCGTCCAGCGGATCGATGATCCAGACGTAATCGGAGTCCTTGGCGCCGTACTGGCTGCCGGATTCTTCCGCGAGGATGCCGTGCCCCGGGTACGCGCCGAGCAGCGTCTCGATGATCGCTTGCTCGCTGGCGTGATCGACTTCGGTGACGAAGTCGTTGACCTGCTTCTGGGAGATGCGCACGGCCTCCACGTCGAGGGCGGCGCGATTGATGATGGCGCCGGCGGCGCGTGCGGCCTTGACGGCCACGTTGAGCATGGGATGCAGGTTGGGGGACGACATTGGATTGTGGGAAGAACGGTGGGGAGGGCCCCCGGAGACGGCCCGGCGATGCGGGCGGCGAGAATCGGGGGATTTTACCGGCTCCGCCCGTTAGTGTCCGCCAACCCCCCATGCGCACCCGTTTCATCCTGATCCAGACCAGCCACGCCGGCAACGTGGGCGCTGCCGCCCGCGCCATGAAGACCATGGGTTTTTCCGACCTGGTGCTGGTGGCCCCGCGCTGGGCCAACGTGCTGCGGCGCGAGGAAACCATCCAGCGCGCGAGCGGCGCGCTCGACGTGCTGGCCAACGCCCGCCTCGTCGAGACGCTCGACGAGGCCCTTGACGGCGTGACCCACATGTGCGCCACCGCCATGATCCCGCGCGACTTCGGCCCGCCCACGCGCTCGCCCCGGGAGCACCTGGAGCCCCTGGCGGAACAGGGCGACCAGCACGTGGCCTTCCTGTTCGGCTCCGAGCGTTTCGGCATGCGCAACGAGGACGTCTACCGCTGCAACGTGGCCCTGAGCATTCCCACCGACCCGAAATTCGGCTCGCTCAACCTGGGCGCAGCCATCCAGGTGATCGCCTACGAATGGCGGCTGGCGCTGGGCGGCTACGAGGTGCGCGAGGCCGTCCAGCCCGTGCAGGCGGCCGACGCGCAGGCCGTGGCCGGCATGCTCGACCACTGGGAGCGCTCGCTGGTGGAGATCGGCTTCCTCGACCCCGGGGCGCCCAAGAAGCTCATGCCCAGGCTGCAGCAGCTCTTCAATCGGGCCCAGCCCACGCCGGAGGAGATCCACATCCTGCGCGGCATCGCCAAGGCGATGAGCGACGCAACCCGGCCGCCCAGGGCGGACAAGGGCGGAAAGGCGCCCGAGAGCGACTAAAACCTTATCGTTCGTACGCGAAGACACCCGGCCTTAGACTGCGCGGCCCCTATCGATATAACGACAACAGACAGAAGGCATAAGGCAGCGATGTTCTCCAGACTGCGCGCCGACATCCGGTGCATCCTCGAACGCGACCCGGCCGCTCGAAGCGCCTGGGAAGTGATCACGGTCTACCCCGGCTTCCACGCCGTGGTTCTGCATCGCTGGGCACACGCCTGTTGGACCCATGGCTTCAAGTGGCCCGCGCGCGCCATCGCACACTGGGCCCGCTGGCTGACCGGCATCGAGATCCACCCCGCCGCCAAGATCGGCGAGCGCGTGTTCTTCGACCACGCCATGGGCGTCGTCGTGGGCGAGACGGCCGAGATCGGCGACGGCTGCACCATCTACCAGGGCGTGACCCTGGGCGGCACCTCGCTCTACAAGGGCACCAAGCGGCACCCGACGCTGGGGCGCGACGTGGTCGTGAGTGCCGGGGCCAAGGTGCTGGGCGGCTTCGTCGTGGGCGACGGCGCCAAGATCGGCAGCAACGCGGTGGTGATCAAGCCGGTGCCGGCCGGCGCCACGGCAGTGGGCATTCCGGCACGGATCATCCCGTCGAAGGCGGGCGAGAGCGCCGACGTGGCCGCGCCGCAGAAGTTCTCCGCCTACGGCATCACGCAGGACGACGATCCGCTGAGCCAGGCCATGCGCAGCCTGATCGAAAACGCATCGAGCCAGGAGCACCAGATCGCGCTGCTGTGGCAGGCCATCGAGAAGCTCTCGGCCCAGCCCGGCAGCAGGGACTGCGTGCCGGGCGAGGCCGCGCGCGACCAGAGCTTCGAGGCCGACAAGCTCACGCAGCTGATCGGCAAGTAGAAGAAAGAAAGCCGCGCAGGAGTCGCGCGCTCAGCCGCCGCGCTTGGCCGGGGCGTGCAGCGCGCCGTGCACGTGGCCCGCATGCTGCCCGAAGGTCTCGGGCGCGAGCGCCGCGGTGTCGAGCTCCTGCAGGATGCCGCAGGCGTTCGCCGATTCGGGGCCGCAGCACTGCTGGCGCAGCGCCTTCAACTGCTTCTCCAGTGTCTTCAGCTCGGCGATGCGCGCGGCCACGTGGCCGATGTGGTCGTCCAGCAGCCGGTTGACCTCGCCGCAGTCTTCCTGGGGCGCATCGCGGAATTTCAGCAGGCTGCGGATCTCGTCGAGCGTCATGTCCAGCGAGCGGCAGCGGCGGATGAAGCCCAGGCGCTGGGCGTGGTCCTCGTCGTAGATGCGGTAGTTGCCCTCGGTGCGCGCGGGCTCGGGCAGCAGTCGTTCGCGCTCGTAGTACCGGATGGTTTCGACCGGCGTGTTCGCGACCTTGGCCAGTTCTCCGATTTTCATGATGCGGCAAATGGACGAGTGGACATGAGCGGTTGACTCTACACCTGCTTCAGGGTTTCCAATCGATTCCATGACGAACCAGAACGCCCTGAATCCGGCCGTGCCGCGCTCGCACGCGCACTCTCATCCGCATGCACACGAGGAGGGGCACGGCCACGATCACGGCCATGGACATGGCCACGCCCACGAGCATCCGGAGGCCAAGCCGGCCGACGCCTGCTGCGGCTGCAGCAGCACCGCCAGCCACGGCCCGATTCCGCTGGCGTCCGATGCCGGCGACGTGCCCACGGGCGCCTTGCTCTTTCGGATTCCCACCATGGACTGCGCGGTGGAGGAGTCCGAGATCCGCCGCGCGCTGGAGCCCATCGCGGGCGTCAAGGCGCTGCGCTTCCGCCTCGGCGAGCGCACCATGGCCATCACCACCGACGACGGCGTGCTGCCCGAGGCGCTTGCCGCCATCCGCAAGGCGGGCTTCAAGCCCGAGCCGCTGAATGCGCCTGGCGTGCAGGCCGCTCCTGCTGCACCCGCGAAGATCGCCGGCATGAGCGCCGGGCTCGCGCGGCTGGTCGCGGCGCTGGTGCTGGCGATCGCGGCCGAGTCGGTTTCGTTCATGGGGCTGGAGGGCCGGGGCTTCATGGTGTTCGAGATGGCACTGGCGCTGGGCGCCATCGGCCTCGCGGGCCTCGACACCTACAAGAAGGGCTTCGCGGCGCTGGTGCGCGGGCGCCTGAACATCAACGCGCTGATGGCGGTGGCCGTCACCGGTGCCTTCATCATCGGACAGTGGCCCGAGGCTGCCATGGTGATGGCGCTCTACGCGATTGCCGAACTCATCGAGGCCCGTGCCGTGGACCGCGCGCGAAACGCCATCCAGAGCCTGCTGGCCCTCGCGCCCGAGCAGGCCGAGGTGAAGCAGGCCGACGGCAGCTGGAAGACGGTGATGGCGAGCGAGGTGCCGCTGGAGGCCATCGCGCGCATCCGCCCCGGCGGGCGCGTGCCGCTGGACGGCATCGTCACCGAGGGCACCAGCGCCATCGACCAGGCGCCCGTCACCGGCGAGAGCATTCCGGTCGACAAGACCGTCGGCGACCAGGTGTTCGCCGGCACCATCAACCAGACCGCTGCGCTCGAATTCCGCGTGACGGCCGTGGCCGCCAACACCACGCTCGCGCGCATCATCCACGCGGTCGAGGAGGCGCAGGGCTCGCGCGCGCCCACGCAGCGCTTCGTCGACCGGTTCGCCGCCATCTACACGCCCGCCGTCTTCGTGCTGGCGCTGGCCGTCGCGGTGCTCACGCCGTTCTTCATGGACTGGACCTGGACGCAGGCCATCTACAAGGCGCTGGTGCTGCTGGTCATCGCCTGCCCGTGCGCACTGGTCATCTCCACCCCGGTCACGGTGGTGAGCGCACTGGCCTCGGCTGCGCGGCGCGGCATTCTCATCAAGGGCGGCACGTACCTCGAAGAGGCGCGCAAGCTGAAGGCGGTGGCACTCGACAAGACCGGCACCATCACCGAAGGCAAGCCGAAGCTGGTGGCGTCGTCGCTGGTCGGCGAATCCTCGGCCGGCAACCAGGCGGCGGTGTTCGCCATTGCCGCCAGCATCGCGGGCCGCTCCGACCACCCCGTGTCGAAGGCCATCGCCGAAGGGTTGAAGGGCGAGCAGGGCGAAGTCGCCGACTTCACCGCGCTGCCCGGCCGTGGCGTGCAGGCCGTGCACGCGGGGCAGGCGTATGTGCTGGGCAACCATCGCTTGATCGAGGAGCGGGGGCTCTGCACCCCGTCGCTCGAAGCCGAGCTCCAGCGCCACGAGGAGGCCGGCCGCACCGTCACGCTGCTTGCTTCGAACGAGGCCGTGCTCGCGCTCTTCGCCGTGGCCGACACCATCAAGGAATCGTCGCAGGCGGCGGTGGCCGAACTGCGCTCGCTCGGCGTGGTGCCCGTGATGCTCACCGGCGACAACATCGCCACCGCCAGGACCATCGGCGCCCACGCCGGCATCGAGGACGTGCGAGGCAACCTGCTGCCCGAGGAGAAGCTCGACGCCATCAAGGCCATGCAGCAGCGCTACGGCGCGGCGGCGATGACCGGCGACGGCATCAACGACGCCCCCGCGCTCGCGCAGGCCGACATCGGCTTCGCGATGGGCGGCGCCGGCACCGACACCGCGATGGAAGCGGCCGACGTGGTCATCATGAACGACGACCTGCGCCGCATCCCCGAGACCATCCGCCTCTCGCGCCGCGCGCACTCGGTGCTGTGGCAGAACATCACCCTGGCGCTGGGCATCAAGGCCGTGTTCTTCGTGCTCGCGGTGTTCGGCAGCGCGACGATGTGGATGGCGGTGTTCGCGGACATGGGCGCGAGCCTGCTGGTGGTGGCGAACGGGCTGCGGTTGATGCGCACGCCGAAGTGAGCGAGGGGGCGCACGGGCAGTCCGGGAGGGCCAGGCCCGGCTGGCTGCGCGAGGTGGCTTGGGACTAACATAGGCCGGATATCCCTTCCTTCTCCAGCCAGAGTCCTTCGATGTCCGTCACCTCGCTCCTGCTGCAGCTCATCGTCATCCTGGTCACCGCGCGGCTGTGCGGCTGGGTCCTTCGCCACGTCGGCCAGCCCGGCGTGGTCGGCGAGATGGCGGCGGGGCTGATGCTCGGGCCGGTGGTGATGGGGGCGCTCTTTCCCTCGCTGCATGCGCAACTCTTCTCTAAGGAGTCGCTTCAGGGGCTGTCTTCTCTTTCCACGCTGGGGCTGGTGCTCTTCATGTTCGTCGTCGGCCTGGAACTGCGGGCTTCCAAGGGCGTGCGCGAGCAACTGCGCTCCGCGGGCTACGTGGGCGTGCTGAGCGTGGTCGTGCCGATGGCGCTGGGCATCGCGATCGCTCCGGCGCTGCATCCCGCGCTGGCGCCGGCCGGCGTGGGCTTCTGGCCCTTCGCGCTTTTCATTGCGGCGGCGCTGTCGATCACCGCCTTTCCGGTGATGGCGCGCATCCTGAAGGACCGCGGCATGACGCGCACGCCCTTCGGGCAGCTGTCGCTGAGCGCGGCGGCCGTGGTGGACGTGTTCGCCTGGATCCTGCTGGCGGTGGTGATCGCGCTGGTCGGCGCGGGAGAGGGCTACCAGGGGCTGCTGAAGACCACGCTGGGCATGGCGGTCGTGCTGGCGGCGCTGTTCCTCGGGCTCAAGCCGGCCTTCGCGTGGCTGCTGCGCGTGAAGGCGCCAGAGGGCGAGCCTTCGACCACCGTGATGGCGGCGCTGATGATCGGCCTGCTGGCGACCTCGCTGGTCACCGAGTGGCTGCACCTGCACGCGGTGTTCGGCGCATTCCTGTTCGGCGCCTGCCTGCCGCGCGACGACCGCCTGCTGAAGTCGCTCACCGAGCGCATCGAGCCGATCTCCATCGTGGTGCTGATGCCGCTCTTCTTCGCGCTCGCCGGGCTGGGCACCACGGCCAACGCCTTCTCGGGTGCGAGCCTGGGCGCGATGCTGCTGATCGTGGGCGTGGCCACCGTGGGCAAGATCGCCGGCGGCGCGGCCGGTGCGCGCATGGCGGGCTACGGATGGCGCGACAGCCTCGCCACCGGTTCGCTGATGAATGCGCGCGGACTGATGGAACTCATCGTCATGAAGATCGGCCTCGACGCGGGCCTCATCGGCCCTGAGCTCTTCACCATGCTGCTGGTGATGGCGCTGGCCACCACCGCGATGACGGGGCCGCTGATCAACCTGTTCATCGGTCGCAAGCAGGCTGTGGCGGCGGACGCCGCGCACGCGAAGCCCTGAGTTCGATCAGCGCTTGGCCACGGTGAAGCCGATGCGCGTCTCGCCGCCACGGCTCGCGGCGAACACCCGCCCGCCGTGCATGCGGGCGATGGCTTCCACGATCGACAGGCCCAGGCCGTGGTGGCGCGTGGAGCCGTCGCGGGCCTGCGCGGCGCGGTAGAAGCGCTCGAACAGGCGGGGCAGGGCGGCCGGGTCGATGGGCTCGCCCTTGTTGACCACGGCCACGGCGAACTCCGTGGCGCCTTGCGTTGCGACCTCCTCGGCGACCTCTTCGGCGATCTCGATGCGTATGGTCGAGGCGGGCGCGGCGAAGCGGATCGCATTGCCCAGCAGGTTGAAGAGCGCACGGCGCACGAGCGCTGCGTCCACGTCGGCCATGGCGTCGCCGTGCACTTCTGCGCGCAGGCCGGATTCCTCGAGCATCGCGTCGTAGAAGTCGATCACGTCCGCGGCCTGCGCGGCGATGCTCGTCACGGCCCGGCTGCGCATGGACGCGCCGCGCTCGGCCTGCGAGAGGAACAGCATGTCGGTGACGATGCCCGAGAGCCGGCCGACCTCCTCGAGGTTGGAGGCAAGCACGGTCTGCAGCTCCTCGTTGCTGCGCGGGCGAGTGAGCGCGAGTTCAGTGGAGCCGATCAGGTTGGCCAGCGGCGTGCGCAGCTCGTGCGCCACGTCGGCATTGAAGGACTCGAGCTGCACATAGGCGCGCTGCACCCGCAGCAGCAGTGCGTTGAACTGGGTGATCCAGGGGCGCAGCTCCTGCGCGAAGTCATCGGCGTCGATCGGCTGGTTGGCCTTGTCGGGCGCCATCGCCGCGGTGCGCTCGGTCAGCGTCTTCAGCGGCCTCAGGCCGCGACGCACCAGCCACATGCCGGTGAGCGAGACCAGCGCGGTGCCCAGCACCACGGCGCCCAGCAGTGTCCACGCGAGGCGGCGCAGCAGCTGGGCTTCCTGCGCGGTGTTCACGCCGATGCGAACGGCGAGCTGGGTGGTGGTGCCGGCCTGCGTCCATGGCACCTGCACGTCGCGCAGCATCCACTTGCCGCCGGCCAGCGGACGCGATTCGAAGAGCTGCCTGCCGCCGGCGGAGATCGACAGGGTCACGTCGTCCTGCATCGAGAAGAAGTCGTCGAGCTTGTGGCGAAGGAAGACGAGGTCGCCGCCTTTTTCCGCCTCCTGCAGCAGGTGCTGCACCAGCACGGCCTTGTTGGAGAGTTCCTCTTCCTGCTTCTGTCCGAAGTTCCAGGCCGTGACGAGATAGATGGCGAAGCAGATCACGCTCAACCCGAACAGGGTCTGCGCGGCGAGCCAGAGTGACAGCCGGCTCTGAAGTGATCGCGGCCGGGGGCTCAATGCCAGGAGCGGTCTTCGAGCACGTAGCCCATGCCGCGCACGGTGTGCAGCAGCTTCACGTCGAAGGGGTCGTCGAGCTTGCTGCGCAGCCGGCGGATGGCCACTTCGACCACGTTGGTGTCGCTGTCGAAGTTCATGTCCCACACCTGCTCGGCGAGCGTGGTGCGCGAGAGGATCTGGCCGCGCCGGCGCAGCAGCACCAGCAGCAGCGTGAATTCCTTGGCCGTGAGATCCAGGCGCATGCCGTTGCGCATGCACTTGCGGCTGATCAGGTCGACCTCGAGGTCGGCCAGCCGCAGCACCGTGGATTCCTGCGCCTTGCCCCGGCGCAGGAGGGCCTGCACGCGCGCCAGAAGCTCGGAGAAGGAGAAGGGCTTGACCAGGTAGTCGTCCGCGCCCTGCTGCAATCCGAGCACGCGGTCTTCGACCTTGTCGCGCGCCGTGAGCACCAGCACCGGCACGTTCTTCGTACGGCGAAGGGCCTGGAGAACAGAGAAGCCGTCGATGCCGGGAAGCATCACGTCGAGCAGGATCAGCGCGTAGTCGCCTTCGGTGGCGAGGTACTTCCCCTCGATGCCGTCTCGGGCTACGTCGACGACGTAGCCGTTCTCCTCGAGCCCCTTCTTGAGGTAGTCGCCCAGCTTGGGCTCGTCTTCTATGACCAGGATACGCATTGCCGGATCGTATCGAAGCCCTCATGGAAACAGGGTTACGTTTCGGTAATCCGCTTGACGGACAAAGCCTCGCCTTCGCGTCGTACAGTGCGCCGGGCCTGCGCCCCGAAGGGCCATTGCCACGAGGGCCGACGCAGGCCGCCGATATACTTTTTGCCTCCATGCGCCGCTGGTTCCTCATTTTCATGCTTGCCCTGCTGCCGTTCCAGTTCAGCTGGGCGTCGGCATCGGCGTACTGCCAGCATGAGCGCGATTCGCGGCCCGACCACTGGGGCCACCACGAAAGCGAGACGCGCGGCACCGACCGCAGCCACAGCGGCGAAGGCGCGCAGAAGAACTCCAGCACCCAGCCCAATGCCGTGGTCGGCGACTGCGCCGTCTGCCAGTTCGGTCATGCCCAGCACGCCGATGCGCTGGACGAGCCCGCGCAGTCGCCAGCGCACGAGCGTCAGCTGCTGCGTGCGACGGCCGACGAGCGCTTCGCCTCGCACGTCTCCGACGTTCCGGTGCGCCCCGACTGGTCTCTCGCCGCCTGATTCGGCGAGAGAACACAACCCCTTCCTGATACCCACCATCAGCTAGCCGAGCTCTCGCCGAATTCGTCCGTCCGTTGTTTCGCAACCCAGGAGAATTCGATGCGCACGCTCTTCGTGCCGCTGGCCGTGCTGGCCATGGCGGCGCCCCCGGCTTTGTCACAGGTCGCGCAGGTCGCGCAGGCCTCGTCGGCCGGGCCCCTTCATTCACAGTCTTCAATGTCCGCGCCGCCGGGCACGGCCGCTGCCCGCGTGCAGGAGCCCGCGGGCCCGCTCACGCTTCGCAGCGCCGTTGCCATGGCGCTGCAGGCCAACCCCGGCCTGTCTTCCGCGCTGCGCGAACAGGAGGCGACCGAGGCCGCCATCGTGCAGGCCGGCGCCTGGCCCAATCCCACGCTCGACGCGCAGCTCGAAGACCTGCGCCGCGACAACCGCACCACCACGCTGCAGCTGAGCCAGCCCATCGAGCTGGGCGGCAAGCGCGCGGCCCGCGTCACGGCGGCCGAGCGCGCGCGCGACCAGGCCGCTTCGGCTCTGGCAGGGCGCCGCGCGGAGATCCGCGCGGCCACCGTCACCGCCTTCTTCGACGTGCTCACCGCGCAGGAGCGCCTGCGGCTCGCGCAGGATTCGGTCGGCCTCGCGCAGGCTGCCACCCGCGCAGCAGCCAACCGCGTGGCGGCGGGCAAGGTCTCGCCGCTGGAGGAAACCAAGGCGCGCGTGGCCGAGGCCGGCATCCGCGTCGAACTGATGCAGGCCGAGGGCACGCTGCGCTCCGCGCGCCAGCAGCTCGCAGCGCTGTGGGGCAATCCGAGCCCGCGCTTCACGCAGGTGGATGGCGCGGTCGACCAGTTGCCCGCGATGGCCTCCGCGCAGGACATCGCCAACTTGTTGGCCGATGCGCCGGTGGTGCGGCAGGCCCGGCTGGAGGTCGAGCGGCGCAAGGCGCTGGCCGAACTGGAGCGCGCCAGGCGCATCCCCGACGTGACCGTTTCGCTCGGCGCCAAGCGCGTACCGGCGTCCGAGGGCGAGAACGGCGGCAGCCGGCGCAACCAGGTGGTACTGGGTCTGTCGGTGCCGCTGCCGATCTTCGACACGAACCGGGGCAACGTCGCCGAAGCCCTGAGCCGCGAGGAAAAGGCGCGAGACGACCTCGCCGCCGCCGAGCTGCAACTGGGCACCGACGTGGCCCAGGCCACCGAGCGCCTGCGTTCCGCGCATGCCACTGCCGAGACGCTGCAGCGCGACGCGCTGCCCGGCGCCGAGAGCGCCTACAAGGCCGCCACCAAGGGCTTCGAGCTGGGCAAGTTCAGCTTTCTCGAGGCGCTGGATGCGCAGCGCACGCTGTTCCAGGTGCGCGCGCAGTACCTGCTCGCGCTGGCCGATGCGCACCGTGCCGCGGGCGAACTCGACCGGCTGCTGGGCAATGAAGGCGAAGCCATCCCTGCCGCGACGCTGACCACCGCCACGCCCGCCGCACGCTGAAAAGCAATCAAGGAATTCCACAGATCATGAACACAGAAGAACGCAAGAACTTCGCCGAGCGCATCGGCAAGAAGCAGCTGATCGCCATCGCGGCCGTGCTCGCACTGGGCGTGGGTGCGGGGGCGCTGATCCTGCGCAGCGCACCTGCCAAGCCCGAGTCGGCCGGCCATTCAGAAGCCGCCGGCCACGGCGACGGCGAGCACCACGAGGAGGGCGGCCACAAGGAAGAGGGCCACAAGGAGGCCAAGGCGGGCGAAGACCACGACCACAGCCACGGCGAGGCCAAGGGCCACAGCGACAAGGAACACCACGCCGAGGAGGGCAAGGGCGAAACCAAGGCCGCCGCGGGCGAAACCAAGGGCGAGGAGAAATCCGCCGCGCACAAGGAAGACGAGGAGAAGATCGCCTTCACCGACGACCAGATCAAGGCCGCCGACATCTCCGTCGAAAGCGCCGGCCCCGCGCGCATCAAGCTGTCGCTGCAGCTGCCCGGCGAGATCAAGTTCAACGAAGACCGCACGGCCCACGTGGTGCCGCGCGTGGCGGGCGTGGTCGACAGCGTCTCGGCCAACCTGGGCCAGGAAGTCCGGCGCGGACAGGTGCTCGCGGTGCTGTCGAGCCCGGGGCTTTCGGAGCAGCGCAGCGAGCTGCAGTCGGCGCAGCGCCGGCTGGAGCTGGCCCGCACCACCTACGAGCGCGAGAAGAAGCTGTGGGAGGAAAAGATCTCGCCGCAGCAGGACTACCTGCAGGCCGAGCAGGCCATGCAGGAGGCACGCATCGCCGTGGCCAACGCCAACCAGAAGCTGCTGGCGCTGGGCGCCACGCCCGGCGCGTCGGCGCTGGGCCGCTACGAGCTGCGCGCGCCTTTCGACGGGATGGTGGTCGAGAAGCACATCTCGCTCGGCGAATCGGTGGGCGAGGCGGTCAACGTCTTCACCATCTCCGACCTGTCGACCGTGTGGGCCGAGATCAGCGTGGCAGCCAACAACCTGAACCTGGTGCGCATCGGCGAGCAGGTGAAGATCCGCTCGACCGCCTTCGACCAGACCGCGACCGGCAAGGTCTCGTACGTGGGCTCGCTGATCGGCGCACAGACGCGCACCGCCACCGCGCGCGTCACGCTGACCAACCCCGAGCGCATCTGGCGCCCGGGCCTGTTCGTGAACGTCGAGCTGGTGGCCTCGGAGACCGAGGCGCCGGTGACGGTTGCGGCCGACGCGGTGCAGACGGTGGAAGACAAGCCCACCGTGTTCCTGCGCGTGCCCGGCGGTTTCATGCCGCAGCACGTGCAGACGGGGCGCAGCGACGGCAAGCGCGTCGAGATCGTCGGCGGGCTGAAGCCCGGCGCAGCCTACGCGGCCAGCGGCAGCTTCGTCGTGAAGTCGCAGCAGGGCAAGAGCTCGGCCACGCACACCCACTGAGGAAGCCCGCATGTTCGAACGAATCATCCGCTTCTCCATCGAGCAGCGCTGGCTGGTGCTGCTCGCCGTGTTCGGCATGGCGGCGCTGGGCATCTTCAGCTACCAGAAGCTGCCCATCGACGCCGTGCCCGACATCACCAACGTGCAGGTGCAGATCAACACCGCCGCGCCCGGCTACTCGCCGCTGGAGACCGAGCAGCGCGTGACCTACCCGATAGAGACCGTCATGGCCGGCCTGCCGGGGCTGCAGCAGACGCGCTCGCTCTCGCGCTACGGCCTCTCGCAGGTGACGGTGATCTTCAAGGACGGCACCGACATCTACTTCGCGCGGCAGCTCGTCAACGAGCGCATCCAGTCCGCGCGCGAGAGCATGCCGCGCGGCATCTCGCCGGTGATCGGGCCGATCTCCACCGGCCTCGGCGAGATCTACCTCTGGACCGTCGAGGCCGAGGAGGGCGCCAGGAATGCGGAAGGCAAGCCTTACTCGCCCACCGACCTGCGCGAGATACAGGACTGGATCATCAAGCCGCAGCTGCGCAACGTGCCGGGCGTGACGGAGATCAACTCCATCGGCGGCTTCGCCAAGGAGTTCCAGATCGCGCCCGACCCGGCCAAGCTGCTGGCCCATGGCCTGACGATGAGCGACATCGTGCTCGCGCTGGAGCGCAACAACGCCAACGTGGGCGCGGGCTACATCGAGAAGCGCGGCGAGCAGTACCTCATCCGCGCGCCCGGGCAGGTGAAGTCGGCGGAGGACATCGGCAACGTGATCCTGGGCAACGCCAACGGCATCCCGCTGCGCGTGCAGGACGTGGCCGAGGTCGGCATCGGCCGCGAGCTTCGCACCGGTGCTGCCACCGACAACGGCCGCGAGGTGGTGCTGGGCACGGTGTTCATGCTGATCGGCGAGAACAGCCGCACCGTGTCGCAGGCCGTCGACAGGAAGATGCAGGAGATCAACCGCACGCTGCCGGCCGGCGTGAAGGCGGTGACGGTGTACGACCGCACGGTGCTGGTCGACAAGGCCATCGCCACGGTGAAGAAGAACCTGTTCGAGGGCGCGGTGCTGGTCATCGCGATCCTGTTCCTGTTCCTGGGCAACATCCGCGCGGCCATCATCACCGCGCTGGTGATTCCGCTGTCGATGCTCTTCACCTTCACCGGCATGGTGAACCAGAAGGTCAGCGCCAACCTCATGAGCCTGGGCGCGCTGGACTTCGGCATCATCATCGACGGCGCGGTGGTGATCGTGGAGAACTGCGTGCGGCGCCTGGCCCACGCGCAGGCCCACAAGGGACGGCCGCTCACGCGCAGCGAGCGCTTCCACGAAGTGTTCGCGGCTTCGCAGGAGGCGCGGCGCGCGCTGCTGTTCGGGCAGCTGATCATCATGATCGTGTACCTGCCGATCTTTGCGCTCACGGGTGTCGAGGGCAAGCTTTTCCACCCGATGGCCTTCACCGTGGTGATCGCGCTGCTGGGCGCGATGATCCTGTCGATCACCTTCATCCCTGCCGCCGTGGCGCTGTTCATCGGCAACAAGGTCAGCGAGAAGGAGAACCGCCTGATGCTGTGGGCCAGGCGCGCCTATGAGCCGCTGCTGGCGCGCGTGATGTCGGCCAAGCCGCTGGTGATCACCTTCGCGGTGGTGGCGGTGGTGCTGTCGGGCCTGCTGGCCACGCGGCTGGGCACGGAGTTCGTGCCGAGCCTGAGCGAGGGCGACTTCGCCATCCAGGCGCTGCGCATTCCGGGCACCAGCCTCACGCAGTCGGTGGAGATGCAGAAGCAGCTCGAACGCACGCTGAAGCAGAAATTTCCGGAGATCGAGCGCGTGTTCGCGCGCACCGGCACGGCGGAGATCGCTTCCGACCCGATGCCGCCCAACATCTCCGACGGCTACATCATGCTCAAGCCCGAGAGCGAGTGGCCCTCGCCGAAGCGTTCGCGCGCCGAGGTGCTCGCGGCAGTGCAGGAAGAAGTGGAGAAGCTGCCGGGCAACAACTACGAGTTCTCGCAGCCCATCCAGCTGCGCTTCAACGAGCTGATCTCGGGCGTGCGAAGCGACGTGGCGGTGAAGATCTTCGGCGACGACATGGACGTGCTGAACAAGACCGCGGCAGAGGTTGCCGGCGTGCTCAATGGCATCGCCGGCGCAGCCGAGGTGAAGGTGGAGCAGACCACCGGCCTGCCGATGCTCACGGTGAACATCGACCGCAGCAAGACCGCGCGCTACGGCCTCAACGTGGGCGACGTGCAGGACGCGATCTCCGCCGCCATCGGCGGGCGCGAGGCGGGCACGCTGTTCGACGGCGACCGGCGCTTCGACATCATCGTGCGCCTGCCCGAGGAACTGCGCACCGACCTCGAAGCCATCAAGCGCCTGCCGGTGGCCCTGCCCAAGGGCGCGGGCGCCGAAGCCCTGCGCACCAGCTTCATTCCGCTGGGCGAGGTGGCCACGCTCGACATCGCGCCGGGCCCCAACCAGGTGAGCCGCGAGGACGGCAAGCGCCGCATCGTGGTCAGCGCCAACGTGCGCGGCCGCGACCTGGGCTCCTTCGTTGCCGAGGCCGAGGAGGCGATGGGCAAGGTGAAGATTCCCGCGGGCTACTGGACCGTGTGGGGCGGGCAGTACGAGAACCTGGCCTCGGCCACTCAGCGGCTGCAGGTCGTGGTGCCGGTGTCGCTGCTGCTGGTGTTCACGCTGCTGTTCGCGATGTTCGGCAACATCAAGGACGGGCTGCTGGTGTTCACCGGCATTCCGTTCGCGCTCACGGGAGGCATCGTGGCGCTCTGGATGCGGGGCATTCCGCTGTCGATCTCGGCGGCGGTGGGCTTCATCGCGCTGTCGGGCGTGGCCGTGCTCAACGGGCTGGTGATGATCTCCTTCATCCGCAACCTGCGAGAGGCCGGCCTGCCGCTGGACGCGGCCATCCGCGAGGGCGCGCTCACGCGGCTGCGGCCGGTGCTGATGACCGCGCTGGTCGCCTCGCTGGGCTTCGTGCCGATGGCCATCGCCACCGGCACCGGCGCCGAGGTGCAGCGGCCGCTGGCCACGGTGGTGATCGGCGGTATCCTGTCCTCGACCGCGCTGACGCTGCTGGTGCTGCCGCTGCTCTATCGCATCGCGCACCGGCGCGACGAGGAGGAGTTGCAGGTGCAGCAGCAGTCCCACGGCGCACCGCTCGATCCTTCAGGTCCTACAGATCCTTCACTGCGAGGTTCGCATGGCACATGAGCATTCGCACGCCACCGGCGGCAACGAGAAGGCGCTTCGCTGGGCGCTGCTGCTGACCTCGGTCTACCTCGTCGCCGAGGTGGTGGGCGGACTGGTGTCGGGCAGCCTCGCGCTGCTGTCCGATGCGGCGCACATGTTCACCGACACGGTGGCGCTGGCGATATCGCTGGTGGCCATCCGCATCGGCAAGCGGCCGGCCGACAGGCGACGCACCTTCGGCTACTACCGCTTCGAGATCCTGGCGGCAGTGCTCAACGCGGTGCTGCTCTTCTTCGTGGCGATCTACGTGCTGTACGAGGCGTACAGGCGCATCTCGCAGCCGGCCGAGATCCAGTCGACCATGATGCTGCTGGTGGCCGCGGGCGGCCTCTTGGTCAACTTCATCGGCATGCGGCTGCTGGCGTCGGGCAAGGAAGAGAGCCTCAACGTGAAGGGCGCGTACCTGGAGGTGTGGGCCGACATGCTGGGCTCCGTCGGCGTGATCGTCGGCGCCATCGTGATCCGCTTCACGGGCTGGGGCTGGGTCGACTCCGTGATCGCCGTCGCCATCGGCCTCTGGGTGCTGCCGCGCACCTGGCGCCTGTTGCGCGAGAGCCTCAACGTGCTGCTCGAAGGCGTGCCCGACGAGGTGGACCTGCCGGCGGTCGAGAGCGCGCTGCTGGGCAGCGACGGGGTGGCGAGCCTGCACGACCTGCACGTGTGGGCGCTGTCCAGCGGCAAGGTGAGCCTGAGCGTGCACGTGGTCTGCACGCCGGATGTGGGCGACCTCGCGCCGCTCGTGCAGCGGCTGCGCGCGATGCTGGCCGAGCGCTTCGACATCCACCACTCGACCGTGCAGGCCGAGCGGGTGCCCTGCGAGCTGGCGGCGGAGAGCCACGGCTTCGGTCCGGCCCCGGCCTGAACCCGCGACAGCGGGGCGGCGGATATCGGACAATCTGCCCGATTCAGGACACGCAGATCGATGAGCCGCAACCCCAAGTCTTCTTCCGCATCGAACCGAACGGCCGAGGCCCGCGCGCCGCAGCGCCGCGCGATTCATGGGGGATCGTCGACCCGGGTGCCGATGGCTTTCGACGTGGGCGCGGTTGCTGCGCCTGCCGCAGTGTCCGCCTCGCCGCGCAGCACTTGGCGGTCCACCGTGGTCGGTTTCGCGATCGGCTTCGGCGTCGTGCTCGCGTTCGCCATGAAATGGCTCATGAGCTATCAGATCGACACCGCGCAGGAGCGCCAGGAGCAGCACAAGGCGATGCGCGCCGCCGCGGTGCGCTGCTACGAGCTCACGTCGAACTCGGCCATCAACGCCTGCCTGAAGGACATCGAGGCGAAGAGTGCCCAGGCGAGCGTCCAGGCGGCCCGTTGAGGGCGCCGGCAAACCGCTCTTGAAGGCTCAGCGGGCGCGGATCGCCGACTTCGGCCTGAAGGCCTTGCAGACCGAGTCGTCGGTTTCGAGGTAGGGCCCGCCGATCAGGTCGATGCAGTAGGGCACCGCCGCGAAGATGCCCGGCACCACCTGGGCGCCCTCGGCGTCCTTCAGGCCTTCGAGCGTCTCGGCGATCGACTTGGGCTGGCCGGGCAGGTTGATGATCAGGCTCCTGTCACGGATCACCGCCACCTGGCGCGAGAGGATCGCGGTGGGCACGAAGCGCAGGCTGATCTGGCGCATCTGCTCGCCGAAACCCGGCATTTCCTTGTGCGCCACGGCCAGCGTGGCCTCGGGCGTCACGTCGCGCAGGGCGGGTCCGGTGCCGCCGGTGGTAAGCACCAGCGAGCAGCCTGCGTCGACCAGCTCGATCAGCGTGGCGCTGATGCGCTCGGCTTCGTCGGGAATGAGTCGGGGCTCGAATTCGATGGGGTTCTTCAGCGCGCGGCCCAGCCATTCCTTCAGCGAGGGCAGGCCCTTGTCTTCGTAGGTGCCGCTGGAGGCGCGGTCGCTGATGGAGACGATGCCGATGCGCACCGGGTCGAATGCGCCTTCGCTCATTGGAATACCTTCGTTCTTCGCACTGCGGTGCGAGCTTGCTCGGGGCGGCCCGGCGCGGCGCTCATGCGTCTTCCTCGCGGTCCTGCGCGGCGGCAGCGGCTGCGTGGTCGTCGCTGCCGTGCACGGCCAGCTGGGCGCGCACCAGCTGGAAGATCTCGCGGTAGGCCTTGCCCTGGCGGGGGGCTTCGCCTGCGGGGCCGGTCTTCATGTCCTTGCGGGCCTGGCGGACGAGGGCGCGCAGCTGCTGCGAGTCGGTGGCGGGGTGGGTCTCGATCCAGCCGCCCAGCGCGTCGTCGTCGGCGATCAGGCGGTCGCGCCAGCGCTCGGCCTCGTGCAGGGCCGCCACTTCGGCGGCGGGCACGGTGTTCTGCTCCAGCAGGGCCTGCTTCACGGCTTCGAGCACCTCGGGCTCCAGCTTGCGCATGAGCTTGCCGATGTACTGCATCTGGCGGCGCTTGCCCTCGAAATTGGTGATCCGCCTGGCCTCGGCGATGGCTTCGACCAGTTTCTCGTCGAGCTGGAGGGCGTCGAACAGGCCGGCGCGCAGGGTGAGCAGTTCGGCGCCCAGCTTCTGCAGCTCTTCGCTTTCGCGCTTCAGGTCGGTGCGGCTGGCGTCGTCGGAGCCCTTGAGCTCGCGCTTGAGCTCGAGGTCGAGCTCGCTGCCTTCGGCCACGAAATGGCCGCGGACGTAATAGCCTTTTTTGGGTTTGCGGGACATGGGATGGATTCTGGGCCGCGCCGTGCGGCGTTGCAACGCGCGGCGGGAATCTGCTGAAAACGGGAAATGGGGGGCGCAAGTATCATAGCCACCACATGACGACATCCTCCTCGCGCGCCGATTCCGGCTTCGCCTACAGCCGTTCCTTCTTCGAAAACCTGGTCGACACCGCATTGGCGCACGCCAAGAAGCTCGGTGCCACCGACGCCGGGGCCGAGGCCTCCGAGGGCTGCGGCCTGAGCGTCTCGGTGCGCAAGGGCGAGCTCGAGAACGTCGAGCGCAACCGCGACAAGTCGCTGGGCGTCACCGTCTACGTGGGCCACCGCCGCGGCAACGCCAGCACCTCCGACTTCTCCGAGGCGGCCATCGCCCAGACTGTCCAGGCAGCCTACGACATCGCCCGTTTCACGGCCGAAGACCCCGTCAGCGGCCTGCCGGACGAGGAGGACATCGCCAAGGAACACCCCGAGCTCGACCTGTTCCACCCCTGGGACGTGACCAGCGAGCAGGCCGCGAAGCTGGCCCTGGAATGCGAAGAGGCGGCGTTGTCGACCGACAAGCGCATCACCAACAGCGAGGGCGCGGGCGTCTCGGCCCAGCAGAGCCACTTCTTCAGCGCCCACACGCACGGCTTCCGCGGCGGCTATGCCAGCTCGCGACACTCCATCTCGGTGGCGCCGATCGCCGGCAAGGGCGACGACATGCAGCGCGACGCCTGGTACAGCTCCATGCGCTCGGCCGATGAACTGGCCAGTCCGCAGGCCGTGGGCCGCTACGCCGCCGAGCGGGCGCTCAGCCGCCTGAAGGCGCGCAAGATCAAGACCGTCGAATGCCCGGTGCTGTTCGAGTCGCCGCTGGCCGTGGGCCTGCTGGGCTCGCTGGTGCAGGCCGTGAGCGGCGGTTCGCTCTACCGCAAGAGCAGCTTCCTGCTCGATTCGCTGGGCAAGCCCGTGCTGCCCGCGCACGTCGACGTGGCCGAAGACCCGCACCTGCTTCGCGGCAAGGGCAGCGCCCCCTTCGACGACGAGGGCGTGACCACCCGGGCGCGCAAGGTGGTCGACGCCGGCCGCCTCGAAGGCTATTTCCTCTCGACCTACTCGGCGCGCAAGCTGGGCATGAAGACCACCGGCAACGCCGGCGGCTCGCACAACCTGACCCTGAGCTCGCGCCTGACCAAGCACACCGACGACCTCGACGCCATGCTCGCGAAGCTGGGCACCGGCCTCTTCGTGATCGAGCTGATGGGGCAGGGCGTGAACTACGTGACCGGCGACTATTCGCGCGGCGCCAGCGGCTTCTGGGTCGAGAAGGGCAGGATCGCCTTCCCGGTGCAGGAGATCACCATCGCCGGCAACCTCAAGGACATGCTGCTGGGTATTGAAGCCATCGGGGCCGATGCCTACACTTTCGGCGCCAAGACCACGGGATCGGTCCTGGTGAACCGCATGAAGGTCGCCGGCGCCTGAAGGCTGCGCCGCACGGCCTGCGCGCGAAGGCTGGTCGAACATGAGGCACAACACGGCGCGAAAACCCGAACTCGAGCACGAACTGATGCGCGACCCGCGGCTGGGCTTCGAGCCGGCGGGCGGCAGTTCGGTACGGTGCCTGCAGCACGGCGTGCCGTGGCCCTTCGACTGCTGGCACTACCACGACGAATACGAGCTGCAGTGCATCAACCGCAGCAGCGGCGACGCCTTCGTCGGCGATCACATCGGCCGCTTCGAGCCCGGCTACGTCGCGCTCGTGGGAGCGCGGCTGCCCCACACATGGATCTCGCACGACGTGCCGCCGGAGGGCATCGCCGAGCGCAGCATGGTCATCCACTTCCGCGACGAGCCGCTGCGCAAGGGCGCTGACCTCTTCCCCGAGCTCGAGGCGGTGCTGCCGATGCTCGACCGGGCGAAGCTGGGCATCGAGTTCTTCGGCATCGGCGACCTCGTGCGTGATCGCTTCCAGCGGGTGCAGCAGCAGGAGGGCATGGCGCGGCTCTCGGCCTTCATCGGGTTGCTGCACGAACTGGCCCGCTGGCCGGACTGGCGCCAGATTTCGAGCACCGCCGACCCGGCCGGGGAAGACCCGAGCGCCAACACCCGCATGCGCCGCGTGCTCGACTACCTCGACCGGCACCTGACCGAGGAGCTCTCGCTGCCGGCCGTGTGCGCCGTGGCCAACATGGCCGAAAGCAGCTTCTCGCGCTGGTTCCACCGGCACATGGGCGCCACCTTCACCGACTTCGTCACGCGGCTGCGCGTGGCCAAGGCCTGCGAGATGCTGCAGGTGTCCGACCGGCTGGTGAGCGACATCTGCTACGAGGTGGGCTTCGCGAACCTCGCCAACTTCAACCGCCGCTTCCTGCAGCTCAAGAGCATGACGCCCTCGGCCTACCGCCAGCAGGCGCAGGACCGCTTCGGGCTGCGCACCGCGCGCAACACGCCGCTCGCCACCACCGACTGAGCCGTTCCGGCCTCAGGCAGCCGTGTCCCGCGGCGTCAGGTGCCGGGTCAGCGCCCAGAACAGCAGTGCCGTGCCGCTGACGAGTGCCCCGGCCAGGCAGACGCCGTTCCAGCCCGCATGGGCGTACACCATGGTCGAAGCCATCGATCCCGTGGCGGAGCCGATCGAATAGAAGATCATGTACCCGGCCGTCAGCCGGCTCTGCGCCTCGGGCCGCACGCGGTAGATCAGGCTCTGGTTGGCCACGTGCACCGACTGCAGCCCGAAGTCGATGACGATCACGCCCGCCACCATCGCCCAGATCGACCACGGCAGCATCGCGATGAGCCCCCACGACAGCAGCATCGCGCTCAGGCCGATGAAGGTGGTGTGCTGCGCGCGGCCACGATCCGCCTGCCGGCCGGCACGCGCGGCGCCCAGGGCTCCGGCCGCGCCCGCGAGGCCGAAGAGCCCCACCTGCGTGTGCGACAGCGAGAAGGGCGGTGCGGTCAGGGGCAGCACCATCGGCGTCAGCATCATGGTGATGGACATGAAGATCAGCATTGCGAGCACGGCCCGGATGCGCAGCACCGGCTCCTGCGCGAAAAGGGCGAAGACCGAGCGGATCAGCTGCGGGTACGCAATGCCCGGCACGGGCCGCGTGCTGGCCGGCAGCGCCGTCCACAGCAGGCCGGCGACCACCAGCGTGGCCGCCGACGATGCCAGGTAGACCGAGCGCCAGCCGAAGAGATCCGACAGCGTGCCCGACACCGCCCGTGCCAGCAGGATGCCGAGGATGATGCCGCTGGTGACGGTGCCCACCACGCGGCCGCGCTCGCCCGGCGCGGCCAGGCTCGCGGCGTAGGCGACCAGCACCTGCGTCACGACCGCCAGCACGCCCATGACGGCCATCGCCGGCAGCAGCACCGCAGCGCTCGGCGCCAGTGCCACGGCCAGCAGCGCGGCCACAGACAGCAGCGACTGCCCGACGATGAGCCTGCGCCGGTCGACGAGGTCGCCCAGCGGAACCACCAGCATCAGCCCCAGCCCGTAGCCGATCTGCGTGATGGTGATGACCACGCCGACCGTGGCGGGCCGGATGCCGAAGGTGTGGGCCAGCGTATCCAGCAGCGGCTGGGCGTAGTAGACGTTGGCTACCGCCAGGCCGCAGGCGACGGCGAACAGGAGCGCCAGCGCGTTCGATATCGACGGCGTGGGGCACGGGCGTGCCTTTGCCGCATCGGCGTTCAGTTCCACGGCGGCTCTCCTCAGGCGCTCGGCGCGATGACGTGGAAGCGATGCGCGAGCCGCTCGATCGACTCCCGGTACATGAAGGACGAGGCCGGAGCGCCGTGCAGCAGGGGCAGGCTGGGCAGTGCCGGGTCGCCTGCCTCGCGATGGAAGATCTTCAGGCGGTCGATGGCGAGGGTGCGGTAGTGGGGCATGGGGTGCGGCGGGATGCCGATTCTGGTTTCAAAAAAAGACCGAATTGATTCTATCGATCTGGTTTTATCTTGCAACCGACGTGGCGTGGCCGGCACCTTGTACGAATCTGCCTCCGGCAAAACCCCAGGCAGGCTGGTCATCAAAATACCAGTGCCCCGGCTCGCGTGTACGCGGCGCCGCGACGCCGCTGCCTACGCTTCGTCCCACCTGTTTGCGCCGTGATTCCCCGGCGATCCCCGACAGGCTCATAGGAGACAAAGCGATGGCTGTTCAAGAAAACCGGTGCCGGCTGAAGCGCTGCGCGATGCTGCTGGCGGCGCTGGCCGCATGGGCCGGCGCGGCCCAGGCCCAGCAGGTCTGCAAGGAGGATCTGCGCGTCCTGTCCCAGCCCCGCGACGGGCTGACCCTGCTCGAGAAGTACAAGGACGAGTTCAAGGCCCTCGGCGGCGCCTCGTTCAACATCGACAACCTCAACGAGAACGACCGCCGCACCAAGACCCGCGCGGACGCCTCCACGGTGGGCAAGTACCACGTGTACTACGTCGACGAGGCCAACGTGCCGCTGTTCGCCCAGTCGAAGTGGATCGTGCCGCTGGCCAAGTACTACCCCGCCGAGTACGACTACGCCGACTTCGACCCCGGCCGCCAGAAGGTCGCCACCTTCGACGGCCAGGTCTGGTTCGCGCCGCTCACCGGCGGCGGCGACCTGCTGGTCTACCGCAAGGACCTGCTCGAGAAGGCCGGCATCAAGCCGCCGACCACGCTCGACGAGTTCGTCGCCGCGGCGAAGAAGCTCAACGACCCGGCCAATGGCGTCTACGGCGTGGCGTTGCGCGGCCAGCGCGGCTCGGGCGCCAACGTGTGGCGCTGGATGCCGTTCTTCCGCGGCTACGGCGGCCAGTGGTTCGACGGCGACAAGCCCGTGTTCGATTCCGCCGCCGCGGTGAAGGCGACGCAGACCTATCTCGACCTGTTCAAGTACTCGGCCCCCGGCACAAAGACCGGCGGCTGGGACGAGTCCACCGGCGCCTTCCTTGCCGGCAAGGTGGCGATGCTGGTCGAATCGACCCCGCTGGCCGGCAACGCGCTCGACCCGAAGATGTCGACCGTGATCGGCAAGGTTGCCTACCTGCCGCCGCCCGCGCCTCTGACCGGCGGCGGCTACGGCCACGGCCTGGCCATCGGCGCCAAGGCCAACAAGACCGAGGAGGCGAAGAAGTGCGCCGGCCTGTTCATCGCATGGGCCACCTCGAAGCAGCAGGAGCAGCGCCGCCTCGCGGAAGGCCAGTTCGGCGAACTCAACCGCACCAGCGTGCTGTCGAGTCCCGAGTTCGCCAAGCGCTACGGCGCCGACCTCGGCAAGGCGCTCGCCGACGCCGGCAAGGTCACGGCCGTGAACTTCTGGCAGGACCCGGCCTGGCCCGACCTCGGTGACCGCTGGGGGATCATCCTCGAGGAGCTGATCACCGGATCGCGCACCGACATCAAGGCCGGCCTCGACGAACTCGACGGCTACGCGAAGCAACTGGTCGCGCGGCGCAAGAAGTAATGACGCTCAGGGAGAAGAGAAAGAAGACGACGAGACTCCCTCTCGTCTTCATCGGGCCCGGCCTGCTGGTGCTTGCAGTGCTGGCGCTGGTGCCCACCCTTTTCGCCATCGGCATCTCGCTGCAGGACCGCGAGCTGGGCCAGGCCGACACGGCCTGGGTCTGGCTGTCGAACTACGTCCAGCTCTTTTCCGACCGGCGCTTCCTCAACTCGGTGCGCGTGTCGCTGGTGTGGGAGGTGCTGACGGTCAGCGCCACCATGGGCCTCGCGGTGCTGCTGGGCGTGCTGATGTTCCAGTGCACCACCGCGCGCTGGCGCAATGTGCTGTCGATGCTGTTCATCGTGCCGGTGCTGCTGCCGCGCGTGTCGGCCGCCTTCGTGTGGAAGTTCGCCTTCCATCCGCTCTTCGGCCTGCTGACCTGGCCGTACAAGGCGATCACGGGCGAGCCGCTCGACCTGCTGGCCAGCCCGGTCACAGCGCTGCTCACCGTGGCCTTCGTCGACGTGTGGCAGTGGGGCCTGTTCTTCGCCGTCATCGTGCTCAAGCTGCTCGAGACCCTGCCGCCGCAGCCCTTCGAGGCCGCGCGCATGGACCACGCGAAGACCTGGGAGGTCTACGCCTACGTGGCGCTGCCCATGCTCAAGGCGCCGCTGGTCAGCCTGTGCTTCGTGAAGATGGTGGAGTCGCTGCGCGCCTTCGACCTCATCTACGTGATGACGCGCGGCGGACCCGGCATCTCGACCGAGACGCTGGACATGTATGCCTTCTCGCAGGGCTTCATCGAGTCGGGCCGCATCTCGTATGCATCGAGCATGGCGGTGCTGATGATGGTCGCCTCGACCGTGGCCTTCACCTACATCTGGAAATGGACGCGGCCCAAATGAGCGCTTCCCCGAAGAAGAACAGGCTCTCCATCGGCACGCTGCTCGCGCGGCTGGTGCTGATCGCGGCCGGGCTGTCGGCGCTGGTGCCGGTGCTGTGGACCTTTCTCAACTCGTTCAAGAACCGGGTCGACATCGTCTCGGCGGTGCCCAGGTTCTTCTTTACGCCCACGCTGGAGAACTACGTCTATGTGCTCAGCCGCGAGGCTGTGGCGCAGGGGCTCGTCAACTCCGTCGTGGTGGTGGGCTCGGCGGTGATCGCCGGCGCGGTGCTCGGGCTGCCCGCGGCCTATGCGCTCGCGCGCTATCCGCTGCGCCGGGCCGACGACATCCAGTTCTTCGTGCTCTCGATGCGCTTCCTGCCGCCGGTGGCAGTGGCCATTCCGCTGATGGTGATCTGGCTGCAGCTGGAGCTGTACGACACGCGCATCGCGCTGATCGTCACCTACACGCTGCTCACGCTGTCCACCGTGATCTGGCTCGCGATTCCTGCCTTCAAGGCGGTGCCCAGGGAAGTGGAGGAGGCCGGCCGCGTCGACGGCTACGGCCCTTACGCAATCTTCTTCAGGGTGTCGCTGCCGATCGCCGCGCGCTCGCTGATCGGTGCCATCGCCTTCGGCTTCGTGCTGGTGTGGAACGAGTTCCTCATCGCGCTGATGCTCACCACCTCGGACGCCAAGACGCTGCCCATCGTGGCCTCGGAGCTGAGCCAGCTCGGGCGCGACGTGCCCTGGGGCATCCTGAACGCGTCCGTCATCCTGCTGTCGCTGCCGCCGCTGCTCATGGTCGGCGTGCTCAGCGGCTTCCTCAACGCCGCGTTCAAGCGCAGGCGCGACGCGGCGTGAGCCCCAAGGCGATCCCTCTTTCCCGGAACAACGAAATGTCCGCAATCAGCTGCCACAAGATCATCAAGCGCTACGGCGACACGCAGGTCGTCCACCAGTTCGACCTCGACGTGTCCGACAACGAGTTCGTCGTGTTCCTCGGCCCCTCGGGCTGCGGCAAGTCGACCATCCTGCGCATGCTCGCAGGCCTGGAGGACATCTCCGACGGCGACCTCATGATCGGCGGCCAGCGCGTGAACGACCTGCCGCCGCAGGATCGCGGCATCGCCATGGTGTTCCAGAACTACGCGCTCTATCCGCACATGAGCGTGCGCGACAACATCGCATTCGGCCTCAAGCGGCTGAAGGTGCCCAAGGCCGAGATCGACGCACGCATCAAGGAGGTGTCGGACACGCTGGGGCTGGAACGCTACCTGCAGCGCAAGCCCGCCGAGCTGTCGGGCGGGCAGCAGCAGCGCGTGGCGATCGCGCGGGCGATGATCAAGACGCCGAAGGTGTTCCTCTTCGACGAGCCGCTGTCGAACCTCGACGCCAAGTTGCGCAACCACATGCGCATCGAGATCGCCCGACTGCACCAGGCGCTGAAGACCACCACCGTGTACGTGACCCACGACCAGCACGAAGCGATGACGCTGGCCGACCGCATCGTGCTGCTGCGCGACGGACGCATCGAACAGGTCGGTTCGCCGCGCGAGATCTTCGAGCGGCCGCGCTCGGCCTTCGTGGCCGGCTTCATCGGCACGCCGCCGATGAATCTGGTGGAGATGAGCGTGCGCGAAGCCGGCGGCCATTTCGAACTGACGGGCCGCGAGGGCACGGTGCGGGTGGACCCGCGGCGCTTCGCGCTGGAAGGCCGCGAGCGCGTGACGCTGGGCATCCGGCCGGCGCAACTGCAGGTCGATACGCAGGACGGGCGCGATGGCGGCTTCGTCGGCGAAGTGCAGCTCATCGAATATCTCGGCAACGAGGTGCTGGTGAGCTTCGGCCGGGGCGGCGGCGAGGTCGCCGCGCTCATGCCTGCCGCGCAACGCCCCGGTCTGCGCGAGTGCGTGCGCTTCGTGGCCGACCCGGCGCAGGTGCACCTGTTCGACATCGATTCGGGCGCCTCGCTGCTGCGCGCCGAAGCCTCGTTGCATTGACGACACATCGACCGCACAACGACAACACTTCTGCAAGGACTCGAAGACATGAAAGCACTGGTTCTGGAAAAGGCGCACGAGCTCAGGCTGCGCGAGCTCGACATTCCGCTTCACGTGGGGCCGCGCGACGTGAAGATCCGCATGCACACCGTGGGCGTGTGCGGCAGCGACGTTCACTACTACCAGCACGGCGGCATCGGCCCGTACGTGGTGCAGGAGCCGATGGTGCTGGGCCACGAGGCATCGGGCACGGTGGTGGAGGTGGGCGCGGAGGTCACGCACCTCAAGCCCGGCGACCGCGTGTGCATGGAGCCCGGCATTCCCGCAGCCGATTCGCGTGCCACGCTCGAAGGCATCTACAACCTGGACCCGGCCGTGCGCTTCTGGGCCACGCCGCCCATCCACGGCTGCCTCACGCCCTTCGTGGTGCACCCGGCGGCCTTCACCTTCCGCCTGCCCGACAACGTGAGCTTCGGCGAGGGCGCGATCGTCGAGCCGCTGTCGATCGGCCTTCAGGCCGCGAAGAAGGCTGCGCTGAAGCCCGGCGACGTGGCGGTGGTCGTCGGCGCCGGCACCATCGGCGCGATGACGGCGCTGGCTGCGCTCGCGGGCGGCGCGGCGCGCGTGATCCTCGCGGACCTCGTGCCCGAGAAGCTGGCGCTCTTCGACGGCAACCCTGCGGTGACGACCGTCGACGTACGCGGCACCAACCTGGTCGAGGCCGTGAAGTCGCTGACCGAGGGCTGGGGTGCCAACGTGGTCTTCGAGGCCAGCGGCAGCGCGCGCGCCTTCGAGGGCATCGTCGACCTGCTGTGCCCCGGCGGCTGCCTCGTGCTGGTGGGCATGCCCGGTGGCAAGGTGCCGATGGACATCGTCGCGATCCAGTCGAAGGAGGTGCGCATCGAGTCGGTGTTCCGCTACGCCAACATCTTCCCGCGCGCGCTGGCGCTGATCGCCTCGGGCCAGGTCGACGTGAAGCCCTTCATCTCGCGCACCTTCGCCTTCGCCGACGGCGTGCGGGCCTTCGAGGAAGCGGCTGCGGCCCGTGCGGGCGACGTGAAGATCCAGATCGAGTTTCCGCAGGGCGCCGAAGCCTGACGCATTCCTGAAGCTCCGTTTCGGCAGCCGCCTGAGCAAGGGGAAATGCCGGGGGGCGCGGCGCGCATGCGCGGCTACAGTGGCCGGGTTTTGCCACCCGGAGTCCGCGAGCCGATGCCCCTGGAGTTTCGCAACGTAGTCCTCACAGGCGCCTGCGGCGGCCTGGGCCAGGCGCTTGCACGCGAGCTGATCGAAGGCGGCGCGCAGGTCGCGCTGGCGGGGCTCGATGCCGGAAAGCTCGAGGCGCTTGCCGCGCTGGCGCCCGGGCGCTGCGCGGTCTATACCCCCGACGTGTCGAATGGGCCGCAGATGCAGGCGTTGGCCGCCGACTGGATGGCCAGGGCCGGCGTACCCGACCTGGTGGTCGCCAATGCCGGTGTCGCGGGCGGCTACGACACCGCGCAGGCCGACGACCTGGCCGTGTTCCGCCGCATGCTCGAAATCAACCTGCTGGGCGCGGCCACCACTTTCCAGCCCTTCGTGAGCGCGATGCGTGCGCAGCGCCGCGGCGCGCTGGTCGGCATAGCCAGCATCGCGGGCTGGCGTGGCATGCCGGGCAACGGCGCCTACTGCGCGAGCAAGGCCGGGCTGATCTGCTACCTCGAAAGCCTGCGCGCAGAGCTTCGCGAGACGGGGCTCACGGTTCACACGGTGAGCCCCGGCTACATCCGCACCGCGCTCACCGCCGGCAACCGCTTCGCGATGCCGGGGCTGCTCGAAGCCGACGATGCCGCGCACCGGTTGCTGGCGGCCGTGGCCGCGGGGCGCGAGAAGATCGTGCTGCCGCGCCGCATCGGCTGGCTCTCGAAGACGCTCGACCTCCTGCCGGAGAAGCTGCATGACCGCCTGCTGCGCGGCCAGCCGCGCAAGCCGCGCGTGGGCGAGGCGGGCGCCACGGCCATCCCCGGTCTTTCTTCCAGTCTTTCCTCCGATCTCCCCAAGGAGCCTCCGACCCGATGACGACGCCGAACGACGCCGTACCCACCCACGAACAGATCGCGCTCATCGGCGCGGGCCCCTCCGGCCTCGCCGGCGCGCGCAACCTGCAGAAGCACGGCGTGCCGTTCCAGGGCTTCGAGGCGCATGGCGACGTGGGCGGGCTTTGGGACATCTCCAACCCGCGCTCCACCGTCTACCACTCGGCGCACCTGATCTCGAGCAAACGCACCACCGAGTTCACCGAGTTCCCGATGGCCGACAGCGTGGCCGATTACCCGAGCCACCGCGAACTGCGCCGCTACTTCAGCGACTTCGCCGACAAGTTCGGCCTGCGCGAACACTTCCGCTTCAACACGCGCGTGCTGCGCGTCGAGCCCGTGAGCGATGCTCCCGGCACGCGCTGGCTCGTCACCACCGAGGACGGCGAGGGCACGATCGAGACGGCCGAATACAGGGGCGTGGTCATCGCCAACGGCACGCTCGCCGAGCCCAAGCGGCCGAGCTTCGACGGCAACTTCGACGGCGAACTGCTGCACACCAGCGACTACAAGCACCCGGAGCTCTTCAAGGACAAGCGCGTGCTGATCGTCGGCGCCGGCAATTCGGGCTGCGACATCGCGGTCGATGCGGTGCATTACGCGAGGAGCGTCGACATCTCGGTGCGGCGCGGCTACTACTTCGTGCCCAAGTACGTCTTCGGCAAGCCGGCCGATACGCTGGGCGGCAAGCGGCCGCTGCCGCCATGGCTCAAGCAGCGCATCGACTCGACGGTGCTCAAGTGGTTCACCGGCGATCCGGTGCGCTTCGGCTTCCCGAAGCCCGACTACCGGATGTACGAGTCGCACCCCGTCGTGAACTCGCTGGTGCTGCACCACGTGGGCCACGGCGACATCGGCGTGCGCGCCGACGTCGCGCGGCTCGATGCGCATACGGTGCATTTCAGGGACGGCAGCGCGCGCGAGTACGACCTGATCCTCGCGGCGACCGGCTACGCGCTGCACTACCCCTTCATCGACCGCCAACTGCTGAACTGGCAGGGCATGGCGCCGCGGCTGTACCTCAACATCTTCTCGCCGCGCTTCGAGAACATCGCGGTGCTCGGGATGATCGAGGCCAGCGGCATCGGCTGGCAGGGCCGCTACGAGCAGGCCGAGCTGGTGGCGCGCTACTTCCGCGCGCAGGGCAGCGGTTCGCCCAGGGCGGCTGCGCTACGAGTCGCCGCGCAGGGGCCGGCACCCGACCTGTCGGGCGGCTTCAAGTACCTGCAGCTGGAACGCATGGCGTACTACGTGCACAAGGACACCTACCGCGCGGCCGTGCGCAATGCCGCCGCGGCGCTGGCAGACCCTGCCTGAAGACGAAGAAAGAAGGAGGCCCCGCGCATGCTGCCCGTCGACGAGATACGCCTGCACTTCAACCCCGCCTCGCTGGTGTTGCTGAACGTGGTGCTGGGCTTCCTGATGTTCGGCATCGCGCTGGACACGCGCATCGAGGACTTCAGGCGCGTGGCGCGCATGCCCGGCGCGATGGCCGTGGGCATCGGCGCGCAGTTCATCGTGCTGCCGGCGGTGACCTACGCGCTCACGCTGATCCTCAAGCCCGGTCCGAGCATCGCGCTGGGCATGATCCTCGTCGCCTGCTGCCCGCCCGGAAACATCTCGCAGATCCTCACGCACCGCGCAGGCGGGAACGTGGCGCTGTCGGTGTCGATGACGGCGATCTCGAACGCGATCTCCATCGTGGTGATGCCGCTGAACTTCGCGTTCTGGGGCGGCCTGCATCCGACGGCCTCGGCGCTGCTGAAGACCATCGCACTCGATCCGCTGGACATGCTGGGGCACATCGTGGCGATCATCGGCATTCCCTTCGTGCTGGGCGTGGCCTGCGCGCACCGGTTTCCGGCGCTCACGGCGCGCATCAAGAAGCCGGTGGGCGTGCTGAGCTTCGTCGCGCTGATCGTGTTCATCGTCGGCGCCATCGCGGGCAACTGGCGCTTCTTCCTCGACTACGTGGGACTGGTGCTGATGGCGGTGGTGATCCACGACGCGCTGGCCTTCGGCACCGGCTACCTGTGCGCGCGGCTCTCGGGGCTGGGCGACTACGACCGGCGGGCGGTGTCCATCGAGGTGGGCATCCGCAATTCGGGGCTCGGGCTGGTGCTGATCTTCAGTTTCTTCGGCGGACTCGGCGGCATGGCCGTGGTGGCGGGCGTGTGGGGCTTCTGGGACATCATCGCCGGCCTCGCGCTGGCGAGCTGGTGGGGGCGCAAGCCCGCGCAGCCATGAGCGGCGAAGGATTCGTTGCGCGCCGCGTGCTGGTGACGGGGGCCGATGGCTTCCTGGGGCGAAGCCTGCTCGCCGCGCTGGCGGAGCAGGGCAGGCTGGAGGCGCTGGTCGCGGTCGACGTGCGCGAAGTTCCGCCGGACCGGCGGCTCATGGGCGTGACCTACCGGCAGCTTGACGTGCGCGACTCGCGCATTGCCGAAGCCATCGCCGACCATGCCATCGACACCGTGGTGCATCTCGCATCCATCGTCACGCCGGGCAAGGACTCGAACCGCGCCTTCGAGCATTCGGTGGACGTGGGCGGCACGCGCAACGTGCTCGAAGCCTGCGTGGCGAACGGCGTGCGGCACATGGTGGTGTCGTCCAGCGGCGCGGCCTACGGCTACCACGCCGACAACCCGGCGTGGATCACCGAGTCGCAGCCGTTGCGCGGCAACGTGGTGTTCGCCTACGCCGACCACAAGCGGCAGGTGGAGGAGATGCTCGCCGACTACCGCGAGCGGCATCCGTCGCTGGCGCAGACGGTGCTGCGCATCGGCACCATCCTGGGCGAGCGGGTGGACAACCAGATCACTGCGCTGTTCGAGAAGAAGCGGCTCATCGCGATCCGCGGCAGCGCGAGCCCCTTCGTGTTCGTGTGGGACGAGGACGTGACGGGCGCCATCGCCCATGCCCTCGGCGGCGCGCCGTCCGGTTGCTACAACCTCGCGGGCGATGGGGCTTTGACCATCCACGAGATCGCCTTGCGGCTCGGCAAGCGTGCGGTCGACTGGCCGGCCGGCGTTCTGAAGGCGGCGCTGGCGGCGGGCTCGGCGCTGGGCGTCAGCCGCTACGGGCCGGAGCAGCTCGACTTCCTGCGCTACCGGCCGGTGCTGCTCAACACCGCGCTGAAGGAGCGCTTCGGCTATGTGCCGCTAAAGACCAGCAGCGAGGCCTTCGATGCGTTCGTGGCGGCGCGGGCGCGGCTGGGGCGGCCGGTCACTGCTTCGTCCTGATCTCGCCGGGCGGCGGCGCGACCAGGTAATCGAGCATGCGACGAGCGTTGAGCGGCAGGTCTTCCGACGAGCGCACGCAGGCCATCAGCGTGCGCTCGGCCCATGCGTCGGCCAACGAGGCGCGTGCGATCTTCATCGAGCGGGCGCACCGCTCGGCGGCGGTCTGCGGAACGATGCCGACGCCGATGCCGTACTCGACCATGCGGCAGACCGCCTCGAAGTTGCGCACGCGCACGCGGTAGGCCAGGTGCTTGCCCAGGGCGCGCACGTGCTGCGTGATCAGCTGCTGCAGCGCGCTGTCGGCGGGCAGGCCGACGAATTCGCTGTCGACGACTTCGGCGAGCCGCAGGCGCCGGCGCGAGGCCAGCGCATGGCCGCGCGGCATGACGAGCACGAGGTCGTCGCGGCGGAAGGGGTGGCATTCGAGGCCCTCGCTGTCTATGGCGTCGGAGACGATGCCGATGTCGCACAGGCCGGCGCGCAGGGCTTCCACCGTGTCGGGGCTGGGCCGCTCTTCCAGATCGACCGAGATGCGCGGATGCTCCGCGAGGAAGCGGCTCAGCACCTCGGGCAGGTGCTCGGTCAGCGCCGAGGTGCCGCACATGAAGCGGACGTGGCCCTTGAGGCCCTGGCCGTACTCGCCGAGCTCGCCGCGCAGGCGCTCCATCTGCTGCAGCACGACGCGCGCATGGTGCAGCAGCGTGCGGCCGGCCTCGGTGGGGCGCACGCCCTGCGCATGGCGGGTGAGCAGGGGGCTGCCGAGGGCGTCTTCCATGCCGCGCACGCGCTGGCTGGCGGAGGCCAGCGTCATGTGCGAACGCCCCGCGCCGGCAGTGAGGCTGCCGGCCTCGACGACGTGGATGAAGAGCCGCAGGTCGGTGAGGTCGAATCGCATGATCCGGCGGAGTGTGCACCAGGAGCCTCAGCCGCAGACTGAGGCCCGCTTCGCGAATGCCGCATTTGCGGCGGCGGGCTTCATTGGCAGAGTCGGCGTTCGATGACGCATCCGATCGACGCAACCGCTTTCTGGGCCGCCGCCACGGCCGTGTACCTGCTCGCCGGGGTGATCAAGGGCGTGGTCGGCCTCGGGCTGCCAACGGTGTCGATGGCGCTGCTCGCGCTGTGGATGACGCCGGCCCAGGCGGCTGCGCTGTTGATCGTGCCCTCGCTGGCCACCAACATCTGGCAGACCGGGCCCCGCGCGACCTTCATGCCGGTGCTGCGCCGCATCGGCAGCATGCAGGTGGGCGTGGTGATCGGCACGCTGGCCGGGGCGCTGTGGCTGGGCGTGCCGGCCGGCGCCTGGGCCTCGTTCGCGCTCGGCGTGGCGTTGATCGTCTATGCGCTGTGGGGGCTGACCGGGCGGCAGCTGCATGTGAGCGATGCGCAGGCGCGCTGGGTGGGGCCGCTGGTGGGCATGAGCACCGGGCTGGTGACGGCCGTGACAGGCGTGTTCGCGGTGCCGGCGGTGCCTTACCTGCAGGCGCTGGGCTTCCAGCGCGATTCGCTGATCCAGGCGATGGGGATCTCGTTCACCACCTCGACGGTGGTGCTGGCCATCGGGCTGGCCATCGGGCTGGCCGTGAACGGGGGGTATCCGGTGTCGGCGATCGGAGGTTCGGTCGCCATGCTGGCGCCGGCCATCGGCGGCATGGTGCTCGGCACCTGGCTGCGCAAGCGGCTGTCGGTGGAGGTGTTCCGGCGCTGCTTTCTCGTCGGGCTGGCGCTGCTTGGCCTCTACATGGCCGTGCGGGCGGCCGGGGCGTGACGACGGCGCCTCAGGCCGCCAGCAGCAGGGCCGAACGCACGCGCTCGATGGTCTGGCGGTAGGGCAGTGCGAAGTCGTCGATCGGATCGCCGGCTCCGAGCCAGCTGAAGAGGAAAACCAGTCCTTCTTCCTCGGGGCTGCCCGTGGCCGTGTGCGTGAAGCTCTCGGGCAGGGGGCTCTCGGCGCGCATCAGGAACAGGTGCCACAGCTGCGGGTGGCGGTGCGTGTTGCCTTCGATGCCGGCTTCGCATTCGCGGTCCAGCGTGCCCAGCGACTGCAGCTCGCCGGCGTAGTCGATGCCCGATTCCTCGAGCAGCTCGCGGCGCACCGCCGCTTCGGGCGACTCGCCGGGCTCGATGGTGCCCTTGGGCAGCTGCATGTTGCCGTCCTCGGGATGGCGGAACACCAGCAACCGGCCCCGTGCGTCGACCAGGCAGGCACAGGCCTTGGGAATGGCGACGCTTGGGCTGCCGGCGTTCATGCTCAGGCGCCCGTCAGTGCGGCCTTGACCGCTGCGCTGACCTGGCCCATGTCGGCCTTGCCGGCCAGGCGGGTCTTGACCACGCCCATGACCTTGCCCATGTCGCCCGGGCCCTTGGCGCCCAGCTCTGCCACGATGGCCTTCACCTCGGCGGCGACCTCGTCGGCGCCCATGCGCTGGGGCAGGTAGACCTCCAGCACCTTGATCTCGGCGGCTTCCTTGTCGGCGAGGTCGGTGCGGCCGCCGGTGGTGAAGGCGGCGATCGAGTCCTTGCGCTGCTTGACCATCTTGTCGACGATGGCCACGACCATGGCGTCGTCGAGCTCCACGCGTTCGTCGACTTCCTTCTGCTTCATCGCGGCCAGCAGCAGGCGGATGGTGGCCAGGCGCTCGGAGTCCTTGGCGCGCATCGCCGTCTTCATGTCTTCGTTGATCTGTGCTTTGAGAGTCATTCGGCAACCTTTCGGAAAAAACAAAGCCGCGGCAGGTTTCCCTGGCGCGGCTGAGGCAACGAGGCGACCGGGCCGACTTTCGTCTGGGGCCCGCCGCCCGGGTGTCGCTTAGTACAGCTTCTTGGGCAGCTGCATGCTGCGCACGCGCTTGTAGTGGCGCTTGACCGCGGCTGCCTTCTTGCGCTTGCGCTCGGCGGTCGGCTTTTCGTAGAACTCGCGGGCACGCAGGTCGGTCAGCAGGCCGAGCTTTTCGATGGTGCGCTTGAAACGGCGCAGGGCGACGTCGAAGGGCTCGTTTTCTTTAACGCGGATGGTGGTCATTGATGAATCGTTGAAATGGATTTGGCCTGGGGAAGATCGGGCCCCGGGCCGGGGTTCCTCAACTGAAAATTTTTGCGGCCGTTGAGGTAAGGCCAAAAGTTAGCCCGAGAGTATAGCACGCCCCCAGGCTTCGCGCACTTCGTGTCGCTTCGCCAACCCCCCTCGCCGGGGGGCGGCACCTGAAGCCCGGCAGAGCCGGTTCTTCGGTGCCCTGGAACAAGGGCCTGTCATTGCCTCAGAGGGCTTGGGCGCATGCATGCGCGCTGGCCCAGGCCCACTGGAAGTTGTATCCGCCCAGCCAGCCGGTCACGTCGACCACTTCACCGATGAAGTACAGGCCCGGCTGCTTCGATTCCATGGTCTGGGAGGACAGGTCGCGGGTGTCGACGCCGCCGGCCGTGACTTCGGCTTTTTTGTAACCCTCGGTGCCGCTGGGGACGATCTGCCAGCGCGAGATGCGCTCCGACAGGGCCGCCAGGGCTTTGTCGGCGGCCTCGTTGACCGGGCGCTGCAGGGCTGGGTCCTGCCCGACCCAGGCGTCCGCCAGCCGGGAGGGGACCAGCGCGGCCAGTTCGTTGGCGATGCGTTTCTTCGATCGCAGCTTGGCTTCGCCCAGTGCCTCGGCCACGTTCACGCCCGGGGCGAAGTCGAGCGTCAGCGGGGCGCCGGGCTTCCAGTAGCTCGAGATCTGCAGCACTGCCGGACCCGAAAGGCCCCGGTGGGTGAAGAGCAGGTCTTCGAGGAAGGCCATCTTTTCCTTCTTGGCGCCGGTCTCGATGCGCACCGGCAGCGCCAGCCCGGCGAGTTCGGCGTAGGGCGCCCACGCCTCGCCGCCGAAGGTCAGGGGCACCAGCGCAGGCCGCGGAGCGACCATCCGCAGGCCGAACTGCTCGGCGATGCGGTAGCCGAAATCGCTGGCGCCGATCTGCGGGATCGACAGGCCGCCGGTGGCGACCACGATCTTCTGCGTCTCGATGGCGCCTCGGCTGCTCTCGATTCGATAGCTGCCTGCGTTGCTACCGTCTGCATTGCCGGCGGAAAACCTGATCTCGCCGATGCTGCACGGCTGCCAGCGCTCGACGCCGCCGGCCTGGCATTCGGCCAGCAGCATGTCGACGATCTGCTGCGAGGAGCCGTCGCAGAAGAGCTGCCCCTTGTGCTTTTCGTGGAAGGCGATGCCGTGCTTCTGCACCAGCTCGATGAACTGCTGCGGCGCATAGCGCGACAGCGCCGAGCGGCAGAAGTTCGGGTTGTCGCTGATGAAGTGCCGCTGCGGCGCGCGCACGTCGAGGTCGCGGTTGGTGAAGTTGGCGCGGCCGCCGCCCGAGATGCGGATCTTCTCGCCCACCTTCTCGCTGTGGTCCACCACCAGCACCTTCAGCCCGCGCTGGCCCGCCACGCCGGCGCAGAAGAGCCCGGCGGCGCCGGCGCCGATCACGACGGCGTCGAACTTCGCCGCGCTCAAGGTCCGTCGGCCGCCAGGATCGGCGGCGGGTTGTATTTGAGGTGGCCGACGTAGCGCAGCGGCTGCGTGGCGGCGATGGAGGGCACGTCGCCCTCGCGCATGTGCAGCAGGTCGGCCGGGCTCACCCAGCGCGGGTCGGCGTTGGTGATCGGCATGCCTGCCTGGCGGTAGGCCTCCAGAACGAACTGCGAGCAGAAGAACTGGTCGTCGCGGCTCGCGCCCAGCTGCACCATGGCCATGCCGCTCATGCAGTAGTGGCTCACGGCTGAGGGCACCAGCGGCAGCTCGCACAGGCGCCGGTTCAGCACGAAGGGCGCGTTCAGCAGCACGCCCACGGTGTTGTAGCTGGTGCCGACCTGCGACAGGGCCCATTCGCGCATGCGCGCAGCGCTCGCGTCGTCCACGCCGGGCACCCGGAAGGCCACGACCATCTGTTCCTCGTCGACCACCTCCGAAAGCGGCCGTGCGCGCACGCCGGTTCCCACGGCCTCGGCGATCTGGCCGTCGCCCAGGTACAGCACGGCGTGGCTCACCGGCGAGAAGGTGCCCAGCCGGATGCCGAAGGAATTCACCGTGGCGATGGAGGTAAGCAGGATGTCTCCCGGCGCCAGCGCGTCGGCGGCGATGAGTTCGCCGCCGTTGCCCGGCGCGATGACCGAGCTCTGCACGCGCAGGCGCAGGCCGTTGTCCTTGGTCGGCAGGTCGAGCCGCGTGGCGCAGGCCGACAGCAGCAGGGCGGCGCCCGCCGCGACGAGGGCCGCGGCGGTGCGGAAAGCGATGCGCATCAGCCCTTCCAGACGAACGGGAACTTCAGCTGCTTGAAGAAGCCGTTGGGCACGTAGTCGCCCAGCACGCCGTACTTCTCGGGCCAGAGCTTGGTGCTCTTCACGGCGGTGCCGAAGATGTAGTCGAGGAAGGCGTAGTGCGCCGCGTAGTTCTTGTCGAGCGCTTCCTGGTCCTGGCTGTGGTGCCAGTGGTGGAAGTTGGGCGTGACGATCAGGTAGCGCAGCGGGCCGAGCCGAACGCTCACGTTGCAGTGGTTGAACACCGCCTGGAAGCCCACCACGACGATGTAGGCGTCGATCACGTCCTTGCTGAAGCCCAGCACGTAGATGGGCGCCAGCACCAGGGTGCGCGTGATCAGCAGCTCCAGGATGTGCTGGCGCGAGCCGGCCATCCAGTCCATGCTCTTCACGCTGTGGTGCACCGCGTGCAGGCGCCACAGCACCGGCACTTCGTGGTACGCGCGATGCGTCCAGTACTGCACCAGGTCGGCCACCAGGATGATCAGCAGCAGCCCCGCCCAGAAGGGCAGGTTGCTCACCCAGCCCCGGATGCCGTCGTTGGCCGCCCAGCCGAAGAGCTTGTGCACCATCAGGTTGGTGGCCAGCAGCACGAAGCCCACGATCATGTGGTTCACCACGAAGTGGTGGAAGTCGGTCTGCCACTCCTCCCGGAACACCGGCTGGTCCTTGCGCAGGGCGAACAGCTTCTCGATGAAGATGAAGATCAGCGAGGAGCCCAGCAGGTCGAGGATGAACCAGTCCAGCCCGATGTAGGGCGTGTTGTCCGCGAAGTCGTGAACAGGCACCTTGTGCCCGCCCAGCAGGGCCGAGGCCGCCACCAGCAGGAACGCGGCCGAGGACAGCCAGCGCGAGCGGTTGAAGATGATGTTGACCAGCGAGAGCCCGCCCGAGATGACCAGCGCAGCCAGCAGGATCATGCGCATCATGTCCACGTTGTAGCTCTTGCGCAGCTCGGGCGTGGTGAGGTACTGCGGGAAGTGGAAGGCCAGCACGCCCAGGAAGCACAGGATGGCCAGGCTCAGCGCGATGGTGCCGGTGACCAGGCCCTGTCCGCGGCGCAGTTCGCCGTGGTTCTGGGTGAATTCGTTGAGTTTGTCGATGTCCAGCATGCCCCGCCTCTCCTTCTTCTTCGGCTCCTGTATGGGTGCGCGATTTTAGAGGGGCGACGGAAAAATGCTCAGCGCCTGCGTGCCGAGCGCCGCCGCAGCAGGGCCGCCGCGCCCAAGGCCACCGCCATCACCAGCAGCGACACCACGGTGGTCACCGTCCCCAGCGCGTAGATCGAAGGCGTCGTCACCGTCGAGGTGAGCCCCTGCAGCTCGAGCGGCAGCGTGTTCACGTCGCCGATGGCCTGCGAGGTGCGGGCGATCTCGTCCCACGACAGCGTGAAGCCGAACATGCCGATGCCCACGATCGACGGGCCGATCAGCGGCAGCACCACGAAGCGGAAGGTCTGCCAGGGGGTGGCGCCCAGGTCGCGCGCGGCTTCCTCGTAAGCAGGGTTGAAGCGGTTGAACACCGCGAACATGATGAGCAGCCCGAAGGGCAGCGTCCACGTCAGGTGCGCGCCCAGCGCGGAGCTGAAGAGGCCGAGCGCGGTGCCGTAGCCTTCGAGCAGCGAGGTGGCGTCCATCGCCGTCAGCACGCTCTTGATGCCGGTGTCGATGAGCCGGAACTGCAGGCCGATGCCCAGCGAGATGATGATCGACGGCATGATCAGGCTGGCGACCGTCACGAAGAAGAGGGCGTTGCTGCCCGCGAGCTTCTTTCGGAACGCGAGCCCGGCAAGCACCGACAGCACCACGGTGAACGCCATCACCACCGCGCCCAGCGCCAGCGAGCGCCTGAAGGCCGCACCGATGTCGACCGTGCCCAGGCCCTCGGCCAGCTTGTGGAACCAGTGCAGCGACACCCCGCGCAGCGGAAACGTCAGTCCGCCTTCGGGGCCCTGGAAGCTCAGCACGAAGATCGTGATCATCGGGCCGTAGAGGAAGAGCACGAAGAGCCCGAACACGGTGGCCAGCGGCCAGAAGCCGGGGGCGCGCTGGGCGCCGATGGGTGTCTGCATCTCAGAGCTCCTTGCGGATGTCGACCATCCGGGTCAGGCCCCAGATGATCATCAGAACCACCGCCAGCAGGATCATGGCGTTGGCCGCCGCCAGCGGGAACTGCAGGTACGAGGTCTGCACCTGGATGATCTTGCCGATGGACGCGATCTGCTGTCCGCCCATCACGCCGATGGTGACGAAGTCGCCCATCACGATGGTGATGACGAAGATCGAGCCGATGAGGATGCCGGTGCGCGACAGCGGCACCACCACGTTCCACAGCGTCTGCCAGCCCGAGGCGCCTGCGTCGCTGGCCGCTTCGAGCAGCGAGCGGTCGATGCGCATCATGCTGTTGAAGATCGGCACGATCATGAACATCGTGTACAGGTGCACGAAGGCCAGCACCACCGAGAAGTCGGAAAAGAGCAGCCACTCCAGCGGCCGGTCGACCAGGCCCACGCCCATGAGCGCCTGGTTGACCAGCCCGTTGCGTCCCAGCAGCGGCACCCACGAGATCATGCGGATCACGTTGGAGGTCCAGAAGGGCACCGTGCACAGCACGAACAGCACCGTCTGCATGGTCGAGGAGCGCACGTGGAAGGCCAGGAAGTACGCCACCGAGAAGCCGATCACCAGCGTGATGCCCCACACCAGCAGGCAGAACTTGAAGGTGCTCAGGTAGGTGTTCAGCGTGACGCAGAGGTCGCCGTTGTCGGTGAGCCGCGAGCAGCCCTCGAAGAGGCTGAGGTAGTTGCGCAGCGTGACCGCCGGTATCAGCTCGTACTCGTTGAAATTCCACAGGCTGACCATCGCGACCAGCGCCAGCGGAATCAGGAAGAACAGCAGGAACACCAGCGCGAACGGCGCCGCCTGCCACCAGGCCTTCATGGCGTGAACGGGAGCGGTGGCAGCATGGCTGGACGCGATGGGAGTACTCATGGATGGGAGCGAAAGACTGTGTCCAAGGGCGAGCAAGGCGATGCCCGTTCGTGGGACACCGCGGAACCGGCTTTGCCGGGCCGCAGGTGTCGCCCCCGGTCAGGGGGGAGGCGAAGCGACACGCAGTGCGCGAAGCCTGGGGGCGAGCCCTTTTACGCAGCCACGAACTCGTTCCACTTCCGGACCATGTATTCGTTCTCGTCCATGACGGCGTTCCAGCAGGCGATGCCGCCCATACGCTGTTCGTAGCTGCCACCGTCGCGCACCGAGCCGGCCTTGGCGATCACGTCGCCCTGCGGGCTCTTGATGTCCTGGGCGGCGGGCTTGCCTTCCATCCAGTAGGCCCACTCGTAGGCTTCCATCTTGGTCTTGGCGGTGTCGAGCACGGCGCTGTAGTAGCCTTGGCGGTTGAGGTAGGCGCCGGCCCAGCCGTCGAGGAACCAGTTGATGAACTCGTAGGCGCCGTCGAGCTTCTTGCCCGAGAGCGTGGCCGGCAGGCCGAAGCCCGAGGCCCAGGCGCGATAGCCTTCCTTGAGCGGCTGGAAGGTGCAGTCGATGCCCTTGCTGCGCACGGCGGTGACCGCGGGCGACCACATCGACTGGATCACCACCTCGCCCGAGGACATCAGGTTCACCGATTCGTTGAAGTCCTTCCACAGCGCGCGGAACTGGCCGGCCTTCTTGGCCTCGATCAGGGTCTTGATCGTCAGGTCGATCTCGGCCTTGGTCATGTTGCCCTTGTCCGCGTACTTGTGCAGGCCCTTGGCCTCCACCACCATCGCGGCGTCCATGATGCCGATCGAGGGAATGTTCAGGATCGCGGCCTTGCCCTTGAACTCAGGGTTCAGCAGCTCGGCCCACGAGCCGATGGGGCGCTTGATCAGGTCGGGTCGGATGCCCAGCGTGTCGGCGTTGTAGGTGGTCGGGATCAGCGACATGTATTGCGTGGCCGACTTGGCGAAGGCCTTGCTCTTCTCGCCTTCGAGGTAGATCACCTTCACCGGCGCCGTGCCCTGGTCGCCCACCTTCTTGCCGGCCACTTCGCCCTTGGTGAAGAGCGAGGTGATCTTGTCTGCGTTCTTCACGCGCTTGGTGTCGATGCCCTTGAGGTTGCCCGTGGGCACGATCTTCTTGAGCGAGAAGAACTCGGTGTCGATCAGGTCGAAGCTGTTGGGCGCGGTGACGGCGCGCTTGGTCACGTCGTCGGTGGTCACTGCCACGTACTGGATCTCGATGCCGGTGTCGGCCTTGAACTTCTCGGCGATCGCCTTGTCCTGGTTCACCGCCGTGCCGAGGTAGCGCAGCACGATCTTCTCCTGCGCATGCACGAAGGGTGCGATGCTCGTGGCCAGGATGCCGGCGGTGCCTTGCAGCAGGGTGCGGCGCTTCAGGCCGTTGTTGTCGATGGAATCGGTCATGGGCTGGGTCTCCATTGAAGAAAAAGGAAAGGTGAAGGAAACGAACGCGGAGAAAAGCGGGAGGCGAAGGCGCTCAGAAGGGAACGGCGAGCACGGCTGCGTCGTCCTTCCGGGCGGCTTCGGCGCCGGTGGGCGCCGGTGCTCGCTCGCCCGGCGGCTTGACGCCGGGGCCGAGCACGCGCGCGTCGGCTTCGGCCCACGAGAGGTGCACAGCCTCGCCGTGCGCATAGGGCCGCGCGAGGAAGGCGGCTTCGCTCAGCAGCACCGAGACGCCCTGGGGCGCGGCTGCGTCGGCGGTTGCACCCCCGAGCGCCAGCCCGAGCAGGACGTAGGTGCCCTGGTACTCGACGTCGGTGACGGTGGCTGCCAGGGCGCCATCCGCCGCTGCCTGCGTGGCTGCTGCGATCCGCATGCGGTCGTTGCGCACCGCGATCGGCCCGGCGGGCGTATGGAACACGTTGTGGCCGCCCATGAAGCGCGCCACGAACTCGCTCGCCGGGTGGTTGTAGACCGCGTGCGGCGAGCCGACCTGCTCGATCACGCCATGGTTCATGACCACCATGGTGTCTGCCAGCGCCATCGCCTCTTCCTGCGAGTGCGTGACGTGGATGAAGGTCAGGCCCAGCTCCTTCTGCCAGCGCCGCAGTTCGGCGCGCATCTGGATGCGCAGGAAGGGGTCGAGGGCGGAAAGCGGTTCGTCGAGCAGCAGCACGCGCGGCTCGGTGATGAGCGCACGCGCCAGCGCCACGCGCTGCTGCTGGCCGCCGGAAAGCTCACCGGGCTTGCGCGCGGCGAGGTGGCCCATCGCGACGCGCTCGAGCAGGTCGTTGGCACGCTTGTGGCGCTCGGCCTTGCCCACGCCTTTCATCTTGAGGCTGAAGGCCACGTTGTCGGTGGCCGAAAGATGGGGGAAGAGCGCGAAGCTCTGGAACATCATCGCTGTGCCGCGGGCGGCGGCGGGCAGGTTCGTGATGTTGCGGTTGTCCAGCAGGATGTCGCCGCTGCTGACCGATTCGTGCCCCGCGATCATGCGCAGGGTCGTGCTCTTGCCGCAGCCCGAGGGCCCCAGCAGGCAGCAGTAGCTGCCGCTGGCGATGCGCAGGTCGATCCGGTCGACGGCGGCCGGCGTACCCGGGGCGTAGCGCTTGGTGAGGGCGACGATCTCGACGGCGGCGGATTCAGGCGTGGCGACGGCATTCATTGCCCATCGCTGAGCACGATCCATGCCACGTTGTGGTGCGCGGCGCCCGCGCTGCCTGCACCTCGGTCGCCCAGGTCAGGTGCGATTCAGGTGCCGAACTTGGTCTCGCCCACGGCTGCCTCGGCGGCGGCCAGCCCGCGCAGCACGTCGCCCACCACGATCACCGCCGGGCTCGCGATGCCCGCTTCGGCGATGCCGTGTTGCAGCCTGCCCAGCGTGGTCGCGACGTGCTTCTGTTGCGGCAGGCTCGCATGCTGGATGACGGCGACTGGCGTGTCGGCCGGCAGGCCTTGCAGCAGCTCGCGCTCGATGTACGCCGCGCCCGACACGCCCATGTAGATCACCAGCGTGAGCCGGGCGTTGTACGCGGTCGCGGCCAGCGCGCGCCAGTCGGTCGGGTCTTCGGCCGCGCCGGCGCCGGTCTTGGCGTGGCCGGTGACGAACACCACGCCCTGCGCATGGTCGCGGTGCGTGAGCGGCACGCCCAGCGTCGTCACGGCGGCGAGGCCGGCGGTGATGCCGTTGACCACCACGCATTCGATGCCTGCCTCGCGCAGGTGCTCCACTTCCTCGCCGCCGCGGCCGAAGATGAACGGGTCGCCGCCCTTGAGGCGCACCACCGTCTCGCCCTCGCGCACGGCAGTGATCATCAGCCGCTCGATGAAGGCCTGCGGCGTGCTCTTGCAGCCGCCGCGCTTGCCCACGTGCACGATGCGTGCGCCAGGGCGGGCGTAGGCCTGCACGATCTGGTCGTTCACAAGGTCGTCGACCAGCAGCACAGTCGCGGCCTGGATCGCCTTCACGGCCTTGATGGTCAGCAGCTCCGGGTCGCCGGGTCCTGCGCCCACCAGCGTGCAGCGGCCGGCGATGAGGGAGGTGGGGTTGTCGTTGTTCATGCGTGGGATGCCAATGCCAGTTGCGTGATGTGCCTGACCTGCGTCGCGATCGCCTCCGGCACGGGAAGCTCGCCGTCCAGAACGCGGCGCGTGTAGCCGGCGGTGGTGGCGACGTCGATTTCCTTCGGCAGCCCCGGCACCTCGGAGGCGGTGCCGGCCTGCTGAGACTGCAGCTCGGTGCGCACGCCGCGCACGAAGCCGTCGATCTGCGCGGTGCGCCTCGGGTCGGACACCACTTCGCCTTCGAGGCCGCGCGAGAGCAGGGCGGTCATGCCCGTCAGTTCGAAGGTCTCGGCCATGACGCGCGCGTATTCGGGATGGGTGTAGCTGGCGACCACCACGCTCGGGCCGGCGGTGGGCTGCATCAGCTTCACCACGCTGTGGCCGGGGTTGCGCAGGCCGACCACGCGGCGCACGTCGAGCAGGCGCTTGAGCGCGGGGTTCAGCAGCTCGGTGGGAGCGAAGGCGGCCTCGCCATTGGCGACGGCGCGGATGGCCGTTATCGGCGCATGGCCCAGCGCGGCGAGCACGTTCGACGCCAGAACGCGCGATGTTTCGCTCGCGCTTCCGTGCACCAGCACCGGCAGGCCTTCGCGAGCCAGCAGCAGCGCCAGCAGCGGCGTGAGCACCGGCAGCTTGCGCGCACCGTTGTAGCTGGGCAGCACGATCAGCGGGCGGTCGCCGGCAGGGATCATCTGCAGCCGCGCATGGGTGGCATCGAGGAAGCCGGCCATCTCCTCGGGCGTCTCGCCCTTGATGCGCATGGCCAGGCAGAAGCCGCCGATCTCGAGGTCGGTCACGGTGCCGTCCAGCACCTGGCCGAACAGGTCGGTGGCCTGCTCGCGCGTGAGCGGCCTGGCGCCTCGCGCACCGCGGCCGATTTCCTTGATGTATTGGCTGATTCCCATGGGTAGGGGGATTGTCCTGCAACGCTTATGCCGGAATGTGAGTCGGCTTATGCATGGTTTTGGCCCCTTCCGCTGGGGGAAGGTTGGGATGGGGGCAAGCGGCGCTGGCATGGTGGCGCTGTCGTGCCCCCACCCCAACCCTCCCCCAGAGGGGGAGGGAGCTGATTGCGGGCGCATCACGACAGCGCCTCCGCCTTCTCTTGTCCCCTCTCCCGCTTGCGGGAGAGGGTCAGGGTGAGGGCTGCGGCGTTGCAGCATGGCGCGGACGTCATTGCGGCTCTCCCTCACCCCAACCCTCTCCCCGAGGGGAGAGGGAGCAATGCAGACGGCGCATCACGACAGCGCCTCCGCCTCGACCGGCGTCGCCCGCACCATCCGCTTGAGCTCCGGAACGCACGAGCCGCAGTTGGTGCCGCATTTCAGCGCTTCCTGCAGCCTGGCCAGCCGTTCGTCCGGCGTGCCGGCGCAGCGCGACAGTTCGGCCTGGATCGCCCCGTCCGCCACGTTGAAGCAGGTGCACACCGTCTTGCCTCGCGACTGCACAGCCACCGGTGCCTTCGAGCCCGGCGACAGCAGCAGGCGGCCGTAGGTCTGGGCCGGCAGTTCCTCGCGCAGCAGGGTGGCGATCCATGCCTCGGCGCTGGTGTCGCCGCCCAGCAGGAAGGCTTCGAGGCCCGCGCTGCCGTCCGCGCGGCGCACCAGCCTCGCCGAGCGGCGCTGGCCGCGGCGGCGGTCTGCATAGCGCAGGGTGTCGGGCGTCTGCAGGCCGAGCAGGGCTTCGATCCTTTCGATCAGCGCATCGTCGGGCGCGTCGTGCGCGGCGGCACGAAAGAGGATGCCGCTGCGTTCGGCTCCCTGCGTGCTGCCGGAAAACGGCACGCAGGTCGCGAAAGGAAGGAGCCCCATCATCGGCTGCAGCGCGCGATGCGCCGACAGGGCCTCGTCGCCGGGCAGCCAGGCCATGGCCAGCAGCGACCAGGGCAGCTCGGCCTTGAGGATCTTCACCGCCGCGTGCTTCAGCTCCGGCTGCTTCGAGCTCGGGCAGAAAGCCGACGTGGTCAGTGCATTGATGCCCGCCAGCCGCGTGCCGCTCGACGAGCAGCCGCTCAGGTACTCCTCGCCCCAGTGCATGGCGACGAAGGCCTGGCTCAGCCCCACCTCGGCGCTGGCGCGCGCCGGCAGCATGATCGAGCCTCGCTTCGAGGTCAGCTGCACCAGGTCGCCTTCGCCGATCTGTCGGCGCGCCATGTCCTGCGCGTTCATCTGCACCACGGGTTCGGGCATGTGGCCGAACAGTCGGCCCGCCGTGCCGGTGCGGCTCATGCCATGCCACTGGTCGCGCAGGCGGCCGGTGTTCAGCGAGAAGGGGTAGCGTGCCTCCCGCGCCTCGGCCACGGGCTTGTAGACGGTGTCGACGAAGCGGGCGCGGCCATCGGGCGTGGGGAAGACGCCGTCCTCGTAGAGGCGCGCGCGGCCGGTGCTTTCGCCTTCCCTCAGCGGCCATTGCTGCGGGCCGGCGCTCTCCAGCATCGCGTAGCTCAGGCCGGTGATGTCGAGGTCGCGCCCGCGCGTGGACTCGCGGTGCTCGTTCCAGACCGATTCGGCCGTCTCGTAGGGGAACAGCGTGGAGGTGCGGTCCAGCTGCTGCTCGAGCCGGCGCGCGAAGGCGACGGCGATCGACCAGTCGTTGCGCGCCTCGCCCGGCGCCGGCACCGCCGTGCGAACGCGCGAGATGCGGCGCTCGCTGTTGGTGACGGTGCCTTCCTTCTCGCCCCAGGTGGTGGCGGGCAGCAGCAGGTCGGCGAAGGCGCAGGTGGCGGTGGTTGCGAAGGCTTCCTGCACCACCACGAACTCGGCACGCTCCAGGGCGCGGCGCACGGTGGCCTGATCCGGCATCGACTGCGCCGGATTGGTGCATGCGATCCACAGCGCGCGGATCTCGCCGTCGGCCGCCGCCTGGAACATCTCCACCGCCGTCTTGCCCGGCTTCTCAGGCACCGAGGGCACGCCCCAGAGCGCGGCGACCTCGGCGCGGTGGTCGGCGTTGGCCAGGTCGCGGTGAGCGCTCAGCAGGTTGGCGAGGCCACCCACCTCGCGACCGCCCATCGCATTGGGCTGGCCGGTCAGTGAGAAGGGGCTGGCGCCGGCGCGGCCGATCTGACCGGTCGCCAGGTGCAGGTTGATGAGCGCGGCGTTCTTCGCCGTGCCGCTTGACGACTGGTTCAGGCCCTGGCAGTACAGGCTCAGCGTGGCCGGCGAGGTGGCGAAGAGCCGCGCGGCCTCGAGCAGGTCGTCCCTGGCGATGCCGCAGACCTGCGCCACCTTGTCGGGCGTGCATTCGCGCACCGTGGCCTTCAGCGCGTCGAAGCCGCTGGTGTGCGCGGCGATGTACTTCGCGTCGGTCCAGCCCTCCCACAGCATCAGGTGCAGCATGCCGTTGAAGAGCATCACGTCGGTGCCGGGCTGGATCGGCAGGAACAGGTCGGCGATCTCCACCGTGTCGGTGCGGCGCGGGTCGGCCACCACGATCTTCATCGCCGGGTTGGCCGCCTTCGCGTCCTCGATGCGGCGGAACAGGATCGGGTGCGCCCAGGCCGTGTTGCTGCCTACGATGAAGAGGCATTGCGCGTGCTTCAGGTCGTCGTAGCAGGCCGGCGGCGCGTCGGCGCCCAGCGTCTGCTTGTAGCCGGCCACCGCGCTGCTCATGCACAGGCGCGAGTTGGTGTCGATGTTGTTGGTGCCGACCAGGCCCTTGGCGAGCTTGTTGAAGACGTAGTAGTCCTCGGTCAGCAGCTGGCCCGACACGTAGAAGCCGACCGCGTCGGGGCCGTGGTCGCGGATCACCTGTGCGAACTTGCCGGCGGCGTTGTCCAGCGCGGTGTCCCAGGCGACGACCGAGGGCGCCTCGCCGCGCGCGAGTCGCTGCATGGGCTGCAGCAGCCGCGTCTGGCGCGTGACCGTGGCGCTGGCCGTGAGATGCAGCGTTGAGCCCTTGGTGCACAGCCGCCCGAAGTTGGCCGGGTGCTCCGGGTCGCCGCGCACGCCGGTGATCTCGTCGCCGCTCGACTCGATGATCACCCCGCAGCCGACGCCGCAGTACGGGCAGGTGGACCGGGTCTCCCGCGTCATGGGTTATTCCAGCGGAAGAACGGACAACACCGCGAAAGGCTTCGGCCCGGCCGCCGGGCGCTCCAGGTCGATGGCGTGCGCCGCCAGTTCGGCCGCGTCGAGGTGCACCACGCCTTCTTCCACCTTCACCGCGAACCTGGGTGTGCAGCCCTCGTCGGGCGCCTTGGCGCAGCCGTCGTCCAGCCCGATGGCCCAGTTATGCAGCGGGCAGGCCACGCTGGTGCCGAACACGATGCCCTGGCTCAGCGGGCCGCCCTTGTGCGGGCAGCGGTCGAGCAGCGCGAACACCTGGTCCTCGGCGTTGCGGAACACGGCCACGTCCAGCCCGGCCGGCCGCGCCACGCGGCGCGCGCCGAGCACGGGGATGTCGTCGATGCGGCAGATGACTTTCCAGTCGCTCATGGTGGGCTCTTCCTTCTCAATGTTCGGTTTCAGGCGGCCGCAGTCAGCGGCGTGAACTGCCGCACGTCCACCGAGGCCTGCGCCGACTCGAACCACGGATCGGGCTCGCCGTCGAGCGCGAACTGCAGCCGCTCCCACAGCGCCTTGCGGCCCTCGGCGTCTTCGAGGATCTTCTTCTTCACGTAGTCGAGGCCCACGCGGCCGATGTAGTGCACCGTGCGCTCCAGGTACCAGCCTTCCTCGCGATAGAGCTGCAGGAAGGCGCCCGAGTACTCCATCACCTCGGCGGCCGTCTTCACCTTCACCAGAAACTGGGCGACCTCGGTCTTGATGCCGCCGTTGCCGCCCACGTAGAGTTCCCAGCCGGAGTCGACGCCGATCACGCCCACGTCCTTGATGCCGGCCTCGGCGCAGTTGCGCGGGCAGCCCGAGACGGCCAGCTTGACCTTGTGCGGCGAGTACATGGCCCACAGCGCGCGTTCCAGGTCCTTGCCCATCTGCGTGCTGTCCTGGGTGCCGAAGCGGCACCACTCGCTGCCCACGCAGGTCTTCACCGTGCGCAGCGACTTGGCATACGCGAAGCCGCTGGGCATGCCGATGTCCTTCCACACGCCTTCCAGGTCTTCCTTCTTCACGCCCAGCAGGTCGATGCGCTGGCCGCCCGTGACCTTGACGGTCGGGATCTTGTACTTGTCGGCCGCGTCCGCGATGCGGCGCAGCTCGTCGGGCGTGGTGTGGCCGCCCCACATGCGCGGGATGACGGAGTAGGTGCCGTCCTTCTGGATGTTGGCGTGGCTGCGCTCGTTGATGAAGCGGCTCTGCGGATCGTCCTTGGCCTCCTTGGGCCAGGTGCTGATCAGGTAGTAGTTGATGGCCGGGCGGCAGGTGGCGCAGCCGTTGGGCGTGCGCCAGCCGAGGTTGCGGTAGACCTCGTCGTGCGTCAGGTAGTGCTCCTTGCGGATCGCGTCGCGCACGTCCTGGTGGTTCGCGTCGGTGCAGCCGCACACGGCCTTCTTCTTGGGCGTGGCGGAGTAGTCGCCGCCCGCGGTGAACATCAGGATCTGCTCGACCAGCCCGGTGCACGAGCCGCAGCTCGCGCTGGCCTTGGTGTGCTTCTTCACCTCGTCGAGCGTGAACAGGCCCTTCTCCTTGATGGCCTTGCAGATGGTGCCCTTGTTCACGCCGTTGCAGCCGCAGACCTCGGCGTCGTCGGGCATGCTCGCGGCCTTGTTGTGGCCCTCGTGGCCTGTGTCGCCGATGTTCGATTCGCCGAACATCAGCTTGTCGCGGATGTCGTGCACGCTGCGGCCGTCGCGCAGCAGCTTGAAGTACCAGCTGCCGTCCACCGTGTCGCCGTAGAGGCAGGCGCCCACGAGCTTGTCGTCCTTGATCACCAGCTTCTTGTAGACGCCGCCGAAGGGGTCGCTCATGACGATCTCTTCGGTGCCTTCGCCGCCCATGAACTCGCCGGCCGAGAACAGGTCGATGCCCGTCACCTTCAGCTTGGTGGAGGTGAGCGACCCCAGGTAGCGGCCGATGCCGAACTGCGCCAGGTGGTTGGCCGCCACCTTGGCCTGCTCGAACAGCGGTGCGACCAGGCCATAGGCAATGCCACGGTGCGCGGCGCACTCGCCCACCGAGTAGATGCGCGCGTCGGTCACGGTCTGCATGGTGTCGGTGACGACGATGCCCCGGTTGCAGTGCAGGCGCATCTTCTCGGCCAGCTCCACGTTCGGGCGGATGCCCACGGCCATCACCACCAGGTCGGCCGCCGCCTCGGTGCCGTCCTTGAAGCGGATGGCCTTGACGCGGCCATCCTCACCGCCCACCAGGTCCTGCGTCTGCGCGCCCATCAGGAACTTCAGGCCGCGGTCTTCCAGCGACTTCTGCAGCAGCTTGCCTGCCACGTCGTCCAATTGGCGTTCCATCAGCCAGGGCATGACGTGCACCACCGTCACCTTCATGCCGCGCAGCATCAGGCCGTTGGCGGCTTCCAGGCCCAGCAGGCCACCGCCGATGACCACCGCATTCCTGTGCGTGCGCGCGGCCTCGATCATGTAGTCGGTGTCGGCGATGTCGCGGTAGGCGATCACGCCCTTCAGGTCCTTGCCGGGTACCGGCAGCATGAAGGGGTTGGAGCCGGTGCACATCAGCAGGCGGTCGTAGGCGGCCTCGGTGCCATCCTCGGCGCGTACGATGCGCCGGACGCGGTCGACCTCCACCACCTTCTTGCCGGCGTGCAGGGTGATGTTGTTCTCGGCATACCACTCCCAGCTGTTGAGCACGATCTCGTCGATCGTCTGCTCGCCCGCGAGCACCGGCGACAGCAGGATGCGGTTGTAGTTGGGGTGCGGCTCCGCGCCGAAGACGGTGATGTCGTACAGGTCGGGCGCGATCTTCAGCAGCTCTTCGAGCGTGCGCACGCCGGCCATGCCGTTGCCGACCATCACGAGTTTCATTTTCTTGTCCATGGGAGCCGTCCTTTCCTGGAATCGGGCGTGGGGAGGCGCGCGGCGCATCAGGACTGCGCCACGGGCTTGTCGAACAACGAAACAACCGGCCGCCCGCGCGCTTCGCAGTGCGGCCGCCAAAACCTCAGGCCGCGACCTTCTCCACGTGCGCCTGGCGCGTGTAGAGGAAGTCGATCACCGCCTTGCGCGCATGCACGTAGACCGGGTCTTCCGCCAGCTCCACGCGGTTGCGCGGGCGCGGGATGTCCACCGAAAGCACCTCGCCGATGGTCGCGGCCGGGCCGTTGGTGAGCATCACGATGCGGTCGCTCAGCAGCACGGCCTCGTCCACGTCGTGCGTGACCATCACGACGGTGCTCTGCGTCTTCTGAACGATGGCCAGCAACTCGTCCTGCAGCTTGGCGCGGGTGAGGGCGTCGAGCGCGCCGAAGGGCTCGTCCATCAGCAGCACCTTGGGCTCCATCGACAGCGCGCGTGCAATGCCCACGCGCTGCTTCATGCCGCCGGAGATCTCGCCGGGGCGCTTCTGCGCAGCGTGCGACAGGCCGACCAGCGCCAGCGCCGCGTCGGTGCGCGCCCGAAGCTGGGTCTTGTTCTCCGTTGCCGCGAACACGCGCTCGACCGCGAGGTACACGTTCTCGAAGCAGGTGAGCCAGGGCAGCAGCGAGTGGTTCTGGAACACCACCGCGCGCTCGGGCCCCGGACCCTTGATCTCCTTGTTGGCGCACAGCAGCGAACCCTGCGTGGGCGTTGTGAGCCCCGCGATCAGGTTCAGCAGCGTCGACTTGCCGCAGCCCGAATGGCCGATGAGCGTGATGAACTCGCCCTTGGCCACGTTCAGGTTCACGTCGCGCAGCGCGACGAAGCGGCCCTTCGGCGTCTTGAACGCCTGCTCGACGCCGTGGATCTCGATGTACTTGGAGTCGTTCATGGTGTGTTCTCGCAGAAAAGGATTCGGGGCAGGACGCAGAAGAATCGAAGGACTCGCGAAGGTCGCGAAAGAACAGCCGGGAAAGTCTTTCTCGAATTTCCTTTGGCGAATTTCGCGAATCCTTCGCGCCCTTCGCGTACGGCTGCACGATCCCGATTTCAGTGCTTGACCTCTTCGAAAGTGAAGGCCGTCGCCAGCTTGATGAGCGCGAACTCCAGCACCAGGCCCACGATGCCGATCACGAAGATCGCGATGATGATGTTGGCGACGTTGAGGTTGTTCCACTCGTCCCACACCCAGAAGCCGATGCCGACGCCACCGGTGAGCATCTCCGCCGCCACGATCACCAGCCAGGCGGTGCCCACGGCCAGCCGCACGCCGGTCAGCATGTAGGGCAGCACGGCCGGGAAGAGGATCTTGGTAAGGATCTTCCACTCGCTGAGGTTCAGCACCTTGGCCACGTTCATGTAGTCGGTGGGCACGCGCTGCACGCCCACTGCGGTGTTGATGATCATCGGCCAGATCGAGCAGATGAAGATGGTCCAGATCGCCGCCGGGTTGGCGCCCTTGAACACCAGCAGGCCGATGGGCAGCCAGGCCAGCGGCGAGACTGGGCGCAGCAGGCTGATCAGCGGGTTGAACATGCGCGAGAGGAACTCGAAGCGCCCGATGGCGAAGCCGGCCGGAATGCCGACCAGCGCCGCGAGGCCGAAGCCCAATGCCACGCGCTGCAGCGAGGAGAGCACGTTCCAGCCCACGCCCTGGTCGTTGGGGCCCTTGCTGTAGAACGGGTCGCTGAACACCGTCACCGCCTGCTGCCAGGTGGCCATCGGCGTGGGGAAGCCCGTTGTGCTCTTCATGGCCACCACCTCCCAGATCAGCAGCAGCAGGCCGAAGCCTGCCAGCGGCGGCAGCACGCGCATCCAGAAGGCGCGCAGGTCGATGGGCGTGCGCTGCCTTTGCTCCTTCTCCTGCTTTTCCGTCGCGGGAAGAAGGCTGGGGTGAGGGGCCGCCTGGGCGCGGCTCTCTCCCGCGCGCGGGGCGGGGAGCGATGTATCCAGCGGCGAATGGAAGACTGCGCTGACCATGTCGTTCTCCTTATGCATGGAGCTTGAAGGAGTCGGCGTACTTCTTCGGGTCCTTGCCGTCCCAGACGGAGCCGTCGAAGAGCTTGCTGCTGCGCATCGGGTCCTTGGGCACCGGCGTCTGCGTGGCGGCGGCGGCCTGCTTGTAGATGTCGATGCGGTTGATCTCGGTGGCCACCTTCAGGTAGTCGGGGTGCTCCTTCAGCAGGCCCCAGCGCTTGTGCTGCGTGAGGAACCACATGCCGTCGGAGAGGTAGGGGAAGTTCACGGCGCCGCCGTTGTAGAACTTCATGTGGTTGGGGTCGTCCCAGCTCTTGCCCAGGCCGTTGGTGTAGCGGCCCAGGATGCGCTGGTTGATGGCGTCCACGCTGGTGTTGACGTAGCTCTTGTCGGCGATGGTCTCGGCCATCTTGTTCTTGTTCTGCAGGCCGGTGTCGATCCACTTGCCGGCTTCGAGGATGGCCGCCGTCACCGCGCGCGCCGTGTTGGGGTACTTCTTCGCGAAGTCGGCCGTGGTGCCCAGCACCTTCTCGGGGTGGTCCTTCCAGATGTCCTGCGTGGTGATGGCGGTGATGCCGATGCCGTCCATGATCGCGCGCTGGCCCCAGGGTTCGCCCACGCAGTAGCCGTCCATGTTGCCCACGCGCATGTTGGCGACCATCTGCGGAGGCGGCACGGTGATGTTCTTCACGTCCTTGAACGGATCGATGCCGGCCGATGCGAGCCAGTAGTAGAGCCACATGGCGTGCGTGCCGGTGGGGAAGGTCTGCGCGAAGGTGTATTCGCGCTTCTCGCTGGCGATGAGCTTGGCGAGCGATGCGGCGTCGACCGCGCCCTTGTCGGCCAGCTTCTTCGACAGCGTGATGGCCTGGCCGTTGTTGTTGAGCGTCATGAGCACGGCCATGTCCTTCTTCGGGCCGCTCAGGCCCAGGTGCATGCCGTAGATCAGGCCATAGAGCACGTGGGCGAAGTCGAGCTCGCCGTTGGCCAGCTTGTCGCGCACGCTGGCCCAGCTGGCTTCCTTGCTGGGCACGATCTTCACGCCGTACTTCTTGTCGATCCCCAGCACCGAGGCCATCACCACGCTGGCGCAGTCGGTGAGCGGGATGAAGCCGATCTTCACTTCTTCCTTCTCGGGCTTGTCGGAGCCCTGGGCCCAGACGGCCGCGCGCAGGGCGGGGTCGATGCCGACGGCACCGACGGCGGCGGCTTGCAGGACGCGGCGTCGGCTGAGGCGGGTTTTGAGCAGGTCGGTCATGGCGCGGGGCTCCGGTTGAGGACGAACAACAAAGAAAACGACAAAAACGAAAAGGCGTCCGCACCGCGCAGGGGCTGCTCGAAAACGAGCCCTTGCGGGATGGGGACGCCTTTGTCCGGTTCGGTGGGAAGCACCCGCCGTTGGGTGCCGCCTGCCTGAAGGTCCATCGAGGACCTGTGCGCTCAGTGCTTGCAAGCGGTGTGCCAGCTTCGAGATTCGCCGGCCGCTATCAAGAAGGTAGCTGTATGTCGAATGAATCCGCGGCCGAACGCGGGTGAGGGGCGATTCGGGGTGACGATGGGCGATGGCACGATTGTTGTGCGGTGCACCAACTTGAACGCCCCGTGGGCGCCTGCTTCAGCGCGACGGTGCGCGGTCGAGCATCGGCAGGTAGTCGGCCATCGCGAGCATCGACTCGGCCACGTCCACCAGCCTGCGCTTCTGGTTCATGGCGGTCTGGCGCAGCATCTTGTGCGCCTCTTCCTCGCTGAGGCGGCGGTGCGCCATCAGCAGGCCCTTGGCGCGCTCGACGAGCTTGCGCTCGTTGAGCGAGGCGCGCACGGTCTCGAGTTCGTCGCTCATGGCCTGCAGGCGCTGCGACTGCTCGCGGACCATGTCGAGCACCGAGCGCTCCAGATGGCGGCCGAGCTGTGCGGGAGCCGCCGCCTGCGCGTCGGCATCGTCGAAGAAGAGGGCGCCGGCCTGGGGTGCGAGCGTGTCCAGCAGCTGGCGGTATTCGCGCAGCTCGCTGCGTGCCTGCGCTGTCTTGTGCTCGCACAGCGCGCGCAGGTCGCTGGCGAGGCGTTCCTCGACGGTCTTCATGGCGTCGATGCGGCGGGTGCAGCAGTCGAACCAGGCCTCGCTGAGCGCCACGTCGGCCGGCCCGGAAGCCGCACCGCGCCGGCGGATGCGCTCGAGCTCGGCCACTTCCGAGTCGGGCTGGCTCGCGCGCCAGAGGGCGAGCACCGCCTCGCCCGAGAACTCGGTGAATACCTGGAAGCAGCGCTCCTGCGATTCGATCAGGTGCAGCCACTGCAGGCGCTGTGCCTCGTCGCTGCGGCCCAGCGCGAGCGCGGCGGCGCCGAAGGCGCGCTCCTGGCCCGCGAATTCCTTGCCCTGCATGAAGTTGAACATCGCGACCAGCAGGCGCGAGATCTCGGGGTCGGTGGCACCGTCGGCCGCCTCGAACACCACCGAGAGCAGGCCCGCGATCAGCTTGGCGAAGGCGGCGGTGGACTGGGCCGGCTTGAGCGCCAGCGCGTCGACGCGGCGGCGCAGGGCGGGCAGGGCATCCAGGCCCGGCAGCACCCAGGCGATGCGGCTGAACAGGCGCGCGTTGTTGCTCGCGTCGGCGCCGCGGTGGTAGTTGTCGGCTTCGAGCTGGTCGAAACCCGCACGCACCTCCTGCTCCAGCGCGAGGCACTCGGCGATCTGCGGGCCGCGCTGCTCGCCGAAGCGGCTGCCACGCGAGGTGAGGAACATGTTCGACATGCCGCGCTCGCGCTGCAGCGCATGGACCAGGCGGCCGATCACGCCCACCAGCTCGCTGGTTCGGGCGAGCCGATCCAGCTCGTCGATTTCGCAACGGCGGGCGGCGATGAGGAAGCTCAATCCGGATTTCATGGTGGGGCGCGGTCTCTGCGCAGTGTCGCTGCAACATCCGTGCCTCGCGGGTCGAGGCCAGGGCGCGGAAAGGCCGCCGCTTGCCCCTTCGCAGGCGCCGGGCGGGGGCCGCCGCCTACACTCGCGGCATGCTCTTGTTGGGAATCGAATCATCCTGCGACGAGACCGGCGTGGCGCTGGTCGAGTCGCAAGGCAACGCGCTGCCGGTGCTGCGTTCGCATGCGCTGCACAGCCAGATCGCCATGCACCAGGCCTACGGCGGCGTGGTGCCCGAGCTGGCCAGCCGCGACCACATCCGGCGCGTGCTGCCGCTGACCGAGACGGTCATGGCCGAAGCCGGCCGCTCGCTCGAAGAGATCGACGTGGTGGCATACACGCGCGGGCCTGGCCTCGCGGGCGCATTGCTGGTGGGGGCGGGCGTGGCCTGCGCACTGGGCGTGGCGCTGGGCAAGCCGGTGCTCGGGGTGCATCACCTCGAAGGACATCTGCTGTCGCCGTTCCTGAGTGCCGATCCGCCGGAATTTCCGTTCGTCGCGCTGCTGGTGTCCGGCGGCCACACGCAGCTGATGCGGGTGGACGGCGTGGGACGCTACGAGCTGCTGGGCGAAACCATCGACGACGCGGCCGGCGAGGCCTTCGACAAGAGTGCCAAGCTCATGGGCTTGCCGTACCCCGGCGGTCCTTGGCTCGCGAAGCTGGCCGAAGGCGGCGATGCAGCGGCCTTCAAGCTTCCACGGCCGCTGCTGCACAGCGGCGATCTCGACTTTTCCTTCGCCGGCCTGAAGACGGCGGTGCTCACGCAGGCAAAGAAGCTGGGCGAAGAACTCGAGCCGCGAAAGGCCGACCTGGCGGCGTCGACGCAGGCGGCCATCGTCGAAGTGCTTCTGAAGAAGTCGCTCGCGGCGCTGGAGCAGACCGGCCTCAAGCGGCTGGTGGTGGCCGGCGGCGTGGGCGCCAACAGGAGCCTGCGCGAGCAGCTGAATGCGGCTTGCGCGAAGCGCAAGGTGCGGGTGCACTACCCCGAGCTGCACCTGTGCACCGACAACGGCGCCATGATCGCGATGGCCGCCGCGATGCGACTGCAGTCGGGGCTGTCGCAGGCGAGCGAGCGCTATGCCTTCGACGTCAGACCGCGATGGCCCATGGCGTCGCTTTCGGTGCCTGATCAGCCGCTACCGGAGACTGCGTAATCGTTTGCTTCGGCGCCCTGCCGAGTGCGGGCAGCGGCAGAACTTCCAGCACGTTGCGCCAGAGCTGGCGCCATTGCGGCCAGTCGTGGCCGCCCTCGGTCGTGAAGACCTGCTCGGGCGGCAGGGCATCGGCCAGCAGCTTGTGGTTGCTAGCGAAACGGTCTTCCAGCCCGAAGCCGAGGTAGAGCCGCGGCAGGTTCTTCGACGACTTGGCCGACAGGTACTGCTGGAAGAAGGGCCACAGCTTGCGGTCCGGCTCCTCGTCGGGCTGCGGCCCGGTGGGCGCCTGCCAGGCGCGCAGGCCGCCGGCCTTTTTGATCTCCGCGCCGAGCACGCGCCGGCCCAGGTAGGGCGCGAGCGCCACGATGCCGTCCACCGAGCCCGGGCGCGCCAGTTCGTGGATCAGCGCGCCGAAGCCGCCGATCGAAATGCCCACGAGCCAGATCGACTTGTAGCCCTTGGCGCGCTGCGGTTCGATGACATCGGTGTGCAGGCTGTCGCACAGCGTCTGCTCGTAGTAGTAGGACACGTCCGCGTCCACCAGCAGCGCATCGGCTGCAAGGTGGCGTTCGCGCACGGCGGCAATGAAGCCTTCGCGCTCGAATTCGTCGGGTTTGAGGTACGCACCCGGCAGGAAAACCAGGAGCGTGTCGGACCGTTCGTCGGGATTGGCGGGCTGGAGATGAGTTTTCATGGTGCCTTGAAGGGGCACCCGAACCGCACCGTCGGGAACTCAGTGCGTTTACAAGACGCCCACGAAGAAGAAAGTTCTAAAAAAACGTCACATCATGTGACGTTAATCCAGCGCTATTGTGAATAAGGTGCTCGTTTAATGTCAAAAAACGAGCCTTACTAACATTTTCCTCTTGTGGGCTTAAGCCTGATTAGTTGATTTGCAACTGAGTCGCCTGGCTCACTGGCACCAGCTTGCCGAGCTTCAGCGTGAGCACGCCGTTCTCGAGCTTCGCTTCGCTGGCGGCCACGTCGATGTCCTGCGGCAGCTCGTAGGCAGCCTTGAACTGGCGCTTGGCTTCGGCCTTGCTCTCGATGCGCAGCACGGCGCCTTCGATGCTGATGGCGAGGTCTTCGCGCGCGAATCCCGGCACGTCGAGCGAGAGCGTCCAGCTCTTGTCGTCCTGCTCCACGAGCGGCGAACGGCGTGCACCGGCGAAGGCTTCGTTCACGAAGCGTTCGAACGAACGGTCATAGGCGCGGGGTGCGAAGCGGGCGGTGCGAAGGGTGGGGGCGAAAAACATGTGAGAACTCCTGAGTGAACACAATGGGGACAAGGAATGTGTGTCCCTTACACTGCGCGGCCGTTCCATCGTGAGTGCCGCTTGAGACCTCATCTAGGCGCAGCGGCACGCGTTTCAAGACAATGCATCCCCCCTTTAATTTGCGCCGCGAGACCTTGAAATTCGCGGCGCTGGCGCTATGCGCGAAGCCTTTCGCGGCGCTTGCGCAGGCCGTGGCTTCTGCGCCTGTCGCGCCCATCCGGCTCGCACTCATCGAAAGCATGAGCGGGCCCTTCGCCAACACCGGTGAGGCCGTCTTCCGCAACTTGCTGTGGGCCGTGGAGCGCGTGAATGCGCGCGGCGGCATCAGGCTGCCGGGCGTCGCTGGAGGCGCGCGGCCGCTGCAGCTCGACCGCTACGACAGCAAGGGACAGAACGAGGAAGCACTCTCCGCGCTGCGCGCCGCGCTCGACGACGGCGCGCGCATCGTGCTGCAGGGCAATTCGTCGGCCACTGCTGCGGCGCTGATCGATGCCATCGACAAGCACAACGATCGCGATCCTTCGCGGCGCGCGATCTTCCTCAACTATGCGGCGGTCGACCCGGCGCTCACCAACGAGCGCTGCAGCTTCTGGCACTTCCGCTTCGACGCGCATGCCGACATGCGCATGGCCGCGCTGATGGACGTGATGAAGGACGACGCGTCGCTCAAGCGCGTCTACCTGATCGGACAGGACTACAGCTTCGGCCAGGCCGTGCTGCGCGAGGCGCGCCGCCAGCTCGGCGCGCAGCGGCCCGACGTGGAGATCGTCGGCGACGAACTGCACCCCATGGGCAAGGTGAAGGACTTCTCGCCCTATGCCACGAAGATCATCGCCAGCGGCGCTCAGGCGGTGGTCACCGGCAACTGGGGCAACGACCTCACGCTGCTGGTGAAGGCCGCGCGCGAAGCGGGCTTCGGCGGCAGCTTCTACACCTTCTACGGCAATGCGCTGGGCGCGCCGGCCGCCATCGGCGATGCGGGCATCGGGCGCGTTGTGGCGGTGGCCGACTGGCTGCCCAACGTGCAGACGGCGCAGTCGGAGGCCTTCTACCGGGCCTTCCGCGCGCGTTTCCCGAAGCCCGCCGACGACTACGTGCACATGCGGCTGCAGCTCATGGTCGAGGCGCTCGTGCAGGCCATCGAACGCGCGGGCAGTGCCGATGCCTTGCCCGTGGCGCGCGCCCTCGAGCAGGCCGACGTCGGCATGTACGGCCAGCGCGGGCGCATGCGCGCGGCGGACCACCAGTTCCAGCAACAGCTGGTGGTGGGCGTGATGGACAGGCAGGGCAGGCCCGGCGTGCAGTTCGACGTGGAAGGCTCGGGCTATGGCTTTCGCGTCGTCAAGACCATCGCCCCCGAGCGCGCCGAGCTGCCGACCTCGTGCAAGATGAAGAGACCTTGAATCCGATGAAGAACAACAGGAACTGTCGACATGCGTGAAGCCATCCACAACCTCGAAGCATCGAAGATCCGCGAAGTCGCCAATGCCGGCATGGGCCGCAGCGACGTGCTGGCCTTCTGGTTCGGCGAGAGCGACGAAGTCACCCCCGAGGTGGTCCGCCAGGCGGCCATCGAATCGCTGCAGCGCGGCGAGACCTTCTATGCCCACAACCTCGGCCTGCCCGAGCTGCGCGAAGCCATCGCGCGCTATGCCAGCGGGCTGCACCCCAAGGTCGATGCCTCGCGCATCGCCGTCACCTCGGGCGGCGTGAGTGCGCTGATGCTGGCGGTGCAGGCGCTTGTCGATGCGGGCGACGAAGTGGTCGCCGTCACGCCGGTGTGGCCCAACCTGACGGCGCAGCCCGCGATCATGGGCGCGCATGTGCGCACGCTGCCGCTTGTGCCGGTGAACGGGCAGTGGACGCTCGACCTGCAGGCGCTGCGCGAAGCGGTCACGTCGAAGACGAAGCTGCTGATCGTCAACGCACCGAACAATCCCACGGGCTGGACCATGAGCCGCGACGAGCAGCAGGCCGTGCTCGACCACTGCCGCCAGACCGGCACCTGGATCCTGGCTGACGAGGTGTACGAACGGCTCTACTTCGAGCCCACCCCCAACGCCTGCGCCCCCAGCTTCCTCGACATCTCGAAGCCGGACGACCGGCTCGTGGTCACCCACAGCTTCTCCAAGAGCTTCCTCATGACCGGATGGCGCCTGGGCTGGCTGGTGCTGCCGCCGTCGATGGTGGATGGCATCGGCAAGCTGATCGAGTTCAACACCTCCTGCGCCAGCGTGTTCACGCAGCGCGCCGCCATTGCCGCCATCGAGCACACGGCGGAGATCACGCCACGCGTGGTGGCCCACCTGAAGCAGTGCCGCGACACGCTGGTGCCATTGCTGGCCGCGCTGCCGGGCGTGCAGGTGGCGCCGGCCAAGGGCGGCATGTATGCCTTCTTCCGCCTCGAAGGCTTCGGCGATTCGCTCGAGGTGGCCAAGCGGCTGGTGGCCGAGGCCGGCCTGGGGCTCGCGCCGGGCAACGCCTTCGCGCCCGAGGCGCAGGGCTGGCTGCGCTGGTGCTTCGCCTCGAAGGACCCGCAGCGGCTGGTGAAGGGCGTGGAGCGGCTGCGCGACTGGCTGGCGCGGCAGAAGTAGGAAACAGAAGAAGCAGGCAGGGCAGGACGGCACTCCGGCGCTGCGATTGGGTTCCCTCGACGGGGGGCTCCCGGCCGCGCGAAGGGGCACAAAAGCCCCGACGGGACGGTCGGGCTATAATTCCAAGGCTTTGCATGCCGCAAGGCGCACGGCGAGGGCAGTTCCAGCCCTTGCCGCAAGTCAAACACCCAGGAACAAGGAAATCAACATGATCGCAGCCTCCATCAAGGCCGAAGTTGTCAAGGACAACGCCCGTGCCGCCAACGACACCGGCAGCCCCGAAGTGCAAGTCGCACTGCTGACCGCCCGCATCAACGAGCTCACCCCCCACTTCAAGACGCACGCCAAGGACCACCACGGTCGCCGCGGCCTGCTGCGCATGGTGAGCCGCCGCCGCAAGCTCCTCGACTACCTGAAGTCCAAGGACGCCGACCGTTACACCGCGCTGATCGCCAAGCTGGGTCTGCGCAAGTAATCCAAATCGCATGAAGAAACGCCTGGGTTAGTCCGCTAGCTCAGGCGTTTTTTACTTCGCGATCCATTTTCGGAGTGCCCAAACAGAGCGAAGCTGTGTCATTCCAATGAAGTTCCCGCCGAGCTTCGCTGGAATGGCATCGTGTTCTGAGAAGCCTCCGTCACCTGCGGACTCCGTGTAGTTCGCTATCAAAACAGGAGCAAACATGAGCCTCTTCAACAAAGTCACCAAGTCGTTCCAATGGGGCGGCAAAACCGTCGTCATGGAAACGGGCGAAATCGCCCGCCAGGCCAGCGGCGCCGTGCTCGTCGACATCGAGGGCACCGTCATCCTCGCGACCGTTGTCGCCTCCAAGTCGGCCAAGCCCGGCCAGGACTTCTTCCCCCTGACCGTCGACTACATCGAGAAGACCTATGCCGCCGGCAAGATCCCCGGCAGCTTCTTCAAGCGCGAAGCCAAGCCCAGCGAGCACGAAACGCTGACCAGCCGCCTGATCGACCGCCCGATCCGCCCGCTGTTCCCCGAAGGCTTCCTGAACGAAGTGCACGTGGTCGTGCACACGATCTCGCTGAACCCCGAAGTCGACGCCGACATCGCCGCCATGATCGGCGTGAGCGCCGCGCTGTCGATCTCCGGCGTGCCGTTCAACGGCCCGATCGGCGCTGCGCGCGTGGGCTACATCAACGGCCAGTACGTGCTGAACCCGGGCCAGACCGCCCGCAAGGATTCGCAGATGGACCTGGTGGTGGCCGGCACGCAAGCCGCCGTGCTGATGGTCGAATCCGAAGCCCTGCAGCTGAGCGAAGAAGTGATGCTCGGTGGCGTGGTGTTCGGCCACGAGCAGGCCAACATCGCGATCGACGCGATCCATGAACTCGTGCGCGACGCCGGCAAGCCCGTGTGGGACTGGCAGCCGCCCGCCGAAGACGAAGCCTTCGTCGCCAAGGTCAAGGGCCTGGCCGAGGACAAGCTGCGCGCCGTCTATCAAATCCGCAGCAAGCAGGCCCGTACGCAGGCCCTGCGCGAAGCCAACGCCAGCGTGCTCGAGGCCCTGAAGGCCGAAGGCGTCGAATTCGACTCCGGCAAGGTCTCCGACCTGCTGTTCGCCATCGAATCGAAGATCGTGCGCAGCCAGATCCTGTCGGGCGAGCCGCGCATCGACGGCCGCGACACCCGCACCGTGCGCCCCATCGAGATCCGCAACTCGGTGCTGCCCCGCACCCACGGTTCGGCCCTGTTCACGCGTGGCGAGACGCAGGCGCTGGTCGTGACCACGCTGGGCACCGAACGCGACGCGCAGCGCATCGATGCGCTGGCCGGCGAGTACGAAGACCGCTTCCTGTTCCACTACAACATGCCTCCCTTCGCCACCGGTGAAGTGGGCCGCATGGGCTCCACCAAGCGCCGCGAAGTGGGCCACGGCCGCCTGGCCAAGCGCGCGCTGGTCGCAGTGCTGCCGAACAAGGAAGAGTTCCCCTACACGGTCCGCGTGGTGTCGGAGATCACCGAGTCGAACGGCTCGTCGTCGATGGCATCGGTGTGCGGCGGTTGCCTCTCGATGATGGACGCCGGCGTGCCCATGAAGGCGCACGTGGCGGGCATCGCCATGGGCCTGATCAAGGAAGACAACCGCTTCGCGGTGCTGACCGACATCCTGGGCGACGAAGATCACCTGGGCGACATGGACTTCAAGGTGGCCGGCACGACCAACGGCATCACCGCCTTGCAGATGGACATCAAGATCCAGGGCATCACCAAGGAAATCATGCAGGTCGCGCTGGCGCAGGCCAAGGAAGCGCGCATGCACATCCTCGGCAAGATGCAGGAAGCGATGGGCGAGGCCAAGGCCGACGTGTCGCAGTTCGCACCGCGCCTGACCACGCTGAAGATCAACCCCGAGAAGATCCGCGACGTGATCGGCAAGGGCGGGGCGGTCATCCGCGGCCTGCAGGAAGAGACCGGCACGACGATCAACATCGACGAGGACGGCACCATCACCATCGCCTCGACCGATCCGGAAAAGGCCGAGATGGCCAAGAAGCGCATCGAGCAGATCACGGCCGAGGTCGAGATCGGCAAGGTGTACGAAGGCCCGGTCACGAAGATCCTGGACTTCGGTGCGCTCGTGAACCTGCTGCCCGGCAAGGACGGCCTGCTGCACATCAGCCAGATCGCGCACGAGCGCGTCGAGAAAGTGACCGACTACCTGAGCGAAGGCCAGATCGTGAAGGTCAAGGTTCTCGAAACCGACGACAAGGGCCGCGTGAAGCTGTCCATGAAGGCCCTGACCGAGCGTCCGGCCGGCATGGAGTTCAGCGAGCGTCCCCCGCGCGAAGAGCGCGGCGAGCGTCGTGAGCGTGGCGACCGCGGAGACCGTGGTGATCGCGGCGAGCGTGGTGGTGACCGCGGCGGCGATCGCGGCGAACGCGCGCCTCGCTTCAACGAACAGCAGCAACAGCCGCGCAGCGAAGCGCCGGCCGGCGAGCAGCCGCAGCAGCAAGCTCCGCGCGAGCCTCAGGAGTAAGAAGGGTGCGAGCGTGGCGGCTGTGCATGCAGCCGCCATTGCCGCCTCTTCATCTTTTGAACGTCAAGCTGCGCCCCATCTGCGGGCGCTGGAGGCCGAAAGACCATGAAAGCCATTGAAATCACTTCGTACGGCGCCCCCGAGGTGCTGCGCGTCGCCGAGCGCCCCGACCCCGTCGCGGGCGCCGGCGAACTGCTGATCCGCGTCGCTGCGAGTGGCGTCAATCGCCCCGACGTGCTGCAGCGCAAGGGGCACTACCCGGTGCCGCCGGGCGCCTCCGATCTGCCGGGCCTCGAAGTGGCTGGCGAGATCGTGTCGGGTGATGCCGCGGCGCTGGCCGAGGCCGGCTTCAAGGTCGGCGACCGCGTCTGCGCGCTGATCGCGGGTGGCGGCTATGCCGAGCTGTGCGTGGCGCCCGTGGCCCAGTGCCTGCCGGTGCCCAAGGGCTGGAGCGACATCGAGGCTGCTTCGCTGCCCGAGACCTTCTTCACCGTCTGGAGCAACGTGTTCGAACGCGGTCGCCTCCAGAAGGGTGAGACGCTGCTGATCCAGGGTGGCTCCAGCGGCATCGGCGTCACGGCGATCCAGATCGCCAAGGCGCTCGGTGCGACGGTGATCGTCACCGCCGGCAGCGACGACAAGTGCGATGCCTGCAGGAAGCTCGGCGCCGACCACGCCATCAACTACCGCACCAGCGACTTCGTCGAAGAGGCGAAGAAGCTGACCGGCGGCAAGGGTGTGGACGTGGTGCTCGACATGGTCGCCGGCGACTACGTGGCACGCGAGATCGAATGCCTGGCCGAGGACGGCCGGCTGGTGATCATCGCGGTGCAGGGCGGTGTGAAGAGCGAGATCAATGCGGGCCTCGTGCTGCGCAGGCGTCTCACGATCACCGGCTCGACGCTGCGTCCGCGGCCCGTTGCGTTCAAGGGCGCCATTGCCAAGGCGCTGCGCGAGAAGGTGTGGCCGCTGCTGGAGAGCGGTGCGATCAAGCCCGTGATCCACAGCACCTTTGCTGCAGCGGGCGAGCCCAGCGGCGCGGCCCAGGCTCATGCGCTGATGGAATCGAACCAGCACATCGGCAAGATCGTGCTGACGTGGTGAGCAATGACAAGAAGAATGCGATGACGACCAAGAAGAAATTGATCGCCGGCAACTGGAAGATGAACGGCAGCCTGGCTGCCAACGAGGCGCTGGTGAAGGCCCTCCAGCAGGGCCTGGCCGCGAATCCGGCCGTTTGCGACGTGGCGCTTTGCGCGCCCGCTCCGTATTTCGCGCAGCTGCAGTCGCTGCTGGCCGGCTCGCCGGCCATCGCGCTCGGTGCACAGGACGTCTCTGCGCACCCGCAAGGTGCGTTCACGGGCGAGCAGTCGGCGGCGATGCTGAAGGATTTCGGCGTGCGCTATGCGATCGTCGGCCACTCCGAGCGTCGCCAGTACCACGGCGAGACCGACGAGGTGGTTGCCGCCAAGACCGCAGCGGCGCTGGCCAACGGCATCACGCCGATCGTCTGCGTCGGCGAGACGCTGGCTCAGCGCGAAGCAGAGCAGACCGAAGAGGTGGTGAAGCGTCAGCTGGCTGCCGTCATTCACGTGAACGGCCATTGCATCAGCGAGATCGTGGTGGCCTATGAGCCCGTCTGGGCCATCGGCACCGGCAAGACTGCCACGCCCGAGCAGGCGCAGGCGGTGCACGCGGTGCTGCGTGCGCAGCTGCATCATGCGGCCAGCGAACACGCGGCCGGCATCCGCATTCTCTATGGCGGCAGCATGAACGCGGCGAACGCGGCCCAGTTGCTGGCGCAGGCCGACATCGATGGCGGCCTCATCGGCGGCGCATCGCTCAAGGCGCCCGATTTTCTGCAGATCATTTCCGCCGCTGCGCACTGAGCGCGCAACGGTTGCATCAAGTTAGGAGTAAGAACGAATGAACGTGGTCCTCAACCTTCTGGTCGGCGTGCAGATGCTTGCAGCACTCGCGATGATCGGCCTCATCCTCATCCAGCACGGCAAGGGCGCCGACATGGGCGCGGCCTTCGGCAGCGGCAGTGCGGGCAGCCTTTTCGGTGCCAGCGGCAGTGCCAACTTCCTGTCGCGCACCACCGCAGTGCTTGCGGCCGTGTTCTTCGCGTGCACGCTGCTGCTGGCCTACTTCAGCCATGCGCGTCCTGCTGGCGGTGGCAGTCTTCTGGAGCGCGCAGCAGTGGGTGCGCCCGCTGCTCCTGCCTCTGGTGCGGCCAACGAGATCCCCGGTGCGGCAGCTCCGAATGCTCCTGCTTCGGCTCCTGCAGCCCCTGTTTCGGGTGCGGGGCAGATTCCGAGCAAGTAATCAACTCGTTTTCATGAGTTGCCCGTGAGAAATGGCTCCATTTCAGGGTAAACTCTAAATCTGTTCGGAAAGCCAAATTCCTCTTGCAGGTACCTCATGCCATCCGAACAGCAAAAACCGCGGTCGTGGTGAAATTGGTAGACACGCTATCTTGAGGGGGTAGTGGCGAAAGCTGTGCGAGTTCGAGTCTCGCCGACCGCACCAAATCTCATCGGCGGAAAACCTCATTCAGAGGTTCTTCCTGCCGGTGGCAAGCGGTGAAAAACTCTCGATGAATCTCGACTCCTACCTCCCCGTCCTTTTGTTCATTCTGGTCGGAGTCGGCGTAGGCGTCGCCCCTCAGGTCATCGGATACATTCTCGGCCCCAATCGGCCCGACACCGCGAAGAACTCCCCCTACGAGTGTGGCTTTGAGGCCTTCGAGGATGCGCGCATGAAGTTCGACGTGCGCTACTACCTCGTTGCGATTCTCTTCATCCTGTTCGACCTCGAAATCGCATTTCTCTTCCCGTGGGCTATTGCGCTCAAGGAGATCGGTGTCGTCGGCTTCTGGGCCATGATGATCTTTCTCGCCATCCTCGTCGTGGGCTTCGCCTACGAGTGGAAAAAGGGCGCGCTCGACTGGGAATGACAAGGAAGAAACACGATGGCCATTGAAGGCGTTCTCAAAGAAGGTTTCGTCACCACGACCTACGACTCGGTCGTCAACTGGGCGAAAACCGGTTCTCTCTGGCCGATGACTTTCGGTCTCGCATGCTGTGCGGTGGAGATGATGCACGCGGGTGCCGCGCGCTACGACATCGACCGCTTCGGCATGCTGTTCCGGCCGAGCCCGCGCCAGTCCGACCTGATGATCGTGGCGGGCACGCTGTGCAACAAGATGGCGCCGGCGCTGCGCAAGGTCTATGACCAGATGCCCGAGCCGCGATGGGTTCTCTCGATGGGTTCGTGCGCGAATGGCGGTGGCTACTACCACTACAGCTATTCCGTCGTGCGCGGTTGCGACCGCATCGTGCCGGTCGACGTCTACGTGCCGGGTTGCCCGCCCACCGCCGAGGCCTTGCTCTACGGCGTGATCCAGCTGCAGCAGAAGATTCGCCGCACCAACACCATTGCCCGCGCCTGAGGGATTGCCGACGATGACTGACTTTGCAATTTCGCCGGAGGTGCTGCGCGCCACCGTCGCCGAGACGCTCGGCGCCAAGGCCAAGAGCGTGACCGTCGCACTCGACGAGGTGAATGTGGTGGTCGGCGCTGCCGACTACCTCGAAGCTGCATTGCTGCTGCGCGATGCGCCCGGCTGCCGCTTCGAGCAGCTGATCGACCTGTGCGGCATGGATTATTCCGACTACCGTGAAGGCGAATGGCAGGGCGAGCGCTACGGCGTGGTCTCCCATCTGCTGTCGGTGAGCCTCAACCAGCGCGTGCGCCTGACGGTGTTTGCGCCGAGCGACGATTTCCCGGTTGTCGATTCGCTGCAATCGGTGTGGAACTCCGCCACCTGGTTCGAGCGCGAAGCATTCGACCTCTACGGCATCGTTTTCGAAGGCCACGACGACCTGCGTCGCCTGCTGACCGACTACGGCTTCATCGGCCACCCGTTCCGCAAGGATTTCCCGGTGTCGGGTCACGTCGAGATGCGCTACGACGAAGAGCAGAAGCGCGTGGTCTACCAGCCGGTTTCCATCGAGCCGCGTGAAATCACCCCGCGCGTGATCCGCGAAGACAACTACGGCAGCGGCTTGCACTGACTGATATGGCCGAAATCAAGAACTACACACTCAACTTCGGTCCCCAGCATCCGGCGGCGCACGGCGTGCTGCGCCTGGTGCTCGAGCTGGACGGCGAAGTCATCCAGCGCGCCGACCCGCACATCGGCCTGCTGCATCGCGCGACCGAGAAGCTCGCCGAGACGCGGACCTTCATTCAGTCGCTGCCGTACATGGACCGTCTCGACTACGTGTCGATGATGAGCAACGAGCACGCCTACTGCCTCGCCATCGAGCGCATGCTGGGTCTGGAAGTGCCCGAGCGCGCGCAGTACATCCGCGTGATGTTCGCCGAGATCACCCGCCTGCTCAACCACCTGCTGTGGCTCGGCGCGCACGGTCTGGACTGCGGTGCGATGAACATGCTCATCTACTGCTTCCGCGAGCGCGAAGACCTGTTCGACATGTACGAAGCCGTCTCCGGTGCGCGCATGCACGCGGCGTACTTCCGTCCGGGCGGCGTCTATCGCGATCTGCCCGACGCGATGCCGCGCTACAAGGCCAGCAAGATCAAGAATGCGAAGGCGATCGAGAAGCTCAACGAGAACCGCCAGGGCTCGCTGCTCGACTTCGTCGACGACTTCTGCAAGCGCTTCCCGAAGATGGTTGACGAGTACGAGACGCTGCTCACCGACAACCGCATCTGGAAGCAGCGCACCGTGGGCATCGGCGTGGTTTCGCCGGAGCGCGCGCTGAACCTCGGCTTCACCGGCCCCATGCTGCGCGGCTCGGGCATCGAATGGGACCTGCGCAAGAAGCAGCCCTACGACGTCTACGACCGCATGCAGTTCGACGTGCCCGTGGGCAAGACCGGCGACTGCTATGACCGCTATCTGGTCCGCGTCGAGGAGATGCGCCAGGCCAACCGGATCATCCAGCAGTGCGCGGCCTGGCTGCGCGCCAACCCCGGTCCTGTCATCACCGACAACCACAAGGTCGCCGCGCCTGCGCGCGAATCGATGAAGGCGAACATGGAGGAGCTGATCCACCATTTCAAGCTCTTCACCGAAGGCTTTCACGTGCCCGAAGGCCAGGCCTATGCCGCCGTCGAGCATCCGAAGGGCGAGTTCGGCATCTATCTGGTGAGCGACGGCGCCAACAAGCCGTACCGCCTGAAGATCCGCGCCCCTGGTTTTCCGCACCTCGCCGCCCTCGACGAAATGTCGCGCGGTCACATGATCGCCGACGCTGTCGCGGTGATCGGCACGATGGACATCGTGTTCGGCGAGATCGACAGGTGAGAAAGAGCGAATGACGACTTCCTCGACCCACCATGACACGGCGCCCTCGGCGCCGTTGAAGCCTGAGATCCTCGAACGCTTTGCGCGCGAGGTGGCGAAATACCCCGAAGCGGGCAAGCAGTCGGCCGTGATGGCCTGCCTGTCCATCGTCCAGCAGGACGAGGGCTACGTCAGCCTGCAGCGCGAGCGCGAGATCGCCGAGTACCTCGGCATGGCGCCCATCGCCGTGCACGAGGTGACGACCTTCTACAACATGTACAACCAGCATCCGGTGGGCAAGTTCAAGCTCAACGTGTGCACCAACCTGCCTTGCCAGCTGCGCGACGGCGTCACGGCCCTCGTGCACCTCGAGAAGAAGCTCGGCATCAAGATGGGCGAGACCACGCCCGACGGCCTGTTCACCCTGCAGCAGAGCGAATGCCTGGGCGCCTGCGCCGATTCGCCCGTGATGCTGGTCAACGACCGCACGATGTGCAGCTTCATGAGCAACGAGAAGCTCGACCAGCTGGTCGACGGCCTGCGCAACGCCGCGCCGGCCACCAAGGGGGAGGCTTCCTGATGTCACCCGAACAAGTGCTCCAGCAGTTCCAGGCGACGGGCGTCCAGACCTGTTTCCATGACCGCCACATCGAGCCGCAGATCTATGCCGGCCTCGACGGCACCAACTGGCGCCTGGCCGACTACGAGGCGCGCGGCGGCTACCAGGCCCTGCGCAAGATCCTGACCGAGGGCCTCACGCCCGACCAGGTGATCGCCGAGGTCAAGGCCTCCGGCCTGCGCGGCCGCGGCGGTGCGGGTTTCCCGACCGGCCTGAAGTGGAGCTTCATGCCCCGCCAGTTCCCGGGCCAGAAGTACCTCGTCTGCAATTCCGACGAAGGCGAGCCGGGTACGTGCAAGGACCGCGACATCCTGCAGTTCAACCCGCACATCGTGATCGAGGGCATGGCCATCGCCGCGTATGCGATGGGCATCAGCGTGGGCTACAACTACATCCACGGCGAGATCTTCCAGACCTACGACCGCTTCGAGGAAGCCCTCGAAGAGGCGCGCGCCGCGGGCTACCTCGGCGACAAGATCATGGGCAGCACGTACAACTTCCAGTTGCACGCGGCCCATGGCTTCGGTGCCTACATCTGCGGCGAGGAAACCGCGCTGCTCGAATCGCTGGAAGGCAAGAAGGGCCAGCCGCGCTTCAAGCCGCCGTTCCCCGCGAGCTTCGGCCTGTACGGCAAGCCGACTACCATCAACAATACCGAGACCTTCGCTGCGGTGCCCTGGATCATCCGCAACGGCGGCCAGGCCTACCTCGAATGCGGCAAGCCGAACAACGGCGGCACCAAGATCTACTCGGTGAGCGGTGACGTCGAGCTGCCCGGCAACTACGAAGTCCCGATGGGCACGCCGTTCTCCAAGCTCCTGGAGCTGGCCGGCGGCGTTCGCAAGGGCCGCACGCTGAAGGCGGTGATTCCCGGCGGTTCGTCCGCTCCGGTTCTGCCTGCGTCGATCATGATGGAATGCACGATGGACTACGACTCCATCTCCAAGGCCGGCTCCATGCTGGGCTCGGGCGCGGTCATCGTCATGGACGACAGCCGCTCGATGGTCGAGTCGCTGCGCCGCCTGTCGTACTTCTACATGCACGAGTCCTGCGGCCAGTGCACGCCCTGCCGCGAAGGCACGGGCTGGCTCTACCGCGTGGTGGACCGCATCCACAACGGGCAGGGCAGGGCGTCCGACATGGACCTGCTGAACTCGGTGGCCGACAACATCCAGGGCCGCACGATCTGCGCTCTCGGCGACGCGGCGGCGATGCCGGTGCGCGCCATGATCAAGCATTTCCGTCACGAGTTCGAGGCCCTGATCCCGGGCTACGTACCGAAAGCGCCCGTCAAGGCCTGAGCGCGAGAAACACACATATGGTTGAAATCGAACTCGACGGCAAGAAGGTCGAAGTCGCCGAAGGCAGCATGGTCATGCATGCGGCCGACAAGGCCGGCACGTACATTCCGCACTTCTGCTATCACAAGAAACTGAGCATCGCGGCCAACTGCCGCATGTGCCTCGTGGACGTGGAGAAGGCGCCCAAGCCGATGCCGGCCTGCGCCACGCCCGTCACGCAGGGCATGATCGTCCGCACCAAGAGCGAGAAGGCCATCAAGGCGCAGCAGTCGGTCATGGAGTTCCTCCTGATCAACCACCCGCTGGATTGCCCCATCTGCGACCAGGGCGGTGAATGCCAGCTGCAGGATCTGGCCGTCGGCTACGGCGGCTCCTCTTCGCGCTACGAAGAGGAAAAGCGCGTCGTCTTCCACAAGGACGTCGGCCCGCTGATCAGCATGGAAGAGATGAGCCGCTGCATCCACTGCACGCGCTGCGTCCGTTTCGGCCAGGAAGTGGCCGGCGTGATGGAGCTCGGCATGTCGAACCGCGGCGAGCACTCCGAAATCGAAACCTTCGTGGGCGAATCGGTCGACTCCGAGCTCTCGGGCAACATGATCGACATCTGCCCGGTCGGCGCGCTCACGAGCAAGCCCTTCCGCTACAGCGCTCGCACCTGGGAACTCTCGCGCCGCAAGTCGGTGAGCCCGCACGACTCCACCGGCGCCAACCTGATCGTCCAGGTCAAGAACAACCGCGTGATGCGCGTGGTGCCGCTCGAGAACGAAGACGTCAACGAATGCTGGATCGCCGACCGCGACCGCTTCTCGTACGAAGCGCTCAACGGCCCCGAGCGCCTGACGCAGCCCATGCTGAAGCAGGGCGGCCAATGGCAGCAGGTGGACTGGCAGACGGCACTCGAGTACGTCGCCAACGGCCTCAAGCAGATCAAGGCCGACCACGGCGCGCAGAGCATCGGCACGCTGGTCAGCCCGCACAGCACCCTCGAGGAGCTGCAGCTCGCGACCATGCTCACGCGTGAGCTCGGCAGCGACAACATCGACTACCGCCTGCGCAACGCCGAATTCGCGGCCTTCGAAGGCGTGCGCTGGCTCGGCACCTCGATCGCTTCGCTGACGCAAGTGCAGCGCGCGCTGGTCGTGGGCTCGAACCTGCGCAAGGAACACCCGCTGTTCGCGCAGCGCATCCGCCAGGCCGTGCGCAAGGGCGCCGCGCTGTCGGTGATCACCTCGGCCAGCCTGATGGCCGACCGCGACGCCTGGGCCATCAACGTGGCGCAGTCGAGCATCGTCGATGCCGGCCAGTGGGTCGAGGCGCTTGCCGCAGTGGCAGCCGCCATCGGCGAAACCAACGGCGCAGCCTCTCCGCTGGCGCCGAAGAATGCCCCCGACGCAGCCGCCAAGGCGATCGCTGCCTCGCTGCTGAGCGGCGAGCGCAAGGCGATCCTGCTCGGCAATGCCGCCGCGCACCATGCCCAGGCCAGCAGCCTGCTGGCACTGGCGAACTGGATCGGCGCGCAGACCGGCGCGACCGTCGGCTACCTGACCGAAGCCGCCAACACCGTGGGCGCGCAGGTCGTCGGCGCATTCCCGAAGAACGGCGGCCTCGATGCCGGCCGCATGCTCGCCGCCGGTTCCGGACTGAAGGCCGTGATGCTGCTGAACACCGAACCCGTGTTCGACTCGGCAGCCGGCGCCGCTGCTGCCGATGTCATCGGCAATGCGCAGATGGTCGTCACGCTGAGCCCCTTCAAGGCCAACCTCGAGTTCAGCGACGTGCTGCTTCCGATCGCCCCGTTCACCGAAACGCCCGGCACCTTCATCAATGCCGAGGGCCGCGTCCAGAGTTTCCACGCCGTGGTGAAGCCCCTGGGCGAGACCCGCCCGGCCTGGAAGGTGCTGCGCGTGCTTGCCAACCTGCTGGGCCTGCCTGGCTTCGCGTTCGAATCGACCGCTGAAGTGCTGGCCGCCGTCGGCGAAAACGGCGCGGTGCCCGCGAATGCGCTGAGCAACGCCACGTCCGCGAACGCGGTGGCTTCCGAAGGTGCAGCCGCTGCCCCGGTGGTCGCGAGCATCTACCAGCTGGATTCGATCGTGCGCCGTGCACCGTCGCTCCAACTGACTGCCGACGCGCGCAATGCGCTGGCCGGCTCGAACGTGTCGGCTGGTGCCGAGGAGGCACTGGCATGATCGTCGACACCATTCACGGCTTCGGCCAGGGCCTGGTGGCCGCGGGCTGGTGGACCGGCGTGGTCTGGCCCGTGGTCTGGACGCTGATCAAGATCATCGTCGTGGTCATTCCGCTGATGCTGGCCGTGGCCTATCTCACGCTGTGGGAGCGCAAGGCCATCGGCTTCACGCAGATCCGCATCGGCCCGAACCGCATCGGCCCGCTGGGCCTGCTCCAGCCGATCGCCGACGCGCTCAAGCTGATGACCAAGGAAATCATCCTTCCGACGGTCGCCAACAAGGGCCTGTTCCTGCTCGGCCCGATCATGACCATCATGCCGGCGCTCGCCGCATGGGCGGTGATTCCCTTCGGCCCCGACGTGGCGCTGGCCAACATCAACGCCGGCCTGCTGTTCGTGATGGCCATCACCTCGCTCGAGGTGTACGGCGTGATCATCGCCGGCTGGGCATCGAACTCGAAGTACGCCTTCCTGGGCGCGCTGCGTGCCTCGGCACAGATGGTGAGCTACGAAATCGCGATGGGCTTCTGCTTCGTCGTGGTGCTGATGGTCACCGGCAGCCTGAACATGACCGAGATCGTCAACGTTCAGGGCAAGGGCATGTTCGCCAACACGGGCGTCGGCTTCCTGTCGTGGAACTGGCTGCCGCTGCTGCCGATCTTCGTCGTCTACTTCATCTCGGGCCTCGCCGAAACCAACCGCCACCCCTTCGACGTGGTGGAAGGCGAATCCGAAATCGTGGCCGGCCACATGATCGAGTACTCGGGAATGAGCTTCGCGATGTTCTTCCTGGCCGAGTACGCCAACATGTGGCTCGTCTCGATCCTGACCGTGGTGCTGTTCCTCGGCGGGTGGCTGCCGCCGTTCGAGTTCCTGAGCTTCATCCCGGGCTGGATCTGGCTGGGCCTCAAGACCTTCTGCGTGGTCACCATGTTCCTGTGGGTGCGTTCGACGTTCCCGCGCTTCCGCTATGACCAGATCATGCGTCTGGGCTGGAAGATCTTCATTCCCGTCACGCTCGTGTGGCTGGTCGTGGTCGGTGGCTGGATGCAGACGCCGTTCAACATCTGGAAATAACAGGGAGCGCCAACATCATGTCTGCTGCGCACACCGCAACACCATCCGCGCCTTTCTCGCTCAAGGACTTCCTGAGCAGCTTCATGCTGTTCGAGCTGTTCAAGGGCCTGGCCATCACCGGCAAGTACGCCTTCGCCCGCAAGATCACGGTGCAGTTCCCCGAAGAGAAGACGCCGCTGTCGCCGCGCTTCCGCGGCCTGCACGCACTGCGCCGCTATGAGAACGGCGAAGAGCGCTGCATCGCCTGCAAGCTGTGCGAGGCCGTCTGCCCGGCGCTGGCGATCACCATCGAATCGGACGTGCGCGACGACGGCTCGCGCCGCACCACGCGCTACGACATCGACCTGACCAAGTGCATCTTCTGCGGCTTCTGCGAAGAGAGCTGCCCGGTCGACTCGATCGTCGAGACGCACATCTTCGAATACCACGGCGAGAAGCGCGGCGACCTGTACTTCACCAAGGACATGCTGCTGGCCGTGGGCGACCGCTACGAGAAGGAAATCGCAGCGAACAAGGCGGCTGACGCCAAGTACCGCTGACCCGGTTCAGCCCGAAACCCGTACCAATTCGAATTCCAATGGACGTCAAGACCGGTCTGTTCTATCTGTTTGCCGTGGTGCTGCTGTTCGCAGCATTCCGCGTCATCACCGCCCGCAACCCCGTGTACGCAGCGCTGTACCTGGTTCTGGCCTTCTTCCAGGCATCGGCCATCTGGCTGCTGCTGCGCGCCGAGTTCCTCGCGATCTCGCTCGTGCTCGTGTATGTGGGCGCCGTGATGGTGCTGTTCCTGTTCGTGGTGATGATGCTGGACATCAACGTCGACAGCTTGCGGGAGGGCTTCTGGAAGCACTTCCCGCTGGCGGCGGGCGTGGGTGCGCTGATCGCGCTCGAAATGGCGGCCGTGCTCATGGGCGGCTTCCGCCTGGGCGAGCCGCGTGCCGCAGCCGTCGCAGCGGGGGCCAACACTTCCAATACGCTCGAACTGGGCAAGCTGCTCTACTCCGAATATCTCTACCCGCTGGAAATCGCCGCGGTCATCCTGCTCGTGGCCATCGTGGCCGCCATCGCACTGACGCTGCGCACCCGCAAGGACAGCAAGTACGTCAACCCGGCCGACCAGGTCCGCGTGAAGGCGCGCGACCGCGTGCGCATCGTGCAGATGCCGGCAACGCGTGCAGCGGAGCCTGTGGTTGAAGCTGCGGACGCTGCAAAGGAAAACAAGGCATGACGCTCACGCTCGGACACTTTCTTTCGCTCGGCGCGATGCTCTTCGCGCTGTCCGTGATCGGCATCTTCCTGAACCGCAAGAACCTGATCGTGCTGCTGATGGCCATCGAGCTGATGCTGCTGGCGGTCAACATGAACTTCGTGGCGTTCTCGCACTTCCTGGGCGACATGCACGGCCAGATCTTTGTGTTCTTCATCCTGACGGTGGCCGCGGCCGAGTCGGCCATCGGGCTGGCGCTGCTGGTCCTGCTGTTCCGCAACAAGTCGAACATCAACGTCGACGAACTCAACTCGCTCAAGGGTTGACAGCAACATGAGCGCAACCCTTTCCGCATCCACATTGCTGGCCGTGCCGCTGGCACCCCTGGTCGGCGCAGCCGTCGCAGGCCTGTTCGGCACGAAGTTCGGCGGCAATCACATCGGCCGCAAGGTCACGCATTCGCTGACCATCCTGGGCGTGCTGGTCGCCTTCATCATCTCGGCGATGACGCTCAAGAGCGTGATCGCCGACGGCGCCCGCTTCAACCAGACCATCTACGAATGGATGGTGGTCGGCGGCCTGAAGATGGAAGTCGGCTTCATGGTCGACGGCCTCACCGCCATGATGATGTGCGTCGTGACCTTCGTGTCGCTGATGGTCCACATCTACACCATCGGGTACATGGAAGAGGACGACGGCTACAACCGCTTCTTCGCGTACATCTCGCTGTTCACCTTCTCGATGCTGATGCTCGTGATGAGCAACAACATGCTCCAGCTGTTCTTCGGCTGGGAGGCGGTGGGCCTGGTGTCGTATCTGCTGATCGGTTTCTGGTTCAACAAGCCGACTGCGATCTTCGCGAACATGAAGGCCTTCCTGGTCAACCGCGTGGGCGACTTCGGCTTCATCCTCGGCATCGGCCTCATCGCCGCGTATGCCGGCACGCTGAACTACACCGAAGCCTTCGCCAAGGCGGGCACCCTGGCCGGCATCACCTTCCCGGGCACCGAGTGGATGCTCATCACGGTGATCTGCATCTGCCTGTTCATCGGCGCGATGGGCAAGAGCGCCCAGTTCCCGCTGCACGTGTGGCTGCCCGACTCGATGGAAGGCCCGACCCCGATTTCCGCGCTGATCCACGCAGCGACCATGGTGACGGCCGGCATCTTCATGGTGGCGCGCATGTCGCCGCTGTTCGAACTGAGCGACACGGCCCTGAGCTTCATCCTCGTGATCGGCGCCATCACCGCGCTCTTCATGGGCTTCCTGGGCATCATCCAGAACGACATCAAGCGCGTGGTCGCGTATTCGACGCTCTCGCAGCTCGGCTACATGACGGTGGCGCTCGGTGCCTCGGCCTACTCGGTCGCGGTGTTCCACCTGATGACGCACGCGTTCTTCAAGGCGCTGCTGTTCCTCGGTGCCGGGTCGGTCATCATCGGCATGCACCACAACCAGGACATCCGCTGGATGGGCGGCGTGCGCAAGTACATGCCGATCACCTGGATCACCTCGCTGCTGGGTTCGCTCGCGCTGATCGGCACGCCGTTCTTCTCGGGCTTCTACTCGAAGGACAGCATCATCGAGGCGGTGCACGAAAGCCACCTGTGGGGCGCGAACTTCGCCTACTACGCGGTGCTGGCCGGCGTGTTCATCACGGCGTTCTACTCGTTCCGCATGTACTTCCTGGTCTTCCACGGCAAGGAACGCTACGACCAGAACCCCGATGCGCACCATGACGACCATGGCCACGGTCATGACGATCACGGCCATGGCCACGACCACAAGCCGCACGAGTCGCCCTGGGTGGTCTGGCTGCCGCTGGTGCTGCTGGCGATTCCCTCGGTGGTGATCGGCTTCATGACGATCGAGCCGATGCTGTTCGGCGAGTTCTTCAAGAACGCGATCTTCGTGGACGCTTCCAAGCATCACGCCATGAAGGAGCTGGAAGAAGCCTTCCACGGTCCGGTGGCCATGGCCATCCACGGCCTGCAGACGGCGCCGTTCTGGCTGGCGCTGGCCGGCGTGGTCCTGTCCTGGTACATGTACATGATCAACCCGGCGCTGCCGGCGGCGATCAAGCGTGCCTTCGGTCCGATCTACCGCCTGCTCGAGAACAAGTACTACATGGACTGGTTCAACGAGAACGTCATCGCCCGCGCCACGCGCGCCCTGGGTACCGGCCTCTGGAAGGGCGGCGACCAGGCCCTGATCGACGGTGCCGTGGTGAACGGTTCCTGGAAGATCGTGGGTCGTATCTCGGGTGTGGTGCGCTGGATGCAGTCGGGCTACATCTATCACTACGCCTTCGCGATGCTGCTCGGCGTCTTCATCCTGATGACGTACTTCGTCTGGTTCAAACGCTGAGCCTAGCGCTGGAGAAAAAGAAAAATGGGTTTGTTGAGCCTTGCCATCTGGGTGCCGATCGCATTCGGTGCCGTGCTGCTGGCGTTTGGCCGTGACGAGCACGCCAGGGGCGTGCGCTGGGTCGCGCTCGTCGGTTCCATCGTGAGCTTCCTGGTCACGGTGCCGCTGTTCACGCGTTTCCAGAACGGCACCGCCGCGATGCAGTTCGTCGAGAAGACGGGCTGGATCTCGCGCTTCAACGTCAACTACCACCTCGGGGTCGACGGTTTGTCGCTCTGGCTGGTGCTGCTGACGTCGTTCATCACGGTCATCGTGGTGATCTCGGCCTGGGAGGTGATCACCGAGCGCGTGAACCAGTACATGGGTGCGTTCCTGATCCTGTCGGGCCTCATGATCGGCGTGTTCGCCGCGCTCGACGGCGTGCTGTTCTACGTCTTCTTCGAAGCCACGCTGATCCCGATGTACCTGATCATCGGCATCTGGGGCGGCCCGAACAAGATCTACGCGGCCTTCAAGTTCTTCCTCTACACCTTGCTCGGCTCGCTGCTGATGCTGGTGGCGCTGATCTACCTGTACAACAAGTCGGGCGGCAGCTTCGACATCCTGTCGTGGCACAAGCTGCCGCTGGGTGCGACCGCGCAGACCTTCCTGTTCTTCGCCTTCTTCGCCGCCTTCGCGGTGAAGGTGCCGATGTGGCCGGTGCACACCTGGCTGCCCGACGTGCACGTCGAGGCGCCCACGGGCGGTTCCGCCGTGCTGGCCGCGATCATGCTGAAGCTGGGTGCCTACGGCTTCCTGCGCTTCTCGATGCCCATCGCTCCCGACGCCTCGCACGAGTGGGCCTGGCTCATGATCGCGCTGTCGCTGATCGCCGTGATCTACGTCGGCCTGGTGGCGCTGGTGCAGCAGGACATGAAGAAGCTGGTGGCCTACTCGTCGGTGGCGCACATGGGCTTCGTGACGCTGGGCTTCTTCATCTTCAACGAGCTTGGCGTGTCCGGCGGCATCGTGCAGATGATTGCCCACGGCTTCGTCTCGGGCGCCATGTTCCTGGGCATCGGGGTGCTGTACGACCGCGTGCACTCGCGCCAGATCGCCGATTACGGCGGCGTGGTGAACACCATGCCCAAGTTCGCCGCGTTCGCGCTGCTGTTCGCCATGGCCAACTGCGGCCTGCCGGGCACCGCCGGTTTCGTGGGCGAGTGGATGGTGATCCTGGGTGCCGTGAAGGCCAACTTCTGGATCGGCCTGGGTGCGGCCACCGCGCTGATCTTCGGCGCCGCCTATACCCTCTGGATGTACAAGCGCGTGTATCTGGGACCGGTTGGCAACGACCACGTGAAGGAACTCAGCGACATCAATTCGCGCGAATTCCTGATGCTGGCACTGCTGGCCATCGCCGTGCTGTGGATGGGCCTGTTCCCGAAGCCGTTCACCGACGCGATGGACGCCTCCGTGACCGAGCTGCTGCGCCACGTGGCTGTTTCGAAGCTGCCCTCCTGATGCCACGCTGAAGAAGAGAACGAGATGATTGACAAACTCAGCTGGGTCACGATCTACCCCGAAATCGTGTTGCTGGTCATGGCCTGCATCATTGCGCTGGTCGACCTGTCGGACACGAGCCCGCGCCGTACCCGCACGTATGTGCTGACATTGCTCACCCTGGCCGTGGTGGCCGTCCTGTCGGGGCTGCACGCCTCCGCAGGCAAGACCATCTACGGTTTCGGCGGCATGGTGGTCAGCGACCCGATGGGCAACTGGCTCAAGTGCTTCTCCACCGTGGCGCTGATGGTCACGCTGGTCTACGGCCGTCCCTATGCGGCCGATCGCGAGATGCTGCGCGGCGGCGAAATGTTCACCATTAGCATGTTCGCGCTGCTGGGCATGTTCGTGATGATCTCGGGCAGCAACTTCCTGCTGATCTACCTGGGCCTCGAACTGCTGACGCTCTCGAGCTACGCCCTGGTGGCGCTGCGCCGCGACAACGCGGTCGCCAGCGAAGCCGCCATGAAATACTTCGTGCTCGGCGCCATGGCCAGCGGCTTCCTGCTCTACGGCCTGTCGATGATGTACGGCGCTACCGGCTCGCTCGACGTGAACGAGGTGTTCAAGGCCATCGCCAGCGGCAAGGTGAACCACCAGGTGCTGGTGTTCGGCCTGGTGTTCATCGTCGCCGGCCTGGCCTTCAAGGTGGGTGCTGCGCCGTTCCACATGTGGGTGCCCGACGTCTACCAGGGCGCACCGACGGCGATCACGCTGCTGATCGGCGCCGCGCCCGAACTGGCCGCCTTCGCGATCATCATCCGCCTGCTGGTCGACGCGCTGCAGCCGCTGGCCATCGACTGGCAGCAGATGCTCGCCGTGCTGGCCATCGCCTCGCTGCTGGTCGGCAACCTGGCCGCCATCGCGCAGAGCAACCTCAAGCGCATGCTGGCCTACTCGACGATCTCGCAGATGGGCTTCATGCTCCTCGGCCTGGTCGCCGGCTCGGACCAGCAGGGCACGTACAACGCCCAGTACGCCTACAGCGCCGCGATGTTCTACATCGTGACCTACGTGCTGACCACGCTGGCGAGCTTCGGCATCATCCTGCTGCTGGCGCGCGAAGGCTTCGAGAGCGAGGAGATCACCGATCTCGCCGGCCTGAACCAGCGCAGCCCGCTGTACGCCGGCGTGATGTCGATCGCGATGTTCTCGCTGGCGGGCCTGCCGCCGCTGGTCGGCTTCTACGCGAAGCTGGCCGTGCTGCAGGCGCTGATCGCTTCGGGCCACGCCATCTACATCGGCCTGGCCGTGTTCGCGGTGATGATGTCGCTGATCGGCGCGTTCTACTACCTGCGCGTGGTCAAGGTCATGTACTTCGACGCGCCCGTCACGGCCACCACCGTGTCTGCACCGCGCGACGTGCGTACCGTGCTGACGATCAACGGCGCGCTGATCCTGATCCTGGGCATCCTGCCCGGCGGGCTGATGACGCTGTGCTACGACGCGATCGTGGCGACGCTGGCCCACTGACGCGGCCGACCTCGGGTGTCGCAAACCGCGTCGGTCTGGGTCGTTCTCCTGGTGGCCCTCCTGGCCGCCAATCTGCCGTTCTTCAACGACCGCCTGCTCGGCGTCGTGCCGCTCGCGACTGCTCCCAAGTCGCTCGCGGTGCGCCTCGCCGAACTGGTGGTCTTGTACTTTCTGGCCGGCGGCGTCGGGCTTCTGTTCGAGCGCAGGGCAGGGCAGATCGCCACGCAGGGCTGGGAGTTCTATGCGGTGACCGGCGCGCTGTTCGTCGTGCTGGCTTTTCCGGGCTTCACCTGGCGCTACCTGATGAAGCACAGGCACTGACACTGGCATCGAGACTGGCAAGGACGACATGACCACCAAACCCGCCGACACCGTTGATTCGCACCTGAAGGAAGAGCTCCTGAGTCGCGAGGAGCTGTTCGAGGGCAAGTTCCTCAAGGCCCGGCGCGACACCATCCGCCTGCCCGACGGCCACAGCGCCACGCGCGAGTACGTGCTGCATCCAGGCGCGGTGGTGGTGATTCCGCTGCTCGACGACGGCCGTGTCGTGCTCGAGCGGCAGTTCCGGTACCCGGTCGGCCACGTGATGATCGAGTTTCCGGCGGGCAAGCTCGATGCGGGCGAGGACCCCTTCGACTGCGGCCGACGCGAGCTGATCGAGGAAACCGGCTACACCGCGCGCGAATGGGCCTACGCAGGCGCGATGCACCTGGCGGTGGCTTACTCGACCGAGATCATCCACATCTATTTCGCGCGCGGGCTCTCGCTCGGCGAGCGGCAGCTCGACCACGGCGAGTTCCTCGACGTGTTCACCGCCACGCCCGACGAGCTGGTCGGCTGGTGCCGCGAAGGCAAGGTCACCGACGCCAAGACGCTGACCTGCACGCTGTGGCTGCAGAACGTCCTTTCGGGCGCATGGGCACTGGACTGGCAGGCCGCACCCGCGCAGGGCGGCGCGGGATAATCCGCGCCATGAAGGTTCTCGATCTCCGCTGCACCCATGGCCACGGCTTCGAGGGCTGGTTCGCCTCCAGCGAGGATTTCGAGACCCAGCTGGCCTCCGGCCTGGTCGAATGCCCGGTCTGCGGCGACACCGCCATCGTCAAGCTGCTGAGCGCTCCCCGTCTCAACCTGGGCAATGCCAAGGCGCCGAAAGAGGCGGCCACATCCACATCCGTGACCGCCGCGCCTGCCGCTGCCAGCAATGCGTCCGCCGAACTCTCGCCCGAGGCCCGCTGGATGCGTGCGGTGCGCGAGGTGCTGGCAAAGACCGAGGACGTCGGCGAGCGCTTCGCGGACGAGGCCCGCAAGATGCACTACGGCGAGGCCGCCGAGCGCGGCATCCGAGGACATGCCACGCCCGAGCAGGCCGAGGCGCTGCTCGATGAAGGCATTCCGGTGATGGCGCTGCCGATTCCGGCTGCGCTGAAAGAGACCCTGCAGTAAACGGGCAGCCGGCGATCAGCCGGTGCCGGCATCGCGGTCCTGCTCAGGCCGTGAACTGAAGCGCGGCCAGCCGCGCGTAAACGCCGCCCTGCGCGACCAGCGCCGCGTGCGTTCCCTGTTCGACGATCCCGCCGTGGTCCAGCACCACGATGCGGTCGGCCTTCTGGACGGTGGCCAGGCGGTGGGCGATCACCAGGGTGGTCCGGTTCTCCATCGCCGACTCCAGTGCGGCCTGCACCATGCGCTCGCTTTCCGCGTCGAGCGCGCTCGTGGCTTCGTCAAGCAGCAGAAGCGGAGGGTTCTTCAGGATCGCGCGCGCGATCGCGATGCGCTGTCGCTGTCCGCCCGAAAGCCGCACGCCTCGCTCGCCGAGGAAGGTGTCGTATCCCTCCGGCAGCGCCTGCAGGAAGTCGTGGGCGAAGGCGGCGCGGGCGGCTGCCTGCACTTCCTCGGCCGTCGCCTCGGGGTTGCCGTAGCGGATGTTCTCGAACGCGCTGGCCGAGAAGATCACCGCGTCCTGCGGCACGAGGCCGATGCGGGTGCGCAGCTCCGGCAGGGCCAGCGAGGCCAGCGGTGCGCCGTCGAGCAGCACCCTGCCGGTCTGCGGGTCGTAGTAGCGCAGCAGCAGCTGGAACACGGTGCTCTTGCCGGCACCGCTCGACCCCACCAGCGCGACGGTCTCGCCGGGCGCGACTTCGAGGCTGAAGTCGCGCAAGGCCGGCGTGCCGGGGCGGGAAGGGTAGTGGAAGGTCACCGCGTCGAACTTGATCGCGCTGCCCGCCACCGGCACCGGTGCGACCACCGGGTCGGCGGGGGACACGATGGCCGCAGGCGCGTGCAGCAGTTCCATCAAGCGCTCGGTGGCGCCGGCCGCGCGCAGCAGGTCGCCGTACACCTCGCCGAGCACGGCGGTCGCGCTGGCGAGGATGGCGACGTAGACGACGGTCTGGCCCAGGTGGCCGGCGGTGATGTCGCCGCGCAGCACCGCCTGCGTGCCCTGGTAGAGACCCCAGAGAAGCGCCGCGGAGGTCGCGATGATGATGAAGGCCACGAGCACCGAGCGGGCGCGGGTACGGCGCACGGCGGTGCGGAAGGCGTTCTCGGTCGAGCCGCTGAAACGCGCGGCCTCGCGGCCTTCGGCCGTGTAGCTCTGCACCACCGGAATGGCATTCAGCACCTCGGCGGCGATGGCGCTCGAATCGGCCACGCGGTCCTGGCTGGCGCGGGAGAGCTTGCGCACGCGGCGGCCGAACACCATGCTCGGCAGCACCACCAGCACGAGGATGCCCAGCACCTGCACCATCACATAAGGGTTGGTCCAGATCAGCACCGCCAGGGCGCCCGCGCCCATCACGGCGTTGCGCAGGCCCATGCTGAGCGACGAGCCGACGACCGTCTGTACCAGGATGGTGTCGGCCGTCAGGCGCGAGAGCACCTCGCCGGTCTGCGTGGTCTCGAAGAAGGCGGGGCTCTGCTTGAGCACGTGGCCGTAGACGGCGTTGCGGATGTCGGCCGTCACGCGCTCGCCCAGCCAGCTCACCGTATAGAAGCGCGCCGCGGAGAAGACACCGAGCGCCACGGCCACGGCGAAGAGGGCGCCGAAGTGCTCGCGCAGCGCCATGGTCTGGGCGCCCTTGTCGGCGCTGATCAAGCCGTTATCAATCAGGCTGCGCAAGGCGATAGGAAAAGCCAGCGTCGTGACCGCCGCCATCACCAGGAAGACGCCAGCCAGCACGATTTGCACGCGGTACGGGCGAAGAAAAGGGCCCAGGCCCGAGAGCGATCGGGGCGAGCCCTTGGCCATGGAAGACGGTGGGGATGAAGCCATGAGCCGATTCTACCGATCCCTTGCCTCTACAAAGGTAGCCTTGACAATAATTGCCGAGGCAACTAATATTTGGCCCATGAGCGATGCCAACACCCCTCAAAAGCCGCCGGCTTCCCCCGGCGAGGAGCGTCGTGCGCCCGTCGCCTTCTACAGTCCCGAAACCTATCGCGCGGAGGAGAGCATCGGCTACCTCATGCGCCGCATCGTCACGGCGGTCGGCCAGTCGGTCGAAACCCGCATGTGCGAACCGGGCAGCCCCACCTATCCGCAGTGGGTGCCTCTCTACAAGCTTCACGTCGGCGCGGCCACCACGGTGGCCGAACTGGCCCGCGCCTGCGAGCTCGACACCGGCGCCATGACGCGCCTGCTCGACCGCCTCGAGGCCAAGGGCCTGTGCCGCCGGGTGCGCTCGCTCGAAGACCGGCGCGTGGTCAACATCGAGCTCACCGACGAAGGCCGCGCGGCCGCCAAGGAAGTGCCGCACGTGCTCAGCAGGGTGCAGAACGAGCACCTTGCAGGTTTCACCACCGAGGAATGGGAGCAGCTCAAGGGCTATCTGCGCCGCATCCTCGACAACGCCCAGGCCCTCGCGGCCCGTGGAGATAAAAATGACTGACTCCCTCGCCGTGCGCGCCATGCGTCGCACTCCCGTCGTGGCCGCCGCGCTGCTGGTGGTCGCACTTGCCGGTTGCGCCGACATGGCCGGCATCGGCTCGCAGGCAAAGCTGCGCGACGCCACGTCGCTGGGCATCGCGCCCGATAGCGCCGCCGTGCCGGCATCCCGCCTCGACAGCCAGTGGTGGCTGGCCTTCGGCGATTCGCAGCTCAACTCGCTCATCGACCAGGCCGTGGCCGGCAACCCCAACCTGCAGGTCGCGCAGGCCCGCCTCGCTCGCGCGCAGGCTTCTGCCGACATCGCCGGCGCCGCGCTCAAGCCGCAGGTCAAGGCCGATCTCGACCTGAACCGCCAGAAGTTCAACAGCAACTACATCTACCCGGCGCCGCTGGGCGGCTCCACCCAGAACATCGGCCTGCTGCAGCTGGGCGCGAGCTGGGAGCTCGACTTCTTCGGCAAGAACCGCACTGCGCTCGACACCGCCATCGGCGCCGCCAACGCCGCAGCCGCCGATGCCGACGCCGCCCGCGTGCTGCTCGCGAGCAACGTGGCGCGCAGCTACTTCCAGTGGGCTCGCCTGAACGACCAGCTCACCGTCGCGAAGCGCACGCTGGAGCAGCGTGACGAAACCCTGAAGCTGGTGCGCGACCGCGTGTCCGCCGGCCTGGACACCCGCCTCGAACTGCGCCAGAGCGAAGGCGGCCTGCCCGAGGCACGCCAGCAGATCGAAGCGCTCAACGAGCAGATCGCGTTGCAGCAGCACGCGCTCGACGCGCTGGTGGGCCAGCCCAACGTCACCGCCTCGCTCAAGCCGCCGGTGCTGGCTGGCGTGCAGCCGATGTCCCTGCAGGCGAACATCCCGGCCGACCTGCTCGGCCGCCGCGCCGACATCGCCGCCGCGCGCTGGCGCGTCGAAGCAGCCACCAGCGACGTGGCGAATGCCAAGACCCTCTTCTATCCCAACGTGAACCTCACGGCCTTCGTCGGCTTCCAGAGCCTGGGCTTCGGCAAGCTGCTGAAGTCGGGCAGCGAGCAGTGGGGCGTGGGCCCGGCCATTAGCCTGCCGATCTTCGAAGGCGGCAGGCTGCGCGCCAACCTGCGCGGCAAGTCGGCCGACCTCGATGCCGCCGTCGAGAGCTACAACGCCACGGTCATCGACGCGGTGCGCGACGCGGCCGACCAGGTCACGAGCGCCCAGTCGATCGCACGCCAGCAGGCCGAGCAGCGCGCAGCGCAGACGGCCGCCGAAGGCGCCTACGACATCGCCGTGCAGCGCTATCGCGCGGGCCTCGGCAACTACCTCAACGTGCTGACGGCCGAGACCGCCGTGCTGGCCCAGCGCCGCCTGGCGGTCGACCTCGCCGCCCGCGCGCTCGACACCCAGGTAGGCCTGGCGCGCGCACTCGGCGGCGGCTGGCAGCCGCCGGCCACCGCCACCGCATCGGCTCCCTCGGCCCCGCTGAACTGACAGGCACAGCGCAGATCCAGCCCGGCCCGACCCCTTCGTCTTCGGAAAGAACTTCATCATGAGCGACAACAACACTCCGACGCCCGCTGCAGCCGCAGCTCCCGCAGCCCCCGAGGCGACCGCCGGCAACGGCAAGCGCCGCCGCGCGCTCACCGCGCTCGCCGCGGTGGTGATCGTCGCCGGCGGCGGCTGGGGCCTGTACGAATGGCTGGTGGCCAGCCACTACGAGGACACCGACAACGCCTACGTCTCGGGCAACGTCATCCAGATCACGCCGCAGATCGGCGGCACCGTGATGGCCATCAACGCCGACGACACCGACTTCGTGAAGGCCGGCCAGCCGCTGGTGCAGCTCGACCCGGCCGATGCCAAGGTCGCGCTCGAGCAGGCCGAGGCCGCGCTCGCGCAGGCGGTGCGCCAGGTGCGCACGCTGTACGCCAACAACGGCTCGCTGGCCGCGCAGGTCACGCTGCGCCAGGCCGACATCGTCAAGGCGCAGAGCGACATTGCCAAGGCGCAGGACGACCTGCAGCGTCGCCGCGCGCTGTCGGGCAACGGCGCCGTGTCGAAGGAAGAGCTCAACCACGCCGAGACGCAGCTCGAGACGGCCAAGAGCCAGCTCGCCGCGGCGCAGGCCGGCGTGGTGGCCGCCAAGGAGGCGCTGGCCAGCAACCAGTCGCTGACCGAAGGCACCAGCGTGGCCCAGCACCCGAGCGTGCTGGCCGCAGCCGCCAAGGTGCGCGAGGCCTACCTCGCCACGCAGCGCGTGGCCATGCCCGCGCCGGTCGACGGCTATGTCGCCAAGCGCACCGTGCAGCTCGGCCAGCGCGTGGCCGCCGGCACGCCGATGATGTCGATCGTGCCGCTCAACCAGCTGTGGGTCGACGCCAACTTCAAGGAAGTTCAGCTGCGCAACATCCGCATCGACCAGCCGGTGAAGCTCACCGCCGACGTGTACGGCAAGAAGGTCGAATACACCGGCAAGGTCGCCGGCCTAGGCGTGGGCACCGGCAGCGCGTTCGCGCTGCTGCCCGCGCAGAACGCCACCGGCAACTGGATCAAGGTTGTTCAGCGCGTGCCGGTGCGCATCGCGCTCGACCCCGAGCAGCTCAAGGCCAACCCGCTGCGCATCGGCCTGTCGATGGACGCCGAGGTCGACATCTCGCAGAAGGGCGGCAAGATGCTCGCCGACGCCCCGCGCGCCACCGCGCTGGCGCAGACCGCGGTCTACAGCCAGCTCGACCGCGGCGCCGACGCCGAGGTGGAGCGCATCGTCGCCGCCAACATCGGCGGCAAGGGCGGTGCGCCGACGGCAGCTTCGGCTCCCGCCAAGGCGCCCGCCGCGAACACTTCCGTGGCCGTGCAGGGCCAGCCGGGCTGATCGCGCGAGCGTTCGTCCGGACTTTCATTCCGTCCAGGTAAACAGCCCGCCCCATGGCCACCGCTGCTCCTGCATACGTTGCGCATCCGCCGCTCGAGGGCGCAGCCCGCGTCTGGGGCACGGTCGCGCTTTCTGCGGCAACCTTCATGAACGTGCTCGACTCGTCGATCGCGAACGTGTCGCTGCCTGCCATCTCGGGCGACCTGGGCGTGAGCACCACGCAGGGCACCTGGGTCATCACCAGCTTCGCGGTGGCCAACGCCATCGCGGTGCCGCTCACCGGCTTCATGACGCAGCGCTTCGGACAGGTGCGCCTGTTCATGGCCAGCGTGATCCTCTTCATGATCAGCTCGCTGCTGTGCGGCCTGGCGCCGAACATGACGACGCTCATCGCTTTCCGCGCGCTGCAGGGCTTCGTCGCGGGGCCGATGATCCCGCTGTCGCAGGCGCTGCTGCTGTCGAGCTATCCGCGCGCCAAGGCGGGCCTCGCGATGGCCATGTGGTCGATGACCACGCTGGTCGCGCCGGTGATGGGGCCGCTGCTGGGCGGCTGGATCACCGACAACATCTCGTGGCCGTGGATCTTCTACATCAACATCCCGGTGGGCATCGTCGCGGCGGCCATCACCTGGGCGCTGTACCACAAGCGAGAGAGCGCCACGCACAAGGTGCCGATCGACGCCATCGGCCTCGCGCTGCTGGTGCTGTGGGTGGGCTCGCTGCAGCTCATGCTCGACAAGGGCAAGGAGCTCGACTGGTTCCACTCCGCGCAGATCGTCACGCTGGCCGTGGTGTCCGTGGTCGGCTTCGCCTTCTTCCTGGTCTGGGAGCTGACCGACAAGCACCCGGTGGTCGACCTGTCGCTCTTCAAGCGCCGCAACTTCTGGTCGGGCGCGGTCGCGACGGCGGTGGCCTACGGCCTCTTCTTCGGCAACGTGGTGCTGCTGCCGCTGTGGCTGCAGCAGTGGATGGGCTACACCGCCACGCAGGCGGGGATGATCATGGCGCCCGTGGGGCTGCTGGCGATCTTCTTCTCGCCGGTGGTGGGCCTCACGGTGGCCAAGATCGACCCGCGCCGCTATGCGACCTTCTCGTTCCTGGTGTTCGCGCTGGTGCTGTGGATGCGCTCGAACTTCAATACGCAGGCCGACTTCGTGACGATCATCATCCCGACGATCATCCAGGGCATCGCGATGGCGTTCTTCTTCATCCCGCTGGTGACGATCACGCTGTCGGGCCTCACGCCCGACCGCATCCCGGCGGCATCGGGGCTGTCGAACTTCCTGCGGATCACCGCGGGCGCCATGGGTACCTCGATCACGACCACGCTGTGGGACAACCGCGCGACGCTGCACCACGCCCAGTTGGCCGAGACGGTCAACCAGGGCAACAACGCCGCGGCGAGCGCGATGGCCGGGCTCAACGCCAACGGCTTCAGCACCGACCAGGTGCTGGGGCAGATCAACCGCATCGTCGACCAGCAGTCGTACATGCTGGCGACCAACGACATCTTCTATGCGTCGGCGGTCCTGTTCCTGCTGCTGATCCCGCTGGTGTGGCTGGCAAAGCCGCAGAAGGGCGGAGCCGGCGGCGACGCCGCTGCGGGCGCGCACTAGTCTCCCCCCAGGCTTGGCGCACTTCGTGTCGCTTCGCCGACCCCCTCGCCGGGGGCGACACCTGCGGACCGGCAGAGCCGGTTCCGCGGTGTTCCGCGAAAAAGGGCAGGTGCCCTTCAGACGCCAAGGGCGCGCAGCACGTCGTAGCAGGCGCCCATCGTGTGGTAGTCGGTCTTGCCGGCTGGGCTCTTCTCGTCGCTGATCTTTTCGTTCGTCGGCGTGAGGATGCGATACCAGGCGCCGTGCGCGTGGTCGACGAAGTGCTCCCAGCTGTAGGCCCAGATGCTGTCGTACCAGTCCCAGTAGCCCGGCTCGCCGGTGCGCAGCGCGAGCAGGGCGGCGGCGGCGAAGCTCTCGGCCTGCACCCAGAAGTACTTGTCGCCGTCGCACACCTTGCCGTCGGGGCCGAAGCCGTAGACCAGCCCGCCGTTGTCGGCGTCCCAGCCGCGTTGCATGGCGGTGTCGAAGAAGTGGCGCGCGCGCGGCAGCGGCCATTCGGCCTTGCGGTCCTGGGTGGCGAGATGGCCGTCGAGCTGCAGCAGCAGCTTGGCCCACTCGGTCAGGTGGCCGGTCTGGAAGCCCCAGGGCTTGAAGATGTCGGTCTTGTTGCCGCGGTTGTAGTCCCAGTCGACCGACCAGTCCTCGCGGTAGTGCTCCCATACCAGACCTTCGGCCAGCGACGCGAGCCGGCCCGTCACCGATTCGGCCACTGCGAGCGCACGCTCGATGTAGCGTGACTCCTGCGTGGCCTCGAAGGCCGCCATCAGCGCCTCGCAGGCGTGCATGTTGGCGTTCTGCCCGCGATAGCTGCCCACGCGCCAGTCCGTGGTGGCCTCGTCGGCATAGAGCTGGTGCCGCGGTTCCCAGAAATGCGCCTCCATCAACCGCCAGGCGTTCTCCAGCCCGGCGTGCGCTTCCTCGATGCCGGCCATGAGCGCATGCGCGTGCGCGAGCAGCACGAAGTCCAGGCCGTAGCAGCGGTTGGTGCCGTCCTGCACCGTGGCGCGCTGTTCATGCCAGTCGATCTGCCATGCATAGCCGCCATCCTGCTGCCTGTGGGCACGCTCGATGAAGGCCAGCCCATGCCGTGCGGCAGCGAGGTCGGCGGGCTTGCCGAAGCGCCGGTACGCCATCGCATGGTTGAACACGAAGCGCGTGCTGCTCACCAGGTGGCGGGTGCGGCGGTCGTACACCGTGCCGTCGTCCTTGAAGAAATGGAAGAAGCCGCCGCTGGGGTCGATGTTGCGGCCCTCGTAGAAGGCCAGCGTGTGCCGGATGTGGTCGGCCAGGAAGTCGGGTGAGCGGAAGTCGGGCATGTGCGGCGATGTCGTTGGTGCCATGGGCGCGATCATGCCCAATCGAGGCCAGCGCCGCGAGTGGTCGATGCGCAGCGTCTTCGCCGGCTCGCGTGCCGCCTTTGTCGTCGAGACGACAGTCGTGCAGCAGGGGCCGGCGGCCCTCTGGAATGGGTGCACTGCAGCATAGGCATTTGCCCCAGTATCCAAGCCCGAGGCACCCACGAACAATCGGTCGGCGCTCGATGGTGGCGCATTGAGATGGACCGCATGACGCACATTCTTTCCACGCACACGGGCGACCTCGCGAGATGAGCGACGTCATTCTCGAAACACGCCAGCTCACCAAGGAATTCAAGGGGTTCACAGCGGTCAGCAAGGTCGACCTGTCGGTGGTGCGCGGCTCGATCCACGCGCTCATCGGCCCGAATGGCGCGGGCAAGACGACCTGCTTCAACCTGCTGACGAAGTTCCTCGAGCCCACCACCGGCACGATCCTCTTCAACGGCCAGGACATCACGCGCGAGCGCCCCGCGCAGATCGCGCGCCGCGGCATCATCCGCTCGTTCCAGATTTCGGCCGTGTTCCCGCACCTCACGCTGCTGGAGAACGTGCGCCTCGGCCTGCAGCGCCGCCTGGGCACCTCGTACCACTTCTGGAAGAGCGAGAAGTCGCTCAAGCCGCTGGATGCCAGGGCCCGCGAGCTGCTGGCAGAAGTCGGCCTGGAGGAACTTGCGGACGAACAGACGGTGAACCTGCCCTACGGCCGCAAGCGCGCGCTCGAGATCGCGACCACGCTGGCCATGGAGCCCGAGCTGATGCTGCTCGACGAGCCCACGCAGGGCATGGGCCATGAAGACGTGCACCGCGTGGCCGATCTCATCAAGCGCGTGTCGGCCGGCCGCACCATCCTCATGGTGGAGCACAACATGAGCGTGGTCTCGACCATCGCCGACACCATCACCGTGCTGCAGCGCGGCGCGGTGCTTGCCGAGGGGCCGTACGCCGTGGTCTCGAAGAACCCGCAGGTGATGGAGGCCTACATGGGCACCACCGAAGGCCAGCTGCAAGGGGCTCATTGAGATGACGGCCGCACTCGAAATCAAAGGCCTGCAAGCCTGGTACGGCGAATCGCACGTGCTGCACGGCGTCGACATGGTCGTGCAGCCGGGCGAGGTCGTCACGCTGCTGGGCCGCAATGGCGCGGGCCGCACCACCACGCTGCGCGCGATCATGGGCCTGACGGGCGCACGCAAGGGCAGCATCGAGATCAACGGCCGCGAGACCATCGGCCTGCCCACGCACCGCATCGCGCACCTCGGCGTGGGCTACTGCCCGGAGGAGCGCGGCATCTTCGCGAGCCTCTCGTGCGAGGAGAACCTGATGCTGCCGCCCGAGCTGAAGGGCGCGGGCAAGGGCATGTCGGTCGAAGAGATCTATGCCATGTTCCCCAACCTGGCCGAGCGCCGCCACAGCCAGGGCACGCGCCTGTCGGGCGGCGAGCAGCAGATGCTGGCCGTGGCGCGCATCCTGCGCACCGGCGCCAGGCTGCTGCTGCTCGACGAGATTTCAGAAGGCCTCGCGCCGGTCATCGTGCAGGCGCTGGCCCGCATGATCACCACGCTGCGCGCCAAGGGCTACACCATCGTGATGGTGGAGCAGAACTTCCGCTTCGCAGCGCCGCTGGCCGACCGCTTCTACGTGATGGAGCACGGCCGCATCGTCGAGAAGTTCGGCGCGGCCGAACTCGAAGCCAAGATGCCCGTTCTCACAGAGCTGCTGGGCGTCTGAGAGACAGAACACGACACCGCCGAACCCGTCCACAAGACCTTTCTTCCGTCCCACAAAGATTCCTCCAGGAGACAAACGCCATGATCAAGAAACTCGGCCTCATCGCAACCGCCGTCGGCATCCTCGCCATGAGCGCGGGCGCCGCGCAGGCGCAGGAAAAAGTGAAGATCGGCTTCGTCACCGACCTGTCGAGCCTGTACGCCGACCTCGAAGGCAAGGGCGGCGCCACCGCCATCCAGATGGCCATCGACGACTTCGGCGGCAAGGCGCTGGGCCAGCCCATCGAGCTGCTGACCGCCGACCACCAGAACAAGGCCGACATCGCCGCTTCCAAGGCGCGTGAATGGATCGACACCGCGGGCGTGACCATGGTCTTCGGCGGCACCAACTCGGGCGTGGCGCTGGCCACCGCGAAGGTGGCCGAGGAGAAGAAGCGCGTGTACTTCAACAACGGCGCGGGCAGCTCGGTGCTCACCAACGAGCAGTGCAGCCCCTACACCGTGCACTACGCCTACGACACCGTGGCGCTGGCCAAGGGCACCGGCGCGGCGGTGGTCGACCGCGGCGGCAAGAGCTGGTTCTTCCTGACCGCCGACTACGCTTTCGGCCACGCGCTCGAAGCCGACACCACCAAGGTGGTGAAGGAGAAGGGCGGCACGGTGGTGGGGGCGGTGCGCCATCCGCTGAACGCTTCGGACTTCTCCTCGTTCCTGCTGCAGGCGCAGAACTCCAAGGCGCAGATCCTCGGCCTGGCCAACGCGGGCGGCGACACCATCAACTCGATCAAGGCCGCCAAGGAGTTCGGCATCAACAAGACGATGAAGACCGCGGGCCTGCTGGTCTTCCTGAGCGACATCCACAGCCTGGGCCTGAAGAACACCGAAGGCCTGCTGCACACCACCAGCTGGTACTGGGACCTGAACGACGAGTCGCGCAAGTTCGCCAACCGCTTCTTCGAGAAGACCAAGCGCATGCCCACCGACGTGCAGGCCGCCGACTACTCCGCCACCATGACCTACCTCAAGGCCGTGGCCGCCGCCAAGACCACCGACTCCGACAAGGTGATGGCGCAGCTCAAGAGCATGAAGATCGACGACTTCTACGGCAAGGGCCAGATCCGCGCCGACGGCAGCTTCATCCACGACATGTACCTGGTCGAGGTGAAGTCGCCCGCCGAGTCGAAGAAGCCCTGGGACTACCTGAAGGTGCTGAAGACGCTGCCGGGCGACCAGGTCTTCACGACCAAGGCCGAGACGAAGTGCGCACTCTGGAAGTGATGCTCGCCCCAGGCTGCGCGCACTTCGTGTCGCTCGCGCCTTCCCCCTGCCGGGGGCGGGCCGGCCGCTTCGGGCGGCCGTGCGCGGCGGCCCCCACGACTTTCCGTTTCCTCACTGGAGTCTGATGATCATGAAAAAGACAGTTGTGTTCTCGGCCATCTCGCTTGCCATCGCGTTGGCTACAGGCGCCGCACAGGCCCAGGACAAGGTCAAGATCGGCTTCATCACCGACATGTCGAGCCTCTACGCGGACGTGGAGGGCAAGAACGGCGCGCTGGCGATCCAGATGGCCATCGACGACTTCGGCGGCAAGGTCAACGGCATGCCCATCGAGCTGCTGCAGGCCGACCACCAGAACAAGGCCGACATCGCCGCCTCCAAGGCGCGCGAGTGGATCGACACGCAGGGCCTGACGATGCTGTTCGGCGGCACCAGCTCGGGTACCGGCCTGGCCATGGCCAAGGTGGCGCAGGAGAAGAAGCGCGTGTTCATCGTGAACGGCGCGGGCAGTTCGGCGCTCACCAATGAGCAGTGCAGCCCCTACACCGTGCACTACGCCTACGACACCGTGGCGCTGGCCAAGGGCACGGGCAGTGCCGTCATCGCGCGAGGCGACAAGAGCTGGTACTTCCTGACGGCCGACTATGCCTTCGGCCAGGCGCTGGAAGCCGACGCGACCAAGGTCGTGAAGGAGAAGGGCGGCACGGTGCTCGGCAGCGTGAAGCATCCGCTCAACACGTCGGACTTCTCCTCGTTCCTGCTGCAGGCGCAGAACTCCAAGGCACAGGTGCTGGCGCTCGCGAATGCGGGCGGCGACACGCAGAACGCGATCAAGGCGGCGCGCGAGTTCGGCATCACCAAGAGCATGAAGATGGTCGGCCTGCTGGTGTTCGTGACCGACGTGCACAGCCTGGGCCTGAAGAACACCGAGGGCCTGCTGCTCACCACCAGCTGGGACTGGAACCTCGATGACAAGACGCGCGCCTTCGGCAAGCGCTTCTTCGAGAAGACCAAGCGCATGCCCACCGACATCCAGGCCGCCGACTACTCGGCCACCATGACCTACCTGAAGGCGGTGCAGGCGGCCAAGACCACCGACGCCGACACGGTGATGGCGCAGATCAAGAAGACCCCGATCGACGACTTCTACGCCAAGGGCTTCGTGCGAGAGGACGGCCGTTTCGTGCACGACATGTACCTGGTGCAGGTGAAGTCGCCGGCCGAGTCGAAGCAGCCCTGGGACTACTACAAGGTGGTCCAGAAGCTGAAGGGCGAGGAAGTCTTCACCACCAAGGCCGAGAGCAAGTGCGCCTTGTGGAAGTAACCCCCAGGCTGCGCGCACCGCGTGTCGCTTCGCCAACCCCCATTTCCAACGGGGGGCGGGCCGGCCGCTTCGGGCGGCCGTGCGCGGCGGCCCCCGCGATAAAGAAGAAACGGTCAGTGGTGTCCTGAACTTTCTATGAACATTTCCCTTCCCGCCCTGTTGAGCCAGCTCCTCCTCGGGCTGGTCAACGGCTCCTTCTACGCCATCCTGAGCCTCGGGCTGGCGGTGATCTTCGGCCTTCTCAACGTCATCAACTTCGCGCACGGCGCGCTGTTCATGCTCGGCGCCGTCCTGACGTGGATGGCCATGGAGTATTTCGGCGTCAACTACTGGGTGATGCTGATCGCGGCGCCCATCGTCATCGGCATCTTCGGCGTGCTCATCGAGCGGCTGCTGCTGCGCTGGATCTACAAGCTCGACCATCTCTACGGCCTGCTGCTCACGCTCGGCCTCACGCTGCTGATCGAGGGCGTGTTCCGCTCGGTCTATGGCGTCTCGGGCCTGCCCTACGACGCACCCGACGCGCTGTCGAGCGCCACCGACCTCGGCTTCATGGTGCTGCCCAACTACCGCGCTTGGGTGGTGGTGGCATCGCTGGCGGTGTGCTTCGCCACCTGGTACGTGATCGAGAAGACGCGCATCGGCGCCTACCTGCGCGCCGGCACCGAGAACCCGCGCCTGGTGGAGGCCTTCGGCGTCAACGTGCCGCTGATGATCACGCTGACCTACGCCTTCGGCTGTGCGCTCGCCGCGTTCGCCGGCGTGCTGGCCGCACCGGTCATCCAGGTGTCGCCGCTGATGGGGCAGAACCTCATCATCGTGGTGTTCGCCGTGGTCGTGATCGGCGGCATGGGCTCGATCATGGGCGCGATCCTCACGGGCCTGGGGCTCGGCGTGATCGAAGGGCTCACCAAGGTTTTCTATCCGGAGGCGTCCTCGACGGTTGTGTTCGTGATCATGGTCATCGTGCTGCTCATCCGCCCCGCCGGCCTGTTCGGCAAAGAGAAGTGAAAAGGCGAGCGGCATGAACACGAAAAAGATCTCCACCGTCGTCTACGCGCTGCTGCTGCTTGCACTGGTGCTGGCCCCGTTCTTCGGCGCCTATCCGGTGTTCGTGATGAAGCTGATGTGCTTCGCGCTCTTCGCAGCCGCCTTCAACCTGCTGCTGGGCTTCACCGGGCTGCTGTCCTTCGGGCATGCGGCCTTCCTCGGCGGCTCGGCCTACGTGGCGGGCCATGCCATCAAGGTCTGGGGCCTCACGCCCGAACTGGGCCTGGTCGCGGGCACGCTCACCGGCGCCTTCCTCGGCTGGATCTTCGGCGTGCTGGCCATCCGCCGCCAGGGCATCTACTTCGCGATGATCACGCTGGCACTCGCGCAGATGATGTTCTTCGTCGCGCTGCAGGCCAAGTTCACCGGCGGCGAGGACGGCCTGCAGGGCGTGCCGCGCGGCAAGCTCTTCGGCGTGATCGACCTGTCGAACGACCTCACGATGTACTACGTGGCGCTGGTCATCGTCGTGGCGGCTTTCCTGCTGATCGTGCGCACCATCCATTCGCCCTTCGGGCAGGTGCTCAAGGGCATCAAGGAGAACGAGCCGCGCGCGCTCTCGCTGGGCTACGACGTGAGCCGCTTCAAGCTGCTGGCCTTCGTGATCTCGGCGGCGCTGTCGGGCCTGGCCGGCTCGCTCAAGACGCTGGTGCTGGGCTTCGCCACGCTGTCGGACGTGCACTGGACGGCATCCGGCCAGGTCATCCTGATGACGCTGGTGGGCGGCCTCGGCACGATCTCGGGCCCGCTGGTGGGCTCGGCGGTGGTGGTGCTGCTGGAGAACAAGATCGGCGAACTCGGCAGCTTCCTCGCGCGCATCACCTCGGTGGAGTGGTTCAACACGCTGGGCGAGTCGGTGACGATGGTCACGGGCCTGATCTTCGTGATCTGCGTGCTGGCCTTCCGCAAGGGGATCATGGGCGAGATCATCGCGTTCATCGACCGGCGGCGGACGAAGTAGGAAGCAGGAAGCGGACGACGAACAAAAAAGGGAGCCTGTCCGGCTCCCTTTTCGTTTGCGGCACTGCTGCGATTCGGCGCCTCAGCAGTTGCCCTTCTTGGCCTGCCCGGGCGGGCAGAAATACTCGCCACGGTCGCGATCATGGCCGTGCCGGTGTTCGCGCTCGTAGCGGTCATGGCGGCGGTCTTCTTCCCACTCGCGTTCGCGTCGCGCTTCACGGTACGCCTCGCGACGGCGCCAGTCGCCTTCGGTCCAGCGCCAGCCGCCGCGGTCCTCGATCCAGCGGCCGGGGGCATACACATAGCCCACGCGCTCGGGCTGCCAGCCGCCCGGACGCCATGCGTAGGCGCGGCCATCCCACATCCAGCGGCCCGGCACCCAGACGAAGCCGCCGCGAGGCGGGGGCAGCGGCTCGTAGCGTGGCGGGGGCGGGGCGGTCATCACCAGTCCGGGGACGTTGATGTTGACCGAGACTTGTGCGTTGGCGGCCAGGGGGCTCGCGAAGATGGACAGCGCGCCGGCCGCGGCCAGCAGTGCGATTCGGGTTTTCATGGGGGCTCCTCTGCGTCGGGTGATTATTTATGGGAAATTTTCCCAACGCATGTAGGAGGCGTTCGGTTGTCAGCCACCGCGGATGGCGACAACAGTTACAGCTTCAGCGGCGCGGCGTAGCCGGTCATCTCGAGGTAGCCACGCCCGACCCGCCGGCCCTGCGCATCGAGCAGGTCGCTCACGCCCTCCCAGTAGACGCCGTCCGTGGAGCCGCGGCTGTCGAGTTCCTGGTCGTCGAGCAGGGCGCGCACCTCGAAGCTGCCGGCGGGCGTCTGTACGCGCCATCGTGTCGGGTACTTCGCCTGCGTGCGGGGGCTGACCCATGTACCGAGGCTCTCGAAGCGGACCTCGTCGTGCCTGAAGATCCGCGCCGCGCCATCGCGGGGCCGGAAAGAGCCGCCGCCCCACAGCGCGCTGCCGTCGCTGCGCCGCAGGTGGAAGGCAGTGAGGGCGCTGCCGTCGTCGAGGTTCATTCCGATCCAGTCCCAGCCCACCGCCTCGGGGTGCATCAGCGCCTCGCTCCATTCGTGGTCCAGCCACGCGATGCCGGCTACATCGAAGGGCTGGCCCTTGAGCGTCAGCCTGCCCTGGGCCTTGAGCTGCGGCTCGCTGTAGTAGTAGCTGGCCTGCGATTCTTCCGGGCCCTTGCGCGAGAGCCCGGCATTGCCTTGCAGCAGCACCGGCTGCGTGGGCGTGAAGCGCAGCTCGAGCGCGAACTCGCCCGCCGGAATGCGTGCGACGTAGATGCCGTTCTCGCGTACGAGCGACCAGTCGCGGATGCGCACGTCGGTGTCGTTCGCCGAGGCCTCCGCCACGCCGAAGCCCGCGCGCGCGATGCGCTGGTCATGCAGCAATGTGCGGCCTTCGAGATCGGTGACGGCCGCATGCGCGAACACCAGGTGCTTCGCTGCGAAGGCCGAGCGCATGCCCTGCGTGGCCTCGACGCGCGAGCGGAAGAAGGTGACCTGGTAGCCGAACTCGCGTCCGGCGGACGTCTTCGCATGGCCGGTGATGTACCACCACTCGGTGTGCAGGTCGGGGTGGCTGCCGAAGTCGCGCGGGAACTCCAGGCGGCGCTCGGGCAGCGCCCACGCGGCCAGCGGGCCCGACGCGAGCGCGGCGAGCAGCAGGCTTCGGCGCGAAAGGGAAAAGGAGAAGGGTGGTTGCTGCATGGGTTCCAGTCCAGGAGTCGGGCCTCGTGCGAATACCGGCGTCGGCCTACCAGTCTTCCTTGACCGCCAGCACCACGTCCTTGCCGGCGGCGGCGCGACCCGCCATCCAGGCAGTCACGGTGCCTGCCGCCACCACCGCAGCGCACAGCGCCAGCAGGCGCTCCCACGGCACCAGCAGGTCCATGCTCCAGTGGAAGCTCTGCGGGTTCACCACTTTCACGAGCACCACCGACACGGCCAGCCCCAGGCCCAGCCCGGCGACTGCGCCGATGGCCGTCCACGCCGCGCCTTCGCCGGCGACCACCGCCAGCACCTGCCGGCGGGTGAAGCCGAGGTGGGCGAGCAGGCCGAACTCCTTGCGCCGCGCCAGCACCTGCGCGCTGAAGCTCGCCGCGATGCCGAACAGGCCGATGGCGATGGCCACTGCCTGCAACCAGTAGGTGACGGCGAAGCTGCGGTCGAAGATGCGCAGCGAGGTCGCGCGGATCTGCCCCACGGAGGCGATCTCCACCGAGCCTTCGGAGGATTTGCCCTGTGCGCCCTGGCCCTCTTGCCGCGCGGCCAGCTCGCGCACCGCCGCCTGCACGGCGCCTTCCGATGCGCCCGGCGCGAGCCACAGCGCCACGTCGCTCACGTTGCGTTCGCCGGTGAGGCGCTCGAAGTCGCGCGCGTCCATGGCGATGGCGCCGAACTGCCGCGCGTAGTCCCGCCACACGCCGGCCACGAAGAACGATGCCCCAGCCTTGCCCATGGCGGCCGACAGCGGCGCGAACACCGTGCCCGGCTTCGCGCCGTAGAGCTCCACCATCGGCTCGCTCACGTAGACGCCGACCTGCCCCTCGGGCACCGTCAGCGCGCTGCCCACCAGCGGCAGCGATTGCGCCGCCCCGCCTTCGAGGCTGCGCGCGATGAGTGCGACCGCCGGCCGCGCCGCATCGAGCTGCAGCGGCTGCGTACGCAGCGTGCCGGTGCGCGCTACGCCGGGCAGCTGGGCGAGCGACTGCACGAAGGCCGGCGCAAAGGTGGCGGTGTCGGTGCTGCTGCCGCCGCCGCTGTTGCCGCCGCGTCCGCCCGAGGTGGCGCGCACGTACAGATCGGCGGGCAGCACCACGCCGAGCCATTGCGTCACCGAGTCGCGGAAGCTCGCGACCATCACCGTCAGTGCCACGGCGAGGCTCAGGCTGGCGACCACGCCGCTGACAGCCACCGCCGCCGTGCCGCGCATGCGCCGGGCGCGCTCCACCGCCAGCATCGGCAGCACGCGCTGCGAGAACAGCGGCGCCACGCGGTCGTAAAGCAGCGCGATCAGCCAGGGCAGGGCGGTGATGCCGCCCACCAGAAGGCAGGCGACCGAGAGGTAAGCCGCCACCGGAATGCCGCCGATGGCCGGCAGGTTCGCCAGCACCGCGCCCAGCGCGATCAGGCCCAGCGCCAGCCAGTGGCCATTGCCCTGCGTGGGCGCGGCGCCCAGGCCCTTGAGCGTCTGTGCCTCCGGCAGCGACTGAGCCGCGCGAGCAGGCCACCAGCCCCCGACCAGCGCGGCCACCACGCCGAGACCGCCGTAGAGCAGGGCGGCGCCCGCGCTCCAGTGCAGCGTGGGCGCCACGCCCTCGAAGTAGCCGCCGCCCAGGTCGCCGCCCAGCACGCGCAGCGCGAAGGCTGCCAGCGCCGTGCCCAGCGCGAGGCCGGCCGCGCTGCCGATGAGGCCCAGCACCAGCGATTCGGCCAGCACCAGCCGCAGCCGCTCGCGCGGCGTGAGACCGAGCACGCCGAGCAGCGCGAACTGCTGCGCCCGCTTGGCCACGCTGAGCGCCAGCACCGAGAACACCAGGAAGGCGCCCGTGAAGAGCGCCACCAGCGCCAGCACCGTCAGGTTCACGCGGTAGGCACGCGACAGGTTGCTCACGCGCTGCGCCGCGTCGCCGGGCTCGGCGAACTGCACGCCCGCCGGCCAGTCTGGCGACTTCTGCAGCGAGGCGATGAAGGCCGCCCGGTCGGTGCCGGGTGCGAGCCGCAGGTCGATGCGGCTCAGCTGGCCGATGCGGCCGAAGAGTTCCTGCGCCGCCGCGATGTCCAACACCGCGAGCGCCTTGCCGCCGGCCGCCACATGGCCTGCCACCGCGAGGCTGTGCCAGGCGTCGCCGCCGCGCAGCTGCACCGTCTCGGACTTGCCCGCGCCGGGTGCCGACTGCGCGGGCATTCCCAGCGCATCGCGCGCCGCGAGGTTGAGGAACACCTGGTCGGGGGCGAAGAGCGCGAAGCGGTCGGCGCCCGCCGCAGCCTGCGGCATCAGCGCGGGTGCGATGGTCGGCAGCGTCAGCGCGTCGATGCCGATCACGCGGATCGGCACCTGGCTGTCGCCTGCCAGTGCCAGGCCCTGCACCTCGACCACCGGACTCGCCAGCACCACCTGCGGATGCCGGGCGAGCCGTGCGAACACGGCCTCGTCGAAGCCGCCCTGCACGGCGCGCACCTCGAGGTCGGGCTCGCCGTTGACCGAGCGCACCGCGCTCGAGAACTCGTCGAGCGCCGAGGCGTTGATCAGCTGTACCGAGAAGGCCAGCGCAACGCCGAGCATCACGGCCAGCACGGCCGCCGCGTTGCGCCAGGGATGGTGGCGGAGTTCCTGCCAGGAGAAGGTGCCGAGCAATGCGCGCATCGGGCCATTGTCGTCGCGGGGCGCGGGAGGCGCGCCCGGCGTGGCAGGATGGCGGCTCTTTCGACGACGCCCGAGGAATCCGACGATGCGGCTCCTGCCTCATGCCTTGCTGTACCGCTCCCGGCTCGCGGCATGGCTTTTCCTCTTCCTGCTGGCCGGCCATGCCGCTGCACAGCTTCAGCCGCCGCAACAGCAGCAACAGCAACAGCCCTTGACGCTGGCGAGCGACCCCGCCGTGCTCGCCAGGGCGGCGCTGGGCACCGAGCGCGGCACCCTGGTGGTGGGCACGCTGCACAACGGGCAGGCAGCCTACGGCGCCGCCTACAACCCCGAGCCGGCGACCGCGCCGCGCGCCGTCGCATCGGGCAGCGCGGAGCAGCCGATGTTCGAGATCGGCTCCGTCACCAAGGTGTTCACCGGCCTGCTGCTCGCGCAGGCGGTGCAGCGCGGCGACCTGAAGCTGGACGACACCGTCGGCAGGCTGCTCGCCGGCAAGGTCGACGGCATTTCGCCCGCGGTGGCCTCGGTCACGCTGCGCCAGCTCGTCACGCACACCGGCTGCATGCCGGTGATGGCCGATGGTGTGACCGGCGGCGCGCCGCTCGTCGAGCAGTTCCACGCCTTCGACAAGCCCATGTTCTGGGCCGCGCTTGCGCGCATCAGGCTCACGGCCGCCGCGCCGCCCTGCGAGGGCGCATACAGCAACTTCGGCATGGCGCTGCTCGGGCAGTTGCTCGCCGAGCATTACGGCACATCGTGGGGCGAACTGGTGCGCGGGCGCATCACCGAGCCGCTGGGCATGAACGACACCGTCATCGGGCTGGGCGACAAGGCCTCGCGCATGGCCCCGGCCTTCGCGGGCGATCGCCGCCAGCCGCTGTTCGACATGCAGGCCTACGCGCCGGCCAGCGCACTGCGTTCCACGGCTGCCGACATGATGACCTTCAGCCGCGCCATCCTCGCGGGCGCCAGCGGCCCGCTGGGGCCGGCCGCGGCGCGCATGCTCATGCCGCTGGCGCGCTACGAGGGCGCCGAGATCGGCTATGCGGTGATGGTGCGCGGACCCGAAGGCGGCCGTCGCACCTACTACCACGCAGGCGTCACCCAGGGCTACCGCACGCTGTGGCTGCTCGCCCCCGACACCGGCGAGGCGCTGATCGTGCTCAGCAGCAATGCGCGCGCGCCGATCCAGACGGTGATGCTGGCCATCGGCAAGAGCCGCTATCCGGTGCCGACAGCGGAAGTGCCCATCGACGCGAAGCGGCTCGATGAATACAGGGGCGAGTACCGCGTGACACGCACCCAGTCGCTGAACTTCGCCGTGCGCGGCGGCAGGCTGCTGGTGCGCGAAACGGGGCGCGGCTACAACGCGCTCACCCCCACGGGCACGGACCGCTTTGCCGTGACCGCCATCGGCGCGCAGGTCATGTTCAGGCGCGATGCGGCGAACGCGGTGATCGGGGTGTCGCTCGCGCAGGGCGGCAGCCAGCTCGACGCGCGCCGGGTGAGCGACGCCGCCGCGCAGCCGGAGTAGCGGCCGGGGCCTCGTCAGCCGGCCAGTGCGAGGAGCTGCCCGGCCATCTCTTCGATTTCTGCGCGCATGACGAGCTTGTCGAGCCAGTCCCGCGGTATGCCTTCGACGCCATAGAAGGCGCCTGCGAGCTGGCCGCAGATGGCGGCCGTGGTGTCGGCGTCGTCGCCCAGGTTGGCGGCCGCGAGCACGGCTTCCTCGAAGGAACCGGTGTTCGCGAAGCACCAGAGCGCCGCCTCGAGCGATTCCACGCAGTAGCCCGATCCCTTGATCTGCCCGGCGGTCTTCGAGGCGTGGTCGTTTCTTGCCAGCGCCGCCACCTTCTCGCTCAGCGGCGCCAGCGGCGTGGTCGAGAGGATCGCGGCCTTCTCTTCGCCACGCAGGGCCGAACGCAGCTGCAATGCGAAGAGCCGCGAGCATTCGATGGCCTCCAGCGCGCCGTGGGTGGTGCGTGTGCTCTCGCCGGCCTGCTTCCAGGTGGCTTCGGCGTTCGCCGCGTAGAACATCGGCACCGGCGCGAGCCGCATCAGCGCGCCGTTGCCGGCGGTGCGCGGATCGGGATCGCCGGCGAAGGGATCGCCCGAGGCCAGGTAGCGGGCGAGGGCATTCGACACCGTCAGGCCGATGTCGAAGCAGCTGCCCGTGCTGCTCATGTAGCCCACGTTGCGCCAGTTGCAGTAGCGGTTCATCTGGTCGACCGCGTCGAAGCCCTTGCAGTGGATCAGGCTTGCTGCCAGGCACAGTGCCATCGACGTGTCGTCGGTCCACTCGCCCGCGATCAGCCCGAAGGGGCCGCCGCCGTGCATGCCGGTCACGGGCGCGAAGCTGCCCCTGGATCGGAACTCGACCGTGGTGCCCACTGCATCGCCGCAGGCCAGCCCGAGCAGGCAGCCACGGTAGCGCTCGATGGCGTTCACCGCTGCTGCCTCAGCACCTCGCGCGCGGCCATGAGCGCGAAGCCCAGCAGGTTCAGCCCCTTCCATTCGCGCGGGTCCTGCGCCAGGGGATCGTTGGCGGCAAGCCCGATGCCCCAGATCGGATCGACCGGGCTGGCCTCCACCAGCACCTGGTGCCCAGTGCCGAGCAGGAAGGCGCCGAGCTCCGCGTTCTGCGAGAACTTGGCGATGTTGCCCTGCGTCACGATGTCCAGCCGGGCTGCCACCCAGGCGGCCTCGTCGAAGCCGCGGATCTCGCGGCCCAGCTTCTTGGCCTCTGCCGGCGTGCGTGCCGCGAGGATGCGCTCGTAGACCTCGTCGTCGCCGAACAGGCGTGCCTTGCCGGCCATCATGAAATGCTCGGCCGTGCGGTAGGAGACGCCGTCGACCTTGAAGGCGGCCTCGAACCACTGGCTGAAGCAGCTCTTGTTCACGCCCGTCTTCGGCGCCTGATGGCCCCAGAAGAGCAGGTACTCGGGGCGATGGCCCTGCGCGAAGTAGGCGGGCAGGTCGCGGGTGCTGCGGGGTATCACGGTGGTCGGGTTCGTTGTCGTCGTCATTTGGAATCCTCCTTTTCGAAGTCGATGTCGAGCACTTGCTCCAGCGGCAATTGCAGCTCGGGGCTGTCGTCCTGGGCCAGCAGGCGCTGCGCGGCCACGAAGGCCCGCATGTCGATGACCTCCAGCAGTTCCTCATGCGCGAACGCGGCCAGCGTGCGGCCACGCAGGCCGAGCTGGATCGCGCGGCGCTCCAGCTTGCCGCCCTTCGGCGAATGATCCGGGTCCCACTGCAGGCGCACCTCGGAGCGCCCCACGGCCTCCTGCCACGCTTCGCGGCTCGCGTAGCTCGCATCGAAGGTCGAGGGTACCGCCTCGCGCACCACGCGCTCGAAGAACGAGCGGCGCAGCCGCAGGCCGAGCACAACTTCCTGGCCTTCCTTCGTACCCCAGCTGCTGCGATACATCATCCAGAGGAAGTTGGGCTTGATCCAACTCATCCGCGAAAGGCTGAAGTCCGGGCCGTCGAGCCGGCCATGGCGGATGGCGTACTCGCCGATGGCGGGGCGGTAGGCCTGGTAGACGATGACCGAGTTCGCATCGTGGTGGGCGAGGATGTGCCGGCCGCTTTGGGGCCAGCGCTTGCGCTGCAGTTCGTGCAGTTCAGTGGGCAGGGGTGTGACAGCGTTGTTCATTTCGTTCGTCTTTCCTTGTAGTTCTTGTGATGTGATGAAGGTTGCTCTGTACAACTAATCAGGGGTTGTATAGTACAACTAATAAGCCCGCAGTCAAGCTCTCAAGTGAACACCCCATCTTCCGGATTTCCGCCACTGACCTTCCCACGCCCGCTGGTCACCGTCGACGTGGTCATGTTCACCGTGCTCGACGACGCCCTTCAGGTGCTGCTGGTGAAGCGGCCCGCCGATACGGACGAGCCCTTTCCGGGCAGATGGGCCTTGCCAGGCGGCTTCGTCAACATCGACGAGGACGCCACGCTGCTCGACTGTGCGCTGCGCAAGCTGCGCGAGAAGACCGGGGTGGCCGCGCCCTACCTGGAGCAGCTCGGCAGCTGGGGCGGGGCGAAGCGCGATCCGCGGGGCTGGTCGGCCACGCATTGCTTCTATGCGCTGATCCCCGCGCAGGCGATGCAGCTGCGCGGCGGGGCGAATGCGGCCGAGGTGGCTTGGTTCGAGGTCGATGCGGCTTCGCGCAAGCGGCTGGCCTTCGACCATGGCGAGCTGCTCGATGCGGCCGTCGCACGGCTTCGCAGCAAGGTCGAATACACCTCGCTGCCGGCCTTCCTGCTGGAGGAGCCGTTCACGCTGCCGGCGCTGCAGCACACCTACGAGGTCGTGCTGGGCCGGGCGGTCGACAAGAGCGCCTTCCGCAAGCGGATGCTCGACGGTGGGTTCATGGAGGAGGCCGGCATGGTCACCGGCAGCCTGGGCCGGCCGGCCATGAGCTACCGGCTGCGCGACCGCTCGCAGGCCGCGCTGTTCCCGCGCACCTTCAACGCGACGAAATAATTCGGGTTTCAGAGCCGGTCCGACATCGCGTGCAGGTAGGCACGCACGGCCGAGTTCGTGCTCAGGCCGATGGCCCTGTCGAATGCCTGGCGTGCGGCGGAGCGCGCACCGCCGGCCGCCAGCAGATGGGCGCGCGCCGCCCAGTACGGCTGGTAGCTCGCCACGTCCTGCGCAGGAATGGACTCGAGCGCCCTGAGGCCGATCTCGGGGCCACGCGCGTTTGCGAGCGCGCAAGCGAGGCTGACCTGCGCGCCGATGCTGGTGCGCAGCGCCAGCAGCCCTTCGTACAGCGACACCAGTGCCTCGGGCGGCACCGGCGCGCCGACGCGGCGTTCGCAATGGGCCGACTGGATCGCCGCCTCGAGCTGGTAGGCGCCGAGCGACTTCATTTCGGATGCGCGGCGCAGGCAGAGCTCGGCCTCGGCGAGCAGGTCGGGGTTCCAGCGCAGCGGGTCCTGCTGATCGAGCGGCACGTAGGCGCCGGTGTCGCTGCGGCGCGCGGGCATGCGGGCCTCGCAGAAGAGCATCAGCGCCAGCAGGCCCAGCGGCTCGGGCTCGGCGGGCATCAGGCCGCAGAGGATGCGGCAGAGGTCGATGGCTTCCGTCGTGAGGCCGCGCGGCAGGGCGTCGGCGCCGTCGATGTCGTCCCAGCCGGTGCCGTAGGCGGCGTAGATGCCGTCGAGCACGTCCTGCAGCCGCTGCGGCAGGTCGCGCGCCTGCGGGTATTCGAAGGGAATGCCCGCTGCGCGGATGCGGGCCTTGGCGCGCACCAGCCGCTGGCCGAGGGTGGAAGGCGCGGTGAGGAAGGCGCCGGCCATGCGGGCCGCGTCGAGGCCGAGCACGGTCTGCAGCATGAGCGGCGCGCGCGCAGGGGCATCGACGGCCGGGTGCGCGCACACGAAGAGCAGGCGCAGCCGCTCGTCGGGGATGGCGCTGGCGCCGTCGGCGGCGTCGTCGACCTCGCCCGCGAGCAGCAGCAGGGTCTGGGTGGCCTGGTCCTGCACGCGGCTGTGGCGCCAGGCGTCGAGCTTGCGATGGCGCGCCACGCTCAGCAGCCAGGCATCTGGCTCGGCCGGGACGCCATCCGCGGGCCAGCGCTCGAGCGCTCGCGCGAAGGCGTCGGCGAGCGCGTCTTCCGATGCGGCGATGTCGTGGGTGCGCGCCGACAGGATGGCCAGCAGCCGGCCATACGACTCGCGCGCCGCCCGCTCGGCGGCCCCGTGAACCGCCGGGTCGCTCATGGGAGCACCTGCGTGCCCCGCACTGCGGTGCGAGCTTGCCTGGGGCGGCCCGGCGCGGCGCTCATGCCGCCGCTGCGGCCAGTGCGGTGGCCACGAAGACGGGCCGCACCTCCACCCCGCCGCTGGTCGCGCAGGGCGCACGCGCCGCCCATTCGAGCGCGGCGTCGAGGTCGGGTACGTCGATCACGAAGTAGCCTCCGAGCTGCTCCTTGGTGTCGGCGAAGGGGCCGTCCTGCACCTGGCTCCTGTCGCCGCGCACGCGCAGCGTGGTGCCGGTCATGGGCGGGAAGAGGCCGTGGCCGCCGAGCGAGATGCCCGACTGGCGCACCGCGTCGGCATATGCGACCCAGCTGGCCCGGTAGGCCTGCGCGGATGCGTCTTCGCGCTGCTCGAATTCGGCCGCGGGCTGGTAGAACATCAACATGTACTGCATGGTGTCTCTCCGTCAAGGAAAAGCTTGCTGAGCAGGATCGCTCACCACAATGACGGCCAGCCGGCGAGCATTTCGACACTGGCTTCGTGCCGAGCAGAACATTTTTTACGTGAAAGCCGCCCGGTGCAACGGTGGCTGCACCGAAGCGGAAAGTTCTCGGCCAGCCGTCAGGCGGCCTCCGCCCGTGCCGCGGGCGCTAACAGGGCTTCCATCTCGTTGCGCAGCCTGTAGGCGGCGGTGGTGGTGTCGATGGCCACGTCGGCCCAGCTCAGGCTCTGGCCCTTCTTCACCGGTCGCACCAGCCTGATGCCGTGCGCCAGCCCCAGCGGCAGGCCGCCCAGGCGCAGCGAGCGCCCGGCCGGCAGCAGCTTGCCCCAGACGGTGTAGCCGCCTTCGCCATCGAGCATTTCGCCGGCAGCCAGGTCGCGTTTTGCGGTGGCGACCACGTCGGCGTTCCAGCAGGTCGCCACGCCGGTGGGCTCGCCGCGCAGCGCCACGCTGGCCACCGACATGCCGACTTCGAGCCCGATGAGGTGCCAGCGCTTGTAGAGCGTGAAGTAGCGCCCGCTCGGGTCGGTGTGGGCGTTGTACTCCTCGAAGCAGTTCTTGATGTACTCGGTCTCGGCCTCGACGGTGACCCACACACCCATGCGGATGTCGTACGGGATCTTCCGCCCGTCGGCTTCCAGCGAAGACACCACCTCGACCATGCCCTTGCGCTCCAGCACGCCGCCTTCGCTCTTCGGCCGGGTGACGAAGGGGATGTCTTCCACGCTCGCGGGCGGGTAGAGCAGGCCGTCCGATGGCACCGCCAGGCCGGTGGCGTTGGCGACCGCCGAGCTTTCGATGGAAGGCTTCGAGCCGTCGAGGAAGCTGTTGAACATCTTCGGGTTGAGCCCGCCGCGCTTGGCCTGCTCGGGGGTGAGGCCGTAGTTGCCCCACACCGTCTCGGGTGTCGATTCGGTGAAGTGCGGCAGCCACTTGTGGCCGCGCCCGGCCGCCACCACCGGAAAGCCGCAGGTGCGCGCCCAGTCGACCAGGTCGCAGATCAGCGCCGGCTGGTCGCCGAAGGCCAGCGAATAGACCACGCCGCCCTGCTGGGCCTTGCGCGCGAGCAGCGGGCCGCAGAAGGCGTCGGCCTCCACGGTCACGTTCACCACGTGCTTGCCGTGGGCGAAGGCATCGAGGCAGTGATCGACCGCCGCGATGGGGTTGCCGGTGCACTCGACCACGATGTCGATGGAGGGCTCGCGCGTCACGGCCTGCCAGTCGTCGGTGATCCAGGTGGTGCCCTGTTTCAGCGCCTCCTGCACCGATGCGGCCGTGGCGCGTTCGCGTTCCCAGCCCACGCGCTCGAGGTTGACGCGGGCCGCATCCGGCGACAGGTCGGCTATCGCCACCAGCTGCACGCCGGGCGTGCGCGGAATCTGCGCGAGGTACATCGAGCCGAACTTGCCGGCGCCGATCAGGCCGATGCGGATGGGGCGGCCTTCGGCGGCGCGCTGCTGCAGGCGGGCGTGGAGGCTCATGTCGTTCAGGCCTCCACCGTGTCGAGCACGTCCAGCGAGGTGCGCAGCGCGCTCTCGGGCAGGCCGTTCTTCCACGGCACGTCCACAGGGTAGGGCTTGAGCAGGCAGTCGTCGGGCAGCAGCTCGATGGGCGTGAAGTCGCGGTGGGCGATGTACTCGGGGCGCTTGTGGCGGCGGATGTGGTTGCTGACCGCGCACAGGCTCAGGTACACCGCCACGCGGTTGAAGGGCGAGAGGTTGCTGCCCGAGGCATGCACCAGGCAGCTGTGGAACAGGATCATCGAGCCGGCCGGCCCCTTGGGCGAGACGATGCCGCCCTGCTTGCCGCCGGCGCGCTCCACCAGCTGGCGGATCAGGTCGTTGTCGACGGTCCAAAGCGGGTAGCTGGTGGTCGTGAGGTCGTGCTTCGCATCGACCACGCCCTTGCGGTGGCTGCCCGGGATGAACATCAGCGGACCATTGTGCTCGTTCACGTCGTCCAGAAAGATCGCCACGTTCATCGCGCGCTCGGTGGGCATCAGGTCGTCGTTGAGCCAGGTGCCGTAGTCCTGGTGCCACTGCCACACGTCGCCTTCGAAGGCCATCTTCCCGTTGATCTTGAACTGGTGCATGTAGACCTCCTCGCCGAAGAGATCGACCACCGGCTCGACCATGCGCGGATGGCGCGCGAGCCGTGCGAAGGGCTCGCTCACGAGGTGCGCCGCGAAGTTCGTGCGCACGGCGTCGGAGCCTTTCTCGCGCACGTTGAAGGCCTCGCGCTTCGCGTAGAGGTCGGGCACCGCATCGGTCAGTGCCCTGGTTTCTTCGGCCGAGAAGTGGCCGGGGAAGAACAGATAGCCGTCGCGCTCGAACTGCGCGCGCTGCTCGGGGGTGAGCTTCATGCCTTGTCTCCTTTCTGCTTGGGGGTGTTGGCGGATGCCGCATGTGCCAGCAGCCGCTCGCTCAGTGCCTCGCTGGCCCGCGAGACGTGTTCCTCGCTCAGGCGCGCGGCACGGTCCGCGTTGCCTGCCGCGATGGCTTCGGCAATGGCCTCGTGCTCGTCCCACAGCGTCTCGCGCTGCGGCTCGGCCTGCAGCACCGCGCCCATCGCGCGGCGCAGGTGGCGCCAATGCGGATCGGCGCTCTGCGCGATCAACGGATTGCCCGAGGCCTCGTAGATGGCCTGGTGGAAGGCGACGTCGGCATCGATCATGGCTTCCACGTTGCGCCCGCGCGCGGCACGCCGCCCGCGCTCGATGAGCCTGGGGTCGATGCGAAAGCGCTGCCGCGCCGCCAGCCTCGCGGCCAGGGCATCGAGCGCGCCGCGCACCTGGTAGACCTTGCGCATCGCCTCCGCTTCCAGCGGGGCCACCAGCACGCCGCGGCCGGGCGCGTCGAGCACGAAGCCGTCCTTCTTCAGAAGCCGCAGTGCCTGCAGCACCGGCTGGCGCGACACCGAGAGGCGCTGCGCGATGTCTTCCTGCGTGATGCGCTCGCCGGGTGCAAGCGTGCCGCTGCTGATGGCGCCGAGCAGGGCGCGGTAGACCTGGTCGACGAGGTCGGGCGCGACCTCGATGCTGACGAGCTGGGCGGGCATGGTTGTCTCCTTGCGCCGGTTTCTTTGAACTCTGTATACAGAGTACGGAGTTCGCAGCTGCCGCAGATAGCGGGTTTTTACCCATCGGGGCTGCAAAAGACCGGAAGCCGCCGCTAAGCTCGGTCTCATGCAACTACCCACCTACGACGACGTCATCGCCGCGGCCGCGCGGCTCGAAGGCCATGCCCACCGCACCCCGGTGCTGCGCTCCACCACTGCCAACGAGCGCTGGGGCGCCGAGTTCTTCTTCAAGTGCGAGAACTTCCAGCGCATGGGCGCCTTCAAGTTCCGCGGCGCCTTCAACGCGCTGTCGAAGTTCGATGCCGCGCAGCGCAAGGGCGGCGTGATCGCCTTCTCGTCGGGCAACCACGCGCAGGCCATCGCGCTGTCGGCGCGCCTGCTGCAGATGCCCGCCGTCATCGTCATGCCCAAGGACGCGCCGGCCGCCAAGGTTGCCGCCACCAAGGGCTACGGCGCCGAGGTCGTGATGTACGACCGCTTCACCGAAGACCGCGAGGCGCTGACCAGGAAGCTCGCGCAGGAGCGCGGCATGACGATGATCCCGCCCTACGACCACCCCGACGTGCTCACCGGCCAGGGCACCGCGGTGAAGGAGCTGATCGAGGAGACCGGCCCGCTCGACCACCTGTTCGTCTGCCTGGGCGGCGGCGGGCTTCTCTCGGGCTCGGCGCTGTCGGCGCGCGCGCTGTCGCCGCAGTGCAAGGTCTACGGCGTGGAGCCCGAGGCCGGCAACGACGGCCAGCAGTCGTTCCGCGCCGGGAAGATCGTGCACATCGAAACCCCGAAGACCATCGCCGACGGCGCGCAGACGCAGCATCTTGGCGAATACACCTTCGGCATCATCCGCCGCGACGTGGACGACATCTTCACCGTCACCGACGAGCAGCTCGTCGAAGCGATGCGCTTCTTCGCCGAGCGCATGAAGATGGTGGTGGAGCCCACCGGCTGCCTCGCCTTCGCAGGCGCCATCGCTGCAGGCAAGGCCATTGCAGGCCAGCGCGTGGGCGTGCTGATCAGCGGCGGCAACGTCGACCTGTCGCGCTTCGCGGCGCTTGTCGCGCCGCAGTAAGCGGCTCTGCGCTCAGGCCGCGCGCAGCGAGCCGAAGAGCGCTTCGGTCTCGTTCTCGGGGCCGGCCGCGAAGTAGAGCGCGTTGCTGTCGCCCAGGGCCACTCCGTTGCCGAACTGCAGGCCCCACAGGCCTGCGATGGCCAACGGGCGGTCTTGGCCGTCGCGCAGATCGTCCAGGTATTGCCCGTTGTCCAGGTCGAAAGCGCAGATGCGGCCCGCGCCGCCGAAATTGCCGACCAGCAGCCGGCCCGACATTGCACCGAAGTCGGCCGGTGCGATCGCCACGCCCCAGGGGGCATTGAGCCGCCCATCGTCCGCGTAGATGCGCAGCAGCCTGCCGTCCAGGTCGAATTCGGCCAGCCTGCCCCGCGCGGGCCGGTTGCCCGAAGCGGCTTCTGCCGCGGCGTTCAGGCTTTGTTCTTCACCTGCAAGGAACGCGTCCGCATTGGCCGGATCGGGCTGGCTGATCGCGTAGAGCACGAAGACCCGGTCCTGCCTGCCGTCGTTCACCACCTGGATGTTGAAAGGCACCGGGTCGCCGGGCCGTGCCGTGCCGGCGGGGCCGCTCGCGAAAGGATTGGCGAAGCCCCTCGTGGGCACGAGCTGCCATTGCGCATCGAGCGTGCGTATCTGCGGCTGGGCGCCGAAGTCGGCCAGCCAGAGGCGGTCCCAGTGGCCGGTATGGATGGCCGCGCCGAAGAACGCCATGCCCTGTGCGGCACCGTTGAAGACTTCCACGGCCGGGCCGTCCACGCGCACGATGGTGCCGGTCTCGGCATCGCGCTCGGTCCAGGCGCTCACGCTGCCGCTGTCGGTGACGAAGACGAAGCGTGCGCTGCCGTCGAGCATGCGGTCGCCGGCGGGCTGGCCCCGCACCCGCAGCAGCTCCGAGGTCAGTGCCGCGCCGTTGAACACGACGCCGGTGACCTTGCCCGCGCTCGCATCGCCGGTTGAAGCGTCGGCGCCGGGCACGCTCACCTTGCGCAAGCCGTCCTGCTTCAGCGTACGCAACGCCGGATCGGCCGAGCGCATCACGTCACCGAGGTACTGCCAGGACTTGCCGCCTCCGGCGACCCAGAAATGACCGCCCGCGCCCGCCGGACGGATGGCGATTCCCCAGCCGTTGACGAACTCCGGCTCCGTGAAGTGGGCGCCGTAGCGCGAGTGGCTGGCCAGCAGATTGGTCTGCCGGTAGCGGTTGACGCTGGCGCCGAGGTTGCTGTCGCCGATGCCGCGGCAGGCGATCGGCGCCGACGAACACGGATTGGCGGCGCTGTCGCTGCCGCCCCCGCCGCAGGCTGCCAGTGCCGATGAAGCGATGGCGCCCAGAACGAAATTTCTTCTGTCGAACATTGGATGGTCCTCCCTGATTGCATTGCAAAGCCGTTTTTCGATTGGCTGAGCACGCGGGACCACCAGCCCTGTGGAATCAAGGCATCGGTGTGTTCGCAGGTGTCCTGGCTATGGGTTGTGCATCCTATTTGCGCTTGCCGTGCCTTTTGCGCGGGACGTGAAGCCGGGCCGCTTTTCTGCCAACTTTTTCCACCACAGGAGATGAATTTCAGGCCGCGATGCCGTCGGCTCGCAAGTGCAGCAGCCGGTCGGCCTGCGCAGCCGCGCTTTCGGAGTGCGTCACCAGCACCAGCGAGGCACCGTGCTCGCGGGTCTGGCCGATGAGCAGTTCCATCACCTTCGCGGCGGTGGTGGGGTCGAGGTTGCCCGTGGGCTCGTCGGCCAGCAGCAGGGCGGGGCGGTGCACCAGTGCGCGCGCGATGGCCACGCGCTGCAGCTGCCCGCCCGAGAGCGTCTGCGGCAGCCGCGTGCCCATGCCGGGCAGGCCCACTGCCTCGAGCATGTGTGCGATGCGGCCTTCGCTGTCCTTCTGCTGCCCCAGCAGCATCAGCGGCAGCGCCACGTTCTGCGCCACGTCGAGGTGCGGAAGCACGTGGAAGGCCTGGAACACGAAGCCGACGTGGCGGCGCCGCCAGAGCGCGCAGGCCTCGCCGTCGAGTGCGCCGATGTCGATGCCGTCGTGCATCACCGTGCCCTGGTCCCAGCTGTCGAGGCCGGCCATGCAGTTGAGCAGCGTGGACTTGCCGACGCCCGATTCGCCCACGATGGCGACGAACTCGCCGGGCTCGACGGTGAGCGTCACGTTCTCGAAGACAGGCGCATCACCGTAGTGCTTGCCGAGGTTGGAAATGCGCAGCGTCATCGGGGGGCGACGGCCTTTGCCATGAGTTGAACGGCGGTCTGCACCGCATCGGGGGCGTCGCAGGCGATCACGGTGCGCTGCGGCATGCTGCGCAGCCAGGTGATCTGCCGCTTGGCGAGCTGGCGCGTGGCGGCGATGCCGCGCTCGCGCAGGTCGGCCATGGCCTTGGCTCCGGGCGCGGCGCTGCCGGCCGCGTCGAGCGTTTCCCAGGCCTGCCGATAGCCGACGCAGCGCATCGAAGGCAGGTCGGTCGACAGATCGCCGCGCGCGCGCAGGGCGCGCACCTCTTCGAGGAAGCCGGCCGCGAGCATGGCGTCGAAGCGCTCGGCGATGCGCCCGTGCAGCCAGGCGCGATCGGCGGGTTCGAGCGAGAACAGCATGCCGCCTTCGACCGGGGCGGCAGTCTTGTTGTCGCTCGCATGGAAGCTCGACAGCGGCTGGCCGCTGCTCTCCCACACCTCGAGCGCGCGCTGGATCCGCTGGCTGTCCTGCGGCGCGAGCCGCGCGGCGGTGACCGGATCGACCTGCGCGAGCCGCGCATGCATGGCGGGCCAGCCCTGCGCCGCCGCGTCGGCATCGATGCGCGCGCGCACGGCGGCATCGGCTGCCGGCATGGCGTCGATGCCGTCGAACAGCGCCTTGAAATACAGCATGGTGCCGCCCACCAGCAGTGGCAGCGCGCCGCGCGAGCGGACCTCGTCGACGAGCCGCGTAGCATCGGCCACGAAGGCGGCGGCGCTGTAGCTCTCGCGCGGATCGAGGATGTCGATCAGGTGGTGCGGTACGGCGGCCTGTTCGGCCGGCGTGGGCTTGGCGGTGCCGATGTCCATGCCGCGATAGACCAGCGCCGAATCGACCGAGACGATCTCCACCGGCAGCAGGCGCGCGAGCGCCAGGGCGGCGGCTGTCTTGCCCGAGGCGGTCGGGCCTGCGAGTGCGACGTAGCGCGGGGGATTCGAGCGAGGAACGGCGTCGGGCGAGGCCGCGGTGGCGGCCTTCGCGGCCGCAACGGAACTGGGAGACATGGTGCGCCGAGCGTAGCAAATGGCGCGAGCCCGGCAGCCCGCCGGGCCCAGATGGCGCGAGCCGCTTGAGCGAGCGCCCTCAGATCGCAGCGGGCACCGTCGGCTGCAACTTGCCGCTCACGTCCTGCGGAGTGAGCGGGGAGGAAGATGTGGGCGGCGCGAGCCGCGGCGTCGGCCGGACGGTGGTGTTGCTCGCGACCATGTTCTCCGGCTTCATGCGGAAAAGCTGGGTCAGCGCCGCCCGGTACTGCGCCTCGCCGACCGAGTTGGTGTTGTGGTGGGAGCCGCCCTCGACCAGCACGAACATCTTCGGCACGGTGGCCGCGTCGTACAGCTTGCGGCCCAGGGTCGGGTTGATCAGGCTGTCGGCAGTGCCGTGCACCACCAGCAGCGGCGCGCCGATGTCCTTGACCGCCTTGATCGCCTCGAAGCGCTGCGTGATGAAGGGGCCGAAGGGCAGCCAGCCCCACTTGAAGCCGCTGACCACGTCGGCGATGGAGGTGAAGGTGCTTTCGACGATGGTGCCGCTCTCGTCGTTCACGTGCGAGGCCAGGTCGATGCCGATGGCGCCGCCGAGCGAATGGCCGAAGATGTAACGGTGCTGCTTCGGGTGGCGCGCGGCCAGCCAGGTCCAGGCGGCGCGGGCGTCCTCGCGGGCCGTTTCCTCCGAAGGCAGGCCCTTGGAGCTCTTCCCGAAACCGCGGTAATCGATGGCCAGCACCGAGAAGCCCAGTTCATGCATGCGCTGGATGCGCGGTGCGGAGCCGGCCACGTTGTAACGAGCGCCATGCAGGTACAGCAGCACCGGGGTGGCGGTGGTTTCGGGCGCGCCGCCGAGCCACAGGCCATGCAGGCGGACGGGTTCGCCGGTGATGGAGGACTGGAAGTCGATCCACACGTCCTCCATGCCCTGGGCCATGGCGGCGGTGTTGCCCCAACTGCGGTCGCTGGGCTGGAAGATCCATTCGCGCTGCTGTTCGTCGAGCGTCGAGCAGCCGGCGGCGAGCAGGGCACACAGCGAGAGGACAGACGCGAGGAGGGTCCAGCGTTTCATCATGGGTTTGAGGGACAGCGGAGTCGGCTCGAAAGTTCACGTGCTTTCACCTTGATGCGCCGACACAGCATCGAGGTAACTCCCTGAAACAGTGCTCGCGGGCACTTTACCGAGCACATGCAACGGATGTGCCTGGGATTTCGCCGACTGCGGAAAACCCTAGAAAAAAGGCTTAAAGATGTCCGAAAGCCGCAGATCGGCCGCGTTTTGCCGCTTATCGGCCACGCATGAAGAGCGAATCCAGCTCGCGGATCGAAAGCTGGCGCCAGGTCGGCCGGCCGTGGTTGCACTGGTCGGAGCGCTCGGTCGCCTCCATCTGGCGCAGCAGCGCATTCATTTCGTCGATGGTGAGCTTGCGGTTGGCCCTCACCGCGCCATGGCAGGCCATGGTGGACAGCAGTTCGTTCTGGGCGCGCTGCACCACGGTGCTGGCGTCGTGCTGGCCCAGTTCTGCCAGCACGCTGCGCGCGAGCTCCACCGGATCGCCATCGGCCAGCGTTCCGGGCACGGCGCGCACCGCCAGCGTGCGTGCCGAGAAGGGCGTGATCTCGAGCCCCAGCGTCGGCAGCACCTCGGCGCAGGCCTCGGCCGTGGCCACTTCCTGCGGCGTGGCCGCGAAGGTGGCCGGGATCAGCAGCGGCTGGCTGCTGATCGCCGCGCCGTCGAGCTGCGTCTTGAGCCGCTCGTAGACGATGCGCTCGTGCGCCGCGTGCATGTCGACGATCACCAGGCCCTGGCTGTTCTCGGCCAGGATGTACACACCCTGCAGCTGGGCCAGCGCCCGGCCCAGCGGCCAGGCTTCGTCGTTGTTGGCGATGGACTGGGGGCGGCCCGCGCCAGGGGGCAGCGCGGCCGGCGCCTGGAAGCTCGCAGCGGACGCGCTCGCTGCGGGCCAGGGAGGCGCAGCGGCAGGTTCCGCCGCATGCAGCGGGGCCTGATCGTTGCTGCTGCGCTGCGGCCACATGGCCTCGAAGTCGCCGGTGCCTCGCTGTTCGCGCGGCGCGAAGTCCATCGCCGGCTGCGCCCAGCCGGCATTCGGCGGCAGCGGCGCCTGCTTGAAGAAGGGCTGCGGCGCGCCCGTGGGCGCCACGGCATCGCCGGCGCGGGGGGCCGCGAGCGCATCCTCGATGGCGTGGCGCACCGCCTGGTGCACCTCGCGCCCGTCGCGGAAGCGCACTTCGATCTTGGTGGGGTGCACGTTCACGTCGACGCGCGACGGATCGATTTCCAGGTACAGCGCATACACAGGCTGGCGCTGGCCGTGCAGCACGTCCTCATAGGCGCTGCGCACCGCGTGCGACAGCACCTTGTCGCGCACGAAGCGCCCGTTGACGTAGAAGAACTGGTGGTCGCCCCGCGAGCGCGCCGCATCGGGAATGCCGGCTCTGCCGACCACGCGCACCGGACCGGCCTCGCGCTCGACCGCCACGCTCTGCGCCACGAACTCGTCGCTCAGCGCATCGGCCAGCCGCTGCTCGCGCGTGGCGGCGGCGCGCCACTGCTCGATGAGCTTTCCGTCGTGCCAGACCGAGAAGCCCACCTCGGGCCGCGCCAGCGCGTGGCGGCGCACCGCCTCGATGCAATGGGCCAGCTCGGTGGCATCGGTCTTCAGGAACTTGCGGCGCGCGGGGGTCGCGAAGAACAGCTCGCGCACCTCGACCGTGGTGCCGGTGGAGCGGGCCACAGGCCGCAGCTCGCCGGTGCGCCCGTCGAGCGCGAATGCGGAATCGGAGCCCGCGAAGCGCGAAAGAATGCTGAGCTCGGCAATGGCGTTGATTGCGGCCAGCGCCTCGCCGCGAAAGCCCATCGTGCCGACCGTCTCCAGGTCGTCGAGGCTGGCGATCTTGCTGGTGGCATGGCGGCGCAGGGCCACCGTGAGTTCCTCGCGCGGAATGCCCAGGCCGTCGTCTTCCACGGAGATCAGCCGCACGCCGCCCGAGGCCAGCCGCACCGTGACCTGGCTGGCACCCGCGTCCAGCGCGTTGTCCAGCAGCTCGCGCACCACCGAAGCCGGACGTTCGACGACTTCACCTGCGGCGATCTGGCTGATCAGCTCGTCGGGAAGCTCGCGGATCGGGCGGCGTTGTGCGGGGGCGATGGAGGTGGGGAGGGCGCTCACCGGGGCATTCTAAAAGCGGGGGAAATCCGGGGCTCAGTGGGGCCTGAGGTATTGCGCCAGAAAGGAGCCCACGCGGTCTTCGTAGGTGACGCGCGCGAACTTGTGGAGGTCGACATGCGCAGCGCCTTCGACGATCCACAGCTCCCGCGGGTGGCCGGCGGCTTCGAAGACCTGCTGTGTTTCAGCTGGGGTTGTGTGCCAATCCCGAGAGCCGGAAATCACGAAAACGGGCGCATGCAGCGCGCCGACCTGCGCGACGGGTCGAAGCTGAGCGGTGTCGATGCCGGAACGCATTGGCAACTGCCAGAGTAGCAGTGGTGCCAGCGACGTACCCAGAGGGCCGAGGTAGTGCTTCAGCCTGTTCGCGACTGCGTCGTCGATGGTCGGATACATCGATTCGAGCACCACGGCCCGAACCCGCGGATCCTGTCCCGCCAGTACTGTCGAGGCGGCTCCAAGAGACACGCCGATCACGCCGATGGGGGCATTGGGCATTTCGCGCTCAAGGTAACCCAGAGCCGCCTTGACGCCAAGGGATTCGCGCGCTCCGAAGGTAATCCGGTCACCGCTGCTCTCGCCGTGCGCGGGAAGATCGATCCATAGCACCGAGTAGCCGAGGCGATGCAGGAAGCGGGCGCGTTGCGTCATCTGCCGGCGGTCCGAGCGCACTCCATGGAGTAGCAGGATCGCGCCTGCCCCGGGGCGGCCGCGCACTTGCCAGCCCGAGACTTGTTCGATTCCTGAATAGTCGATGCGGACGGTTTCAGCCTGCAAGTCGGCAGGAGGGAGGCCAACCGCGGGGCGTACCGGCCGGCTGAGCAGTTCACCCGCGCCGCCCACGGCCAATACGCCGAGCGCCAGCGTTGCAAGAGCGAGCAGAAGCCAACGGCGCATTGGGGGCTCTCTAACTACTGCAATTCAGGCGTAGTTCTCCGACGCAGGCGGCTGCTCAAGGCTGCAACTGCTTGAACATCACGTACGCATCCACGAAGCCATGCCGTGGATGCCTGAAGGCACCAGGCAGCGTGCCGACGATCTCGAAGCCCATCTTGCGCCACAGCCGCACCGCGCCTTCGTTGGTGGACACCACGAAGTTGAACTGCATCGCACGAAAGCCCATGCGCAGGGCCTCCTGCTGCGAGTGTTCGCACAGGGCAGATGCCACGCCCATGCCGCGCGCCGCATCGGACACCATGTAACCGCAATTGCTTACGTGCGAGCCCTGGCCGGGCTGGTTGGGCCGGATGACGTAGGTGCCGAGCACCGTGCCCTCGTCGTTGCAGGCGACAAAAGTCGCCGTGGGCACTTTCATCCACGATTCGCGTGCCTGCTCTTCGGTCACGTCGGGGGAATAGGTGTAGGTATCTCCGCGGCGGAAGGTCGGCTCGAGGACCGACCAGATGGCGGGCCAGTCGACATCGGTGGCGGCGCGTATGTGCAGCATGGGGTGATTCACGGGGGCGTCGGGATCGAGCAAGGATAATCCGCGGCCATGGAAATCATCAGCTTTCTCGTCGACTTCATCCTTCACGTCGACAAGCACCTCGAGGCCTTCGTCATCGCCTACGGCCCCTGGGTCTACGCCTTGCTGTTCCTCATCGTCTTCGTGGAAACCGGCGCGGTGGTGATGCCGTTCCTGCCCGGCGACTCGCTGCTCTTCATCGTCGGCGCGCTGTGCGGCGCGGGGCTCATGAACTATCCGCTGGCCTGCGGGATCTTGATCGCGGCCGCGATCCTGGGAGACCAGTGCAACTACTCCATCGGCCGCCACTTCGGGCCGAAGGTGTTCCAGTGGGAGAACTCCCGCTTCTTCAACCGCAAGGCCTTCGACCAGGCCCATTCGTTCTACGAGCGCTATGGCGGCATCACCATCATCCTCGCGCGCTTCATGCCCTTCATCCGCACCTTCGCGCCCTTCGTGGCGGGCGTCGCCGAGATGAGCCGCGCGAAGTTCACGATGTTCAACGTGGTGGGCGCATTGATCTGGGTGCTGGGCATCGCCACCGCCGGCTACTTCTTCGGCAACCTGCCGTTCGTGCGCCAGCATCTGGACAAGATCATCTGGGCGCTGATCTTCGTGCCGGGCCTCCTGGCCATCTATGGCGCGTGGAAGGCCTCGAAGGCCGAGAAGGCGCGCGAGGCGCAGCAGGCTTCGCAGGCCTGATCTTCGATACCTTCCATCCATCCATGAAAAAGCGCGCCCTCGGGCGCGCTTTTCAATTCAGGCCTGCTGCCCAGGCCGTGTGTCAGTAGTTCGGGCCGTTGCCCGGGTAGTAGCCACTGCCGCGCGGATAGCGTTGCTGGTTGTAATAGTTGCGTTCGTCGGCGTTGCGGCCGACCTGGTTGCCGATGATGCCGCCGATGGCCGCGCCGCCCACGGTGCTCGCGGTATTGCCGCCGATGGCATTGCCAACCAGTGCGCCGCCCACTGCGCCCACCCCGGTCCCGAGGTTCTGATTGGGGCCGCTTGCGCAACCCGCAATCGTCAAGACGGAAGTGGCTGCGGCTGCAGCGATCCAGAGACGTGTCTTCATGATTTCCACCTTTCGATGAGTGATGGTTCATCATGTCCAGAACACCCTTGGGCGCCGTGTAGGAACCTGCCGCACGTGCCTGTGCGGACTCGCGGGGCGAACCGCGTGGGACAGGAGTGCATGCTTTGGCCCTACAACCGGCCGGCGCCGGCTGTCACCGCCCGGCGGCTAGAGCTGCCGGCTGCGCGCCAGCGGCGGGTTCTGCGCGAAGTAGCGCTGGATGCCGCGCATCAGCGCATCGGCCAGGTTCTCCTGGTAGTCGACGCGGCGCAGGTTGGCTTCTTCTTCCGGATTGCTGATGAAGGCGGTCTCCACCAGCACGCTCGGAATGTCGGGCGCCTTCAGCACCGCGAAGCCGGCCTGTTCGACCTGGCCCTTGTGCAGCCGCGCGCCGATACCCTTGATCTCGCCGAGCATCGCGCCGCCGAGCTTGAGGCTGTCGTTGATCTGCGCGGTGGTGCTCATGTCGAGCAGCGCGCGCTGCACCTGGGCCTCGTGGTTGCCCACGTTCACGCCGCCGACGCGGTCGGCGTCGTTCTCCTTGTTGGCGAGCCAGCGCGCAGCGCTGCTGGAGGCACCGCTCTGGCTCAGCGCGAACACGCTGGCGCCGCGCGCAGCGGGGGTGGTGAAGGCGTCGGCGTGGATGCTCACGAACAGGTCGGCCTGCACGCGCCGCGCCTTCTGCACGCGCACGCCCAGCGGCACGAAGAAGTCGGCGTCGCGCGTGAGGAAGGCGCGCATGGGGCTGCCGTTCACGCTGCTCGCGTTGATTCGCTGGCGCAGGCGGTGGGCCACCTGCAGCACGATGTCTTTCTCGCGCGTGCCGTTGGGACCGATGGCGCCGGGGTCTTCGCCGCCATGGCCGGGGTCGAGCGCCACGATGATGATTCGGTCGGTGCGATTGGCCGTGGCGGCCACCGGTGGCGGGGGTGGCACGGGCGGCGCGGACGGCATAGGGGGCCTGGCGGGCGGCGCCGCGGCCACCACGGGCGGGGGCGGCGGCATCGAGGGCCTGTCGCCGCCGGCCGTTGATGCGGGCGGCGGCGATTGCGGACCGGGGCGCATCGACTGCTGCGCCATCAGGTCGCCCAGTGGATCCGCGGCGGGCGCAGGCGCGGTTGCCGGCGGCGCGACGGCGACCGCGGAGCCGCCACCGGAGCTGCGCGGCGCATCGCGCAGGCGCTCGGCGATCAGCGCTTCCATCGGGTCGATCGCCTGCTCGGGATAGAGGTCGAGCACCAGCCGGTGCTTGTAGGCGGCCACGGGCGCGAGCGAGAACACCTGGGGTACCACGGCCTGCTTCAGGTCGAACACGATGCGCACCACCTTCGGCGCGTTCTGGCCGACGCGCAGGCCATTGATGTACGGGTCGCCGGGCTTGATCTTGCCGACGAGCTCGCGCAGTTCGGGGTTGAGGTCGATGCCCTCGATGTCGACCGCAAGCCGCGGCGGGCTGCCCACCACGAGTTGCTGCGAGTTCAGGCGTGCGTCGGACTCGATAGTCACGCGCGTGTAGTCGGCGGCGGGCCACACGCGCACGGCGAGGATGGTGGCGCCGCGCGCGATCTGGTGCACGCCGAGCATCAGCGCGATGCTGCCGCCTTGCAGCAGCACGCGCCGTTTCAGGCCGGCCGCCTTCATGCGGCGATGCGCGCCAGCAGATCGCTGCCGCGAGCGGTGTTCGCCAGGAGGGTCACGCTGCGTGTGTCGTCAGTCATTGCTTCTATTTTAATAGCGAGGTCGGCAATTGGCGTACGGCCCGCAGCGTTGTCCGGCCATTCGGCCAGCTTGAGGCCCGGTCCCGCGAAGATGTCGCGGAAGCCGGCGTCGTCCCATTCGCGCGGATCGGCGAAGCGATAGAAGTCGAAATGGAAGATCTGCAGCCCGTCGGGCGCCTCGTGGGGCTCGACCACCGCGTAGGTGGGGCTCTTGATGCGTCCGGAGATGCCCAGGGCGCGAAGCAGGTGGCGTACGAAAGTGGTCTTGCCGGCGCCGAGGTCGCCATGCAGTTCGATGAAGGCATTGCTCAACGCGGGTGCCGAGGCCAGCTTCTGCGCGAATGCTTCGGTGTCGGCTTCGCTGCACCAGCGCAGGCTGCGGGTGCTCTTGTGCGTTTCTACAATCGGCAAGTGATCGTCAGCCATCCACTCGTTGTTCGTATTCAGGCCTTGGCCAGGGAACTCGGATTCTCCCAAATCGGAATCGCGGGCGTCGATCTGTCGAGCGCCGAGGCCGGTCTGATGCAATGGCTGGCCCATGGGTTCCATGGCGAGATGCAATACATGGCAACGCACGGCGCGCGCCGCGCGCGTCCGGCCGAGCTGGTGCCGGGCACGGTGAGCGTGATCACCGCGCGCATGGACTACCTGCCGCGCAGCACCGAGCCCGAGTGGCAGGCTATCGAGTTCGACCGCCTCAAGCGTCCCGGCGAGGCCATCGTCTCGGTCTATGCGCGAGGGCGCGACTATCACAAGGTGGTGCGCAACCGGCTCGCGAAGCTGGCGGAGCAAATCGCCGAGGAGGTCGGCCCCTTCGGGCACCGCGCCTTCACCGATTCGGCCCCCGTGCTCGAGGCCGAGCTGGCCTCGCGCAGCGGCCAGGGCTGGCGCGGCAAGCACACGCTGGTGCTCGACCGCGACGCCGGCTCGATGTTTTTCCTGGGCGAGATCTACGTCGACATGGAGTTGCCGCCGAGCGGGCCCGTCACCGCGCACTGCGGCAGCTGCAGCGCCTGCATCGACGTGTGCCCGACGCAGGCCATCATCGCGCCGAAGCGGCTCGACGCACGCCGCTGCATCTCGTACCTCACCATCGAGCATGGCGGGCCCATCCCGCTCGAGCTGCGCCCGCTGATGGCCAACCGCATCTACGGCTGCGACGATTGCCAGCTGATCTGCCCCTGGAACAAGTTCGCGAAGAAGAGCACGCTGCCCGACTTCGACGCGCGCCAGGAACTCACCGGCCGCACCCTGGCCGATCTGTTCGCATGGACCGAGCAGGATTTCCTTCGCCGCACCGAAGGCAGTCCGATCCGCCGCATCGGTCATGAACGCTGGCTACGCAACATCGCGGTGGCGCTGGGCAATGCGGTGCGTTCGGGCGAGGGCGGTGCGAAGGAAGCGCTGGCGACGCGTGCCGAGCACCCGAGCGAGCTGGTGCGCGAGCACGTCGCCTGGGGTCTCGCGCAGGACCTCGCGAGCTGAGGCTTCAGGCCGGCAGGATCTCGCGCACGCGCTCCCACGGCCGGCACATCAACGTGCCGCGAGGCGACACCACGATGGGCCGCTGCAGCAGGATCGGGTGCTCCACGATGAAGTCGAAGATCTGGTCGTCGGTCCATTTCGGATCGGCGATGTTCAGTTCCTCGTAGGGCGCTTCCTTGGTGCGCAGCAGATCGCGCGCGCCCATGCCCATGGCCTTCGAAAGCTCGCGCAGCTTCTTCTTCGAGGGCGGTGTTTCAAGATAGAGAACGATCTCGGGCTCCACGCCGCTTTCGCGGATCAACGACAGCACGTTGCGCGACGTGCTGCAGTTGGGCTTGTGGTAGATCGTCATCGGGTAGGCGGTGGTCGGGGTGCGTGCGGTCATGGTGCCGATGATAGGAAACCCGATGGCGGCGGCCGAGGGCTCAGCTTTCCTGCGCGTCCATCGAGAACGGGAAGCGCGCCGCCCAGAACTCCGCCAGGCGCGGATCGGCATCCACGCGGCGCACCACCTGCGTCATGCGCGGCGCCACGCGATAGAAGCGCCGGCGGCGCGGCGTCCAGCGCGACACGACGGTCACGTACAGGTCGAGCATGCTGATCTTCTCGCCCAGCAGGTAGGGCGCTGGTTCGTCGATCTGCGAATCCATCAGCTGCCAGCAATGCGCGATGCGCTCGGCGGTGCGTTCGAGCATCGCGGCTTGCGCGGCCGGGTCGGGCACGAGGCGCGAAGGCTCGTCGCGCACCCAGAACATCGAATAGATGGCGGCCGGCAGGTAGACCATCCAGCGCAGGTAGCGCGCGCGCAGCGGGTCGTCGGGTGCGGGGCAGAGCTGCGCCTCGGGATAGCGGTCGCCCAGCCAGATCAGGATGGCCGCGCTCTCGGTCATCACCTCGCCCGACGGCAGCACGAGCGCCGGCACCTGCCGCATCGGGTTGACGCCGGCGACGCGCTCGCGCTCGACATCGCCCTCCCAGGGGGCGATGTCGATGGTCTCGACCTGCGCGCCGATCAGCGTGAGCGCGGCGTGGATGGGCGTGGCGCCCGAGCCGGGCGCGCCGTAGAGGGTGTAGCGGTCTTCGCGTGCGGAGGCGGACGGGCTGGTCATCCGCGCAGGTTACGCAGGCCCGCCGGCCTTGTCACGTAGGTCAGGCGGCCAGGAGCGCGTCCACCTTCTTCAGCCCTTCGAGCGTCTTCACGCAGGCCTCGGCCACTTCCGTGCCCTTGACCGCGAAGTGGCGGTGGAAGTACTTGCGGTGCTCCACGTGTTCGTGGAAGTGATGCGGCGTGAGCACGGCCGAGAAGATCGGCACGTCGGTCTCCAGCTGCAGCGACATCAGCGTGCTGACCACCGTGTTCGCCACGAACTCGTGGCGGTAGATGCCGCCATCGACCACCAGCGCGCAGCCGATGATGGCTGCGTACTTGCCGGAGTTGGCAAGGCGCTTGGCGTGCAGCGGGATCTCGAAGGCGCCCGGCACGTCGAAGATGTCGATGAGATCGCGCGCCACGCCCAGGCGCTCCATCTCCTCGAGGAAGGCGTCGCGCGCCTGGTGGACGATGTCGGAATGCCACTGCGCCTCGACGAAGGCGATGCGCGTGCCGCGTGGCGAACCCGACGCGGTGACGGCGGAGAGGGGAAGGTCGTTGATCTGACTCATGGTGTGCCTCTGAGAAAGCAGGTTTCCTGAATCAGGGCGCACGAAACCGCAAGGCAGCTCGCGCGCGGGCCGAAGCCGGACGCGCGGGCAGGCCCGCATTTCGCGCTCTCTTTCATCCGGACTGTGACCGTCGGCTTCGGAATCGCACCGAAATCTGCTGACCCCGAAGCTCGTTGCAAGCTCCGGGCGCTCGCGGGCTTGTGCGGCTTTTCCTTTCGGAAGACACCGCCATCACCGCCGGTGGGGAGTTTCACCCCGCCCTGAGAACGCTTGCCGCCCGGCGAGCCGGACAGCGGGGCCGATTCTAGGTGTCGGCCCCGGAGGGAGCCTGTCGCCCCCGCGCCAGACCTTCGCCCGGGCGGGGATTTTCTTCAGAAGCGATACGTGGCCGCCGCAGTCACGGTACGGCGCTGGCCGTAGAAGCAGTCGCCGCGCGCCAGGCAGGTGGTCAGCTGCACCTTGTCGGTCAGGTTGCCCACGTTGAGCGACAGGCGCAGCGGGCCGTTGTCCCAGGCGAACATCGCGTCCAGCAGGGTGACCGAGGGCACCGGGTTGGCGTCCATGCCATCCCACGACTTGCCGATGTAGCGCACGCCGCCGCCCACGGAGAAGGCGGGCACGCCGCCGATGGAGAAGCGCCGCATCAGCCAGGCCGAGGCCGTGTGCTTCGGCACGCCCGAGATGCGCTTGCCCAGGTCGGTGCCGTTGCTGCGCGAGACGCGCGCGTCGGTGTAGGCGTAGGAGGCGACCCAGTCCCAGTCGCGGCCGATGCTGCCCTTGTATTCGAGCTCCAGCCCCTTCACGTGCACCTCGCCGAGCTGGATGCTGTTGAGCGGGTTGGTCGGGTCGGTGGTCTTGCGGTTGGTGTCGCGCAGGTCGTACACCGCCGCCATGAACGAGGTGCGCTGGCCTTCAGGCTCCCACTTCACGCCGGCTTCCCACTGCTTGCCGCGCTGGGGCTTGAAGGGCGTGTTGTTCACGTCCGCGCCGCCCAGCGGCAGGAACGATTCCGCATAGCTCAGGTACGGAGCCCAGCCGCCGTCGGCCAGGTAGACGAGGCCGGCGCGCTTGGTGGTCGCCTTGTCGTCGACCGCCACGGCGGGGCGGCCTTCGGTGTCGGTGGTGGCCTTGTCGTGGCGCAGGCCCAGCAGGCCGACCCAGCGGCCGTACTTGACCTGATCCTGCACGTAGATGCCGGCCTGCTTCTGCACCACAGCGGGCTGCCGCGTGAGGAATGCGGGCGGCGTGTAGTTGCCGTACACCGGCGCATACACGTCGAGCGCGCCGGCGCGGCCGCGGCCCGTGAGCTGCGAGGTCTCGTTGCGCTGGAAGTCCGCGCCGACGAGCAGCGTGTGCTCGGCTGCGCCGGTCTTGAAGTGGGCCTCTGCCTGGTTGTCGAGCAGCAGCATCTTGCCGCCGTTGAGCTGCACCACCAGGTCGCGCTCGATGGTGCGCTGGTCGGCGTTGAACACCGGGCGCGCCGGGCGGCCGGTGAGCCTGTTGGCGGTGAAGCTGGTGTACGAGGTGTTGTAGACCACCTTGCTCTCGGTCGAGCGCAGGTTCTGCCTGAAGGTCCAGGTGTCGTTGAAGCGATGGCTGAACAGGTAGCCCAGCGAGGTGTTGCGCGTGTCGTAGCGGTCGAAGCCCGGCTCGCCGGTGAAGGTCGAGGTGGGAATCTGGCCGTAGAGCGACGGCAGCAGCGTGCCCTGCCACGGGAAGAATCCGATCAGCGAGCCGCTCTTGTCCTTCTGGTAGAGCGCCTGCAGCGTGAGCGAGGTGTCGGCGTTCGGGCGCCAGGTGAGCGAGGGCGCGAGCAGGATGCGGTCGTCGGGCACGTGGTCGACCTGCGTGCCGCTGTCGCGGTTGACGGCCACCAGGCGATAGAGCCACTTGCCCTCGGTGTCCAGCGGCCCGGTGAAATCGGCCGCGACCTGCTTGCGGTTGTGGCTGCCCAGCTGCACCTGCACTTCGCGCTGCAGCTCGGCCTGCGGGCGCTTCGACACCAGGTTCAGCACGCCGCCGATGCCCCCCTGGCCGTAGAGCACGGAAGAGGGCCCGCGCAGCAGCTCGACCCGCTCCAGCGTGTACGGATCGGCGCGCGTGGTGTTGTAGGTGCCGTAGCTTCGCTGCAGCCCGTCGAGGTACTGGATGGCCTCGCCGCCGCGCACCTTGAAGGAGTCGACGCGGCTGTCGAAGTAGCTCGACACCACGCCGGCCGTGTAGTTGGTGGTCTCGCGCAGCGTGAGCGCGCTCTGCGCCTCCATCTGGTCGCGCGTGACCACCGAGATGGCCTGCGGCGTCTCGATCAGCGGCGTGTCGGTCTTGGTGGCGGTGCCGCCGCGCCTGGCGACGAAGCCGGTCACCGGGCCGGTGGCGCTTTCGACTGCGTCGCCCGTCACGGTGATCGTGGGCAGGGCCTTGCGGGTCTCGGCGGATTCGTCCTTTTCCTGGGCGTAGGCCGGCACGGCGGCGCCCAGCGCCATGGCGGTCGCCGCGAGCGTGGCGCGGCGGGCATGTGAAATTTGCGGGTTGGGGCGCCAAGCCGGGCGCCGATGCTTCTTCGATGTCATGTGCAGCTTCTCCTGTGTCCTGCGTTTGGGGGGAGTGGCTGCGGCGCGCGCCGGATGCGGGCGCGCCATGGCTTCTCGTCTCTGATCCATTCGGTTCGGACGAGCGCAAACCGGCGGCTCGCTTCGGGCTGGCGGCCGGTGGGTTTTGTGGGTTCTTGTTGCGTCGTCGCGGGCAGCTTTTTCGGCTGCGGTCTTCGTTCCTTCGAAGACGGCTTGCACGTCCGTTGCGGGCGGCTGGCTGAGCGGCCGGATTATAGGAAGAAAGACATCAACGCCCGGCCAGAAACCGCGTCATGCGCTGCAGTTCTTCGTCGAGCGCCGCGCGGAAGGCCGCATCGCGCGGCTTCCTGTCGGCGAAGCCGAAGGCCGGCTGCAGCTTTCCTTCCGGCGCGCTCACGTTGGCCCAGCCGATCACGCGGTCGTGCCACAGCATCGGCAGCGCGTAGTAGCCGAACTGGCGCTTCGGCGCTGGCGTGTAGGCCTCGAACTTGTAGGTCCAGCCCCAGAGCAGCTCGAAACGGCGGCGGTCCCACACGACAGGGTCGAAGGGCGCGAGCAGGCGCACCGCGTCGTCGGGTGCGTGGCGGCGCGAGGCCGGGTTCTCGTCGGCGGGCCAGAACCAGGTGGTGCCCTCGATGCTGCAGCTGGCGAGTTCCTCGCGCGCGATGCGCAGCGCCGCCTGCATCTGCGCCGAGAGATGCGGCGCGCCGTAGCCGAGCAGGCGCACGAGGTACGTGAGGCTCGATGCGGGCAGCGGCGCGTACTTGCGCACCACCAGTTCGATGAGCGCCGCCGCGCGGCGAGCGCGCCCGGCAGGGCTGTCGTCCGCAGGCACGTGCGTCACCGCCTCATAGACGCGCGTGCCGCTGTCGCGCCGCACCACGCGCAGCATGCCGCGGTAGTGCATGCCGTCGAGCAGGTGCGTGGTCGCGTTGCTGGAGCCGCCCCAGTAGTTCTTGACGCGGCCGTGCGCGAAGTGCTGCTCGACCTGCCGCGGATGCACCGGGCCGTGCTCCTTCACGTAGGCGAGCACGTCGGCCGCCTTGCGCCGGGTGTCAGCGTCCCATGCGCGCTTGGCCTCGCGCGGATGCATCAGCGCCAGATGCTCGCGCGGCAGGAAGCCGTAGTTGACGAGGCAGTCTTCCTCGATCGCGAGGCGTGTGTAGCGGCTTTCGAGATCGCCCGCGCGGTAGTCCTTCACGCGGTGGCGCAGCGTCAGGTCTTGCGCGCGCGCCGGGGCGCGGATCGGATCGGCCTGCACGAAGCCGAGCCGGCGGATCGCGGCGGGCAGTGTCGTGGGCTTGAAGAGAGTGCGCGCGACTGCGTAGCGGCGCAGGTCGTCGAGGGTCGGGGCAGGCATCGGAGGATTGCAGCACAGGCGGCGGACTTTCGCTTTGCTCCGCTGGGTCGTGCGTTCCTCGTCGTTCAGGGCGCGCTCACGCCGACGGGGTACCTTGCTCCGCGAATGTCCCCCGGCCTTCGGCCTCCTCCTGATATTGTTCATCCGCTCCCGTAGCGCTGAAGGGAGCCCGTTCGGTAGACCCTGTGCTCCTCCTTGGGCTATCCAGCCCGCAATAA